>JBBQWP010000027.1:0-69143 GCA_038210455.1 Pyrinomonadales bacterium | reverse complement strand
ATCGAGCCCCGCAAACACGTCGTAATCGCGGGGAATAAATCTGGTCCGCTGAATCGTCATCGTCGTTGCTCCTGGATGCAGCTCTTAAATCAACTACATCTTATCGAACCAACCTGACATTCAGCATACGTGTCTCCAAATTACAACAGCGCTTTCACATTCCCAGTCGGTCTTCCCAGAACGGCGCGATCACCTCGCTCGACGATGGGTCGCTGAATCAAGTCGGGATGCTCCACCATCAGCGCAATGACCTCATCGTCGCTGAGGTCTTTCTTGCCCAGACGCAACTCGCGATAGATAGCTTCGCTGGTACGCAGAAGTTCACGCGGCTTGATGCCCATCTTCTTGATCAACTCCCTCAGTTTCTTCTCACCGATCGGCGCGAGGTAATAATTGATCTTCTCAAACGGAATGCTACTCGCACGGAGCAGCTTGTCCATCTCGCGACACTTCGTTCAAGTCGGCTTTTCGTAGACGGTGATTTTGTCGCTCATCTTCTTTGGAGTGCGGTGACTTGTCACCGCTTTTTTCTCCTCTATTGAACAGCAAAGAAAAGCGGCGACAAGTCGCCGCACTCCAAATGCTACGGAAATATCCCGCGCACGCGCGTCGCTTCGGCTACCCGATCGATCGCCAGGATGTATGCGCCGGTACGCATGTCGGTATTGTAGCGTTGCGCCGTCTGATGCACCTTGTGAAACGCGTCGCCCATCGTGTCTTCCAAAGTCTGGTTGATCCGTTTCTCGCTCCAGAAGAACGAATACTGGTCCTGCACCCATTCGTAATAACTGACGGTCACGCCGCCCGCGTTCGCCAGAATGTCGGGAATCAGCATGACGCCTTCGTCTTCCAGCACGCGGTCGGCAACCGGCGTCGTCGGTCCATTCGCCAGCTCGGCAATGATCTTAGCCTTCACCTTCCCGACGTTGGCGGCGGTAATACTGTTCTCGAGCGCCGACGGACACAGAATGTCGCAATCAACTTCCAGCACATCGTCAGGGGCAATCTCTTTTACCCCGGGGAAGCCACGAAGCGACCGCGTCTCCTCTTTATGTTTCAGTACGGCTTGAATATCCAGCCCGTTCTCAGAAGACAGTCCACACTTCGAATCGCACACGGCCACGACGCGTGCGCCATCCTCAGCAACCAGGCGCGCGATGATCGAGCCGGCATTGCCAAAGCCCTGTACCGCCACCCGCGCGTCCTTTAGTTTCATTCCCTTCACGTTGCACGCCTGACGCAAAGCATAGAGCGCGCCGCGCGCCGTCGCTTCATGTCTTCCCTGCGAACCGCCGAGCGACAAAGGCTTGCCCGTGACCACGCCCAACTCAGTATGTCCGCGCACCATCGAGATCGTGTCCATGATCCAAGCCATCGTCTGCGAGTCTGTATAAACATCAGGCGCGGGAATGTCTCGATCGGGTCCAATGATCGGAGCGATCTCGAATGCATAGCGCCGGGTCAGACGTTCGAGTTCGTTTATCGAGAGAGTCTTGGGATCGCACACCACGCCGCCCTTGCCGCCACCGTAGGGAATGTTGACCGTCGCGCATTTCCAGGTCATCCACGACGCCAGCGCCTTCACTTCGTCGAGGGTCACCTGAGGATGATAGCGGATGCCGCCTTTGGCCGGACCGCGCGCGATGTTGTGCTGTACGCGATAGCCTTCGAAAACCTTGACCTCGCCGCCGTCCATCTTCACTGGAATCGAAACGATCAGTTGCCGCTTGGCGCTGCGCAGGACGTTGCGCAGAGACTGTTCCAACTCGAGATAGTCGGCCGCGCGATCAAATTGTTGCTTGGCAATCTCAAACGGATTGAGTTCTTCCTGAGGCGCTGCAGTGGCCATGATTCCTTCTCCTGAAAGATTAGGCTAGTAGGGCGGCGATATCGTAATGGAATTAAGTGACAGTGTCCAAACGCGGTGAAAGTTCGCGATCTGAGTGTCAGGCTTAGTCCGACTGGCAAAGAGCTCAGTACCGCGACGATTGATCCTACTGGCGATGAGGTCAGTACCGCGAGCGTAGCGACCGGGTCCCATTTCGCCCAGGGCTCGAGATCGACGGGCAGACCCGGTCGCTACGCTCGCGGTACTGCCTTCATGTCATCGCTTGAATGCTCCGTTGCCAAGGCCCTCACTTTATTCGGGAACAAGATCGCCCGCGCGTTGTCTAACACTCCAGCTTCCTCGACCCGAATGGCACCGGCAGCACAGAGGAGCAAAGAGATGTTTACCAATCTGATCGAGTCCGATTCGCACCGCCAGGAGTTTAAGCGTCGCAGTTCATTCTTTCTCGCCACCATTGCAGCCTATGCGCTGATTCTGTCCGCCGCCGGCGTCGCCAGCATCTATGCCTACGACGCGCACCTCGAAGCACAGAGCAACGACCTGGAGATTCTCAACTGGGTGCCTCCGGTCACGCCAACCGCTCAGCCTGTACGGCAGCACGACACTCAGCCAATTCGCCGATCGGCGCCCACGAACTCGCCGGTTGATCGAAACATAACCGAGTCGGTGAGAACGACAGCCATCGCCCAAACAAACGATCCGACCCGCGTACCGGATAACCTCGGAACCAAAGCGTCGGACGTCCCGCCCGTTACCGGTGCATTTCATCTGGGCGATCGAAACGTCGATCCACCAACCACGGCTTCCAACAATTCAACCGGCTGCATAACCTGCACCGGCACCGCTCCAACCGTCAAAGTCGACGACACGACGACCCCGCCAACACCGCCCGTCGTAAAGCCACCGACGATTCGGAACGTCTCGACGGGGGTACTCTTAGCACAAGCGATCAGCTTACCTCAGCCACCTTATCCAGCGATGGCTAAGCAGATTCACGTTCAAGGCGCGGTAACCGTTCAGATTTTGGTTAACGAAGAAGGAAAAGTGATCTCAGCCCAGACCATGTCGGGCCACCCGATGTTGCTCGCCGCTGCGA
Source organism: Pyrinomonadales bacterium (assembly GCA_038210455.1). Lineage (GTDB taxonomy): Bacteria > Acidobacteriota > Blastocatellia > Pyrinomonadales > Pyrinomonadaceae > UBA11740. Next base: position 66,198 of record JBBQWP010000027.1, on the reverse strand, counting down.
AGGAGGCAGCAACCCGCGCACGCTTCACACCAACGAAGCTGAGCGGCGTACCCGTGAAGGTACAGGGACTGATTACTTATAACTTTGTGCTGCAGTAACCCTGAGTCAGGACCGCCTGCGGAGGCGGGCGGTTAAACTCTGACAGTGATTCGGCTGATGAGGAACATTCAAACCGTCCGCTACCCCAGGCGGTTCTGACTGACCTGATCCATCAAACACTGCGCTGGCTTCTTTTCCGGACGCCAGCGCAGGAACTTTGTGCCGTGGCGGAAGCGGCCGCCGGTGAAGTGATCGTATTGGATTTCGATCACGAGTTTGGGCGCGAGGGGTTTCCATTCGGCGGAACGTTCGGTGCTCCAGCGGCTCGGACCGCCGGGGGCGCGGCCGGTGAAGCCGGGCGGTTTGATTAGCGCTTCGAGTTTCTTCGTGAGTGCCGGCTTTTCAGTCGCCTTGATGCCTGAGGTGAAGCCGACGTGGTGCAGTAATCCCTTTTCATCATAGAGTCCGAGCAGCATTGAGCCGACCAGCTTTCCTTCCGATGCATAACGAAATCCGCCGACGACGCAGTCAACGGTGCGCAGTCGTTTTACTTTCACCATGCCGTCTCGGTTGCCGGTTTGATACGGCAGGTCGAGGCGCTTGGCGATGACTCCATCAACATCACCACCGGCGCCGGCCAGCCAGCCTTTGGCAATCTTCAAATCCTTTGTGGCGGGCGAGAGCTCGATCGATTTGTTTTTGGCGAAGTATTTCTTCGCGAATGCATCCAGTTTTGGTCGTCTTTCCGATAGCGTGAATCCGGCGATCGATTTACCGCGCTCATCCACCAGCAGATCGAACACAATGAGCATGGCCGGATGTTCTTTCGCGAGTTTCTGCACGCGGCTGGCGGCTGGGTGAATGCGCATCAGCAGATCGTCGAACGACAGACGGCCATCAACTGGAACGACGATCTCTCCGTCAAGCACGAACTGTTTCGGTTTCAGTTTTAGTAAAGCCTCGACGAGTTCCGGGAAGTAACGACTGAGCGGCTGGCCACTCTTCGATTGGAGATCAAGCCGATCACCATCGCGGAACGCGATGCAGCGAAAGCCGTCCCACTTCGGTTCGTACTGCCAGCCGGCGCCGGTCGGGAGTTGGGCCACGGACTTGGCCTCCATCGGCGCGTAGGGTTGTTTAAGTGGAAGAGTCATAGTTGAACTCAGATTGACCTATTCGTTAGCGATTTAAGCGCAAAGGGCGCAAAGGTACGCCGCCAAGTACGCTAAGGACAACTCCTTTGCGTTCCTTTGCGAAAGACTTTGCGTCCTTTGCGTTGAGATCCTCATTTCAAATAGGGCTTGAGATTGAATCGTTTCTGTTTCGACAACAACGGCGCCCAAAGGTCACCTAACTTCGCAATCCGTTTGCGCACGTTATCTAAACGAAAGTCTTCAATGCTGACGCCGCGCTCAATCTCTTTCCACGTTACCGGCGTCGACACCGACGCTTTCGGAGTCGGCCGGACCGAATAGATTGACGCCAGCGTTCGTCCCCATGCGTTCTGATTGTAATCAACCAGCACCCGGCCTTTCGGCCGCTTGGCGATACGATACTCGGCAGTGATCAGTTTTGGGTTCGCTGATTCTAAAACCTGCGCAATCTCTTTCGCGATTGTCCACACCTGCTTCTGAGTGGGCCCCCGCACGATGGGAACGTACACGTGTATGCCCTTCGAGCCGGTCGTCTTTGCATAACAAGGCATCTTCAAAGATTCCAAGGCATCGCGCACAACCAAAGCCGATTCCCTCACCTGCTCGAACTTCGCGCCGGGCACCGGATCGAGATCGAAGTGCAGATAGTCCGGCCGGTCAACGTCATCGCAGCGCGCGTACCATTGATTCAGATCGATGCAACCCAGATTGATGACCCAGAGCAACGCCGGTAAATCCTGGATCATGGGAAAGTCTACGATGTTTCCCGAGCTATGCGCGATCGAACATATCTCAATCCATTCCGGCCGCGGCGACGGCGCGCGCTTCATAAAAAAGAATTCACCGGCGGCGCCGTTCGGATAACGCTTCATCACCATGGCGCGATCCTGCAGGTGGGGCAGCAGCACCGGCGCGACATCGGCATAGTACTGCAGCAAGTCGCGCTTGGTGATTTTAAGTTCGGGCCAGAAAAGCTTGTTCAGGTTCGTCAGCTTTACTTGTCGATCTCTAAAACTGACTTCGAGCTGCTCGACACCTGGCGGGATCTCGACACGGCCGCTGGGGGCGCGCTGTCTGGATTTCGCGGTTCGCTTCAGTTTTGAAGGATGATAATCGCGATGTGCTTTTGTCATTGCCGATCGCTTAAACTAAACTTCGCTGAAAGTGAGCGCTCTAAATGCCGGCGTTAGAGTACCAACTTTAGTTGGGTTTTCCCGGGGAACCAAAGCCCGACTGAAGTCGGTACTCTAACACCTGCTCAAAAGCAGTCTCCGTCCTTAACACAGCGTTTCATTCATGGTACACTGGCGGCCCTTTATGAAAGAGCTCGAATATTTCCATCCCGCGGTCCGCGACTGGTTCCTGAAAAGGTTCCCTGCTCCGACTGAACCGCAGGCCCGCGCCTGGCCCGCCATCAAACGTGGCGAGCATACGTTGATCGCCGCGCCCACCGGTTCAGGCAAAACGCTCTCCGCGTTTCTTTCAGCCATCGACGATCTGGTTTGGAAGGCTGTCGATGGAAAACTCGTCGATGAAACACAGGTCGTTTATGTCTCGCCCCTGAAAGCGCTGAGCAACGACATTCAGATCAATTTGCAGGAACCGTTGCGCGGCATTCAACAAAATCTCGAAGCGTCGGGGATTAGCGGCGTTGAGATTCGCACGCTGGTCCGAACAGGAGACACGCCGCAGAAGGACCGCGCGGCGATGATCAAAAAGCCGCCGCACATTATCGTCACCACACCGGAATCTCTCTACATACTGCTGACCAGCGAAGGCGGCCGCCGGATTCTTAGCACGACGCGCACGCTGATCGTCGACGAGATTCATGCGATGGTCGATGACAAGCGCGGCTCGCATCTCTCACTTTCGATCGAACGATTGCAGGCGCTGGTCAAAGAGCCTCTGGTGCGCATCGGGCTGTCAGCGACACAGAAACCGATCGAGGAGGTGGCTCGCTTTCTGGTTGGCACGGCGAATCTTGCTGATGACAGCACTCCGCGTTGCACGATCATTGACACCGGCCATTCGCGCAAGCTCGATTTGGCAATCGAGATCCCCAGTTCGCCTTTGGAAGCGGTCATGTCGAATGAAGTTTGGGAAGAGATTTACAACCGCGTAGCTGCGTTGATTCAGGAACACAAGACGACGCTCGTGTTTGTGAACACGCGCCGCATGGCTGAACGGGCTGCGCGACACCTGGGCGAAAGATTGGGAGACGAGAACGTCACCGCTCATCACGGCAGTCTGGCTCGCGAACTTCGTTTGTCGGCTGAGCAGCGTCTGAAGTCAGGCGAGCTGAGCGCATTGGTAGCGACGGCGTCGCTCGAACTAGGGATTGACGTGGGTGCAGTGGATCTGGTGATTCAAATTGGATCGACGCGCGCGATTTCTACTTTGCTTCAGCGCACCGGCCGTTCTAATCATACGGTCAGTGGATTTCCGAAAGGCCGGGTCTTTCCGTTGACGCGCGATGAACTGGTTGAGTGCGCGGCATTGCTCGATGCAGTGCGGCGAGGAGAACTCGATCAACTGACGATTCCTGAACAGCCATTTGACATCCTCGCGCAGCAAATCGTCGCCACGGTGGCGGCCGAAGAATGGACGGAAGATGCCCTGTTCGAAATGATTCGCCACGCCTACCCATTTCGCAATCTCACCCGTGACAATTTCGATGCGGTGGTGCGCATGCTTTCCGAAGGCTTCGCCACTCGACGTGGCCGGCGCGGTGCTTATCTGCATCATGACGCGGTGAATCAGCGTCTGCGAGCGCGACGCGGCGCGCGGCTGGCAGCCATTACCAGTGGCGGCGCGATTCCGGATACGTCGGACTATCGGGTCATCCTGGAGCCATCGGAAATTTTCGTGGGCACTCTGAACGAAGACTTTGCGATCGAGAGTTTGGCGGGCGACATCTTTCAGCTCGGCAATACTTCATATCGCATCAAGCGAGTCGAACCGGGTGCGGTGCGAGTGGAAGATGCTGCGGGACAGCCGCCTTCGATTCCCTTCTGGTTGGGCGAGGCGCCGGGGCGATCTAGTGAACTCTCGGAAGCAGTTTCGCGGTTGAGGGCTGAGATTTCGGATCGGCTTGAGGGTGTTGCGAGTGATGCGGACGGGGACGTCCGCGCTCCCAGCATTAAGTGGCTCGTTGATATCGTAGGCATTAGTAATGGTGCGGCGGAGCAGATTGTTGAGTATCTGGCGCTGACAAAGTTGGCATTGGGGGTGATGCCGACTCAGGAGGCGATCGTCGCGGAACGGTTCTTTGATGAAAACGGCAGCACGCATGTGGTGATTCATGCGCCGTTCGGCAGTCATCTGAATCGCGCGTGGGGTCTGGCGTTACGCAAGCGCTTCTGTCGTACTTTCAATTTCGAGTTGCAGGCGGCGGCCACCGAAGACTCGATCGTGCTCTCGCTTGGACCGACCCATAGTTTTCCACTCGAAACTATTTTCAGTTACCTCAATTCGAAAACCGTATGTGATGTGCTGACGCAGGCGTTGTTGGACGCGCCGATGTTCAATATTCGCTGGCGCTGGAACGCGACGCGCGCGCTGGCGATTCCCCGCTGGCGCAGCGGCGGGAAAGTGGCGCCGCAACTTCAGCGCATGGCCGCGGAGGACTTGCTGGCACTCGTCTTTCCAGATCAGGTGGCGTGCGCGGAAAACCTGACCGGACCGATCGAAATTCCAGTTCATCCGCTGGTCGCGCAAACCATTCGCGATTGTCTGGAAGAGGCGATGGACATTCGCGGCCTGGAGGGGTTGCTGCGATCAATCGAGAGGGGTGAGCGGAAATTGATTGCGCGGGAAATGAACGAGCCTTCGCCGCTGGCCCAGGAAATTCTGACGGCGAAGCCGTACGCGTTTCTTGACGATGCGCCGGCTGAAGAGCGGCGCACTTTGGCGGTCATGAATCGGCGTTTTCTTGATGCGGAAACGGCTGCTGATCTGGGCCGGCTGGATGCGGCGGCGATCGAGCGAGTGCGCGAAGAGGCCTGGCCGCAAGCTGAAAACGCTGACGAGTTACATGATGCGTTGATGCAGCTTGGGTTGATTGCGGTTGAAGAGGGACGACGGAATGTCTGGCAGGAACTGTTTGATGAACTTGTGCGGGATCGAAGGGCGTGTGTGCTGCACCCGCCTGCTACCGCAAGCGGTTCTGTACCGGCTGATCTTTGGATTGCGGCTGAGCGGGTGAAGCAGTTTTGCGCAATTCACGGGCAGGCTTCGCTTACTCCACCAATTGATCCGCCGGCGAGTTATGCCAGCGAATCATGGGCGTTTGAGGATGCGCTGGTTGAGATTCTGCGGGGACGCCTCGATGGGTTGGGGCCGGTGACGGTCGCGGATTTGGCGGCTTCGTTTTCGCTCTCACCAAACCAGATTGAAATTGCTTTAAGCAAGTTGGAGAGTGAAGGCTTTGCGATGCGCGGGAGGTTTACGACAGAGGGCGCCGCCAGAGATGGCGGCGAACCGCAGGCAGGGATGCCTGCGCTCCCGGTGGTTCAGGAGTGGTGTTCGCGGCGGCTGCTGGCGCGAATTCATAGCTACACGCTCAATCGTCTGCGAAAAGAAATCGAGCCGGTTTCGGCGGCTGACTTTCTGCGTTTCCTTTTCGTTTGGCAGAGAGTGGCTCCCGATCACCGGGTTGAGGGACCAGAGAGCGTAGCTGCAATCCTCGATCAGCTCGAGGGGTTTGAAGCAGCCGCCGGTGCGTGGGAATCCGAACTCCTGCCGGCGCGCGTGCCCGATTATGATCCCGCATGGCTGGACGCGCTGTGTTCGTCCGGCAAGCTGACCTGGTTGCGCTTGTCTCTGCCGCGTGTCTCGCCGGAAAAGACGAGCAGCTCTGCGCCGGTGCGCAGCACGCCAATCGTTTTGCTGAACCGGCGCAATGTTCCGATTTGGAGTCAAGCCTTTCGTACGGCAGCGGAAGCCAACGGCAGCCAACTCGGGACGAACACTCAAGCTGTGTATGACTATCTGAGGGAAAACGGCGCGTCGTTTTTTGTCGACATTGTCGCCGGCACCAATCTTCTGCCCAGCATGGCCGAAGAAGGTCTAGGTGAGTTGGTGTTTCGTGGTTTGGCGAGCGCGGACAATTTCACCGGCTTACGCGCACTGATCACCCCGCTCAGCAAGACGACGCGTCGCGAAGTCGAAAAGCGAAGGCGCCGGGGTAAACAATTTTACAGCATGGATGACGCTGGGCGTTGGGTGCGGCTGCGCCGAGAGGAGCCGGAGCAAGCTCCTTTGCCTGAACGTAACGGCGACAGCCGTCATCAAGCGATCGATCGCGACACTCTTGAAGCAATCGCGCGAAAGTTGCTGCAACGTTATGGAGTGGTGTTCCGCAAGATCCTCGACCGCGAATCGATCACCGTGCCGTGGCGAGATCTGCTCCGGGTCTATCGTCGTCTGGAAGCTCGGGGAGAGATCCGCGGCGGACGTTTTGTGGGCGGATTCTCGGGTGAACAATTCGCGACGACGGAAGCGGTGCAACTGCTTAGGTCGATTCGCCGCGCGCCCCGCGAAGGAACAATGATCTCGCTGAGCGCGGCCGACCCACTCAATCTCCAGGGCATCATCACGCCCGGGCCGCGGCTGTCTCAGTCTTCCAGGAATCGGGTGCTTTATCGCGACGGCGTGCCGATAGCCGTAATGGAAGGAAAAGACCTGCGCTTCCTAGTCGAAATGAGCGCTGCCGACCAATGGCAAGCCCGCAACGCCCTGCTGCGCCGCCACGTGCCGCCGAAAGTGCGCACCTACTTGAACCAATCCGGCGGCACGTTGTCGCCGCAATCGATCTCGCGCTTAACCCATTGACAGGCTGCGGGCTAGCCCATCTGCTTACCAAGAACTCACTCTAATGTCCCTGAGTTCCACCCTTACCACCCTCAAGACCATCTCCGTGAGTTGGACTTAATTGCTCTAGCGGCCTCGGCGGCATGGGGCCTCTTGAGCAAGCCAGAAAATCTTCACTTGACGCACCCACCGAATAGGATAGAATCAGGACAACTAGGGCGTGGCTGAATGTCTCGCCCCCGGCACGCCTTAATGGTTGTGCTTAGGAGAGCGGCGACGGGGTGAGGACGTCGCCGCTTTCGTTTTATAACCCAGTCAACATCAATTCAAGAGGCCCGTCGCCATCAATTTCCATTCGTCTTCTTTCGCGGATGCTTGTCATAGAAAATGATATTGAAGATCAGAATGATGCCGGCAATTGCCGCCATCAGAAAAAAGATCATTGGCAGGGCCGGATAACCGAGGATATGAAAAGATGTCTCGACCCTCATCATTAAGGCCGCGCCCACAATCAAGGCCGCCAGCACCAGCCCCAGTGCAATTCGGTTGGCGACCTTCTGGAGTCCATCGAGCACCACCCGCTCATCAATTGCATCGACGCTTATTTTCAGTTCGTTGTTTCCGATAGCGTCGAGAATTTTGTTAACGCGCTTCGGCAGCCGCTCAACGAATTCCTTTACTTCGATTAACTGGGTCAGGATGCTGCCCGGCTCGATGCTCTTCACGATCCGGCGCGTCAAAATGCTGGTCGCCTCGTTCCGGATGATCTCGTTGGGATCAAAGTCGGGAAAGAGCGTGTAAACCACTTTATCCAGATTCAGCAGCGCCTTTGCGATCATTGTGAATTCCGCCGGCAGACGGAACCAGCAGTCGGCTGAGATTCGCGTGATCTCGAGTACAACGTGACCCGCGTCGATCTGGTCAAGGGTCGAGCCGGAGTGTTGCGCCACCAAATTCGCAATCCGATTTTCGTAGTTCTGCTTGTCAAAGTTGGGCTTGGGCTCGCCCATCTTCATCGAAATGGCAGCGGCTTCGTCGCCACGGCCTTCGCTGATGGCTAGTAATAGGCGCAGCAGATTTTCCTGAAAGGAACCGCTGATGTGGCCCACCATTCCCAGATCAAGTATGGCGATGCGGTTGTCGTCGGTGATAAAGACATTCCCCGGATGTGGGTCAGCATGAAAGAAGCCATCGACCAGAATCTGCTTTAGATAAGCGCGAAAGAGCTCTTCGGATAACGACCGGCCATCCAACTCCAGCAGCCGCAGGGGACCCACGCTGGTTATCTTCTTGCCGGCAATGTAATCCATCGTGAGCACGCGCGAAGTGGTGAAGTCCTCAACCGGCTCGGGGATAACGATTTGTTCAAAGTCGCGCAGGCTATCGCGCAGGCGCCGCAGGTTTCCGGCCTCTCGCTTGAAATCGAGTTCGCGCAAGAGGCTCTGGCGTAAGTCCGTGAGCATGTTGCTGAATTCATAGCGCTTGCCCATTTCTGTGTGCGCATCGATAAACTCGGCAATCGATTCCAGCGATTCAAGGTCTGCAACGATAGTCTCGCGCACGCCTGGCCGCTGGACTTTTACGACGACCATGCGCCCATCTCGCATGCGAGCGCGATGCACCTGCGCCAAAGAGGCTGCCGCGGTCGGCTCTCGATCGAATTCGACAAATAGCTTAGAAAGGCGCGCGCCCAACTCAGTCGAAACGATTTGCTCAACTTCGTCGAACGAGAACGGTTCAATGTGGTCCTGCAAACGAGCGAGCGCCTCCAGGTACGGTTCCGGCAAAAGGTCGCCGCGCGTCGACAAGAGTTGGCCCAGTTTAATAAATGTGGGGCCAAGCTGCTCGAGATCGGAGGCGAGTTCTTCAGCCTTAGGCTCAACCGTAGTGGTGAGTGCTTGGCCATGTCCATTGCTGGTCGTCTCCAGATCAGTCTGCTGGACCAGGTCTGAGCGACCATACTTTATGAATAACGCCACGACATCTTTGTAGCGTTTGAGGCGTTCTGGTTTTAAGGATAAGGTCATCGGTTCCCAACCTATACAGATTTAATTTCCAGTAGCCCTCGGTCTTCGCAACAGAATCGCTATGCCGGTTATTAGGATTACGCCTGCGGCGATCATTCCCAGCCAAAACCACCCGGTCAATTGCGCCGCGATCAGCGCGGATTCGTTGTGCGCGCGCGTGCGTTCGCGATTCATCAGGAACAGGACGATCACGCTACTGAAGGTGCTCAGTAATCCCAGGAGTTGTGGACTCGCGCTGCGCATCCGCACCAACACAAACACGAGCACGGCGGACATCAGCATCGGCACCAGCCAAAGTAACGCGTCGTCGTGTCTCGCGAGATCGAAACCGCTCAGGGTATCTTTCGCGCCGCCGCAACTCACCTGCACCCACGGCAGAAAGAAGCAAACCACGACGATGATCGCGGCACTCAGATTGATCCTTCTTAACATACGCCCAGGTTTCGAATTAGATCGTTGACGCGGCCAGCGAAATCTCTTCGACTATTTCAGCCGTCTTCGCTGGTTCGTCGACTCTCGTCGCCACATCTGCCTGTGAGATGATGCCAACTAATCGGCCGTTGTCGACGATCGGAATACGGCGCACCTGATGCTGCTGCATAAGCTCCATCGCCCGGTCAACATCATCATCGGAACGACAGGTGATCACGCTGGTGGTCATCACCTCTTCAGCAGTCGTGCTTCTTGGATCGCGCGCTTCAGCAATTACCTTCAGGACCAAATCGCGGTCGGTAACGATCCCTTTAAGCGTTTTTGTTTCGCGATCGCTAATGATCGGGATCGGCCCCACATCCTCGCTTTTCATCAACTGCGCCGCGTCGAATGCCGTCTCGCTCGTCAGGCAACACTTCGGGTCGCGGGTCATGGCTTCACTGCATTTCATTCTATTGTTCTCCTTCGCTATAAATGAATCTGGGCGGCGGTTCGCAAGCGTAACGCAGCCGAACTGCGCCCGAACCCAGCTATTAGTCCCGGACTTAGCAGTCACTAAGCACATCCTGTGCTCAAACAAAATTCTATGGTTAACTCGGAGTCAGATAGCTAAATTGCTTGTGTTGCGTACACAATCGTGACAGAGGTGTATGAAAGCCGCCACAATGCGCGAGAGCGGTACCGACTCGCCCACAAGGTTCAACCAGGAAGGCCTGGAACGTGAGTATCGCTCCTGGTTCTGTAACTCAGTTTTTTCTGGTAGCATCTGCGCCAAGTTTTTCCAAATGCTGATTCGCCGATAGGACTAAATGAGCGCTGTCACTGAACCCAAACCTTCAACCATCTCGACTGTAGAGATTCGCAAGCAGTTTCCGGCCCTGGATCGACTACACAACGGTTTTCCGGTTGCGTACTTTGACGGTGCCGGCGGCACCCAGACGCCGCGGCTCGTAGTTGACGCCGTCTCGGACTATCTGCTCAATCACAATGCCAACACGCACTGGGAGTATCCGACCAGTCACGAAACCGACGCGATCATTGAAGCAGGGCGCCATGCATTTGCTGATTTTCTGAATGCGTCCGCAAATGAAATCGTGTTTGGTCCCAACACCACGACGATGATCTATCATCTGTCGCGCGCGCTGGGTCGCACGCTCGGTCCGGGCGATGAAATCGTTATCACTGAGTTGGAACATCATGCGAATGTCGCGCCCTGGCAAGCACTGGTGATTGAGCGCGGTGTCACATTGAATGTCGCGCAGATGGATCCCGAGAGTGGACAGCTTGATTGGAACGACTTTGAAAGATTGGTCAACAAGAAGACCAGGCTCGTTTCGTTTGGCGCGGGGTGTAACGCGTTAGGTACAGTGAATGACTATAAACGCGCGGTTGAGCTGGCTCATTCAGTCGGCGCCCTCGCGCTGGTCGATGCGGTGCACTACGCTCCATACTTTCTGGCCGACGTGAAGGACACGAACTGTGATTTTCTCACTTGCTCGGCGTACAAATTTTACGGGCCGCACGTGAGCGTCTTCTACGGCAAGAAGGACCTGCTGGAATCGATCGACTTCCCCAAATTGGATCCGGCGCCGAACATTGCGCCTGAGCGCGCTGAGATGGGCACACAGAACCACGAAGGCATCGCCGGCGCTGCCGCCACCGTTGATTTCTATGCGTCGCTGGTGGTAGCGCAAGATGTTATCTTGGGCAGCCGCCGCGAACTTCTGCAAGCTTCATTCGCCGGCTTGCGCGCGCACAGCTCCGCGCAAGTGAAGCGTCTCTGGCAGGGGCTTTCGCATATCAAAGGCGTGCGCTTGTATGGCCCGCCACCCGAGGTCGCGCGCACCCCCACAGTTTCCTTCACAGTGGCTCAGGCCGCTTCGACCGACGTCGCGCGGCGGCTCGCTGAACGTGGATTGTTCGCTTCGCATGGTGATTTCTATGCGGCGACTGTCATTGAGCGATTAGGTCTCCAACCCGAAGGCCTGGTGCGCGTGGGTTGCGCCTGCTATACGAGCGACGACGAGATTGAAAGACTGATTGACGCGGTGAAAGACATTGCGAAATAGATGAAGCGCTCTCAGCTCGGTCGGAGCGAAATATTTATAGCATCACGCTCTAACTCATTATCAGCTCCGTAGGACGAAATGACTTCGAACCAGAACTATTTCGCTCCAACGGAGCTTTGAATTATCTTTAGTGTCTCAGTGCTATAAATATCCCGTCCCTAACGGGACTTAACGAGCAATGAAACAGTATCACGACATCCTGCGCTCAATTCTCGAACACGGTACCGAGCACAACGATCGGACCGGTGTCGGCACGATCTCTCACTTTGGATTTCAAACGCGATTCGATCTGCGCCAGGGTTTTCCCATCGTCACGACAAAGAAGGTTCCGTTCCGATGGATTGCTGAAGAGTTGTTCTGGTTTCTGTCTGGCGACACTGATGAATCCAATCTGCGCTCGACCGGGGTCGACATTTGGAAGGAATGGGCCGATGCAGAACACACGCGGCGCTTTGGTCGCGAGCCGGGGGACCTCGGGCCGGTGTACGGATATCTCTGGCGTTCATTTGGCGGGCATTACCCAAAGCGCGACGGCGTCGATCAGATTGCGCGTTTGATAAACGAGATCGAAAGGAATCCGAATTCGCGTCGTTTGATCGTCAGCGGCTGGGACCCTCGCGAATGCGACAGCGTCGACCTGCCGCCTTGTCATACGTTATTTCAATTTAAGGTTGAGCAAAGCGGAGCCCTCCCTGACCGTCCCAGCCCAGCCGGGCTGCCCGGCCGGGGACCCCGGGGTCGGGCTACTGCGCCGCTTTTGCATTGCCAGCTTTATCAACGTTCCGCGGATGCGTTCCTCGGGGTGCCTTTCAATATCAGTTCGTATGCTCTGTTAACTCATCTGGTCGCGCACGTGTGCGGATTGGAAGTTGGCGAGTTCATCTACACCCTAGGCGATTATCATATCTATCAGAACCACCTCGAACAGGTAAAAGAGTTGCTATCTCGAGAACCTCGGCCATTGCCGCAACTGGATATCAGGGACCACGAATGTTCTTTGCGAGGTCTAGAGGGTCTGCTTAGCATAAGGTCTGAACACTTGACCCTGATTGGTTACGAATCCCATGCGAAGATCGCAGCGCCCGTAGCCGTATAAGTATTGAACGAGTACCTTTCAAGTGCTAACGTAACGATGAGGTCGCAGATGAAAGCCTACAATTACGTCGTAGAAAAATGCTCGGACACCGGCATGTACGTTGGCTACGTGCCGGGATTTCCAGGCGCGCACAGTCAGGGTGGAACTCTGGACGAACTTCGAATCAATATGCAAGAAGTAGTCGAGATGCTGCTTGAAGATGGCGAGCCGGAACTGGAAGCCGAGTTTGTGGGGACAGAAACAGTGAAAGTAGCCTGACGATGGGAAAGCATCCAATTCTCAGACCAAGAGAAGTTGGGAGAATCCTCGGAAGACTAGGTTTTGTAGAAGCGCGCCAGCGAGGCTCACACAAGCAAGATCGCCATGTCGATGGTCGTGGTACCACCGTTCCGTTTCACGGCAATGGACATATCTCGCCAGTTTTGCTTCGTCAAATCGCAAAAGATATTGGGCTCACCGTGGAGGAAATGCTGGAGTACCGGTAAACCAGCAGCGCCAAGCTATGTCCATCATCGGCATCGTGGCAATAGATCGAAATCTGGCGATCGGCAAAGGCGGTCGTTTGCCGTGGCATTACTCTGTCGATATGAAGTTTTTCAAGCAGACGACGATCGGCAATGCGGTCGTGATGGGGCGGCGCACCTGGCTGACTCTGAAAGGACCTCTCCCGGATCGCCAGAACATTGTGCTCAGCCGCGATCAGAACCTGTCCTCTCAGGATTCGTTGATTGTCATGCGTGACGTGGACTCTGTGCTTGAACTCGTAAAAGACCACGAGGCTCATCTCTTCGTCATCGGCGGCGCGCAGGTTTACGAATCATTCCTGCCGCATATTCAAAAGTGGATTGTGACGGAGGTTCTGCTCGCGGTCGAAGGCGCTGACACTTTCATGCCCGCAAATTTTCTGGACGGCTTTGAGATGTATGAACTGCGGCAGTTGGATGAAGGCTTGCGCGTGAAGTTCTATGAACGAGTGTCAGAAGCCCGACCTTGAGGGAGGGCTTGAGCCGCGAACATCTTTTCACGTCGATAACTGCTCGACATGAAGGTGCCCTTGCTTACGCGCGGGCTTCTGACGCCGGACCTAATTCCCGTCGGTCCCGGTGGTATCCAGCACATCATGCCGCGTAATAATTCCGGTAATCCGGCCGTATTCTTCAATCAAGACAGCGGGACTGGTCCGCAGCTTACGCGTCACCACGTTCACGTCGTCGTCGACGGCGACGGTGGGAAATCCTTTGTCCATTAACTTGCTCACCGGCGCTTCCAGCAGATCGCGATCATTAAAGACCTTGGAAAGAACATGGTTTTCTCTGAGCGATCCGACTGACTCGCCGTCCTTAAGCACGGGGATCTGAGTTAGGCCCAACTCGTTCATCTTGGCCAGCGCTGCGGCGACGCGATCGGTCGGAGCTACTACAACCAGAGACTTGGGCGAGAGCGAGCCTTTAGTCTCGCTAATTAGGCCGGCAGTGATTCTCTGCGGCTCGAGCAGGCGCTTTTCTTTCATCCACTCGTCGGAATGAAACTTCGTCAAATAGTGTTCGCCGGTGTCACAGACGATGAACACGATGATGGCGCTTTCATCGAGACCCTTCGCCACGCGCAAAGCTGCGGCGCAGTTGGTGCCGGTCGAGCCGCCGCAGAAAATCCCTTCGACTCGTCCCAGTTGCCGCGCGGTATCAAACGACTCGGCGTCGGTGACGTTCATCACCTCGTCGACGTACTGAAGGTGAGCGTTCCCCGGCAAAACTTCCTGGCCGATGCCCTCAACCAGGTAAGGCGTCGTCTCAGGAACCACGCCGGTCTCTTTGACGGTTTTGTAAATTGATCCGAAAGGATCGGCGCCGATGACTTTGATGTCGGGATTTTTTTCTTTCAGGTATTTGCCGGTGCCGGAAATCGTGCCGCCCGTGCCGATGCCCGATACAAAGTGCGTAATCCTACCTTCAGTTTGTTCCCAGAGTTCAGGGCCAGTGGTGCGATAGTGCGCTTCAGGATTGGCCGGGTGTGAATACTGATCGGGATAAAACGAGTTGGGCGTCTCCGCGGCGATCCGGCGTGCAGTCGAAACGTAATGATCGGGCGTTCCCGGCTTTGCCGACACCGGAGTGATTACCACATCAGCCCCAAGTGCTTTCAGATAACGCGATTTCTCGACCGACGCTTTGTCAGTCATAATAAAGATGCACTTGTATCCTTTTACTGATGCAGCCAGCGCCAAACCGATGCCGGTGTTGCCGGAGGTTGCTTCCACAATCGTGCCGCCCGGTTTCAGTTTTCCCTCGCGCTCGGCCGCTTCGATCATCGAGATGCCGATGCGGTCCTTAACCGAGAAGCCCGGATTGAGATTCTCCATTTTGGCCAGGATTAATGGCTTTAATCCCTTGTTCAAGCGATTAAGCTTTACCAGGGGAGTATGGCCGATCAGACCCAGAACATCTTCGTAATAGTTCATAAGCTTCCGTCGTGAAAAGAAAACACGAGCGCGAGATTACTACAAGTTCGTTTGAGCAAGAACAGGTATTCTCTGCGAAGTGATGTCCTTTTGCCAAATGAGGTTGATGACGAATAGCGTCTTATTTTCGCTTTGCGAATTCGCCCCCTGGCGTGAAATGCGATTTTCGCTGACGAAATATTCACACCAGGGCGCAAAGGCGCGAGGAAAGAAGTCGCGTTGCTTGACTCAGCCGCGTCGCTACGTATAATTCTCACTTCCGTTGTGGGCCGATAGCTCAGTTGGTAGAGCAGCTGACTCTTAATCAGCGGGTCGCAGGTTCGAGCCCTGCTCGGCTCACCATTATTTTCACTTAAACTAATCAGTTAGCACGCGCGCTTCCGATAGGGCGCCTGCTGATTTTTATCAGCAGGTCGTAAAGGGAGTCCGCTCCTCCAAGCACCACGGAACTAATGAGTTAAGGACAGCCCGCGATCTGTCCTGTAGGTCGCGTGTCAATTCTGTGACAACGTTTTCGGCGCACGCTCAGGATTGGGAGCTAGAGGTGTCTTGCGCGAGGACCAAGCCGGGTACTATTCCACACAGTGGAAAAACGGCTATGGTCCGGCGGGCGACTGGAAGAGTCAGCCATCTGATTCATACCCACGAAAACACCCGATGAGAAGGAAAGCCGGAACGGTCTAGGATGCGTTTGCGAAGTGAGCGCAGCAATCCAGTCCGCGAATCGGACGAAAGAATTTAGGCGTGGTATCGGTCCGTTGAAGGGTTTGCCGTTCTTATCGTGGGTGAGCGATTTTCTTTAGTAAATAGCCCGATGCACCCGCGCACATCGCATCGAATATTCGCTCGTCATCGTCATAGACCGTGAGCATCAGGATCAAAAGATCGGGGTAACGTTCCTTCAGGATGCGAATGCCCTGAATCCCGTCCATTCCCGGCAGACCAATATCGGGAGAACTATGTCGGGAAGTTGCTGGCCAATTTTACCGAGCGCTTCTTCCATACTGCGATAGCTGCCCGTGCACGCATAGCCGTCGGTTCCGTTGATCAGAAAGGTGAGACATCCGCGGATGTCGCGTTCGTCCTCAATGATCGCCCACCGGGCGACCGCGCGATTAGATCGCGGTTGCTGGGACTGTCTGTCATACTCGGTGCGGTTTTGGACTCATGAAGCGCACGCTCATCTTTCAACTAATCCTGTGCGGGCTGATTTGTGTCGCCTCTACGCTGTGTATTCGCGCTGAACGTCTCCCCATAAAACTTTACACTTCCGCCGACGGTCTCGGAAGTAGTTTTGTTACTTTCCTAATGCGCGACTCGCGCGGGTTTCTTTGGCTCTGCACTCGCGATGGTTTGAGCCGATTTGATGGCTCACGCTTCGTTACTTATCAGGTGGGTGACAAGAGCGGGCCGACCGGGATCGAACGGATTCTCGAAACCGGCAAAGGTATTTATTGGATCTCAACGACCAGCGGGCTATATCGCTATGATCCTAACGCCCCCCTCGCCGCCGCTGAAACGAAGAGCGCGGACAAACGCGTTCTCAACGCCGAGTTTGTCGGCTCCAACCTCATGAGCCTTTACGAAGATCACCATGGCAATCTCTGGGCAGGAGGAAACGGTCTCTATCGACTGGAAGAAAACGGCCACCAGCTAACTCCCCAAAAGATTGATTTGAATCTGCCGCTAAAGCGAACGGGCCAGTTGGTAGTGGCCTAATTTGCGCGAGCCTTGTTTTAGTAATCGTCATAGCAATCAGTGAATCCATCAGTTTCGGGTTCATAAACCGCTTGAGAGTTAATCAACCGCCGTTCCCCGTACACATCAACATACAAAGCGTGGTAAGAGACGAACAGCCGTTTCCTCCTGTTCTCTATGTCGTCCATAATGTCTTCAGTAACTTTAAGATCGGTAATCTTGTACCCTACCGTCACTTCCTTGCCCGCACCAATAAACACCGTCTCCATGCCTTTCACATCGCGTTCCATGCAATAGGACGAGCCCTCCGGTTTCTTGTCTCCAAACACCAAGAAGGGATAACAATAGAAGTGCCAAGCGGGTGTCTTCCCGGCATTGCACCATTTAATAACGAGCGTAGGGCTACTCCCGACTATCAGGTCTTCAATCGACAATCCGGTAATGTCTACATAGGCTCGTTCCGCCACATAGAGAGAATCGCGCATCGCTTTGGTTTGGTCTTTAACCGCTCGCCATTGTCTCTCCATTACCTCTCATTGCTTGCGATAGATAACCACCTGCGCAATTACCGCGACGCTGATAACCAGGTTCAGAACGTTTCCGGTGAAGAACTTTGTGCGCTCGCTCAGATTCGGCCAGAACACACTAGCCAGCAAGAGGAAAAGCGCAGCGAGAGTCCCAGCAATGAGCAGTGGTCGCAAGTGAGCCGCACGGCCAAGGTTTTGTGCAGCGTTACCGTTCTTGGCATCTTCGGGTGTCTGGTTTGGTTCTACCATGCTTTTAGTCGCTACCTCGATTACGAAGCTAAACGTATCACAATAAGTCTTGACAAGCAAGACAAACCGTAATACATTATCTCCAGAACGGAGATAAAAGCAAATGGCAAACGTCCTTCCAAAAGATAAGCAGATAGCGATAATCGGCGCACTGGCTGAGGGTTCTAGTATGCACGCGATTTCGCGCATGACTGGCGTTCACCGCGACACGGTTTGCCGTCTAGGTGTTCGCGTTGGGAAAGGCTGCGCGGCCCTTCTGGACGCCAAGATGCGCGATCTATCCTGCCGTTATCTACAGCTTGACGAGATTTGGGGATTCATCGGCAAGAAGGAAAAGCACCTAACGGTTACCGATGATCCGACCAAGGGCGATGTCTGGACGTTCTGCGCGATTGACGCCGAAACCAAACTCGTTCCGGCGTTCAAGGTAGGCAAGCGCGACCACATAACGGCAAACGCTTTTCTTGCTGATATTGCTTCACGTCTTAGCATCCGTCCACAGATTTCAACCGATGGCCTTCGCGCTTATGTCGAGGCGGTAGAGAACGCTTTTGGCATGAATGTAGACTATGGAATGATCATCAAGAATTACGGCACTGACACGGGCGCACATCATCAAGAGCGCCGCTACAGCGCACCAAGGATCACGTTCTGCGAGAAGCGCGAGATTTCAGGCCACCCTGACGTTGATTTGATTTGCACAAGCCACGTTGAAAGACTGAACGCGACCACCCGCTTACATATGCGTCGCTTAACTCGCCTGACTCACGCGTTCAGCAAAAAGCTGGAGAATTTCGAGGCCGCTGTTGCGCTTCACTTCGCTTACTACAATTTCGTGAGACGGCATGGATCGCTGCGAATGACTCCAGCCATGTTCGCGGGAATTGAGAAAGACTTTTGGACAGTTGACCAGTTAATCGAGGCAGCATCGTGAACCACATTCAGGAACTAACAGACGCGATCCGAGAGTTGCACGGCACAGAAGCCACGCACGTTGAGACTGTGCCCGTAGTCGAGACGTTTCAGGGCCAGACGCTTTGGGAAGGCGAGGTTGAAGTATTCGACATCGATCATCCTAAGACTTCCCGCGTCTATGCGTGGTCGCACGAGACAGGCGATTCAGAAAATCCCCGGCAGCACATAACCGTTCTACAGATACCGCCAGCTACAACGCCACTGAGAGCCGTACAGGTGGCGATTGCTGGCATGTTCAGGGAGCAAGAAGCTAATGCCGAAGGCTAAGAAGATGGGAAGGCCCAAACTCCCGAAAGGCCACGCTAAGGGCAAGATCGTTCCTGTGCGTCTGAATGATGAGGAACTGAAGATGTTCACCAAAGCAGCCGACAAGAGCGAGCATAAAACCCTGTCCGCATGGATTCGTCATACGTTGAGACAAGCAGCGGTTAAGGAGAGTCAATGAGTACCGACGAAGAGATGGCTATTTTTGGTCGGATGGTATTAGAACGTCAGCAATTAAATCGTCGTGGCGTAGCTCTGCATGAAGAAATACAAAAGATCGCCAAAGCATTAGGGGAAGTTGGTCTAACCTTGGAAACAAGTGGCTCTATCTACGCAAAAGAGTTTCTTCGTTTGAGCGGAGATCAGCTTGCCTTATTGGACGCCTCGAAAATCACAGCACTATTGAATGAAGTTGAGACGGTCGGCAGGCGCTATCAGGAGATTACGACCCGTCTTCAACGCGCAGGACTGGAACAATAGCGTGCCACACATGAACACAACGGATTTCAAATTAGGCCACTACCGGATTCTGAAGGAACGGCATCCTGACCTGCTCATCCTTATGCTCACCGTCTATGACGATGACGAGCGAATCTTCGATGCGATGTGCGCGGGAGCGTCAGGGTATTTACTTAAGAAAACTCCACCTGCCAAGCTGCTCGAGAGTCTCACCGAAGCCGTGGCCGGCGGCGCACCCATGTCGCCGGAAGTGGCGCGCCGCGTGATCACGTTGTTTCGCGAGATTCGTCCGCCTGACCGGGCTGATTACCAACTTACACCCCACGAAACTCGGCTCTTGAAGTTGTTTGTTGAGGGGCATATCTACAAAACAGCCGCCGTTGAACTGGGCGTTTCAGTTAATACCGTCAACTTTCACGTCCGCAACATCTACGAAAAACTCCAGGTGCACACCCGCTCTGAAGCCGTCGCTAAAGCGCTCGTCAACCGCCTCGTCTAGTCCGCAACCGCCTGCGGTAGC
Source organism: Pyrinomonadales bacterium (assembly GCA_038210455.1). Taxonomy (GTDB): domain Bacteria; phylum Acidobacteriota; class Blastocatellia; order Pyrinomonadales; family Pyrinomonadaceae; genus UBA11740. The sequence continues at coordinate 46,420 of JBBQWP010000027.1, read as the reverse complement.
GGGCGGTTGATCCCTTACTCATCGAGAACTGTAGGCGTCGGAGATTAACCGCCCGCTACGCGCAGGCGGTTGCGGACTCTTATTTACTACTTGCGTAAGCGGTGACCGGAATGTTTGCGAGCAGTACCCTCCCAGTGTTGTGGCAGTTGACTCGGTTAGCCGAAAGATTAACCAAACGATTAAGAAGGAGAAGAAAATGAAAGCTCAACAGACGACTCAACGCAAATCTTTCCAATGCAGGTTCTTCCTGCTGCTAGTCCTCGCGGCTCTTAGTCCCGCGAGCCTGGTCTGCGCGCAGACATCAACAGATGGCACGAAGGACCCTGGATCCGATCAGATCAGCACCCTGGTCACCACCGTCACAGAACAGCAAGCGCAAATCAAGCGTCAGCAGAAAGAGATCGATAGCTTGAAGAAGCCCGGCCCGCTCGGCACGGCAAACGACAATGGCCATGGCGGAACAATCGTCGGCAGCGGAACTCCTGTCAAGCACATTATCAGCGTCACTCAATCGCTTGTCTTTAGTGATCCAAACTCGTCTTCCGTCGATGTTTCCGTCCCCGGGGCTCAACTGACGGACCTGGTAATGATCGGTGTCCCGGACTCTACGAACGATAGGCTGTTCTTCCGGGGAGCCGTCGTTAACAACGGCCAGGTGCGGGTTACAATCCATACCGCCGTACCAGTGTACAAATCTCCAACTCAACCCATGCTCATTCGCATAGTGGTCATCGGGTTCTGAAAACGCCGAGAACAATTTCTGATTCAAATACCAAAGGAGATAAGAAAGAGCTATGAAAAGGCAAAGCACAGTCGCAAAACTAGTCTCGCTGGCGCTCGTGATAGCAGTCTCGATGATTTATGCCGCAAATCGCGCGGGGGCGTCGGGCGTAAGCCTGCAAGTCGTTCGCGGTAGCGGCGAGTTCCAAACTTTTGAAACCGCGATCACCGTCAGTAAGCCGGAAGCCCTGACTATGCAATGGACGACCGACCAGACCGCCGCAACCGGCGGAACCTGGCAGGTGAGGAATCCCAGCGCGGGTAACAACGTGGTCGCGACTGGTGACGTCCACGCGCCGGCCGCCGGACACTTCATCCGGTTCACGATTGCGGCTGATGCCTTTCTGCTGTCATCGCCGCCGGCAAAGATCGTGAAATTTAACATCACGATCGTGGCACACAACACCGCCAGGCAACCTCTGGGCGCCGCCTCGGCCACCGTCGTTGTGTCCCAGGTTGCAGAAGGACCGCAGACACCGGTTGTTTTCGGGCCCGACGCCGTTTTCCCCAAGGTGGAAATGGTGAGCTATAAAGAAACGATCGGCGTGGTCCCGCAAACACAACTGCATTTCGCCGGAGCCGATGTTACGGTGCTCGTTAGGAACAGCGGTACACCATCAACGGATCCGATGTGGCTGACCGTCAAGGACAACAGTTTGCTGATGCGGCAGAACACTCCCTTGAGTGTCCCAAGTCTCAAGGCCGGCGCCTCGCAAACATTTACTGTGCACCTGGACGCCATCTTGCCAGCGCCCAAGTCGCAGATGCCAGGGGATCTGCAGTATTCAGAATGGAGTCAGCAGTATCAGGATCGTTGCGGAACCGACCTGTACACCGTCATGGATTGGCGCGGGCCACAGGCTAAGACGCCGATGGGCGATCATCTCCAGACGGCCCTCGCGCCTAACACACCAGTATGCGACGGCCCTCAATGCGTCCGGCCATGTCAGATGGCGAAGAACATCCACAAGGAGCTTGATGGTAACGTAATCGGATACTCGTATTTCGTAGGTCTGTACCCAAGATTCGATGCGTCAGGTAAGGCACGCACGTCCGCTGATGGGACGCAAAGCGATTTCACCGAGACGACGAAGATCACCGTTGCCAGCGTGAGTAAGCTGGTGACTGCCATCGCCGCCGTTCGCATCCTGGACAAGCACAACGTCAAGCTCAGCGACACGATCGAAAAATACTTGCCGTCCGACTGGTCAGTAACCCAGTATGTTAAGAACCTTACCTTCCAACAGTTGCTGGGCCAACGCAGTGGCGTCAAGGACTATGGCAACGTGGCCAACGACTACGACACACTGAAAGCGTTCTATTCGCAACCAGTCAACAACAACATGACGACCACCTGCAACCCCAGGGACGCGAAGAAGAACTACATCACTGTCGCGTTAGGACAAGGCATTACCCCGAAAAACATGGGTTGGTGCTATAGCAATTTCAATTTCTCGATCATGCGAATTCTGCTGCCCAAAGTTGCGGGTTTCCCGGAAGACCCGAATCCATTCACCCGACCACAGACACTTGCTGATCAATACACCAAGCTCGTGCAACAGAACGTCTTTGATCTGGTTGGTCAGAAAGGCGTCTCGTGCCGGCCTCCAAGCCAGGGCCCCGGAAGTTTGAACTACGCCTTGGCGTACAAAAACCCGGGCAGCGAAAAGGGATTTGACTGGGGTGATAACTCGCTGATATGCGGTGCGGCCGGCTGGTATCTGTCAGTCGAAGACATCGGCAGGGTGCTTCTCAGTATCAACGCCAAGGACGGTAAGATCTTCACTGAAACAGGGTTGAAGACCCAACTCGACGACTTACGTACAAAGGGGCTCGGTTTGGACACGGCTTCCGCGACCGAACTCGAGAAGAACGGAACCTGGAAGTCGAATTGTGATTCGGACGGCAAGAATTGCGCAATCGTCAGCACCTCCGCCGCCATCTTCGGCCCTGTGACTGGACCGCGAGTCGTCGGCGTGCTTTTCCTTAACTCCAACATTTCCGGAGGACCGAGCGACGGCGGCAGTGCAAAGTCCGTTCTCGAAAAGGCCTATAACAATGCGCTCACGCCGAAGTAAATGACACTTCTAGCATGGTGGTCAAAGGGGAGCGACGCGTTCGCTCCCCTTTTTGTTTTGCCTTCCCTCCTCCTCACGTAAGTAGGGAGATCGGAAGAGTAACGTTTGGCATCTACCCATCTCTCCTATTGTCATTGTTTTCTTGCCTTTTTCGCGCGCTTTTACCTTTCCAACTTGCTACTTGCGCAAGCGGTGACCGCAACCGGCAACCGACGTATCTTCGCTGCACCGTCAGCAACGAGACAGGTAAAAGCGAAACGATTCACGACGCGATTGAAGGAGACGAAAGAAATGACGCCGCGACAGAAAGAATTAGTGCGCAACAGCCTTGAGAAAATGAAGCCAATCGCCGACACCACCAATGCTCTGTTCTATGGCCGCCTGTTCAATCTCGATCCGAGTCTTGAACAACTCCTGCAGAACAATCTGGAGGACCGCGACCTGCTGATGCAGATGATCGGGTCTGCGATGAACGGCTTCGATCGCTTTTCGCAACTGGAGCCAACGCTCAAGGAACTGGGAGCACGGTATGCGGGTTACGGCGTCGAGGAGTGTGACTACGAAACGATGGGCACCGCGCTGCTTTGGACTCTGGAGCGTGTGCAGGGTGAATCGTTTACCCCGGATCTCAAGAATGCCTGGACCAGTTTCTATGAATTACTCGCCGACAAGATGAAGGCAGGAGCGAGAGAAGCATTCATCGTGCGCACGAATCACGAGCGCCATATAACCACCGGCGCTGGCTCGCGCGATCATTTATCAACACCCGTTAGTCAAAATCTGAAATGGAGAGAACCCGACATGAGAACCCTTGATAGTTACGAACAACTTACCGCGCGCTTTGCCACGACGCTGGCGACGCTGATTTTTGTTTTGTTTCTGGGCGTTGCGGCAGGTGCCGCGAAGACAATTACTGTCACTGGCACCGGCGACACGATTGCGGTTGACGGTGTAGTTACTTTGCGTGAGGCCATCACCGCGGCCAACACAAACGCGGCGTCCGGTGATGCGTCGGCCGGTCATCCCGGTCTGGATGTGATCAAATTCAACATCCCCGGCGGCGGTGTCCAGACGATCAGTCCCACCTCGGCGCTGCCCACGATTACTGAGCAGTTAACGATCGACGGTTACACGCAACCGGGCGCGAGTGTCAACGCGCTAGTGGTCGGGGACAACGCGGTTCTCCAAATTGAATTGAACGGAACTAACGCAGGCGTGAACACCACCGGCCTGTCGATCAACGTTGCCAATTGCATCATCAGAGGATTGGCCATCAATCGCTTCGGATTGGATGGAGTTGATCTACTCGCCGATAATACCCAGATCCTGGGCAACTACATCGGAGTTGATCCGACAGGCTTGATCGACCTGGGCAACTTTAGACAAGGTGTAATGGTAAAGTCATCCAACAATGTCTTCGGGACTTCAGCCCCCGCCGATCGCAACGTCATCTCCGGCAACGGCCCGTCACCCCAGGGCTCGACCGGGATATTTCTATTTGGCAACAACGTCAGCGGCAATAAGATCCAGGGCAATTACATAGGCACCAACTCTGCCGGAACAAGTGCGATTCCTAATACTACGAATGGAATCAACATAGCAGCCGGTGACCTGAACATCGTCGGCGGGTCTAAGCCAGGCGAAGGCAACCTGATTTCTGGGAACGGCGGGGCCATCAGTATCGGTAATTTTTCCACGAACACTAAAATAATAGGCAATCTCATCGGTACGAAAGCGGATGGAATTAGCCCTCTCGGCAACGATAGCGGGATCGGACTTGGCAGTCAGGCCACGTCTGCCGTCATCGGCGGCACGGCGCCCGGTGAAGGCAACGTCATAGCTTTCAGCCAGGGTGGTGCGGGAATCACCGTACTGCCTCAGAATCAGAAGAATGCCATTCTGGGCAACTCGATCTTTCACAATCAATCCGCAAATCAAAGCCGTCTTGGGATTGACCTGTTTGACAACAGCTTTATCGGGGGCGTGACACCGAACGACCCAGGTGACATTGATACCGGAGGGAATGGCCTGCAAAACTTTCCGGTGATCACATCTGCCACGGCGAATGGCAATACTACAAACCTTCAAGGCACGCTTAATTCGACCGCCAACGCGCAGTTCCGCATCGAACTATTCTCCAACTCCGTCTGTAGCCCGTCCGGGTTTGGTGAGGGCGAAAAGTACATCGGATTTACAACCGTGAACACTGATGTCAATGGAAACGGTAACTTTACGCTAAGCGTTTCAAACGCTTCCCTGGTGGGCCAGATCTTCACCGCGACGGCTACCGATGCCAACGGCAACACCTCAGAATTCTCGGCCTGCGCTTCGGGAGTAGTCAGCAGCCCGGGAACTTTACAGCTCAGCACCAACCTGGTCTCACAGCAAGAGAACAGCGGCAGCTTTACGCTCAACGTGAATCGGACCAATGGCAGCACGGGCACCGTGACCGTCCACTATGCTACCGCCGATAACACGGCCAACGCGCCGTCAGACTACACCAGCACTTCGGGAACTTTGACTTTCAATGACGGTGAAATGAGCAAGACCATCACAGTGCCGATCATTGACGATAACATACCGGAAGGAACCGAAACCTTCACTTTGACCTTGAGCAATCCGACCGGCGGCGCGGTTCTTGGCAACCTGACGACCGCGACGTTCTTCATCCAGGATAACGACAAACCGACGCTCTCGATCAACGATGTCTCGCAAGTCGAAGGCAACAGCGGTACGACTGCGTTCACCTTTACCGTTACTTCGTCAAATGCACTGCCCTACGACGTAGATGCCACCTATGCGACTGCTAACGGCACTGCGACTGCTGGTTCGGATTACCAGCCGACCAACGGAGTGATCAGCATCAAGGCAGGTCAAACCACGAAGACGATCACCGTCAACGTCTCGGGTGATACGTCCCAGGAGCCAGACGAAACTTTCTTCGTCAATTTGAGCCTGGCAAACAATGCCACGATCGCAAAAGCCCAGGGCACGGGCACGATCATCAACGACGATGCCCCGGCGGCGCCCACTCTGCAATTCAACAATGCGACTTACACGGTGCAGGAAGACCTGGGCGCATTGACCATTACGGTGACTCGCAGCGGCGACAGTAGCGGCACGGCTTCGGTTAACTACACCACCAACGACGGCACCGCGACACAGAAGGGTGATTTTGAGTATGCCGCCGGTAAACTGACGTTTGCTCCAGGCGATACGAGCAAAACGATTCAGGTGCTCATCAACGAAGACATGTACCTCGAAGGTCAGGAGACCTTTGGTCTAACGCTGAGCAATGCAACCGGTGCTTCTCTCGGCGCGCAGAGTACCGCCTCGGTCGCCATCACGGACGACTCACCGGAGTCAATCACCAATCCCATCGATGATGCACAGAGCTTTGTCTACACGCTGTATCACGATTTTCTCAATCGCGAACCTGACCCGAGCGGCCTCGCGTTTTGGACTAGCCAGATAAATTCATGTGGCGCCAATCAGGTTTGCATTGACCTGAAGCGCGCTAATGTTTCGGCGGCGTTCTTCCTCTCGATCGAATTTCAGCAGACCGGGTATCTGGTGGAACGCATCTACAAAGCTTCCTACGGCAATTTGCCGGGAGCTCCGGTGCCGCTTCGGCTCAACGAATTCGTCCCGGACACCCGAGCAATCGGACAAGGGCTGATTGTGGGGCAGGCGGGTTGGCAGCAGGTGATCGAGAACAACACGCAGGCTTTCGCCGCGGAATTTGTACAGCGCTCGCGATTCACTTTGGCTTATCCGGTAGCCATGACGCCGGCTCAGTTTGTCGATGCGCTGTCTACGAATGCCGGGCTGGTTCCTTTGCCGGCGGATCGGCAGGCGGCCATCAACGAATTCGGTGGCGGCGGTACTTCAGCGGACATCGCCGCGCGCGCCCGCGCTTTGCGAGATGTCGCCGAGAACCCCAAGCTCGCGCAGCAGGAGTTCAACTCAGCCTTTGTCTTGATGCAGTACTTCGGATACCTGCGACGCGATCCCAATGCGTCGCCGGAACCGGGCCTTAACTATGCCGGATACAATTTTTGGCTCGGCAAACTGAATCAATTCAACGGCAATTACAACGACGCCGAAATGGTCAAGGCTTTCCTTATCTCCAGCGAATACCGACAGCGCTTTGGACCGTTCTAAGGCTTTTGATGCGGCGACGGGCGTCACCGGAATGGTGGCGCCTACGCCAACGCTTCGGACTTTGATGCGAGATTTGCTTGGAGGCCCGGCGTCAAAGACGAACGAAATTCAGCCCGGCCGCGCGGGATGAGATCGCTTCGCTGAACAGCGAAAGAGATAGGAGCACAAATGGTAAACCAAGCGAGACCTCAAACCACGATGCAAACACGACAGACCATGCTCACGCGCTCTTTGCGAGATTCTTTCAAAGCCTGGTGTGAGCAATGCTGCAATGTAGTTCTGGCGCTCACACCGGAATCTTGCTCCAGCCTGACGGCCGGCACTGTTTCCGAGTTGCTGGAGTCTGGAAGATTACACGTGGTCGAACCAGGGGCCCGATCGATACTGATTTGCTGTAGCTCTCTTTCGGTCGATCCGCAGGAGAAACAGAATCTGGTTTGAAAGAGCAGGGCAATCTCAAATTGTTCGTGACTGGGAAATGGTCAAAGGACCACTTTGAAAAGGAGAATCCAATGAAAACGAAAATCACTCTGCTGGCAGCGGCGCTTGCTCTGATGGCGATTGCCACGCCAACGCTGGCCAAAAATTACTGGGGCCCCTCAGTGTCGCTGGGCGGCAAATTGAAGGGCGCGCCCAGTGTCGTTGCCTGGGGACCCAACCTGGAGAACGTTTCTGTCTTCGTTCGCGGGCTTGACGATGCCCTTTGGTGGAACACGATACATCTCGGTTCGGGTAAGCAGGAGAGTGGCAACTGGCAATCCATCGGTGTTGGCACGATCAGTTCGAGTCCGTCGTGCGTTGCGTCGATCAACTCAAGAATCAACTGTTACGCGCGAGGAATGGACAACGCCCTTTGGGTTGTCACTTTTCAGGATACTGAAATTGGAAAATGGGGCCCATGGCACTCGCGAGGAGGCAGCATCCTTGGTGCGCCTTCAGCGACCCGGTGGAGTCTGGGCCATGACGTAGTGTTCGCCCGCGGCACCAATACCAACCTCTATCAGATCGAATTTGGGTACGATGGATCAACCAAGTATTCTCCTGCGTATACGGGCAAGTTTTTCTCGGACGGCGCCTCCCTACAGACAGATCCCGGATGCGCCGCCGTGGCCGGCGATGATTTTAAGGACTCGCTCGCCGGCTACACATTTAACGCGGCTTGTTACGCGATGGGCACGCCGCAGTTAATGTTTAAGTTCGGTTCCTGGTATGACAAAGTGGGAGGGACACAGAAGACCTGGGGCGCGGGCGATGGACAAACTCAGTTTCCGGCTTCGGCCTTCTATTTAGGTAGCCGATCCTCTCAGGATTTATTCATCACCGGACTGGCTCCGGGGAACACGCTCCGGCACCGTTATTGGCACGCCGGGGATGGCTGGGGCAAATGGGAGGACCTCGGTGGCACTCCACTGGCATCAGGCCCGTCCTGCATTTCCACCGACACGACCACATCTGCACAATCCCCGCGGGACCAAAAGGTTTGCGTTGCGCAAGCATTGGACGGAGCTGTAACGATGCGATGGTATCACCCGATGGTGTCACCGCCGTAGCGATGCGATGGAATCACTGACCGCCGGGGTTATACCAACCGCGGTCGAACGACAGTCAGCCATCGACCAGTTCGCCGAAGCGATGACTAAGGCTGACGCCACAGCCCGAGCGCGGGCGCTGCGCAAAGACTCGGACGCAATCCAGAATAGTGTCACGAAGGTTTTAATCTGATCCCATTGGCCATCACGTAAGGCTCTGGCAATGCGTTTTCTGCGGCTTATACAAGGCCGTTCCAAAAGAACAGTCACCGAAAAGAGGAGAAACAATGAAAAACTCAGCATCAAAGTTAACTCGCCTTTCCTGCCAGGTAGTGTGGTCAAGTTCCCGCTCTTAGATCTCTGCAAGCCTGGCCGCCTCAGCGAGATCAGCATCGCGCCGAAAGTCGGCTGGGGTTTGGGCCAACTCGATCCTGACGATCGCAATTACGTCCTCGAGACGATCTCAATCGACCCCGGCTACTGCTGGTATGGCGTTACGGTATACCCGGGGTCGTAGATCCTCATACGAGGCCTACCCGAATTTGACTCTTAATCAGCGGGTCGCAGGTTCGAGCCCTGCTCGGCTCACCATTACAACCAATAAGTTAGAGCCACAACCTAGGTGGCTCTACCTGTTTGCGGACACTTTCACTGACACATTGAAAAGGTATTGTCAGCTTATAAGCGATGTTGCATAGACGGCGCCAGACGCAATGTCTTGAGGATCTCAGATGGCAAGCGCTGCGGACGATACGACGGGGGGAGCTGTCTCCTGTCACGAACCTACCCAAACCTACTTTCTTTAGTCAATTTCAAAACAGCTACTTTTGAAATTTCCTTCTACTAAGCTCGAAAGTGAGATCATCGTCGCTAAATTTAGAAAGCTCATTTTCATTCTGCTCGTGGCGCAGAGAGTCAGCAGAGTCAAAAAAGGCTGGAGATAAATCTTAAGACTATATCCTCATTCGGATTAAAACCTCCCTTATACTTAGCTTCCCTATCGGCGGCTTCGGCGGCAAATTTTACGTTCAGACTCAGCGAGGTCCTTCTTAATCTGCCGCTCGGCCTCTTCTTGCTGCTTCCTGAAGTCAGACTCATCGTAGAGTGGATCCAAAAACCGATTATAGTTAGGGTCGCTTGGATTGAATAAGTCGCCCTTGGGACACTTTGACAAGGTATTGTCCGGTTATAAGCGATATTGCATAGACGGCCGGACGCAATGTTTGAGAATCTCAGCTGCCAAGTGCGGCGGACGATACGACGGAGAGAGCTGAAGACTTGAGACAAACCTGTGGCAAGACTAAAGACAAACGGGACCAAATAGGTAGTAACGGTAGACTCGGTGGCGGCTTGGGGCGACTTCGTTCTCTTAATCCTCATTGAGGCTGGTGAATATCACTGTGTCGGCGTTGCCAGAACGGGGCGTCCGGCCAGCGCGCCTCGGTAGCGTAATAGAAGGCGGGCTGAGTCTGTTAAGAGTCGGCAGACGACCTTCTTCCATTCGCTCTTACCTGTTGCTTACTGTTTGCGTGTAGTCGTGTCACAAGTTGGTCTCATCGAATGGAAAGAAAGTCCTTTGGTTATCTGAGCTGCCTTTGGCGCTGACTTCAAACGAGAACGGCAAGTACCAACCGGCTACTCACTTGTAGTCGCGTAATACCGTCCCAATATTCGCGCTCGGCGCCGCGCACCATTCGCCTGGTATCGATCTTGATCGTAATCGATGGCCAGGTAATAGACGTAGACATCGTCATTTCGCTTGGCAACTTTGAGTTTGAATGTGTCGGTGCCTTCATGCTTATACCTGCCGATAAACTCTAGCTTGTTGCCCTTCCGCGGATCAGGGCGCCGTTCAGATACAGCTGTTCAGATACAGCTTGACGTGCCTCAGAGTCAGTGGTACTTTACCGACCGTTCGGTAGGCCCGCAATATTTCGATAGTCCTTTTTGTCCCTTTTGTTTCTATTCGGGTTGGTCCTTGAGAAGACTGGTCTACTGGTTTCTATCCCGGCCGATGCTACCGACCGTTCAGTAGAACGACCGGGGAACGCGTCCATGAATTTGGACAAACAATTGAGGATTCGGATCGAATCTTCGTTGCACTGTCGAGATCCCTCCAGTTAACTGTTTTGTGTGGAGAGTTTGGTGTTGAAGTTATCTCAAGGCACGCTCCTTGCCGTAGCAGTTTTAACCTACAGGCCCGGGAGCGAGGGGTCGTATTCCTTGATTTGAAATGCAAGGACTGTCCGGCTCCTTGCTTTGCATGGGAGAGCCTGCGCACGCGAAGTGCGGAATAGGCTCAGCATCGGCGACGCACATAGTACGGGGTCAAAGAGGGCGCAATGATCATTCGGTCACGCCATCGACAATTTGCAATTGACAGGAACCATCTCCGCCTCCGGGCGGGCGCGCGGCACATAGATGGTGTCCCACTCGTAGGCTCACTGGATTCATCTTCCGGCATCTTTCCGCTTGTTTCGAAATATCAACCAACTCGTTTCAGAATTTCACGAAAAGGAGTCTCACTAATGCATACCAAAGGCCTAGCTTTCCTGATTCTGGTTGTCATGTCGCTCTGGGCAGTTCCTGCGTTGGCACAAGTCGATGTGGCGAGCGCTACACTAAAAGGCACAATCACCGACCAGCACGACGCAGTGGTTCCGGGTGCGACTATCACGGCGACCAGCATCGACAAGGGGATTAGCCGGACCGCCAAGACCAGCACTGAAGGTACCTATCAGATTCCAGTTCTGCCGCCTGGGGCCTACAAGGTCGAGATAGAGGCGCGAGGATTTAGCAAGTCGGTCAACGAGAAAGTCCAGTTGACCGTAGGTCAGAGTCTGGTCTACGACGTTCAGTTGGGTACCGGCGGCGTGACTGCGCAGGTGGCGATCATCAGCGACGCGCCGCTAATTGAAGTTGAACGAACGCAACAGGCTAATACGATCTCAACGCGGCAGGTTGAGAACTTGCCCAACGCGGGCCGCAACTTCCAGAATTATGTTTACACGCTGCCGGGCGTGGGAAACTCGACGGCCCCTCGGGCCCAATTGTCGGGGCGCATTACGGGCTTTCAAAGCTCCGGGTTCTCGATCGGCGGCAGCAACGGGCGGAACAATCTCATCACTGTTGATGGTGGCGAGAATGAGTACGGTACCGGCCAGGCCCGCTTCGATATCCCCACCGAAACGATTCAGGAATTTCAGGTCAACCGCAACTCCTTCGCGGCGGAGTTTGGATTTACCGCCGGCACTGCGGTCAATGTCATTACCAAGAGCGGTACGAACGGTTTTCACGGCAGCGGCTATATCTTCTACCGCTCGAACGGGACTTCGGCGCGCAATGCTTTCGATGTTATCAACCCTGGAAAGAAATCGTCTGATCGGACGTACTATCCCGGGTTTACTTTTGGCGGGCCGATCTCGAAGAACAAGCTGTTCTTTTTCACCAACTATGAACGCAACAACGTGGACTCCGCCCGTTTTCGCACCTACACGAGCGACCCGCTAACACAACCCAACGCAACCCAAGCGGCCTTGCTCGCCAGTCTTGATGGCTCGGCCGATGCAAACGTGCGGAGAATTTCCACCAATCTCCGTGCTGCTCTGACGACGACCGCAGCTAGCTATCCGACGATCTTCAAATTACTGCAGAGTAGCGAGGGCGTGTTTAATGGTGTGGCGCGACTCAATACCTGGAGCACGCGGCTGGATTATCAGGCCACGAACCAGGATTCCATCAGCGCGCGTTTCACGTTGAGCAGGAATTTTACGAACGACCCCGGCACCAGTAACGCCGCGTCCCCGGGCATCAACACCAGCTTGACCTATCGTGACTACTCGACGGTTGTCACGTGGATCCACAGTTCTGGGAGCAATCTGACTAATCAGGTGCGGGCACAATTCTCACCTGGCAACTCGTCGGTGACCGCCCCACCCGAGCCGGCCGTGACGGGGTTGCTCGTCTCGGGCCTGGCAGGTTTCGGGCGCTACTTCGGCGCTCCCTACATCGTCCACCAGCAGCGCTACCAGTTCGAAGACAATGTGACCTTGCTGCACGGCAACCATACCCTTAAATTTGGCGGGTCGTATCGTCCGGTCAAGTACAATTTCCGGAATGATCTCTGGTTCGCCGGAGAGTACCAATTCCAGTCCAGCGCGGCCTACGCTGTCACGCGGGCCGTACCGGCGGCGGATCAGCCTGCGTTTCTCGCGGCTGCACCTGCTGCCGCGGGCATACAACTGAACCCCCTGCAAAACCTGGATCTGAATCTACCGTTCCTCTATCGGCAAGGATTTCACAATCCAATCTGGATCGGGACGGGGCATTACATCGGAGGTTTCGCTCAGGACACGTGGAAGGTTAATCAACGCCTGACCCTCGACCTTGGCGGCCGGATTGATTGGGACGGCGAGCCGCCGCCAGTGCCACGTCACGCCTATTTCTCGCCGCGGTTTGGGTTTGCGTTACAACTGACGCACGATGGTAAGACGGTGCTGCGCGGCGGTAGCGGGCTTTTCTACTCGCCGGTCTATGTGCAGATTCCCGGTTACACCAGCATCCTCAACGGCAGCGGGACCTACATCAACCAGATTGCCAAGAGTCCCCTAAGCGGTGTGACCACGATTTATCAAGCGGGCGTCAACGGAAACGCCGCCTGCAACATCACTGCGGGTACGTATCCTAATGGTGTCTTGACTGAGACCCAAATCAACTGTTTGGGAACCGCGACCGCCGCTGGGGCGGCCGGCCGCGTGCTCTTCGACTTGAACCCAAATTACAAGAACAACTACACGGTTCAAGCCAATCTTGGCATTCAGCGCCAGATCACTAAAGATCTCAGCATTGACGTCGCCTATCAGATGTATCACGGGCTCCACATTCAGCAGCCGGTAGCCCTCAATTATTGCGAGGCCGGCACGCCGGGCTGTGCTGCGAATACAGCCGCCCTGGTGAACTCGCTCTCGGCGCGCGACCCGCGCCTCGGCCCGCTGTATCGTGTCTGCGGGGCGGACACTGCCTGCGGGCGTGTGAACGATGCGACCATCACGCAGTTTACCGATTACCAGTCACGGGGCAGTTCGATCTATCACGGTATGACCGCCTCGCTGACGAAGCGCTTCAGCGATCACTTCTCCTTCCAGGCCAACTACACCTGGAGCAAGGCGATTGACGACAACACGGATTTCAACTCCGCGTTTGCCCCGCCCTTCCCGTCGCGCCTTTTCACGGATCGCTCGCTATCGACCTTCGACCTTCGGCACAACTTCGTCTTCAGCGGCGTCTTCCAGAGCCCGTCCAAGTCCGGGCCCGGGCACAGCTTCGCTTCGCGCGCGTTCGCTGATATCACGCTCAGTCCGAGCATCTTCATCCGCAGTGGCATTCCCTTCACGATCCGGACCGGCACGGACATTAATGGCGACACTCGCAGCCCTACCGATCGCCTCTTCTCCATCGGCCGCAACACCGGGATCGGGCCAAACTACCGCAGTGTTAACGCGCGGCTCAGTAAGGCGTTTCGCTTTAAGCCGGACAGCCCGATGCGGCTAGAGGTCAGTGCCGATTTCGCGAATATTCTTAACCGCACGAACTTCGCGGCCGTGAACGAGATAGACCCGGTTACGGTCAGTGCTACGGGTGTACTCACGTTCCCCAACGCGTTCGCGGCGACCGACTACGCGGCCGCCACCAATCGCCTTACGGGGCACAGGGATCGTAAGCTGAGTGATCCACTCGGCTTTACCTCCTCTTTTAACGCCCGGCAGATCCTGTGGGGCGTGAAGTTTGTTTTTTAAGCGCTCGGGTTGACAGCCTGACGGAAGCTTATCTAACGATCTGGTCCATCCAGTCAGGCAACTTTGCATCACGAGCAATTCATGGGAGGGCCGAATGGCCCTCCCGTTTTAACGTGACCGGGATGGTGACAAGTCGGATGACTACGGTTGCCGGCACAGCACGGCGGGCGGAAGAGCGATCCCGTTTTCTTTCGCGGCACAGTCTCAGTAATTGTGTAAACAATTTCCCTGAAGATGAAGAAATCGGGGCAGATCAATCCGGGTGAAGTCACATGACAGAAAAGGTTCGCAGCTTTGCCGCACTAGCCGCCGTACTGCTTATTCTCACGCTCGAGTGTTCAGCTCAAGACAACCTGGCCAAGGTCGTACGGCAGCACAAACCTTACACCACAACGGTGGCGCTGAGATTCAGCAAGAAAGACCGAAACTTGATCTTGCGCGCGTTTTCTTTAGTGACGCAGCCTGAGCCGAACGGACACGCCACCGGCTTTATAGTCGCAGACGGGTTGGTAATGACCAGCTATCACGTCGTCTCTGGAAAGCTCAGCGCCGAAAAAAAGAAGTTGCTGGGATTCAAGGCTGACGATGAACTCCAGGTGAAAGCATACGTCAACGGTTGCGAGGCAAAAGTAGTCAAGGTAGATGAACAAGCAGACCTCGCGCTGCTGAGCGTATGCGCGTCAAAACCAATTCAACGGCTGACGTTCCAAAGAACACCCAGCGGAGATGAGCAGTTGTTCATGATCGCCCAGCCAGGTGAATGGAAAGTGGTCCGCAGAGGGAACTTCAGTGGGCTTTCGACTTTCGGCGGAAATGAGTATTGGTCCGCGAAGATCGAGGGCCAGGATGGTTTCTCCGGCAGTCCGGTTTATAACCGCGACGGCGAGTTAGTCGGAGTATTTTGCCTTTATGACTCGACCCGCGGAGTCGCACTGCTCAGCTCGGGTGCAAAAGCGCAACAGTTCCTTGCGGACTATGACACAAGCGTCCGATCCCAACCGTAATGAAGGTTATCAAAGCTGATATTTAAGGATGAATCCCATGGTACGTAATCGGACTTTGATTGCCATCGCATTTGCCTTGGCGTTTTTCGGTCTTGCCTTTTTCACTGATAACACCACTCAAGCTACTGACAACAGCATACGAGTAGATGGGGGACTGATCTCAGGCACGAGCGTTGACGGCGTTCGCAGCTTCAAAGGTATTCCCTTTGCCGCTCCTCCGGTCGGCGACTTGAGATGGAAACCGCCTCAGCAAGTCGTGCCGTGGGCGGGTGGGCGCCAGGCAGACAGCTTTGGCCCCGAGTGCCCCCAGTCACCTTATCCATCCGGATCGATCTATTACTCACCGCCTCAAAAGCAGAGCGAGGATTGTCTCTATCTCAACGTGTGGACTGCGGCGAAGGTCCGCGACAAGCGTCCGGTCATGGTCTGGATTCACGGCGGGGCACTAACGCGCGGGTCAGGTGCTAACGCCGCTTACGATGGGACTGCGCTGGCTAAGAAGGGGGTCGTGCTGGTGACGATCAATTACCGGCTCGGCCCACTGGGCTATCTGGCCCACCCGGAATTGACCAGTGAATCTCCACAGCACTCGTCGGGCAATTACGGTGTGTTGGACCAGATCGCTGCCTTGAAATGGGTGCGAAGAAACATCGCAGCCTTCGGTGGCGATCCTAATCGCGTGACCATCTTCGGTGAATCGGCGGGTTCGTGGAGCGTCAATACGCTGGTTGCCTCGCCGTTGGCCAAAGGACTTTTTCAGCGGGCCATCGGCGAAAGCGGCGGCGCGTTCCCGCACGATGCTTACTTGAGAGAGGATCGAAACAAACTCCCGGCCGGAGAAAAAGTCGGCGCCGCCTTCGCCAAAGCCGCGGGCGCGGATTCCATCAAGGCGTTACGGGCTCTGCCGGCGGAAAAGATTGTCGCAGTCTTCACCAACGATCCGGAGGGAAGAAAGTTCAGGACTCAGATAAACGTAGATGGCTGGGTGTTGCCAGACGAAGTCAGCAACATCTTTGCTCAACGCAAACACAACGATGTGTCAGTGCTCATCGGCTCAAACCGAAACGAGATGACGACGCTTACCACGCCCGCCATCTTGCCCAGGACGGTTGCAGACTATCGCAAGCGCGTAGAACCGCAGTACGGCGAAATGGTCAAACAGCTCGACGCCGTCTACCCGGTGAAGAGCGCGGATGATATCAAGGACGCGTATCTGGGCAGCTTGCGCGACACAATCTTTACTTTGCCGATGCGTACCTGGGCGCGCATGACCGCGGCCGGTCATTCCAAGGCCTGGCTTTACTTCTTCAGTCATGTCCGGCCGGGTCCGAATAGCAAATACAACGGGGCCTATCATGCTTCGGAGATCGTCTACGTCTTCAGCAACCTCAGCCCGGACAACAAGACGCTTCAGGATGTCGATTTTAGGTTGTCTGAGATGATGACGAGTTACTGGGTGAACTTTGCGACGACGGGCGATCCTAACGGTAGGGGTCTGCCCAGATGGACACCGTATGATCAAAGCGCGGAGCCTTATCTGGATTTTGGCGACACGATTCAATTGCGGAATCATTTGCTCAAGGAGCAGCTCGACTTTCTCGAACAATTTCAGCGGAGCAGCTCAACTGCAAATTGAAATCTTGCCGCCGGCAGAGAGATATGAATCAAGAAGGACGTTACGCCGCTTCTAAGTAGGAAAGGATCAGAAGGAATGATGGGTAGGTTAGTTGGCACGCTCCTGCTGGTTGTAGCTTGCGTGCTCTTTGGCGGCCGGTCGAACGGGGCCCAACAGGATGCTGCGAAAGTTGATATCCAGCGGCTTGGCCCTCAGGTCGGAGAGCAGGCGCCTGACTTCCAACTCCAGGATCAGTTTGGTAAGACCTGGACGCGGGACTCGATCATGGGACCGAAGGGGGCGATGCTCGTTTTCTTCCGTTCGGCCGACTGGTGACCGTACTGCAAGACGCAGCTCGTGGAGCTGCAAGGAAAGCTGGGAGAATTGAAGGCCAAAGGACTCGGGGTGGCCGCCATCAGCTACGATTCGTCCGCAGTTCTCGCGGACTTTACGCGGCGGCGCGGAATCACGTTCCCGCTCCTGTCCGATCCGGGCTCAAAGATAATTAGGGCGTTCGGCATCCTCAACACCACGGTCGCGCCAACCGCCGCGTACGGAGGCGTAAGCATTTACGGAATTCCGTTTCCCGGCACCTACATCCTAGACCGCAAGGGTGTCGTCACGGCGCGCCGTTTCGAAGACGCATATCAGGAGCGGGCCACGGTGTCGACCATCCTTTCCGGCACGGATGGCGCCGGAGGGACGGCGGCAGTCCGGCGCCTGACCGATCATCTGGAGATCACGGCTTTCGCCAGAGATGAAACCATTGCGCCCGGCACTGTGTTTTCCCTCGTGCTCGACATTAAGCCGCTCCGCCGCATACACGTGTACGCGCCCGGGGCGAAGGGTTACAAAGTGATTGCCCTCAGGCTGGAGCCGCTCCCAGGTTTGAAGGTGCGCCCCTTGCAGTTCCCTGCGGCGGAGGTTTACCGCTTCGTACCGCTCAACGAGCGCGTGCCGGTCTATCAGAAGCCCTTCCGGCTGGTGCAAGAGTTGAACGTGCAATTATCGCGCGAGGGCCAGGCACTCCTTAAGGGCGCGGATAAGCTGACCATCAAAGGCTCGCTCGACTATCAGGCGTGCAACGACAAGGTTTGCTTCTTGCCCGTCTCGGTCCCTGTCGAATGGACGATCAAGGTTCGGAAGCTCGACGTCGAACGCACAACAGTTCCGCGCTGAGGCATTTGGTCGCTTCCTGGTAACCTTGCGGGGCGATTGGAAACTGAAATCACGACGGAGGTAGATACGTTTCTCTGCCGCTAAATGGGATTCGAGTAATTGATTTCGGGCGCTTCATTGCCGCACCTTATTGCGCTATGTTGCTTGCCGATTTTGGCGCCGACGTCATTCGTGTCGAACGTCGTGAAGGCGGTGAAGACCGCTATGTCGGACCGGTAACGGAGAGCGGTGAAGGCGGACTCTATCTTAATCTGAATCGCAACAAGCGAGGCATCACGCTCGATCTCGCGCATCCCGATGGGGCGGAGATCACGCGCCGCTTGATCAAGAGCGCCGATATTGCCGTGGTCAATCTGCCGATCGACGTAATGAAAAAACTCAGGCTTGATTATGATTCGCTGCGCCGGATCAAGCCGGACATCATTCTCGTGATGGCTTCAGCGTTCGGTCCCGATGGTCCATATGCCAACCGCGTCGGGTTCGACAGTGTCGCGCAGGCAATGAGCGGCGCGGCGGGCCTGACGGGATTTCCGGGCGCTCCGGTGCGCGCCATTGTCCCCTATGTGGATTACGGCACCGCGCTGCACGCCGCGTTTGGGGCAATGATGGCGCTTTATGAAAGAGAGAAGACCGGGCGCGGGCAGGTGATCGATGTATCGCTCCTCGCGACGAGCATCACCTTCATGCTGCCGCTGCTGGCTGAGAAAGCTTTGACGGGCATTACGCGCGAGCAGCAGGGGAACACAAGCTACTACGCAGGGCCGAGCGACGTCTATCGCGTCATCGACGGCTGGATTCTGATCTCAGTTGTGGGAGAGCCGATGTTTCGTCGTTGGGCAGTTGTGGTGAACCGGGATGACCTGGTAAATGATCCGCGTTGTAAAGACGACCTGACGCGGGCGAATAATCATGAGTTGATTACCGAGGTCATGAATAACTGGTGCGCCGAACGCACCCGCGATCAAGCCATCGCAGAGCTGGAGCAAGCCCGCGTTCCCTGTGGGCCTGTCTACAACCTCGATGAAGTGCTGAATGATCCGCAATTGAACGCGAGAAAGATCATCGGCGAGATGAAGTTTGCCGCGAGCGGGAAACCTGTGCCGATAGCGAATACGCCATTGCGTCTGAGCGCGACATCGTCGGCGTTACGCCGCAACGCGCCGGCGCTCAGCGAACATACCGCTGAGGTCTTGTCCGAACTGGGTTATACTACGGAGGAGATCGACTCATTTCGCAAAGCGAATGTCATATAGTGCCAAAACACTTAAGGAGAGGTTAGAACCATGAAGAGAAGCATCTTTGTTCTTGCTACATCAGTCGTCCTGCTACTGGGCTGCGTATTCGCTATGACGACCAGCAGCGCGGAAAATGCGATTGGGGTGGCTAGCGATAACGTCACCTTTACGAAGGATGTCGCGCCGATCTTCTACAAGAATTGCACTGCCTGTCATCGCCCCGGCGAGATCGCGCCGATGTCTCTGCTCAGTTATAAAGATGCCCGGCCCTGGGCCAAGGCCATTCGTGAAAAAGTCGTCGAGAAACAGATGCCGCCCTGGCACGCCGACCCCAAGCACGGCGAATGGCTGAATGACCGTAGGATCAGTCAGGAGGCGATTGATACGATCGCGAAATGGGTCGATGGCGGCGCCCGGGAGGGCGACCCGAAAGACCTGCCACCCGCGCCCGAATACACCGCAGGTTGGCGTATCGGAAAGCCGGATGAAACGTTTTCAATTCCCGAACAAGCAGTGCCGGCCGACGGCGTCGTTAGTTATCAGTACCTAACCGTGCCGACGAACTTCAAAGAGGATCACTGGATCACGGCGGCCGAGATTCGCAGCACGGGCCACGACGCGGTGCATCACGTAATTGTGTTCATCCAGGAACCCGGCACCACCAGGGCAGATGCCCGCTTGCTCGTAGGCTTTGCGCCGGGAGAACAGCCGGCAGTGTATTCGGCGGGTTTTGCGAGGAAGGTGCCGGCCGGATCGAATCTCGTGTTTCAGGTACACTACACGCCGAACGGCACGCCTACCACGGACATCACCACGGTGGGCCTGATTTATTCGAAGACCCCTGTCAAATACTCACTCGTAACGCGGCCGATTCTCGACGCCAGATTTGTCATCCCGCCCGGCGATTCTAATTATGAAGTGAAATCAAGCTATACGTTCAACGAGGCGGCCCACATCTACAGCTTCATGCCGCACATGCATCTGCGCGGGAAAGATTTTGAGTATCGGGCGGTCTTCCCCGACGGCACTTCAAAGATCCTGCTTTCAGTGCCCCACTACGACTTCAGTTGGCAAACTTATTATGTTACCAGGGAGCCGATCGCGGTGCCGAAAGGGACCAGGATCGAGTGCGTCGCGCACTATGACAACTCGACCAACAACAAGTACAACCCTGACCCGACAAAGGCAGTGCGCTGGGGCGACCAGACCTGGGAAGAGATGATGATTGGCTGGACGACTTTCGTCTATGACAACCCACAGCCGGTGAAACCAACGGAGAGTAAATCAGGTCAGCAGCGATAACCGGCTGGTTGAGCAAGGAAGAACAAGCGGTGAGTGACAAGCGTCGTTTTCAGTTGTCACTCGCCGCTGCTTTTGCGGTAGGGCCAGATTGATGCGCCGATCATCCATCCTCTTTAGCGCAAGAATCCGGAGCTCCGTGTGCAGGCAAGCCTCCTTGGTCACGCTGCTGCTCTGCTCCTGTGTGACGATCTTAATTGCTCCGCGCACCGGCGACTCGCACGACCCGATAACCACGAAGGTCATGTTCAATAAGGAAATCGTGCGCATCTTTCAACGGCATTGCCTTGCCTGTCACGACTCAGGGACGATCAGCAATATTTCGCTGGCCACATATGCGCAGGCCCGCCCCTGGGCGAAAGCTTTCAAAGAAGAAGTGCTCGAGCAGCGCATGCCGCCATACCAGGCGGTGAAAGGCTTCGGCCGCTTCCACGATGACTACGCGCTGACGCAGCGAGAGATTGATCAGATCGTTTCGTGGGTCGAAGGAGGAGCGCCGAAAGGCGATGACAAAGACTTGCCGCCATCCATGGCAAAGGGTGGCTGGTTACTTGGTCAACCAGATCTCATCCTGGCTCCTCAGCGCGAGGTAAATATTTCAGCCGGCACCGTTGACGAATATCGCTGCCTTACTCTGCCAACTAATCTGAAAGAAGATCGGTGGGTGACGGCCGTGGACTTTCATCCCGGCAATGGCGCCGCCGTGCATTGCGCTTCATTTGGAATCGAACGATCAAAGGCACGCGAGACGAGCGGTGATTCAGTGAATTGCGCGGCAGCCGATAGTCTTGGCACGTGGATACCCGGTCAAACTGCTAGTCGCTTGCCGAAAAATGTGGCCCGCTTGCTGCCGGCCGGGGCGCGGATTGTGATGCAAATTCACTATCACAAAACCAGCGAGGCCGTGACCGACCAAAGTTCTCTCGGTCTATACTTCGCGAAAGGACAGGCAACGAAACCGCTGCGCACTATTAAGCTCTCACCGCCTCCAACCGATATACCTGCCGGCGCGGATCGTTACCGGGTCAAAGTCTCTTACACAATGCCGGAAGCCGCCGACGCAATCGCGATTCGTCCCTTACTCTTCGCCTTTGCTAAATCGGTTGAAGCAATTACCTACCGGCCTGAGGGCACGAATGAGGTTTTGATTTGGGCCAGGGACTACAGCCACGATTGGCAGCCGGACTATACCTTTAGGCAGCCGGTCAGACTGCCGAAGGGTACGCGCGTCGAAGTAATAGCGTATCTCGACAACTCGGACAATAATCAAAATAATCCAAACCACCCGGCGCGAGCAGTTCGCTTCGCGTCGGCCTTATGCGAGTTGTCATTTATCAATGTCGCGGAAAAGAAGTAAATCATCGGGCACGGGTTTTCACCCCGGAGGGGTGAGATGTTTATAGATCTCAGCGTAAAAGCCCTCTGGCTCTGTTCGAAGGAGCGGAATGATTCTCGAGCGGTAAAAAGTCTAGTTGGGTTCCGCTCCTTCGAACGGAGCGAGCGGTGGGGTGGTGCTCGAGGCTATAAACATCTCGCTCCTACGGAGTGAAATCCGCAGTGACTGTTACTTTGTTTGATGGACTCATGCGCAGATTTATTCTCAAACTCGTTACGATTTCAACTGCGCTTCTGTTCTCGTTCACGTTAATGGCTCAGCAAGGTCGTGTGACGGCGCCGCCGACTGAGCAGAGCGCGCTGACTGCCGACAATCAGGACGAGTTCTATGCTTGCGCGATGCACCCGGACGTGATGTCCGACAAACCGGGCAAGTGCCCAAAGTGTGCTATGACGCTGGTGCGGACACGGCGGCCCGAAATGGCTGAATATGAAGTGAAGCTGACTACAACTCCCGCCATCGTGACGCCCGGTGAAAAGTTCCGCTTACGTTTCTCGATCACGCACCCGAAAACCGGAGAGCCGGTCAAAGAACTCAATATTGTTCATGACATGCCCTTTCACCTTTTCGTTGTCAGCCAGGACCTGAACTACTTCGCCCACATCCACCCGCGGCAGCAAACAGATGGCAGCTTCATCATTGAGACGATGGTGCCGAAAGCGGGATCCTACATCATCTATTGCGACATCTTTCCAGTGGGCGGTATGCCGCAGGTGGTCCATCACAGTTTGATCACGGCGGGCTTCGACGGAGATCTGTTTGCTTCGCAGGCCCAGCTCGTGCCTGATAAGATTCTTACGAAGACCCTGGAGGGAGTGCGCTTCGAACTAACCCTCAAGCCGGCCGAGCCTGTAGGGGGCAGGCCGGCGACTCTGAAGTATCACTTAACCGATGAAAAGACCGGCGAGCCAATCAAGGACCTGCAGCCTTACCTCGGCGCGTGGGGTCATACGTTGATACTGTCTGAAGACGCGAACGATTACATTCATTCTCACCCGACCGAGATGATCCCGGACGGTGCTGATCGCGCTAAGATCTATGGCGGCCCGGATGCTTCTTTTGATGCGTTCTTCCCCCGCCCTGGCCGCTACCGAGTCTGGTCCCAGTTTCAACGCCAAGGCAAGCTGATTACAATTGCGTTCACGATCAATGTCAGGCGGCTTTGAGTAGGAGCGGCGCTTAGCCACAGAGACACGGAGACACGAAGGTCAAGGAACGATCAGATCATTTGATTGGAGTAGAATGCGTTGATTGTCGCTCAACCAGTCCCGTAGGGACGAAATATTTATAGCGTGTCGGCAGGAAGTATTCCGCCAGCTCCGTCAGGAGCGACATATCAGCCTTGGTCGATCAGCCCGCGCGGAATGTGCCGCTCCTACGGAGCTACCGATGTTCTTCTGGGCTGTCTGGTCTATAAATATTTCGTCCCTACGGGACTGGTTGAGTGCCTGCCAACACCTTCTGGTGGCACCGAAGGGCATCAATTATGGAACACATGCGCAACAACCGCCGCATCGAACGTTGGCCTAATGCCGCCAGGGTGTTCGCTATTCTCGTCGCGGCTCTTCTCCCGCTTAGTATTTCCGCGATCAGTAATCAGAAGTTACCTCAACGCTCCTCAAGCGGTGTCTCAACAGGTACCCCCGGTCAGCAACCAGCGGCGCCATCCAGGACAGCTCAGAACCCCAACGACCCGGCCGCGTGGGGCAGCAATCATGTCGGTAAGCCGATTCCCGAATATGTTCACGGCGACGAATGTCTGTTTTGCCATCGCAACACGATTGGCGCGACCTGGCAGAAGAACGCGCACGGCGTCACGGTTCGGCAAGAAGAAGACGCGCCTGAGTTGCAAGCCATAGTGCGTAAGCAACCGGCACTAGCGAGGGTCGCCACTCAGATTGAATACTTTCTCGGCAGCCGCCATCGCGTGCGCTTCCTTAAAAAGGATGGCTATGGGAAGTTCGCTCTGTTGAATACCCAGGCGGTGCTGGCGCCCGACAGTCAAGTTGATAAATGGATCGACGTGGATAAATTATCTTGGGATAAAGAACGCTTCGGTAATCGGTGTGCGGGCTGTCACGCAACGGGAGTAGACGCCACCACGAAAACCTTTACTGCTTTCGGTCTGGACTGTTACGCGTGCCATGGCGACGTCACCCTTGAGCACACCAAAGATACTTCCCGGATCTGGTTATCCAGGAAGCGGCGGGATGACGCGCGGGCGATTACGTCCATTTGCGCGCAGTGCCATTTGCGTTTGGGAAAATCGCGCTCGACCGGTTTGCCTTATCCTAACAACTTCATCGCCGGCGATAATTTGTTCCAGGATTACGAAGTGGATTTTGCAAAGGCCGACGACGAGAGTTTGAATCCAGGCGACCGGCACATCTTGCGCAACGTTCGCGATGTAGTCGTGCGCGGTCAGCTAACTACGACTTGCCTCACTTGCCATCAGTTGCATGAAAATTCGACGGCTATGCATCTGGCAGCTCCTGCGGGACCAATCTGCGCTGATTGCCACGGCGTTAAGTTCACGAAAGCAGTGAAGCCTTATATCGTTCATAGTTCTCTGTGTGAGTACTAATGCGATGTTGTGCTCGCCGAGCAGTCAATCTTCAGACTAATCGAGAAAGCGCTCGCTCGGGGCACTAGCCCGACTGTCAGGAAGAGCTCATGTAGTTGCTGAGCGACATCAGAAAGGGACCAAAGCTTATGAGCAACGCACAATTCCGTCTGGCCACCAGTCTGGTCGTCTTCACTCTGGCTGCCGGTCTGTCAGCCTCGTTAACCGTATACGCACAGCAGGATCAAGTTCCCGCCAATCCGCTCACGCTCATAACGATCGGAAGCGATCAAACCAAGGCGACCAAAGTTACTGACAACATCTTTCAGGCCATCGGTTTCGGCAATACGTTCATGGTGACAACCCCGGCGGGCAACGTGATCATTGATACTTCGATTGCGTTCAATGCAGCGCTGCATACGAAACTGCTGCGCGCCGAAAGCAGCGCGCCGATTAAATACATCATCCTCACCCACGGCCACGGCGATCACATTGGCGGCGTTCC
The DNA here is from genome assembly GCA_038210455.1 of Pyrinomonadales bacterium. Classification (GTDB taxonomy): domain Bacteria; phylum Acidobacteriota; class Blastocatellia; order Pyrinomonadales; family Pyrinomonadaceae; genus UBA11740. Next base: position 21,278 of record JBBQWP010000027.1, on the reverse strand, counting down.
GGCGTGGAAGCAGATCGGCGGCCCGGATACACAAGTCATCGCGCAACGAAATCACGTCGAGTTTCAGCACTATCAGGCGCGGCTGAACGGCTTTTACGGTTTGCGCAACGCGGCCCAATTCGCTCGCACCGTGCCTGACGCTGGCGGCGCATGGCCGGGCAATTACGGCGCGAAGATCATGCCGACGATTTTGTTTGACGACCGGTATGAGTTCGAGTTGGGTGGCGTGAAGTTCGTCGTGCTGAGCACACCGGGTGAGACCTACGATCACGCCACGGTCTGGATTCCGCAATACAAGGCCGCATTCGTCGGTGACAACTACTACGATTCCTTCCCGAATATCTACACCCTGCGCGGCACGCAACCGCGCTGGGCTTTGGACTACGTCAACTCTCTGAACAAGGTGCTCGCGCTCAAACCCGAAATCGTCCTGCCCAGTCATGGGATGGCCATCAAAGGCAATGACGAGATCGTCAAGCGTCTGACCCGCTACCGCGACGCCATTCAATACGTGCATGACGAGACGGTCAAAGGCATGAACGCAGGCAAAGACGTGTGGACGCTGATGCGCGAGATCAGCCTGCCGCCCGCGCTCGACGTTGGCGAGAGTTACGGCAAGCTCTCTTGGTCGGTGCGCGGGATTTACGAAGGCTATGTCGGCTGGTTTGATCTCAATCCGGCGACCATGTACGAGACGCCCGCGTCAGCCGTTTACCCCGACATCGTTAAACTTGCCGGCGGACCCGATGCGGTGGCGAAACTGGCAATGGATCGCGCGCAGGCCGGGCGATCGGTCGAAGCCTTGCACCTGAGCGACATGGCGCTGGCCGCCGACGCTAATAATAAATTAGCGTTGCAGGCGAAACTGAAGGCGCTGGAAACTTTGCGGACGCAGTGTAAGAACAGCAATGAGCGCGGCTGGCTGGATTTCAGCATCAACGCCGTCAAGAACAAGCTGGCAAAAAGTAACTAGGCATGGCTTGCTCCTAACGCGGACTATTCATGAACGTCGTCGGCATCGAGCCTGCGGAGCAGGCGGCAGCGTAAAGCCTGGGGCGTGAGCCCCAGGACAACCAGCGGCAAGAGTCAGTAAGCCCGTGAAACGGGCGACAGTCTTTTGTCTCTTGGAACGATGGAACAATGCCACGCTGTCGCCTGCTTCGCAGGCTTCGGCCGTTTGATTCGCCTTCCACCTGGGGCTTACGCCCCAGGCTCTATGCTGCCGCCTGCTCCGCAGGCTCGCCACCAAAGGAACATTTCGTGAATAATCCGGGCTAAGCCTCTGGCACCGGCTCACCGAAGGCTTCACGCCTTGGATAGTCTACGACGATGACTCGGCTGGCGCGGAGAACGCGAACGGAGTGGCGAGTTCCTGACGGAATCACAGCCACACATCCCGGACCGGCGGTCTGGGTTACTCCGTCAATCGTGATTTCAATCTCACCTTCGATGACGTTCCAGACCTCCTCCTGCATGTGATTGTGCTCATGGACCGCCTGCGCTCCGTCTTCGATGTTCCAATAGACGAAGGTCATGTGCTCAGAATGCACGAACCGTCCCGACCACCCTGGCAGGGGCGATCTGGGGTCGACTGTTGCTGTATCTACAAAAGCCATCGATACTCCTTTCTCACCAACGTCGCTCACGTCCGGCTCGCTATGGCCGCCCACCATGTCAGGCCGATGAACAGTAACTGCATCGGCACTCGTAGCGCGAGCGGCGTAGCCGGCTTGCCGCGAAGGGTTACCCCGGTGTTTGCTGCTCGGATATTGGCCGGCAGCAGCACGACAAACAAGACGATCAATGCCACGCCCGCCGCCAGACGAGTGCGCGGGAGCAAGAGGCCGATGGCGCCGAGGATTTCGCAAACGCCAGTGAAGTAGATGACAGCCATCGAATTCGGGATGATGCGTGGAACCATGTTCGCCAGATCATGCCTCATGGAAGTGAAATGCGCGCTCGCCGTGAATAGGAGCATCACCGCCAGGCCGACTCGTACGGACACGAGCCACGAATTGAGCGCGTCAACTCCAGCGACGCCAAGGATCCTGGTTATCAGGATGCCCAGGCCCAGAACGAACAGTACGATCACGATGCTTCCCTCGCTTCTTCGTTAACGCGCTCGCTGTCACCACCCATTAGTAGGTCACGAAAGCCGCGCGCCTGTGAGCGCAACGATCGCATCACCCGTGGGGTCAACGTATTTTCGGGCAATCAATTCACAGATCGTTGCTGATGTGGGATACCGAAAATGTGGGATCTCCGCGGTGGCAGCTTCAACGATAACTCTTCCCACCTCGGCACCCTGCTGTCCGATGGTTGCGAACACCTGCATTGTCCCTGCCAGATAGGCTTCGCGCATCGGCGCATACACCTCAGCAGCGGTTTGACTGCGCGTAGCCTTTTCCCGAACAGAGGCAACGAACTCCGTATGCACCGGGCCCGGTTCGATGAGGCAAACATGAATGCCCAAGCGCTGCGCGACCGGCGCCAGGCTTTCCATAAGACCCTCGACCGCAAACTTGGCCGCGCAATACGCATCATTGAAGGGTTGCCCGATCAAACCGCCGACGCTGGTTACGGTGACGATTCGGCCTGAGTGCGCTGCACGCATCACGGGTAATACCGCCTGGGTCATACGCCAGACGCCGAAAAAGTTGACATCCATGACTTGATGAAGATCTTCAAGAGAGGTCTCTTCGATCGTTCCGAGAAATCCACTACCCGCATTGTTCACCAGCAGGTCTATGTGTCCATGGGTTCGCATAACGTCCTGCACGCAGGCGGTGATTGAAGCGCCGTCCTGAACATCCAGATGGCGAGTATCAAGCGAGACCCCATGTGCCTTGGCCTCTTGGTTGAGCGGCTCAGCCTTGGCTACATTCCGCATGGTTGCAACGACCGTATATCCCGACTGTGCGAGAAGGACCGAGGTGTGCATGCCAATTCCTGACGACGTACCCGTTACGAGTGCAATCTTGCTCATTATTCCTCCAGATGATTTATTATGCGGCGCATTTCGATTCAAACGAGAAGACATGCCAACCTTCACCGTCCTTATCGAAAGGAATTGCATCAATCGTCTTGCTGATGAAATCGCCAATTGCCCGCCCCCAGAAGTCTTTCGCCTTTGGGTTCCGACCTATGACGCGCACTTCCCATCTTCCTGGAAACTTTTTCCAAATCTCATGCGCCGCTCTCTTCCCAATTCCGAGCCTACGATAACCGCGAACGATGAAGAACTCTGCCATATCCCAGATATCCTGATCATCAGAAATCTCAGACCCTCTGCGCACGAAGACAAAGCCAGCCCAATGACCATCAACCTTAATGAGAAATGGGTAGCGATCGGACTCCTTCCAGTATGAAGAAAGGCGCTGGTATCCAAAACGGCCATTTGCGCCAAGTTTCAGATCAATGAACTCGCTGAAATCATGTGCATATAACTCAAGCAGATTTGCCACAATTGGTTCTTGTTCTGCTAACGCGGGAATAATTTCAACATTCACTGATGAAGTTGTTCGAGAGATCGTCATAGCGACATTATGAGTAGATTATCCCGATAACAAGAAGACGCATGACGATTGGCATTCGCGGCGTGCGCGGCAACGCTGGGTTAGGCGCGCTCACTGGAACCACCCAACATTGATTTTCTGCCGTTGCCCAGGAGCGACGCAAGCTGCGCGATGCAACGTCGCCAATATTCTACGCGATTGATCGCGCGGTCACTTCTCCCAATAGGACGCTCAGGTGATCATGCCGCAAAGAACTGACCATGAAACCCGAAGGGAATATGATGCGGCGCTTCGGCGCGGGCCAGCTCGGAGAATGAAGCGGCGTCGAGCACGAGCAGGAACGAGTTGCCCTTGCTCGCGTTCAGCACCACCGACAACACGACGCCCTCATCTTCGCCATGGGCATTGGGCGTGGGGATGAAGACCGGCTCGCCCACGTAGCAATTTTCTTCGCGCCACACCTGCGCCGTGCGCTCACGCACATCCACCTTGACCAGTTGACTGTCGAAGTCGCCCGGCCGGTCAGGGCGATGGCTGACGCCGTAGGTGTAGCGATAATCTTTGGCGCTGTTGCGCTTGTAGTTCAGGCGCGGCAACTCGATAGACTCGGTTGCCAGAGGCTCATAGTCGGCGGTTGCCCCGCCAACTGGCAGATGGTAGCGGCGCAGTTCGGCGTGCGGAATGGAATCGCCTGCGCGTAAATGCTGCAAGTATAAGGCGTCAATGATGCTCTTGTCCGGATAGGCGGCGATGTCCACGAACACATCGCCGTTCTGTTCGAAAGCGTTGACGTGATGGAAGGCGAAGAACGCCTCGCTGCTGTATGACTTGACTGAACCATCACCCTTGCTCATCAGGAGGAAGCGCGCGCCCCGCGCGGGCTGCCATTCATAATTCTCGATGAACGGCTTGCTCGCCAGCAACAGCCGTAGCGGATTGACCACCAGCGGGAACTCAACCAGAATGACGTAGTTCTCCGTCATGCCAAAACTGTGCATGTAGGCTGGCTCCCGCACGGGCAGAGCGCCGATCAGTTCACGCTGCACGCTGCCCGCAGGAATGCGATAGACCTTATACTTGCTGACGCGCGAGAACTGAATGATGTAGTTGATTGTAAGGGCGCGCTCAAAGTCGAAATGTGGATGCGCCGTAGTAACCATCCCCGCCATTTTGTCCTTGCCATAATCAAAGACGCCGAGCGTTTTCAGTGTGTGGGGATCGAACTCGATGGTCAGGGGGGTTTCCGTCATCGCGATGTAATGGTTGGCGATTTGGGTGATGTTGACGTTGGCGTTGTCCGTGAGCGATGGTGAGAAGAGGGAGAAGATGCGCTGAAAAATGGAGCGGCAGGGGTCTGTGCCGAAGGCAGACATGGTGATCTTGCTCTGCGCCGTGGTCTCGCGGTAGTCGCGGCTCTGCAAGAACTTGTTGCCATACGAGACCGCGCCCTCTTTGAAGGTGAAGCGATGGAGCATACTCAGTCCATCGAACCAATGGCGGAAGGACTGCGCGCCCACTTCAAACTTGGCGGGCCCGTTGCGGACCAGCGTGCCAGACAGCCATGAGGGTAGCTGGCCGCTCACTGGCAGACGCTCAATCTCGGCTTCCTTCTCCAAAGTGGTCAGGCCTAACTGGTAAAGGCTGGGCATGGTGAAATCTCCTGTCTTCGAGTCTACGGACCCGTCCAACGATTGAGTTGACGCGGCGGGAGACAACTGCATCATGCGCAAGTTGTCGATGAGTGTCACGCTGAGTCCGGTCCGCTGCAAGCGCTTCGTCAGGCACCGTCACCTCGACGTGACCGCCTGCCGGATATTAACGCGGCGATCGGGACAACTATTGCAATCAGCAGCCATGACGCTGGCGGGACAAGAACGTACCAGAAGGCGGCCTGCGCCTTGCGGGGCCGCAAGGCATCGTATCCGTAGATGGCCAAAGAGCCCAACGTGACCACCAGCATCACGTTATAGAGCGTCGCTCGGGTAAGAACCGACCAACGCTTCGAAACCGCGTGGGCCAATACGAGGGCCACGAACGGGGACAGCACCCAGAAAAAGAAAAGTACCAGCAGGAGCCGGGGAGTACGCTGACCTGCACGAAGCAACAAACCGACCGAGCCCACGGCCCCAACGAGCACCGCGATCAGGGCCGCTGCGCGTAGGCGGCCAGGGAACCCACCCTCGGTCTGGCTCACTTCAGAGGTCATCTCACCGCCCATTGATGCTCATTGATCTCTCCTGGTGGCTAACGATTGACCGGGCGCGGAGATCAGTAACAACCTCGAATCAAACAATCAACTTAAAGAACACGTGACCCGCGCGCCGATCCAACGATTGTTTTGTAGCGCGTTAGTGGCACCACGCAACGTAATTTTCTGCCACGCCCTGACTTAGACAGAGGTAAAGTCACCGCCCGACCGGCGATGCCGGCAGAACCGGCAGCGTGAGATGCGTCGCCAATTTCTTCGACCGGTAGACGCGCATCGTTGCCGGTTTGAAGTCCGATTCGTTCGCCGTGTTGATGTTCGCCACGTACTTCTGCGGATTTCGGTCGATGAGCGGGAACCACGTGCTCTGTATATGGACCATCAGCCGGTGTCCCTTCTTGAAGGTGTGGAAGACATCCAGTAACTGATAGTCGATCGTCGTCGCCTTGCCCGGGATCATCGGCTTGGGAGCGCTGTAGCTCTCGCGCCAGCGCGCGCGGAACACGTCGCCCTGCACGAGCTGTTGATAGCCAGCCAGCCTCTCGCCAGACGCCGCCGCTGCCCGAACAATGGGATTGTCAGGCGTATCGCGCGGATATACGTCGATCACCTTCACGATGAAGTCCGCATCTGTGCCGCTGGTCGCCACCTTGAGCGACACGCCGATCGGGCCGGCGAGGGTAAGATCGCTGTCGAGCGGCGCCGTCTGGTACACGAGCACGTCGGGACGAGTGGTGGCGAATCGCTGGTCCTCGACGGGATACCCATCTTCGAAGATTCCGAACGACATCGCCATGGTGTACGGCACCGGCTTGGCGGGATCACTGACGTAACTGTCTAGAGCGGCTGTCTCGGCCGGCGCCTCGAAGGAGAGCGCGCCGTGAGCGCGGAGATACAGCGAACGCGGCGTGACAGCTCTCGGCGGCCACTGTTCGAATGTCCGCCACTCGTCCGTGCCCGTCTCGTACATGATCGCGTGTGCGAGTTTATTGCCACACTGATCCTTGAGCGCACACGCAAAAAATGGAAACTCCACCGAGTCACGAAAGAACGGCGCCGTGGCGCGGCCGAACGAGATGAAGCCGAAGCTATCGCGTTCGCCGGCCGTCCAAGCGCCATGCGACCACGGCCCGACGACCAACGTTTTGTCCGTCTCCGCGCTCAGCGTATCCATCGCCTTCGACGCGTGCAGCGGGCCGGCTAGATTCTCGGCGTCGTACCAGCCGCCGACAAACAACACGGCGGGCTTGATGCTCGCGAGATGCGGCGCGAGCGAGCGCTTTTTCCAGAACGCGTCGTAGTTCGGGTGCGCCATCATCGAATCCCAGAACGCGAGCCTGGATTGTTGCGCGGGAGGGCCGCTGTCTCCGAAGTATTTGGCGTGCGCACTCTTGTTCGATCCCATCTCGAGGAAGAACCGGTAGCCGTCGGGATTGTCGCGGACGATGGCCTCGGGCATTGGGAGTCGCCCGAGCACCAGCGCGCCATTGTGATAGAAGTCGTCTCCGAAGTATCGATCCATTGGCGGTGCCTGCGGGCTGGCCGCCTTGAGGGCCGGGTGTGCGTCGATCATTCCCGCGGCTGCGAAGAACCCCTCGGCTGATACGCCCCACGTGCCTACGCGGCCGTTGTTGTACGGCACGTTCTTCACGAGCCAATCGATTGTGTCGTACGTGTCGGTGCTTTCGTCGACGTCCTTGGGTCCGCGCCTGGTGTCGAGGAGTATCACATCACGTGCTGGCCCTCGTGTGTCCTGATAGACGAAGATGAACCCGTCGTCAGAGAAGCGCGGCGTCGGCCCGAGTCGCGCCGGATATTGATCCGGGCCGAGCGGGGTAACGCCGGACGGCGTACGAAACATCATGAACGGATACGATTTCGTCGTGTCCCGCGGCGCGTAAATCGCCGTGAACAGCTGGACGCCGTCGCGCATCGGAATCCGCACCTCCGTCTTCAGATAGTTCGCGCGGATACGAGCGATGGCGGCGGCCCTGCCTGGCGGTACTTGCGCGGAGAGCGGAAGTGCGACAGCGAGCACCGCGACGATGCGAACGGTCAGATGGAGAGACATAATCGGCTCCCGTGGCGCCTGATTGGTGGATCGGCTCCGCAAGGTTATCACGCAGGGCCGATTTCACGAACGGTCAGCGCGGTTCACGGAGAGCTGATCGATAAATGAGCGTTGAAGAACACGCCCGAGCCTGACCCCTCCGGACGCTGTTTGACCGCGCACCTGCCGCGGGCCACATGACCCGTTGTCAGATGTTGGCACCGCTCCGACGTCCGACGGGCCGCTCCACGGGCGGGCCACGAGAAGTCGCAAGCCGTTTGCGAATCGCTTAACACGTTGAAGAGTTGAAAACCAACCGGTCTACTTCTTGGTCGCCTCGCTGTTGAAATCGGTCAGATAGCGCTTCAGGCAGTCTTGCTTCGTTCCCTGGAATAGGTAGATCTTGCCGCGAATTTTCTTTGTTTCGTTCTGTTTCAGGGGGCCGACACGCACGCTCAGGTGCATGCACTGCCAGGGATTATGGCCCTGGGCTGATAGGAAGTCTTCCCACGCGATTCCCGTGACCCAGCGCCCGTCCGTCGATTCACGGATGAGGATGCCGCCCGTGGCATCCGGCTCGGCGGTCGGCCACTTGTCGGAGAAGACGAAGCGGCCGTCGCGTGCTGCCGCATCGACCCGCTGCCGCAGCTTGCCGTTAAAATGGATCTCGCGCTTCTTGAGCGGTTGCAGTCCTTTCGTGCCGAGAAAATAGGTCTTCTCGTTGGCGAAGGCGGGGTTGCGGGGGGCCAGAAACCTTTCCTCACTCCCAGGACTTTCATATAAGTTGCCGCCAATCTTACCCGGGCTGAAACAGGGAATGATAGCGGCGATGGCCGGCCAATCGTGGTCGCCCTTGTTCGCGATCGCCAGTAGCAAATCGGCGCCGCCGTCGACGGACTTGATCGTCACCCGCATCTCGTCCGCGCCGATCGCGGCCTCGGTTTGCTCCGCGTTCACGGTTCGGGGCCACTTGAATGTGCCCGAAGTGTGCTCGCCCTTGCGCACCGCCTCGAACATGTTCCATTCGTAAAACCAGAAGAACATCGCCATGTCCTTTTGGGCTCGAGACTCGACCGCGATGCCCCGTTCCCACTCAAACAGCTTCGTGGTCGGTTCGGCGCCAGGCGTCCTTCCGGCCACGAGCCCGGCGGCGAGCGAGTAAATCGGAGCCGCCGCGAGCGCGCGGCCGCTGTGGTGCAGAAACGTTCGGCGATCCATAGTTCCTCCTTGGACATTCGCGACCGCAACGCTCAGCGGGACTTCGGCGCCGTTGGCCCGCGCAGCTCGGCGCACGTCGCGCACGACGATGGGCGGAGTCGTGGTACCGAGTGAGCAGGAACTGCGTGTCGTCGACCGAGACGTCGAAGCCGGCGTGATTCAGGCTTTATGCTGCCACCCGCTGCGCAGGTTCTTGAAAGTCGCATCTCGCATTGGCCTATTCCGAGCGTCGTTATCGATCAGCATCCTTCGTTACTATCGCCCGAATGCGATTGCGGTAATTAACGCAATTCTCAAGAACTCTGCGGTACTCCCGCACGTCCACGTCGCGTTCGCAGCAGAGCAACATCAGATTGCCATCATCACGGAAGTTATTGTCCCAATCGATTACCTGTTCGTCGGTCCAGTCAGACCGGTACTGTTGCAACTTCCCATCCGGCATGAGATCGAAATAGGCCCGGAGGTTGATTGCCGTTTCATCGAGGGGCTCGTCGTCAGGTTCTTGTTCAAAATTCCAGACTCGTTGTTCCATAGACCTTTCGTGGTGGGCCGCACTAGTGTGGTGTCTCAGAAATTCGCTTAATTGATCATCATCGGGGCACTAGCCCGACCGTCAGGGAGGGCTCAGCCTTGATACGCGCCGTTAACAGATGAGCCCTCCCTCACGGTCGGGCTAGCGCCCCGTTTGCGTATTAGTCCGCGACTCTGACTAGTTGCTTGCCGAGATTCTTACCCGCAAACAAATCCAGAAACGCGCGTGGCGCATTCTCGAAGCCCTCGACGAAAGTTTCGGAATACTTGAGTTTTCCTTCGGCGAGCCACTGCGCCAATTGCTTTCCGCCTTCAGCGAACCGCGCGGCATAGTTGGTGATGATAAATCCTTTCATCAGCGCGCTATTCACCAGCAGGTACGGCTGAATGCGAGGACCAGTATCCGGGCGTTCGAGGTTGTACATTGATATCTGTCCGCAGATAGCTATGCGCGCGCGCTGGTTGAGCAACTGCATCACGGCGTCGGTAATCTCACCGCCGACGTTGTCAAAGTAAATATCCACCCCGTTGGGACACGCAGCCTTCATTGCCTCTTTGATATCCGCGGTCTTGTAGTTGATCGTTGCGTCCACCTTGAGTTCATGCTCCAGATATCGGTTCTTCTCGTCGCTGCCCGCGATCCCAACAACCCGGCAACCCTTAATCTTGGCAATCTGGCACACGGTCATCCCCACCGCCCCGGCCGCGCCCGAGACGACGACGGTTTCACCTTCCTGCGGCTGACCGATGTCGAGCAAACCAAAGTAAGCGGTCAAGCCGGGCATCCCCAGGATTCCCAAAGCCGTGGTGACCGGTGCGATGTTTGGATCAACCTTCCTGACCTCGCCGGCCTTGGCAACTGAGTAAAGCCGCCAACCGAGCATACCCGTGACAATGTCGCCTGCTTGAAAAGCTGGCGCATGAGACTCGACGACTTCAGCCACGACACCCCCGGCGATGACTTCATTCAGCGCGAACGGTGGGACGTAAGACTTTTGGTCGCGCATGCGCCCGCGCATGTAAGGGTCAACGGATAAGAAACGCGTCCGCAGCAGTACCTCCCCGTCTTTCGGCTCCGGCACTTCGGCGTCAACGATACTGAAGTTGTCCAGCGTCGGCGTTCCGGGCGGCCGGCTGACCAGCAGAATTTGTTTGTTTTTCATAGCCGCCATAATACACGATCTTCTGCTTGACGCATGTCGGTCTCGGTGCTACTTTACCGACCGTTCGGTCGCTAACATTTTCGCCGCTTTTTTTCTCAGATTCAATTTCGCGTTTCGTTCCCAAAGGAGGACTTATGACGGGTCGACTAACCATGATCGCTTTCCTGTTCTTGCTTCTCGGCGCCACGACTGCGGCGGCGCAATCGGCTAACGCGGCCGGTACCTGGGACGTAACCTTGACGTCACCACAAGGCGTCCACAACTTTCAAGTGATTCTAAAGCAGGAGGGCGAGAAGCTCAGCGGCGTGGTCAAGGGAGAGAGGGGCGAGACTCCCATCGAGGGCACTTTGAGCGGCAAAGATATCAAGCTCAAGTACACCATCAAGTTTCAGGATAACGACATGCTGATTACTCTGACCGGTGCGCTGGACGGGGCTGCGATTAAGGGCAGCGCCGACTATGGTGGTCTCGCGGACGGTGACTTCAACGCCAAGCGCGCGAGTGATGCGGGCGCCGCAACCACCAAAGCGCCGGCGAGCACTACTTCAACGAGCGACAAGACGGATATCAGCGGCGCCTGGCTCTTTCAAGTTGAGACCTCAGCCGGTTCCGGCTCGCCGACCTTCACGTTCAAGCAGGAGGGCGAGAAGCTCACCGGCGATTACAAAGGCGCGTTCGGTGAAGCGCCATTGACCGGCACGGTGAAGGGCGGCAAGGTTGACTTTGAAATTAAAGGACAGCAAGGGACTCTGACGTACACCGGCACTATCGAGAAGGACGGCACCATGAAAGGCACGGTGCAACTGGGAGATGTTGGCTCAGGGACCTGGACGGGAAAACGAAAGTGACGAGCGGAGTCAGCATCGGCATCCAACTCGTTTGATGAAGAGGGAACAGTGTCAAAGCAAATGCTCATGGTATGTGCGACGTTCGTGTGTATGATGACCTCTGTCACATCATCCGCGGCAGAAAGAGGCCGCACCATTATCTATGACGGCGTCGTCACCGAAGTCGTGGCTCCGCCGGCCCCATTGCCCGCGCCTAATTCTGCTGATCTCTGGGTCACGCTCTCTGATCTGACGCGCGCGACTAGATTTGAAGTCAAACCGAAAGGTGTTTGCCGTGATGAGTTGTGTTTCCCGATTTCCAAAGCCCGGCGTAGCGCTTTCTTCATAACGCGGTCGCCGGTCACGTGGTTCAATTTGAGCGAGTTTGCGCGGCTCGTGCGACAGCCGACGGCTTATGATGAGAAGCATAGAGTCTGGTACTTCGGCCCGCGGGCAGCGGTTCAGAACGGCTATCTTGCCTCGCTCGAAGCGCCGGCTTTCACCCTGCCGGATATCAACGGCAAGATGCATTCACTCGCGGATTTTCGCGGCAAGAAAGTGCTGCTCGTCACCTGGGCCTCGTGGTGAGGGTGCCGCTACGATTTGCCTGGATGGCAAAAACTTTACAGTGAGTTGAAAGACAAAAACTTCGAAATCGTTTCTGTCGCGCAGGACACGGGTGGCGTGAAAGACGCAGGGCCCTGGATCACGGCCGCCAAACCGGAGTTCACCGCGCTGATTGACACCGAGCATCTGGTGACGAGGCTCTACGACATGGTGAACGTGCCAACCGCAGTGTGGATCAACGAGCAGGGCCGCATCGTCCGCTCAAACGAAGTTGCCTACGCCGATAATCGTTATAAAGGAGTGCACGGCATTGATGCCACGCCGTATATCAGTGGCCTTCGCGATTGGGTGGCCAACGGCGAGCGCAGCCCGTTTGCGCTCAGCGCACTGGAACTCAAACAGCGTTTGACGCCCCAGCAGCCAGAGCACGCGCAAGCGGCGGCTGAGTTCGCGCTGGCGGAATATCTTACGCATGCAGGGTTCGGCGCCGACGCGATACCGCACTACAAGGAAGCGCAGCGGCTCAACCCCGATAGCTGGAATTTCAAACGGCAAGCCTGGGCGCTCTCAAACGCCGAGCGCGATTACGGAACGAGCTTTCAAAAGGAAGTGCAGAAGCTCAACGGCAAGCCGTACTACGCGCCGCGGAAACTGCCGGAAGTTAAGCAGCAATAGGACCGAAACGTCCTGATTACGAGTGATTATCCTACCCGGACGTAGGATCAGCACGCTACTGAGATTCGACTTCTCTAAAGACTATAGCGAGGAAGAAATGACTCCGCTTCCGCGGCCCGAACAGGTTCGCGCGCTCCGGTACCTGAAACGCAAAGGCACCGAGGCCCCAATCGAACAGCTGCGCCGGCGAATCGCCGACGCATTCGTTGACCTTGAAACAATGATCGCGTCGGTTCCACCTTCGCTGCGCCTTCGATCGCCCGAGCCCGGTCGCTGGTCGGTCCAGGAGGTTGTCGATCACTTGATTGAGAGTCATCGTCCAGCCGTCTCACAACTTGAATCACTTCTCAACGGACTGACGCCGGTAACCGGCGCGGTTCCAGCGAGCCTGCAATCGACTGATCCACTGGCGCGGAACTGGGACGAACTTGTCGACGAACTCAAGCGCATCCACACATCCTTGATCAGAGTGATCGAGAAGGCCTCGGACTCCTGCTCGTTGGAGGTCCGTGTGCCAGTGCACATGGTCATGAAAGCGGACGATCCGGGCGGGCCTTTGGTGCAGTGGGAGGAACCGCTCGATTGGAAAGCCTTCGCGCAAACGTTGCGCGTTCACACGATTGGGCACCGAGCTCAGATCGAGCGCACGCTCCGTGCGCTTTCAGAGTCAGCGGCGCCGGAAGAATCTCGTGTCTGACCTGCGTTTTTTGGTGCGGCATATTATTATTGCAAAGACTAGTGCCGCACCTCGAAAGTGCGCTGACAAAATCGAGCCATCGAGAGAAGCCCGTTAGCACGCGGGGCGCTAGCCCGACCGTCAGGGAGGGCTCATATCTTAACGGCAGCTATGAAACCTGAGCCCTCCCTGACGGTCGGGCTAGTGCCCCGTTGATTAACTCATGTAGGAGGAAACATGTTACGGCACTTCATCATTGTTTTAATGCTAGGCGCTATCGTAGCAACAGCGGCGCCCCAATCGCAGAGCCAAATAACACCAGTCGCCGCCGCGCCGGCCCCGGCAAAGAACGACTACGGCAAATCAGAATCGTGGCTCTGTCGCCCAGGCCGGCAGGATGCCTGCGCGGTTGATCTGACTACGACGATCGTTATGGCCAACGGCAAGCTGACACCCGAGAAGTGGGCCGCCAATCCGAAAGCGCCGATCGATTGCTTCTATGTTTATCCCACAGTCTCAAACGACACGACGGGCAACAGCGACATGATCGCCGGCCCGGAGGAATTGGGTGTCATCCGCGCGCAGTTTGCGCGGTTCGGTTCACAGTGCCGCGTCTACGCCCCGCTGTACCGGCAAGTAACCCTGACCGCGCTGCGTGCCTTAATCGCCGGCAAACCCATGGCGGCTGATCGAGCCCTCGGTTACAACGATGTGCTCGACGCCTGGAACTATTATCTCGAACATGACAATAAGGGTCGCGGCGTGGTTCTGATCGGGCATTCGCAGGGCTCCTTTGTTCTCACGGATCTGATCAAAAAGGAGATCGATGGCAAGCCCGTGCAGTCGCGCATCATCTCAGCTTTGTTGCTGGGAACGAGCCTGCCCGTACCGAAGGGCAAGGACGTGGGCGGCGCCTTTCAGCACCTGCCGCTGTGCCATTCGGCGAAGCAAACCGGATGCGTGATCACTTACGCTTCCTTCCGATCCAATGCTCCGCCGCCGGCAAACAGCCGGTTTGGCCGAGTAGCTGGCGATAACATGGTTTCTGGTTGCACCAACCCCGCGGCGCTGGGCGGAGGGAGCGGCGATCTACATTCTTACCTCGGGACGCGCGGCGCTGGCGTCGTATCTACCGCCGAGGCCGCCCCGCGGCCGTGGGTAACTCCTCCACAGCCGATCAATACGCCGTTCGTTAGTGTCCCGGGTCTGTTAACTGCTGAATGCGTTTCAAATGAAAAGGGTTCCTATCTGGCGATCACGGTGCATGGCGACCTTGCGGACCCCCGCACTGACGACATCACGGGAGATGTAGTGGTGGGCGGGCAAGTCCAGGCCGATTGGGGGTTGCACCTGATCGATGTGAACCTGGCGATGGGCAACCTGGTCGACATCGTGGGCCAGCAGTCAAAGGCGTATCTCAATACTCATAAAAATGGCAAGTAACTTTTCGGGCCTGGCCGCTGAGTACCATCAGTACGATGCCGTCGGCTTAGCTGATCTGATCGCGCGGAACCAGATTACGCCGCTGGAATTGCTCGTGGCCGTGCGCCAGAGAGTCGAAGCCCTCAATCCAAAGCTCAACGCCTTCTGCCAGCTCTTCTTCGACAAGGCCGAAGCGCAGATCAAGCAGGGTCTGCCCGCCGGACCTTTTCGCGGCGTGCCCTTTGCGTTGAAAGATCTGGGCCAGTATCTGAGCGGGACGATCACCTCGGAAGGGAGCCGACTCTGGAAAGGTGCAGTCGCTGCTTTCGACAGCACGTTGGTGACCCGTTATCAGCAGGCGGGTCTGGTTATCTTTGGCAAGACGACCTCGCCCGAGCTTGGCTTAACTCTGACCACCGAATCGGCGCTGTACGGCAAGACGCGCAATCCCTGGAATCTGGAACGAACGAGTGGCGGATCTTCGGGAGGCTCCGCGGTCGCCGTGGCCAGCCGCATCCTGTCCGCCGCGCACGCCAGCGATGGCGGAGGTTCGATCCGCGTTCCCGCTTCGTGTTGCGGGCTGTTCGGATTAAAGCCAACGCGTGGGCGTGTGCCCATGGGTCCAACCCACTTCGAGGGCTGGAACGGGTTCTCTGCTCATCACGTTGTTAGCGTTTCAGTGCGCGACTCAGCGGCGCTGCTTGACGCCACGGCTGGAGCCGAAACGGGCTCGCCGTTCTTTTCCCCGCTGCCATCACGACCCTTTTTAGAAGAGACGCGCGTTGCTCCGGTCCAACTCCGAATCGCGCTGGCGATTGACACACCCGGAGGAACACCGCTCGATCCCGAATGCAAGCAGGCCGCTGTCGCAGCCGCGAAGCTTTGCGAGAGCCTGGGCCACATCGTCGAGGAGCAGCAACTACCGATTGATAACGCTGCACTGCGCGAAGCGTTTCTCAACGTCATCCATGTTTCACTGGCCCGCACTCTGGCTGACGCGGCCACATCGCTCGGACGCGCCGTCACTGAAGCGGATGTCGAGCCAGTGACCTGGGCGATGAGCCGGCAAGGACAGCGTGTGGACGTGATTGCCTATTCGCGCGCGATCGAGACCGCCCATCAGATCGGTCTGGCAATGGCCAGGTTTCAGGAGCACTACGACGTCATCATGAGTCCTACTTTAGCCAAACCTCCGGTGCCGCTCGGCCGGTTGAGCTTAGCGCCTGAGAGCATGAAGGTTTTCATGAAGGAGATCACTGAGTTTGGACCGTACACGGCGCTCTACAATGTGACGGGGCAGCCTTCGATGTCGGTGCCGCTGCACTGGACGCCGGATGGCTTGCCTGTAGGCGTCATGTTTTCGGCGCGCTTCGGCGACGAGGCGACGTTGTTTCGTTTGGCGGCGCAGCTTGAGAAAGCAAGACCGTGGGCGGGGCGCACGCCGGCACTTTGATCTCATGGCCCGGTTAAGTGATGCCGGCTTCAAAGGAGAAACCGCTACGTCATGAAGCACTACAAGCTCACAATCATCAAACGGCTGATCTCGGCCGCATTCCTGCCGGCGCTCTTGTTCATCTGCACCGACGGGCAACAAAAGTCGACCGGCAAAGGAAAAGGCAACGCGAAGGAAGCGAAGACGCCAATGATCAAACACGAATATGCGGAAGTGAATGGAGTGCGTTTGCACTATGTCACCGCGGGCAAAGGGAAGTTGATTATGTTTGTTCACGGCTTCCCCGAGTTCTGGTACGAATGGAAGAATCAGCTCGCTGAGTTTGGGCGCGACTATCAGGCAGTCGCCCCGGACATGCGCGGCTACAACCTTTCTGCAAAGCCTGCCGAGGTCGATCAGTATCAGGTCAAGTACCTCGTTGAAGACCTGCGCGCACTCGCCGAAAAACTCGGTCACAAGAAGTTCATTTTGGTGGCGCACGACTGGGGCGGCGCAGTCGCCTGGGCGTTCGCGATAGCTCATCCCGAGTATCTGGAAAAGCTGGTTATCATCAACGCACCGCATCCGGGAGTGTTCCAGCGCGAGCTGCGTGACAATCCGGCGCAACAGAAAGCCAGCCAATACATGCTCATGTTCCGCAGCGCGCAGGCAGAGCAGATTCTTTCGGCGAACAACTACGCGGCGTTGGTGCAGGCAGTTTTAGGAGCAGGTTTGAAGACGGGTGTGTTCACCGAAAGTGACAAGCAGGCGTACATCGAGGCTTGGTCGCAACCAGGGGCGCTGACTGGTGGGCTGAATTACTATCGAGCCGCGCGCGTCGGTCCACCGACCGGTGACGATAAGCAACCGACAAACTTCGCGGCTGGATTGTCCTCGCTTGAAGTGAAGGTGCCGACTCTCGTTATCTGGGGCGAGAAGGACACTGCCTTGCTGCTTGGCAACCTTGAAGGTCTCGACAAGTTCGTTCCGCATCTGACGATCAAGCGGATACCGGACGGAACGCACTGGGTCATTCACGAGCAGCCCACTCTGGTTAACGAATACATACGCGAGTTCATCAAGCGCAAGTAATCGAAGGATCGCCAAATTTGAAAACCGCAGCTTCCGGCAGCGTGTCAATTCGCAAGGTGGCGATTGCCAGCTTCATCGGCACGACCATCGAGTGGTATGACTTCTTTCTTTATGGCACGGCCAGCGCGCTGATCTTCGGCCGGCTCTTCTTCCCCAACTACGATCCGCTGACGGGCACGCTGGCAAGTTTCGGCACCTACGCGGTTGGTTTCGCTGCTCGTCCGATTGGAGGCCTGGTGTGTGGCCATTTTGGCGATCGCATAGGTCGCAGATCGATGCTGGTTTTCACGCTCCTCATCATGGGCATCGCAACCTTCCTGATCGGCGTGCTGCCGACTTACCAGACCATCGGCATCTGGGCTCCGATATTGCTGGTGCTGCTGCGAGTGGCCCAGGGCTTCGGGGTTGGCGGTGAGTGGGGCGGAGCCGTACTGATGGCCGTCGAGCACGCTCCCAAAGGGAAACGCGGTTTTTATGGCAGCTGGCCCCAGGTAGGAGTTCCGGCAGGGTTGCTGCTCTCGACGGTTGTGTTTGGACAAATCTCAAAACTACCGGAGAGCATCCTGTTCACGTGGGGATGGCGCCTGGCCTTTCTGCTCAGCATCCTTTTGGTTGGCGTAGGGCTGTACATCAGATTGGCGATTGTCGAGCCGCCTGCGTTCGAAGAGGTTAAGCAAACCGGGACTGAATCACGAATGCCTATCCTTGATGTCCTGCGTGAGCACCCCAGGAATGTAGTGCTGGCCATGGGCGCCAGACTGGCGGAGAACGGATCGTTCTACTTGTACACCGTCTTCATCTTGAGCTACGCCACGCTGCCACGAATAGGATTTTCCCGGTTCCTGGTTCTTAGCGCTATCTCGATCGCCGCCATCGTCGAACTTTTTGCGATGCCCACATTCGGCTGGCTGTCGGATAAGGTAGGACGAAGACCGGTTTACTTGTTCGGGGCAGTATTCACGGGACTGTTCGCCTTCCCCTTTTTCTGGCTGGTCGAAACATCTCTGCCGAGTTTGCTGATCGTGGCGGTCGTGTTGGCGCTCGTCTTTGGACATGCGGCGATGTATGGACCACAGGCGAGTTTTTTCTCGGAACTCTTTGGCACGCGAGTCCGCTACAGCGGCGCCTCGCTCGGCTACCAACTTGCTTCGGTCATCGCCGGAGGTCTTTCGCCGCTAATCGCTATTGGCCTGCTGCGGCGTACCGGCCGCTCCTGGCCGATCGCTCTGTTCATTATCGGCATGGCGACCGTGACCACAATTTCCGTTTACCTGGCGACTGAGACTGCTCACGGAGATATCGCCCCCGGCGCCAGTGTTGGTCAGGCAGAGAACCCGTAGTGGAGTTCCTTTTTACAACGCAACTCAATGGCGTTGCTGTGCTGCCGGCTAGGGCTTAGGCGTCTTGCCGGCATCCACTGTGATCGGCAACGCGTCTCCGTCGTTCCGCAACTTGTAAAGCAGATCGCCTTCCACACCCTGGCGCACCTTTTTGATGTCGAGGCTGAAAAGCCGCGCCACATTCTCGCCGAAAATTTTGCGTTTCACTTCCGGCGTGACTTGCTGGTACTTATTCTTTTCGATCAGCTCATCGGGAATGGTGAAGCTTTGGAATTGCTGTATCTGCCAGTGCGGCGGGCCAATCACCGGCGTGTCCGTCCCCCAAAGAATATGATCGGCGCCCAGACCGTCGAGCAGAGTGCCCATGCACTGCGCAAACCTCTGCGGGTTCTGCCGGAGCACGCCGGCCAGCAGGCCCATCTCAGCATAGATGTTTTTGACTTTCGCTTTCTTCGCCTGCTCGGCGAGTTCGGCTTCAAACGGATAGGCGCTGTGAAAGGCGATGAAGTTCAGATCGGGCCAGTCGGCCGCCGCGCGCGTCATGTCCAACGGATGGCAGCCGGCTTCCAGAAACGAGCCGGGGAAACCTTTATGCACGCAGACATTCTTCACACCGTGTTTGCGCAGAGTTGCGTATATCGGGTAGGTCAGCTTCTCGTCGTCCATCCGCCAGCCGCGCGTGTCCGGCCCCGGCGGATAAAGTTTCAGCCCGTCGATCTTCAACTTCTCGCATTGATAGCTCAGCGAATCCAGCGCCGATTGGCCATCGGGCGGGTCGACGCAGCCCAGGATGCGTATGCGCGCGGGCGCCATCGAGCGGATCAGCGCTGCTTCGCGCGGCGGAAACAGATCGACACCGTCGAACGCCGCTTTCATGCCGAAGCTGTTGAGAAATGCGAGGTCCGTCTCGCTGCGCAGAAAGAGGTCTTCGATGAACATGATGCGCCCCATGTCAGCGACGGCGACAGGTTTGCCGACAATGTTGGATCGCGCACCCGCGAGCGATTTCAGAAATGCTTCGCCGCGCTCCGTCATTTTGCGAATGCCGCCGGCACGCCACCAGACATGCGTCTGCATATCAATCAGAATCGGCAGGCGCAGGCTCGGATCACGATCAGCGACCTGTTCCAAAGCAACGGCATCAATGAAGCGATCCAAACTGATCGGCGCAGCCTTCGATTTGAGTTGCAGGAAAGTAAAGCTGGCCGCGCCGCCCGCAAGTTTGATCATTTGACGCCTTGACAGACGTGACTTAGGACCGCGCGTTTCGTCATCGGCTTTGTCCATCGATAGTCTCCTTGATGATCTTAGCTTCGGTTACGCAGGTTGCACATGAAGCGACTACTACTTACTGGCGAGGAACGCCCTCGCTGCCAGCAGCTCAGGTCTTTCTCCATCAGACTTTTCGCTCAGCGTCGCAAGCTTTGCATAGAAGCTTCTGGCTTTCGCTCGATCTCCCGAAAGCTCGGCTGCTCTCGCTGCGCCGTAGAGGCCATTGAACCGGCTTGGGGCAGCGAGAAGTGCCGTCTCGAATTCTTTCAATGCCTTGGTTGGCTCACGCAGTTCGAGCAGCAGCTCGCCCAGTAGCTCGCGCGCAGGCACGACCGGCCCCGGCGTCACAGGATGTTTCTCCGTAGAGTCTTCGAGCTCGGTCGCCGAACGCATCAGCTTCAGTGCCTCTTCGTCTTTCCCTTCAGCATGCGCGAGCCATGCGGCCGCGGCCTGACGCTGAATCTCAACCTGCGTCGTCCAGTAGTTATCTTTTCCTTCGGCAAGCGATTTCTGGATTGAGGCTAGCTTCTCGACATCCGTGCTCGCGGCGGCAGGATCACCGCTTCTCGCTGCCCCCATGGCCCGCGCGAAGTACGTTATCGCTTCGGCATAACGGAAGCTGTCCCAGGGGAAGCTTGCTGGGTGCACTTTGAGCGCAGCGGCTTCGGACCACTGATGTCTTTCGATCGCGTAACGCGCCGGAATCGCGGCGAAGGCGTAACCCGCAGCGATCACATCCGCGTCCACTTTGCTCATCTTGTAGACGTCGTCAAGGATTTGTTTCGCTTTCCGATCCTGGGCGGTTTGCAAATAGGCGTACAGCAGGTAATCCATTGCGTGAAGCTGGTCGAACGACGCGGCTCCCGGGTACATCTTCGCCGCGTGATTCTTTGCCGCCGCAGCAGAGGCGATATTCGATTCAATTGACTCTTGCCAGAGCCCCAGCCTCGTGAAGATATGAGACGGCATGTGAAGCGCGTGCGGAGAAGAGGGAGCAATCTTCGAATAGCTTCGGGCCGCGGGAAGAACTAGATAAGCGAGCGGCGGGTAATCAAAACTGTGGATCAAGTAGTGCGCCACGCCAGGATGATCCGGCTGGTACGCCAGCACTTGGTTGAGAATTTCTCCCGCCCTTTTTTGCTTAGCGTAGGTCTTATCCGTTGGTTGCGCCGTCCCCAGAAGTGCGAGCGCGTAGAAAACGGCCGCCTCATGATCCTGCGGATGCCGCAGGTAGAGCTGCTCCATAGCTTTCTCGTAAGCCAGAGCGCGAGTATGGTGATCTAGCTTGTCCG
>JBBQWP010000026.1:0-73753 GCA_038210455.1 Pyrinomonadales bacterium | reverse complement strand
GCTCCACCCCAGGCTTTACGCTATCGCCTGCTCCGCAGGCTCGAAAATGGAGTTCTTACGTGATCACTCAAACATATCTCTCGTCGTATTCAATTCCGTTCGCCTTTAGAAATTGAATGAACTCGTCTCGAAACGAGATCTCCTGATGGTGCTCCTTCTGCCGAGAAATGTATTGTCGAACTTCCTTCACGCTGGACTGACTTACCGTGAAGGCACCATAGCCTCGTTGCCACGAAAAATTCTTAAGCGACGGAAACACGTCGTGCAACCAGCCGGTTGCGTTTGCCTTCAGGTCGCGCAGCACATCGGACAGCGCGCGATCTGGTCGGAGTCTTGCCAGCAGATGAACATGATCTTCAGTACCGTTGAGTTCTAACGAGATGCCCCCGAGGGAACGAATTGTTCCGCCGATGTAATCATAAAGCCTCACTTCATAGTCGGGTGTGATGAGTGGGCGACGATCTTTGGTCGAAAAGACGATGTGATAGAGAAGATTGGTGGCCGCCGGTTTCCAGTTCGTAGGCGTAGTTGGAATGGACCTCGCGCTCGCCTCTGATTCGTTCCGCTCAACATTGACAACCTAAGCAGTCGGGACTACGGTTGACGCGCTTTCCGAAACGCCTGGACGCTGGAGACTTACCTTGAAAATACAACTTGTCACAGCCTGTCGCCAACCGGATCTGGAACCTGTTGCTGATCACGAACACAGACAGAGAACCAGACTTGTGATTGCCGTTTGCATCGCTCTACTTAGTTTCGCATTGGCCTGCCAGCAGAAGGACACCAAGGCGGCGGATGAGACCGCGCTAAAAGAACTGGATGCGCAATGGTCCAAAGCGGCAGAAGCTAAAGACGTCGACAAGACGGTCTCGTACTACGCCGACGATGTGATGGTGATGCCGCCGAACGGTCCCGCAGTGACTACCAAGGACGCAATTAAGAAAATCTGGAAAGACATGCTGACGAACGCAGGCTTTTCGGGAGGCTGGAAGGCGACCAAAGTAGAAGTCGCAAAATCGGGTGATCTGGCGTCTGTGAGCGGCACTTGGGAAATGACGATGAACGACGCGAAGGGCAAGGCGGCCACCGACCGCGGAAAGTTCGTCGAAGTGTGGAAGAAGCAGACCAGCGGCACGTGGAAGTGCGTGACCGACATTTGGAACTCTGACCTTAAGACGCCTGAGTACCCCAAGAAGAAGAAGTAGTATCAGGAACTTTCCGGGGTTGCGAGCTGGGCCAGGGCAGAACCTACGCGCTGAAGCGTATTCGCCCCGAGATCGATCTGAAAAATCATTCAACAATTGAATCTTTATCCCGCTCCCTAGCGGTCGCGGTTTTGGATTCTGCCGCCGCTTCGCGGCTCGTTGAGTGCGTTAGGCCAAAAATTATTTCCTGACAATCCTGCGTCGTTGTAAACTGTCGCTCCGACAAAATCGAAATCGTGAAGTAAACGAGGAGGTGTGCCTTTGAGAAACGAGCTCGTGCCCGCTTGGGCTTTTACACTATTGCTGTTGATGATCGTCCTGCTGCTCTCGGCCGGAAACTCTATGGCTCAGGACCAGCCAACGATTGCTAAGGACTCAGTGCAGGTTACGGCGTTTACGCTCAGTTCTTACAAAGGAGATTTCAAGACGTTTAGTTGGGTGCCGCGCCTGAATCTGCGCGTTAATGGGCCCATTGCCAGCGGCAGCCAGATCTATTCGGAGTTCTCTGCCGGCGCTGGGCCGTGGGTGAAGTTCGATTGCAAGACGGAGGAAACCCAGAAGGGTTATTGGTGGCACGTCGAATGCGGCGGCCGCGACGGTATCCCCGAAGACAAAGGCCTCACTTACACCGGCCCAGTCACTTTCACGATCAAGATGCGAAATGAACTGGCGGGCGGCGGCGACGTCACGCTCTTTAGCGGCAAGGCGAAGGTTGCGAAAGTCCATTCCAACGAAACCGGTCCGAACTTTGTCAATCACTTCGTCTATTACGTTGACCAGGATTGGAACCTGCCGATCGGTTACGTGTTCCTGGAACCAGACGACGTAGCCGAGTGGAGGAAGCCTAAGTTAGCTTTTGCCGTCTGGGCGCGCGGCGAAATCAATGGCTCGTTCGAGCCGCATCTTTTTTATAAAGGCAAAGAGGTCGGCAAAATGTTCTACCAGGGCGAGTGGGTCAGCCGGCCAAGCTGCGGCATGAATGAAGTCGAGAACAACCCAACCCATATCACGGAGCCCCACGGTCAATTCAGTTGGACGCGAATGAAGTGCGATTTTTCGAGCGTGCGGGCCTGGAACAAAACCGGCGAACCCAACGACACCATGTTCGGGGCTATGCACCTGTTCAGCGAGAACCCGGGCGAATACGAGATCAAGATGCTTTATAAGGGCCACCTTGTGCGCTCGATGAAATTCGCCGTGGACGCCGAAGGCAAACTGGTAGACAACGGGATCGCTACTTCGAACAAGTTAGGAAACAACCGCATCATCGTCCCGGTGCAGGTGCTGGGTGATTCGGATGGCCAGTGGGACAAGATGGCCTGGAAGACCGACGCGTTCTATGGGAATCCGCTGAGTGGCTTTACCGCGCCGCCGTAACTACTTCCCGCTATCCATATGCCACCCCGGATTCGCCCATTGACCTTTGCGCAGCACGAAGACTTCAGTGACGCGGCCGGATTGGTTGATGTGCCGGCCGCCGGTTTCGAGTTCGTACGCGTAGTTCGAATAGACGACCGCGGTTAAGCCGTAGACCTGGATTTCGGTTTTGGGGAATTCGAGTTTGATTAGCTTGCCGTCGCTTTTCGCAAACTTCGTGGCGCCGTCGAGAATCGTCTGGCGGTTTGACCAGGTGTTGTGGCCGGACTCGATCGTCACGGTCTCTTCCGGGATCAGCTTTTCAAGCGTCGCGCGATCGCCCGCGAAGTAAGCGCGCCACACGGCTTCGCGCGCATCCAGGAAACGCTTCTTCATTTGATCACCCAAGGGTCTCGGCGCGGCCATCTGCTCTTCCATTGTTTCAGCATGCAGCGCGGTGTCGCTGCCGCTCTGGATCCACTGAGCGTTGTTCTTCGTGTAGAAATCGCAAATGCGCAACACACGATGGTAAGGACCGTTGGGCGTGTTCGACTCGATCTCCGGCACAAAGCAAACAAACGCCGCGTCGCCTTTGAAGATCATATCGAACTCGCGCATCTTGTAACTCTTCATGCCGTAAGGACTCTTTGGATCGACATCGTTCCAATCCATGTAACCGCCGATGCCTTTGATCATCTCGCGCGAACCCTCCAGATAGCCGAGCCAGTTCTCGGCGTGCGTCGCGCGTAAGGCCGCAGCGTCTTTCTTGATAAATGCCTGGAAGATGCTGTCGATGTGCGCGCGAATCGCGGCGCGATCGGCCGCGCGGTCGTCCTGGATGTTCATTACCGCATCTGTGGCCACGGAGCTCATAGCAGGCGTGATCGCGGCAACGAACGCGATCCCCAGAACAAATGAGCAGAGAGAAAAACCAAAGATCCTCAAAGTCATCGACGTAACCTCCGAATGAGAATTGTAGTAGGGGTTTAATACCACTAGAAGAACACGAATGGAAGATCTGAGAGTGCGCGGAGCGGACAGCAGCATAAGGCCTGGCGGGTGAGGCCACGTACTGACCGGCCTGTACGGACGTTAGCCAAGTGATGGAGCTTTCCTGATTGCGCAGCGCCGTTAGGCGCGAAATATTCATAGCCCGGATGCTGCTCATCAGCCGCCCACTCTACGTAAGTTTAGAAGCCGGGTACGGAACCGCTTGCGATAGCAAGCGGGTTTACCGCTCTCATAACGAACGAGTGAAACAAGTCCGTCATCTGTTAATTGAGACCCACTTGCTACCGCAAGCGGTTCCGCATCAGTTTCGCTATTCACCGAGATTGCTTGAATAATAGAATCAGGATAGCTATAAACATCCGGCTGGTAACGCAGCCGCACCCAAATAACATGTGCCGGACACTTCGATCAAAGGACTCAAGAATGAAAACCACAAACAAATTGCTCTTCTTGCTGTTGCTCGTTCTGCTTTCCGCCTCTGCGTGCGTAAAAAGTCCCGAGCAGGGCAAGACCGGCCGTTCCGCAAAACAAGGCGGACCAGTGCGCATAGGTTTTTCCATGGACACTCTGAAAGAAGAACGTTGGCAGCGTGACAAGGCCCTGGTCGAACAACGGTGCAAAGAAGTCGGCGCTGAGTGCCAGGTCCTGGTGGCCGACGGCAATGACTCGACGCAGGTTAACCAGTGCGAGACCTTCCTGACGCAGGGCGTCGATGTCTTGATCGTCGCGCCGCACAACGGGCAAATCGCCGCGTCGATTGTCGAGGCCGCGCATAAACAAGGCGTGCCGGTGATCAGTTACGATCGTTTGATTCGCAATTCTGACGTCGATCTTTACGTCGCGCATCAGGTCGTGAAGATTGGACAGATGCAGGCGCAGTACGCGCTCGATCACGCGCCCAAAGGAAATTACGTTCTGATTGGCGGATCACAAACCGACAACAACGCGCTGCTGCTGCTGGATGGACAGATGAGCGTCCTGCAACCCGCCATTGATCGCGGCGACATCAAGATTGTGACCAAACAATTCGCGCGCGAGTGGCTGGCGAGCGAGGCACTCCGCATCACCGAAGACGCGCTGACTAAAAACAATAACGACATTCAGGCGATTGTCGCGTCCAACGACGGTACTGCCGGCGGCGCGATTTCTGCCCTGCCGCCGCAGCTGGTCGGCAAAGTTCTGGTGACCGGGCAGGACGCCGCGCTCGACGCCGTGCAGCGAGTCGTTGAAGGCAAACAGACGATGACGATTTACAAGCCGATTCAACCGCTTGCGTTTAGTGCGGTCGATGCGGCGGTCAAGCTCGCGCGCGGTGAAAAAGTTGAAACGAAAGACACCATCAACAATGGCAAGAAAGACATCCCTTCGATCCTGCACCAGCCCCAGATACTCTACAAGGGCAACGTGATGGACACTGTCATCAAGGACGGCTATCACAAGTTGGAAGACGTCTATAAGAACGTGCCGAAGGATCAGTGGCCGAAGCAGTGAGCACAAGCGGGGCAGTAGCCCGCGCGTTCGCAAGGGTTCCGAGCACACACTGCGGGCGAGGGCGCCCGCGCTCCCAGTAAATCGAGGCGCATTTACCATGGCAGATCCGCTTCTGCAAATGCGGAACATCACAAAGTCCTTTCCCGGCGTGCGCGCCCTGGACGGGGTCAGCTTCGATCTTAACGAAGGCGAGATTCACGCCCTGGTCGGCGAAAACGGGGCGGGCAAATCGACGCTGATTAAGATTCTCGCCGGCGTCTACCCGCATCCGGAATATGGCGGCGAAATTATTCTCGATGGTTCTGAGCGGCGCTTTGCGAATGTGCGTGACGCTGAACAAGCCCGCATCGCCGTCATCTACCAGGAACTCTCGCTGGTCAAGGACGTGAGCGTGGCCGAAAACATCTTCCTCGGTCGCGAGCCTCGCCGCTTTGGCGTCATCAACTGGGAAAAGCTTTATAGCGGCGCGCAAAAGCTGCTCGACGATCTTCACCTCACGATCGATCCGCTCACGCCGGTGCGAAACCTGGGGATCGGGCAACAGCAACTCGTCGAGATCGCCAAAGCCTTATCGCAGGACGCGCGCATCGTGGTGCTCGACGAACCAACCGCGGCGTTGACCGACGCGGAAGTCGAAACGCTTTTTGGCATTCTGAATAAGCTGCGCTCAAGAGGCGTGGCCATGATTTACATCTCGCACAAGCTCGACGAAGTCTTCCGCATCAGCACGCGCATCACCGTCCTGCGCGACGGCCGCACAATTGGAACCGACGCGACAGCAGACATGGACGAAGCGCGCGTGATAGCGAAGATGGTCGGACGCGAGGTCGGCCAGATCTTTCCCGAAAGTAAGCACGAGCGCGGCGAGGTCGTGTTCGAAGCGCGCAATGTCACGGTTGAAGACCCAGCCGTGCCCGGTAAACTGTTGGTTGATCGAGTTGGCTTTGCGGCGCGAAAGGCCGAAGTGCTGGGCATCGCCGGCCTGATGGGATCGGGAAGAAGCGAGTTGTTGATGGCGATTTTTGGCGCGCATCCGGGCCGCAAATCCGCTGAGATACTTGTTGACCGGAAACCGGTTCAAATCAACCGGCCCTCCGACGCGATCAAACACGGCGTCGGCTTTGTCACCGAGGATCGGAAACGCTACGGGCTCATCCTTGACCAGACGATTTTAAAAAACATGACCCTCGCCGGTCTGCGCCAGCTCTCCGGCAGGTTTGTGACCGACGAAGACGCCGAAGCGGCAGCCGGTGAACGATCCGCCCGCGAACTGCGCATCAAAGCGAATTCGGTCTTCACGATCGCCGGAACGTTGTCGGGCGGGAACCAACAAAAAGTCGTGCTGGCAAAATGGCTATTGACCAATCCGCGCGTGCTTTTTCTGGATGAACCGACACGCGGGATCGATGTCGGCGCCAAACAGGAAATTTACGCGCAGATTAATCAACTGGCGGCCAGAGGTCTGGCCATCGTGCTGGTTTCATCCGAGTTACCTGAGGTTTTAGGACTGTCAGATCGCGTGATCGTTTTGCACGAAGGCCGCGTGACTGGAGAGTTCGCGCGTAAGGAAGCAACACCTGAAGCAGTGATGTCGTGCGCGACTGGTCACGCGCGTCGCGCCGCCTAATTGGAAACAATATCCCCGTTTAGACGGCGGACTTGTCCGCCTACGTTAACTAGATATGCGTCTGTTCCGATCACACGAACCAAATCTTGTTCACTACGTGACGGCGGTCACATACCAGCGAGTTCCGGTGTTTTCAAATAAGCACTGCCGTGAGCTATTCATTGAAGCCTTATCTGAAACGCGACTGAAGGACCCATTCAAACTGATCGGCTATGTGATAAGGCCTGATCATTTTCATCTTCTAGCGAACCCACTTAGCATGGACATCACCCGCTTGGTAGGACGATTGAAGGGAAGAGCCGCATCTCGAATTCTCAGATGGCTGCGTACTGAGAATAAGATTCAGTCCCTTGCTAAGCTGGCCTTACGAAGACCTCTTGCCTCAGGCCAAACTCATGCCGTTTGGTTACAGGACTTCTCAGCGGTCGACGTTTGGAGTCACAAGTTCATTCGCCAGAAGCTTAATTACGTCCACATGAATCCGGTGCGTGCCGGTTTGTGTGATCATCCTGCCAATGGCACTGGTCAAGCTATCATGCATATTTTCCTCACGAGCCTGGCAGTGTACCGATAGAGATTGATTGGCGTTGGTTATGGTCAGCGGAGGAGTTTGCGGCAGCGACCGACAAGTCCGCCGTTTAAACGGGTCGACTATTTATTATTTATGAGTGATGGATCCAGGATTGGCAGATTCAAGCTCCGCACTTCCGCGTTGCGAGCTTATACGATGCTGCTCGCATTGATTGTGATCTGGCTCTTCTTTCAATGGGCCACAATCGATCAATACCATCCTTACGGCCTCTTCCTCGGGGCGGTTAACTTCTCAAAACTTTTGCAGCAGATGGCGGTAACCGGAGTGCTGGCCGTTGGCATGTTGATGGTGATCGTCAGCGGTAACATTGATCTCTCGGTTGGCGCGGTAGTTGGTTTGGCGGGCGGCATCGCAGCGATGTCGCAAGGTCGAGGATTAGTCTTCTCACTCGCCGCGGCGATTGTGGTGGGATTATTGATCGGAGCGATCCAGGGAGCCCTGGTAGCTTACGTAAATATCCCAGCCTTCATCGTGACGCTCGGCGGACTCGAAGCATGGCGCGGAGTGATCCTCAAGCTGACCAAAGGCGCGACTATTCCGGTTGAGCATCCTTTCTTCCGCTCTCTTGGCCGCGACTTTATCGATCCGCGGATCGGCTTCGGGCTGGCGATCGCCGCGATAGGTGCGATCGGCTGGATCAACATTCGGCGGAACCGGGCTCGTCAAAGGCACGGTTTGAAAGTGCTCAGCCCCGGCGCAATTGTGGCTCGCATCCTGGTGCCATCGGTCGTGATCGTCGCTTTCATTTTCCTGATGAACAAAGCCGGCGGCGTTCCGATTCCGGTTATCTTCCTGCTCGCGGTTGCCCTGGCTGGGGCTTTCCTGACTGCGAACACGACCTTTGGTCGTTACCTGTACGCGATTGGCGGCAATCCTGACGCGGCGCGCCTGTCAGGAATAAATTTGCAGCGCTACATCCTGGCGGCGTTTTGTTTGATGGGCGCGTTGGCCGGACTGGCTTCGATTCTGCACACTGCGCGTGTCGGCAGCGCTTCTCCAGATGCGGGCAGCTTAATGGAGCTCGACGCGATCGCTTCCTGCGTCATAGGCGGGACGAGTTTGATGGGTGGACGCGGCACAGTCTTTGGCGCAGTTCTGGGTGCGTTGATCCTGGCTAGCCTTGATAACGGCATGTCGCTCTTGAATGTTGAGAGCTGGGCGCAGTACGTGGTGAAAGGTGGAGTGCTGGTTGCCGCGGTCGGATTTGACATGTTCGGGAGAAGGAAAGCATAGAGGAGGAAGAAACTCTCTGGTTCCCTCTCTCAAAGGGAGAGGGAGTTTCAAAAGGTGCTTTTGAATAATAATCCGGCGGAGCCCGATCTGGTTTGCACCGTCGATCTCGGTGGCACCAATCTGCGCGCCGCCAACATTGATCGTGACGGCCGCATTCGCGATCGCGTTAGAAATCCCACACCGCAAACAAGCGACGCAGAAGAGGTCGTAGCTCGGATCGCCGCCGCGGTCCGCGAGTGCGAAGCGGCAGCGCTTCAGAGCGGCGCACAGATCGAGTCGGTTTCGGTGGTCGTCCCGGGCACAGTTCATATTGAAACCGGCGTCGTAGTGAACGCTCCGAACCTCAAAGCTCTGCAAGGATACAAACTCGGTCCGGCCTTAGAACAAGCCCTCGGTCGATCCGTGCTTCTGGAAAATGATGCGAACGCGGCGACCCTCGGCGAGATGTGGCAAGGCGCCGCGCGCGGTTATCAAACGATCCTGTGCCTGACGCTCGGCACGGGGGTGGGTGGCGGAATAATTCTCGATGGCAAACTTTGGCGCGGAGCTGATGGCACCGCTGGTGAACTTGGCCACGTCAGCGTCGAGCCCTCCGGTGGCGTCCAATGCAAGTGCGGCAATTATGGTTGCCTCGAGGTTTATGCCAGCGCGACTGCGATTGTGCGCATGGCGCGCGAGGGGCTGACCCAATACGAGAGTTCCGGCTTGCACTCCATCGCCGGCAGCGATCTAACTTCAGAGAGGATTTATAACGCGGCAGTGGCGGGCGATGAACTGGCGCTCGACGTTTTCCGCAAGGCGGGCGTTTATCTCGGTGTGGCGATGGCGAACTATATATACATTTTCAATCCCGAAATGATCGTCATCGGCGGCGGTGTTTCGGCCGCGTGGGACATGTTTGCTCAGCACGCGCGCGCAGAAACTTTGCGACGGGCGTTCAGGGTACCTGCACAGCGATGCCGGATTGAGCAGGCAGAGTGTGGTGACGATGCGGGACTGGTCGGGGCCGCCTGGCTCGCATTTGGAGTGCGGTGACTTGTCACCGCTTTGATTTTCCTTTCGCGCACCGCATATTAATAAGCGGTAACCAGTCGGCTAACTCCAAATCCTATGCCCGCGCTCATCATCCACGGCCATTTCTATCAACCACCGCGGGAAAATCCGTGGACCGGGGTCGTTGAGGTTGAGCCGAGCGCTGCACCCTTTCACGACTGGAACGAGCGCATTCATTCCGAATGTTACCAACCCAATGCCGCCGCGCGCATTACCGATCCGGCAATCGGCCTCCAACTAATCGTCAATAACTATGCGAACATCAGCTTCAACTTTGGGCCAACGCTGCTAAGCTGGCTCAAGGGCAATCATCCTGATACATATGCCAGGATCATCGCTGCGGATCAGCAGAGCGCGCGCGAGCGTACCGGGCATGGCAACGCGATCGCCCAAGCGTATGGGCACGCGATTCTGCCGTTATGCAACGAGCGCGACCGGCAAACACAGATTCGCTGGGGCCTGGCTGACTTCCGCGAACGCTTTGGGCGCGAACCCGAAGCGATGTGGTTGCCAGAGACCGCCTGCAATGATGAAGTGATGCACGCGCTGATCGAAGTAGGATTGCGGTTCGTCATTCTAGCGCCGCACCAGGCAGTGCGCATCCGGGAGACTGTCAGAACCGGACGCGGCAGCGATCGGGTTGAATGGCGCGAGGTAAACGAGCACACCATCGATGCGAGCATTCCCTATCGATACTCTCATCGCGACGGCTCAGGCCGATTGATCGCGGTGTTCTTCTATGACGGCCCAACCTCACGCGCGATCGCTTTTGAAAATCTATTGCGATCCAGCCGCGAACTGGTGGACCGATTTGCACAGCGGGCCCGGGACAGAGCGTTGGTAAGCATCGCCACCGATGGTGAAACCTGCGGCCATCATTTCAAGTTCGGCGATATTTGTCTGGCGCACGCTCTGGAAAACGAAGCACCGGGGCGTGGTTTTCAGATCACCAACTACGGAGAGTTTCTCGATCAGAATCCACCCGTGGTTGAAGTGGAAATCAACAATGGTCCGAATCAGGGAGGAACTTCCTGGAGTTGCATCCACGGCGTCGGCCGCTGGATCCGCGATTGTGGCTGCCACACCGGAGGTGAACCGGGATGGAGCCAGAGTTGGCGCACTCCTCTGCGTCAGGCGCTGGATTTCTTACGAGATGAGAACGCAACGCACTTTGAAGCGGCCCGCGATGGTCTTTTCATCGATCCCTGGCAGGCGCGCGATGACAGTATCGAGTTGATTCTCGATCCATATCATTCGCGCGAAGAATTTCTTCATGACCATGCCGGCCGCTGGTTATCGACGGACGAACAGTGGCGCGCGATGACGTATCTAGAATTACAACGCATGATGTTGTTGATGTACACCAGTTGCGGCTGGTTCTTTAACGACATTTCGGGAATCGAAACGATCCAGATCTTGAAGTACGCTGCCCGAGCGATTGACCTGATGGATCAGTTAAGTTTGCCTTCAGTGCGCGGGCGCTTTTTGGAAATTCTGGCGGAGGGAAAGAGTAATCGGCCTGAGATGGGAACAGGCGCGGATATCTATCGACAACTGGTCGAGCCGTTGAAGTTGACTCAAGAGAATCAAGAAGCTTTGGTGACGTAACTATTTCGATGAGGGTGCGAAGCAGACGGCAGAAAATAGCTCCGGGTGGAGCGAAGCGGAACCCGGGGATCAGAGCGCTTTTGAAATTGACGAGCCCGCTTTAAGCGGGCGACAGAATCTGAAGACAGCGGACGGGACGTCCGCGCTCCCAGCATTAAGCAGACTCGTTCGCCAAAACATTAATGAGCGACAAAGAACGGAAAAAAACTGCACGCAAAGGCGCAAAGGTTCAAAGCAAGGCCATTGCCGGCCGCGCGAACCCACGCGAAACCAAAGCTGTTACAAAAGAATCCTCACACGACTTCTCCCCCACACTCGGCGAACTCGACCTTCATCTGTTCGGCGAAGGCAAACACGAACGCATCTACGACAAACTCGGCGCGCACCTTACTACTCATGAGGGTAAACACGGCGTCGCATTTGCCGTGTGGGCCCCGAATGCAAAAAGCGTTAGCGTCGTCGGTAACTTCAATCAGTGGAACGGTGAAAGTCATCAGATGCGCCGCCTGGGCAGTTCAGGCGTGTGGGAGCTTTTCATTCCGAGTTTGCAGGAAGGAGAACTCTACAAGTACGAGATGAAGTCGCGCCGCCGAACGTTTCTCAAAGCGGATCCTTATGCTTTGATGATGGAGGTGCCACCGAACACCTCGTCGATCGTTTTCAAGTCGAACTACAAGTTTCGCGATCGCGCCTGGCTGACGCAGCGCAAGCAGCGACAAGCGTGGCGAGAGCCGTTGACGATTTATGAAGTGCATTTCGGATCGTGGCGGCGCATCACTGAAGAGGGCAATCGGCCGCTGACTTATCGCGAAATGGCGCCGCTGCTGGCAGACTATGCAGTCGCGCAGGGATTCACCCACGTCGAATTTCTGCCGCTGAAGGAACATCCTTACGGACCATCATGGGGTTATCAAGTGAGCGCGTACTTCGCGCCGTCTTCTCGTTATGGCACACCTGATGATTTTCGTTTCTTAGTCGACTATTTACATCAACAAGGTCTGGGAGTGATCATGGATTGGGTGCCCGCGCACTTTCCCAAGGATGCGTTTGCGCTGGGACGCTTTGACGGCACGGCGCTCTACGAACACCGGGATCCACGCAAAGGCGAGCATCCCGACTGGGGCACGTACATCTTCAACTATGGCCGCAACGAAGTGCGGAACTTTTTGATCGCCAATGCACTGTTCTGGCTGCGCGAGTTTCATCTGGATGGACTGCGTGTCGACGCGGTGGCATCAATGCTCTATCTCGATTACAGCCGCAAAGAGGGCGAGTGGACGCCGAACGAGTTTGGCGGCCGCGAAAATTTGGAAGCGATCTCGCTGATCAAAGAACTAAACGAAGTGACCCATCGTGAGTGTCCCGGCACATTGATGATTGCGGAAGAATCAACCGCCTGGCCCGCGGTCAGTCATCCGGTTTATGCCGGCGGGCTTGGCTTTGATTTCAAATGGAACATGGGATGGATGCACGACACGCTGAAATACTTTCAAACCGATCCACTGTTTCGCGGCGGCAATCATACAGCGCTGACGTTCGGTTTGATTTATGCCTGGACAGAGAACTTCATTCTCCCCTTCTCTCACGATGAAGTCGTGCACATGAAGGGCTCGCTGCTGAATAAAATGCCCGGCGACGAGTGGCAGAAGTTCGCGAACCTGCGCGCGCTGTACGGATACATGTGGGCGCATCCGGGCAAGAAACTTCTGTTCATGGGCGGCGAGTTTGGCCAGTGGCGCGAATGGAACGAGACCGAGAGCCTCGACTGGCACCTGCTCAAAACGCCAATTCACAAAGGCGTGCAATCACTGATTCAGGATCTGAACAAGCTTTACCAGAAACACGGCGAGCTCTGGGAAGCGGACACTGAGGCGAGCGGCTTTCAATGGATCGAAGTGGATAACGCGTCTGAAAACGTAGTCGCCTTCCGCCGCATCTCGCCGTCATCCGGCAAAGAAATAATTTGCGTCGGCAACTTTTCACCAGTGGTTCGTGAAGGACATCGCCTCGGCCTGCCCCGCGCGGGAACTTACAAACAACTACTCAACACCGATCACGAGAAGTATTGTGGCGGCGGGTTTGGGGTGGTGAAGAGCATCAAGGCGGAGAAGATCCCGGCGCATGGTTTGGATTATTCGGCTGAGATTTGTCTGCCGCCGCTCGGAACGATGTGGTTTGAGGCACCGGGCTCACGAAGACAAGTTGACGATAAAGAGCAGAAGGGTTCGAATTGACCGCTAAGAGTTATGTCTCCGCCACACGCGCTGCCTTTTTTCCTTGCCGAAGAGATTCAATGAACTCGCTTAAAGACATAATACGAAATCCGTCCGTAGGTATCTGACTAAGAATAGACGGCAACCTATCTCGCTTATCTTTGCTCTCTTGCGTGACAAAGACATCTGCTACCGAAGCTTGGACGGCATGAAAGAAGTCTCCGACATCACCTTCCTTCATTTTTCGCGGACTGCCTTGTATTCCGAACCATCCAGAATGCACAAGCCAGGCGTAATAAAGCGTATATAGCCGAATGCTTTTAATTCTCAACATATTCCCGAGACCTCGCTTCTTACACAATCGCCTAATAGGTCGGGGCACCTGATTGAGAAGTCCCTCAATCATGGTCGTCGAAAGCCCGCTCCACACTTCACCAAAGTCGTCGGGGGTGCCTACATTCCGTTCTTCTCCGGCGACTCTTGCGGCCAAGAGTCCTTCAGTGATATTGGCAGCCGACTCCTTGAATCTCCGGTTTATTTCTTCAGTCAGATTAAGCAAGTCCCCCCGGTTTCCTGACAGATCCAAAATGTCTCTTAGTTTAGATGGAGTGGAGGTCATCCGTTGATAAGGAGACTGCTCGGCATAACTGCAGCAATCATCTTTCAGCAGTTGGCTGGGAGGTTTCACCATCTCGTCCTTATGAATTAGATTGAAAACAGTTTTCATATGCTGATCATATTTCTCATCAGACTCTTGAAGCACGCGTATGGTCTCTTCGAATAGCGTAATACTTGCAGGGATTAGCACTGACCGGCGCTCTACCGCTTGTCGAATCACTTCCACGTCACTTTCGGTCAAGCCTCTTCTAAGCTCGCAAATGTCTCCGAAAGCGTTTCTGTCGAAATAGGCTATAACCGTTGAGGTGGTTTCGTGAGAATTCTTCACTCTTTTTGAAAAATCGTAATTCTTCTTCATTGTCGTTGCAGGGACACCGGGAAATCATCTTCCCGAAAGAATAATGTACTCGTCAGTCTCAAGCAGCAGTCTTGTACCTACCTCTGCCATCTGCTCAAAGAGACGTATCCGATCATCTGCGCGTTTGGGCAATGGTACGTGCACAATCACTCCATAATCCGCCCTGACGGTTACGCTAGTGTTTCCTCGCGCCGGAGGATAGATTTCATGAAGGGCAGTTATGTATTGCTTAAGAGGAGCCGTCCCCCGATTAGTCGCTTTAACGGCTTGTCTACTTGTTTCTCGTCTCATGCGCTCTCATCCAAGGCCCTCGCTACGGCGGCGAGAAATTTCTTTGATCGGTCGCAGGCCCACTTCGCTTCTTTCCCTGAAACCGTCTCCGGCAGGTAGTCGGCCACATGCCGTAACTCGATTAAGTCCATCGGAGTCCTGCCAATCTCGGACGGCAAAACTTTCCGTCGCATAATCAATCGCCGGTTAAGCTCGGCCTGGACTTGTCCATGATCCCATTCATTGTCCTTAGCGCGCAAATCTGTCAGCTTGATCAGCGCAGCAATGCTGGCGAGAAAGACTGCGTAATAGGCTCGACTGGCGCAGACATTGTGCTTCTTGCGTTGATAAGCCAACGAAGCCATTTCAAGATTCTCCTTGGCCTTCGCCCAATAGTCGCGCCAATCCACAAGGTGCTTGTAGCATGGTCGTCAAGACTGGCTTTTTTGCATCGAATGCTAACTGATGAGGTTACTTCAAATCCATATGCTTGATGCGAACCAGGCGATGGCCGAGGGCGTCGACTGCGGCCTGGCTTTGCGCCAAGGGAATATGGCCAATTAAGGGTTCGCACTCTCCATCCCCGGGCTTCATTTCCACAAACGAGACTTCAGTGAAGATCGGGCGAAAGCCATCGAGCTGTACACGCACAGGACCGCACACCTCGAACTTGGTCGTCTGCCCACGAGCCGTTTCCGATTCCATGATTCTCGTCGATTCAAGTTCCCCGAACCTGTCTTTCCACGAAGCCGGCAAAACCATTAGCGACGAATCAGTATTAACTACTGCATCACACCTGACGCTCTTCGAAACATCGCGGACATTCTCAATCGTTACCGAAACGATGATTCGCTTCAGGTATGGGTTCTTTACCGCTTTAGTGAAGTCGTAGTTCCTTCTCATTGTGGCTGATCGCGACGCGAATCAAGCTTAAGCGCCGAAGGCGCGCAATGCAATAGCCTGGGGCAACGCCCCAGGTACGGCTTCGCGCTTTGCCCTGGGCTATTTTATTTCACGCCTTCGGCGTGAGGAACTGAGCCCTCCCTTACGATCGGGCTACTGCCACGGCTGCTCCATCGTGTATTCTCGCTTGCAATGATCAACTGGGACGAAATCCGCAGACAATTTCCCGTAACCGAACGGCTCGCTTATCTCAACAGCGCCGCCGCTGGGCCGGTGTCGCGCGCTTCGCAGGCAGCGGCCGCCAGCTACTATGAAAAGATGATGAGCGATGGCGATGTGCACTGGAATCGCTGGCTCGCGGATCGGGAAGCGATTCGGGAAAAGGTCGCGCGGTTTATTAATGCCGAGCCGGAAGAGATTGCCTTTACCACCAACACTTCTTCGGGCATGAATGTGATTGTCGATGCGCTGGAAGATCGCGGCGAAGTGATTTCATCCGAGCTCGAATTTCCGGTCACGACTCTGCCGTGGATGCATCGACGCATTCCCGTGCACTTGTTGCCGGCGGTCGATGGCGAAGTGCGGAGCGAAGATGTGCAGGCCGCGATGACGCACGACACTGGCATAATCGCGCTGAGTCACGTGCAATTCTCAAACGGATTTCGAATTGAGCCTGAAAGGCTTGGCGAGATAAAAGGTAAGCACGCGCTGGTGATTAATGCGAGCCAATCAATAGGAGCGTTTGAGATTGATGTGAAGCGAATGAAGATCGATGCGCTGTGCGCGACCGGTCACAAGTGGATGCTGGCTGGTTACGGATCCGGCTTTGTTTATCTGAGCCGCGAACTGTTGGAGCAGACGCTGCCGCGTTCCATCGGCTGGCTGAGTGTCGAGCACCCGCTCGAAATGCGCAACGACGAGTTTCGCCCGCGTCACGATACTGCGGCGCGGGTTGAACTGGGTTGCCCACACTTCGCCGGAATCTTTTCGCTGGGAGCGTCAGTGGATCTCATGAGCGAGATCGGAGCCGCGAATCTGCAAGCGCGCGTGTTGGAGTTAAATCGTTTGCTAACATCACGGCTCGGCGAATGTGGATGGCCGATCCTGTCGCCGCTGCAAAACGAAAGCGCGCGTTCCGCGGAGACGCTGGTGGAAGTCGAGCAGCCTGGTGAATTGGTGCGCCATCTTTTTCGCCGCGGCGTCGTGGTCACCGAAAAGCCGCAAGGAATTCGAATCGCGACCCACTTCTTTAACAACGAAGCGGATATTGAGAGATTGATCGTCGGGATGAACGAGACTCGCGGGTAAACAGTGGCACAGACTTCAGTCTGTGATTGAGTCTGAAAGGGATCACAGACTGAAGTCTGTGCCACTAACTAAACCGCTTTCTTCTTTGATTTCTGTTTTGGTCGCAACTTGGGATTCGTGGCGTTCTTGGCAAAGTGCTCGCGGCAAAGCTGCAGAAACGTTTGATGGATCGGCGATTCATAACCACCAACCAGACGAGCGACGCCGAGCTGCCAGTTAATCTGTGCGCCTTCGATCCACCAGCGCACCAGAGTTCCCTTCGCCACCTCATCGTGGACTGATTGCAACGGCACAATGCCGACACCCATATCTTCCTCGACCATGCGCTTGATTGCGGCCAGCCGGCTCAATTCCATCGTCACCTTCAGCGTCACGCCTGCCTGGGAAAAAAATTGATCGATTAATCGTCGAGTGTTTCCACCACTCTCTCCGAGGATCAGTTTCTCGCCGGCCAGCGCGTAGGCGCTGACGATCTTTTGCTTCGCCAGAGCGTGGCGGGGCGAAGCAATCGCTACCAGGTAGTCCTCATTTAAGATTTCGGTCTGTATTCCCCTCGCTTCTACAGGCAATGACACAAAAGCTGCGTCGAGCTCGCCCGCGAGCACTCGTTTCACCAGTGACTCGCTGGTGCCTGAGACGACCGATGTCTCGACACCTGCATGCTTCTCCCTCAGCTCTCTGAGAACGTTCGGCAAGGGATCAGCGCTGACCATTGCCGAAGCGCTACCAATGCGCAGTCGCCCGCGGTGGGCGCCGGTAAGCGCGGCGAGTTCCTCCAGGGCCGCATCATGCTCGCGCAGGATCGTATACGCGCGCTCGAGCAGTTTCTCGCCGGCCTCTGTCAGGATCACGCGGCGCGGCGCTCGAATGAAAAGCTGCGCGTGCGTTTCGTTCTCCAATTGCCGGATCTGCATGCTGATTGCTGCCTGCGTCACGTGGACCCGTGCCGCTCCGGCGGTGAACGTGCCGCTTTCTGCTATCGCGACGAACGCTTTTAGTTGTCTGATATCCATAATCTCATCTGCATCAACGTGGATTATTACGTGGATAAGATCTTTTAGTTTCCATTATAGCTAGGCCATTCCTAGAATAGAACCCTATTTGCTTTAACGGACATCGAAAGTTGCTATGACCACAACGCAGACACCTGTGGATTTGCTGCCGCGGCGGCTGGCTCCGCTGCGGAAATTGGTGGTGGGCGTTGACGGCGGCGGCACGCGCACCCGGGCGGTCGTTCTCGATGGGGATCGGGTGTTGGGCGAAGGCGCGTCAGGGCCATCAAATCCATTAAGAGTTGGGATTGCCAACGGCGCCGCGGCCATTCGCGAAGCTATAGACAAGGCCTGCGTCGCAGCTTTGATCGATCGTGACGATTTGGTTGCTGCCGGAATAGGCCTGGCCGGCGTCCGGCGCAAAGACATCCGCACTCGCATGCGCGATGTCCTGATCGAGACGTTGCGGCTTAAGAATATCGAGTTGATGACCGATGGCGAGATCGCTCTGTATGGCGCCACCGACGGAGCGCCCGGAATCGTTGTCATTTCCGGAACCGGATCGATTTGCGTCGGCGTTAACCGCCAGGGCAAGCATGTGTTCGCGGGAGGATGGGGCCCGGTAGCCGGCGACGAAGGCAGCGGGTCATGGATTGCCCGGCGCGCCTTACAAGCGGTGGCACAAGCAACCGATGAGCGCGGGCAAAAGACGTCATTGACGCCGGCCGCCTGTGAATATTTTCAAGTGGCTGTCCCTGATGATCTGGCCACCGCTATCTATGCGCCGACGGTCACCAACGATCGCATCGCGGGTTTTAGCAAGCACGTAATTGAAACGGCGCGGGCCGGCGACGAGGTGGCTCGGAACATACTCAGCGAAGCCGGAAGAGAGCTGGGCAAAGCAGCCGCCACGGTAATTCGCAGATTAAAGATGGAATCGGAGAGCTTTCAAGCAGCTTTTGTCGGTGGTGTTTTCATCGCGGGTGAATTAGTGATTGCCCCTTTGCGCGAAGAGATTGCGCGGGTGGCCAAGAAAGCTTTCATAGCCCCGCCGCACTTTTCGCCCACGGTAGCCGCCGGCCGTCTGGCGCAAGAGCATCTGCTTGGATTGCCGGTTGCGGTCTGAGAGCGCATAGTGGTTTCGGTTTTGTTCAGAGTTCAACCTTCAGGTTGCTGAATCGCAATCGCTAGCTAAGAGTTGAACTCCAAACTGACCCGCCCTTTCTCGACCATGCCTGAAGCTCCTGAGTCCACTCCATTAACTGAGCAGGAAAATTCGCTCACCGCGCAAATCAGTTCTTTACCAACTGAAGAAGTTCTGCGTTTGATCAACGGAGAGGAGGCGCGAGTCGCGGATGCAGTAGCGCAGGTTCTGCCAGAGATTGCTCGCGCCGTCGAAGAGATCGTGGTCCGGCTCGATCAAGGTGGTCGGCTTTTCTATGTCGGTACCGGAACGTCAGGAAGACTCGGCGTACTTGATGCTTCGGAATGCCCGCCGACGTTTGGGGTCTCGGCCGAGATGGTGCAGGCGATCATTGCCGGCGGATACGAAGCTTGTTATCGCGCAGTCGAAGCGTCTGAGGACGATGCAGCAGCCGGCGCCAACGACCTCGAAGCGCGCGGGTTCACAAAGCAAGACGCGTTGGTCGGCATAGCTGCTTCGGGCCGCACGCCATACACGGTCGGGGCAGTCCAGTACGCCCGACGACTTGGCGCCTTCACGGTGGCGCTTACTTCGGCACCCGGATCTTTGATTACACAGGCCGCACAGATCAGCATCGTTCCGGTCGTGGGTCCAGAGGTGATCGCCGGCTCGACGCGGATGAAAGCCGGAACTGCTCAGAAGCTGGTACTGAACATGATCTCGACGGCAGTCATGATTCGGCTCGGTTATGTCACGGGCAATCGCATGACGAACGTGCAAACGCGCAATGTTAAGTTGCGCGCGCGCGCGGAGAGAATTCTGGCCGCGGAAGCGGGGTTGAATCCAGAGCGCGCGAAGGAAGTCCTCGATTCGGCAGACGGCAGCTTACCGGTGGCGTTGGTGATGAGCGCGACGGGATGTTCGCGGGATGAGGCGGAGTCGGCGCTTAGAGCATCGCGCGGGGTGTTGGCGCGGGCCATAGAATCGATCAAGCAGCGACGCTAACGGGGCGCTAGCCCGACCGTCAGGGAGGGCTAGTGTGTTAGCTGCACAAAAGGCTGAGCCCTCCCTGACGGTC
Organism: Pyrinomonadales bacterium; assembly: GCA_038210455.1. Classification (GTDB taxonomy): domain Bacteria; phylum Acidobacteriota; class Blastocatellia; order Pyrinomonadales; family Pyrinomonadaceae; genus UBA11740. The sequence continues at coordinate 53,693 of JBBQWP010000026.1, read as the reverse complement.
GGGCTAGTGCCCCGGTTACGAACACATCCACATGGGTTTCTCAGCAATCGATTACGCAGTCCTGCTCCTTTATCTCGCCGGCATTACGATCTTCGGCGTGATGTTTCGCCGATCGCAGCGGACCGTCAAAGATTATTTTCTCGGCGACCGAAACACATCCTGGGTAGTCATCAGTCTTTCGATTGTCGCTACTGAGACCAGCACGCTCACCCTGATCGGAGTGCCGGCGCTGGCTTATGCGAACTATGCGCGGCCTGAGCAGGGCGGTAACTTTACTTATCTTCAGGTGGTGCTCGGCTATATCGTCGCGCGAATCATCATCAGCTTGGTTTTCATTCCCGCCTACTTTCGCGGCAACCTGCTGACCGCGTATGAACTACTAAAGAACCGCTTCGGCGCCAAGACCAAGAACTTTGCTGCGTCGCTCTTCCTGGTGATGCGCGCGCTGGCGGAAGGCGTGCGCGTTTTTGCAGCCTCGCTCGTCTTGAGCGCGGTGCTGAGCGCCAGTCTACCGGGTCTGCCCTACCTGTGGCTGTGGTCGATCATTATCGTGGGCGTGCTGACTTTGATCTATACGTTTGAAGGCGGCATCGCCGCGGTCATCTGGACTGACTTGATCCAATTAGTAATCTACATTGGCGGATCGCTGCTCGCCGCGTATGAGTTGCTGCATCTGGTTCCCGGTGGTTGGAGCGCGATTGCCGAGCATGCGCAGGCGGCCAATAAATTCCAGCTGGTTTCTTTCAAGTTTGACTTGAGCGTGCCGTTTACTTTCTGGGCCGGATTGTTTGGCGGCACGTTTCTGACGATGGCTTCGCATGGAACTGATCAATTGCTGGTACAGCGTCTGCTGACCTGTCGCAACCAACGGGAGAGTCAAAAGGCGCTTGTGCTCAGCGGCTTTGTCGTCCTGTTCCAGTTCGCTCTGTTCCTGACGATTGGCGTGATGCTCTATGCGTATTACAAGTTCTATCCGCTGACAACTAAACTGGCCAGCAACGATGAAATCTTTCCGATGTTCATCGTGCAACGCCTGCCGCATGGGGTTGCCGGTCTGGTAATCGCCGCGATTTTTGCGGCGGCGATGTCGAACCTCAGCGGCTCTCTCAATTCCCTTTCGTCGAGCACCGTGCTGGATCTTTACAAGCCTCTGTTCCGGCCTGACGCCAGCGATGAACATCTTTTGAAGCTATCGCGCTGGCTCACGGCTGCCTGGGGAGTTGTACTGATTGGCATCGCTGTATTGGCGAGCAGTTGGGGATCAGTCTTCACCACCGGCTTGACGATCGCCTCGTTGGTTTATGGGCCGATGCTGGGCGCGTTCCTTCTGGGCGTATTGACGAAGCGAGCCAATCAAATTGGCGTAATGGTGGGAATGGCGGTGACTTTGGCGGTGATGATTTTCATCAAATTTAATAGCGTGGCCCTGCCCTGGATCGCGTTGAAGTTTCACTCGCAGCCAACTGCCTGGATGGATTGGCTCGCCGTTCACACGAACATTGCCTGGACCTGGTACGTGTTGATTGGAACAACGATTTGCTGCGTGGTGGGTTACACGATTAGCATCCTAACCGGGTCCAGACAAGCAGAAGTAGCATCGTAGTCTAGGAAGTCTTCGGATAGTTACGTCCTGCTCTTGTTTTTGAGGGGATTAGATTAAGGTACAAATCGTGATCGCAGGTTTCACCCCGTTAGGGGTGAGATGTTTATAGAACTGCGCGCAGCTTCTTCCGGCTCCGTTCGAAGGAGCGGAACGATCTTGAGTGAAAAGAGTTCAGTTGTCTTCCGCTCCTTCGAACGGAGCGAGTCGTGAGGTGATCTCCCGGCTATAAACATTTCACTCCTAGCGGAGTGAAGCAGCTCAATAAGGCCCAATCTCGAAAATGACAAAACTTCCCAATAGAAAAAGAAATCGACTCACGACGATCATACTCGTGCTTCTGCTCTGCACTAGCCCCGCCGAAATTGGGCGAACGCACCCGGCTCATGCTGCCCCCATCAACATCGCGACCAGACCGTATTCGCGTCACCCATCAAGTGAAGCCCAGAAGTGGGCTGACAAAGAGTCAAAGCGGATGTCGATCGAAGAAAAGATTGGGCAGCTGGTGGCCGTCGGTCTCAATGCAATCTATTTGAACCAAAACAGCGAAGGGTTCAAGGATCTGCGTCATCAGATTGTCGACAATCACGTCGGAGGCATCGTTCTTTTTCGCGGCCCGGTGTATGAATCCGTGATGCTGGTTAATCGCATGCAGCAGCTCGCAAAATATCCCCTGTTGATTGCGGCAGATCTCGAAGCGGGTCCTGGCATGCGGTTCGACGATACCGTCAATTTCCCTTGGAACATGGCCGTAGGAGCGACCGGAAATCCGGACTATGCGCGGCGGCAGGGCGATTTGACTGCGCGCGAAGCACGGGCGCTCGGCATTCAACAAATCTATGCGCCAGTCGCAGACGTAAACAATAACGCGGCTAATCCGGTCATCAACGTTCGTTCGTATGGCGAGGATCCTGCTTCGGTCGCCAGGCTGGTGGCTGCGTTCGTCCAGGGCGCGCAACATGGCGGGGTAATCGCCACGGCCAAACATTTTCCCGGGCATGGCGACACGGCCACGGATTCGCATCGCGGCTTGCCCGAGATTGACGTCACCCGCGAACGTTTGAATGCCGTCGAACTGGTTCCCTTTCGCGCGGCCGTCGACGCCGGCGTTGGCTCAGTTATGGATGGCCACATCGGCTTGCCGCAGATCGATCCGACGGCGATCACTCCACTGCCACGCGACGTCAAGCTGAAAGCGATCGAGACTGACGACGCCGGCGAAATCGCAACTGTGAAGAGCACCATGCCGACTACGCTCTCGCCGGTCATGAATGGAATCCTGCGCAACGATTTGAAATTCGACGGGCTGATCGTAACCGACGCGATGAGCATGAGCGGCCTCACGATGTACTTCACCCAGGAAGAGGCGTCAGTGCGCGCTTTGGAAGCAGGCGCCGATCTGCTTTTGAAGCCCGCCGACACAGACGCCGCGATTCGAGGAGTGCGCAATGCAGTTAAGCAGGGAAGATTGACTGAAAAGCGAATCGACATCTCCGTGCGAAAGGTGCTGTGTGCCAAGTACGACTTAGGATTGACGCAGCAGCGCCTGACGCCGCTGGATGAAATCGATCGGATTGTCGGCGGCAAGGAAACTTTGGAGCTGGCTGATGAAATTGCCGAGCACGCCATCACTTTGGTGCGCAACGATGCGAAGCTGCTGCCGCTAAATCTCCCGCCGACCGCCACTGTTTTCAATCTGGCCATTACCAACGGCGATGACCGCCTGGTTGTGACTCAGCCGTTCGTAGCCGCCCTGGCGCGCTCTGGTCGAAAGGTGACGACGATCGTCCTCGACGACCGCTCGTCGGAGGTGGAAGTGAACAAAGCCCTCGACCTGGCCGGCCATGCTGATCTCGTAATCGCTTCACTATATGGCCGCGTGCGCACGGGTCAGGCGCGCAGTGTCGGTCTGCCCGAACCAGGCGCGAAGGTCTTAGAGACCTTGATTGATCGTAAGACACCGATGATCGGAATCAGCTTTGGCAATCCTTACCTGCTAAGCGGTTTTCCCAAACTGCAAACCTATCTGGTCGCCTATGGCGACATGCAGAGTTTGCAGGAAGCCGCGGCTCAGGCGTTGATGGGACAGAGCGACATCACCGGACGCTTGCCGATTTCACTGCCGGGTATGTATCCTCGCGGCACGGGAATCCAGCTACCGGCTAGCAAGAAATAGCAGAAGCTTGGTGGCGGTGGTTTTTCTTAGCGCCTTAAGAATGATCGTTTGCGCCTTTGCGTGAAACCAAGTTGAGCCAGGTTGATTTCGCGCAAAGGCGCAGAGAGAAAATCGAAAGGCGCAAAGCCAGACCAGTTCCTACCATCGAAGCGCCAGGATTGTTCAAACAATGATTGCTGTCCCAATTCGGCTCCGTATTCTTGTCTGCCTCGCAGTTCTCGCGTTTGCCCACCAGGCAATCTCAATCCAATTACCGTCGGGCTCGCTTGCCACCCTCGGCATGTCGGGCGAACGCCTGTCCCAGATTGACGCGGCAATTCAGGCCTCAATCGCTAAGAAAGAACTGCCCGGCGCGGTAGTGCTGGTCGCGCGCCATGGCCGCGTCGCGTGGCGCAAGGCCTATGGTTCGCGGGCCGTCGAACCGCAGCGCGAAGCGATGACGACCGATACGATTTTCGATCTCGCCAGTCTTACCAAAATCGTAGCCACGGCCACCAGCATCATGATCCTTGTCGAGCAAGGCAAGGTACGGCTCAACGACGCAGTAATTGAATTCATTCCCGAAATGAAAGGCGGCGGACGCGACGCGATCACTGTTGAGCAGTTGCTGACTCACACCGCCGGGTTCGCTCCTGATTTTGATTTGCGAGAGCGGTGGACGGGTTACGACGAAGCGATCAAGAGACTGTATCGAGAGCCGTTGCACAATCAACCCGGAGCGCGCTTTGTCTACAGCGACATCAACTACATCGCTCTGGGTGAAGTCGTGCATCGAGTGAGCGGACAAATGCTGGATGAGTTCGCCCGCAGAAATATTTTTGTGCCGCTCGGGATGCGCGACACCGGCTTTAATCCTGCCGCTGCTTTGAAATCAAGAATCGCGCCAACCGAAAAGCGGCGCGGCCAAATGAACTATCTCGGTGACAGCGGCGAAAACGCCGGGCCTCAAGGCGAGCAGTGGCTGCGCGGTCAGGTGCACGATCCGACTTCGTTTCGCATGAGCGGAGTCGCCGGGCACGCGGGTTTGTTTTCGACAGCCGATGATCTCGCAATCTTCTGCCAGATGATTGTGAATGGCGGCGCTTACAACGGCGTGCGAATTCTTAGTCCGATGGGCGTCGCCACCATGACGCGGCCGCGAGCGATCGCCGAAAACGGATCGGCGCGAGGGTTGGGTTGGGACATCGCTACCACTTTCTCGAGCAACAAGGGAGATCTGTTTCCGCTCGGATCATTCGGCCACACCGGCTTTACCGGAACGTCGATGTGGATCGATCCGGCGAGCGACTCATTCGTTATTTTCCTGAGCAATCGAGTGCATCCTGACGGTAAAGGCGACGTTGGCCCCCTGCGCGGGCGGGTTGCATCCATCGTCGCCGGTTCAATTAATGATTCTACCGTTAGCAAGGCCCGCGAAGAATCATCACAAGCCGCGGCGGAACTCCTCGCCGGCGTTGCTCGCTTGAACTCGAACAGCGCGCGGGCCGCCGGTACTGAGGCCGCTGACGCGCAGGTGTTGACGGGCATTGATGTGCTCGAGCGCGATGGCTTCAAACAACTCGCCGGCTTGCGGATTGGTTTGGTGACGAATCAAACGGGACGCGATCGGGCCGGCCGATCGACGATCGATATTCTTTTCAAGGCGCCGGGAATAAAACTGTCCGCGCTCTTTTCTCCTGAGCATGGCATTCGCGGGCTCGCGGACGAAAAAGTTTCCGACACCAAAGACGAGCAGACGGGCCTGCCGATCTTTTCTCTTTACGGCGAATCGCGCCGGCCGAAAGCCGAACAGTTGAAAGACCTCGACGCGCTGGTTTATGATATTCAGGACGTTGGCGTGCGTTTCTATACTTACATCACTACGTTGGGTTATGTCATGGAAGAGGCGGGCAAAGCGAAGCTGCCAATCTTTGTGCTCGATCGTCCGAACCCGATTAACGGCACCGATGTCGAAGGTCCTGTCGCCGACGCTGACAAACTTTCTTTCACGGCTTATCACACGTTGCCGGTGCGGCACGGATTGACGATCGGCGAGTTGGCCCGGCTCTACAATGACGAGCGCCACCTCAACGCGGACTTGCGAGTGATCAAGATGGAGAATTGGCGGCGCGCGATGTGGTTTGACTCGACCGGCCTCACCTGGATCAATCCTTCCCCCAACATGCGCAGTCTAACTGAGGCCGCTTTGTATCCCGGCATTGGCTTACTGGAAACGACGAACCTTTCTGTTGGCCGCGGCACCGACACGCCCTTCGAATTAATTGGCGCGCCGTGGTTGGACGGGCAGAAGCTGGCGAGCTATTTGAACGAGAGAAGAATTCCCGGCGTGCGCTTTATTCCGGTTCGCTTCACGCCCGCGTCGTCGGTCTTCAAGAACGAGCAATGCGGCGGCATCAATATTCTGATAACCAATCGGGCCCAGTTTCAATCTGTGCTCACCGGCGTCGAGATCGCCGTGGCGCTGCACCGTCTGTTTCCTGCCGACTGGAAAGTCGACAGCTATGCGCGCCTGCTGGTCAACACCGACGCGCTGGAACGTCTGAAGCGAGGCGATTCCGCGTCGGACGTACTGCGATCCTGGGAGACCTCGCTGGAGAATTTTCGCCGAGTCCGCGCGCGCGCGCTGCTCTACCAATAGCCCTCACATCCGCAAATTCCGCAATCGTTTTCCGAGGGTGGTGAACCCGTTGATTCATGGTGTTTTTGCCGTCTTATTGGAGTATATTGGGTCGGCACACTTGATTGGTTAAGATCATTTGATCAGGCGAGAGTTGGTTCGGCAGCGACCTTGGAGATAAGTCATGGGAGCAGGATGTGAAGCCGCATCACGATTGAAATGGCTTGGGGTTGTCTTCACCTCACTCGTGGCAGCTGGCGCGTCGTTCGCCCAGGAAACTCAGGGCCCCACGAAACCGAACATCGAGATAATCAAGCTCCACTGGGAAAAGCAGGTCAGGCTGCCGCGTAACTTTGATCCTTCAGTCATTTCTACCGGCGGCACTTTTAATGATCCAGCCTCGCGGACTTCGGCTGCCGCGCCGACCAGTGCCATCGACGCCACGCGTGCGGCTACCCGCGCCCAGAGTGCGGCGGCCGGTGCGAACGATACTTTTCCGGCGACGCCGTCACGCCTACCGGTTTTTTACCTTTACTCAATGAAGCTGAGAAACATCGGCCCCAAATCAATCGAGGGTATAGCCTGGGATTATCTCTTCTTTGATGCGAGCAACAATGCTGAGCTCGGCGCCCATCAATTCCTGAGCTACGAAAAGGTTCCAACCGACAAAAGCGTAACGTTAAAAGCCCAGCTTCGATCGCCCCCGACCAGAGTTGTCCGCACGGTGAATTCGACAACGAACAACCACGTGAAGCTTGTCGAGCGATCACTGATCCAGTGCGTTTTATATGCTGATAACACGGTCTGGAAGAACCCGCAGTCCCGGGATGGCGTCTGTGAGTTGCTTAAGGACAACAAAGTTCTGATCAAGCGGAAAACGCGCTGACTTCGGCGTCCGACCGCCGGTGGCAAACTCAACAAGATTTTGGCCTTGACCCTCTGGATAATGCATTTCTGGTCTTGACACAGAATCGTTACAGCGAACCTGTATATCATGATTGACTTGGGGTCGCGGAAGGTTTACAAGATGTCCTTTGGACTCAGTCTTAGGATTTGCAATACCGATGAGGAGGATGTAGCCGTGAGAATCATGCGAATACTTTGGTCACTGCTGTTGTTTACTTCACTTCTCTGGCTGTTGCCCTCGCAGCAGGTCGAGGCGCGACGCACCTCGTCGAGCGAAGTAACCGTCAAGGATTTCGCACATCGACTCCCGATTGCGTCTGCGCGTGAAAGTTACACGGCTGCCGCGGCGAGCAGCGGAGGTATCCACGAAGCGATTGACGATAAGTACAAGACACGTTACCAGCAGTGGAAAACCGAGTTTCTCTCTACCGACATTGGCCGCGCTCAATGGGACATGTATGCGCATCACCCGCGGCTGATGCTGACCATTACTATCGCCGGAGGTAATCCTCAGGGAGCGACGACCGGAAAATACAAGTGGAACGAGTCCGGCGAACTTATCGCCGCCACGATTGTTTTAGGCAGCCAGGCTGACCAGGGTTATCCCAGCGCTGTCTATTATCCAGTCATGAACGCGCTCGAGCCGTTTGAATCAAGGCAACTGATTGGGGGCAGCGTTCTGGCCGCGACCAAAATCGCTCACGAATTCGGACACGTCATGAAAATCGCCGGCACTCCTGAATCTCTCTACCATCTTCAGGCCCAATTGGTGCCTCTCTACAACAAGATCTTTCTCAGTAACGGTTATAACGTTAACGATCCTCGACTAGTTGAAATGGCTCAAAAGATGGGTGGCAATCCGGTCGAGATTTGGGAAGACCGTGAATACTGGGGAGAGGCAAACGCGATGATGTTTCTCCGTGATCGGGTGGCCAAAGAAAAGTTTCATTGCCGGCTCTTCGGTAAAATCAAACGGGCGGTCGAGGAGTACGCCAAGAATTACGAAGAGCGCTTCGCCGAAATCGCCAAGTCGCAGGGCGCTATTTACGCGTGCAGTTGGCGGTAAGGTTGATTTAGCCCACGACAATCCCACTCATCGTGGTCCTGCGTCTTGAAACTCCAACGAATAATAAAGGGGGCCGAATTGCTCGGCCCCCTTCCAGTTGCTTCGTTAAGTTTTGGTTAGAAGTGGATTCTAAGACCAAACTCCATTTGACGGGCTGCGTACTGAGCACCCGTTACTCTTCCGAAGGTGTCCGGGCTGCTAAGACTCAGACTGCTCGGATCCGACGGCTGGTAATGATTCAGGACGTTGGTTAACTGCAAGGTGAAAGTGGCGCCAACGCGTTCTGTAAACTTGATGTCCTTGGCAAACGTGGCGTCGATGTTCCATCGGTTAAAGCCACGGAGGTTGCCGACGCTGCCGCAACTTGTGTCGTACCCAAGTATGCATCGCCGGAATGAGTTAAAGACGCCTTCCGGGTTAGCAAATATGTTTTGGCCTATGGGGTTGTTTGTGCCTATGCCATTGGAACCAGTGACACCGCGATGAAGTGTATGACCACCGGCGAATGACGAGGTAGGCAGTGCGCTCTCAAATGCGCTGGACGAACTGGCAACGTTTCCGACCTGACCGAAAGCCTGACAGGACGCGGAACAAGTTCCTCCTTCGCTATAGCCGATTCCAATAGGGAAGCCGCTCTGAGCCGTAAGGAATGGAGAGACCGACCATCCATCCAACAGCTTACCCTGCCAACCATGCCGGCCCCGGAACCATGCCGGTTTGTAGCTCAAGCCCGCAGTCAAGATGTACTTGATATCGAAGACCTGTGGACCGTAGCTGGCTTTCGGATTCCAAACATCGAGCCATTGATTCGAGCTGTTGTACTGGGCAATCTCTCCGGTGCCCAGTGCCTTACCCCAGGTGAAGTTGGAGATGGCGTTGATGCCGTGCCAGTCGTTCATCTTCAGCGTCACGAACATAGCATGGTAGTTCGAGTAGCCCAGACTGGTAGTCGTGTTAATCGAAGTAGCCTGATCGCTGAGCATGGTCTTGCCCAGCGTCCAGCTGTTCGACGCGTTTAGCGCCGCCCACATTTGCGAGACGCGCGTACTTTGGAAATCAGTGAGTTGTTTAGAAGCCACGGCCGCCGTGCAATTAGCGAAGCCATTGCAGTACGTTCCACCGACTTTGCTGAGTACCGTCTCAAAGAAAGGCTGCGCCGGCCCGGTAAAGGCGTTGTTAGCGCAAGTCGCGCCTACGCCGCAGATATTCAGGTAGAGGGCTGCATACGCACTCGCGAAAGTCTGCCCCCCTTGCGTCATCATGTAAGGCACAGCATCGATATCAATCTGTTGGAAGATATTTCTGCTGCGCTTGCCCATGTACCCAAACTCGAGCGAAATTTTCCTCGATATCTGCCGCTGCACGGTGAAATCTATCGTGTCCACCTTCTGCGGTTTGTAATCGGGATCGAGGACGGTTGAGTCCCCGGCCTGAGCATTCAGCAGCCCATTTTGGACCACCCCGGGAAAGAAAGGCTGTGGCAGAGTCTGAGTAGGCGCCGCGAGCGGAGCTACCGGACCATCGGGTCCAATGCGAAAGACGTTACCCAGGTTAACGCTGGTGACGCTGGTGCCGTTTGCACAAGTCCCGTTGCTGAGGGCGAGGCTGCAAGTAACCGGCTGCAACAGACCTGGTCCAAGCAACGGAACCAGCACCTGGTTCACGCCGTTAAGGCGGCCAAAAACCCGGCCGTAGCCCGCGCGCAAAACAGTCTTGCCCTCGCCCATCACTTTACCGAGGAACCCCGATCTGTAATTCGGGTTCCAGGCAACAGCGACGCGAGGGCTGATACCACCTTTGAAAGGAGTGTACGGGTACCGAAGTTTGAGGTTGCCCGTAGTCTCAAACCCAAGGATCGGCGCGTATGCCTGTCCGGCCAAAGCCGCGGCTTTCCGTTGGGCCAGGAATGAATCGGTGTGAACCAGGCTACCGTCCTGGTACACGAGTGCGACTTGGGCGCCATTCTTCTCGACGGGCGGCGTCTCGTATACATAACTCAGTCCGTAGCTGAGCGTCAACGATGGTTTCATGCGCCACGTATCGCTGAAATAGCCGCTGTAGTATTTGATCGTGCTCTGCTCGACGGCTTGCGTGCCGATCGGTTGGATGGTCAGGTTCGAGCCAGTACGCGTGTAGATCACCTGAGTCAGGCCCACCAAACCCAAAGCCGATGCAGCGAGATTTCGATAACGGCTTTGTTGGCTGCTGCTGGTGATGTTGCCCGGGAAGAAACCGGTAAAGCTGATGCCGCCACTGGCAATCTGATAGACAACTTGATTGTTGATTGTGCTCCCGTTGTCGGTGCGCGTGTGATAGTTGAAGTTCTTCTGGATTTGCCCACCGAACTGGAACAGGTGATCGCCCTTCACCCAGGTCACGTCGTCACGGAGCATTTTGTCCTGACCGTCCCAGACCCGCTGGCGCGTGCTCTGGTTGTTCACGTTATAAGGTATCAACGCGGCAGTGCTTTCCGCGGACGAACCGGTACCCGCGGGCGCGATCTCCAGCGCGCCGCCGAGACCGGGAAGTTGCGGCGGATCGTTTTGGGTGCCCCACTGCCACCAGTTCCACAGGTAACTCAAGCGCAAGTCGTTCGTGATTCTCGACGTGACATTACTGGTGAGTCCGATGACCCACAGTTCGCCAAGCTGTGGCCTGGTCGCCGTCGATTTGTACTGGCCAAAGGAAGTGCCGGGCAGCAGTCCACCGACGTCAACCTGGACGTTGGGAATATTTAGCAGCTTAAAAGCGCGGAAGGACGTAAAGAAGCGGTGCTTCGAGTTAAAGTCGTGATCGATTCGTCCTACATAGTTATTCGAGGTCAGCGGCAACTTGATCTGCCCGAGATAACCCTGCGTGTTGAATTGGTCGCCGACATTTGGACCCGGATCGTTAGGTATGGGCAGGAACTTCGACCAGAGCGTGCTGATGGTGGAACTCATGCCGATGCCTCGCGGATCGCAGCCCGTGGTCGCGCCGCAGGTGGTCCCGGCCGCCGGTAAGGTCACAGTTCGAGTCGGAGACAGAGCGACACCACTCGAGTTAACGGCGGCGCTATTTCCGACAGTTACGGTGACGGGAAAAGGATTGAGGTTATATGGCTGCCAAACTCCGGCCGCGTCTGGAACTTGAATTACGCCTTTGCGAAAAGCTTCCGTCGGATACGCTCTTTCGAATATCCCACTTCCCGGAAAGCGAAAGCCTTCATAGTTGAAGAACAGATAAGTCTTTCCACCCAACATCTTCCAGGGCACAACGGGCCCGCCAATACTGAAGCCAAAACGGCTGCGATGATTGGGAATTATCGGCGTGTAGGGCATCACGCAATTGGTGTCCCCGGAGCTCAACGTTGTCCCTGCGGCGCATGGCTTGCCGCTGGGAAACTGTGTCGTTATAGGCGGAACGCCTTTGTTGAAGACTGTGTGGTTATTCACCCACGAGTTGGCAGCGCCGTGGTTGGTCGCGTAGTAGTACCCATAGGCCGAGCCATGCCATTGATCGGTGCCACGCCTGGTGACCATCTGCACACTGGCGCCGCTGGAACTGTTGAAGTCAGACGTTTGACCAAAGGTGCTGACTTTGAATTCCTCGACACTCTCGATTGGCGTGGCCACTACGCCTGAAGCCATGCCGTTCGTCTGATTACCGGCGAGACCCGTGAAGTTCTGAAGATACCCGATGGTATTGCCGGCCATATCGTCGGTGTTGTTGCCACCATCTATGGTGAAGGTGTTTTGGTCCATGTAGCTGCCGGCGATATCGCCCCTCGGCGTCACGCCCGGCTGGAGACTCAAGAGGGATGTCGCGTCGCGGCCGAGGTTCGGGAGCAGCTCGAGTTGCTTTAAGTTAATCGTGTTTCCGATCGTGGCATTCGCCGACTGTAGCTCGTTGCCCGCAGCCGAGGTGACGACCACGGTCTCCGTCAGCGCGCCAACTTCCAGTGTGACATTGACCGTCAAGACGTTGCCGATGCTCACCTTCTGTGCCGAGAACTTCGCCACCTTGAAGCCCGTCTTGATGACTGTAATGTTATAAAGGCCAGGATTAACGACGGGAAAGTTATATCGTCCGGCGTCATTCGTAGTGGCCGCTTGCTTGGTGTTCGTTGCGAGGTCAGTCAGCGCCACATCCGCGCCTGGCACAGAAGCCCCTTGCGGGTCTGACACCTGGCCGGCGATGCTGCCTGACGATGCTGTTTGCGCTCGAGCCACTGTCGCGCCCAGACTGAGCGAAACGCCGACACAAACAACCAACCCTAGGAAGAACGAGAGTCTTTTCATTTGGGGAATCCTCCTGTAAGCAAAATGAAGTCCGAGCCAAGTTCTGACGTTTCGACAGAACTCGACGAGTCACAACTCGACTATGCAAGAAAACAACTGGCGAGTAATTCCTAGCTGCAAAAAAATGGCGAGTAAGAATCTTAAGTAAAGCTCAGGCTTGGAAGAATTGAGCCCTGTATGATCCCCATGTACTTATGGCGGTTAGTATATTCCCAACCGTGACAGGGTCAAGCTTTTTTTTCAATTTTTTGCAGGCCAATCCAGAATTCCGGGACAGGAGGCGAGGAGCGGAGGCTTTGCTTGTGTGGGCGGCGACAGTCCGGCTAATTGGCACCGACGCTGAACGCGCTGGGATCAATCTTTTGGTTGAACTCAAACTGGGTCAGCTTGATGACCCACTCCGCCAGAAATGTTCCGTTCTGTGTGTCGACGCTCAGCTTAATCTTATAGATGTGGGGCAGGATCAGTTCGCCTTCCTTCTTGAACAGCGAAAACTCTTCAATCATGTGATAGCGCGTCTCTCTCTGCTGCACATTGCCATACTCTCGAGTTCCAGTAGGCGCCGGAATCACCCGTTCATACTCTGTCTGCACGTGGCGAAACGTCTGCTGCTCAAAGCGCAGTTTGATCTTCAGATCCGATCCTCCGCGCGGCAGATACCTGAGTTCGTGCACCATCAGATCGTCAACTTTCCTGGCGCCCAAATATTCAATTTGCGCACTGTGGGTTGCCGGATCCAGCAGCGGCCAGGCTGTCGACAACGCTCCACCCATCAGTCCCTGCTTGAAGATCAGATCATGCGTCATCAAGAAATTACCCAGCACTGAGCGGACACCCGGAGTTACAAACGCGGCCACAAAACTGTTTCCGTTGAAGCCCAACTGTTCGCGCGGGTAAATGGGGCTGGGAAAGCTCATGCCCAGAAGGCTCTTGAGACCATCCGAAGCCAGCACGGCGCGACCGATCGCTTGTCCCGGGGGCGGTGTGCGAAAGATTACCTGGGAAGTTCCGGCGAGCACCCTGGCGGACGCGCGCGCGCTTGCAGGACCGAGGGACTCAAGATGTCTGGCTACGATTTCTTCAGCTTTAATCTTTTCGGCCAGGGATGAGATTGGAGTTGCCAAAGCAAAACCGAGCACAGTGAAAGCAATGAGCCACTTTTGCCGCGTGCGTTTTTGGCGATTGGTCATCTTTCCCGTCTTCGTTGATATTGCCGTGGCCATCATAGTTTCAGAAGCCCGACCGAAAGGGGCTTGTCACCATCGGAGCCCTCGCTGACGCGCGGGCTTCTGACACTGCAAAAATTGAAACGGCGAGACATCATCGTGATGCCTCGCCGTTTCGTGATCCTCCAGAACATTTAGAACTGGAATTTCATTGCGAATTGAATCACCCGGGCTGATTCACCTGTCTGCACAATGGTCTGCGTCGAAGGCGGCGCCACCGCTGCACAACAGGTCTGAGCAAAAACGGGCGATGACAGAGCCGGAGATCCGACACTGGCGTCACGCGGATTATCGAAGTTCGGATGGTTTAAGGCATTGAACATCTCCATCCGCAACTGCACTTTAAACCGTTCGGTAAGCTGGACCGTCTTGATGAAACCAAGGTCAAGGTTCCAGTAGTGCGATGCGACAAAGATGTTGCGCCCGGCGCCATTCTGCCCAGGCGCTGGCAGTGCAAACGCGTTCTTGTCGGCAAATAGCACCGGCCCCACCACACCAGGGAGACTTTGTAGTTGAGCCTTGATAGGAGTAAGAACGACGGCGCGCGAGACGTGTCCTGAATTCGAAGTCAGGCCGCCGGGAGAAGTCGAGGAGTTTCCGCCGGTATTGACGCTGAACGGCTCGCCGGTCTGGAACGTAAAAATGCTATTGATGGTCCAACCACCGAGAAGATGGTTAACTATGCCGCTGGAAGACTTCAAAAACTGTCGTCCTTTGCCGACTGGGACTTCCCACACCGTAGCTGCCTGCAACACCTGCGTGCGATCGAAATCAGAGCGCCCACGTTCGTTACGAAGATTCCGACTGTCGCTCGGAGTACGTGAATTCGTAGCCGAGAGGCCACCGCCTGATGCCGCGCCCACCGGATCGACGGATTGATTGTCGATTGACTTACCAAAGGTGTAAGCCATGCTGAGGCCCAAACCGCTGCTGAACCGTCGCCGCATTGTGAATTGAGCGGCGTGATAGTTTGAATCACCTTGGTTGGAGAGATAAGTGATCGAATTGAACTGCTGGTTTGGCCGCAGTTTAAGTCCCAACGTCGTATCCTCGATGCGGCCCGCGAAATTGCCGGCCGCATTTAGATCCAGATCAGCTAAGGTGGTACTTGACGTGAGAAAGGTCGTCGCCGCAGCGCTGGTTAGACCACCCTGAGTTTGAAGTTGAGTGAAAAGCGCAGGCGAAACACCGGTGACTCCCGCCGGGCAGCCAGTGCCTAATGGAGTGCAGCCGTTCTTTCGATTCTGCTGCATAATCAGAAACGACGGCACGATTGGATCTGCGTTAATTTGATTGGCGTTGTAGGCCATGAAAAGACGTTCGCCCCGGCGTCCGATGTAAGCCGCCTGAAGCACGAAGCCGCCCGGCAACTCTCGTTGGATACTGAAGTTCCACTCATGAACTGTGGGCAATTTCATGCGTGGATCGAATACCGTAATGTTGTTGGGCGAGTTTGACCGAAGTTGCTGCGGCGCTGTGAGCAACGTCGCCGGCTGCACCGAAGGCGCAGGCAGTTGCAGCGGGAAACCCCCAATGATGGTGTTGCCGACAGCGGGTGAGTTGACACAGCCGGTCGTTATAGCAGTGAACGGGAAAGTCGTAGTGCAGCTCTGCACCAGACCAGGTATTCTGCCTGCCGCTGCCGTTATCTGAAATGACGAGATGGTGTCAAAGGCGATGCCATAGCCAAGCCGAATCACGCTCTTGCTGCCGTCGCCGAATAGCGTGCGCATAAAGCCCGACTTGAAATCGGGACTCCAGGCAAGGCCAAGGCGTGGCCCGATCCCGTTGAAACTGCCTTCGTACCAGTGCCTGGCCTTTACAAAAGTAACGGCGCCTGGCTGATTGACCACTGGCGTCGCGGGGAGTGGCGTGCCGACTATCGGAGTACTCGCCACGTACGTTTGCTCTCCCGAGGTGTTACCCGCAGGATTGTATTCCCAACGCACCCCATAATTCACAGTCAGGTTGGGCCGCATCTTCCATTCGTCCTGGAAGTAAAAGTTGTACTGATCCAGGTTGTGCTTCTCTGCAAACAACGTAATCTTGTCACCTGACTTGAAGGGCAGGAAAACATTTTGGTTAAGGTTTGAGATGAAGGTTTGCGAAAATCTGGCCGGCAGACCGTACAGGTTATTGATCAGATTGCCGAGCCTGCCGGCATCTGTCGAGTTGATACCGCTGGCAGCCAGGAAGGCGCCGCCGGCAGTGCTGAACGGATCGCGGTTGGATGAGGCGAACGTGACCGAGGGCGTGACATTGATGCCGCCCGGCTGTCCGCGTTGATCGACGTGACGATAGAACCTCATGTTGACTCCGCCGCGAAAGACGTGCAAGCCGGAAACGATACTAAGATTGTCCAGCAACTGCGGCGTGGTAACCCAGCGCGCTGTCCTGGGGGTGTTGATGTAAGGCTCGCTAATGTCACTAAAGTCAAAAGGTGGCACATCGGGCCATTTCGGGTTCGCCTCTCCCTGCGTGAAAAGAAAACGGAAGCGCGCAAAGCCCGCCGTGAGCTCGTTAACGACTCGTGGCGAAATCACTCTGCGGTAACTGATCGCCAGATTCGAGGTGCGACGGAACACTTCACCAAGCGGAGGACCAGCCGGATAAACCTGGGGCCTGCCGTTCAGTGGGTCGCCTTTCAAGGTATTGTAGTCGGACCACAGATAACGCCCGAACATGCTGTTGTTCGCGTTGAAATTGTGATCGATGCGCGCGGCATAAGCCGGGCCTCTGACCTGTGTCGGTGGATTCCACAAGAAAGCCGCGGTGTTCAGGCCGTCGCCGGAAGTAAAGTTGTTCGGCAACGGTATTGGACTTATGGCCGATAACACCGTGGAATCAAAGGTTCGCCCGGCAATGTTGCCTGGGTTGTTGGTTGCCGAACGGACGTCGTAACTACGAACACAGCCGACGCCTGTCGTCGGCGTGGGGCAAAGCGGAACGTTCAGCGCTCCCGTGCTTGGATTTACCAGCAGCGTCGAATTCCGCAGAATGGTTGTGCCGTTGATTACCAGCGGGCTGGCCGGATCCGGTACGAAATAACGGAAGATTCCGTTGAGTGCTGAGGCCGTGTAAACAATCGGTACCCCAAAGGTCTGGTCTATAGGCTGGGTGAAGTCGATGCGGTTTGCCTGGTAACTGCCAAAAAAGAAGGTCTTATTCTTCCTGATTGGACCTCCCATTTCGAACCCATACTGAAACATTCTAATCTTTGGCTTCGGCGTTTTCTGCGCATTGGAAAAGAAGTCATTAGAGTTGAAGGCCTCGTTGCGAAGAAACAAGAACCCGGTGCCGTGATACTCACTGGTTCCACTTCGGGTAGCTATCGAGATCGATGCGCCACTGTTGCGACCTTCTTCGGCGGTAGCATTGTTGGTCGTTACTTTGAATTCCTGGACGTTATCAGGGTTGATGCGATAGAGATTGCTGACCGGATTGGGCACCGATGATTCGTTCGCTTCGATTCCGTCGATGGTCACGTTATAAGCGCGGTCACGAGCACCGTTCACGTGCACGCCCGAGCCGGCAGCGCCGGCTGATCTCTGCACCACGCCGGGTTCGAGAAGCAGCAGCGTCAGAGGATTGCGGCCATTGAGCGGCAATGCCTCGATCGCTTTTTGCTCAACCACATTTCCCATCGTGGCGTTCGCCGTCTGTAGCTGTTCGGTCCCTCCCGTCACAGTAACGGTTTCGGAAACCGCGCCAACTTCCAACGCGGCGTCGGCCGTCAGCGGCGTGCCAACCTCAAGAGCGTTATGAGTTTTCTGTAGCGTCTTGAAGCCCTGCTTCTCGAATGTGATCGTGTAATTTCCGACCGGCAGAGCAGTGAAGGCATACAGTCCCGAGTCGTTCGTGGTCTGTGTGCTCGTTACGCCAGTGGCGTCGTTCTTCGCCGTCACCGTGACGCCGGGAACAACTGCTCCCTGGGTGTCTCTCACCGTGCCGGTGATGTTGGACGAGCCGGTTTGAGCGATCACGGTAACGCAGAAAAGCAGGAGCACTAGAACCGAAACGACTAATCTTGCTGACTTCGACATTTGGCATTCCTCCTGAGACGTGGTTGACTGAAAGCTATCGAGATCCATGGATCAAACGAACGAAACTCTCTACAATGATGACTGCAAGAACAGTGGGATTGTGATACAAATGGTCGATCAACTCGGCGAACTTTAGTCTAACTTCTCATCGAGTCCGTGTTGCACGAAATTTGCACGCAAGTATATAGCCGAAGTTTTTCTCGTCAAGAGTTTTTATGAGGGCGCGACCACCGCGACGAAATATCTCTTGCAGAAACGTTAGTTCAAGTGATCGATCCGATTCAAACTCGCGCCGAACTCTGGCGCACAGCGATTGGGATCGGGTGCTGGGCCTACGAAATTATGGAAGGTCGATCCATTATTCTGAAAAACGGTTTGACCTTATGATTTGTGAAGAATTACCCGCTTCGTCCATCAAGGGAGTTTATCGGACTGATAAATTCTTTTAGTTTTGATTGTAAGTCTTGCCCTAATAGAATTACCGGCCTTCCCGCAAGTGTTCGGCAAGGCCGTGGACAACGGTCCAACAGTTGGTCTAAATCGTCTTCCAGTAAAGAGGAAAAATCAATGAGACATCACCACCAGTTCCTGCGCATTGTGTTTGCAGCAGTTGCGCTCTTTTGCTTTGGCTTCGTATCAACGGGAGTCGCACAGGAGGAAACGGCTGCGACCATTGTCGGTGTGGTAACTGACTCGACCGGTGCCGTCGTTCAGGGCACGACTGTCACCGTTACGAACAAGGATACAAATTCAGGACGCGTCGTGCAGACGAATCAGGACGGAAACTACGTTGTCTCGTCACTGACACCTGGCACTTACACTGTCATCGTCGAGCACCAGGGCTTCAAGCGTTACCTGCAAACAGTTACGCTCAATGCGAAGGATCGTCGCCCAATCGATGTTGTGCTTGAAGTAGGATCGGCCACCGAAACTGTGACCATCACTGACGAAGCCCCCCTTATTCAAGAAGGTCCAACTGGTCAGGCGCTTATCTCCGGCTCGCAGGTGCGTGAGCTACCTTTGGTCAATCGCGACTTTCTTAAGCTGACGGAACTTGTCCCGGGAGTCAGTTCCGATCTTGCTGATGAAACTTCACTAGGATTGACTAACCGCACCAGCATCTCGATTAATGGGATGCGCCGCAACGGTGTTAATTATCTCGTTGATGGCGTCAATAACACGGACGGGGGCTCTAACATTACCCTGTTATCCACACCAACGATCGATTCGATCAAAGAGTTTAAGGTATTGACCTCAAATTACACTTCGGAAGTCGGCCGCTCTGGGAGCGGCACGGTAACAATTGTTACGCGCGGTGGCAGCAACGAGTATCACTTCTCAGGTTACGAGTTTGTCCGCAACAACAAGTTCAATGCTAATTCATTCTTCAACAATCGCCGCGGGCGTGATGCGAATGGAAATCCGCTCGCGCCGGTGCCGAAGCTGCGGTACAACACTTTCGGTGGCACAGTTAGCGGCCCAGTAACTCTTCCACGCTTCGGCGAAGGCGGAAAGTCTTTGTACAAATTAAGGAATAAAACTTTTTTCTTCTTCTCTGAAGAAGTACGTCGCATTCGACGAGCGACGACCGCCGCCACCGCAACTGTGCCGACGGCAGCGCAACGCAGCGGCGACTTCTCGTCCAGTCTGAGTTTGCCGATCTTCCGCTCAAGTACAAACACGCAATGCACAACGCCAGGGGTCGGCACGTGCACGACCACCCCGTTCAATGTTCTGGACACGAATGGCAACACCATCCAGGCGCGACAGAACATGGTATTCAATGCGGCCGGGCGGGCTTATCCCGGCAACATCATTCCCAATGCCGATCTCAGCCCGCAGGCTGCGGCCTTATTGCCGATCTGGCCATTGCCTAACACCGGGACCAGCAGCTTTACGTTCAGTCCGGTTAACTTGCAGAACACGCGGCAGGAAACTTTCCGCATTGACCATAATTTCAATAACAATAACCGCATCTTTGGACGTTACACCCATGATTTGAACATAACGGAAGAAACGGGTGGTCTCTTCCAGGGCATTAACTTGCCTAACATAGCGACCACTGACACAAGCATTCCGGGTCAGATACTCGCAATTAATTATACGACGGTCATCTCACCCAATTTGGTCAATGAAGTCAGCTACAACTTCTCGCAAAACTTCATCGGCTCGGCGCTCGTGGGCCGCGGGCGCCGCTCCGATTATGGTAATCCGAATATTCCGGAAGTATTTCCGGAGAACAACAGTAACGCCATCCCTTCGATCTCGATTTCCGGGATTACTTCTGCCGGTTCCTTGCAGAAGTTTGCTATTCGCTATCGCAGCCAGGTGGTGCGAGATGTCCTAACCTGGACCCACGGAAATCACACCTTTAAGTTTGGCGGAGAGTGGGCATTTGAAGGCAAGAATGAAAACGCCAACAACATCACTCAGGGTTCTTTCGCTTTCACGTCAACTGAATCGCGCGGAACTTCTACAACCGGCGTAGCGCTGACGCAAACCGGCGTGGCCCTCGCGAGTTTCTTGCTGGGTCGCGCAAACTCATACAGCGAAAACCAGTTTGATATTACCGTTTCGGAACACCTTCAGCGTCGCGAGTTCTTTGCTCAGGACACCTGGAAAGTGCGACCGACTCTTTCCCTGGACTATGGCGTGCGCTATCAGTATTTCGTTCCGGCCACGGATAGCAACAATGTGCTGGCGGCTTTCGAACCGGAGCTCTACGTGCGCGCTAACGCGCCTACCTGTACGGACGCGCTCTGTTCTTCGCTGGTGCGCGGCACGGGCAACGAGATCAACGGGATCGCGGTTGCCGCCGCGGGTTCGCCGTTCGGCAAAACGATCGTGCCGAGCGACAAAAATAATTTCAGTCCTCGGGTCGGTCTCGCCTGGAGTCCTAATTATAAGAACGGTCTCGCGCACAAAGTTATGGGAGAATCCGGGAAGACCGTGTTTCGGCTCGGCTATGGCTTCTATTACGACCAGATTGCTACGTTTCTTTATGAAGACCCAACCTTCACTAACCCGCCCTTCACCAACAATGCCAGCTTCTCCGGCGCCGGCATTACCCTGGGGAACCCTTCGGGCGGAGCGCTGGGCAACCTTTCGGTACGCAGCATTGGTGGCATTGATCGAAATATCGTAACGCCCATGATTCAACAGTGGTCGGTCGGCATGCAGAGGGAGATTTTCAAGAACGCGGTCTTGGATATCAGCTACGTGGGCACGAAAGGCGATCATCTGCTCGATCGGCGTAACATCAACTTCGTAGGACCGGCCGAGACCAACGCCTGGGTT
Source organism: Pyrinomonadales bacterium (assembly GCA_038210455.1). Lineage (GTDB taxonomy): Bacteria > Acidobacteriota > Blastocatellia > Pyrinomonadales > Pyrinomonadaceae > UBA11740. The sequence continues at coordinate 32,482 of JBBQWP010000026.1, read as the reverse complement.
CTCGACACCGTGCGTAACCCGACCGCTTCAACGAACGTCAACTCGATTCGCCCATTCCGAGGATACGGCACGATCACTTTCATCGAGACGCAGGCCATATCGCGTTATCACGGACTGCTGTCATCGCTTAACTGGAGATTCAAGAAAGGCAGCAACGTCAGCCTGTCTTACACGTTTAGTAAGAACCTGACGACTTTCACCAACGACCGCGATGGCGTCGACGCGCCGCAAAATCAGTACGATCTCCGCATCGAATATGCTGAAGCGCGCACTTCGCGCCCACATATTTTTTCCGCCAGCTACATCTGGGAAATGCCATTCTTCCAGAAGAGCAACAACGGCTTCGTGAAGGCAGTTTTGGCGGGCTGGCAGATATCCGGCATCACTAATCTTGAGTCAGGCCAGCCGATCTCCCGTGTCCTCGCCTCGACGACGAACAGCTTTAGAAACGGGAATCGCGCGCAACTTGTGGGCAGCCTGACGGGTGGTTTGAAAGGGACGATCGACCCAGTATCGGGCCTGCCATTCATCTACGATCCTACGGCTTTCGCTAATCCGGCCCTCGGAACCTTCGGCAATTCAGGGCGCGCTATCTTCCGCCTGCCGGCTCGAAACCAGACGAATCTTTCGTTGATTAAGAATCTCTATATCAACCGAGAAAAGGCCCGTTACGTACAGCTTCGCGCGGAGTCCTTCAATGTCTTCAATCATACTCAGTTCCTTCCGGGTTCCGTAGATAATCAGCTCGGATCATCTGCTTGTGTTCCTGGAGGAACTGCTCTGGTATGTTCAACTACCACTGGCAGACCGACGGCCACGCGCAGTCCGCGAGAATTCCAGTTCGGGGTAAAACTTTACTTCTAACTCGGATAGTCACTTAGTTACATGCCCGCAGTGGTTCTTCTTGAACGGCTGCGGGCATGCTCTTTTCCAGATCGCGTTTGTAAGGAGATCTATTCTGGTTTTGGTTTGAATCTTTCGCCTTCAGCTCTTCGCTTTGCCTCTTGAAGTTCCTTCGCACGATTCAGTTCTCGCTTGCCTTCTTCTATCTCACCTGCTTGCATCAGCGCTCGGCCGAGTTGAAAGTGCCCGTCGGCGATTGAATCGTCCAGCCTCACTGCGGCGCGAAGTTCAGCGATGCCGCGGTTCCGATCGCCCGGAAGCAAGGCCCGTCCCAGAGCAAATCGCGTATCGAACTCCTGGGGATGAGCGATTGCTGCCTTTTCCAGCAGGGGCAAAGCGCGCTGCATATCGCCTTTCGTCAAATAAAGATCCCCAAGCGTAAAGGCCGCGCGGACGTCATTAGGATCGCGGCGCAACACCTCAGTCAACTCCCGCTCCGCTTCGTCATAGCGGTACTGCTTCCAGTAAAGATAGCCAAGCCCGTACCGCGTATTCGTTGAATCAGGGGCCAGCGTTACGGCGCGTCTGTACGCTTCAATAGCTTCGGGCGTTCTTGAAGCGCCATCAAGAGCGTCACCATACTGAGCCCACAGCTGGCCGGTCTCCTCAGGCAAATCCAGACGTCGCTTGAGCACAATCGTTGCTTCTGAGAACCGGCGCTGCCTCATGAAAGAATCCGCAGCCATCTCAAGCAAAGCAGCATCGCGTGGAGAGCGTGATAGCAATCGAGCTATCTCGCGGCTGGCCTCTCGAAACTGATCTGCGCCGACCAGGGCTAAAGCCAGCGCGCGCCTGGCTGCGTCGTTCTGCGGCTCAAGTAACAGAGCATGACGCAGTGGCGCGATCGCCTCTGTGTAGCTGTGATTTCGAACCAACAGAAGACCCAGATTGAAATAAGCTCCGGCCAAAGTGGAATCGATGTCCGTCGCTCGTTTCCAGGCCTGCACCGCTTCCTCTGTCCGGTTCTGTTTGTTGAGTGCAACTCCCAGATTGGTCCATGCCCTGGCATCGTTTGGTTGAACAGCAATTGCCTGTTTCCATTCTTTTTCGGCCGCAATCCAGTCATTGTTGCGTTCGTAGGTCTGCGCGAGTTCGTAATGCCTACGCGCCTCTTCAATGCGATCGCCCCTAACTTCCGTCTGCCCCTGAATCGGCATGATGGCGAGAATGGAGTAGACCAACGTGAGCAGAAGTTTGCGGGTCATATTCTTTCGTATGATAACCTGACCAGTGTAATTAAATCACTATCCGTGCCCGACAAAGCAGGCGAAGAGTACGCGGGCAGTAAATGCCCGTCAAACCCTGCGGCACCACGCATTTTCAATCCAGGTTCGATCTGGAATCCCAGACCGAAGATGCTACAATATCGGCTCCGCGTTATTCCACCGTAGAGTCAAAAGTGATTGCGTCATGACCAACGAAGAAATGCAGAGGGCGATGGAGTTCATCGTTGAGACTGAGGCGAAGTCGAGTGCGAAGATCTATGCGCTGGCTGAAGCTCAGAAACAAACGGACGCCCGCGCCGACGAACGTTGGGCTCGCGCCGACGAACTGTGGGCGCGCACAGAGGACGATATACGCCGTCTCCTTTCCAAAGTACGTCAACGTCATCGATCATAGACCGAGGAAGATTTATGACCAATCAAGAAATGCAAAAGGCAATGGATTTCATCGTCGAGATGCAAGCGCAGTCGAGTGCAAAAATTGGCGCGTTGGCCGAGGCGCAGACCCGCAACGAGCAAGGCATCAGCGCTCTACTTTCAATTGCCGAAATACATGAACGCGAAATCAATACCCTGGGCCATCATGTTGGCTCCTTAAGCCGAGATATCGGCGCCTTAGGCGAAACAACCCGCGCCACCGACGAACGCCTGAACGCGCTCATCAAAGTAGTCGAACGCCAGATCAGTGAAGGTCGCAACGGAAAGCCGTGAAACATCCCGACGGCAAGCCCGTGCTCCTTCGCAATGCCCGCCTCGTCCTCCCGGACCAAATTGCCGAGAACTCCAGCCTGCTCATTGAAGACGGTCGCATCGCGAACATCTTTGATTCGCAGGCAAATCAAGTTCTTAAAACTGGCTCCGCGCTCGATCTCGACGGCCTCACGCTTTTCCCCGGATTCATCGACGTCCATATTCATGGCGCCGCAGGTGTGGATACGATGGATGCCACGGCGGACGAACTGCGCCGCGTTTCGGAATTTCTCGCTCGCAACGGAGTGACCGCGTGGCTGCCGACGCTGGTGCCTTCACCGCCTGAGCAGTACGAGCAGTCTATCCGCGCGATTGAGCAGGCAGTGGCACAGACTTCAGTCGATGATTCCGAACGGCGTTCAGAGTACCGACTTCAGTCGGGTTTTGCTGATCCCGAAAAACACCCAACTAAAGTTGGTACTCTAAACACGTGTCACGCGCGCGTTCTAGGCGTCCATTACGAAGGCCCATTCGTTAACAGCGAGCAATGCGGCGCGCTTCACCGCGAACATTTCAGGACCTTCAAAGAGGTCGCCGATCTTGATTCCCTACCCGTGATCAAGGCGAAGGACGCTGTCCACCTGATGACCGTCGCGCCAGAGATTGATGGAGGGATCGACCTAATCAAAGAGTTAAGCCGGCGAGGGTGGATTGTCTCAATCGGCCACACGCGCGCCACGGTCGAGGTCCTGGACCAGGCGCTACAAGCCGGCGCTCGTCACCTGACACACTTTATGAATGCGATGCCAGCTCTGCACCATCGCGCGCCTGGACCGGTAGGGTGGGGTCTGACTCATGATGACGTAACCTGCGATGTGATCGCCGACGGAGTCCACCTCGATCCGTCAATACTCAAACTAATTCTGCGCAGTAAGACGGCCGCGCGCGTTTCCCTGATCAGCGATGCCGTGGCGCCCACCGGGCTCGGTAATGGTGAGTATAAGATCTGGGGCGAGACGATCAGCGTCACAAATGGCCGCACGCAAAACGCTCGCGGCAGCATAGCCGGTTCAGTCATCACCATGCTGGACGCCGTGCGCATGATGCTCTCGCTGGGGGTGGCTGAGCCAGAAGTCGCGCGCATGGCGTCATTAAATCCGGCGCGGCTACTGCGGATTGACGATGATTGCGGTTCGATTAGGGAAGGAAAACGCGCGGACCTGGTGGCTCTCGATCGAGAGGGTCAGGTTCATCTGACGATCATCGGCGGCGTTCCGACAATGACAAATGAAAAAATGAGAAATGGAAAATGAAATGGACAGTCAATTTATCATTTCTCAATTCTCATTTGCTCATCTTTCCGGAAAGACACGATTGATCCGTCCGCCCAGGTTCTCATCCTCATCGATATCTACTCTCGCGCTTGAGCATCCCGTAGCTACCTATGATCACTAGCGCCAAGCCGATCAGGATATGCACCACATCATCAGCCCGCGTCCAGTGAAAATATTGCCCCGGCGGCAGATGTAGATAGCTCGCCACCGCCTGATAAAGATCAATCAGCCCGAATCCTGCGTTAAAGAAACTGATGAAAAGCTGTTTGCGCGTCGAGAGTACTACCAGCCCAATGACCCCAAAGCAGAGATGAAACACATTATAAGAAGGGGCCCCGCTAGTCAGTGAGTAGCGTACGGGAACGAAAAAACCCGCGACGCCCACCAGAATCAGGATCGGGGCAAAGATAGCCAGGGTGATGTAGTTGGCGCTCCTATTATTAATGACGGGCCCCGCTTTCGGCGTATAGTCCGGCGCGCCGGTACGATTCGTCGAGCAGTTCCACCGGATGGCAAACTCGCAAAGACATTCCGGCTAAACGCGCGCCGGCGGCAATCTGCATGTGACAGCCCGCGTTACCGGTGGCCAAAATCGTAGCGCCGCTGTCTTTGATCTGCTTCAACTTCTCGGCCACCACCTGTTCAGACAGTTCCGGCTCGAGCAAATTGTAGACGCCCGCGCCGCCACAACAGACATCACTATCTTTCAGGAGCGCAAAGTTCAGACCAGGAATCGCCCAAAGCATCTGTAGCGACGCCGCCGACGCCTTCTGTCCGTGCAGCAAGTGACAAGAAGCATCGTAAGTTGTGCGCTCGACTCCGATGGCCGCGCCGTTACGAAAACCGATCACTTCAAGTTGTTGCCCGATGTCGCGCACCCTCGCGCTGAAGTCACGCGCCCGGGCCGCGTATTTTTCATCGTCAGCGAGCAGATGCCCGTACGAAGCGAGCATGGCACCGCAACCCCCGGCGTTAGTTACGACAGCCTCGCCGCTCTCGCCAAAGGCGTCGATGTTCTGTCGCGCCAGGACGCGCGCGCCGTCGAGCTCGCCGGCATGCGCGTGCAACGCACCACAACAAACCTGGCCATCCGGCGACTGCGTCCGGCATCCGTTTGCTTCCAAAACTCGCGTTGTGGCGGCGTTGACTCTCTTAAACAGACCCTCGGTCACACACGCCTTAAAGAGCTGCGCCGGAGCGCCCGCGGCCGGAGCGCCCGCATCCTGCGGGCGGTGCGCGGGCATCCTGCCCGCATCAGATTGGCTACCACTCGCCCCACCGGCGGAACCTTCCAGCAACGCCAACCCAAACTCGAATTCAGACGAAATCTCTCGCGCAAATCCTATGTGCAGTAAAAGTCTTGCCAAACCTAAATCACGAACGAATCGAGCCAGCGCGAACGCCGCGCGCAGGCGCCTGGGCTTTAACCAGACGTGCTTGAGCACGAATCTGAGCAGAGAGTAAACCCCGCCGGGCTTAATTCGCGACCTCGTAATCTCGGCGCGCGCAGCCTCCAGCAGTTGGCCATACTCAACGCCGGCTGGACACGCCGCTTCACATGCGCGGCAACCAAGACAACGATCGATGTGATTTTCAAACGCCGGCGAGTCAACCGCCAGCCGGCCTTCTTCGACCGCTCGCATCAGATAAATGCGCCCGCGCGGACTGTCGTTCTCGTCGCCCGTAACAACGTAGGTAGGGCAGGCTTCGAGACACAACCCGCAATGTACGCAGGCGAGAATTTTTTCCTGTTCGCCAGCGAAAGCTTTGGTAAGTACCGAGGTGCTCATCTATTTTGCGAGATGAATTCGTTTTGTTATCATTGCCGCGTGGATTATAGCAAGATCATCACCATTGAGCCGGGTAAGCGTAGCGGCAAGCCGACTATTCGTGGAACGCGAATGACGGTGACGGATGTGTTGGAATACTTGGCGGGAGGCATGAGCGAGAAGGAAATCCTGGCAGACTTCCCCGACCTGACCGCTGAAGACATCAAGGCCTGTCTCGCGTTTGCTGCTGAGCGCGAGCGCAAACTCGCTACGCTCCCAGAACATGAAACTGCTGTTTGACCAAAACCTCTCGCCGCGCCTTACTCGTCTGTTGGCTGATATCTATCCTGAAAGTATTCATGTGCGAGAGGTAGGACTGCGAGAAGCCGATGACTTCGACATCTGGCAATACGCGAAACTTCACGAATATGCGATTGTCTCGAAAGATTCAGACTTTCAACAGCGCAGTCTGCTCCATGGCGCACCGCCGAAGTTCATTTGGTTGCGCGTTGGTAATTGCACAGTGAAGAGGACTGAGGACTTGCTTAGGAGTTATTCCGCCGCGATACACACCTTCAATCTGGACGATTCGAAATCTCACTTGATGCTGCCGTGATTCAGTAGCCACGAAAATCAAGACTGCTACAGCTTAAGAATGCCGCTTACGATCATTAGAGGGATCGCGTCGAAGTTTACGATCCTCTTTCCATTTCGTCGCCGCATGCTCATCACGGATCGCAATATCATCAACCCGTTTTCATACCCATCGCTCAAACTCTGGGCAGCGGTCACCGAATAAACGTAATGTGTTTTGATCTTCAGATCCGACCGCCATTTCGCATCATCAAGCGCGCGAGTAAGCCGCGTTTGCGTTACCGGCGATTTCTCCCAAGCCTTGGGCGGCATCACATTTCCCTTCAGCGAGCCCTCAAACGCGACAAGACAACCGCCAAGGCTTGCAGCTTTGGGTTCTTCTAACTTCAGGAGGTCATCGAGATCGTATGGCGTCCGAACTGCAATAATCGCTCTTACCAGGATCTGACACCAGAGATCGTAAAGCGCAATCTCCTTCTCAATCCATATTGCCCCAGTTGGTAGAAGGGGATCTTGAGTGTGACCCTTGATATTGATAAATGGCTCAGGCTGTGAATCGCCCGACTGTAGCCAAGTCAACATACGCCTAGTGACCTCATTCCAAGCCGTGTTAGGTTCTGGGGACATATCAAACTGTTGCTTCTTTCGAGCGACCTCCTCTTCTTGAAATTCTTTTAAAAGGATCTGGTAGGCTTGCCGTTGCTCCGCGAAACTGAGCTGGTCGTACACTTGACGAATTCGTTCTGCATTCTTGTAGTCAACCATGAAGAATGCTGTTCGGCCGCGCGCTGCGCGAAGGACACGGTCATGGCAGCGACCTTCCCACCGTCTCTTGTATTTCCGAACCTCAGGCGCCGATAACTTCGCCGACAGTCCGGTGACGACGGTTGCTTTGTCATGGTGAGGGATGCAAAGGACCGCTAAGTTTGGTTGGCGATTGTCGGCAGGATCGCCGTTGATGTGGTGAATCTGAACACCCGCGTGTCCACAAATACAGCAAGCATGTTGATTTGCGATCAGGATCTGAGACCGCAGAGGATCGGGAATCGGTGTTCTGAGCTTTGTCATACCTCGCTTCGTTCAATACCCAACCGCCAACCCATCACTCCTTCGCGGATCGGTCGCACCCAGACGCATCCCCGTCTTCTCTTCAATCATGATCCCTTCACAGTCACCCAGGTAACGCGGCTTGGCGAGTTTGTGTCCGCGACCTGCCAGAGCGTTCTGCGTATCGCCGGACAATCCGTACGGCTCGAAGACCAGTTCGTCGGGAAGCCATTGATGATGAATGCGCGGCGCGTCGATGGCCTGCTGAATGTTCATGCCGTAATCGACGACATTGGTGATCACATCCAGCACGGTGTTGATGATCGTCGGCCCGCCTGGACTGCCGACGGTGAACCAGAGGGTGCCGTCTTTGCGCAGCACGAACGTCGGCGTCATCGCGGACAGTGGCCGTTTGTGTGGGGCGACAGCATTGCGCTCGCCTTGAATCAAACCATAGAGATTCGCCGTGCCGGGCTTGGCCGCGAAATCATCCATCTCGTCATTCATGATCAGGCCCGTGCCCTTCGCCACCACCGCTGAGCCATACGAATTGTTAAGCGTGTAGGTATTCGAAACGGCGTTCCCTTCGGCATCGACTACCGTGAAGTGGGTCGTCTCTTCTGATTCATAACCCAGAGGTTTGCCAGCCTTCACCTGTTCACTCGACGAGGCGCGTTCCGGATTGATGTTGTTGCGCAATTGCGCGGCGTATTTCTTGTCGACTAAGCCGGCGATTGGAACCTTCACATAATCCGTGTCACCCATGTATTCGGCGCGGTCGGCAAACGCGCGGCGCATCGCTTCGGTCATCAGGTGATAACGATCGGAAGAAGCCCAATCCATCTTTTTGAAGTCATAGCCTTCCAGAATGTTGAGCATCTCAATGAGCACCGCACCGCCCGACGATGGCGGCGGCATCGAAATCACTTCGTAACCACGATAGTTGCCGCGCAAAGGCTGCCGCTCTTTGGCGACATAGCCACGCAGATCGTCCAACGTCAGTAGACCGTGGTGGCGTTTCATATCCGCCGCAATCAACTGGGCTGTTTGTCCCGTGTAGAACTCATTCGGCCCGCGCTGTTGCAAACGGGCAAAGGTGGCCGCGAGATCGGGCTGCACAAACCGGTCGCCTTCGTTATAGAACTTGCCGCCATTTAGATAGATGCGTTTTGTTTCCGGATACTTTGAAAGGTATTCCCGGCTGCCGCGCAACCCGCGCGCGAGTGTGTAGGTCACCGTGAAGCCATTCGCCGCCAAACGCCGCGCGGGTTCAATCAGTTGCGGCCAACTCAATCTGCCCGAGCCGTATTTCTTTAAAGCTAATTCCATTCCGCGCACCGTGCCGGGGACGCCGGCGGCGCGATAACCTTCGATCGATCCGCCGTCGCCTTCGATCACGTTGCCGTTTTTGTCCAGGTAGATGTTCCGAGTCGCGGCGGCGGGCGCCATCTCGCGATAGTCGATTGCAGTCGCGCGCCCGTCTTTCAAACGAACCATCATGAAGCCGCCTCCACCCAAATTGCCGGCGGCCGGATGTGTCACCGCCAGCGCGAACGCAACTGCGATGGCTGCATCGACTGCGTTACCCCCGCGCCTCATAATGTCCACGCCGACCTTTGAAGCAATCTCATTAGTCGAGGCGACAATGCCGTGACGGGCGCGCACGGGCTCGCGCGAAGCGGCGTGAGTTGTAATTGACCCGATGGAAACAAGGAAGAGCGACGCAATTAGAGTCAAGGCCACCGAGGCGGTTGTGATGAGCTTAAATGTTTGGCAAAGTGTTTTGTGTCTCATGGCTTGTGATACTCGCTTAAAGCGGCGGCTCCGCCGCTGATGTACGGAAAGGCTCCGCTTCTCTTCGCTCCGCTAGGAGCGAAATGTTTATAGAACCGCGCTCGACGATGAATCGAAGCTCCGTCTCGACGATGAATCGAAGCTCCGTAAGGAGCGAAATGTTAACCAAGTTCATATTACGCTCCTAACGGAGCTCGGTAAGATTGGTAACGTCGAGTTCTATAAATATGTCGTCCCTAACGGGACGAAAGCCGGTTGAGTTTTCCGCCCATCGGAGCAAAGCGGAAAGCATCTAAATTCCCCTTACAAATCGTCTGGGCGATAAAGAGTTCGCTGGATCGAGTTGAGCTTTCACTCGTTTCATCAACTCAGCCGCCGATCCAAAATCACCCCAGACATCAAACTCATTTCGAACCTCAAGCGGCGCGGTCTCAATCACCAAACTGCCACCGAGACTCTCCGCCTTCTGTCGCAGTCGTTCCAGCGCCCGCACGGCCTCGCGATGATACACCGGCGCGCGCGCAATTGCCCGCAAACGACCGTCGCCCAGACCGGCATGCCAATGAAGTCCCGGGTGCGAAGCTTCATCAGTATCCAGCTCTGCCATGTCACTCAACAAACTCGGCAGGTCGGTTGGTCGCAGAGCAACCCGCCAGACTAATTCTGCCGAGGGTTGTAAAGACGCCGCACTCAACCTGGCCCAGAACTGATCGTCCTCATCGAGTACGATGCACCGATTACCATCGTCGCGAAGGAGCTTAAGAGCCTGCGCAGTTTGAGTGACGACCGACTGCGATGATCCCACAAATCGCATCAGCAGCGCGCAGTCGTTTTCCTTTGCAATCTGCAAATCATTTGCCAGGCGACCCGAGATCAATTCAATCGCGACCGGAGCCAGTTGGCCACAGGCTTTTCGTCCGGCGACTATCAATGACGCCAGCGGGCCCGAGGCCGCGATCGTTCGACTCTCAGGCGGCAGCGGGCGCAGCTTGAAGGTCAGCTCAGTAATCAAACCAAGTGTTCCATAACTTCCGGTGAACAGTTTACAGAGATCGTAACCCGCTACATTCTTCACCACGTTTCCGCCAGCCTTAATTGAACGCCCATCGGCCAGCACTACGCGCATGCCAATCACAAATGATCGCGCTGAGCCAAAACCGAAACTGTGCGGGCCGCCGAGTCCGGTTGCCACCACTCCACCCAGCGTGGCCCGCCCATCATCCGGTGGATCGATTGGCAGCCACTGCCCCGCCTCTGCAAGTTGTTTTTGAAAAGCACTCAGCGTCAATCCTGCTTCAGCGGTAGCGACGAGATCCGCCGGTTCGTGACGAACAAGCCGCGTCATGCGCCTCGTGGTGATGATCACATCGGCACGGTCAGGACGATTGCCCGCATCAAGCCAGGTGGCTGCGCCGGCAGGGACAACCGTCATATCTTCCCTGATGGCCAGGCGCATTACTTGAGTTGCGGCCTCGCTCGACTGCGGCGCTACTTCAAGCGGCGCTCGGCGCGTTTCAGCCTGCGAGGTTCCGATTGAGTCCGGAAGCCGGCGCACGCTTTGATCGCCGACGATCAGCGAGAATTCTCGGGCAATTCGCGCTTCATTGAGTTTGGTGGAGATCAACGCGCGCTTCTGTGCAGTTCGGTCCCGCGGTTTGTCCGACAAACTTAAGTTTGTCGAGCTACCGGGAGATTCGTCTCGCTGAGGCCCTGTTGCTGCCGCTCCCGGTCCTGACAGATCGACCGTGGCCACCGCGCGTCCTTCGCCACAACCACGCGGCAAAGGAATGATCTTGCCGGGATTACACAGCCCTGACGGATCGAACGCGGCGCGTACTTGCAGCATCGCGGCCATGTCGTCGTCGCTGAAAATCAAGGGCAGGTAGCTGCTCTTATCCAGTCCGACACCATGCTCGCCGGTGATCGACCCGCCGGCGCGCACGCATGTTTCCATGATCTCCCGGCCCGCTTGTCGTACTCGCTCGAGGTCGTCACCACGACGCAGATCAAAACATATCAGGGGATGCAGATTGCCGTCGCCGGCATGAAATACGTTGGCCAGTTGCAGTTGATAGTGGGCGCTGATGCGATATGTCTCAGCCAGAACTTCCGGCAGGCGCGAGCGCGGCACCACCGCATCCTGAATCATTATGTCCGGGCTCAAACGGCCTACAGCGCCGAACGCGCCTTTGCGCGCGGCCCAAAGTTTCTTTCTCTCATTAGGATCCGTCGCGCGATGAACTGAGCGGGCTCCGTGTGCGCTGAGAATGCTTTCGGCCTGCGCGGCGTCATCATCGATCCCGGCTTCAATGCCGTCCAGCTCGACGATCAAAACTGCCTGGGCATCGATCGGCAGACCGGCGGTGAAGACACTGGCCTCGACAGCGCGGATGATCGCGTTATCCATCATCTCCAGCGCCGCCGGCAACATGCCCGCGGAAATAATCGCTGAGACGGCGCGGCTGGCGTCATCAACATTAGTGAAGTCAGCCAGCAAAGTACGCACCGCCGGCGGAATCGGAAGCAGCTTCACAGTCGCTTCGGTGGCAATGCCGAACGTTCCTTCCGAACCGACGAACACGCCGAGCAGATCGTAACCGGGTTTCGCTCCACCCAGATCGACGATCGTGCCGTCAGCCAAAACCACTCGGGCAGCTAAGACATGATCGGTGGTCGTTCCATATTTCAAGCAGTGAATTCCGCCGGCATTTTCGGCAATGTTTCCGCCGATGGTGCAGGTGGGCTGGCTGGACGGATCAGGCACATAGTAAAGACCGTAAGGCGCGGCTGCGCGCGAAAGGTGCGCGTTGACCAATCCGGTTTGCACGACGGCCAGGCGATTCTCTGGATCGATCTTCAAAACCTGGCGCATGCGCGCGAGTTCGATCACCACGCCCCGGTCGATGGCGAGCGCGCCTCCGGAAAGGCCAGTGCCCGCGCCGCGCGGCGCAAAACTCACGCCTTCCCGCGCCAGCAGTTGCAGGACTTCCGAAGTCTCTTCAGTTGAAGTGGGAAAGACTACAGCGCGCGGCGGATGCTTGTGCTGCGGCAGGCCGTCGCATTCATAGACGAGCAGCTCATCGGGCTCTGCCAGGACATTTTCGCGACCCACGATCGCGCTGAGATTTTTGATGAGTTGATCCACGGATATTGTCTGCAAGCTGAGATCAGGGCAGATCGTAGATAATGTTTACGTACTCTTTGGCTTCACTTGCAGCCCATAGCAAATGCAGTTGTTCCGCTGCTCGTCCGACCGGGAATCTTTGGGGGATAATGATTAAACCAGGCGAGACGTTCGCCGAAATGAACTCCCTGAATACACGAGGCAGCGTGCGTCGGTCGTGCGAGCCGTCTGGTTGCTACTATGATTCGCTGATCAAGATCGTTATCGGCCTGAAACCGAATCTTCATAATCGGGTGGTACGTGCCTCTTCCAGAATTGCGTCCAGTCTTCGGTGGGCTTCGGGATATTCAGCGCGGATGTGTTGCCGAAACGCTTCGTAATTCGCATCGGACTCCTGAAGGTAATGGTCAACCTCAGCACGATTGGTCAGGTAGTAAGAGATGGCTCCGTAGACTTGATCAAGACTCCGCGTAGGAAAACAATCGGCCTGAATGGTTTCCGGGGACAAGCCTTCGAGGAACCGGTAGACGACCGAATCCAGGGAAACGCGAGAGCCCAAAATACAATAGCCGTTGTCTCGCTGTTCGATGTAATCAGGCTGAGTCATCACGCTGCTCCCTTTGCCGGGCATTATAGCGTACGAGACGGTATATCGAATAGATCACCATTCCCACTGCCGCCGCAATCAAAGCCGTGTAGGCTTCTCTCAAAGTACTATTCGCCAGCAGCCACACCGCCAGAATCAGCGCCGCCACCGCAATGATGGGCCCGCCGCGAACTTTGAATGCCGGCATGGGAACGTCAGCTCGCCGGCGCAGCACCGGCAGCGCAGCGCACGTCACCGCGTAAGTCACCAACCGCGCAATCGCGCTGATCGTCAAAGCTGCGACAAAGGAACTTTTCAGAGTTAATACCAACATCCCTGCCGCGGTAATCAGGATGGCCACGTGCGGAGTAGAAAAGCGACGGTGGATCGCGGCGAAGATGGACGGCAATTGCTTCTGTTCCGCGATCGCAAAAGGCACGCGCGATCCGGACAGCAAAACGATATTCAAATTTCCGGCAATCGAAATGATCGCGCCGGCGGAAATGATGGCGGCGCCCGCCGTGCCCATGAATCGCTGGCCGGCATCAGCGAGCGGCTTCGGCGAACCTGCCAACTCAGGCAACGTGCCGATGCAAACCACCTGAATCAGAATATAAGTAAAGGCGACGACGGCAACCGAGATCAGGAGAGCTCGCGGGAGGTGTCTTTGCGGATTGCGAATCTCACCAGCCGGAATAGCAGCCATCTCGAATCCGGTAAACGCATAGATCAGCAGCAGCACCGATTGCGAGAAGGCGCCCGCCGACGGACGTGCGCCCAACGCAAAAGCATGCGGGTTGAGAAAGAACAGACCGGCCGCGACAAAAACAAGCATTGGGATTAGTTTCCCGACCGTGAACAGGTTGCTGGCGATGGCGGCCAGTCGCACGCCAAAAATATTGAGCGCGGTTAGCAACAGCACCGTGCCGGTGATGATCAAAGCCCGCGGAATTGGCGAGTTTGCCGACGCCCAGAAAAAGGCGAGATAGCTGACCATCAGATTGCAGTTGGCTGCAAACGCGGTCAGCCGGGCGAGCCAAATCAACCAGCCAACTTCAAAGGCCACCGTCGATCCAAACGCTTCGCGCGCGTACAGGTAAGGCCCGCCGGTTTCGTCAAAGCGGCTGCCGACTTCGGCAAAACAGAGAACAATCAGCGTCACCACCAGCGCGCAAGCAACAAACGCAATCAGGCTGTACGATCCGATCAGCGCGAACACTTTTGCCGGCAAGCCAAAGATCCCGGCGCCAATCACGCCGTTGATAGTTACCGCGACCAGGTCCCACTTTTGTATGCCGCGGAAGAGACCTTTTGGTGTGGTCCCTGGCAGAGGTGATGAGTCTACATTCATGCAGGATTGGTCAGAACCGGGAGCGGCTGCGACCGGATCATTTTCCATTTGTCATTTGTCATCTTTCATTTGTCATTGCCATTTAGAGTTTAGAGTACCAACTTTAGTTGGGCTTTTGTTCGGCAACTACCCGACTGAAGTCGGTACTCTGAACGCTCGTCCACAATGGTCAATGAAAAATGACAAATGGAAAATGATCTGCGCCCTACCGCGAGCGGTTCTTTAGCGCATCACGCGCCACTTCCTTGTCGTCAAAGTGAAAAACTTCGCGCCCGATGATTTGATAATCCTCGTGGCCCTTGCCGGCGATCAAAACCAGATCATCACTGCGGGCCTGGGCAATGGCATGATGGATCGCTTCGCGGCGGTCGGCGATTTTTTCGTAAGGCTTGCCCGTCTTCTGAATTCCCATTTCGGCGTCGGCCAGAATTATGTCTGGATCTTCCGTGCGCGGATTATCGGAAGTAAGAATCACGACGTCGCTCAATGACCCGGCGGCCTCGCCCATCGGCGCGCGTTTTGATCCGTCGCGATCGCCGCCGCAACCAAACACCGTGATAATTCTGCCCTTCGTGACCTCGCGCGCCGTGCGCAGCACATTTAACAGAGCATCGTCGCTGTGCGCGTAGTCAACGACGACCGCAAAGTCGCCATCGTGCGGCACGCGCTCAAATCGCCCCGGCGCCCCGGTGCATTTTTCCAAAGCCTCCGTGATTACATCGAGGCTGTAGCCGAGCGCGAGCCCGCACCCCACCGCCGTCAGCGTGTTGTAGATATGCGGCGGCCCAACCAAAGGAGAATGAAAGTCGCGGTCGCCCGCCGGTGTGCGCAAACGAAAATGCATTCCGGCTAACGAAAATTCAGGATCGCTCGCGGTCACATCAGCGTCTGCTCTTACCGCATAGCGAATCACGCGCAGACCTTCGCGATCGAGTCGATTCGCCAACTCAACGCCGTAAGGATCATCGACATTGATGACGGAAGTTTTTGGGCGCGACCCCAGCCGCCCGTCAAAAAGACGCTGCTTCGCGTACCAATAATTCTCCATCGTTTTGTGATAATCCAGATGGTCGCGCGTCAGGTTCGTAAAGGCAGCGACGGCGTAATCGAGTTCGTCGCAACGATGAAAATCCATCGCCTGTGACGACGCCTCCATCACCGCCGTGCGGCAGCCAATGTCCACTGCCTGGCGCAGCAGGCGCTGCATGTCGGTCGCTTCCGGCGTGGTGCGTCCGGCTTTCTTTCGGTCGTTGCCCAGCCGGTATTCAACCGTGCCCGTCATCGCGACCGGCTCGCCCGCGGCTTCCGGAATTGAAGCGACCAGATAAGCCGTAGTCGTCTTGCCGTTGGTCCCGGTGATTCCGACTAGTTGCAGTTCGCGCGAGGGGTGATGATGGACCGTGGCGGCAGCGAGCGCCATCGCACGTCGTATATCCTGGACCTGAATCCAGACGCCATCGAGGTCGGCGGGTCGGTCAAGTTCTGATAGCACTCCGGCCGCGCCCTGTTCGATCACTTGCGGCACGAACTTGTGCGCATCGAACAACTCGCCGCGCACAGCGACGAACAGGCTTCCCTGTTTCGCCTGGCGCGAATCGTGAGTTACGTCGGTTACTAAGGCACTGCCATCGCCGCTCAGCGTTCCTGCCGCCGCTTTGGCGACTGCGGCAAGTGTTACCGGTCGACTCTGTTCAGCTCTGGTTGCATCGCTCATTGATTGGATTTGAATTCTACGTAGTCGATCTGGAAAAGTCATCTAAGATCCTTTTGGAGTGCGGTGGCAAGCGTAGCGCGACACCGCTTTGGATGTCCTAACCAGCTTCAGTTTGTCCTTCAACTTGAGTAGAAGACAGATCAACGACAAACTGAAGTTTGTCCGGAATCCAAAGCGCCGTCGCCGCTTCGCTCTGCCGGCGCACTCCAAAACTAATGCTGGACACCTCCTATTCAAACGATTAGGATTTCTTGGCCAGCAAATCCGAAACTTCAAACGGTGAAATTATGATCAGCAGAATTTCTCTCGCACTCTTTTTGGCTGCGATGCTTCTTGTCTCTTATCGACCCTACGCTAGTAGAGCCGCGCCTGCGGATTATGACCTCATCATCCGCAACGGCCGCGTAGTTGACGGCTCAGGACGACCTGCATTCAATGCCGACGTCGCCATCAAAGGCGATCTCATCGTGCGCATCGGCAATCTGCGCGGCGCGCCAGCGAAGCGAGTGATCGACGCAAAAGGACAAGTCGTCGCGCCGGGCTTTATCGACATGCTGGGTCAGTCAGAAACATTTCTGCTGATCGACCCGCGCGGGATGAGCAAGGTCATGATGGGCGTGACGACCGAAATCACCGGCGAAGGCGAATCGATCGCCCCCATCAACAAACGTCAGATTAAGGAGTCCGAAGATTTCAACCGCCGCTTCAATCTCAACATCGATTGGCGCACGTTGAGCGAGTATTTCAGTCGTCTGGAGAAACAGGGGGCAGGCTTCAATCTGGGCACCTTCGTGGGCGCGACCCAAGTGCGCGAGTACGTCATTGGCTACGACGATCGGCCGCCCACGCCCGCGGAGTTGGCGCAGATGAAAAAGCTGGTCGCCGACGCGATGAAAGACGGCGCGCTGGGAGTTTCGACCTCGCTCCAGTATGTCCCGGCGCGTTTTGCCAGGACTGACGAGATCGTCGAACTGGCCAAAGTAGCTCATCAATACGGCGGCATCTACATCACCCATCAGCGCAGTGAAGCGAACGCCATCGACGACTCGATGAAAGAAGTTTTCGAGATCGCCCGGCGCGCTAACATCCCGGCAGAGATCTGGCACTTCAAAACCGCCTACCAGAAAAACTGGGGCCGGATGCCGGAGATGCTGCGCCGCGTCGCCGCCGCGAGGCGACAAGGGTTGAAAATCACGGCCGACGTCTATCCATATGTTGCCGGCAGCACTTCGCTCAGCGCTTGTCTGCCGCCGTGGGCGCTTGAAGGCGGGACTGATCGGATGATTGCGCGATTGAAAGATCCGCAAACCCGTGCGCGGTTAAAGAAGGAAATAACCACCGACTCAAAAGTATGGGAGAACATCTATCTCGGCAGCGGCGGGCCCAGCGGAATTCTAATCGCCAATGTAGTAAATCGCGATCTCGATAGTTCGCAGGGCAAGCGACTATCAGAAGTCGCTGTCGAGCAAAACAAAGATCCGCTCGATGCTCTTTTTGATTTCATCATTGCGGATCGCGGTCAAACGGGCGCGATTTTTTTCATGATGAAGGAAAGCGACATGCAGGCCGCGCTGAAATCGCCGTTCGTCAGCATCTGCACCGACAACGGGGCGCGCGCGACTGATGGCCCGCTGGCCGGATCGAAATCGCATCCGCGCGGTTGGGGCACGTATCCGCGCATCCTTGGACGCTACGTCCGCGACCAGCATCTGATGTCACTCGAACTCGCGATTCATAAGATGACGGGACTGCCCGCCGGTAATCTGAGTCTGAAGAGCCGCGGCTTGATTCGTGAAGGCTACTTTGCGGACATCACCATCTTTGATCCAAAAACGGTAATCGATCGCGCGACCTTTGAAGAGCCAAACCAGTATCCCGTGGGAATCAACTTTGTGATCGTCAACGGCGAGATCGAAGTAGATAACGGCCAGCGGACGCCCGCGTTAGCAGGACGAGTACTGCGCGGGCCGGGATATAGACGCTAGCTAATGGAGCGCGGGCATCCTGTCCGCCTGAGCGCGAAGCGCGAAAAGGCTTACGAGAAAACGAGCATTGAGTGTGCTGCGCACACTGGCGGACAGGATGTCCGCGCTCCATCAAATCTTGATGATGATGTTCTTCCGATACAGCAACCAGAGTAGAAGGAGCCACAGCAGGATGAATGAAATCGCAAAGGCCAGCGAAGCTCGGTTGGGTGGCAACCACGACGCGAAAGCATTGTTATAGATTAAAGCCTGGAGTGATGGGGCGGTTCCATCAGGGCGCGAGAATTTAATTAAACCCATGAGCCGCGCCATGACTCCAGTCCCCACAAACAAAACAATCGCATTCACGCCAAAGATCACAAACGGCTTCGTCCAACGCTTGTAGCCCTGGATATCAATCAGCCAGTAACACAAAGCCAAGAACTGCAACGCCAGTCCGGCGGTAAAGAAAACATACGAACTGGTCCAAAGCGATTTGTTGATGGGAAACCAGGCGTTCCAGATCCAGCCGACGATGACACAGCCCACTCCGGCGATGAACATGTGCGCGACCCGCTCAATCGGCGTTCTCGTTTTGTCCCTCAGATAGTTACCCGTCAGCACCCCGAATAGCGTGGTCCCGAGCGCACCCATGGTGCTCAAGAGTCCTTCGGGATCGTAGACCTTCCCCTGCTTCCAGATGTGCGGGCCAAAGACGACTCGATCAATGTAAGAAGCGAGGCTGCCTTCCTTGCTCCAATCACCTGCATAGTAGCCTGGAGCGGGAAAATGCTTCATGACTCGCCAGTAGATGATCAGCAAAGCGACGGCGATGATCGCCTGTGTGCGCGGTCTGGTCTTGAGAAAGATTAGCGAGGCAAAGAAGTAACAGACGGCGATGCGTTGCAGCACGCCGGGAATTCGAATCGTAGAGAGATGAAAATATGGGAAGCCGGCCAGGAACTCGCCCAAAAGAAAAATGATCGCGGAACGATAGAGGACTTTCAGAAAGAGACCCCGGCGGCTGTCGCCACGTTCGATGCGCTTGCCGAACGCCAGCGGAATCGCTACGCCGACGATGAAAAGAAAGAACGGAAAGATCAGATCGGTAGGCGTCCAGCCATTCCATTCGGCATGCTCCAAAGGCCAGTAAATATGCGCCCACGAGCCGGGGTTGTTCACCAAAACCATCCCCGCGACCGTCAGGCCGCGAAAGACATCGAGGAAGATCAGACGATTGCCGGCGGCGTCTTTCACTTGTGTAAATGGCTCACTCATCGTTGCGCCTTGGCGTCTTACTTTGCGCCTTTGCGTGAAATTAACTCTGAGCCCTCTCTCACGGTCGGGCTACTGCCCCGTTTGCTTTCTCGCTCCGTCAGGAGCGAAATGTTTATGTCGCCCATAATGGGCTAACCAAATAAACCCCGACTCGGGCTAAAAACATTTCGTGCCCTACGGCACTCAGGAGATGCGTCTATCTTGGCGTCGGACTTGGCGCAGGCACAGGGCGCGTCCCCAATCCAAACTCTTCCGGACTCGGCAGCGTCGAAGTCGCCTCGTATTTCCGCAATACTTCATCCATCACGCGGCTCTTAGCCAGCCAAATCGAAATCATTTGATCGTAGCGGGCCGTAACACTGTCCAGCCAGTACGGCCGATTTTCTGCCAGCCACTGCGCGCGATAACCTTCTTTCAATATTGAAAGCTCTTCCGCCATCTCGCGCAGGTTGTTGTAGATCGCACCCGAGTAATACCTCAGCTTTCTGGTCTTCGCCCGATCACCGAGATTCAAATACGCGTCCCAATACTGATCGCTGAACTTTTGCATCACTTCCATCCGCCGCCCGAGATGATCGAAGCGCTGCGCAGCGAACTTCATCGCCGCTATGGCCGTAACGTTGCGCCGGGCGCGGCTTTCATTGTTTATCAGCGATTCAGACACATTTTCTACCGCCAGACGCATTTGCCGAATTCGATCCGCAGAGGCGCGGGCCTGATTCTGAAATTGCGAGGTGAACGGATCGCGCCAGAAAACTTCATCAGTAGTACCACCCGCGCCAATCTGTGTCCCTGCTTTCCCTAAAGATCGTTCCGCCTTCACAAACTGATCGCCATCGTTGCGGAAGAAAGCCCAATCAAAACTCTGATCGAACTTGTCCAAATCAACCGGGCCTTCCTGCCACGAAGCCGCCGCACCCAGAACGATCGAGTACCAGGTGTCTTCAAACAGCGATTCGCCGTCATCGTCCCAGGTGGTATTCATCAGTCCCGTAGCGCCGGCCTTCTGGCCATCACGCGCAAAGTTCACGATGTTCTTTCTGGCTGCCTCGAGATTAGGAAATATCTGGTTCCAGTTCTGGGCGCCCGGGCAAACGAACTGCTCCAGGCCAGCGTCCTTGAATGGTTGAATCGAGGTCCAGAAGTCATCGCGCGCGCCGTACTGCCAGTTCATCACGATCATGTCTTTCGGAATGTTGCCGATCAGATCAGGATGATGCAAAGCGATGTCTCCCCAGAACATCAGCCGGCGATTGTAGGGCTTCAACACGTCCCGCACGCGATTGAGATGTTCAAAATAAATCGCGCCGACACCGCGCGTCCTGGCTGCTTCCCTGCTCTGCCCTTCGCCCAGCTCGAAGGTTTCGTCCTCGCCGATGTGAAAGAACTGTCCGGGAAATAAGTCGTTCAGCTCCTTATACCAATCGGCGATGAGCTTGTAAGTGCGGTCCTGCTGTGGCGAGAGCACGTCGCCGTAAGGCGTCTCAGCCAGATCGGCATATTTTTCCAGCCGCAGGGCTTTGTGCAGGTGGCCAAAAGTTTGTTGTTCCGGAACCAGCTCAACATGATAATGCCGCGCGTAAGCGACCAGTTCACGAATTTCCGCCGGAGTTAGAGATCCGCCGGCCGGGCCAATCAGCGGCTGCGACTCGCTCCGGAACGTGTGCTCCATATAAAAGGAGTGCATGTTCATTTTAAAGAATGCTTCAGTGCGAATCTGACGCTTGATGTAATCAACAGTCGGCACCGGACCGCGGCTGATGTCGTCTGAGACGGCGCGCCAACGCATAGTGGGCCAGTCGACAATCTTGATTGCGGGAATGAACGCGCCTGCGCCTTCACTGCGCACGAGTTGCTTCAGCGTCTGAAGCCCATAGAAAGTTCCGCTCGAAGCTTTGCCGGCCACGACGACCTGATTCACGCCGACAACCAACAAATAGCCTTCGTCAGTTAACTTCTGGCCAGCATCGGCACCGGCTCGTTGCAGGGCTTGTTGAATTCTCGGCAAATCGATCCGGCCAATTAAGATTTCGCGCCGCGCGCTGTTTCCGCCGACTTTCAGATTCACACCTGCGGCTTGCTTGAGATCATCGGCGAAGTCCCGGGCCGCGAATTGATCTTCATCCGACTTGCCGTCGGCGAGAACGATGCGCGCGTCCGCGCCGAGATCAAACCGTCCTTCACTCTGGCTCAATTGTCTTGGCGCGGGGATAATCTGGACCTGCACCGATTGGGCTTCAGTGAGAACAAAAGTAGCAACAAGCACGAAGACAATTGCCGCACTCAAGTTTAAGGTTCGTGTTAGAGTTAAAGTCATAGGGCAGATTCTGTTTATGACGTCCATAAATTTTTATTGATCGAGTTGAATGGCCGCACGACTATTTACCTGATATTGATGGCGAATACAATGCTGATCAGTTATTGAGGCTGAAACGCTCGAGCCCGGACTTGTCGACTCAAAACTATGTTGGCTTGCAACACGGTACAGAACCGGGAGCGGTAGCGACCGGGTCAAACACTCAACATCCTGGATGAGGGAAGGCTCTAAGTTGGATGGCTGGACCCCGTCGCTACCGCTCTGGGTTCTGTACCGACGACACCCACTCGATGATGGCCGTGCACACTGACGAGACAAGGCAGTCATGTCCTTAATGCTCCAGGAGATCGCCGAACAACCGGCTGCTCTGGCAAAGACAATCAAGGAAGAGAGCGCCAAGGTTGCGCGGCTCGGCCAATCGCTGCGACAGCGCGAGATTGATCTGATCGTGCTGGTGGCGCGCGGCAGTTCGGATAATGCCGCGTTGTTTGGCCGCTATCTACTGGAAATCACTACCGGGATTCCCGTCTCACTTTCCGCGCCATCCGTCTATACGCTCTATCACGCGAACCTGAATTTGAAGCGCGCCCTCGTTATCGGAGTTTCCCAATCCGGCGAAGGCGAAGACATTAATCAGGTGCTGGAAACCGCCCGTGAATCCGGCGCGTTTACGATCGGGGTAACCAACGAGCCGTCCTCGGCGATGGCGGCCGTGGTTGATGAGACGCTCTTGATGCATGGCGGTAAGGAGCGCTCAGTAGCTGCTACCAAGACCTTCACCGGTCAGATGTTGATCTTCTATCTGCTGGCGGCAGCGCTCGCGAAAGATGGTCGCACGATTGATTATCAGATCATTCCCGATCTGGCGGCCCGCGCGCTTGAACAGCAACCAGCAATAGTCGAACTGGTCCAACGCTATGTGTTCATGGAAAACTGCGTCGTGGTTGGACGTGGCCTCGCTTACGGTAACGCCTACGAATTTGCTTTGAAACTGATGGAGACCTGTTACGTTGTGGCCGAGCGATTTTCGTCAGCGGACTTCCTGCATGGTCCCGTCGCGATGATCGAACGTCACTTCCCCGTGATTCTGTTCGCGCCGCCCGGCGTCATGCTGGCAGGCACGAGAGATCTTATCACGCGCCTGGGCGAACTACGCGCCGACACCCTGGCGATCACGGGCGATCTCGAAGCCGCTGCGTCGTGTACGCGCTCGATCATCATGCCCCGAGAGATCGATGAATTCCTCGCGCCCATTCCTTACATTGTTCCGGCACAACTATTCGCAGCGCTCCTGGCTGAAGCGAAAGGCCTGGACCCAGACGCGCCGAGATCATTATCAAAGGTCACGAGAACGCTGTGATTCAGAAAGTAAGATCCATGTGTGGGGATTTGCAAAATGAAGTAACGTCCGACAAGTGAACAGTTCACGCAGTTTTGACTTTTCGCTTGATAGTTCTTTGAATCGGGCCGATAATTAGACCTTGCAATGAACGAAGAACCGACCAAAGACCTTTCCAATGGAGCATCCTTCGAAGAGCGTGTGTTCGCGCGGTTCGATTCTGTCGACGCTCGTCTTGAGAAACTTGAGTCACGCGCGTACGACACCAAACCAATTTGGGAGAGGGCTCTGAAAGAAATCATGGAATTGCGCGGTGAGAATGCCGCAACGAAGAAGGACGTGTCCGATCTAAAGTATGACGTATCCGGTCTTAAGACCGACGTATCCGGCCTCAAAAGCGATGTGGCTGGAATCAAGATCGATATTGGTGAGACCAAGCGAGAACTAAAGGAATTCAAACGGGACGCAACTAAGCGGCTCATTCGCATTCTCTCGATTCAGCTCGAGAATCGCGCCGACCTGAGCGAAGCCGAAGAGCGAATCGACGCACTCGAAACAAAGTTGGCATAGGACCAGTTCACGGTTAAACTCACCTTCGTGAGTCCTGCCAAGCCAACAGACCTCAACTCATCCTTACCACCAGACAATCGCAACTCAAGGTCCGTTGACGGAAAGCTTTTGCGCATTCTCGGCCTCGGCTTCGGCCTCGCGGTGACTATTGGCGGCACGATCGGGATGGGCATCCTGCGCACTCCCGGTGAAGTTGCGGCCCAACTTCCTACTGCAAAACTCTTCATCGGCGTCTGGATCCTCGGTGGCGTTTATGCGTTGCTCGGCGCGATTACGGTCGCAGAGCTCGGCACGATGATTCCCCGCTCTGGTGGTTGGTATGTCTTCGTTCATCGCGCGATGGGGAACTACCCCGGTTTTGTGGTGGGTTGGAGCGACTGGCTTTCAACCTGTGGGACCCTCGCGGTCATCGCGATGGTCGTCGGCGAATATACCGCGGTATTGGTTCCAAGGCTCGCCGGCCGCGACAAATCAATCGCATTAGTAACGGTGCTTTTGTTCGCCGCCCTGCAATGGCGCGGGATTCGTTGGGGCAGCTTCACCCAAAACGTGACCAGCCTGTTGAAGACTTTGATCTTTGCCGTGATCGCGATCGCCGCGTTTACCTACGGTGGAAATACAAGCACGGGAACATCTTTGGCAGTGCCGCACGGCTTTGCTCTATTCGGAGCGCTCATCATTGCGCTGCAAGGTGTGCTCTACACCTACGACGGTTGGTACGGCGTGATCTATTTCGGTGAAGAAGTCCGCAACCCAGGGCGTGACGTAGTCCGCTCGATGATCGGCGGCGTCCTCCTGATAATCGCGATCTATCTGATCGTTAATCTAGCTTATGTCTTCGTGCTGCCGATGTCGCAACTCGCCGGCGAGAACTTTGCCGCCGGCGCGGTCGCCAATAAAATCTTTGGCGCTTATGGTGACAAGACGATTCGGATTCTGGCCATTCTCTCTCTGCTGAGCACGATTAATGCTTACACTCTGACCGCGCCCCGGATTCTTTATGCGATGAGCTGCGACGAGCTCTTCACCCACCGCGCCACTAAAGTAAACAAAGGCGGCACGCCGACTGTCACTCTGCTTATTAGCACCGTCGTCGCTCTGCTTTTCATCTTCAGAAGTTTCGAACAGGTGCTGGCGGCGCTCGCATTTTTCTTTGTGGCGAATTACACCATGGCCTACCTCTCTCTGATCGTGCTGCGCGTGCGCGAACCCGATCTGCCGCGGCCATATCGGGCGTGGGGTTATCCGTGGATCACGGGAATAGTTTTGCTGGGCTCAATTGCGTTTCTGGGGGGCGCTGCGATTAGCGACCGACGCGATAGTCTCTTTGCCTTGCTGATTCTGGCGGTCAGCGTTCCTATCTATCTGGTCGTACGCCTGTTGTCCTCGCGTCGCCGCGGTTGACTAGCGAGCGGGGATGGATCTCATCGCCGCAATGAATCAATTAATGCGTCGGATGCAACGGCTTTGAAGTGTGTGCTATTCTCGCTTTCGATTTGATTGAGATGCGAAAGTGGCGGAATTGGCAGACGCGCCAGACTTAGGATCTGGTACCGAAAGGTGTGGGGGTTCGAGTCCCCCCTTTCGCACCACAAGACAGTAAGCAGCTGGCAGTAAGCAGTGAGCAGTCGGAAGGCATGGTGTTGGGAGAGCAAAGCTAGAGCGCCGCAAGGGTCAGATCTAAACGGCCCCAGTTGACTGCCCACTAGCTCACCGCTTACTGCTTACTTTTGTTTTTATGAAAACTGAACTCAAAGACATTTCACCAACGCGCAAGCAGATAGACGTCGAGATCGACGCCGCTGCCGTCCGCACTGTATACGACCGCATCAGTGACAACTATGCCAAAGCGGCGAGTGTCCCTGGCTTTCGTCCGGGGCATGCGCCGCGCGCCGTCGTTCGCACCCGCTTTAAGGAACAGATTCGCACTGAGGTCCTGCGGGAGTTACTTCCCGACGCCGTGCAGAAGGCGGTCGAGGAACACAAGCTCGCGCCACTCGGTGAACCTGAACTCAATCTGGAGAATTCCGAAGGGCTCGATCGGCTCGGCCAACAGGCGATTGCGTTCAACGTTAGTGTCGAGGTCTTGCCCGAAATCAAACTGGGCGATTACAAGGGCCTCGAGGTCACCCGCAGTACCCGGCCCGTGAAAGACGAAGACGTTGACCGGGTCATCGAATCTTTACGGGAGGGCTCAGCTACGCTCGAGCCCGTGGAAGATCGTGGCGCCCAACTAAACGATACCGTAACGGCCAGCTTTCACGGCACTTTTATCGACGAACCCGGGGCCGAGCCGATCAAGGTCGAGGACGTCGATGTGATCCTGGGCGGCGAGGGCGTGGTGCAGGAGATCACCGACCAGCTAACCGGCGCCAAGTCCGAAGACGAAAAGACTTTCACAGTGGACTATCCGGCGGATTTCGGCGCTAAGGGTCTGGCCGGTAAGAAGGTTGAATACTCGGTGAAGATCAGTGCGGTGCGGATTAAGGAACTGCCTGATCTGGACAACGACTGGGCCCAGAGTCTCGGTGACGAGATTGAATCGCTCGAGCAGTTGCGCATAAAGATTCGCGCCGACCTGGACCAACAAGTCAAAAGTGAATCAGAGAATAAAATGCGCGGGGCATTGATCCGACAACTCGTCGATCTGCACGAATTCGAATTGCCGGAGCGTTTGGTAGAACACCAGACCGAGCATCGTCTCGAGTCAGTGATGCGTGACATGATTGGCCAGGGCATCGATCCGCGCAACCCTGAGTTGCAGTGGGACAAGGCGCGCGAATCTTTAAAAGAACAGGCGAGCTATGATCTGCGCAGTTCGCTCCTGCTCGAACGCATCGCTGAAGCAGAGAAAATTGAAGTAAGCGATCAGGAAGTTGATGACGAGATCAACGCGCTCGCCGACGCGTCCAGACAGTCCGCAGATCAGGTGCGTGCTATCTTGACAAAGCAGGGTGGCGAACGTAGCATCGCTGGCAGGTTGCGCAACCGTAAAGCGCTCGACTTATTAGTCGAAAACGCGCGCGTGAGTGACAAAGAGTGGAACGAAGAAACAAGCAAGGATGAGGCCGACTCACAGGAGCAGGAATAGATTTTCCGTTTATCATTTTTCATTTCTCATTTGATATTTCCCGGGTAAAGACACACTTTTCAATGGCAGATGATAAATGGAAAATGAAGATATATAACCCCTGAGTCTTGATCTCACATCACAAAACTTAAGAGCTGATATGGCACTAATACCAATGGTGGTCGAGCAAACGTCGCGCGGAGAGCGTGCGTTTGACATCTACTCCAGACTTCTCAAAGACAACATCATTTTTCTCGGCACGCCGATCGACGATCAAATCGCTAACTTGATCGTGGCGCAATTACTCTTCCTCGAGGCCGAGGACCCTGAAAAAGACATCAACGTCTATATCAACTCACCCGGCGGGTCCGTGACCGCGGGTCTGGCAATCTACGACACGATGCAATTCATTCGCCCGGACGTGACCACGATCTGTGTCGGCATGTGCGCATCGATGGGCGCGCTGTTGTTGACCGCCGGAGCCAAAGGGAAACGCTTTGCTTTGCCGAATTCTCGCATACTCATTCACCAGCCGTCGGGCGGCATGCAGGGCCAGGCCACCGACGTGCGCATTCATGCTGAAGAACTCATCCGCATTCGCGAATTAACCTCCGAAATTCTCGCTAAACACACCGGTCAGAGCATGGAACAGATCGAGCGCGACGTCGAACGCGACCGGTATTTGTCTGCTGTTCAAGCCAAAGAATATGGTTTAATAGACGAGGTCATCGCGCACCGCGAGTAACGCAAGTTGCTAACTTGCGTTCTCGCAACTTAACAAGTGCGCTACATCTTACAGTCTCAACGGAGTTCCCCAGACTATGGTAAGACGAACTGACGACACGCTGCGCTGCTCGTTCTGCGGTAAATCACAGAACGAAGTGAAGAAGCTCATTGCGGGCCCCACTGTTTACATCTGCAATGAGTGCATCGACATCTGCAACGAGATCATCACCGACGACCAGCAAGCTGAGTCGGTGGCCTCTCGACCACCACTGCCCAAGCCCGGGGAAATCCGGGCCTTCCTCGATGAATACGTCATCGGCCAGGAAGAAACAAAGAAACAACTCGCGGTCGCGGTTTACCAGCATTACAAACGCATCGAGCTGGCTCGCCGGCGCGCCGACGTCGAGATTCAGAAATCCAATATCGTGCTGATCGGCCCGACGGGCACAGGCAAGACGCTGCTGGCTCAGACGCTGGCGCGCATGCTCAGCGTTCCCTTCACCATCGTCGATGCAACCACGCTGACTGAAGCCGGATACGTCGGCGAAGACGTCGAGAACATCATTCTCAAACTCTTGCAGGCGGCGAACGGCGACGTCGAACGCGCGCAGCAGGGGATCATCTACATCGACGAGATCGACAAGATTTGTCGCAAGGACGAAAACCCTTCAATCACGCGCGACGTTTCGGGCGAAGGCGTGCAGCAAGCTCTTTTGAAAATCCTGGAAGGTACTATCGCCAACGTTCCGCCTCAGGGTGGCCGAAAGCATCCGCACCAGGAATTTTTCCCGGTGGACACGACCAACATTCTGTTTATTTGTGGCGGCGCGTTCGTTGGGTTGGAAAAGGTTGTCGAGCGCCGTTTGCGAAACAAATCCCTCGGCTTCCAGGCCCAGGTCAAGTCCGGATCGCAACGCCAGGCTGAGGCGCTGGCTCACGTGCAACCGGAAGATCTGATTCGCTATGGTCTGATTCCCGAATTCGTGGGCCGCTTGCCGGTTTGTGGCGTGCTGCATGAACTGGATGAAAGTGCGCTGGTCAAGATTCTCACCGAGCCAAAGAACGCGCTGGTGCGGCAGTATCAGAAGAAGTTCGAGTTTGACAACGTCAAGCTGCGTTTCACCGACGACGCGCTGCGCGGCGTAGCCGGCCAGGCGCTGCAACGCAAAGTCGGCGCGCGCGGGCTGATGATGATCCTGGAAGAGCTGCTGCTCGAGGCGATGTACATGCTGCCGTCACAGAAACGCATCAAAGAATTCGTGATCACCAGCGAAATGGTCGAGCGCCGCCGCGCCATGCCGGGCGAAGGTCTGGCGGGTGTTGATGACGCGGCTGCATAGTCTTCCCTGATAAAAATCTCTCCTGGTTTCGGACGAAAAGCCTAGTAGCGGGTTCTCGACAAATAGTTTACAATCAGCGCAGTTGCTAAGGGGGCGAGACGACAGCGCGGCTCGCCCTTATTCGCAACCGGTGACGACGGTTAGCTAATCTTCGAGAGCAGCCCTATTCGTCGTTTTATTAAGGGTCCCGACGTACTTTTCAGGAGCTTCATTTTCTCAGCGTTCACGCCCGCAGTAAAAAATCATGGAAGAATATTCAGACCGTAGTCCCTCCGATATCGCCCGTTATCCGATGGTGCCGATCCGCGATGTCGTGATCTTTCCGTTCACCAAGGTGGCGTTCAAAATTGGCCGGCCCGGATCGGTAAGAGCGCTGGAGATGGCCCTGGCGTCTGACCGGACCATCTTCCTGTCGACCCAGCACGACGCCACGGTGGATGAACCGGCGCCGGAGCAGATTTACAGCGTCGGCACGATCGCGCGCATCCTGCAATCGCAGCGACAAGAGAACGGCCAGATCAAGGTTGTGGTTGAAGGCCGCGAACGCGCCACGACCGTTCGGGTCGAGAACAATAGCGGCGCGTTCACTGCACTGGTCCGGCGCGCGCCGGCTGTGAACGAAGAAGGCGTTCGGACCGATGCCCTGGTACAAAAGATTGCCCAACTGGTCGAACAGCATTTGCGCCTGGCGCCCGACGTACAGCCGGATGCTTTGCAGACCGCGATGCGCAATGCCGATCCGTCACACATGGCCGATGCGCTCGCCTCGCAATTGCGCATTTCAGTGGAGGACAAGCAGGGACTGCTGGAACTTTTCTCAGCTCAGGCGCGCCTGGCTCGCTTGGTCGAGATTTTGGAAATTGAGCTCGAAAAGCGACAGCTCGATCGCACCATCCAGACGCGCGTAAAACGCCAGATGGAGAAAGCCCAGAAAGAGTATTACCTCAACGAGCAAATCAAGGCCATCCATAAAGAATTGGGCCGCAAAGACGAGCGCGCTGAGATGGATGAACTGAAAAAGAAGATCGAAGAAGCCGGCATGACTGAAGAGGCAAAGGAAAAAGCCTTACAGGAATTGCACCGGTTGGAAGCCATGCCGCCGATGTCTGCGGAAGGAACCGTCTCGCGCACCTACATCGATTGGCTCGTTAGTGTGCCGTGGAAACAAAAGTCTAAGGAGATTCGGGATCTGACTAAAGCTGAGGAAGTCCTGAACGAAGATCACTTCGGGCTGGAAAAGATTAAGGACCGCATTCTCGAATATCTCGCGGTGCGTCAATTGGTGAAAAACCCGAAGGGATCTATTCTCTGCTTCGTGGGCCCGCCGGGAGTTGGCAAGACCAGCCTCGGCAAGTCAATTGCGCGCGCTACGGGAAGAAAGTTTGTGCGGCTTAGTCTCGGCGGCGTGCGCGATGAAGCCGAAATTCGCGGTCACCGGCGCACTTACATTGGCGCCTTGCCCGGCCAGATCATTCAGATGATGAAGAAGGCAGGGACCGTAAACCCGGTGTTGCTGCTCGACGAAGTCGACAAACTGGGAACAGATTTTCGTGGCGACCCGAGCGCGGCCCTGCTGGAAGTTCTCGATCCGGAACAGAACCACATGTTCCAGGATCACTACCTCGACGTTGAATACGATCTGACCAAAGTCTTCTTTATCGCGACGGCGAACGTTCTACACACAATTCCGCCGGCGCTTCAGGATCGTTTGGAAGTCCTGCGTCTTTCCGGCTATACCGAACGCGAGAAGCTGGAAATAGCGAAGCGCCATCTTGTGCCCAAACAGGCCGAAGCGAACGGCTTAAAAACCGAGCAGTTCGAATTCACCGACGAAGGGATTACCGAGATTATTCGTCACTACACCCGCGAAGCCGGCGTGCGAAATCTCGAGCGCGAAATTGGCTCGTGCTGCCGCAAGGTCGCGCGACGCTTCGTCGGCGAAAACGTCGCCGCTGATTTCAAGGATGAGATTAACGCGCTGCGCGTTCAGGAAATGCTGGGACCGATCAAGTTCCGGCAACAGGTAGTGGCGGCCGAAAGCGAAATCGGTTTGGCAACTGGTCTGGCATGGACGGAAGTTGGCGGCGAAGTGCTGCAAATCGAAGCCACGCTGACCAAGGGCCGGGGAACAGTCACGCTGACTGGGAAACTAGGCGACGTAATGCAGGAGTCTGCTCAGGCGGCCTTGACCTGCATTAAATCCCGCGCTGAGCGGCTGGGGATCAATCTCGATTTCATTCGCAAGCGCGACCTGCACATTCACGTTCCGGAAGGCGCAATTCCCAAAGATGGACCTTCCGCCGGCATCACGATGGCGGTCGCGATGGCCTCGGCCCTTATGCGCGTGCCCGTGCGCAAGAACGTGGCAATGACCGGAGAGATAACCTTGCGCGGCAAGGTTCTACCCATCGGCGGAGTGAAGGAAAAACTTCTGGCCGCGCATCGCTTTGGCATCGACACTATTATTCTACCGAAAGACAACGAAAAGGATTTGCCGGATGTGCCCGAAGAAGTGCGCAACCTGCTGACCATTAATCTGGTCGAAACGATCGATGAAGTCGTTGCCCTGGCGCTCGAAGATGTGCCGCCAACGACCGAGGTCGGCGTTGGTGCCGCACCTTTGTGGACGACCGAGCCACCGCCACAGGGTCTGCAGACGCCTGCAGAACAATAAAGCTCGGCCACTAACAGTTCTCTGTTTTTCTGTTCGAGTCACCAGAGAGTGCGTGCTAAACCGTTTAGCGCGTCTCTGCCGTTGGGAGAGTTACCTTTACATTTCAAGGAGAGCACAAAATGAGCAAGCAAGAAGACGCAAATCTGATTCTGAAACTGTACGACCTCCGCCGTGAGCCCGTGATGCGTGAAGCACGCAACTGGTTCTTCAGCTTTAATCCAACCACCGCCGCCGAATACATGGACGCAATGATGAGCGAGCATAGCGGACATCTCCGCATGGTCATTTCATATTGGGACATGGCTGCGTCGCTGGTTAATAACGGCGCCATCGACGAACAGATGTTCAATGATGCCAATGGCGAACACCTGTTTGTCTTCGCCAAGATTGAGCCAATTCTCGAAGATCTGCGCACGCAGTGGCAGCAACCAGACATGCTCAAAAATTATGAGGCGATTGTCCGCCGCGTTCCGGAGAACAAAGAAAAGCTGGCGGCCATCCGCGAGCGGATCAAGATGATCGAGGGAATGATGGCTGAGCGCGCCCGGGCTGCCAACGCCTAGAGTTAAAACCGTCAAGACTTAACCGAAAACGAGGCTGGCAGAAAGTTGCCGGCCTCGTTTTCTGTCCTTCCGATTGCAATGAAAGTTACCAGCACCGTCTTCCTTAAGAGCGCATTTCAGGAAAGCGATTGGCCGCAGGATCCCCGGCCCGAAATCGCCTTTCTGGGGCGCTCCAATGTAGGTAAATCAAGCTTAATCAATTCACTGCTGGGCGTTCGCGGTCTGGCGCGCACCTCAAATACGCCGGGCCGAACCCAGTCGCTGAACTTCTATTTGATAAATGATCGCTTCCGCCTCGTTGATTTGCCAGGCTATGGTTATGCAAAGGCGCCGAAGACGGTGAAAGCGGAATGGGGGGTTTCGGCGGAAAACTACCTTGCCAAACGCGAGCAGCTTGTGCTATCAATTCATCTCGTCGATTCGCGTCACGAACCCTCGAAACAGGACTTGCAGCTTCACGAGTGGCTCAAGCACAATCAGAAGCCACACTTGATCGTCGCAACGAAATCCGA
>JBBQWP010000025.1:0-78302 GCA_038210455.1 Pyrinomonadales bacterium | reverse complement strand
TGCCCTTGAGTGGGCCGCATGCGCGAGAGTGTGACGCACCATAGAGTCGTGCCACGAATAGCAGTCAGTCTCTCTTAAGGTCGAAGCAGCTAAAATCATTTGTTCAGTCCGACTGGACATTCACATAGCAGTGCGGTGACTCGTCACCGCTTTTCTTATCATGCGCCGCGTAGTCTGATGAGCCGCGCTTGGCCCATCAGCTACCGCAGGTGGTACCGACCTCACTGGCCGGCTAATGGCCTCAGCTTAACTCGATAGATAGTAAAGATGCCCACCTTTTCGCCCGCGTCGCGCTGGTACCAGCGATCTACATTCGACAGATCGGGCGCGGCTTCGGTCGGAACCAGGACGTACGAGAGCGTCGGATGCGCTGCGCGATCATGCGAAAAGAAAGCGACGTATTCGCTGTATGACCGCCAGGCACTCCGCATCTCATCGATCGTGATCGGCTTTTCGCCAGGCACCAATCCCGGGATGACTCGCTCGACACCGAAGAGCGCCGACATGATTGCAAAGCGCCCTTCTAAAATCGCCTTCTCGAGATCTCTGTCGCTGATGCCGGAATAATACATGTACTGATAGAAGCGCTCTTTGCGCTCGGCGGCAGTCGCGCCGGGAAAAGCATCCATGTGCAAGGCCCAAAGTGAAGCTTGCGGCGCGACAGTTGGCAGCCAATCAGCGACCGGCAATGCGGAAGAGAATATGATTGGTTGAGGATCGAGCGCGCTGCGCGGCAGGTTCAGCGTCGCGTCCGACCTCGCCAACTCGGCGAATCTTCTGCTGACCGGCATCGCATCGTCACGCACTTTTGCCAGGGCCACATCGCGTTTGGTTGCTCCGGTCGATTCAATAAATCCCCAGCCACACGCCAGCAGGCCCGCTAGCGCAATCGCGCGTCCCGGAATCCTCATCGGTTTCGCTGCGCGGTTTTGGAGCATTACGGCTGTGGTCAGCACGATGACCAGCAGCGAAACATAATTCGCGATAAAGAGCTCGTAATGCAGTGGCTGCATTGAACGGCCGGTAAGAACCTGCTGGTTAAATACAATCAGGGGCATGAACGCCAGTGAGGCGACGAATAATGCCACCCGCTGGTCGGCGAACACTTTGCGTTGGATCCCGAAGCCCAACACCGCGAGCGCCGCCAGGCTCATCAATTCCGATACGCGAAACAGATCGGGCGCGTGCGTCAACGTTAACAGTTGCACCTGATCCATGTGTGGATCGCGATGCGAAAGCAGAATGAAGTAAGGGCCGAGCGCTAAAACGGCAAAAGCGAAAACGATTCCACAAACCAGCGCAATGCGTGGTCGATCTCGGCGCTGCCAGATGAACCACACCACCCCACATCCGGCCAACCAGGCGAGCGCTGCGGTCCAAAGATAAAAATAGCTGAAGACAAGTGTGGCCGCCACTGTGCCCGCCGCGCCCGTAAGAATTATCGCGTCGCGTCGTTTGTTTGCATTCAGGGCGCGCCAGATCAGCAAACAGAAAACGAAAAGCAACGGGAAGGGAAGCGCCGGCTGATAGCGGCGCATGAACGGAAAGAAACTGTAGGTTGGCGCTCCTCCGAGAAAGGCGCGAACTTCTCCCTGTGTCGCGACCATAGTGCCGCAGCAAAGCACGAAGATTGCACCCGCTGAGGCCAGTCTGCTGTCGCCGGTGAGGCTGCCGATCAAAGCGAAGATCGCCAGTGATGCCCCAATCGCCGCGAATGCCATTAGGACAATGAACGCGGTCGCAGCCGAAATGTGCAGAAGCCGCGCCGGCAGCGCGATTGCGTAGGCAGGAACAAACTGAATCGAGAAAAGCGATTCTGGCTGGGGCGCGCCGGGCGCGTCATCGCGGCCCGTGTGAGGATCGTTTCTGCGTGGGCGGCCGTCAATCAAAGCGTTGATGTAAGCTGAATAGGCGACTTCATCTCCCTGAGTCAGGACATACGAGCCCTGCCACGCTGAGCCGCGGGCAATCCAAAGGTTGATCTGCGGATACAGCGCGATGATCGTCATCGCCAGCGCGGCCAGCGCGCCCCATCTCCATTCAATTTTGGGTTGACCCTGGTCCATGAATAGTTATTTCGCTTTTTCCAGCTCGACGAGTTTCTCTTCCATCTCCGCCTTAGCGTTCGGTTCGTTCGGATAGCTGAGGGCACGTTTGATCTCGCGAATGGCTTCGTCCTTCCGTCCGGTGGCCGCGTAACTCAGAGCTAACTGGTAATGAGCCTGAGCGTCGTCAGGTTGCTGCGCCAGAACTGCTTCGAGTTCGCGGATAGCCGGTTCATACTCCTTCGACGCCACTAGAGTTCGCCCCAGATTAAATCGAGCGGAGAGTGACGATGGATCCCGCTTTAATACTTCCATGAACTCCAACCGGGCGTCGTCGTAGCGGTTTCTCTCAAAAAGAAGAGCCCCCAGGTTGTTGTGTGCTTCAACCAAAGTTGGATCCAACTTCAGGGCTTCCCGCAGAATCGTAATCCCGCCGATGATGTCGCCGGCGCCGGCGTGTGCCAGCGCCAGATTGTTGAGCACCATAGGCTCGCGGGGGTTTAGCCGCTTCGCCTCAACCAGCTCATTGACGGCAGCCTGGTACTGTTTGAGGTTGAGGTGAGCGAGCCCGAGATTGTAATGCGTCGACCATGAATCGGGAGAGTAATAGACCGCCCGCCGCCAGAGCGATACGGCGTCATGCCAGACGCGATTCTGCGCAAACGTACCTATCCCGAACGCGACGATAATCAAAACCGCCAAGGCAGTCGCAAGCGGCTTTCGGGTTTTTGAAAACGCCACCACCAACATCGCCACCAGATAGCAGAAACCAATGGACGGCAAGTACAGGTAACGATCCTGGATGATGTACTCGTAGTGAAAGACCTTCAGGTTCAGCACCGGCAAGAGCGGCGCGACGATCAGCGCCAGGGCTATCCATACCTGACCCGGAAGCTTTTTGCGATAGACCCAAAGCGATAGAACGAGGACGAGGATTAGCGCCACGGGCAAAAGGAATCTCGGATCCCCGGCGCTGGTTACAAAAGAGGTGCCATAGATCAGGCTCAGATAAAACGGCGCCACGAGGTGCCGCACATAACTTACCAAAACATAGGGCACCGTCATCCAGATTGCTGAGTCAGGCACCTGGGCCATCAACGGATGCTTCCAACTGATGCGGCCAAGCACCGCGAATCGCAATGCGAGATAGGCGCCGGCGACGACCGCAAACGGAATCATTTGGGGAATGATCTCGCGGCCACGGGCGCTCAAGCTGGACCGCGCTTTGGTGCGCGCGAATTCCCAGGCAATGAAGACTAGCGGCAGGGCGAGCGGGGTCTCTTTGCACAAAGCCGACAGCCCGTACGCGGCGAGCGATGCGATTAGAAACTTCTTGTCCCCTTCGGTGCGATAACGGATGTACCAAATCAAACTCGGCACATAGAACAAAGCTGCCAGCGGATCCGGAATGCCGCTGATCCACGAGACTGATTCCACGTGCGCCGGATGCAAACCGAATAGCAGCGCCGCCGAAGTGGCAATCAAACGATCGCCGGAAAGTCTCTTGATCAAAAAAAAGACAGCCACTGTCGCGCCGCAATGAACCAGCAGGTTCATGAGATGCCAGCCCGGCTCCCATAATCCAAACAACTTGTAATTGACCGTCAGGTAAGCAGTGAACAGCGGGCGATAGTAGGGCGGCGGAATGTCTTTAGTTAACGTGCCTCTTTGAAAACTCCAAACGTCGCTGGTGAAGGCGCGCAGAACGTTGCTCCACGATCGCAACGCCGGATTCCCGGCAATTTGCTTCGTGTCATCGAACACGAACGCGCCGCCAAGCGAATTGGCGTACGCGAGAATCGTGGCGGCTACGACCATGAACAAAGCGCGGCTCTGATCAAGTACACCCTGGGGCGGGGCATTCGTCGAGCCGTCGGGGCGCGAATGGCTGGCTTTGCTTAATTTTGACTGCGCCTTTTTCATCTTAGTGGCTCAGACTTCAGTCTGAGATTTTACAATCGTTATCACAGACTGAAGTCTGTGCCACTCACCGGTGCGGCACTTCTGAGTGTTCATCCAGATCCACATCACAACCATTCTTGATTAGACGATAGGGAACGCTCTTCGGATCCAGCGGCAAACCAGCAGCGTCAACTCGCAACCCGGCCGCACGCAGCGCGGGGCTGATTTCTCTCCAGGTCGTAGCGCAACGACCGGTCCGGGTCGCGTAATCGATTAGGATCTGGCGAATCTTGTCGCGCTCTTCCATTGAATCCAGTCGCATCAGTTGCTTTACGACCATCTCTCTTACGGTCGGATCATCGGACGCTTCGAAAAGGTGTGTGTACATTTCGCGGGCGGCCTGGTTGGCGCCGCCTTCGGCCTTCATCCGCGCGCTCATCGCCAGCAGCCAGGGCGGCGCGCCCGGAATCGCAGCTCCGGCAGCGTACACTTCGCTCGCTTTTTGATAGTCGCCTCGCTGCCAGTAGACGTAACCGAGATGTTGATAAAGCCGCCACTTGTCAGGATTGGCGGCGATGCCCTGGTTCAAAAGCGCGATGGCTTCGTCCGGGTTCAGATCGGGAAGTATTAATGCGCCGTAATAGTAAGGCTCGAGAAAATGTGGATCGAGAGTAGCCGTCATGCGCAGCAGCGACGGCAACAAGCGCAGATCCAGCGACGATAAGCCGGCTAAATCAAATTTGCCGTCGTGCGTGTCCTCGTAGTTAACGATCTTGCGCCCCACGTATTGCAGCGATCTGATCCAATACCAATCCGCGGCCACCCCGTTGAAAGCCAAGGTGAGCCGCTTCATCGCTGGTCCGTTCAGGTACAACTGATCTTCGGTAAACTGCG
This sequence comes from Pyrinomonadales bacterium, assembly GCA_038210455.1. Classification (GTDB taxonomy): domain Bacteria; phylum Acidobacteriota; class Blastocatellia; order Pyrinomonadales; family Pyrinomonadaceae; genus UBA11740. Next base: position 73,461 of record JBBQWP010000025.1, on the reverse strand, counting down.
CGTTTTGATTTTGACGGTGCTCATCATTCCAACGCGTCACCAGGGCCGCGGCCGTGAGCCCGACAACAATCGCCAAAGCTAAGAAAACGTCCCTCTTCATTTGAGATTTCGCCGGCTGAAAACAAGGGTAGTCGCGGCCAGCAACACTCCAATGTAGATGACGCCATAGACGGCGGCCATCGCGATGGCTCGGCCTTCCGGCACCTGACCGTGCGCGGCCGGGGTAATTGCGTTGTAGTTGGCGAGATTAGGCAGGAGGTAATAAAGTCCGGCAAAAACCCAACGGGTGGGCGCGCTGCCCATCGAGTGCGCCAGCGTTTTCAGGTCGGCGCTAAAGTGTCCAATGACGAAGACGAAAAAAGTAAGTAGGGCAGACAGCGCCGGCGATGAGAAAGCCGAGAACAGCATCGCGACGCCCGTTAAGATGGCCAACTCAACATAGATCAAAAAAATCGCCGGCCAGATACGCAGTGCTAGAGGTTCCCATCCCCGCTTCACAACAATCAGGGCCAGCGACAAGCCGACGCCCATGACGGCGACATTGACCAGCAGGGTGAGACAAAGGCCCAGATACTTGCCCAACATGAATTCGCCGCGGCCGATCGGTTTTGAAAGAATCGCGTAAAGAGTGCGGCGCTCGATCTCTTTATAGACCAGGCCCACACCGACAAAGATGGCGATGAAAACTCCAAACAGCAGGATCGCGCTCAATCCCAGATCGACAATGATCTTCGCTTCCTGGCCCGCGGAGATCTCACCCAGAAAGATCGCGCCGGCAATCAGGAGCAGGACAAAAAGGACGAGGTTGTAGAGGACGCGATCGCGCACGGCTTCGCGAAACGCGTTGCGCGCAATTGCGGCGACGCGTCGCCATGCGACTCCAGTTGTAGCGGGGTTCACGTTATCGGCCAAATCTGGCGCGGCTATTAAGTCGGCAGATGGTCTGCTCATGACGCGAGCTGTTAGGCAGAATACTCTAACCTAATCAGGGCCAATGCGAAAGAGGTATTTGTGCGGGCAGGGCATTAGCCCGACCGTGAGGGAGGGCTCACGAGTTATTGGCTGGCTAAGTTGAGCCCTCCCTGACGGTCGGGCTAGTGCCCGGTCATGGTCGAGCGGTCATCTGAACACTAGAGTGCGTTGTGAACTGCTTTCGATTTCTGCTGCCTCTGCATTTTGATTAGAGCCCACAAGAGCGATCCAAGGATCAGCAACCAGCTCACAACGGTGGTTAGTTCAAACAGCCGGACCCGCTTCGGCGGCTGAAAGACTAGCTGAATATCAGTCGCCTGCGTCGGGGCCGATATCAGCAATAGGCCGTCTGCATTCGGTGTGACTGTTAGCGGCTGGCCGTCAGCCCTCGCCGTCCAACGGGGGTAGAAATAAGTGCGCACTTGCAGAGTGTTTTCAGATCCAGCACCGAGGTGAAAAGTGCGCTGCTCAGGTTCCCAGGCAGTGATCATGACCGGGCGAGATCCCGCATTCACGTTAGCGTTCATCTTCTCGACTTTATTGAATTCTCGTGCCCAGGTGGGCAGCCAGTCTTTGAAGCTTACAGCTCCGCGCACGTCCTGGGTCATCGGCTCGAACTTGGCGCGCGTGATGTATTCACAGTCTTGAATTATTTGGGTGCCGATGAAAATCAGCGAGAGCGCGAACGCCAATCCCACCGCGAAATCGCGTGGACGAAGGCGCCGGCGAAGCTGCTCGTGCCATTTCGGTATGCTGGATGCAAACAAGAGTGCGCCCATTAGCGAAGTGATTGCCAGCCAACGCCAGGGAAACTGGACCTCGGATAACTTTGGGACTATGGCCCAGACGGGTTTGCTCAGGCTGGTGGCCATCAGAAATGTGATCACCAACAGCGCTGAGGCAGCAAGCAGTGCGCGATTGCTCTTCTCTCGCTTGAACGAACGAACAATGAAAACGAGGCCGGGCAGGAAAAAACCGATCATCACGAGCGCCAGGATGTTGGCGTACCACGTGTTTCGATTCGTCAGCGCCGAAGGAGAGAACAGGAAATTCAGGCGATAGTCGTAGTAAGGATTAGGTTCGGTGCCGGTGCCTTTCATCCAGCTTAGCTCCGCCAGCATCGAGGTCCAGAAGAAGGAACTGGCCGCCAGACCCAGCGTCACTCCCAAACCGAGTCGCGTAATCGTCGAGAACAAAGTCTTTCGTTCCATCCTGATCAGAGCGTAGATAGCCACCACGATCGAGCCAATGAGCGCTATCGGCACGTTTGTGAGAATCAACAAGGCGTAGGACGCACCCAGACCGACCACGTCGTAGATGCTTTTCCTTTTGATGACGCGCTCGACGAAAGCGAAGACGAACGGAAGGATGGAACAGGCAGCGTACTCGGACAAGAGCGACGCCTGATACAGTTCGTTGAGCCGATACGGGGCCAGCGCGTACAGAATTCCCGTCCACATCGCCACCCTCGGGTTGAAAATCGTGCGGGCCCAGGAATACGCTCCCAATCCACCTGAGACCGAGAGAAAGAGGAAGACGAGGATCGTGGCTGAGTACCATTCCCTGGTCAGCATCCGCGCCGCGCTGAGCAGGTAATACAGACCCGGTGGATAAAAGATGAAACGGGGATCACCCAGACCATAGTTCGATTCGGCCAGCCAACCCGGATGAAAGTGCCCCGACTGAATTGACTCGTAAAACGGAAGAGCAAAACGCAGGTGATTCGGCAAATCGGCGCCATTAGGAATGCCGAAGATCATGATCGGCAAAAGCGCGGCCATCGCCACGGCCGCGACAATGATAACGTTGCGCAACTCCCGCGGGCCGGTGCGCTCTGAAACCTCCCTGCGATCAGCCGCTAGTGGACTCGAGAAAATTGTAATCGATTGCGATTCCATCTGGTGTGACGGACCTACTAAGAAAAGTAAGGGGGACCTTAACATCGCTCGGGTGCTTAGCCGAGGTCTTGAAAGTAAACGGGCCCGGAGCATTGACGTTCCAAAACTAATGGAGAAGTCAAGACTCTGGGCCCGGTGAGTTTAGTACCTGCGCTTAGTTCCCCAGAGGACTTATTGCTTTGACTGCTGCCTCATCGGCAGGCGGAGTCAGCGTTGTGTCGCCCCGAAGGACGGCGTCTTCTGAGATTGCGAACCGGCGCGTACCCGTCTGGCCGATGCCTGACGTATAGGTCGGGACGGCATACCCCCAGTATAGCGCTGGAGGTCCGGCAACCGGAGTGAATACAAAGTTGTATCCACTCTTTGAGCCCGTCGAGAGGACACTGTCAGTGAGAGTCTTGGCCCCTAACGAAGTCACGTCCGTATAGTTGCCGTTGCCGTAAGTGTACTGGTAGGTGGCTTCGCACGAAGAGATGGTGCGCATCGAGGATTGCGCGGACGCTTCATTAGCAGCTCGCCTTGAGGCTAACAAGTTAGGGATAGCGATCGAGGCGATGATTCCAATGATCGTTACAACTATCAGGAGTTCTATTAGAGAGAACCCCTCGTGGTATTTATTTGGCATCTTCTTGTCCTCGAACGTAACAAACGCCGACTGGATTAGTTACCTAACGCAGTCATAGCTTGCACGGCTGCTTCGTCAGCGGGAGCCGTTAGGGTGGTGTCGCCTCTGAGCACGCCGTCTTCGCTAATAGCGAACCTGCGGGTGCCGGTTGCGCCCACACCGGAAGTGGAAGCGGGCAGCGCGAACCCCCAGTACTGCGCGGGTGTTCCGGCTACCGGATTTATCGTAATGAGGTAACCACTCTTGGCTGCGGTGTCTGCTTGACCGAGCACGCTATCGACCAGATTCTTAGCCATCAAGTCGCTGAGCGTGCCGTACGAACCCTGGCCAGCGGTGGCGTGATAAGTCGCTTCAGCACTGCTGATCGTACGCATTGACTGTTGGGCCGAGCCTTCGTTGGCAGCGCGCCTGGAGGCGAGCAGGTTGGGGATAGCAATCGCGGCGATGATGCCGATAATCGCTACCACGATGAGTAATTCAATCAGCGAAAATCCTTTGTCGGTTTTGTGTCGCATTTTCTTTGCCTTTCGCTTTACCGAGTTGGAGTGCAAAGAACCACCGGCTTGGGACTAACAAGAGGCTTTGATCTGGTCGGTTTCTAAAACCCGTCTATTTCGCTACCTCTTGAAAAGTAGAGGGCAGGGGGTAAAGCAACCCCTGCCCTCTTGAGGAATAAAACGGCAGTTGTTGTTAGTTCTTAGTTGCCGAGAGCAGTCATTGCTCCCACGGCGGCTCTGTCAGCTGGCGCGGTCGACAAGCTTGTGTCACCTCTGAGAACTCCGTCCTCAGCGATCGCAAAGCGGCGGGTACCCGTCTGGCCAACACCCGACTGGGTTATCGGCAGAGCGTACGCCCAGAACTGAGCGGGCGGACCAGCAATAACCTGGCTGGAGCCAAGCGTGAAGTTGTAACCACTCTTGCTGGCAGACGCCAGGACGCTATCGACCAGGCTCTGGCTGCCGAGCATACCGATGGTTCCATAAGAACCGTTGCCGGCTGTCGACTGATAGGTCGCCTCAGCACTGCTGATCGTACGCAGTGACTGCTGAGCTGAACCTTCGTTCGCGGCGCGCCGGGAAGCGAGAAGATTGGGAATAGCGATAGCTGCAATAATGCCGATGATCGCCACAACGATGAGCAGCTCGATAAGCGAGAAGCCCTTCTGGTTTTTGTTCATCATGTTTCGTTTGCTCCTTGAAGAGATAAGCTGGTTTTGTTTTTGCCTTCGCGCCACCGGCTTTGATCTCGTCGAACTAACCGCAGCGCGCGATTTGTCACGATGGTCTTTATCAAGGCCCGTGCCACAAGGATCATTTGAAGAAGCAGGCGGAAAAGGCGCCTAAACTCTAAGCGTTTCCGTGATGGCGACAATTGCAAGGGGTAGAGCGAAGTCAGCGGGAGATGATTTCTGACAATTTATGTCAGAGCCGAAGTGACGCATTTCGTCAAAGTGGAGTGTTGGAGGCCGACATCGAAGGAGGGCATCTCGCGAGAACGTCTAACAGGATGTCTGAACGACTGATGCAGAGAGTTGCCCTCCCTCACGGTCGGGCTTCTGACGAGATTCAGCTTTCGCCAGCGCGGGCTGCATGGCCGGAACTGTTGGGTAGTTCCTCAGAGTCTTCATCTCGGCGGCGTGGATATGGATCGGTGGCGCGTCGCCGCGGCATCGCGTCCGCGCGGCGTTCATCGCGCATCTGGGCGGTGAGTCCGCGAATGCCATGCTTGTCCAGCAGGTGGCGCAGCGAGCGGACGGACATCTTCAAAAGATCGGATGCGTTCGTTTGGTTGCCATCAGTGCGGCGCAGCGCCTCCAGGACATAAGTCTTCTCGAGTTGATCCAGGTGAGCGGTGAGATTGATGCCGTCGGCTGGTAGTTCCAGTTCTGACGCGATCCGGGCCGGGTTGTAATTGGTTACTTGATCGGGCAGACCTTCGGGCTGAATCGTGTCCGTCTTTTCCAGGGCTACGGCGCGTTCGATGGCATGCTCGAGCTCGCGCACGTTGCCCGGCCAGAAGTAATTCTCGAGCAGCCGCAACGCCTGGGGACTGAGCAATACAGGCCGTCCGGTCATCTGGCAATATTTTTTAATGAAGTGCTCGGCAAGTTCAGCGATGTCGGCGCCGCGATCACGCAAAGGCGGCAGCACCATCGGAATTACTGAGACACGATAAAAAAGGTCCTCGCGAAACGTTCCCTCCTTAACCAGAGCAGAGAGGTCGCGATTTGTGGCCGCGATAACGCGGGTGTTCACTTCAGTTTCTTCGTGAGCGCCGACCGGCCGCACCTTGCGCTCCTGTAAAACGCGCAAGAGCTTGACCTGCATCGCCGGCGACGTTTCGCCGATCTCGTCGAGAAAGATCGTGCCTTGCTCAGCGGCTTCGAACAGTCCTTTGCGATTGGCCGTCGCCCCGGTGAACGAGCCTTTGGTGTATCCAAATAGCTCTGATTCCAACAGCGTTTCCGTAAACGCGCCACAGTTGACCGAGACAAAAGGCTTCTGGGCCCGCGGACTAAGATCGTGAATTGCGCGCGCTACCAGTTCCTTGCCTGTGCCTGATTCGCCGGTGATGAGTACGGTCGATTGCACCTGGGCCACCGTCTCAATCATTTGGTACACGGCCTGCATCTGGTCCGATTGCCCGATGATGTTGCTCAGCTTGCCGCGCGCGCGCTGACCTTTGATGAGAACTTCGTTTTCATCCTTCAGCGAAATCTGTTTCAGGGCCCGCGCAACTTTTTCTCGGAGCAGGTCGTTGTCAAACGGCTTGTGAACGAAATCGAAGGCGCCCAGCAGGAAAGCCTCGTGCGCCGTGCCTTCGTTGGCGAAGGCCGTCATCATGATGACTTCAATGTTCGGTTGCAGTTCGCGCGCCGCGCGCAACAGTTCGATGCCACCCATGTCCGGCATCTTCACGTCAGATATCACCACGTCGGCCGGGTGCTCGCGCAGCATCTCCATCGCCTGACGACCATTCTCGGCCGTACGGATTGAGTGCCCGTCACGCTGGAACAAATGCGTCAGGAATTGACGCATGCCGAGTTCATCATCGACTACTAGAATATTAGGCATCGCTAGCTTAGGTTTAGAGTACCGACTTCAGTTGGGTTTTTTCTTTGGCTCAAAGACCCGACTGAAGTCGGTATTCTAAACGCTCGTGAAAAAATGACGAATGAAAAGTGTCAAATGATGAATGGAAAATGATCTTTTCCTCTTACTGAGTAACCGGCAACTCAATAGTAATAGTCGTTCCTTCTCCCTCTAAACTACGCACATTGATTGTACCACTATGGTCGCGAATAATTTGATAGACAATTGAGAGACCCAGACCAGTGCCGCCGGTGGTTGAGGTGAACGGCTCGAATAGGCGTTCCACCTGATCCGCCGTCATCCCGCACCCCGTATCACTGAACGACAGTCGCAGACGGTTGCCATCGACTTCGGTCAGCCCAACGCAAAAAGTCCCACCCTCGGGCATCGATTTCAGCGCATTTCGCGCGATGTTCCAGCAGACCTGCTTCAATTGCTCTGGATCGCCCGTAACGATGGCGGGCCGCTTGGGCAAGTCCTCTTTCAGCACGTGACCGGCACTTAGTTCGGCGCTGTTCCTTAACAATTTGAAGGTTTCAGCTACGAGCGCGCTGATGTCGACGTTCTTTAGTTCGGCGGGCCGCGGGCGCGCGTAATTCAGATAGTCGGCGACAATCTTGTTGAGCCGATCCGACTCGCGCAGGATGATCTCCATCAACTGCGTCTGTTCGGTGTCGCCGTGCATCTCGGAGCGGAGCATCTGGATCGAACCGCGCATCGCCGCCAGAGGGTTTCTGATCTCATGAGCAATCGATGCCGCCAGACGGCCGACCGCGGCCATCCGATCCTGACGACGCGAAGTCTCTTCCAGGGCGCGGATGTCTGTCAGATCCTGAAACGTGATCACGAGGCCGCTGGTTTCGCCGGACTCGCCCGAAAGTGGCGCGATGCTGAAACCCAGACGCAGCGCCAATCCGTTAGGTGTCAGGCAATCGGCCTGGAAGCGCGGACTGACCTTGCCGGTCAAAGCTGCATTCATTCCTTCATCAATCTGGCGCGTCATGTCGCCAAAGAAGATCGAAGCATCGTGGCCGCGGACGTCGGCTGCTTTGTATCCGGTAATCTCTTCGGCCGCGGCATTGAAAGTGAAGATGTGGCCCTGGAGGTCGGTGGTAATAACACCCGATCGAATTGATTCAACGATCCGCTCATGCAGCGCGCGCAGATCGGCGAGTGATCTGGTCGCGGCTGCCAGTTGTACATCGGAGCGCGTCTGCCGTTCGGCGAGTTTCGCCGCCAGCAGACCGACGACCAGAAATGAAACGTCCGAAAGGCCGACAAATTGAATCGTGTTCGCGATGGATTCACCGTTGATAGCCTGCACCGCGAAAGGGCCCACGCCGCCGAGTGCGAGTAACGCACATGCAGTGAACGTCACCGCGCTGCCGACGGAAGTGATCATCGCACCGCGCGGTCCGACAAACAGACTGGCCACCGCAATGACGACGACATAGAGCGCGGCATATGGCGAGCCGACATTACCGGTCGTCCAGACCAACCACGTCACCAGCAGCACGTCGGCGAGAAACTGAAAGCGGGCCTGCGCCAGATAGCGCTTCCACAGCAGGCGCGCGACGCAATAGACGATCGTCAGTCCGCAAACTGCGATCAGGATTGGCGCCACGACCCGGAGTGAAGTGACCGTGCTGCGACCTGGCGCGCTCGATTTCCAAATCGCGCCGACCAACAGCAGCACGATCACCGTTCCCGCCCGCCCGAAGATAAGCCCCCACAATCTTGCGGCCAGCGGTGGTGCGGATTGTTTTTGGGACCCCGTTTCCATAACGGGAAAGCGTATCACAAATTGGGAACAGTTAAGTTTGAAGTTGCGCCTTAAGACGGAATGGTATCGACAAGAGTGCCTTGGCGATGGTCTTCATAAAACGTAAATCGGGAGGCCCTTCGACCTGCCGCAAGTCATTGAAAATAATGGTGAGCCGAGCAGCGTTTGTCGTGAGCGAGATAGACATGGCCCATGGCTCCGGCTCCGAGCGACCGGATAACCTGGTAGGGACCGATGCTTTGTAGCTTTGAATGCGCGGTGGGTGCCAGCAGTTGAGTGGCTTCCTCGACAGCCTGGCTACCGACGAGGCTCTCGGGCACATCGTGAGCCAGCAACGACTCAACTTCCTGGCGCAGTTTTTCATCGCTGCCACACGCCTCAGTGAGAAAAGCCGCACGCTCAGCCGGCTCCTGCTCCAGCGCCGCAGCAAGAATCTCGTCGATTGTTTTCCAGCGTTGCGGAGTGGTCATGTCAGTCCTGGTGGATTTCTCTGCCTCACTGCGGCAACCCAACCTTGCGCATCAGTTCCGCGAAGCGTGGGTCAGAGCGCAGGCTGTCCATATCCGGGGCTACTTTGAGGAATTGCAGTTGGAGGTCGTGCGCGGCGTAAGCCCTTTCAAGCGAACCAAATGCTCCCTCCTTATCTCCCAGCCCGACATAAAGCGAGGCCAATTCTGTGGGTGAGACATACTCTTTGGTTGTCTTCAGCTTGTCCAGGATGGACCGCGCCTCGCTTTTCTTGCCCGACATCGCTAATGCATACGCCAGATAGCACTGGTTGGTCGTTGTCGACCCTTGAATGCTGACGACTTTTTCAAACTCACTAACGGCTTCCTCGTACATCCCCTTCCAGGCGTATGCGAAGCCCAGGCCAAAGCGCGCGGGGCCGTTGTCCGGCTCCAGCTTGACGGCATTCTCCAGGATCCCAATGGCTTCATCGTAGCGCCGCGCAAGGGCTAAAAAGTCCGCATCTACCAGCCGCAACCTATCCCGCAACGGATCAATCTCGTATGCGCGCTTGATCTCGGTCAGTGCCTCCGGGTGCCGCCCCATCGGCGATAAAAACGCCGAGTATCTGAAGTGAGCATCGGCCAGGTTCGGGTTCAACTCGATGGCGCGCTTGAATTCTCGCTCGGCTCCCGTCCAGTCCCATTCGGCTTGTTTGATACGTCCCATCGACGCGTGCGCCTCAGCCAGTTTCTCATCCAACTGCAGCGCCTTCTCGGTCGCCGCCTTCGCCTTGGCCAGAGCCTCTTTCGGTTCGAGCAAACTATTGCCTGCAAAGTATTGGTACGCCCTGGCGACCCCGAGCCAGGCGAGCGCAAAATTCGGGTCGAGCGTTACGGCCTGGTTGTAGTAGTCGAGCGCTTTCCTGAGGTTCCCTGCGTCGCCCTTACTGGTGTAGAACAACCCGTTCAAGTAAAGCTGGTAAGCCGCTGGGTTCTCGGTCGCTTGCTTCGTTAGCTGCTGCTCCTGTGCGCCCGTCAGTTTGACGCGCAGTTTCTCCGAGATCGTGCGCGCCATTTCTTCCTGCACAGACTGCAAGTCCGTCACCTTGCGGTTGTACTGCCCGCCCCAAATCTGCGTCTTATCGCGCGCGTCCTCAAGCTCAACGCTGACCAGGAGATTCTCGCCGCGCTGCAAGACACGGCCCGTCAAGATCGCTTCAACTCCGAGCGCCCGCGCCACCTCCTGCGACTCAATCTTTTTGCCTTTGTACTTGAAGCTCGAACTTCGCGCGATGACCTTCACGCCCGGGAGTTGCGAGAGGCTGTTGATAACCGACTCTGTCATGCCGTCTGAGAGATACTCGACATCAGGGTTTCCGCTTTCGTTGAGGAACGGCATCACAGCGATGGATTCAATAGGTCGGGTCTTGTTCGATAAAAGAGAACGGTAGGCTAAGAACCCGGCGGCGGCTAGGAGCGTAACCAAAACCGCAAGTACCGCGTACTTGTGATGCTTGATTCTGTCAACAACGTATTCTGCGCTCGATCCGGTTGTTCTCATTTCCCCAGATGTGAGCACGGGGAACGCGCTGACGACTTTCGGCTCGATGGGTGGGCCGGTAATCCCTCCCTGCGAAGCAGACGACTCCGGTGAACCTAATCGCTCTTTCTCGCCAACCAGCTCCGGCGTCTGTCTTAGCTGTTTCAGATCGGTCAACAGTTCCGCCGCGGTTTGATATCTGTTCTTCCGCTCCTTTTGCAGTGCTTTCAAGACGATCCGTTCGAGCGATTTAAGCGCAACTGAACTGTGAGTGGGCAAGGGAGGCGGCTGCCGCTCGAGTACTGCGGCAATCACATCCGCCGGGGTGTTACCCCAAAACGGCCGGCGCCGCGCGACCATTTCATAAAGGATTACACCCAGACTCCAGATATCGGTGCGCGCGTCAATCAACACTCCGCGCGCTTGTTCCGGCGACATGTAGGCGGCGGTGCCGATAATCGCCCCCGGCATCGTTTCCATCAGGTCTTTCTTTTCGCTGTCCTCTGACTGAGTAAACTTGGCAATTCCAAAGTCGAGAACTTTGACCAGTCCGTCGGCGCGCACCATGACATTGTCAGACTTGATGTCACGATGAATTATTCCCGCGGCGTGCGCGGCTGCAAGCGCACTGGCTATCTGAATCGCAATGTCCAGAGCCAGATCAGTCGGCAGTGCCTCAGCCTTTATTCGCGCGCTCAGAGTCACGCCATCGACGAATTCAGCGGTGATGAAATTGGCGCCTTCGAATTCTCCTATTTCGTAAATCGTGAGAATGTTTGGATGATTGAGCGCCGAAGCGGAGAGCGCTTCCCGGCGAAAGCGCCGCATCCTTTCCGCTTCACTTGCGTTGTAGTTGGAGAGCAACTTCACCGCTACCGGACGATTCAGTTGCTCATCCAGGCCAAGGTAGACGCGACCCATTCCCCCAGAGCCGAGCGATCTAATAATCTGGTAACGGCCGATCCTGTCGATAGCGCGCTCTCCGGCCCTCCGCTCCAACAAGCGCGTGGCTGCCTCGACGGCGTGACCCGCGATCAGACTTTCTGGACTATCGTGAGCGAGTAGCGATTCAACTTCTTTGCGCAATAGTTCATCACCGGCGCACGCTTCATCGAGAAACGCCGCGCGCTCAGCAGGCTCCAGCTCCAACGCGGCAGCGAAGATGCGGTCGATTTCTTTCCACCGTTCCGGAGTGGTCATGTTTAGTCTTGACTGAGCTCCCTACGCAGGAACGCTTTGGCTCGGCGCCAGTCGCGCGTGATCGTATCAACGGAAACATTCAGAACTTCAGCGGTCTCTTCAACACTAAGTCCTCCGAAGTAGCGCAACTCAACTACGCGGCCCTTGCGTACATCGAGCTTCGACAAACTAGTCAGAGCATCGTCGAGTGCTATCAACTCCGCCGCCCGCTCATCACTGACTACTGCCACTTCATCCAGTGAAAGTCTTTCCCCGCCACTGCGCTGCGGACCGAGGTGTTTGCGCGCGTGGTCAATCAGAATCCGCCGCATGATCTGCGCCGCAATGCCAAAGAAGTGCGCTCGGTTCTGCCAGTGTACGACCCTCTGATCAATGAGCTTCAGATAGGCCTCATTCACAAGTGCAGTGGTCTGCAGTGTGTGGTCTTGCCGCTCCCGACTCATATAGCGATGGGCCAGCCGGTGTAGTTCGTCCTTGACCAGAGGCAGTAGCCGGTCGAGAGCCGAGCGGTCGCCTTCGCTCCAGGCAGCGAGCAGTTGGGTCACTTCGATGGCTGAGGTTCCAGACACTCTGATTTTATAACAGCGTTTGCTACACAACTGGAGGTTTTCTGAAAGGCTCGGGCATTGTAGCTGCTTCCATCCTTACCTGCCAATTTTTGACTTAATAATTTCCTAACAGCCGTGCCGGATCTCAGCCGCAAGTCTCGCGTTAATAAGGGAACGAACACGAGAGCCGCGATGAGAAAAGGATCATGAATGGCAATGCCGTGCGTTTCTCACTTGAGTACGTATCAGGTTAGTTGACCCGCGAGCACACCGGGCGTGAGCTCACTTAAAAGATTGCGTGACGCTCTCGCTTACACGCCCTCGGGCAGCCAACAAAAGGAGAAGACTATGTCCACTCAAAAGATCGCAGCTATGATTTTCGTCGCGCTGGCGTGCGTCATAGGCAGCAGCACCAACCTACAGGCTCAGGCCACCGCAACACCGTTCGCAAGCGGCCTTAAAGCACCAACCAAGTCTGTCCTTACGGACAGAGGCAACCTGTTCGTAGCCGAATCGGGTGCCGGCTCCAACACCGGACGCCTTTCCCTCATTAACCGCCAAACCGGCATGCGTCGCACGATCCTCGACGGCCTCCCGTCGGCCACTAACCTGAATGGCGGATCTCCGGCCCCCTCGGGTCCTTCGGGGCTGGCGCTGAGCGGCGATACGCTATACATGACCATCGGTGCAGGTGACGCAACGAGCCCCGGCCCCGCACCCCGCTCCGAAATGGAGAACCCCGCACCCGCATCCCCGATCCTGAGTTCGGTGCTCTCGATACGCGCCAGTCCCGGCGTCGAGACTGGAACGGAGAGCTTCGCGCTTACGGTCGCCAATCACATCCTGCTCAAGAGTGGCGGCCAACTGGTGCTAGCGGACACTCAGGGCAACACGCTCACCATTGAGCTGGTCTTTGACTTCCCCAACTTCGTCGCCGAGTTCAGACCGGACTTCCCGGCCAACGTACGCGGCTCAAATCCATTCGGCTTGGCCGTGTCGGGCAACTTGCTCTACGTGAACGACGCAGGCCTCAACCTCGTAAAGGTGGTCGGCATCACTTCGCATACTAGCGCTACGCTCACGACCTTCGCTCCGATTCCGAGGTCGACCGTGGTCCCACCAGGCCCGCCCGTCATGGATGCCGTTCCTGACAGCATTCGACTCTACGGCGATCAACTTCTGGTGACTTTGCTGACGGGCTTCCCGTTTGAATCGGGAAAAGCGGAGGTCCGTAGAACCGATCTCGTCGGCGGCGGTACCACGACGTTTATTAGTGGGCTGACCACGGCGATTGACGTGAACGCGGTAAAGCGCGGAAGCAATCCGGACCAGTACTTCGTGTTGGAATTCAGCACCAACATGTTGTCAGGAGCGCCCGGCCGGCTGCTGCTTTTCAATACGACCGCCGGGTCGCCGGCAGTTATCACCAGTCCGCTGGTTTCACCGACAAGCATCACACGCGACAACAAAACCGGTGACGTCTTTATCACCCAAATCTTCCCCGGACTGGTGGCCCGCGTTGATGCCGCGCGGTTCTTCGTCCGCCAGCACTATCTCGACTTTCTCCTCCGCGAGCCTGACATCGACGGCTGGAATTTCTGGACCGGTCAGATCACGGCGTGCGGCAACGACGACGGTTGCCGCGACCGCAAGCAGGTGGACGTGTCCCGCGCCTTCTACTATTCGGGCGAGTTCATCGCGGCGCACCCTGAACTGGCCCCCAATCTGAGGGGAACTCCAAGCTACAACCGCGAGTTCGTCAGGCAGGCATACTTCACTTATCTGCAAAGAACTTGCGACCCGGAGATATGCGACACAACTGGCTTCAACTTCTGGGTCGGCGTACTTAACAGCAGGATACCGAACAAGGATGAGGACTACAACCAGATGATCCGCGCCTTCATCGTCTCGGGCGAGTATCGCGCGCGGCTGGGACTCTCATAGTAGTGCTGTAGAGCGTCGCAGCCGTTCCGGCTCACACGATCCGGAATGCATACTCCAAATCCGGGCAGGAGACTCAGTCATTTTCTTTCCAAACGTTCCGGAGTTGTCATCCTTAGTTTTGACTAAGTTCCCGACGCAAGAAAGCCTTGGCGCGGCGCCAATCGCACGTGATCGTATCAACGGAAACATTCAGAACTTCAGCGGTCTCTTCAACACTAAGTCCTCCCAAGTAGCGCAACTCAACTACGCGGCCCTTGCGTACATCGAGCTTCGACAAACTAGTCAGAGCATCGTCGAGTGCTATCAACTCCGCCGCCCGCTCATCACTGACTACGGCCACTCCATCGAGTGAAATCTCTTCCCCGCCACCGCGTTGCGGACCGAGGTGTTTGCGCGCGTGGTCGATCAGGATGCGCCGCATGATTTGCGCCGCAATGCCAAAGAAGTGGGCCCGATTTTGCGAGTGTACGACCCGCTGATCAAAGAGCTTCAGATAGGCCTCATTCACGAGCGCAGTCGTCTGCAGTGTGTGGTCTTGCCGCTCCCGACTCATATAGCGATGGGCCAGCCGGTGTAGTTCGTCCTTGACCAGAGGCACTAGCCGGTCGAGAGCCGAGCGGTCGCCTTCGCTCCAGGCAGGGAGCAGTTGGGTCACTTCAATGGTTGAGGTTCCGGACATCCTGATTTTGTACAGCTTTGACTACAACTACACAACTGGGATCTTTCCTGAAAGGCCCGGGCATTGTAACTGCCGCCGTCCTTACCTGCCAATGTCAAACGATTTCCTCACAGCCGTGCCGGATCTGAGCTGCAAGTCTCGCGTTAATGATTAGAGGCAGTAGTGAAGGCCGCTTGGGGAAAGAAATCGAAGCGCAGCAGATAGCGCAATCGGTTCATTGAACCAACGGACTGGACTCGTTTTCAGAGGAGTTAGGACGAGAGGCCATTGAGAGATTTGGCAGAGCAGAGCAATCCCCCAGAAGGAGTCCCATGTATTCGAAATTCTTAGTCGATCGCCTAAACCAGAAAGCGCTTTCGCTACTTCTGCACGCTCGCACCACAAAGGTGATGCTGGGGATTGCCGCGATCGGCTGTGTAGCGTGGATTGTCCTTAGCTTTTTTCGTGCTCCTGATCCCATTACCGGTGTTGCTGTGCCGCCGGCAGTATCGTCGAAGAGCGAAATACAGTCACCAACCTCAAAGCCCAGACTTGAAGGGGCCGCGGCCATCAGATATTTGAAGGAGACCAAAGACGGCCAGTCGCTGATGCAGGCCGTCACCGCAGAACGTTTCGGCTTGAAGCGGGAAGAACGTTCACCTTTTGGGAAACAAGAGGGCCCGGGCTACCTGGGAATGAGTCACGATCAGAACTTAAACGCGTGGTTTGATGATGACGGCATCACCGTACGCCCTACTCTGGCAGAGAAAGATCGCGACAAGAGGTGGCAGCTTGGGTTTCGCCTTAAGTCCTACGGATATGGTCAGCAACTCACTGCGGCCGGTGTAATCGTCTCTCATAAGATTAACGAGAATCGCATTGAATATGATCGGGGCGAGGTCGAGACGGGAGTGCGCCTGATCGAGTGGTATGAAAACCAATCCGCGGGAATCGAGCAGGGCTTCACTCTCTCCGCACGGCCCGGACGCAAATCCGAAACATCGACCGGCGAACCTTTGCGGCTGGTCGTGGCGGTAACTGGAGACCTGCGGGCGCATGCGAACACCCAGGGTCAGATGATTGAGTTATCGAAGCAGAGCGGCGAGCGAGTGTTGAGCTACGGCAAACTCTCAGCCACGGATGCGAACGGCAAGCAGGTTCCGGCACGAATGGAAGCCAGCGCTGATGGGCGCGAGATTGCATTATTAGTTGATGATCAGGAAGCCGTCTATCCGCTTGTGATTGATCCGATCACGGCGACGCTCGAACAAGCATTAAATGCAGGGGACAATCAAATCGACGCTCGATTCGGTTTTGCCGTCGCAATTGACATTAATAGAGCGGTGGTCGGCTCGTGGAGAGAAGACAGAGGACCGCTCGTTGATGCGGGAGGGGTTAGAACCTTTTCCCGCTCAGGCACGACCTGGACTTTGAGCAGCACCTTTCCCCCACTCTTGGAGAGCAATGCAGCGTGCGGCTGGAGCGTTGCAATCAGAGAGCGCTTCGTAGTATTCGGTTGTCCGGGGGCGCGCAGCCAGCGGGGCAGAGCCTTTGTTCAGGACGTTACCACGGATAGCTTCGCAGAATTGTCCGATAATCACTCTATCGGAGACCAATTTGGCTACAGCGTCGGCCTGCGCAACAGCGGCGATGTGGTTGTTGGCGCGCCTTTTGATGATTCCGGTGGTGCGGACGCTGGAGCGGTATACCATTTCTTCCGAACGGACACCGGTAATTACATTTTGGCGAACTTCTATCCGGGTAACAATCCGAATGAGCGCTTTGGTACGAGCCTCTCTTTTGACGGCTCCTATGTTGTCGCCGGTGCTCCGGGTTATCAGTCGGACAAAGGGCGAGCGGTTGTTTTTGTTCCTGAAGGTTTTCCCCCGGTCTATTTTACGCTCGTCGCTAGTGATGGTGAGTCAGGCGACAACTTTGGCAATAGCGTTGATATTAGCGGTGACCGGTTGGTCGTTGGAGCCTGGGGTGACGACGACAAAGGAACTGATGCCGGCGCGGCCTATGTCTTTGCCCAAAACAGCAGCGGGGATTGGACCCAGGAGCAAAAACTCACCGCCAGCGGCAGCCGCGCCGGCGACCACTTCAGCGAGCATGCTGTTGCCATCTATGGCCACACAATTGTCGTTGGGGCCGTGAATTGGAATTTTATTGGTGAGGACAACGCAGGCGCGGTATATATTTTTACACCCAACAGCAGCTTCGTCTGGACACAGCAGACCGAACTCTACGGGGGCTCGGCATATAATTATGGCATTAGCGTCGACCTGAGCGGGGATAGTCTCATTATCGGTGCCCGAAGGGCAGATGCCGGCGGCGTGTTACGCGCGGGCGCGGCCTTCGTCTATCGCCTCGACTGCGTTCCGCCGAATGGAGGTAAAGCCTACATCGTCACATCGGTGGACCCTGGCTCTTATACATCCTGTCCGGGCGGTAGAGTTGACTTCGATATTTCCGGGGGCGTGAGCGCGCGTGGGATAAACTATCAGTGGCGCAAAAATAGAGTCGACATTCCAGGTGCAACCAGTCGCGGATACACTATCTTTGGCGCGACTGAGAGCGATGCGGGCAGCTACGACGTAATTCTTTCGAACTCCTGCGGCGGCGAAGTCTCAATCTCTGCCACGCTCAACGTCTACAGTTTCAACCTCAGCCCAGCGAGCGGAAATTTCGGCGCGAGTGGCAGCCCTGGCAGCGTCAGCGTCACGTCTGCCGGAAGCTGCGCGTACACGGCGACCAGCAACGCATCGTGGATCATAATAAATTCCGGCGCATCCGGATCAGCCCCCGGCACAGTAGGCTTTACCGTCGCCGCCAACACCGGCCCGAGTCAGCGCACCGGGACAATCACCGTTGGAAATAAAACCTTCACTGTCACTCAGGATGGCTTGAATTGCAGCTACTCGATCTCGCCCACCGCGCAGAACTTCGGCGCCGGTAGCGGCACAAACGCAGTTGCCGTCACGGCCACGGCTGGTTGCGGGTGGACTGCTACCAGTAACGCTTCATTCATCAATATCAATTCCGGCGCTAGCGGAACGGGCAACGGGGCGGTGAATTACACAGTCGCGGGCAACACTGGCGCTTCCCGAACCGGCACCATCAGCATTGCCGGTCAACCTTTCACCGTCACCCAGGACGGGGCGGCGCCTACGCCAACCCCTACGCCCACGGCTACCCCAACGCCCACGGCTACCCCAACGCCCACGGCTACCCCTACGCCCACGCCTACCCCAACGCCCACGCCTACACCGGCAGCGAACGTTGTTCAGTTCAGCGCGTCAAACTATAGCGTCATTGAGGACTGCACTACGGTTACGATTACAGTGAATCGCGCCGGCGACACATCAGGCGCAGCCAGCGTGGATTACTCAACCTCGGACGTCACTGCCAGCGAACGGCGTGACTACATAACCGCTCTCGGGAAACTGAATTTCGCTCCCGGCGAAACGTCAAAGAGTTTTGGCGTGCTTATCAACGAAGACTCGTACGTTGAAGGGGCAGAAACATTCAACGTCAATCTGAGCAACGCTTCGGGTGTCACTCTCGGCGCTCCGTCAATCGCCACCGTACAAATTACTGACGACGCGACCGAGCCGGCCACCAACAGCATTGACGACCCCCAGACATTCGTCTGCCAGCACTATCACGACTTTCTCAACCGTGAGCCTGATGCCGGTGGCCTGGCTTTCTGGACCAATGAGATCACTTCGTGCGGCTCGAACCAGGCATGCATTGAGCTCAAACGCATTAACGTGTCAGCGGCTTACTTTCTGTCGATCGAATTTCAGCAGACGGGTTACCTAGTGGAACGGATCTACAAATCCGCTTACGGCAGCGCCAACGGGAGCTCAACTTTCGGGGGTAGCCACCAACTCGCTGTACCGAGGGTGCGACTCAACGAATTCCTCCCGGACACACAGAGGATTGGACGGGGAGTGATCGTTGGCCAAAGTGGTTGGGAACAAGTGCTGGAAAGTAACAAGCAGGCTTTTATCGCCGAGTTCATCCAGCGTTCACCCTTCACCTCGGCTTTTCCAAACACAATGACAACGGCGCAGTTCGTTGACACGTTGAACGCAAATGCCGGCAATCCTTTGTCACCGTCCGAGCGCGATCAATTGGTGGGTAGCGGCATGACGCGAGCGCAGATGTTGCGGGCCGTGGCCGAAGATTCGGATTTAGTCAACGGTGAATCCAACCGGGCATTTGTGCTGATGCAATTCTTTGGTTACCTTCGACGTAACCCGAACGATCCGCAAGACACCGACTATACCGGCTATGACTTTTGGCTGACGAAGCTGAACCAGTTCAACGGTAACTTCCAAAACGCAGAGATGGTCAAAGCCTTCATTTCTTCGAGCGAATATCGCCAGCGCTTCGGACCATGAATCTGAATGGCGCCCGAAATTCTCAGCCGCGTCTCACCTTGGCTGCCAGTAATGCGTGCACCTCGGCAATGGTGTCGTCAATAGCCAGCTCCTTCAGCGCCGCCTCTCTCGCCTTTATGTAACCCTCGCTCTGCGCCATATTACTCACCTGCGGCAGCACGATAGATGTCGGCTAACCGGCATAAGCGAACGCGTAATTAGAATCGAGAGCTGTCGCCTGATTGAAATATTCAATACTCTTTTTAATGTCTGCTTCCGTTAACTTGTTTTAGTGGAAGCGACCCAACAGGTAAGCCTGATAGGCTTCCGGATTGTCCGTGCCGCGTTTCGCCAGCGACGCGGGAAGATGTCGAGGTGTTCGACCCGACCGGAAATAAGATTTTCTACTATTACCCAAATGCCATCACGAAAAATGAGCGAGCCATCAAACACTTCACGGTTGCTGACAAGCAAACGCTAACCCTGCGCCTCGCTTTAGACAGCAGCGCTGGTGATTATTCAATCAGGCTGGCGCCGACGCCGGCGTTGACGGTGTGAAGATCAAAGAGTTGATAGGTCACGCTTCGATTGTGACGACCTGCGTTACATCAACGGCCACCGATCAAGGAAAGCGTGGGGCAATCACTGTTTTGTCGGAATATCGGCAGCAGCGACGTCACAAGATTGTCATAAACAAAAAGCGGCAGGCCCTTCGACCTGCCGCTTTTCATTGAAAATAATGGTGAGCCGAGCAGGGCTCGAACCTGCGACCCGCTGATTAAGAGTGCGTTCACAGGCACTCCGGGAGGGTATGGCTCATACGGTTTATTAACATCTGTTACGGGTTGCAGCCGCCAGCGAGTCTATCTGTCACCACCTATTGGGTCCAGTTGTCTGTAGTCTTGTCACAAGTTTGTCACGCGGGCTAGCTGCTGAAAGCCGAGATTGTTATTCATGGTAAACAATTGGAGGGGCTGGATAGCATTCCTTTGGTTTCGTAATCTTAATAGACTCGCTGTGTCCTTTTAAAGATTGCGTGAGTTCGGGAATACTGCATACGACAGAGATCCCGGCGTGCGGCAATCTAAATGCTTGGAAATCAACAGCGCCGACCGCTAGAGTTATTGACGCGAAGCACATTCCAGATGTATAAGACCTACCGGACGGTCGGTAAGACAGCGGTGCGGCGATTCATGGCCAAGGCTGCCGCGCGTTTTACGGGCTGTCCGGGATGATGACGATATGAAAGCGCAAAGGAAAAGGTCCGCTAATAAAGATCGCCTGGCTGAGGTTTACCGTGCGGCGGCTGAGATTATTCTGCGCAAGGGCTACGATGCCACATCAATAAACGACATCGCTAACGCGCTCGGCATGACGAAAGCAGGCCTCTACCACTACATCAACGGCAAGAAAGAGCTGCTCTTCGACATCATGAATTTCGGTTTGGACGAGCTCGAGGAAGAAGTTATTGCACCCGCGCAGTCCATCCCCAACACGGCTGCCCGGCTCCGCTTTATTATCGCCAGCCACGCACGATTAGTGACGATGGGAGGCGGAGCCATCACCATCCTGGTTGACGAGATCACGGCGCTCACGCCCGCTCAGAATAGAAAAATCACGCGCCGTAAGCGAGCGCACTTTGATCGTCTGCGTGAAGTCCTGAATAAACTCAAGTCGGAAGGGATGCTGCAAGACGTGGATACGACGGTGGCAACTTTCAGTCTCCTCGGAATGATTAATTGGCTGTCGCGCTGGTTCAAGCACGACGGCGCTCTCACTGAGGAGCAGATTGCCGAAGAAATCGCCAACATCGCACTTAACGGGTTGTTGCGTCCCGAATCACGCGCCGCCCAGCGAGGGTTGCGGGTCGTTAGAGACTGAAACCTTTAGCCTGGAAGGCGTGCTCAGTAGATGCTTCTAGTTGCGCGCTTATCGTACGAAACGAGGGCGGACGCCGACCATCTTTCTCTGGTACAAAACTACGCGGCAGTACCTGGTCCATGAACATCCTTGTTTGTCTGAAGCAGATTCTCGATCCGGAGATTCCGGCGCGGGACTTCCGGGTCGACCCGGTCAAGCGCGACGCCGAACGCGGGGCGGCCAATCTCGTAACCAACATCTTCTGCGAGAATGCGCTCGAGACAGCGCTCCAGTTTCGCGAGCGGATCGGCGTTGGTAGAATCACGGTGCTCTCTTTCGGTGCGGCGACGGCTGAAGATTCTTTGCGCAAGGCATTAGCGATGAAGGCCGATGAGGCTGCGATGGTTATTAACGATGGTCACCCGCACCCGGACCCGCTTACGGTAGCGCGGGTGCTCGCCGCGGCCATCCGCAAGCTCGGAGACTTCGATCTGGTTATGGTCGGACGTGAGGCAGGCGACTGGGGCGCTGGCCAAACTGGTGGGCTCTTAGCGGAGGAATTGGGATGGCCCTGTGTCGCCTTCGTTGATCGGATCGAGAAAGCAGATGGAAAGCTGCGACTCAGGCGCCAGACAGATACCGGCTGGGAGATGCTCGAGGCCGAGCCGCCCGTAGTGGTCACCATAACCAATGACGAGCACAACGTTCCGCGCATTCCGAAGGTGCGGGACGTGATGATGTCCTATCGCCAACCACTGGTGCAGTGGACGCTCGATGATCTCGGTATCGATGCGACTGCGGCGCGCGCGGGGAATGACTATTACGAGGTTGTCGACCTTTTCATTCCGCAAAAAGAGACGCACTGTGAGTTCGTCACCGGCAACACGCTCGATGAAAAACTTGAGGCCTTTGCCAGGCGCATCGTCGCCGTAACTAGCGCGCTTTAGACTAGTGGAAGCGCTGACCGAGTAGACACCTGGGTAATACCGCGAAGCGGTTAAGCAACACAGGTATACGGGTCTAACGATAGCAACCCCAACGAGTCGGGCGGGAAAAGAGGAACCTCTTATTGCTGGGATTTCGGCTTTCACCCCGATAGGGGTGAGATATTTATAGATTGCGAGTCCAATACACTCCAACTCCGTTCGGAGGAGCGGGATGAGCTTGAGCGGTAAAGGCCTCGTTGAGTTCCACTCCTCCGAACGGAGTTGGTGATGACATTGCGTTCCGTTCTATAGATATCTCACTCCTATGGAGTAAAGAGGCCTGGGCCCAAAACGGAAAACGTGACAGGCAGTACTGGATCAGTATCAATGAACGACGTTGTCATCTGTCTCTTTGGCGCGGCGGGCTACGACAAAAGCGCGCAAGGACTCGCGGGCGCGGGTCGCCGCCTTGCCGATGAGCTTGGCGGGCGGTTGCACGCCATTGTGATAGGCGCCGGGTCCGCGCCGCTCGCTTCTGAAATCGCTCGCTTCGTTGATTCCGCGACTGTCGTTGATCAGGCTGAGCTAGCTGAGTACCAGCCGGAGCTTTGTTTGAACACGCTGGCGAAGTTGTGCGGCGATCTGGTACCGCGCGCCGTGCTGTTAAGTAACGATGCGTACAGCCAGGAGCTTGCGCCTCGTCTCGCGCATCGACTGGGTGGCAGTGCGGTGGGTGATGGGGTTGAAGTGCGCGTGCAGGACGAATGCTTGCGCGTCGTTCGGCAGGTGTACGGTGGCAAGGCGCAGGCGGTCATCGAGTTGAAGCGAAAGCCCGCGGTCGTTTGGCTCCGTGCACGCTCGTTCGCCCCCGCACCGCGCCGTGAGGTTGCCGGTGAGATCACGCGAGCCGTGTTAGAGATCAAGACCGCCTCTCGCACGCGCGTAGTTGAGCGGACGCGCGAAGAGACTGGCAGTGCGCGGCTGGAGGATGCGCGGGTGATCGTGTCGGGTGGTCGTGGCATTGGCGGGCCTGAGCCGTTTACTACCGAGTTGCTGCCGCTCGCTGATCTAATGGGCGCGCAGATGGCAGCGTCCAGAGCAGCGTGCGATGCCGGCTGGGTGCCACCGACCTGGCAAGTCGGTCAGACGGGCAAAAAGGTCGCGCCCGACTTGTATCTCGCGATCGCCATCGCGGGGGCGAGCCAGCACATGGCGGGTATCTCTGAAGCCAAAAACATCGCTGCTATCAACACCGACTCGGACGCGCCGATCTTCAAGCACTGCGCTTTCGGCATCGTTGAGGACTATCGCAAAGTCGTGCCGTTGCTGCGCGAGAAGCTCGCCGCGCTACAGAAATGAACACCGCTGAAGCCACACGTCAGATTTACTGGAACATCTCGCACGTCTGGGGGATGTACGCGCTGCTCTTTCCGACGGCGGTGATAGCCGGCTATGGCGTCTACCGTCATACGAACCGTTGGCGGCGCGGGCAATCTGCCGCACGTTTTGACCAGCCCGCCGAACGCCTCAAGCTGGTGTTCAAACACGCAATCGCGCAACGGCGCACAGCACAGAATATTTTCGCGGGTTCTTTTCATCGGTTAATCACGTACGGCTTTGTCATTCTGACGATCGCAACAACCGTGGTCGCCCTGGACGCAGACTTTGGCACCACCATCATGCGCGGGCGCTTTTATCTTTACTTCCAGTCGTTCATCGTTGACGTGTTCGGCGCACTCGTCATGGTTGGGGTCGGAATGGCAGCGGCGCGCCGTTATCTCAAGCGACCGAAGCAGCTGGTTTATACAAATGAGGCAACGCTGATTCTCGTCGCGATTTTTGCGATCTGCCTGCAAGGGTTTCTGGTGGAAGGCTGGCGAATTGCAGTCACGCGCGACCCCTGGGGGCCGTGGTCGCCGTTCGGCAACTTATTCGCACTCGCTTCGCGCGCGCTGCTGACGGATGCGCAAATGCAGACGGCGCATTTGGGAGTGTGGTGGTTTCATCTTGCGACCGTGTTCGGCTTCATCGCCTGGGCGCCGTACACGAAGATGATGCACGCCATCACGGCGCCGCTCAATATCTACACGGCCAGCCTCGTTCCGCTCGGCGCGACTCTACGGAACATTGACTTCGAAAAAACCGAGAGCTTCGGAGTCAACGCGCTGAAAGACTACACCTGGAAAGATCTGCTCGACCTTGACGCCTGCACGGAGTGTGGGCGCTGTACGTCTGTGTGCCCGGCCCACGCGGTCGGCAAGGATCTCTCGCCGCGCGACATCATCCTTCAGTTGCGCGACCTGATGCACGGTAATCAATTCGAAATTCGAAATTCGAAATCCGAAATTATTGACGCCGTGCCGGCTACTTCGCCCGCGGCTCTCTGGCAGTGCACGACCTGCGCCGCTTGCATGGAAGCTTGTCCGGTCTTCATCGAACAGATGCCGAAGATCGTAGACATGCGCCGCCACCTGGTGATGGAAGAAGCCGACTTCCCCGACTCGATGCAGGAAGCGATCAGCTCGTTGGAAAAGCGCGGACATCCGTTTAGCGGCACGCAGGCGACCCGAGTCGATTGGGCCGAGGGCTTGAACGTTCAGCACGTAAGTGAGGCGAAGGACGCCGAGGTTTTACTGTGGGTCGGCTGCGGCGGTGCGCTCGTTGAGCGCAATCAGAAGGTGACGCGCGCAACCGCGCAACTACTGACGCAGGCCGGAGTCAACTTTGCCATCATGGGACGCGAAGAAAAGTGTTCAGGTGATCCGGCGCGCCGCATCGGCAATGAATTTCTATTCGAGATGCTGGCGAAAGAGAACGTCGCCAAGCTGAACAAATACGACGTCAAGAAAGTCGTCACCGCCTGCCCCCACTGCTTCAACACTTTTCGCAACGAGTACCCGCAGTACGGTGGCCAGTTCGAGGTTTACCATCACAGTGAATATCTGGCAAAGTTAGTCAGCGAAGGCAGGCTCAAACCGTTGGCAGAGTCGGAAAGAAAGATCACGTTCCACGATCCCTGCTATCTGGGCCGGCAGAACGGCGTGTACGATGCACCCCGCACGCTGGTAAAGATTTCGTCGCGCCAGGCGCCGATCGAGCTGGAGCGGAGCCGCGAAAAAAGCTTTTGCTGTGGCGGTGGTGGTGGTATGAGTTTTATTGAAGAACCTCCGGACCAGCGCGTCAATCAGGAACGGGCGCGTGAGATTTTAGAGACTGGGGCCGACACCGTGGCCGTCGGCTGCCCGTTCTGTATGACGATGATGGAAGACGGCATCAACGCGCGCAAAGGATCGCGCGACGTTTCGGTGATGGATGTTTCGGAGCTGCTGTGGGAGGCGTCACAGCCGCGCGCCGCCGAGCAGTTAACAACGTGAGGTCAGCCTTATGGATTTGAACTTAACCGCGAATGAGCAACAGTTCCGCGACGAATTCCGCGCGTGGCTTGCGACCAACACGCCTCTTGAGTGGATGGGCGACAGGAATTCGGAAGACCGGGCGGATTACATCAAGTACCTGAAGCAATGGCAGCGCAAGCTTTACGATGGCGGATGGGCCGGCATTTCCTGGCCGCAGCAATACGGCGGGCGCGGCGCGACGATCATGGAGCAAGCTATCTTTCAGGAAGAGTTGGCGCACGCCAACGCCCCGCAACTGATCGGCACGATTGGCCTCTCGCTGGTTGGTCCAACGATCATCGTGCTGGGCACGGAGGAGCAGAAGAAACGTTACCTCGTGCCGATTCTCTCTGGCGAAGAGATTTGGTGTCAGGGATTTTCGGAGCCGAACGCGGGCAGCGACCTCGCCTCACTCGGCACGAAGGCCATCCGTGACGGCGATGACTTCGTCGTCAACGGTCAAAAGATTTGGACGAGCTTTGCGCAGTTGGCGGATTGGTGTTTGCTGCTCGTGCGCACGGATACCGCGGCGCCCAAACACAAAGGTATTACCTGCCTGCTACTGGACATGCGCAGCGAAGGTATTTCCGTCCGGCCTTTGCGGCAGATGTCCGGGGACTCGGGCTTTAACGAAGTGTTCTTCTCGAATGTGCGCGTGCCCGTCGCGCAAGTGCTGGGCAGGGTCGATCAGGGTTGGACGACTGCGATCACCGCGCTGATGAACGAGCGCGCGAATCTCGGGGCAGGGATTCAGGTTCTGTTCAAGCGCAACCTCGAGGCTTTGATCGCGCGCTCGCATACGGTCGAGCGCAACGGCCGGACCGCGAGCGAAGATCCGATTGTCAGGCAAAAACTCGCGCAAGCCTACCTCGAACTGGAAATCATGCGCCTGAATACAAACCGCGCGCTGACTTCATTAAGCAAGACCGGTATACCGGGCCCCGAAGGTTCGATCCAGAAGGTCTTCTGGAGCGAATGGAACCAGCGCCTGCAGCAGACCGCGCAGGAAATCCTGGGCCCGTACGGGCAGCTTTCCGACTTCGATCAGGGTAGTTGGCAATACGGCTTCCTGCGTACGCGCGGCAATACGATCGAAGCCGGCACCAGCGAGATACAACGCAACATCATCGCCGAGCGCGTGCTTGGTTTACCGAAGAGCTATTAAAGCAGAGGTCAGAGAACAGAGGTCAGTGAAAAACATTGCCTTCAGATCTTCTGACCTCTGACCTCTGACTTCTGACTTCTGACCTTTCACTACTATGGACTTTGATCTCAGCAAACCACAGAAACTTTTGAAGGACTCGGCGCGTGACTTTCTGGCGCGCGAATGTAAGCCCGAGCGGGTGCGCGTGTTGATGGAAACCGACACGGCGCACGACGACAAACTCTGGCAGGCGATCGCCGATCAGGGCTGGATGGGGCTGGTCGTCCCCGAAGAGCACGGCGGCCTCGGTTTGGGACTGGTCGAGTTGGCGGTCGTCACGGAAGAGATGGGGCGCGCCTGTCTGCCCGGCGCCTTTCTCTCGACGGTTTTCGCCGCCGCGCTCATTGCGCGGGCCGGCAGTCGGGAGCAGCGCGCGAAGTACCTCGATCCCGTTGCGGCAGGCGAGTTGAAAGCGACCGTAGCGTTTCTCGAAGAGGCGGCGAACTGGGATGTGGACGGCGTGAAACTGGAAGCGACCCGACGCAATGGCAGCCTTTCAATTACGGGCAAAAAACTCTTCGTGCCCGATGCCGGTGTAGCTGACCTTCTGATCTGTGTAACGCGGGTTGGAGACAGTCTCGCAGTTTTGCCGGTCGAGCGAGGCTCAGATGGTCTCAGCGCAAAGCCGATGCCTTCGATGGACGGGACGCGCAAACTCTATGAAGTCGCATTTAATGACGTCGCGGTGGCCGACGCGGACGTGCTGGGGGCGGACGGCGATGTGCGCGGAGCGTTGCAAGGCGCATTGGAGACGGCGACTGCCGCGCTGTGTGCCGAGATGGTTGGTGGGATGCAATGGGTGCTCGATACGACGGTTGAGTTTGCGAAGACGCGTCAACAATTTGGTCGTGCTATCGGCTCTTTCCAGGCCGTCCAGCATCAGTGCGCTGACATGTTGTTGATGACAGAGAGCGCACGCTCGGCGGCTTACTACGCCGCCTGGGCCTTGACCGAGAACGCACCGGCGGCGACCAGCGCCGTTTCGATAGCGAAGGCCTATTGCTCGGACGCTTACCGCGAAGTGGGCAATCGCGGTGTGCAAGTGCACGGCGGGATCGGATTCACCTGGGAGCACGACCTGCACCTGTATTACAAACGAGCCAAGGCGTCGGAAGTGATGTTCGGCGATGGTTCTTTTCACCGCGAGCGTATTGCGCGAATGATCGTTGACAGTGCTGCGTAAGACCACTAGATACAGAACCGCGAGCGGTAGCGACCGGATGCAAGGCTCAACTTCGGAAGATACGCTCAACGGAAATCTTGTGGTGGCTTATTTGAAAGACTGCGGCTCGCTAAATAATACGATCCACGAAGTCACACGAAGCGGGAGTAGCCTTGTTGTGCCGTTTATTGTGACTTCGTGGATCGTTCTTGACGAAGCGAAAGAGAACACGAAATTGAAATTGAGACACCACCAGAAATCTGTCACTCGCGAATTGAATGGTCGCATCCGGTCGCTACCGCTCGCGGTTCTGTAACAACCTGTCGGAGACAATCACGTGACAGCTCATATTAAAGAGCTCTTCGATCTTTCCGGGCGAGTGGCGATCGTCACTGGCGGCTCGCGCGGATTGGGCAAGGAGATGGCTGAAGGGCTTGCGGAAGCGGGCGCAGCGCTGATGCTTTGCGCGCGGCGCGAGCAGTGGTTGACGCCGACCGTGGACGAGCTACGCGAGCGCGGGTTTCGCGTTGAGGGAATGACTTGTGACGTGGCGAACGCGGAGCAAGTCCAGGCAGTCGTAGACGCTACGATCGCAGCGTACGGCAGGGTCGATATCCTCGTAAATAATGCGGGCGTGTCATGGGGAGCGGATCCCGAAACGATGCCGCTCGATAAGTGGCAGAAGGTGATCGACATCAATTTGACTGGCGCGTTTCTGTTTGCGCAGGCGGCGGGACGCGAAATGTTGAAGCGTGAGTACGGACGCATCATCAACATAGCGTCCGTCTCGGGCCTGCAGGCTTCGACCGATGGGCCGCACTACGCCGGCTACGCCGCCAGCAAAGCAGGGCTGTTCGGCTTGACGCGCGAACTCGCCGCGTCGTGGGGAAGACAAGGCATTCGCGTCAACGGCATCGCGCCAGGCTTTTTCCCTTCGCGTCTTGCCGACCCCGCGCTTCCTTTAGCCGAGCCCTCGATCAAAGCTCGCAATCCAATCCCGCGAGTCGGCAGCGAAGGGGAGCTAAAGGGTGTGGCGGTGTTTCTTGCCTCTGACGCGTCAAACTACATCACCGGCCAGATTATCGTCGTCGACGGCGGCCGCACGATCGTTTAGTGTGTGGTGTCTCTAAAGAGTGCTGACAAAATCGAGCCACGCGAGCGACGATCTCGTTAGCGGTTTGTGAATGAAGAGTTTCAAGTGGAGGTACGCAAACGGGGCACTAGCCCGACCGTGAGGGAGGGCTCAGGCTTTACACGCCGCTAACATATGAGCCCTCCCTCACGGTCGGGCTAGTGCCCCGGTGATGATCAATTAAGCGAATCTCTGAGACACTACACTAGTTCATTCGTGCAATTGAGCAGACGGCCTCTTATGAGCAAAGCACAACCAGCCGTGACCGCGACCGAGTCAGTCTATGCCGCGAGGCCCTGGCTCAATCATTACAACTATTGGGTGCCGGCGCACATGAATTACCCGCGCCGGCCGTTGTACGAGATTCTGCGCATCGCGGCTTCCGAGGTACCTGACCGCCCAGCCACTGCTTTCCTCGGCGCGCATCTCACCTACAGTCAGAT
Source organism: Pyrinomonadales bacterium (assembly GCA_038210455.1). Classification (GTDB taxonomy): domain Bacteria; phylum Acidobacteriota; class Blastocatellia; order Pyrinomonadales; family Pyrinomonadaceae; genus UBA11740. The sequence goes on along the minus strand of JBBQWP010000025.1, from coordinate 44,242 downwards.
CAAAGAACAAGCGGACAAATTCGCGACCGCCTTGGTGCGTCTTGGTATCAAGCAAGGCGACCGCGTCGGGGTGATGTTGCCGAACTGCCCGCAGTACGTTATTGCCGCCTTCGGCGTCCTGCGCCTGGGCGCGACGGTGGTCAACGTTAACCCGCTTTACACGCCGCGCGAGGTGCTGGTGGTCGCGAAAGATTCAGGGATGTGTGCTTTGTTAACGCTGGACGTGCTGGCGCCGGCTGTGCTCGGCGTCCTCGATCAAACGAAAATCCAGAACGTCATCATCACGTCGCTGGCTGAATACTCCGCCGCCGCCACGCCGGCGCCCATCCTTGAGGGCACGCTGCGGCTGGCCGACTTGCTCACCGGCGTTGACCAGACGGACTTGCCGCGCGTTGAGATAAATACCGATGAGGATGTGGCCGTGCTGCAATACACCGGCGGCACGACCGGCGTGCCGAAAGGCGCGATGCTGACGCACTACAACATCTTCGCTAACGTAGTGCAGGCTGAGATGGCCACCCGCTCGACGCGCCGCGGCGAAGACGCTTACTTGCTCGTGATTCCACTGTTTCACATTTATGGTTTTACCTGCGGCATGATCGAAGGGATCTGGCGCGGTGTGCAGCTGGTCCTAATTCCGAAGTACGACGTCGAGGTGGTGCTGAACGCGATTCGCGACTACCGCCCCACTTATTTTCCGGCGGTGCCCACGATCTACATCTCTCTGCTAAATCATCCAAAAGCGAAAGAGTATGGCGTCGACAAACTGCGCGCCTTCAATAGCGGCTCGGCCCCTCTGCCCGTCGAAGTCATCGACCAATTCGAGCGCCTGACCGGGGGCACACTCAGCGAAGGTTACGGCCTCACGGAAGCCTCGCCGGTCACTCACGGGACGCCTTCGCTCGGGCGCCGCAAGCCGGGCAGCATTGGAATACCGCTGCCTGACACGGACATGAAGATAGTTGATCTTGAAACCGGCTTGCGCGAAGTGCCGGTTGGTGAAGAGGGCGAACTCTGCATCGCCGGGCCGCAGGTGATGAAAGGTTACTGGAACCGTCCTGACGAAACGGCGATCGCGCTGCGCACAGATGACGCTGGACGCACGTGGCTATACACGGGCGATGTCGCGCGCATGGATAGCGACGGCTATACCTACATCGTGCAACGCAAGAAAGACATGATCATCGTCAGCGGCTTCAATGTCTATCCTTCCGAAGTTGAAGGCGTGCTCTACACCCACCCGGCGGTGATGGAGGCCGGAGTGATCGGGATTCCGGACTCGTACCGGGGTGAAGCAGTCAAAGCATGCGTGGTGCTCAAGAGCGGCGCAACCGCAACCGCCGAAGAACTCATCGAGCACTGCAAGGTTGGGCTGGCAGAGTTCAAGATACCGAGCGAGATTGAGTTCAGAGATAGTCTGCCAAAGACCGCGGTCGGAAAAATTCTCCATCGCGTTTTGCGCGAAGAGAGTCGGTCGAAGGGCTAAATGAGAGTTAGGTGGCTACCCTTGATACGCGGTGGCAAGTATCTGTAGTGGAGAATGTTGATATGAAATCCAGGAAAGGAATTTTTCAGTCCGGCCAGTATCCATTGCTCGCTTGTAAGTGGCGGCATACTACGCAACGAACCTTCGCCTTCTTTGCCGCTCTGATTCTCTGGACGGCAACCAGCGCACAACCAACAGCGGCGCAGCCTAAGCAAGACTTCCTGGCGGCAAACATTGATCAGACCGTTTCGCCGCGCGAAGACTTCTTTCAATACGCGAACGGCGAATGGTTCAAGCGCAACCCGATCCCCGAGGATCAGGGGGGCTGGGGGATCAGGAACGTAGTGGCGGAAGACATCCTTTCCCGTCAGCGACGGGTGAGTGAAGAGGCCGCCACGAAGAAGGCAGCTCGCGGAAGTATTGAACAATTGATCGGTGACTTCTGGTTTACCGGGATGGATACCACAACCGTCAATAAGCAGGGGCTTGCGCCTTTGCAGCCGGATCTGGACCGCATCGACCGGATCCGCTCCATCAGGGACCTCACTGATTTCGTCGCGATCGTGCATAACAGAAACATAGTCCTCATCCAAACAAACCTGGCGCAACGCGTGCTCTTCTCCGATTATGTGGAGCAAGACGAGAAGAATAGCGATCGGTGGATCTACAGCCTGTCGCAAGGGGGCATTTCCATGCCCCCTGAGGATTACTCCGGAAGCGATCCGCGGGCGGTCAAGGTACGAGACGCGTTTCGCGAGTATCTCTTCAAGACGTTCCTTCGACTGCACCGCGACAGCGGCAAGGCCAAGGCTGGTGCTGACGCGGTGTACGATCTGGAGGCCCGCCTCGCCAAAGCGTTCTATCAGGGCGATGGGTATCAAAAGATCGGGATCGACGAACTAAGCCGGCTCGCCCCAACGATCGATTGGAACCGTTACTTTCGGCGCATTGGTATTACCAGAATCGACTCAGTAAACATGGGCAAACGCCGATTCTATCAAGCGCTGGATTCCCTCCTCCGTACAGCCCCGCTGGAGAACTGGAAGGACTATCTGCGGTTTTGGCTAATCAAATTGCACGCGACATATCTCGACGACACGACCTTCGGCGACCTCTTCGCCTATGACAGCAGCGCCTACAGTGGAGCACTACATCCACGTCCTCGCTGGAAGCGCATTTTAGCGCGGGAGAGAAATTACCTTGGACAACCATTGGCGAGACTGTTTATAAAGGAGTACTTCCCCGCAAACGTGAAGGCCCGGTATCAGGCCATGGCCGAGTCCATCCGAGATGCGTTGCGTGACCGGATCGCGCATCTGGACTGGATGAGCGACAGCACGAAGCAAAACGCGCTTCTCAAGCTGGCCCGGATGAACATCACTATCGGTTACCCGGACAAGTGGAGTGATTTCAGCACGATGCCGATGCGGCGGGATTCACATGTGCTGAATGTGATACGGGCAAGCACCTGGTTCCACGATCACGAGATCAGGAAGCTGAACGCACCAGTTGACAAGACCGAGTTGGATCTGACTTGGAGCATGAGCGATGATGCTAGCTATGATCGTCACAATAATGAAGCCAGCCTCCCGCCAGGTTTTTTTGGGGGTGTCCCGGGACTGCGCGACGAAGAACTCGAGGACGCTTTCGTCTATGGTTCTACCGGAGGGGTTCTCGGCCATGAGATCTCGCACGGCTTCGACAGCGAAGGAAGGCATTATGATGCCTACGGGAACAAGGTAGACTGGTGGACCGCGAAGGATTCTGCTGCGTTCAATGAGCGAGCCCAGGCCCTGATCGACGAATACAACGAGTTCATGCCGCTCGACGGTCTACACGTAGATGGGCGAGGCTCGTTGCCTGAGAACATTGCCGATCTGGCGGGCCTCCGCATTGCCCTCGATGCGTTCAAGAAGACAGAGCAGTTCAAGAAAAACGAGAGGATCGGTGGGTTCACGCCGCTACAGAGATTCTTTCTGGCGTATGCGTATCACTGGATGTTCCACAGGACAAGGGAGTCTCTCGCCGCGAGGTTGATGAACGGCAACTATGCGCCAGAACGAGAGCGCGTAAACGGTGTCTTGATGAATATTCCCGAGTTCTATGAGGCATTCGACGTGAAGCCCGGCGATCGTATGTACCGGCCCGAAAACGCGAGGGCGAGGATCTGGTAATCCCTTGCCGGACTGGCGCAGCCTGGAACAACGCAGGCGCCCTAACGCGGTTGGAGCGGACCGCTAAGAAGTGCGGCGGCTCAACCGCTAACCGATACGGAAGCGAGACGAACCTATGCAACTGTTGGAAGGGAAAACAGCAATCATCACCGGCTCGGCGCGGGGAATTGGTCGCGCGTGTGCTGAACTTTTTGCCGCGCACGGCGCCAGCGTTGTGCTCTCGGACATTGACGCGGAGCCAACACTCGAGGCGGCCGAGCAGATTAAGGCCGCCGGCGGCGACGCGCTGGCCGTGCCTGGTGACGTGACGAGTGCGGACTTCGGGCCGCGCTTGATTAAGGCGGCGCTCGACGGCTATGGCCGGATCGACGCCATCGTCAATAACGCGGGCTACACGTGGGACGGAACCATCCACAAGATGACTGACGAACAGTGGCAGGCGATGCTCGACGTGCACCTGACCGCGCCGTTTCGCATCATTCGCGCAGCCTCGGAATACTTGCGCGAGACGGCGAAGCGTGAAAAGGCAGAGCACGGCCGGGCACACCCGCGAAAGATCGTTAACGTTAGTTCGACCACCGGGACCCGCGGCAACGCGGGACAGACGAACTACGCGGCGGGCAAAGCCGGGATAGTCGGCGTGACCAAAACGCTGGCGAAGGAATGGGGCCAGTTCAACATCCAGGTCAACGCCGTCGCCTTCGGTTTCATTGAGACCAGACTGACGCAGGCCAAAGAAGCTGGCGAGCGGATCGCGCGCGAAGACGCGGACATCGCGCTCGGAATTCCGCAGGCGAATCGCGAAATCGCTTTCAGGATGATTCCGCTCGGCCGGGGCGGCACGCCCGAAGAGGCGGCCGGAGCTGTGCTTTTCTTTTGCTCACCGCTGAGCGACTACGTTTCGGGGCAGGTGCTCGAAGTGACCGGCGGGTTGTGAAGATGCAATCGGAAGTGAGACTTCGTTACAGAACCGCGAGCGGTAGCGAACGGATGCAAGACTCAAGCTGGGAAGATGCGCCCGCCACTCGTAACTTGAATGGTCGCATCCGGTCGCTACCGCTCGCGGTTCTGTAACGACCTGTGAAACTATGAGCTACGCAATCAATCGTGTTGTGGTAATCGGATCGGGAACGATGGGCGGCGGCATCGCGGCGCACGTGGCCAACGCCGGCCTCCCCGTGTATCTGCTCGACATCGCGCCTACAGAGTTAACGCCTGAAGAAGAGAAGCGTGGGCTCAAACTCGATCATCCCAAGGTGCGCAACCGAATCGTAGCCGCTGCGCTCGACCGTTTGAAGAAGTCGAAGCCGGCGGCATTCTTCACGCCCCAGGTGGCGGAGCTGATTACGATCGGCAACCTCGAAGACAATTTTGCCTGGGTTGGGGAAGGGGATTGGATCGTCGAAGCGATCGTCGAGAACCTTCCTGCCAAGCGTGAGTTGGTCGGGCGCATCGAGCAGGTGAGAAAACCAAACAGCATCGTCTCGAGCAACACCTCAGGACTGCCGATTGGCGCCATCGCCACCGCAGCTTCCGCGGATTTCAAAGCGCATTTCCTCGGCACGCACTTTTTCAATCCGCCGCGCTACATGAAGCTTCTGGAAGTAATCCCGACGCCGGAAACCGATCCGAAGATTACGGAGTTTATGACAGCGTTTGCCGAGCGGCGGTTGGGCAAGGGCATAGTGATCTGCAAGGACACGCCAAACTTTATCGGCAACCGCTTCGGCTCCATCTCCGGCGCGACGACGCTGAGTTTCATCCTCGAGAACAATTACACGATCGAAGAGGCCGACGCGATCTTAGGGCCGCTGATCGGCCGCCCGCGGACCGGCATGTTCCGCTTGCAGGATTTAGTAGGCCTGGATGTGTCCAGCGGGGTGGGCGAGAACCTTTACGGATTGATCGAGCACGACGAGTCGCGGGAAGTCTTGCGTAACCCGAAACTCCGCACGCTGCGTCTGACGCAGATCGAGCGCGGCCGATTGGGCGACAAGACCGGACAGGGTTTTTACAAGAAGCCACCGAAAGGTACGAAGGGCGATATTCTCACACTCGATCTCGAGACCTTTGAATATCGCGCGCGCAAGGAACCAGAGATTCCTTCCATCGTCGCGGCGATGAAGATCAAGCCGCTCGCTAAACGGCTCGCATTTGTGCTGGCGCAAGATGACAAGGCGGGCGCCCTTGCTCGTCACGCCATCTACAACTCGCTGGCCTACGCGGCGCGGCGCGTGCCCGAAATCACGGACCAGATCGTCAACGTGGACCGAGCCGTGCGCTGGGGCTTCTCGCACGAGTTGGGACCGTTCGAGATGTGGGACGCGCTCGGTGTCGGCCCGACGACCGCCACCATGGAAGCAAACAAGATTGAAGTCGCGTCATGGGTCAAAGAGATGCTCGCCGGCGGGCACGAAACTTTTTACGCTTCGGAAAATGGACGATTGAGCTACTACGACCCGGCGCGCAAGGCCTATGTTGCTGAAGCCGAGGACGAGCACAAGATTTCGTTAAGCAGCCTGAAGGCAGCCGGACGCGTGGTGCGCGAGAACAAAGGCGCGAGCTTGATCGATCTCGGTGACGGCGTCGCCTGTCTTGAATTTCATACCAAGATGAACACGCTCGACGCAGATATCCGAGGAATGCTGCGCGAGGCGGTCGAGGAGATTGAGACGAACGACTGGGCGGGGATGGTGATCGGCAACGAGGCGCCGGACTTCTGCGTTGGCGCGAATCTCGCTGGTGGATTGAGCGCGGGAGGATTCGCTGCGATTGAGAACGGCGTGAAAGAGATGCAGGACGCGCTGATGAGTGTGCGCTTCTCTGCGAAGCCGGTCGTGACTGCGCCCGCGGGCCGGACGCTCGGCGGCGGCGCGGAAGTGTCGATGGCCGGAGCCCGGACGGCTGCGGCGGCAGAGACTTACATGGGTTTGGTTGAAGTCGGCGTCGGGTTGATTCCCGGCGCCGGCGGTTGTAAGGAACTGGTGCGCCGCGTCATCTCACCGGCTCTCCAGATAACGAATACCGATCCGTTGCCGTTTCTCCAGCAGGCGCTTCAGACCATCGGCATGGCGAAAGTTTCGACGAGTGCGGCCGAAGCGCGTTCCTTTGGCTTTCTTACCATTGCCGATCAGATCGTGATGAATCGCGATCAGCAAATCGCGGAGGCCAAGCGGTTGGTACTCGAACTGGCGGAAGCCGGCTACGCGGCGCCAGTGCGCGGTAAGACTTGCTATGCCGCTGGACGCGACGCGCTCGCGGCGCTTCGCGCCGGCCTCTACGTCATGCAGCAGGGTGGCTACATGAGCGAGTACGATCTGCACGTCAGCAACAAAGTCGCTTACATTCTTTGCGGCGGCGATCTCTCGTCGGGGCAGTGGGTCGACGAGCAACACTTTCTTGATCTTGAGCGGGAGGTGTTCGTCTCATTGTGCGGCGAGCCGAAGACGCTCGAACGAATCAAGCACATGTTGGGAACGGGCAAGCCGTTGCGAAACTAAGGGGCATGTCGGAATGTGGTATCCACAGATTACGCAGATTACGCTGAAAGGATCTGAACAAAGGAATCCCTGGCAGTTGTTGTGAAAGGGCTGGCGCGGCTCTCCCGTCGTGGATTGAAATCTGTGCAATCTGCGGATATTTTCGGTGACTCAAAAGTATGGAAGAGATAGTCGATGAAGGATTACCGCCGGGCCGCACTGAGACTCGCCGCATAATGAGCGGCATCGAGTACATGCGCAAGCTGATGACGGGTGAATTGAAGCCGTCGGGAATGGTCCAATTGCTGAACCTCAAGCTCGTCGAGGTGAGCGAAGGGCGCGCGGTATTTACCGTCCAGCCCGACGAGCGCCACTACAACGGGCTCGGCATTGCGCATGGCGGCCTGGCGGCGACGCTGCTAGATTCGGCTCTGGGATGCGCGATTAATGCCATGATGCCCGCGGGCAAAATCTTCACGACATTGGAGATGAAAATCAATTACGTACGCCCCCTAACGCGCGAATGCGGTGAGGTGCGGTGCGAGGCGAACGTGATTCACGTCGGCGGCCGGGTGGCTACCGCCGAAGGCAGAATCACGGATGAAGGCGGAAAACTCTACGCGCACGGCTCGGCGACCTGCATGTTGTTTCGTCCCTGATGCAAAGACAAGAGCCAGCCACAGATTAACGTGGATGACACAGATCAAACAGCAAAGTAACTGGGAATGTCATGTGAAAACTTCGCAACTAATATGTTCTGATCCGCGTTATCCGCGTTATCCGCGTTATCTGTGGCTAATATTCTTCAGTTGGATTTGTTATTTCGAAAAGGAGTTCCATGAAAGAAGCCGTTATTGTCGCCGCCGTGCGTACCGCGGTCGGCAAGTCGCCGCGAGGCACGCTGCGCACGACGCGACCCGATGACATGGCCGCGGCCGTAATCGAGGACTTGCTGCGGCGCGTTCCGGAACTGCCACCGGAAACCATCGACGATGTGATCATGGGTTGTGCCACTCCCGAGGGCGAATCGGGCGCGAACGTTGCCCGCATTGCTGCGTTACGCGCCGGCTTACCGCATTCAGTGCCTGCCGTGACCGTCAATCGCTTCTGCTCGTCAGGTTCACAGACCATCGCGATGGCCGCCGAACGCATCATGGCGGGAATGGCCACCTGCATCATCGCGGGTGGAACGGAATCCATGAGCATGCTGCGCGGCAACACCAGATTCAGACCGAATCCATATCTGGTCGAGCACCAGCCGGACGCGTACCTCAGCATGGGACTGACCGCCGAGAACGTCTCGCGCAAGTACAACGTCTCGCGGGAAGAGGCCGACGCTTTCTCTTATCGCAGTCATCAGCGCGCGCTGGCGGCACAAGCGGCCGGTTACTTCAAAGACGACGGCATCGTGCCGCTCGCAGTCGAAATCAACGAGGCCGGAGAGAACGGTGGCACGAATCGGAAACAGTTGATGTTCGATACGGACGAGGGACCGCGCGCCGATACGACGCCGGCGGCGTTAGCTAAGCTGCGCGCCGTCTTTCATGCCCGGGGCACTGTGACGGCGGGCAATTCCAGTCAAACATCGGACGGCGCCGGCGGAGTCGTGCTGATGTCGCGTGAGCGCGCGGCTGAACTCGGGTTCAAGCCGCTGGCGCGTTTCGTCTCGTACGGCGTCGGCGGGGTGCCGCCGGAGATTATGGGTATGGGACCGGTCGTGGCGGTGCCGAAGGCGCTAAAGCTTGCCGGCCTGACGCTGGACCAGATCGATCTGATCGAGCTTAACGAGGCGTTCGCGTGTCAGGCGATCGCCGTGATGCGCGAGCTGGGAATGGACGGCGAGCGCACGAACCCTAACGGCGGCGCCGTCGCGCTCGGACACCCGCTCGGCGCGTCGGGCGCAAAGCTCACCGTGCAGTTGCTCGGCGAGATGCGCCGTCGCCAGTCACGTTACGGCATGGTGACGATGTGCGTCGGCGGCGGTCAGGGCGCGGCGACGATCTTTGAGAATCTTCAGAACTAATGTCGTGGTGTCCTAGAGTGCGCTGACAAAATCGAGCCAACCAGAGATGATCTCATTAGCAGTTTGTGCAAGAAGAGTTCCAAGTGCCGGTATGCAAACGGGGCGGTAGCCCGACCGTGAGGGAGGGCTCAATATGTTAACGGCGGGTACGAAGCTGAGCCCTCCCTGACGGTCGGGTTAGTGCCCCGGTGCTAATGGGCTGCCTGACATGGACGGCAGCCCCAACAGACGAGGATCACCAGGATGCCTATGACACAATTCGAAAGCATTACTGCACTCCGCGAGCACGTCGGGCAAGAGGTCGCCACAAGCGACTGGCTCGAAGTTTCGCAAGAACGCATCAACCAGTTTGCCGAAAGTACCGAAGACCGGCAGTGGATTCACGTTGACCCGGAACGCGCCGCGCGCGAATCGCCGTTCAAAGAAACAATCGCGCACGGCTTTCTCACTCTCTCGTTGTTGAGCGAGCTGGGCAAGCGGGCGATGTCGGTCGGTGGCGTGCGCATGGGCATTAATTATGGGCTGAATCGCGTACGTTTCATCTCGCCCGTCCCTGCTGGGTCGCGCATTCGCGGACGCTTTACGCTGGCCACGGTGGAAGAGATAAACGGTGGCGTCGAGGCGACGTGGAACGTTACGGTCGAGCGCGACGGCGGCGAAAAGCCCTGCTGCGTCGCGGAATGGCTGGTGCGCTATTACGCGTGAGCAGCGACTCGATCTGTTTCGTTGTCGTTTCGTTAATGCAATTCCATTGAGTTGATGCGAGTGCGGAGCGAGGGCGAGTGGTTACAGAACCGAGAGCGGTAGCGACCGGATGCAAGGCTCAACCTCGGAAGATACGCTCAACGGAAATCTAGTGGTGTCTTATTTTGAAAGACTGCGGCTTGCGAAGTAAAACGATCCACGAAGTCACACGACGTGGAAGTAGCCTTGTTCGTGCCGCTTAGTGTGATTTCGTGGATCGTTCTTGGCGAGTGAAAGAGAACACAAAAGGAAATTGATTAGATACTACCCAGATTTCACCCCGGAGGGGTGAGATGTTTATAGATCGCCAGTGCAAAAACTCGCCGGCTCCGTTCGAAGGAGCGGAGTGATTCTGGAGTGGTAAGAAGTCTAGTTGTCTTCCGCTCCTTCGAACGGAGTGGGTGGTGAGTTTGTGCTCGGGTCTATAAACATTTCACTCCTCCGGAGTGAAGACTAGCTGAGGAGTTACCACAATGACAGACCACGCAGAAAAACTGCTTGTCTCAACTGAAGACGGCATCAAGCGTATCACCATTAACCGCCCCGAGCGGCGCAACTCCGTCGACCGTGAGACAGTGCAGTTGCTCCGCGAGGCAATCAAGCAATCGGCGGAGGACGGCACGCGGGTCGTCATTCTCACCGGCGCGGGCGAGTCCTTTTGCGCGGGGGCTGATTTGGCGGCGACGAGTGCGAGCGACATCGCAAACTACGACGTCACCACGTCGCTGCGTGAGAACGTCAACCCGACTATTCTGGCGATGCGCGCGTTGCCAGTCCCCATCATCGCGCGCGTTCACGGTCACGCTGTCGGCGTGGGCTGCAACTACGCGCTCGCGTGCGACATGATCATCGCGTCGGAAGCGGCGCTCTTCGGCCAGGTCTTCGTCCGCATCGGGCTGATGCCGGATGGCGGCGGCACTTTCTTTCTGCCGCGTCTCGTCGGTTATCAGAAGGCGTTCGAACTGATGGCCACCGGCGACATCATCAGCGCCCAACAAGCCCAGCAACTCGGCCTCGTCAACCAGGTGACGCCCTTCGCGGAGTTGGACGCGACGGTTGACGGGCTCGCCCAACGTCTCGCCAAAGCGCCGCGTCTGGCGCTGGCGAAAATCAAGGATGGACTAAATCACGGTTCGCAAACAGACCTCGACGGCGCGCTCGACTTTGAAGCAGTCAACCAGGACGCGTGTTTTCATTCCCCGGATTTTATCGAAGGCGTCACCGCGTTTCTGCAGAAGCGCAAGGCAGCCTTTGGCGGGACGGAATAAGTCAGTACCGCGAGCGACCGGGTAACTGCTGAACTCGCTCAGCCTAAGAGATGCCGCGTAGCGGGAACTTGAATTTAGCCCGGCGTTTCAACGCCGGGAGAGAGTGATCAAGTGAGACTCTTTCGTCGCGTAGCGACGATTGAACCTTTATTTCAAACGTCGCTACGCGACGCGGGGACTTTCGCTGGTACCTTCCCGGCGTTAAAACGCCGGGCTAAAGTCATGTCGACGCTACGCGTCGAAAGAATTGTTCGAAGCTTCTTGAAGGATGAGTGACGTGCCCTCTTCATCAGAAACCCCTTCGCCCGCCGAGGGCGCGACGGCTGATTCATCAGACACAAATCCCGTGCGCGCGAGCGAGCAGCTTGATTGGGATGCGCTCGCCGGATATGCGCGCCAGAGATTGGCTGCGGAGTTAGGCGACGGATTCGACGACACGGCGCCGATGATTGTCGAGCAGTTTCCCGGCGGCCACTCGAATCTGACCTACCTGCTGCGCTTTGGCAGGCAGGAGTTCGTGATGCGCCGGCCGCCGTTCGGGCCAGTGCCGCCAAAGGCGCACGACATGGCGCGGGAATGCCGCATCCTCGCGGCGGTGCATCCGGTCTTTCCACTGGCGCCTCGGCCGTACGTGCTCTGCGAAGATGCGAGCGTTATCGGTTCTACCTTTTATCTTATGGAGCGTCGCCACGGTCTGGTCGTGCGCTACGACGAACCGCCCGAAATCGCGGACCAACCCGAGGCGCGCCGCCGAGTCAGCGCAGCCATGGTGGACGCGCTCGCCGATCTGCACACGGTGGACATCAACGCACACGGACTAGCCGCACTCGGCAAGCCGGCCGGCTTTGTCGAGCGGCAAGTACGCGGTTGGAGCGAGCGCTGGAAGCGATCACAGACCAGCGAACAGCCGGGGATGGACCTGCTCGCGGCGTGGCTGGTAGACCGTCTGCCGCCGGACGCGCCGAGACCGACATTGCTCCACGGCGATTTCAAACTGGACAACGTGATGCTGGATGCGCTCGACGTCGGGCGCCTGGTCGCGGTGTTCGACTGGGAGATGAGCGCCGTCGGGGACCCGTTGGTAGATTTGGGAATTCTGCTGGCTTACTGGATACACACCGTCCCGGCATCCCAGGGCGATGCGTTGACTTCAGTAACCCGCCGCGCGGGCTGGTTCACGCGTGCAGAGATGCTCGAACGCTACGCGGCGCGCACAGGCCGCGACCTGACGGAGATAGAATTCTACGAAGTCTTTGCCGTCTTCAAACTGGCCGTCGTGCTGCAACAGATTTTTTATCGCTACCATCGTGGGCAAACTGACGATGCGCGCTTTGCCAGGCTCGACGAACGCGTCACGTGGTTAGAGCGCATCGCAACCGCACTCGCCGAAAAGAGCTAAATATTCGATGCAAATAAATGCGGCCATTTTGTGGGAGCAGGGAAAACCGCTCTCGGTTGAGGAGGCCGAACTTGAAACGCCGCGCGCGGGCGAGGTGCTGGTCGAAGTGAAGGCCGCCGGAGTCTGTCAGAGCGACCTGCATCCGGCGCGCGGCGACTGGCCTGCGCGCACGCCGCTCGTACTCGGACATGAGGGCGCGGGCATCGTGCGCGAAGTAGGCGCAGATGTAACCCGCGTGCGCGCAGGTGATCATGTAGTCTTCTGCTGGTTGCCATCGTGTGGGATTTGTCCACCATGCCTTGAGGGACGGCCCGTGCTCTGCGACCGTTTGTTGAAGACGACTTATCGCAATCGCTTGCCGGCAGGTGGCACGCGGCTGCGCGCGCGCGGGCAAGACGTGGCTCATTTCAATGGCACTGCTTGCTTCGCGGACTTCGCGGTCGTCGCTGAAGAGGGAGCGATCCCGGTTGCAACCGATGTCCCGTTCGAAGTGTTAGCGACATTGGGCTGTGCAGTGGTGACGGGAGTAGGAGCTGTTACTAACGCGGCACGTGTCGCCAATGGAAGCAGTGCGGTCATAATCGGCGCAGGCGGCGTTGGTTTGAATGTTGCACAGGGAGCAGCGCTGGCCGGGTGCGACCCGATCATTGCCGTTGATCTGCGCCCCTCGGCTTTAGCACTCGCGAGGGAATTCGGCGCGACGCATACTATCGAAGGATTGACAGCGAATGTTGCCGAAGCCGTACGCGATCGCACCGGCGGCCGTGGCGCGGATAACGTCTTCGACACGGTGGGCACACCCAAGACCATTTCGCAGGCGCTTGACTGCACGCGCAAGGGCGGCACGGTCGTGTTGACGGGACTGTCGCGCACAGACGCGCTCGCTTCAATCCCTACGTTTCCTTTTGTGATGCAGGAGAAGCGACTCATTGGCTCGCTCTACGGTTCGGGGCAACCGGCGCTGGATATCCCACACCTCGTCGCTCTCTATCAAGCAGGCAAACTGAAGCTGCGCGAACTGGTCACCAGAACTTACCATCTCAACGATGTCAACGAGGCGCTGGCAGTGCTGGCCTCTGGAGTAGACGCGCGCGGGATCATTCAGTGGTAGCGGGCGACTTTCCTTCACGGAGTTTCCCTCAGTGAGTCGATTATTGGGATATCGTTCAGCGATCTGCTATTCTCCGGCTAACAGGCGAGGTACCCAATGAGCCAAAACTTAGAAAGCGTCTTGGAAGCAGCGCGGCAACTTCCGCCTGAGCAGCGACGGCGTTTGGCCGCGCAGCTTTTGGAAGAAGTTGAGAGAAATGAACCTCTAGCGCCTGAGCTGACTCGCAAGCAAAGAGCCCTGTCCATCGTTGAAGAAACCTTCGGCGCTATCAAGGGCTTGGATCGAGTCACTCTCGCACAGCTGGCTGAGGACGAAGAACTCAGTGGATATTAAAGTTGCTCCCGGGAGATGGGTGAAAGTTATGACAACAACAGTCAAGGCTATATACGAACAAGGCGTGCTTCGGCTCAAGGAGGCTATTTCGTTGCCAGACGGTGCGCAGGTTGACGTGACTGTGACCTCGCACGAAGAAGATAGCAAGGAACACGCAGGTGGAATGGAAGCTCAATCATGGGACGCTCTGACCCAACTCTTAGACGAGTGCGCAATCGATACCGGAGTTCCTGACCTCGCGAACCAGCATGATCACTACCTCTATGGCATTCCCAAAAGGCTGACAGATGCCGACAGTACTCGTTGACACAGCGGCATGGATCGCGCTAGTCAACACAAGAGACGAACTACACAATTCCGCGGAGCAGATCATGACTGACCTGCGCCGTCGCGACGTCACTCTCATGACGACGGAGTTTGTACTCCTGGAAGTCGCCAACGGTTTGTGCACGTCGGGTTGGCGTGCGAAGCTTGTTAAGCTAATCGACGGTCTGAGATCGTTACCTCATCTTCAAATCGTACCCGCCGACACGTCACTTTTAGCCGAAGGATGGAACCTCTACCGAAACCGCACCGACAAAGAATGGAGTCTCACAGACTGCACAAGCATCGTCGTCCTACAAAAGGAACGCATTGAGCAGGTCTTTACTTCGGACCATCATTTCGAGCAGGCCGGATTCGTCAAATTACTGTAGGGAAGATCAAAATCTAGATTTGACTGGAGTGCCGAGCTGCCTACAGGCTCTTCTTGTCTGACACTTCGCTGACCAGCGCGGCGCGCAGCGACTCCGGAATCTCCACCGGCTTTCCCTGCTGCAACATAACGACGGTCATCGTTCCTTCAATCGCCAACTCCTCGCCGTCATCGAAAACCTGGTAGTCGTAGCGGATGGAGCTGCGTCCCAGCTTCCCCACGGTTAGTCGCAAGCGGAACGGCGCGTCGAGCGCCAGCATGCGGAGGAATTGGCATTCCACGTGTACGCGCGGGAAATCGTAATTCTTGCGCCGGACATCCATTGGCCATTCGACGCCGCGCAGGAGTTCGCCTTCTGCCTCCTCGACAATCTCGAAGATGCGCGGGAAGTGCAGACGGCCGGCCGCGTCGGCATCAGCCCAACGAAGACGGCGCTTGAATTCTATGACAGCAGGCATATCCGTTACTTTCTATTCCGCGAGGAAGCTAGTCGTCTCGCGCAGGAACAGGTTCAATTGATCGTGATGCAGCCAGTGCCCGGCATCGGGTACGTTGATCAGACGGTAATCTTTCAGTGCTTTAGCTCGCCCGTCTTTTTCGGGATCGGTTGCCCAACTCTCCATCCCGCGAAAGAGTAGCACCGGACACTTGATGCGCCGGTGTAGTTCGCCGGCTTGAGCGGGATCGAATCCGTACGGCGACCAGCCGCGCACGAACGGATCGAACTTCCACGCGTACGATCCATCAGCGTTTTGTTTCAAGCCGTGCAGCGTCAGGTGGCGGGCCATCTCTTCCGAAAGATGCGGGTTCGCTTCGCGCATCCGCTCGGCTGCTGCATCAAGGTCTTTGTATGTCCGGGGTGTGCGGCGCTCAACCTCCCGCATGTGGTCGATCCAGCGACGCAGCCGATCAGGGTAAGGGTCTTTTTGGGAGTGGTGCGTGGGCGGCGGACCCATGCCCTCGATCGCAACGACTTTGCGCGTTGCGTCGGGAAAAGCCCCGGCATAGGCCAGCGCGATCACGCCGCCCAGCGAGTGGCCGACGAGGGTAATTGGCGGTGTGCCGATCACGTCGCAGAGCGCAGCCAGATCGAGAACGTGCTCGGCGACTGAATAGATCGCACCTGGCGCCCACTGGCTGTCGCCATGACCGCGGAGGTCGAGCGCATAAACGTGATAGTCGTCGCGCAGCGCCTCCGCCACCCAGTCCCAACTGCGTGCATGATCCAGCCCGCCGTGGACGAGCACGAGAGGCGGCTTACCGTCGCACCCGTAATCCCAGTAATGCAGCTTCAAACGGTGCGAATGAAAAAAAAGAGAAAGGGGTTCGATTAGCGAGTTTGCCATTGCTGATCAAGGCACCGGTGTTCTTGGAATCGCAATCCGGTACTGCGCTTTAGATAAGCCGGTCGCACTCGCGGCTGGTAATCAAGTCGTCCAGTCATCTAGCTGCAAGCCCGGAACGCGCGAAAAGTCCTGACTGTTGCGCGTCAATAAAACAGCATTTTGACCAAGGACAATGGCCGCGATCCGAAGGTCTTGTGTGCCGATGCGAACCTTCTGCGAGAGTAATGTCTCGTAAAGCGTTGTGGCCTGATCGTCGAAATAGAGTACCGGCAGCCGTGCCAATTGATCCACCGTCTCACCGAGCCAGCGGTAGCATTCATTCAGGTGCGCGGCAGTCGTCGCTTTTCTGACTTGTGCCAAACGCCCTCGCAACTGTTCTTCGACGGTGACGATCGTGATTGCCAGTTCGTCTGCAGGATGCGACAGGAGTTTGGAAAGCAAGGGCTCGGCGTCCCGCTGGTAGAGGCTCAGGTGGTCAGTATCAAGGACGAAAAGGGTCACGATGCCGGATCTTCTGAATCAACATTGCGCCTTTCCGATCGGGTCTCGGTGACGAATTCATCGAAGGTCGGATCGTCACGGAACCGGCCAGCTTCCTCTCTCCACACGTTGGCTGCCGACATCGACCCATTCTCGACATCGATAGTGACGATCTCTCCGCGGGCGAGCCTGTCGACGAGCGCCGCCTTGGCCTTAGCAATCGCCTCTTCTCTCGTCCGTCCTTCCCCAACGCAGTCATCCATGCCGAGCACTGAGGCCAGAAACAGATCAGTGGACCCGCTGCGAACAATGACTTGATACTGAGTCGTACTCATGCGCTAGAGTTTAGCCCAGAGCGCAAACGAGAGGCAATCATAGACGAGCGTCGGCGTAGCTCGCTCTGAATTTGACATCGAATCTGCGGCCTCTCTTCCAATTCACGACTTTGCGCACTTGGTGTGCCGAACATGTACGAACACTACGCCTGCATCTGCAATGGCCGAGCGGCCTGCGCGGCGAGGAATTCCAGAATTGCCTGATGCGATGCTTCCGGCTGATCAGTCGTAAAGAGATGGCTGGCGTGCGTGAGCAGCACTAGCTTTGCGCCAGGAATGCGCTCGGCGATCAGTTTGCCGTTGCCTGCGGGCACGAGCCGATCCGACTCGCCATGGATTACGAGCGTAGGCACGCTGATCTGAGACAGGCGGCTGTATGCCTCCCACGAGAGGATACCCTGCAACTGCGCCATGTACGCTTCGGGGCGAGGAAACCAGTTTTTGCGCTGCGCTATGTCCTCGTCGATCCGTTGGCGCGAAGTGGCCGAGTCATAGATAAACGGCACTGCCGCCTCGGCGGCTGCTTCGGGACTCATGTTGCCGCGTGACATCAACATCTCGTTGACCTCGGGTTCGGCTCTAACAACAAGCGGTCCACCCGATGCGGTGCAGCCCAGAATCAGCGAGCGTACTCGCGCTGGATATTGCAGCGCGAACTCCTGGGCAATCATACCGCCCATCGATACGCCGTACACATGGGCACTATCGATCCCGGCGGCGTCCAAAACCCCGGCGGCATCGGACGCCATCAACGCAATCGGATACGGCCCCGGCGGCATGTCGCTGCGGCCCACGCCGCGGTTATCCAGAGTGATCGTTCGGTACTTGGCTGCCAGGAGAGGTCGCGTGCGGAACCACATATCAGACGGATACCCGAGGCCCATGATCAGCAGCACGGGCTCGCCTTCTCCCTGCTCGTCCCAATAAATCTTAGCTCCTTGATTATTTATGAACGCCATGTTTGCACCTGGTCTGGTTGAATAGGAGGCAGTAGGCAGAAGGCAGTAGGGAGAAGGCAGCAAGCAGAGGACGCGGCCTTGATGCCTTTTGTTTTTTTGCTTTCTGTCTTTC
This sequence comes from Pyrinomonadales bacterium, assembly GCA_038210455.1. GTDB lineage: Bacteria > Acidobacteriota > Blastocatellia > Pyrinomonadales > Pyrinomonadaceae > UBA11740. The sequence continues at coordinate 26,299 of JBBQWP010000025.1, read as the reverse complement.
CGCCGACTGCTTACTGCCTTCTGCTTTCGGCTTTGCTGAATATTGCCTGGCCAAGCCTCACGAACGGGCCGCCGTCCTCTGACAATTCCTCGGTGACGGTAAAAGAATAGGCGGAGATGATCGCGATCGTCCTTTTTAGTTGGAGAGTCTGCTTCCTGACCTTAATCGGATCAATACTAAACCTTATGGAAATCGGGCTGGTCCAATCTCCTTTGCTTGTGATCTGTAAATTGCGCAGCCGCTCAGAGAAGCTCAGCATCTTGGTTGCCTCATCAAATCCGATCAAGGCGCTCTCCTGATAACTCCCCTCTTCGGATTTACCGTCGGTGTGGCTCTCCAGTGTCTTGCCGCCGGGCGCCAGTTTGAATGTAGTCATCCCCTCCCGGCGACCACCGGCGCCGAGGGCACTCTCACGCCCCACCCATTTGAAAGTCCACTGACCAACGAAGTAATCGAGCGATTGCTTCTGTTGGGGTTGAGGGACCACTGGCCTGCTTGATGTTCGTTGCTCCTGCGTCGTCGTGGCCGCGCTCACGCGCTTCAGATCATAAGTGAAGCTATAGGTTTGCCCGCCGACCTCAACGGCGCCTTCTCCTTTGAGAGCTTCACCCTGCAGCACAAACTTGTAGTTGACGACTAGCCTCCCCGCCTGCGGGGAATCGACCTCTGCGTTCGCGATCACCTGATCACCGTCTACTTTGATTTCCTTGAAAGTTATTGGTCCCTGCAATCCGGTAATGGTGCCGGTGTACGCAGCGTCTGAATCTCTTTTGAAGATTACCGTTGCCGGCCGCTCTCCTTGAGGAGATTTGGCAGTCCCTTCCCAACGTCCCTGCAATCGATCCTGTTGGGCCAGACCAGCAACGGCCAGCAACTGAATCAGTAGGATTGCCCCGAGTAGAATGAACGATCGTCGCATTGATTTCTCCTCCCAGCTTACGGATGAGAGTTGACTATAGGAATCTCTGGAAGTTCTTTCGACGCGTAGCGTCGCTATGAATTTAGCCCGGCCTTTCAAGGCCGGGAAAGGTCTTAGCGTCGCGACGCTTGAAATCAGAGGTCTATTCAATCGTCGCTACGCGACGAGAACAGGCAATAAACTAGATCCCGGCGTTGAAACGCCGGGCTAAATTCATCACGACGCTACGCGTCGAAGACACTTGATCGAACCTCTCTATTGCTTTTGGGCCCGGCCTTCGACCAACTCAATCCGGATGTAGTCAGGCCCTTCGATGAACGCATGCTTGAGCTTGCCGCCTTCACTCGTGCTAATCCGATCGGTGACCCTCACCCCTTCCTTCGTCAGTCTCGCGATCGTCTCAGCGAGATTATCAACGCTGAAGGCGATGTGGTCCACCGCGCGTCCCTTAGTCGGCGCGATCGCGGTCTGCCCCTGCTGCCAGTGATTCGCGTACGCTTTCCTTGAGTACTGGATGGGATAGATGATGATGTTCACGTTGTCCATCGTCAGCGTCGCGCTGGGCCCGATCTGAAAGTCGTGATAAAAGCGCGGCTCGCGTGACGGCGGATTAGGGCCTCGGCGCAGGATGCCGAAGTGCTTAGCGTACCATTCGCCCGCGGCCACCGGGTCCTCGCTGAACAAATGCAGATGGCCGAACTGATGGTTGCTGGAGGTGTTGAGTTCGATCAAACCGTGGTCCGGCGTTTCCACATAGGCATAGAAGAATCTGCCGCTGACATTGCCTCCGAGGATGCCGCTGATGTCGGTGAGCGGGGTGAAAAACTTCGTGCCCATCTCGAGTTGTTTTTGATAGGCGGCCCTCATATCCTCCGCGCCCCAACCGAAGTGCCAGATCGCCGAGGTCAGTTCCCAGGGCGGCGCGCTTTTTACTTTATTGAAGAGCAGCCATGACTGCTGCGCCCACACCGCGTCCTGTCCGAGAAACCGAGCTTCCTCACAATCGAATTTACTGGTGTAGAACTTGATGGCGCCCGCGGGGTCAAGCGTGTTCAAATGCAGGTGGTGAAAATGGGCCAGTTGCGTGGCGGGCTTTTGCTCTGGTTGGGCGAACCCGCGCCCAATTGGGCCGAAGGCACACAACGCCAGCATGAAAGCCAGAGATAGTTTGACTCTTGTATGCGAAACCATAATCGTTGCGTTCGCAGGTGAACAGAAAGCAGAAATGAAATCTAGTGTGGCGTCTCATCATCGGGGCACTAGCCCGACCGTCAGGGAGGGCTCAGCCTCCATACCCGGCGTTAACATATGAGCCCTCCCTGACGGTCGGGCTAGCGCCCCGTTTGCGTACCACCAAGCTAGTCGTCGGCGCGCACCCAGCCATACACCGCGTTGCTGCGCAGGCCGCCGCGATCCAGATACGCCGTCTTGATTCTTTCGAGCGCATCCGCCGGCAAGGCCTTGCGCTTTGCCTTTACGTCTATCTTATAAAGCTTTGCGGCGTTCAGCCCGAAGATCTTCGCCTTGTCCGCTTTGGTTAGCTTCCGGTAGCCAAACTTCTCACACATCTCGTCGGGCATCTGGAAGCGCTTGAAGGCGTCAATCCCCCATTGCGGTGAGCCCCACCACAAGCAATCCGTTCCCCAGACCACGTGATCCGCGCCATAGTACTTGATGTTCTTGCCCAGGCCGTGCGCCGCCATCACCGGATCGATCACCGAGAGCGTGTTGAAGAAGCTGCCGAGTTCGCAGTAGACGTTGTTCATCTGCGGGTTGCGCTTTTTGATGTCCATCAACACGCTGTGCCAGAGAAAATCGCCGGTCGCAGGATCGTACTGATTGCTCTCTTTCCAGTTCGGCTCGCTCGAGCCGTGCTTGATGGCCGAATGGTAAACGATGAAGTTGAAATCGGGATTGCGCAGGGCTGCCTTCTCGATGTCCTTGGGGTTCGCCAGGTGGCCGAGAGTGCGCGACTGATAAGAATATCCTTTGTGGACGCTGATGAGCTTCATCCCCCGCTTGCGCGATTCCTCGATAAACAACTGCGCGTTGTCGTCGTCGCACTGGAAACCGTTGCCTGTCTGGCCGGGGTCGGTGTGGCAATACCACTTCCACGAACTGATGCCGTAAACATTTAGTTCGCGCTCCATCTGCTCGATCAAGCTGGCCTTGTCAATTGTGTTTGTGGTCTTGTTCCAGTAATGATTCGGCGCGAGATTGCCGTGGTTCACAGCGCGCTGCGAACCGGCCAGGTCATTAATCTCCTTGCGCGCTTTCGACATGAGCCAGCTTGGCAGGACTTTGCCCGACGTGCCGGGTGTACGTTCCATATCTACGAGCACCTTGCCGTCCTTGTCGCGCAGGATTTCCCTGCCGGGCACGCCAGAGATGACGACCATCATAGTTTCGCTGTCAAAGAACATTTCCTTGACGAAGTTTCGGAAGCCATAGGCCTCGGGGTCGTTCTTGAGTTGAAAGCCCATGTTCTTTACGAACTCGGCATTGCGGAAGCCGGGGATGGCCAGTCCGTTGGTGAAATGTGACTGTAAATCGATGATGAAGTATTCGCCTTTTGGAAATTTCTCTCCCGTCGCCGCTGACTCCCAGGTTTCGATTTCGTCCACGTCCCAAACTTTGCTCGCAAAGATCTTGTTCTGGGCCAGGAAGCAGGTCGCCAGGCCCATCGTGCTGGCCATAAAGGTACGGCGATCGATGCCCAGCTTCTTCGCTCGAGTTTCTGACATTTCGCCGATCAATTGTTCGACCTGTTTCTGCGGCTCTGACTGGCGTCGCGGAATAAATTCCTCGTTTGAGACGGCCTGCGTTGGCATGGGAGAATCGACTCCCTTTTTCAGATCTCGTAGGGCTTTGGGGATCCACATAGCGGGTAACTCCTATTCTGGTTTGCGATTACATATTCAAGAAGCATCGGCTCCGCGGGCTACAGGTGTTTAGAGTACCGGCTTCAGCCGGGCTTTTCGTTTCACAAGGACCCGGCTGAAGCCGGTACTCTAAACACCTGTAGCCCGACTGGAGCAGGTCTAGTTCGGATATAAGACACCGGCCCGTTGTAGACGCGCACCACCGGCAGCAGTGCGCGTGACGGATGAAGCCGGTCGTGATGAATCGAATTAGTCGCGATCTGCGTCTGTTTGTCGGCCCGCAGCGGCTTTCCGGTGTTCGGGTTTGGATCAAAGCGAGGATCATTCGAACTGCTGACATGAATCGCGATCCGATGGCCCTGGTTGAAGATCAAGCTCGTCGACCAGAGATCGATCTTGAATTTATAGACCTGGCCCTTCTTCATGAAGACCTCGTGGTCGAATCCCTCGCGGAAGCGCGCTCGAATCGCTGAATCGAGCACCAGCCTTTCAGTCCCATCAGGATAGACGTCCACGAGCTTGGCCATAAAGTCAGTATCGGGCGCGTCACTCTCAGCCCATAACTCTACCGTTACGCGACCCGTCACCTCGACCGGGAACGGCAGCACCGGCGTGGCAAATTTCAACACGTCCTTGCGCTCGCCTATCGGCCGCTGGTCCATCGGTCCTTTTTTCTGAAAGAGATTCGCGCCGCCGATGGTCGGCACCGGATTGTTTGGATCATACTTGTAGGTGTCGGAGCTCTCTTGCTTTTGGGGCAGCTTCGCGCTGAGTACACCGCCGGGACTCAGAAAATAAGATGTGGTCTTAGCGGGTACGGGCCAGGCGGGAGCCGTGCGCCACTCGTTACCGGGAGCTTTGGGATCGGTCACATCACCCATGACGTAGTAACGCACGGGCGGCTCTTTCATGATGCCGTTCGGAACGCCCCTCAGCCAGTAGTCGAACCAACGCATCGCCAGCTCGCTGGACATAGACCCGCCGAACGCGCCCACGCCGGAGTTGGCCGGATACTTAACCTCTTCAAGTTGACCGTGGCCCCAAGGGCCCATGATCAGCTTTTGTTTGCCCGCGCCCGGAGCGCCGGCCTTCACTTGCAGGCCAACGAAGTTATCAATGTTGCCCTGATTGAAAATGTCGTACCAGCCGCCGTAGTTGTAAATGGGCACGTGAACCTGCGCCCAGTGTTTGGGCATTTCGGCTCGATCGTAGTAATCGGCGTCGTAGTCCTGATGTTTGAAAGTTTCTTCAAGCACCCACTCGGCCTTTTGTCTCTTAAGCCAATCCTCGTTCAGTTCCTTGCGGAATACTCCGCCCATAAAACTGGATTGCGCATAGGCGCTCGACCGAGCAACCATCACAAACGCCGCGACCAGATGCGGCGGGTTTGCCATCGCCGCTAAATTGGCGGCGATGCCCATGGCCGAAGCGCCGAACATGCCGACGCGACCGTTTGACCACGGCTGCTTCGCGATCCACTCAATTGTGTCGTAACCATCCAACTGATCGTCCAGGAACGGGCGGTACTTGCCTTCGCTCTGGAAAGTTCCGCGACAGTCCTGGGCCACAAAAGCAAATCCATGCTTGGTCCATGCGCTGTTCAAACGGGTCTGAGTAGTTTTGTTGTAAGGCGTGCGCACCAGCACCACCGGCCACGGCCCTTTGCCTTCCGGCAAATAAATGATCGTCGAAAGCTTAACGCCATCGCGCATCGGCGCCATCTGCTCGATTGGTTGAGCAGCCTGAGCGGCTTGAGTAGTAGTAGCAGCTTGCTGCGACGATGCAGTGATGAACGATCCGAGCGAGAATACGATGACGAGAGATGGTAGTAGAGCGATCTTCTTCAAAACGTTCCTCTTTGTCCTACCGGAAGTCCACAGTAAGTTCTCGCAAGCGCGGGCGCATCATGTAGCTACCGAACGGTCGGTAAAGTAGCATCGAGACAAACATGCGTCAAGCTTTCTTTCAAATGTTACGGCTCACTAATCGACCCAGTCGAAGGAACGAGTGACGGCCTTCTTCCAAAGCCGGTATAGCTCTTCTCGTTTCGCGTCCTCAGTAGCGGGGGTCCAAGTTTGGTCGACGGCCCATCTCGCCCGCAGCTCCTCGATGTCTTTGAAGAAACCAACCGCCAACCCGGCGGCATAGGCTGCGCCGAGCGCGGTTGTCTCCATGACTCGTGGCCGAACTACGGGGCGGTTCAGCAGGTCAGCCTGGAACTGCATGAGCAATTCGTTTCCCACCATGCCGCCGTCGACACGCAGCACTTCGAGCGCGACCCCTGCGTCCTGCTCCATGGCTTCCACGACTTCGCGCGTTTGGAATGCGGTTGCTTCCAGAACGGCGCGCGCCAGGTGGCCCTTGTTTGCATAAGCTGTCAGTCCAACAATTACTCCGCGAGCATTGCTTTTCCAGTAGGGCGCGTAGAGACCTGAGAAGGCGGGAACGAAATACACGCCGCCATTGTCGTTTTCGGTGCGCGCCAATGATTCAATGTCTGCGCTCGTCTTAATCAGTCCAAGATTATCGCGCAGCCACTGCACCAGCGCGCCGGTGATGGCGACACTGCCTTCGAGCGCGTAGGTCGCGGGTTGTGACCCAAACTTGTAAGCCACAGTGGTGAGCAAACCATAATTCGACTCGACGGGAGCTGCGCCGGTATTCATGAGCAGGAAACAGCCAGTGCCATAAGTGTTCTTGGCCTCGCCCGGCTGAAAGCAAGTTTGGCCAACCAGCGCCGCCTGCTGGTCGCCCAGGATTCCTGCAATCGGCACACCCTTCACGGGGCCGAACGTGCCGGTGGCGTAGATCTCGCTGCTGGAGCAGATGCGCGGCAACATGACTGCGGGGATGCCAAAGACCTCCAGCAGTTCCGAGTCCCAGGCGAGTGATTGCAAATTCATGAGTTGGGTGCGGCTGGCGTTCGTAACGTCGGTGACGTGAACGCCACCTTCTGGACCACCCGTCAGGCGCCACACGAGAAAACTGTCGATGTTGCCAAAAAGCGCATCACCCGCCGCTGCCTGCTCGCGGACTCCGGGAACATTCTCCAGCAGCCAGCGGATTTTCAGGCCACTGAAATAGGTAGCCAACGGCAAACCTGTTTTCGCTCGGAAGCGCTGTTGTCCGCCATCGCGAGACAAATCGGCCACGTAATCAGCGACCCGCATGTCCTGCCAGACGATGGCATTCGCGACCGGCTTTCCGGTCTTGCGGTCCCAGATAACGGTCGTTTCGCGCTGGTTGGTAATTCCGATGGCGGCGAGATCTTCCGGCCTGAGACCAGCCCGCTGCATCGCGGTGGTAATAACTTCCGTGGTGCGCTGCCAGATTTCATCCGCATCATGCTCGACCCAGCCCGGTTGCGCATAGATCTGCTGATGCTCCTTCTGGGCAGTCGAGACTATTCCCCCGGATTGATCGAACACGATAAAGCGTGTGCTGGTCGTGCCCTGATCGATCGCTCCGATATAACTTGCCATAGAGTTCATTTTCTACGTTGGATCTTGTAGGGACAGGGACAAGCCCTGCCCCTACAAAGGCTCGGGCGCGAGCCCAATGGATTCCAACATGCGATTCACCTTGCTCACGTACCGCCCGACCGCGTCATGCATTTCTGACGGCGCCCATCCCAGCTCCTGGGCCAAATGGAAGGCAGCGATTGGCGCAGCCTGAATGGCCAGCCGCCAGCCGTAGAATTGAAGACCCATGCGGCGAGCAAGTATATCTTCGATCGATCGCGCCATTTCTTCTCGTATAGCGAAAACAACTTCCGCTCGCAGCGGCGCCAGGCCATTAATGATGGGCTGCATCAGTGCCGGCTGCTCAACCGCAAGTTTCAGCACGTCCGGAGCATGGGTTCCAAACTTTCCGGCCAGGTGGCGCGCGGTCGATTCGGACACTTCAGGTTCACTCATCAATGTTCGCCAGTAGTCCGCGGAATAATTTTCCGAGCCGCTTAGCGCGTGATGGCGGGTGCGGCAATCAGTCACACTCGCGCCAAGGTACCGTTGCACGTTATCAATCGTGTCTTCCGCCATAGCGCGATAGGTGGTCCACTTGCCGCCGAGGATGCTGATCAGTCCGGACTCGGAATCGAGCTCAACCTCATGGTCGCGGATCAGTTTCTTCGTCTCTCGTGTTCCCCTGGAACTTACCAGGGGACGTAACCCAGCGAAGCCGCTAACAATTTGATCAAGAGATAATGGCGCGCGTAAGTATGGATTAAGCTGGCGCAGCACGTACTCAGCTTCCGATCTTTGCACGAGCATTTCATCTTTAAGGTGCGACTCGGATTCGGTCGTGCCCACCAGCAGTCTGCCGAGCCAGGGAATGGCGAAGAGCACGCGGCCATCTTCAGTCTCAGGCACCACCAGAGCATCGCGGCCTTCGAACAGTTCCAGAGGGAAAAGCAGGTGAATGCCTTTGCTGAGACGTAGTCTGTGCGCGATGCGAGGGTTGGCGAGCTCACGCACTGTGTCAGAGAAGGGTCCCGTCGCGTTGACGAAAGCGCGGGCATGAATCGCGAAGCGCCGGTGCGAGAGGGAATCTTTCAATTGTGCTGATACCAGCTTGCCGCTTGGTCCTTTGTCGAAACCGATGACGCGCGCGTAGTTCAGCGGTGCGCCTCCTGCCTCGGCAAAAGTCCGGACCAGAGTTATGTTGAAGCGAGCATCATCAAACTGGCCATCGGCATAGGCGACGGTTCCCACGAGCCTGCCACGATCGGTGGCCAGCACCGGCATACGCCGCAGCGATTCTGCGCGTGACAGGAACCGACTGGGCAGCAAGCTGGCCTTGCCTGAGATCCAGTCATAGAGCTTCATTCCGCTGCCGTAATAGAGAAACTCGAACCAACTGAAACAGGGAATCAGAAGCTCCAGAGGCCGGGCGAGAAAAGGAGCATTGCGCAACATCACAGAGCGTTCGTGCAGCGCGCGCTTTACCACCCGGTACTGCCCAGGATCCAGTTTAGTTAGCGCCTGCTGCAAGTAACGCACACCGCCATGGATCAGCTTGGTTGAGGCACTCGAGGTGGCGGAGGCGAAATCCCCGCCGTCTAAGAGGACGGTGTTCAACCCGCGCAGTTGCGCGTCCAGTGCGCAGCCCGCGCCCGTCGCCCCGCCGCCAATGACGCAGACGTCGAACGTCTTTCCCGCGATGTTCTCCATCGCTGCCGAACGGCCATTCATCGTGTTCTTAGCTCAATTTGGTTGACTGAAATTGCGAGTCCTTTGTAGGTTGGCGCTCTCAACCGATGCGTGCGCTTTGCCCACCATCAACCGGCAGCATCACTCCCGTGATGAACTTCGCTTCGTCGGAAGCGAGGAACAGGGCGGCGAAAGCCGTGTCCCACGCTGTCCCCATTTGACAGTCAAGGGGCACGCTCTTATCCCGCTGACGGATCAATTCCTCTTTGGGAATCCCGCGCGATTGCGAGATCGCCTCAATCGCCATGGGCGTATTCATCAAGCCCGGCATGATGGCATTGGCGCGGATGTTGTATTTTGCATTCTCCAGGGCGATCTGATGAGTGAGTGCGTTGACGCCGGCCTTAGAGGTTTTGTAAGCCACGATGCTGGTCGAGCAGACCGCCGCAATTGACGAGATGTTGATGATCGAACCGCTGCGCTGCTGCCTCATCAAGGGCAGCACGCTTCTCGATGACAGGAACATCCCCTTGAGGTTGACGCTCATGATTTTGTCCCAGGACTCTTCGCTCAGGCTGAGAATCTCATCGTCGCCCGCGCCTATGCCGACATTGTTATGCAGGACATCAACCCGGCCATAAGCTGCGACGGCAGCCCGGACGAAAGCCTGGCAATCTTCCTCGCGCGTGACATCGGCTTGAACTGCGAAGCACTCCCCGCCTTCCGCCGCGATTAAACCTTTCGTCTCGAGCGCTGATTCGTAGTTGCAGTCAACCAGCGCTACGCGAGCGCCTTCTCGCGCGAAAAGAATGGCGGTTGCGCGACCATTGCCAATGGTATCTCCCGGCGTTTGGCCCGCGCCAACGACGATGGCTACTTTATCCTTGAGTCTCATTTGAAAAGCCCTCGAAACCTTCTTCCAACCGGACTCCCGCTGAGTTGAGCACCATGGACACCAGCTTGTACTGTCCGACGGTGAAGAGGAAATCCAAAAGCTGTTCGGTGTTGTACCGTCGGGCGAGCGCCTGCCAGGTGGAATCGCTGATGAACGAGTTCGCGTGCAATTCGTCAACGGCGCGCAGCAGTGTGGCTTCAAACGTGTCCCAGCCGGCCGCATCCGCGCCTTGCGTAATTCGCTCGATGTCATCACTGCCAAGCCCTGCCTGCTTGCCAATGGCTACGTGATGACCCCATTCGTATTCGGCGCGGCACAGCCATCCCACGCGCAAGATCGCAAGCTCTCGCTCGCGCGCGGGAAGCGTGGATTTGGACAGCACGTGGTTGCCGAACACCAGCCACCTCTTCAAAAGTCTGGGATGGCGCGCCAGCGTCGTGAAAATGTTGTAGACGCGGCCCTCTCGCCGGAGGCTCTCCATCATCTCTCTGGTTTCCTCATTCCATTCGGATTCCGGAAGAGGTGGGATACGCGGAGGATTCAGACTCATCAGCTCATCTCCTTGCCTGCTGTCAAATTCACATTACCCAACGATGATGCTCGGTATCATTTGCCGTCTTCACGCTAGTGTCCTGTCTCTAAAGTTCGCTTAATTGATCATCACCGGGGCACTAGCCCGACCGTCAGGGAGGGCTCAACCTTGCACGCCCCTGACATATGAGCCCTCCCTCACGGTCGGGCTAGCGCCCCGTTTGCGTACCTCCACGTGGAACTCTTCATGCACCAACCGCTAACGAGATCGCCTCTCGTGTGGCTCGATTTTGTCAGCGAACTTTAGAGAGAGGACACTAGGTAAGCGGAACACACGCCAGGGCGAACAGCCGGCACGCGTGGTGCCGCCACCAATGACGCAGACAGTCGAACGTCTTTCCCGCGATGTTCTCCATCGCTTCGGAGCGGCCTTTCATCGTCTCTTCCGTCGGTGGTATCTCAAAAAGAATTCGCGCGCTCCGCTGCACGCTGCGGTTAGCCAATGCGTCAGTAAGTAATGCGGACGCTTGCCCCATGCCGCCGCTCTCCGACTTCTTCACCTGGTTTTCCGTTTCGATTTCGGACGACGAATCTCCTGCGCGAAATACCACTGATGGCCTTCGGGATCTTCGGCACCATAACGGCGATGGCCATATGCCGTATCCGCGGGCTCCTCGAGGATGGTAGCGCCTGCTTTCTTGGCGCGCTCGAAATGTTTGTCAACATCGCCCACATTGACGTAGAGGTTCTGCGTTGCCTGGCCGAGCCGCTTCGGGTTGCGATAACCGGATCCGGGGCACCCCATCATAATCAGGTCATCGCCAAGCTGCATCGCGGCGTGATTGATCTTGCCGTCGGGGCCCGACATCTGAGTGCCGTATTTCCGGAATCCGAACGCCTTGGCTAAAAACTTCAGAGCTCCGCCAACATCTTCATACAAGAGATAGGGTGTAATGGCCATCATGTGCTCCTTCTTCTTCGTCCTCGGTGACTCGTCCTCCGGCAGTGGCGCCGAACAACATGTACTTCGGCGCATGGAGGGCGCCAGCGACGAGCAGTTTCTTCTTGGAGAGGTCCTCGTTTCATTCAGGTGTGACGGTCCTTTGCCGTTGTGCCTCGCTTGGCCGGAACCCTCAATTCGGCGCTGACTGAGCCGAAGACTTCGCCCACTTCCCGAGTTCCAATTTCGCGATCGCTTCCGTGTGCACTTCGTCGGGGCCGTCGGCCAGGCGCAGCGTGCGCACACCGGCCCAGGCGGCGGCGAGAAACGTGTCTTGCGAAACGCCGGCACCTCCATGCGCCTGAATGGCGCGGTCCAGCACTCGCAGCGTAACGTTTGGGGCGACGACTTTGATCATCGCGATCTCGGCACGCGCCACTTTGTTTCCGACGGTGTCCATCATGTAGGCAGCTTTCAGCGTCAGCAGCCGCACCTGTTCGATCTCCATCCGCGAGGTCGCAATGTCCGCGCGGATAGTGCCTTGTTCCGCGATCGGTTTACCAAAAGCGACGCGCGACTGCACGCGTTTGCACATCGCTTCCAGAGCTCGCTCGGCGACGCCAATGCAGCGCATGCAATGATGGATGCGGCCCGGACCCAGACGCCCTTGCGCAATCTCGAATCCCCGTCCTTCGCCCAGCAGCATGTTCGAAACCGGAATGCGAACATCTGCAAACGTGACTTCGGCGTGGCCGTGCGGCGCATGGTCATAGCCGTACACCGTCAGCAATCGCTCGATCTTCACACCGGCTGCGTCCATTGGCACCAGCACCATCGACTGCTGCTTATGTCGTGGAGCCGAGGTGTCTGTCTTGCCCATAAAGATTGCGATCTTGCAGCGCGGGTCACCTGCTCCTGAAGACCACCACTTGCGGCCGTTGATGACGTATTCGTCACCGTCGCGAACGATACTCGACTCGATGTTCGTCGCATCCGACGAGGCGACGGCGGGTTCAGTCATCGCGAAACACGAACGGATTTCACCGGCGAGCAGCGGCTTTAACCAACGCGCTTGTAGGCCAGGCGTGCCATAGCGAGCGAGCACCTCCATGTTGCCAGTGTCCGGCGCCGAGCAATTGAACACTTCGGGCGCCATCGAGCTGCGACCCATGATCTCGCACAGCGGCGCATACTCGAGGTTTGACAGGCCCGCGCCATGATCATCGTGCGGCAAGAAGAGATTCCAAAGACCAGCAGCGCGGGCTTTCGGTTTTAGTTCCTCAATGATGCGTGTGGGCGACCATCGTGCTCGCTCAATTTCGTCATAGAAGCGTTGCTCATTGGGGTAAATATGCTCTTCCATGAACGCCGTTAACTGCTGCTGCAAATCTTTTGTCTTCTGCGAAAATTCAAAGTGCATTGGTTATCTTTCCTTCCGATGTGCGGCCCTTACTTGATAATGAGGTCAGTACCGGGAGCGGTAGCGACCGGGTCGCAACGCTGCTGTGAATCGAATCTGCGCGCGAGAGACCCGGTCGCTATCGCTCCCGGTATTGACCTCATCCCGTGCATTTCGTATCTGATCCCAACAGTGAACTGCTTGGCTTTGACAACGGCCCTTACCAGACGGGCTTGCCCCAGTCCACATTACTTCGCAATACCTTCTTTAGAATCTTGCCTCCCGGGTTGCGCGGCAACACTTCGTTACAGAAGGCAAGGTATTGCGGGATTTTGAAGTCCGCTAGTCGCGACTTCGCGAATTCGACAATTTCGCTGATCTCAGCGCGAGCCCCGGGCTTCAGGACGATCGCCGCGCCCACCTTTTCGCCCATCACTTCGTCGAACACCCCCATCACCGCCACCTCGAATACCGCCGGATGCGCCGCCAGAACGTTCTCAACTTCGACGCAGTACACGTTTTCGCCGCCGCGGTTCACCATGTCCTTTTTGCGATCGAGAATTTGCACAAAGCCCTCGGCGTCGAGTCGTGCCACATCACCCGTGTGCAGCCAGCCGTCAACAAAAGTTTCCGCAGTCGCTTCGGGCTTGTTCCAATAGCCCGGCACGACGTTGGGACCGCGTATCAGCAACTCTCCCACGTCGCCGTCAGCGTCGGCTGCCAGCTTTACGTCTACGACCGGAGCAGGGAACCCGACTGTCTCCGGACGGAGGCGCGCATATTCATGTGGCAGATACGTCGCCACCGATGAAGTCTCAGTTAATCCAAATCCATTGCCGACCCGAGCGTTCGGAAACGACTCCAGGATTCGTCCCACCAGGTCGGGCGCGATCGGCGCGCCGCCGTAACTCAGGTAATGAACGTTCGCCGTATTGACTTCGCGCCAATTCGGCTGATTCATCGCCAGCCAGTAAATCGCCGGTACTGAAGTTAACGAGTTGATGCGCTCCTCTTCGATCGCTCTGAGGAACGTCTGCACTTCAAATGTGGGCATGATCACCGTCGTGCTCTTGCCCTCGCACGCGGGCAAGAGCTGGCTGTTGCAGCCGGTCACGTGAAAGAGCGGCACCGAAACCAGAGTGCGCAGACTGCCATCGAATGGCAGCCGGCTCACGCGCCGGCAATTCTCGTTGTTGGAAAGAAAATTCCCGTGCGTGGTTATGGCCCCTTTGGGAAAGCCGGTCGTGCCGCTCGTGTAAAAAATCGCGGCGATGTCTTCCGGTTGCAGATGCTCGACGGCCAGAGCCGGTCCGAGAGGCAGAGCTTCGTTGGCCAGGCAGACGAACTTGCTGCCCGAATCATTGATCACATATTCAACTTCGGTTTCGGTGAAGCGCGTATTCACGGGCACGGCGATCGCTCCCGCCAATTCGATACCAAAGAACGCCAGGCACCAATTGAGGCCGTTGCCCAGGCGAATCGCCACCCGATCGCCGCGGGCGATGCCGAGAGCCTGAAGCCCACCCGCCACTCGCGCCGCGCGGTCCCACAAATCGCGATAGTTGATCCGTTCGCCGCCTACTTCGACAATCGCTTCTGACTGCGGCGCTGCTTCTACCGTACGCCGCAACATCTCGACGACCGATGGCGGGCGGTCCTGATAGCTGGCGATGCCATCAGCGGCGCGCACAATACCCGATTGATCGAACGGCTGAATCACTGACATCAGTATCCTCCCTGTTGCTCGAAGATCCTGCGTGGATTATCAACCAGCATTGTATGCACTTGCTCGTCGGTGACGCCCTTCTGCTTTAACGCCGGAAGCACGTCGTTGTGAATGTGCAGGTAATGCCATCGCGGCAATAGCGCGGGCAGTTCGCGTTCCGGCAGATGGTGCATGTAGCAGGCTGCGTCATGCGATAGGACCATCTTCTCCGCATGCCCGCGCTCGCACATCGCGGCGACAGTGTTCACGCGATCTTCGAATGACAGGATCGAGTCGATCCCAAAACGATCCATGCCGAGGTACGAACCATTGGAGATGAGTTCCTCAAGATATCCGAGGTCAGTCGTATCGCCGGAGTGGCCGATTATTACTCGTGAAAGATCTACGCCTTCCTCGCGAAAGATTCGTTGCTGATCGAGCCCTACCCGCCGCAGCGCATTGGTGTGCGTGGAAATCGGCACTCCCGTACGGCGATGCGCCTGGGCCGTAGCTCGTAAAATGCGCTCCACGCCAGGCGTAATGCCGGGCTCATCGGTGGCGCATTTCAGGATGCCCGCTTTCACGCCGGTGTCCGCGATGCCACTCTCGATGTCTCTGACAAACATTTCGGTAATCAGTTCCGGCCCGCCCAGGACGGTGCCAGGCCCGCGATAGTGGAAGAAAAACGGCACATCGTTATAGGTGTAGATGCCCGCCGCGACGATGATCTGGATTTGCGTCTGCTCCGCGATTCGCTGGATGCGAGGGATGTAACGGCCCAAACCGATCACGGTGAGGTCAACGATGGTATCCACGCCCCGCGCCTTCAGCTCATTCAATCGCGCCACGGCGTCAGCAATGCGCTTTTCCTCAGTACCCCAGTTTTCCGGATAGTTTTCCGAGATCTCCGGATCGAGTATGAACACATGCTCATGCATCAACGTGGTGCCCAATTGGACAGAGTCGATAGGACCGCGGACAGTCTGGATCTGGACCATGGTCAAAAACTCCTCAGCGATGTGTGCGCAGCTCTGGCGTCGGCAGATGCGGCACCGCGTTGAACTGAAACAACTGTAAATGCTCGCCGCGTTGACGCAGCACTGTGTACGACGAGTTGTGCAATACGCCCGCGAGTTGTCGCACTCGCTCGTCGGGAGCGTCGAGTGCCAAGCCGGTTAAGATACCCGTAGGAGTGGCCGATGTAAAAGCCAGAATGTTTGTTTGCCGGGCCGCGTCGCTCAGCTTCAGGCGGAGCGCCGCTATGCGCTCGCGAAACTGATTCCACGTCTCGCCGGTATAGGGAAACCTGCCGGCGATCCAAGCTTCGACCATCTTCGTATCGCAGGGCCGCCAGCGTCGATGGACTTCGGCATCGTGAACGCCGGCGCTCTCAGTGACCTGCCGACGCATCTCTTCGTAATCGCTCCGAAACTCGGCGTCTTCTTCGCACAGCAAAGGACCAATCTCGCGATACACCTGAGCCAGATCAAACTCGTTCCAGTCATTGTCGATGATTATCTCGGGGAAGGGAACACCGGCTTCGGCGTAAGCAGCGTTTACCGCCGCCGCAGTCTGCTGTTGTCGAAGCATCGCGCCAGCGTAAGCAGCGGCAAACTCGATTCCCTGGGAAAGAAAGTACTCACCCAGCAATCGCGACTGTCGGCGGCCGAGTTCAGATAGCGAATCGTAAGCGTCGCGCGTACCCGCTTGTCCGTGCCGCACAAGATAGACGATGCTCAATCGTGCTTCTCCTCTAGCACTGGCTGCTGCACCACGCCTGCCGCGGAGCAAGCGAACTGCTCAAAAAGTAAAATCGCCGCAAAGTCACAGCGCGGCTTGAGCCGCAACCCACAGCGTCCAAGCTCCAGAGGAGCCGAATGTTTATAGCTCGAGGAACCACCCAAGAACCCAGCTCCAGCGGAGCGAAATGTTCCCGAGCCTGTCCGCGAACGTGCCGCTCCTACGGAGCTTGGAATAGATTTTTGTAACCGATGATCTATAAACATTTCGTCCCTCTGGGACTGGGCGGAAAACCTCGTCAAGAAAAAAGCCAAGCTCTAGTTTTAGCAGCCTGCTTGAGATGACATGAACGCTGTCACCGCCACTCACAAATAATAGCGCCCAGCTTTGATAACGGCGTCGGCGATGCGCCGGCGAGCAGCGACGGTGTTGAAGGTCGCATGACTGGTTAGCCGTCGCACTTCTTCGAAAAGTGGATCGGCCTCACCACCGTCTGCCAGCGCAGCCACGACCTGCCTGGCCGAGTGTTCCATGCGATCCGCCGCATCGCTGGCGTAAACGCAGGTTATGTCGAGGGGCGTTGCGCAGTCTTGTTCCCCGCGAGCCGCCAACAGTTTCTCTGTGCGCAGGAGCGAGCTCTCCAAAGCGTAAACCTCGATCGTGATGTCGGCGATATGGCCCAGAACCTCCTGTTCACGCGCCAGCGCATCCCCGTACGTATCGCGCGCGCGGCCGAGCGTGTACGCGACCAGACGCTTGGCGCGCGTCAGCAAATCGCGCTCCGTGGAGAAGAGCGCGTTGCCCGGTGCCGCAGAAGTCAATGTGTAGTCGACTGCGCGCTGCGCGCTCCAGAGGTGAGCGGTCGCCGGATTCCGCAAAAGGCGGGTGGCGACTATCAGCCGATTGATCTCATTCGTGCCTTCGTAGATGCGTGTGATGCGCGCATCGCGGTAGGCGCGCTCAGCGGGGAACTCCTGGGAATAACCGTAGCCGCCGTAAACCTGCAGCGCCTCGTCCACGACGTAAGCCAGTGCTTCGCTGGTCCATACTTTGTTAATGGAGCATTCGACGGCAAAGCCTTCGATGGTCTTGAGCACTCGTTCCGATTCAGTCTCGTTCACTGCTTCGAGCGCCCGATCCACGTCGCCAAGCGTGCGATAGACCATCGCGTCGCCGACGTAACAGCGCACGGCCATCTCGCCCAGCTTCTGCTTAATCATGCCGAAGTCCGCGATGGCTTGCCCAAATTGGTGTCGCTCGACGGCGTAGCGAGTGGCGCGCGTTAACGCCAACTTGGCGCCGCCGATATTTCGCGTGCCGAGTTTGAGCCGGCCGAGGTTAAGGATGTTGAAGGCGACCTTATGGCCCTGGCCCACGATTCCGAGTACGTTCTCAACAGGCACACGCACGTTGTCCAGAATGAGCGCCGTGGTTGACGAGCCGTCAAGACCGAGTTTCGGTTCCTCCCGGCCACTCACCACGCCCATGTCGCGCTCGACGATGAAAGCAGTAAATTTCTCGCCGTCAACTTTCGCGAAAATGGTGAACACGTCAGCGAAGCCGCCGTTGGTGATCCACATCTTCTGGCCATTCAGGATGTAATGCGTGCCGTCGGCGCTCAGCGTGGCCTTGGTCCGAGCCGCGAGCGCATCTGAACCCGAGCCTGGCTCGGTTAGCGCATAAGCGCCGATCATCTCGCCGCTGGCAAGGCGGGGCAAGTAACGCGCCTTCTGCTCGGCATTGCCGAAATAGACGATCGGAAGTGTTCCGATGGTCGTGTGTGCTCCGAGCGAACCGGCGAACGAAGGCATGATCCCGATCTGTTCGCCCACGTAAGCAGAACTAACTTTATCCAGTCCCAACCCGCCGTACGCTTCCGGAATGTCAACGCGCAGCAGGTCCAGGTGGCCTGCCTTCAGCAGTAATTCGCGCGTCAGCGGCCAGTCCTTCGCATAAATCTCTTTTTCCCGCGGGAGGACTTCGGTGCGCATAAAGTCTTCGGCAATGCGACCAAACATTTGCTGTGCGCCGGAAAGGTCCTCGCGCGTGAACACCTGATCGGTGGTTACATTGGCGTCGAGAAAAACGCCACCTCCGTTGGGTTTGGTCGCCTCAGTTACTGCTGCCATGGTTTTACGTAAGCCCGTAGCTTCGTTCGTTCTGGTTCTGACGCGTATCAGGAACTATTTGAGTGAGGCCGCTGCTTCACGCCGCTAGGCGTGAGATGTTTATAGACCCGGGGGCAAACCTCCGCCGGCGCCGTTCGTAAGAGCGGAACGAATGTACGCGGATACTAGTCCAGTTGAGTCCCGCTCCTCCGAACGGCGCTTGGTCGGGACGTGCATGGCGATCTATAAACATTTCACTCCTACGGAGTGAAGACACAACTTTGATGACTCAACTTTGTTGACGCATGGCAAAGGTCAATGTATAAGTGCCTACCGGACGTTCGGTAAGATAGCATTCTGGCGGTTGGGCGTTCAATCTATTTATTCTGTTGCTCGTTGGTTTGAATCTTTCGTAAGACAGGTTTCGGAAGAGGCTTTTCTATGAAGCAAGAGCGCTCAGGTGTCTGGTTCGCTTTGTCGGTCTTGTTCGCGATCAATACGTTGAACTTTTACGATCGGCAGATTCTTGGTGCAGTCGGCGAGACCGTTCGTAACGAGTGGAGGCTGAGCGACACGGTGCTGGGATCACTGGGGACCGCTTTCACGCTGCTCTATGCGGTGGTCGGCGTGCCGCTCGGGAGAATGACAGACAGGTATTCGCGCCGTTGGATACTGTGCGCGGGCGTTACCGTGTGGAGTGTGTTGACCGCGGCTTCGGGCCTCGCCCGGAACTTCACTCAGCTTTTCGCCGTGCGCCTCGGCGTTGGAATTGGCGAAGCATCGTGCGCTCCGGCCGCGACCTCTCTGATCGGCGACCTCTTTCCAGCTTCGCGACGCGCCAAGGCCCTTTCGGTTTTTATGATTGGCCTGCCGATCGGCATTGCCTTGAGCTTTCTGTGCAGCAGCTTGCTCGAGCAGCGCTTTGGTTGGCGCGTCACGTTCTACATCGCCGCCATCCCGGGATTGATCTGCGCGGTGCTGGCCCTGCTGATTCGGGAGCCCGTACGCGGCGCCGCCGAAGTGCACAATATTACCGCCGCGGCCAAGCGGCAGGGTTCGCCTTACTTTCTCGTGCTCTCGATTCCCACGATGTGGTGGATTATCGCGTCGGGCGCCTTCCACAACTTCAACATGTACGCGATCGGGGCTTTCCTCTCGCCGTTCCTCCAGCGGGTTCATCACTTGGACAAATTGAACGCCGGGATGATCTCGATGGTCGTGTACGGTCTGGCCGGAATCCCTGGACTGATTATCGGCGGGATGCTGGGTGACCGCATGGTGAAGCGCAAGCCAAACGGGCGGTTAGTGGTTGGGACCGTTGCGATTTTTATCTCGGCGCCGCTGATGTTTTTCGGACTGCGGAGACCGTTCGGTGACATGGTCGGCTTTGTCTTATTTGCGGGGTTGGGCATGGCCTCGATGTACGTCTACTACTCAACTGTGTATTCGGCGATTCAGGATGTGATCGAGCCGTCGCTTCGAGGCACCGCGATGGCGCTGTATTTTTTCGCGATGTATGTATTGGGGGCGTCGTTGGGACCAGTCGGCATGGGATTCCTGAGCAGCCACTTCACGCGCAACGCGGCGCTGGCAGCCGGCGTCACCGATATGAGTTTTCAGGCGCTGCGCCCTTTCGCGGCAGAAGGATTGCACTCAGCGCTTTACGTGGTCCCAATGTTCAGCGTGCTGCTCGGGCTCGTGCTGTTCGCTGCGTCGCGCACGGTGGCCGGAGATATGGAGAAACTACAACACTGGATGCGCGAGTCCTCAACTCCGGAGACGCCGCAAGCCCCGCCGGTGGACCCGGTCGAGCCGATTCCGGTGAGCTAAGACTTGGAGGAATGACCATGCCTTTTACGAGAATGGACCAGGGTGAAGTCGCAGACTGGATGATCATCGGTCAAGCTGTAGCCCAGCGCCGGGCGGCAATGCCCCAGATGATTAGGAAGATGTTAGGGCAGTTGGAAGAGCAGGTGGATGGTTTCGCAGTCAATCAACTGGAGCACAGTTTGCAGACGGCTACCCGCGCCGCGCGCGACGGGGCGAACGAGGAGTTGATTGTCGCAGCACTCTGTCACGACATTGGCAAAGTTGTCTCGCTCGAAAATCATCCGGCGATTGCTGCCGAGATCCTCAAGCCATATGTTTCGCAAGAGACTTACGAAATTGTCCGGACGCACCAGGATTTTCAGGGGCGGCATTATTACGCATTGCTCGGCAAGAACCCGTTGGCGCGCGAGCAGTACATTGACCAGCCCTGGTTTGATATGGCGTGTAAGTTCACCGACGAATGGGATCAGACCTCTTTCGATCCAGAATACGACACCCTACCGCTTTCATATTTCGAACCGATGATCGACCGCGTCTTTGTGCTGCGTGATTGAGCGGACCGGATCGAAACGGACGAATTTCTTTCGCCCTCTGCCTTTGGGAGAGGGTTGGGGTGAGGGCCTACGGAGCACAGCTCATTTTCTTTTTATTTGTTGTCGTACGCTGCGCGCCCTCACCCCTGGCCCCTCTCCCAATGGGAGAGGGGAAAACAATAACTGATACTTGATCAGAACTTCCTGAAGAATCTTTGAAGGCGGTGCCTGAATGAAAGCCTGGCAAGTCAACGAGTGGTGCGAGCCGGAGCAGATGAAGCTGGCTGACATCCCGCGGCCGGAGCCTAAGTCTGGCGAAGTGCGGATTCGTAATCATGCCGCAGCGCTCAACTTCTTCGACATTCTCCAGATTCAGGGAAAATATCAGACTAAACCGCCGCTGCCGTTTACGCCGGGGGCGGAAGTTGCCGGCGTCGTTGATGCCGTGGGCCCTGGCGTGGACCACCTTTCCATTGGCGATCGGGTGATGGGTTCCGGTGCGTTAGGAGGCTTTGCGGAATATACAGTCACTCCGGCCGCGAAAACTTTTCGCATTCCCGCGACTATGGACTTTGCTGAAGCAGCCGGGATGCTGATCGTTTACCAAACGTCTTATCTGGCGCTCAAGGTGCGCGCGGCCATCAAGGCTCAGGAATGGTTGTTGGTCCATGCGGCAGCCGGTGGTGTCGGCAGCGCAGCGATGCAACTTGGCAAAGCCTTCGGTGCTCGCGTCATCGCCACCGCCGGCAGCACCGACAAAGTAAGTTTCTGTCTGAGCCAGGGCGCTGATTACGCGCTGAACTATCGCGAGGCTAGTTGGGTCGAGCAAGTGAAAGAGATCACCGGCGGGCATGGCGCTGATGTGATCTACGATCCGGTGGGCGGCGATGTTTTTGATCTCTCAACAAAGTGTATTGCGGCTGAAGGCCGGCTGCTCGTGATCGGCTTTGCCGGAGGCCGCATCCCGAGCATCGCGGCCAACCGAATTCTCCTGAAAAGCATGTCCGTCGTGGGTTGTTATTGGGGCGGATACCTCGAGCACCATCCGGAATTCCTGGCCCAGGCGCAGGCTGAACTGTTCGCGCTGTATGAAGCGGGCCAAATCAAACCCGTGGTTTCGCAAGTCTACCCTTTGGCCGACGCGGTCACCGCGTTGAGAGCACTGGCGGAACGACGGACGCATGGCAAAGTTGTACTAACCTTGGAGTAACTAGACGGCTTTGCACCAATAGTCGTTCTAAAAGTCAGCAAAGCGGACGACAGACAATAGCCCAGCAGTTCACTGCTGGGATGAGGCGCGAAAGGAAATATAGTCCGTGAAGCGGACGGCTGAAGGGCAGACGCTGACAGGAACTCTTTTCAGTCGTCCGCTTCACGGACTCCCGTCCCGAATTTCTTTTTTCCCAGCGATGAATCGCTGGGCTATTGTCAGTCGTCCGCTATCGCGGACTGAGCCGAGACACTTTTTTGCCAGGCCTAGCTCGACCGACCAAGGGAGGGATGATGAATGGCGAATTCGTTATTTGATCTAACCGGGAAAGTCGCGGTGATAACCGGTTCGACCCGAGGCATCGGACACGCGATTGCCGAGGCGATGGCGCGCGCTGGAGCGAAGGTCGTGATTTCCAGCCGCAAAGCGGACAAATGCGCCGAGGTCGCGCAGGCAATCAAGAGTGAAGGATTGGAAGCGACCCCGATCGCGTGCAACATTGGGAAACGCGAAGACCTCGAGCGTTTGGTCGCCGAGACGAAGCAATGCTACGGAAGAATTGATAGTCTGGTCTGCAACGCGGCGGTGAATCCCTACTACGGGCCGATGGCCCAGGCGCCCGATGAAGCCTTTACCAAGATCATCGATTCAAACGTGCGCAGCAATCTTTGGCTCTGCAACATGGTGATTCCCGAAATGGCCGAACGACGCGATGGCACAGTGATAATCGTTTCCAGTATTGGCGGTCTGAAAGGCTCGTCGATGCTCGGCATCTATGGCATTTCTAAAGCCGCCGACATGCAATTAGCGCGCAACCTGGCCGTCGAATGGGGGCCGAGTAACATTCGCGCTAACTGCATCGCGCCGGGATTAGTGCGAACAGATTTCGCGCGCGCTTTATGGGAGAACCCGGAGACTTTGGCCAGGGCTGAATCCCTTTACCCGTTGCGCCGCATCGGCGAGCCGGACGAGATTGCGGGCATGGCCGTGCTGCTGGCGTCGCGCGCGGGTAATTGGATAACCGGGCAGACGTTTGTAATTGACGGCGGCGCCACAATCGCCGGTGGTTGAGATTGAAAGATGAATATCCAGGACAAAGTTGTTGTGGTAACGGGAGGCGCCAACGGCATCGGGCGCGCGCTCTGTCGTCGCTTTGCGGCTGAGGGCGCACGGGGCGTGGTGGTGGCCGACCTCGATGGCGAAGGCGCCGGAAACGTAGCGAAAGAAATAGGCGGGTTGGCCGTCACTATGAACGTCAGTAACGAAGCTGACGTCATTGGCCTCGTCGCTCAAACAATCGATGCGTTCGGGCCGATTGACCTCTTCTGCTCCAACGCGGGGATTGGTGGCGCGGCCGGCGGGGCGGAAGTTCCGAACGACGTATGGCAGCAGATTTGGGATGTGAACGTGATGGCACATATCTACGCCGCGAGGGCGGTGCTGCCTGGCATGTTGGCGCGTGGCGAGGGCTACTTGCTGCACACGGCATCAGCGGCTGGACTTCTGACCCAGGTCGAAGCAGCGCCGTATTCAGTTACGAAGCACGCCGTCGTTGCTTTTGCTGAGTGGCTTTCGATAGCCCACGGTGAAGCGGGCATCAAAGTTTCATGTCTGTGTCCACAAGGCGTCCTCACCCAGATGCTACTCGACGCCGAGGGCGAGCGGGAGAATTTTCTGCGAGCGGGCGCGATTGAGCCGGAAGTCGTCGCTGAAGCCGTGGTAGCAGGACTGGCCGAAGAGCGCTTCCTGATTCTGCCACACCCTGAAGTCGCGAAATATTTCCGCCACAAGGCTGACGATTATGATCGTTGGCTGCGCGGCATGCGCCGGCTGAGGGCGGAGGTTCGGGCCTAACTCTGCAATGAATCACCGGGCAAGGATTTCTAACGAACTGATCGCCAGGAGCCAAATGAGAATGCGAAGCAGAACGATCAGAATCTTATTCGCCGCAGTTCTTTTCTCGGTACTGACCCTACCTATTGTCACTCTCTCTGGATGGACTGCCTCGCCTGCCGACTCTCTCTTCTTTCAACAGCAACCGCCGACAACCGACGCGGCCAGCGCGCAGATCTACCAGGAAAAGTGCGCGACGTGTCATGACAAGCCGGTGGGTCGTATCCCGCCGCGGTCCATGATCGCAATGCGGTCGGTGACGGAGATCACCCAGACAATGACCGCTGGCTCAATGAAGCAATTCGCAGACGGGCTGACCCCAGATCAGATTCGTGCGCTCTCGATCTATGTCACTGCGGACCAGCCGGGCGAGCCTATGCGGGGAAAGGTGCATGCGAATCCGTGCCGGAGTAGCGCTGGGCCAATCAAGCTCGACGGCCCGCAGTGGAATGGCTGGGGACGTGACCTGGAAAATTCCCGCTACCAACCGAAGCCCGGAATCAAGCCTGAAGATGTCCCGAGACTGAAGGTCAAGTGGGCCTGGACTCATCCGGGTCCGATGGCCACCGGTCAGCCGACCATCATTGGCGACCGCCTCTTCGTCACCACGGAAATGGGCCAGCTCTATAGCCTGGACGCGCAAACGGGCTGCACTTATTGGTCCATCAGCGCCGGCGCGGGCTTGCGCGCAGCTATTAGCGTCGGCCCGCTGCCGGCGGGGTCGAAAGCAAAGTTCGCGCTCTACTTTGGCGATCATAAATCAAACGTCTCTGCGGTCAACGCCGACACCGGCGAGCTGCTCTGGAAGACCAAAGTTGAGGATCATTTGCTGTCACGGATAACGGGATCTCCGCTGTTGTATCGTGACCGGATCTACGTACCCGTTTCTTCCATCGAAGAGACCACGGGACAAAACACAAAATATGAGTGTTGCAAGTTCCGCGGCAGCCTGGTCGCGCTCGACGCCTATACCGGAAAAATCCTTTGGAAGAGTTTCACGGTTCAGGAGGAACCGAAGGCCTTCAAGAAGAATTCAGCCGGGACGCAAATGTTCGGTCCCGCCGGTGGTGCGATCTGGTCAGCGCCAACTCTTGATCTGAAACGCAAGGTGATCTACGTCGGCACTGGCAATTCCTACACCGACGTCCCCACCGGCCACTCTGATGCGATCATCGCGTTTGACCTGAACACGGGCAAACTAAAATGGGTGAATCAGCTCTTTCCCAAAGACAACTTCCTGGTGGGCTGCCGCCAGCCGGGCGTGGGCAACTGCCCTGAAGGGGCTGGGCCTGATTACGACTTTGGCAGCTCTCCGATTCTGCGCAAACTGCCCGGCGGCAAACAAGTGATCCTCGCCGGTCAGAAGTCGGGCGTGATTTACGCACTTGATCCCGATAACAACGGCAAGGTTCTGTGGCAAGTGAAACTGGGCGCCGGCGGAGCGTTGGGCGGTATCGAGTGGGGATTCGCAGCGGATGAGCAGAATGTCTACGTTCCCGTCGCGGATGTGTCTGGGCCAGGTCGGAAACCCGGCATTACGGCATTGAACAGCGCCACTGGCGCGAGGCTTTGGAACGTACCGGCTCCGCCCGCGAATTGCAGTTGGGGAACGGTGCGCTGCAACAACTCTCAATCGGCGGCCGCGACCATCATTCCGGGCGTGGTTTTTTCCGGCACGACGGATGGACACCTGCGCGCTTACTCGGCCAAAGACGGCGCGATCATGTGGGACTACGACACGGCCCAGCCGATAGCAACAGTGAATGGCGGTCAGACGAAGGGCGGCGCCGTGGATGGCGGCGGCCCGACAATCGCCAATGGCATACTCTATACAAATTCCGGCTATGGTCGGATCGTCGGACAGCCCGGCAATCTGCTGTTGGCTTTCACGGTCGATGGCAAGTGACGCAAGCGCGGCTTGTGCGAAGAGAACGCGATATCTATCGCTTCGGGAAATAGGATCGGCTGGCCATATCGAGGGCAAGCTAACCGGAGGTTTCTGATGAGATTCAATAAGCTGATTCTTGCACTGCCCTGCATGGCAGTGCTCTGCGCCTTCATGGCAAGGGCGCAAGAGGTTCACCAGCATAAACACGAAATGGGGGACAAGCTGGGACAGGTCAACTTTCTTGTCTCGTGCAATGCTAAGGCTCAAGAGCAATTCAACCACGCCGTCGCCCTGCTGCACTCCTTCTGGTACGACGAGGCGGAGAGGGGCTTCTCCGAAGTGACAAGGACAGACCCGAGGTGCGTGATGGGCTACTGGGGGATTGCGATGAGCAATTATCACCCTGTATGGGCGCCTCCGAACCCAGCGGAATTGCAGAAAGGACTGGCCGCCGTTGAAAAGGCAAAGGCAGTGGGCGCTAAAACGCAAAGGGAGAGAGACTATATCGCGGCAATCGAGACTTTCTACAAGGACTCGGACAAGCTAGATCACCATACTCGCGCTCTGGCTTACGAGAAAGCTATGGAGCAGCTCTACCTGCGGCATCCGCAGGATCATGAGGCGGCCGTTTTCTACGCGCTCGCACTTCTGGGGACGGCGCAACCAACGGATAAGA
>JBBQWP010000024.1:0-86015 GCA_038210455.1 Pyrinomonadales bacterium | reverse complement strand
AAAGCGGAGCGCGGACATCCTGTCCGCCAGCGGGCACCGCCCGTTCAGCTTTGCGCAAGGATCGCTTCGAGAACGCATTCAGCGCTGCGCGCGGGCGGACAGGATGTCCGCGCTCCGTGTCCTGGGCTCGGCTTGAACTTTTCAAACTATGCAGGCGTATAATCCAATCAACCGATAGACGAAGCCGAGGGGAATGAAAGACGCTTTGCCGTCGGGACCGAAATGGTCACGCTTCTCATAACCGCCGTTGCGATTCTCTTCCTGTTTGGAATTGGAGTTTACTTCTGGCAAAAGCCGTCGACGGACAACGCCGGCAACGCCCTGCCCCCACCACCGAATGCGCGCGGATTGTTCGAAGAATCTGCGAACGAGATGGCGGACGCGGAACAACTGGCCTTGAGGTCCCGGCGGCGCGAAGAGCTGATCAAAGAAGCGCACAACGGTGATCGTGCTGCGCTTGATGAAGCACACTTGAGCGGCGATACCGAACTCTACGATCGAGTGCTCGACGAACTCGTGCAGATCTCAGATTCCGATCCAAAGCTGCTCGCGTTGATGACTTACATAAGTCAAAACGACTTGCCGGTTAGGCGAAGCCTGGCGGAAGCTGTACTGGTGTCGTGGAAAGCGGCCCCGGATCGAAGCGGCACGCCCAGGTCCTTGCACTTTGCTGCGCTGAGCGACGACCCAGACATCTACCGAGGGGCCGTCGAAAGCGCCTTGCAGTTGTGGCGGGAAGCGAAACTCGGCGAAACGTCGCCGATTGAGCTGCGCGCTTTATTTGATGGAGAGTTTTGGGTACTCTCTTCCCGCTCAAGGAGCTCAGGCGCAGGTTTTGTTTTGAAGCGCACACTTGACAAGGCGCGGCGTGAACTGGAAGCGGCGAGCGTCGGAAGCCCGCGCGTAAGCAAGGGCAACTCATCATAAACGAGCCCTCCCTAACGGTCGGGCTTCTGACAGAAGTAGAGGTACCCCATGAATAACATCGACCCCGTTACCATTGCCCTGGTGCTGATCTTTGGTTTCGTTCTGCTGATAGTGCTGCTGGTCATTCTGCGGCGCATCTTTGTGAACGTCGGCGCTCGGGAAATTGCGATCAAAGAACGGCGCTACTTCGGACGCCGCATGCCGCCGGGACGCGTCGTCGCGACCGAAGGTGAAGTCGGGATTCAGGCTGAAGTGCTAAAGCCAGGCCTGCATCTGATCAGATTTCCCTTTGAAAAAGTTGTGCGCAAAGTTCCCTTGATCGAAATCGGCGCCGACGAACTGGGCATCGTGGAAGCAATCGACGGCGAACCGATGTTGCCGGGACGAATCTTTGCGCTCGACCGGGCCCAGAACGCGCACAACAATTTTCAGGACCCGATCGCCTTCATCAAACAGGGCGGCGTCAAAGGCATTCAATTGCGCACGCTGCCGCCGGGGCTTTGGCCTATTCATCCGTATCTGTTCCGCGTTTCCGTCGCCAAGACCACGGTCATTCCGCAAGGCAAAGTCGGCGTGATCATCGCCGCTGATGGTGCTTCGCTCGATCCCGGCCGGTTGCTGGGTAAGTCGGTTGCCGGGCATCTAAGTTTTCAAAACGCGGAGCTGTTTGTCTCGGCCGGCGGGCAGCGTGGACCGCAGGTCGACATCCTGACACCCGGGACCTATCGCATTCTCAATCAGTCTCAACCACTCGAAGGCGGCACCGAGATCAAGCCCGGTCTGTTCACGATCCGGCTTTACGACGCCACGGTGATTGATGAAAACCAGATTGGGTTGGTCGAGGCTCTGGACGGCGCAACTTTGAATCCCGGCGATTACGTGGCCGAATCGATTGAAGGTCACGACAACTTTCAGGATGGACACGAGTTCATCGATACCAAGGGACAGCGTGGTCCGCAGAAAGACATCCTGCTGACCGGCACTTACTACATCAACCCTTTGCTCTTCAAAGTCATTCCGGAAAGCGCCAAGGAAGTTAAGCCCGGCGAAGTGGCCGTAATCGTTTCGAACACCGGCAAAGATCCTTCCGACGAGATTCGTCGTCAGATGGCCCGGAAAGTACGCGAGCGAATGGAGCGCGAAGAAAAGGAGCAGGCCGCGCAAACGGCCGCGCACCTCGACCCAGCGGACGCGGAAATGATCAAGAGTGAACTGATGACGGGTGACCCGGCCGATCGTCGTTTGGATGAAGGCGCGCATGAAGCCTATGTCGTGCCCGAAGGTTATCGCGGCATACAGGAAACAGTTGTCGGCCCCGGCCGCTATTACGTCAACACGCTGGCGATTACGCCCATCATCATTCCGACCACCAACCAGACGGTGGAGTGGACTTCGGGTGAAGTAGTCAACACCTTCAACCCGTTCGAAGTGATTTCGAAAGACGGCTTCACGATGCAGTTGGAAGTGCGCGTCGTGTTTCGCGTCAAGCCGGAAGACGCTCCTTTCATGGTCGCAAAAATTGGCGGCATCGAGCGCTTGATTCAAAACGTCATGCATCCGCTGATCGATTCCATCTTTCGTAATCAGGCGTCGGAATCTTCGGCCATGGCTTACCTGCAAAATCGCCACGAAGAGCAGGAACGCGCCGAAGCTCGCGTGCGGGCGCACCTGTTGAAGTATCACGTCGACGTGGTAAACGTCTTGATCTGCCACATTCATCTGCCCGAAGAATTGATGAAGACGCAGACCGAAAAAATCCTGGCTGAGCAACGCCAGAACATGTATAACGCGCAACGCGAGGCGGAAGAGAAGCGCATTCAACTCGAGCGGACCAAGTCTCAGGCCGACAACCAGAGAGACCTGATGTCGGCCACAGTCGGCGTCGAGATCGCCGGCAAACGCGCCGAACAGCGGAAAGCCGAGGGCGAAGGCGAAGCGCACTACATTTCGCAAACCGGCAAGGCTGAGGCCGAGAGGGTCCGTTTGATGGGTGAAGCGCAAGGCGTCGCCTATCACGAACAGGTCAATGCGCTCGGCGCTCAGGGAGTCGCGTTGGTCGAAGTGCTGAAGGTGATCGGTGAGAAAGGTGTGCGCATCACGCCGGACATCATGGCTTCCGGCGGCGGCGGAACCGATGGCGGCAGCGGTGGCATCGGCACGTTGCTGCTCTTGAATCTGTTCCGCAATCAGATGAATTTGCCGGGCGCGAACGGCGAGAAGAAGTAACATGGAGCGCGGACATCCTGTCCGCCAGCGTGCGCAGGACGCCCAGCGTCGCGGAAGGATCGTTTCCAAGCGCATTCGCGCTACGCGCGAGCGGACAGGGATGTCCGCGCTCCGTTTAGTCGCGCAGTTTCAAGCGATACAGAACAAACCCGCCGATGCGCTCTCCCGCATCGCGCTGATACCAACGATCCAGGTTCGCATAATCAGGCGGACTGTCCGCGTGGACTATTAGATAAGACAGCAGCGGCGTCGCTGCTCGCTCGCGATTGAACGAACGGCTGTACTCGAGATAACTCGCCAATTGGGACTGAAGTTCTGGCACGGTGATCGGTGCGGCGCTGCCGCTGACGGCCGGGCTCAGACGTTCATAGGCAAACATTCCGGTTAAGAAATTCCAATCGGCCCGATCCATTTCTGCCCAGAATTGTTTTTCGTCATAGCCTAAATAATAGAGTTGGCGAAAGAAGCGTTCGCGATTCTCAGCTTCGCTGACGCCAGGAAAAATGAGCATGCGGGGCGCCCAAAGAACTGACTGTGGCGCGTCGCTCGGCAAACGATCAGCCAGCTTTAGATCAGCCATCAGGACAACTGGTCTTGACGATGACGCGCTTTCGGTTCGAGCCAGCTCGACCAAACGTTTGGCTACGGGGATCGACTCATCGACCAGCCGGTTGTAATCAAAGCTGACACTCGCCGCCAGCCATACCTCACCAAAAGCAAGCAACAGTCCTGCACCGGCGATCAGCAAGAGGCGATTCTTCATCCAACTCCGTCGCCCATCGCCACGCCACCAGAGAGCCGCCGTCAACACCACAGCGGTCAAGGCGCAATAGTTGGCGATGAACCACTGGTAATGAATCGGCTGCAAGGATCTCCCGGTGATTATCTGTTGATTGAAGACCGCCAGGACCGAGAGCGCGAACGCCGTGGTTACTATTATCAGCGAATCGCGCCCGCGAAAAAGACCTCGCGATATTCCCAGACCCAGCAAAATGAGCACGAGTATCGCGGCCAGCTCTGGGATGCGAAACAGATCTGGCCGGTGAGTGAAGACCAGAGCCTGCGCGGCGTCGACCGTGGCGGCCCGATGCGAGAGCGTTCGAAAGTACGGAACCAAAGCAACCGCGCCAAACAATAAGACCGCGCCGAAAACAAAGTCCGCCCGCTTACGCTCGGATTTCCTGGCCAGCCACCACACAGCACATACGCAAATCAGCCAGGCCGCTGCCGCTGTCCACAGATAGAAATAAGAAAAGATCAGCACCGCAAACACCAGACCAGCTGCGACCGCTGCGCTGCCGGCCTTTGCTCGCGTCGGGCGCGTCAGAGCCAGCCAGACTAAGGCACAGAAAATAAAGAACAGCGGAAAATCCACGGCAGGCTGATAAAGGCGGAGAAACGGAAGATGGTACAGCGCCGGCGGCGCCACCCGGTTAGTGATCCAAAGCGGAACCAGGTAGGGCAAGTTCAGCAGGTGGCGCGCGATTCCCTGCCCCGCCATCAACGTGCCGAATCCTAAAACGATCAAGACCGCGGCCGCGCTGAATCGCTCATCGCGGGTTACCAACCAGACAAACCAGAACGTCGCGAGCGCCGCAGCCAACGCGCACAGCGGCGGCAGAACCATGAAAACTGTAGCCGCCCTGAAACCGAAGACGCGCGCCGGCAAAGCAGACGCATACGCTGGAACCACTTGGACAGAGAAGAGCGATTCCGGAACCTGCTCGCGACCGGTGAACGGATCATAGCGGCGCGGATTGCCGCGGATCAGTGACGCGAGGTAAGCCGAATAAGCGACTTCGTCAGGATGCGCAATCGCGTTGGCCCCTTGCCAATCGCGGCCGCGATTCGCGATGAAGTGCAACTGCGGAACAAGCGCCAGCAGCATTACCGCCACCGCAGCAACAATCCCCCAGCGCCATCTAATTCGCCCAGCATTGATTTCGTTTTCTGCCATCGTCCGAGAGATTACATCCGCAGATTACACCGATTACGCAGATGAAGTTAGGCGGTGCCAGGCTCCAATCAACCAGTTAACGGTTTTTAAATCTGAGAAATCTGAGTAATCTGCGGATAGCAGTTAGACAATTGACAAACTATTCTTGACCCCACGGTGTTCGAAGTACGTGTCCGCGCGCGCCACGTCCTGTTCGATCTGGGATTTCAACTCATCGATCGACCCGAACTTCTTTTCCGCGCGCAAGCGATGCAGAAAACGCACCCGCACCACGTCGCCATAGAGATCGCCGGACCAGTCCATCACGAAAGTCTCGACCGAACTCTCGTTGTCTGAACCGAACGTGGGACGGGTGCCGATGTTGGTCACGCTGCGCCGCCATTGGCCATCGATCAAGGTTGCGGTGACGTAAACGCCATCGCGTGGTATCACTCGATTCTGCGGACGAAGATTCGCGGTCGGGAAACCCAGGGTGGCGCCACGTTCAGCGCCGCGCACAACGCGGCCTTCAACCCCATACGGCCGGCCGAGCATGCGGCGCGCGATATTCACTTTACCCTGCTGTAACAGTTCGCGAATTCGACTGGAGCTAACCCGGCGCCCACGCAGACGGAGCTCGGGCACTTCGTCAGCCAGAAAGCCGAGACTCTTGCTTACCGTTCGCAGCAGTTCGATATTGCCCTCACGGCCATGACCGAAGGCAAAGCCGCAGCCGAGATATACCTCACGAGCGTGCAGGCGTTCGGAAATCACGGCGCGCAGGAAATCTTCGGCGCGAATCTGCGCAAACTTCTGATCAAAGTGAATGACTATGGTTTGTTCGATGCCCAGCACGCCCAGCGCTTCGATTTTCTGATCAAAGGTTTGTAAGAGCGGCGGCGCGGACTCCGGATGAAGCAGTGCGCGCGGATGAGGTTCGAAAGTGATCACCGTAGGCACGGCGCCGATCGCGCGCGCGCGTTCGACGACTGTCTGCATGATGAGCTGATGCCCGAGATGCAGGCCATCGAAGACGCCTAGCGTCAGGACCGTTGGGCGCGCGATGTTGGCGTTATCGGTACCGTGGAATAGACGCATTAGCTTGGTGATAAGGTCAGTACCGGGAGCGATAGCGACCGGGTCCTTTCTCGCGACCTCGAGCGCCTGGTCGATCGCAACCCGGTCGCTATCGCTCCCGGTACTGACCTCATATTGTCGATCTATCTACTCATCACTCACGACTAACCCGTCGTAGGCCCACGCAACTCCGTCCGGCAGCAGCGCCGAATCGCGTGCGTGCTTGATGTCGTGAGTAATGTGCGTGAAGTAAGTGCGTTCGGGCTTTAACTCCGCGACATATTCGAGCGCGCGTTCCAGCCAAAGGTGCGTAGTGTGCGGCCGGATGCGGAGACAGTCGAGGACCAGGACTTTCAAGCCGCGCAGGCCCTCGATCGTGTCCGGTGGAATCTCGCTCAAGTCGGTCGCATAGGCAAAGTCGTTGCAGCGATACGCGATCACCGGCAGACGTCCATGAATGACTTCCAACGGCGTGACCTCTAAATCGCGGCCGAGGCAAAACGGAGCGCCGGCTACGACCGTATGCGGCACAACCTGCGGCAGGCCACCGCCAAAATGTGTCGGCTCAAAGATGTATTTGAAGATCCGGCGGATGTCGACCCAAGCCCGTTCGTTCGCATAGAGTCCCAGCGCCCCATGTCGAAAATTCAGCGGTCGAATGTCGTCGAGCCCGAAGATGTGGTCGGCGTGACAATGTGTCACCAGCACGGCGTCGAGGCGCTTCAACCCCTGACGCAGGGCCTGTTGGCGAAAATCCGACGACGTATCAATGATGACGGTCTGGCCCGCATGCTCAATCAGAACAGATACCCGCAAACGCTTATCACGCGGGTCGTCCGAGGTGCAGGTCTCGCAGTCGCAGGCGATTGAGGGAACTCCGGTTGATGTGCCGGTGCCGAGGAAGGTTAGCTTCATTTTCGTGGGTAGTCAGAGCTAAGACCATTTTCCATTTGTCATTCATCCGTGCTGATGAGGTCCAGTACCGGGAGCGATAGCGACCCGGTCTCGTTCTCGCGATTCTAAATCATTCGCAAGTAGAAGCCGGTCGCTATCGCTCCCGGTACTGACCTCATCGCGTTCGCACGTACTCAGACGGTCAAGCGGCGTGCAGTGCGATGACCGATGACAAATGCAAAACGGCCGTACCTCGCCCAACCTACTTTCCGCCCGTGATATCGCTGGCGCTGAACTTCGCGGGCGAGGGCTGTGGCGAGCTGGTAAAGGAAACGTATTGCATCCGCAGATCCGCCAACAGACTCTCGACCACCTGCTCCTCCTGTGGATCGAGATTGCCGCGAGTTTTCAGCTCCAGCATTCCCAACACATCAATCCAATGTTTGGCGGTCTTGAGATCGACGCCGGTTTCGCCCGTCACCGGGTGCGGCATCATTCCCAGCGAAGCCGCCGAATTCGACGCCAGAGACATGATCAAACTAAGGAAACTTGCCGGGTCATCAAGCGGATCGCGGCCCGTGTGCGCAGGCTCGCTCTCTGTCCGCGGCGCAGACGTCGTTGCTTTCGGGCTTGATTCACGCGGCGGCGGTGGGGCGGCAGGCGCAGCAGCTGGCGTCGGCGCGCTTTCGGCTGCAGCAGCTCTGGACGACTCTGCGGCCGCACGCTCAGTGGCTTCTTTTTCCTCGGGTGAAAGCTCCCGCGGGCTGCCGTCGGAATTGAACGGCCGCCGGTCGACTACTTTCAAAGTTGGTTGCTCTTCGTTCATGAAAACCTTCGGCGCGACCAGGCCAACATGACCTCGTCAGACGCAAATGAAATAAGTTATTGAGACGCATGCGATGTTAGCATCGCCGTCAACATGATCGCAAAGTACTGAATTGAACTTGAACTCGCCGAGATGATTCCGGACAATCAAGCCGATGCCGAAAACATTCAATGATCTGGTGGCGCTGATGGACCGCCTGCGCTCGCCCGGCGGTTGTCCCTGGGACCGCGAGCAAACGTATGCCACTTTGGCGCCGATGCTTTTGGAAGAAGCATACGAGGCCTTCGACGCTCTTGAAGAAGCTAGAGAGGGGCGACCCGCGGCGCTGCGCGAAGAACTCGGTGACTTGCTGTTCCAAATCACGTTCTTCGCGCGGGTGGCAAGCGAGCGCGGCGAATTCAACATCGACGACGTGATTGCCGAAGTTCACGAGAAGATGGTCCGCCGGCATCCGCACGTGTTCAGCGACACCAAAGCCTCGGACTCGGCCGAGGTGCTGCGGAATTGGGAGGCAATCAAAGCTGAAGAAAAACGGGCGGCAGGCAAGGGACTAGCTGCATCCGAAAACGCGTCGATTCTCGACGGTGTCTCAACCAAAGCGCCGGCGTTGATGGAGGCACATCAGATCTCGACCAAAGTAGCCCGCGTAGGTTTTGATTGGACGCTGATCAAAGACATCTTTGAGAAGTTGCAGGAAGAAGTTGACGAGTTGCGAGAGGCGATCGCTCATCATGCGGACACGAACGACGAGGCGGACCACGCGCACGTCCGCGAAGAGATCGGCGATTTGCTTTTCGTCATCACGAACATCGCGCGACGCTTGAATGTTGAGCCTGAGGCTGCACTGAAACTCAGCAACCGAAAATTCCGGAGCCGTTTTCTTTTTATCGAAAAAGCATTGCAAGAGCGCGGGCAGCCATTTCAGGAAACTACTCTCGAACAGTTGGAAGCTCTCTGGCAGGAGGCAAAGCAGCGCGAAAACAAACGCACCGAAGACGCGTGAGTCTGTTTTCCTTTGCGTCTTTGCGTCTTTGCGTGAGAAAAACCGTAGGAAAGCGCTCACGCAAAGGCGCCAAGGCGCAAAGTTCGATCGAGCTGGCGCCCGCAAAAGAAAAAGGCTCGCCCGAAAGCGAGCCCCTTCATTTCAAATTTCAAATCTGAGATCTGGATTTAGAGAAACTACTTCTTCTGCGGCTTGAGTTCCCAAAGCACGTTAACGATCACCCAACGCCCGTTGAATCTGGCCATGTGCAGGTAATCGATCCAGTCCGAAGCTACCACCTTGACGCTGGCTGCATTCTCGTAGACATCGAGAATAGTCACGTCTTTCTGCTGCTTCTCTGCCGGCGTGTTTTTGCCGCCGCCACGCCTGGTTCCCTGCACCAGCGACATCGCGCTCATCTGATCGAGCCGGCTGTTACCCTGGTTCGTGCGCACAATTCGCTTGGCTAATTCCGGATGAAGGGCGCGCTCCATCCGCTCGGGGTTACCTTCATACCAGCCTTCGATGTAATCGAGCGCGGTTTGTTTGATGGCGGTGGCGTCGGCTGGCGACTGCGCATGCGCCACGGACAGCAAACCAAACAGCATTATCATTAGAGCGAAACAAAGTTTTAGTTTCATGGTTTGACCTCAGTATTCTCTTTTCAAATTTATTCCATGGGGCTTTAGCTTATCGCTAAAGACACAGTTGTAAAAGAACCAAAACGCAAGGACGCGGAGGATTCCGCAAAGGACGCTAAGGTTTTTCCTCTGCGTACCTTTGTGAAACCTCTGCGTCCTTTGCGTTAAATCTGCCCTCTGCAAACGACAAACTAGAGTTCGTCGGACAACTAGAGCTTCACAATCATCGACTCGAATTCCTGCCGCGGCTCAGTGGCGGCATTGTCGGGACGGCCATCGGCATTGATCGCCTGCTCCGTTGACATGATTCCCGACACTCGCATCTTGAACTCGTCAGGGTTGGTGGCGTTGTGCACGGCTTCTTCAAAGCTTATCCGGCGGGACTGCAACAGCCGGAACAGTGATTGATCAAAGGTCTGCATCGAATACTGTGAACCGCCGTTAGCGATCGCTTCGCGAATCAGGTACGTCTTTTCTTCGTTGATAATGTAATCGCGAATCAGGCCCGTCGAAACCATCACCTCGACTGCCGGGACCCGGCCGGCACCTTTCGCGGCCCGCACCAAACGCATCGAGATCACCGACTTCAAAATCCCAGCCAACTGAATCCGCACAGATTTCTGTTGATGCGAGGGGAACGACGACACGATCCGGGTAATCGTTTCCGTGGCGTCGAGCGTGTGCAGCGTCGAGAGCACGAGATGGCCGGTTTCAGCCGCAGTCAGTGCGGTCTCGATCGTTTCCTGGTCGCGCATCTCGCCCACCAGAATTACGTCGGGGTCCTGACGCAGCGCGCCACGCAGGGCTTCGGCAAAGGAACGAGTGTCGACATCGACTTCGCGTTGCGTGACGAAAGCTTTTTTGTCGCGATGCAGAAATTCGATCGGATCTTCAATCGTCACAATGTGTCCAGAACGCGTCGCGTTGATGCGGTCGATCATCGCGGCCAGCGTCGTGGACTTTCCCGAACCGGTCGCGCCGGTCACCAGGATCAGACCGCGCCGCTCTTCGGCGATCTGGTCGATTACCGGCGGCAGGCCCAGCGCGGCCGTGCTGCGGCTTTGATCGGGAATCACGCGCAGCACGATACTCACCGATCCGCGTTGCTGAAAAATATTCGCGCGAAATCTGCCCAGGCCGCTGACGCTGTACGCGATGTCAACTTCCGAAACCTCCTTGAGCTTTTGCTTTTGCCGGTTCGACATCATCGAAAAAGCCATGTCGAGCGTTTCTTCCGGTGAGAGCTTGGGCGCGTCCAGGATCGGATGCAGCTCGCCGCCGATGCGCATCACCGGGAACGAACCAACTTTCAAATGTAAGTCGGAGGCAAAATGAGCAATAGCGGTGACCAGCAGGTCGTCAATCTTTACAGGCATAGTAATACTCGCAGGGAATTCAGTTTCGGGTTTCTTAAAAAGTTTGAGAGGGTTAAGGGCAAGAAACCGAGAGGTCAAGGCAGTTGGGCAAACGCCGGGACCACTTTCACTATAGCGGGTCGGTTGAAGCGCCGTCAACGACCTTTGGAGTGCGCCGGCAGAGCGAAGCGGCGACGGCGCTTTGAATCCAAAGCGGTGTCGCGCTTGCCACCGCACTCCAATCAAATCCGTCCAAATCCCCGCCAACTATTGCTATTGTGCCAGCTAATATCGACCTCCCCGGCGCCAATTTCATTCCACCAGTCGGCGAATTCTTCGCGGGAAATATAGAACGCGGTCGGCGCAACCAGATGGTCGAAGACGATCGTGTGCTGTTCGCGCCAGCCAAACGGGGCAATCGCGTTCAGGTAGTCGTTGTAGAAGAGATGGCGGGCCAGCGAGGCGCCGGACCCCGAACGATTCAATGGGCCATAGACCAACTTGGTGGCCGCGAACATGATCGCTGTCGGGATTTTTGAAAGCTGCAACAAAGCCTTCGGGTTCATGCGCGAGGTCAGCCGATGTCGCAACGGATTCACCCAACGCGTGATCCATTCGTTGTTCTCGGCGCCATAGACCCACGCCGAAATGTGGCCGCCGGGTTTGACCTTCGACGCGAGCGATTTAAAACCACCGCGCGGATCGGGCAAGTGATGCAGCACGCCGACAGAAAACGCGTAATCAAACGCGCGCGCGAACGGTAGATTATAAATGTCGGCCTGAACAATGTGCGCGTTCGGCAGATGACGAGTTGCCGCGAATGCAGTTTCCACCGCTGCGCTCAGGTCAACTCCGACTACGTCCCGCGCTCCCCACTGCGCGGCCAGCTGAGTATGTCGCCCCTTGCCGCACCCGCCTTCGAGGACTACCTTGTCTTTAAAAAACTCAGGCGCGACCGGGGCTATCCAACCCAGAAACTGTTGTTCGTACTTATCATCGGCCTGGGTGAAGTGCTGCCACTGCCAGCCAAAGCCGGCAGCGGTGGCGGCTTTATCCTCTGCAACCGTTTCGATTGAAGCAAAGCGAGGCACACCGCGGGTGATGGGCCAGGTGTGCGCGCCAGAGGAGTCGCACGATAGCTGGCCTTCGATAATTTCTTTGCCTTCGCGCTGGTCACCAGACCGCAGGGCGATCGCGCCGCCGCACGAAGGGCATGACAGGAATTGCAGCAGTCCTTGTTTCAATCGTCGTCCTTGCTACCCTGGCAAAACGGGTTACTATTGCATACTCAAGCTTGGTGATGAAACCCATCTCTCCAATCGATGATATTTGTGATATAACCCAGCGTGTTCTTCGAACCCCAATACTCTAGAGAGAATCTATCACTTGATTCACGGGCACCCTCACTTCCTAAGTCTCTGCGGTTCAACCCGTGCACTGATCGGCCGTTTGGTGTTGATTCTCGCACTCACCTCTGCCGGTTGCGTCACCATCTTCGCGCAATCCGCAAAGCCGCCGAGCGATGACATTCAGATCTGGACCGAAACGCAAGTCGCGATACCGCTCGACAGTAAAGTGAGTCTGGTGCTGGTGGGGATCGTTCGCTTTGGACGTAACGTGTCCCGGCCAGTGAATGAGCGCATCGGAGCCGGAGTCTCGTTCAAAGCTGGCAAACACCTGACTCTCTTTCCGTTCTACCTTCGCGTAGCTTCGCAACCGACTGCGGGCAGCCATAGCACGGAAGATCGCATCACCCTCGAAGCGACGTTCAAATTTCCGGCCGGCCGCTTCACGATCGCAGATCGGAATCGCGTCGAGTTTCATATTCACCATCCGGCGCCTAACTTTACTCAGTACCGCAACCGCATGCAGATCGAGCATCCCGTGAAACTCGGCAAACTTGAAATTGACGCGTTCGTGGCCGACGAAGTCTTTTACGACTCAATCGCTAACGCGTGGATACGAAATCGCGCCTATGTGGGCGCCATCAAGAAGATCAACAAACATTTCACGCTCGAACTTTATTGCGTTAGACAGAACGACAGCCATTCGCATCCCGGGGACATCAACGCGTTGGGCTCGACGTTCAAGTTTCGTCTGTAAGGCAAGGGCCTGGCGTGATATATTCTCGCCGCACCACGGGAGCGCAGGCATCCCTGCCTGCAGTTCGCCAGTAACTTGTCGGGCGCCTTTACACTTATGATCGAGCCAGAACCAGCTCGCCAGGACCGCGTTCAGTGGGCCAAGGTGATCGACCACACCCGCTGTATCGGTTGCCATGCATGCACGACCGCCTGTAAGTCTGAGAACGTCGTGCCCATCGGCGTCACGCGAACTTACGTTAAGCACGTCGACGTCGGCGTGTTTCCCCACACGCGCCGCGCGCATCAAGTGACGCGCTGCAACCAGTGCGCGCACGCGCCGTGCGTGACCGCCTGCCCGACGACCGCGATGTTCAAGCGCCCGGACGGGATTGTCGATTTCGATAAATCAATTTGCATCGGCTGCAAGGCCTGCATGGCCGCCTGTCCATACGACGCGATCTTCATTAACCCGGAAGATCATTCGGCTGAGAAGTGCAACTTCTGCGCGCACCGGATCGATGTAGGACTGGAGCCGGCTTGCGTCGTCGTCTGCCCAACCCAGGCCATTCTGATCGGAGACATGAACGATCCCACGTCGTACGTCGGGCAGATCATCAATCGCGAAGCAGTGAACGTGCGCCGGCCCGAGAAAGAAACGCTGCCCAAGCTTTTCTACAAAGGCGCGCACCAGGCCACGCTCGATCCCCTCGCCGCCCGACGCCCTGAGGCCGGACTGTTCATGTGGAGCGAACAACAACAAGACAGCGAACACGTCGTGTCAGGCAATCCGACTTTCAACAACAGCTCAGCCGCGGCTCTGTTGAGTTATGACGTCGCGCATTCGATTCCCTGGGACTGGCGCGTGAGTTTGTATACGTGGACGAAAGGAATTGCTGCCGGAGTTTATTTGGTTGCGGCGCTGCTCGTACTGTTTGGATTTATGAGCGTGAAGAGTCCGTTATGGTTATGGGTAACGCCAGTTGTCTCCGGCGGGTTCCTCGGTCTCACGGGTTTGTTATTGATTTGGGATCTGGAACACCCGGCGCGGTTCTACATGATCTTCACGCGGCCACAGTGGAAGAGTTGGTTAGTCAAAGGTGCGTTTATCATCGCCGGTTATTCCGCTGTGTTGGCGCTGCACTTCGTTGGCAGTCTGCTGCATTCAACTTCCACACAACAATGGCTGTTAATCGCGGGCTTACCTCTTTCGATCATGACTGCCGTCTACACGGCCTATTTGTTTGCTCAGGCGAAAGCGCGAGACCTTTGGCAGAATCCTTTGTTGCCGCCTCACTTGCTGACTCAGGCTCTATTGCTTGGCGCCGCCGTGTTAGTGCCAATCGCGGCGTGGATGCAGGGCACGCATACCGTACCGGGATTCATTGGCTTTGCGCCGCTGGCATTCGTCGCCTCGCTATGGATTCTTGCAATCACGAGTCTGCTGCACGTGCTGATGATCTGGGGCGAAGTTTCGCTTACCCATCCAACGGCGCATGCGCGCGTGGCGATCTGGGAGATGGTTCATGGGCGTTACACGAGCGAGTTCTGGATCGGCATCGTGCTGTCGCTAATCGGTGGATTGCTGCCGTGGCTAACCATCTTCGGGTACGCGAGCATCTCGATCGGCATCGGCGGCGCACCGTTGGCTCTAATTGGATTGATGCTTTTCGAACATGCTTACGTTCAGGCGGGACAGTCCGTGCCGCTGGCGTGATCTGGCCGAAACAGTCAAAATGCATTTCAATCAATTGAGATTTTTGAGTACGACGTTCAAAAGACTGATTAGGAATGAGGCGACCCCCAAATGATGAACCGAAGAATTAATGTCCAACGTCATTCGAGCACTTTCATGGCGTTGTTCTTGTTGGTCGCAGCCGTTTTGGCGTGCAGCAGCGCAAACGAGACCGAGAAGGCCAACAAACTTGGCGACGAAGGAAACGCGGCGGTCGAGGAAGG
This sequence comes from Pyrinomonadales bacterium, assembly GCA_038210455.1. Classification (GTDB taxonomy): domain Bacteria; phylum Acidobacteriota; class Blastocatellia; order Pyrinomonadales; family Pyrinomonadaceae; genus UBA11740. The sequence continues at coordinate 71,111 of JBBQWP010000024.1, read as the reverse complement.
CAAGAAGTCTTACACCGAAGCCGAAGAGAAGAAGCAGCAGATGCTTCAGACAAATGTACGTCAACTAGCGGAGGCCCGCACTCTGGCTAAAGAAGCCATCGCGGCGTATGACAAGGCCGAAGACAAATGCAAAGAAGCGGCGAAGAAATATGACGAGGCCAGCAAGCTGAAGATCACCGACAAATTCAAGGAATACCTGGGCATCAAGGTGAAGGAATACAACAAGCGCGCGGAACTGGTCGAGGCCGCGAAAGGCACTCCGCAGGCTTTGATTGACAGCGAAAGCCGGACGAGCTTCATCAGCCGGGCAAACGCGAATACCGAGAAGGTCGCCAAGCTCATTAAGGAAGCCGACGACCTGGCCGGCCAGGCAAAGAAGATCGAAGCGGACAACCCGGATATGTTTAAGAAGTAACGGCAACCGCGACCGGCGGCCCTGCTGACTCGTAGGCAATCGTCAAGGGAGTTAGCGGCGCGCTGCTGCCGTTGGTTGAGTTGAATACTATGCGAACGAGCGCGTGTGCAGGTGGGACGATCAGTGCCGCTCGCATCATCTGCAACGATTACTTTTTTGGTTATGAAAGTTTGCGATAGACTCCGCGTCCGCAAACATGGTTAGGATGGCCTAAGTTGTTGGTTAATTCAGCAAGGGAGAACTTCTATGAAGAACAGGGTGTACCTATCGATTCTGGTGGTCTTTGGGCTAGTCGCATTGAGTCTCTGTGTTTCGAGTCAGCCTGCCAAGGTGCAGGCCGACAGCATCTCACACGATCCCACCTGGTGGAGCAAGTATGAGTTCATTCGTGATAACGGCGGCGACGCCAGTGCGCTGAGCACGACCTCGACGACCGTCAATGGCAACGTCGATGTGTCAAACGAATGCGGACCGCAGAGCGAAACCTTCATCACAATTAATCCGAACAAGCCGAAGACTCTGGCCGGAGGCTCCAACGAAATTTTCCGCTTGCCCATGCGTGGATACTACTCGACGAACGGCGGCGGCAGTTGGGGCGGCGTCGACTTGCCTTTGCCGCCGGCCAAGGGCGCAAACGGAATTGATTTTGGATCCGACCCGACGCTGGCTTTCGATACGCAGGGCAACGTCTTTTACGGTTACATCGTGGTGTTCTTCGGCGGCGGCAACGGAATTAACGGAACTGAAATGGCGGTCGCGAAATCAACTGATGGCGGCAAGACTTATCCCGCGGTCACTTACTTCTCGTTTGAAGGCGGCGAAAATCATTTCAACGACAAGCCGATGATTACCGTTGATACCAATCCCGGCAGTGCGCTGAGAGACAACGTCTACATTGCCTGGGATGCCGCCTCCGGCGGATCGATTGGCGGCGGCGTGCGCGTGGCTACGTCTGCCGATCATGGCGCCAGCTTCTCCGTTACACGCGCCGATGATCCGTCAGGTCCTGGCCGTTCGATTGGAGCTTCGCCGGCGGTCGGCCCAAACGGTGAATTGTACGTCGCGTGGAACGACTATGCGGCGAACGCGATCGTTTTCAACGGCTCGTATGACGCGGGTCGCAGTTGGAGCGTTCCGGTAACGATCTCCCGCAAGACGCTGCCCTTTGATATCGCCATACCTGCCGAGTCGTTTCGCGGCGCGCTGGTGTACCCGTCGCTCGGCGCCGATCAATCAAACGGGCCACACCGCGGGCGTCTTTATTGCTCGTGGATGGATCTGACTCCGGCGAATGTCACGGACATCTTCATCTCTTATTCCGACAACAACGGAGTAGCCTGGTCGACGCCCACGCATGTTCCCGATCATTTTGCTTTCAAAGTTGATCGTTTCAATCACTGGATGTCGATCGATCCGACTAACGGCGCCGTGAACGTAGCCTTCTACGACACGCGCAACGACCCGACCGGCTTCCGCTATCAGACGGATTACTACCTGGCAAGATCGACGGATGGCGGCGTGTCGTTCCCCGCGGCAGACATTCGCGTCAGCACCGTCAGCTCGAACGAACACGACTGCAATGGAATCTTTCCGTGTCAGGGAATTAACTACGGGAATCAGCAGGGTGACTACGAAGGGTTGGTGTCGTTCAACGGCGTGTCATATCCAATTTGGACCGACAGCCGCCGTCAGCTCGCGGCATCCAGCGGTTGCCGTCGTCCGTACCTGATGGAGGAAGTGTTTTCTGCGAGTGTGAAGTGAAATCTCGGTGTAAATGAGACAAAAGAATCTGTCCTGGTCTAGATAAACTGTGTCCGGAGGCCTAGAATAAGAACAGCTACTTTCAACATTGGGGAGCAAAATCAATGGCCGCAAATTTCGACGACATTCTTATCGCCGCGCTGTCCCTGTCCCCTGGCGCCCGCGCTATGCTGGCCGATCACCTGCTTGAGAGTCTTGATGCCCAGGAAGAAAAGAGAATTGACGCGATTTGGGCGGAAGAAGCGGAACGACGCGCCAAAGCAATCGACGAAGGCAGGGCAAAACTTATTCCCGGTGAACAAGTGATGGCTGAATTATGCGCTAGATCGTGAGACGAGGAGGAAGCGATGAGCACCTACGAAGAAATAATTAGCGCGGCGCTGGCCCTTCCCCCCGGCACAAGAGCCATGCTGGCGGAACATTTACTGGAGAGCCTCAACGACGAGGATCAGAAGAGGATCGACGCTCTATGGGCCGAAGAGGCTGTGAGACGTGACAAGGAGATGGAAGATGGATTGGTAGCGCCGATTCCGGGCGAGGAAGTGATGAATCGATTGCGCGCTCGATACCGGCGATGAACTACTCCTTTCACCCTCACGCGGAGAAAGAACTCGAAGAGGTCGAGAATTACTACGACAATATTGGTGAAGAGTTGGGTGATCGATTTCGCGCTGAGATTGAAATGGCAATCTCGCGAATCCTCGACTTTCCGAACGCTTGGCAACAGTTGTCTAAAGGAATTCGACGGCGCCCACTGAAAACCTTTCTTTACGGTATTGTTTACCGAGTGAAGTCTGACGAGATCCGAATACTAGCGGTGATGCACCTTCATCGCGAACCGAATTACTGGAGTTCCAGATTCTAAAAAGAGCTACTGACATGAACATTAAATATTTCCAGGACACGGACACGCTCTATATCGAGTTCAAGTCAGCCGAAGTCGCCGAATCGAGAGACCTGGACGAGAACACCGTTTTGGATCTCGATCAGAACGGCAACATCTGCGGCATCACGGTCGAGCACCCCAGCCAACGCGCAGACATTCCGCGCTTTTCGTATGAACAAGTCGCGGCCTAATGTTCACGACTGTGGGCACCCAGCCGAGCACGACGATCATCATCTGGCGCGGATTGCAGAGCTAAGGAGGCTTTCTGTATGAAGGTTACAGGTCTTCTATTCGCTTTGCTGTTTCTTTGGTTAGCGCCAAGCCTGCAAGCCTGTACCTGCGGTGATTACGAAGTGCCTTTATGTGCGGAGTACTGGGGGGCGAAGTTTGTATTCGTCGCACAAGTTAAGTCCATCTCTTCTCGGGGCGACAAATATCAACTCCCTCAGGGCGCGGCCGGCGGTAGCCGGATCGGAAACGAGGTCAAGGTGGCACAGTTGAGAATCGAACAGGTTTTGCGCGGTGAGATCAGTGGCGACGTGTTGAGTTTTGTGGGCAACGGTGCGGACTGTCTGGTCGACTATAAGAAAGGCAAACGATATCTTATTTTCGCCACCTCGAAAGACGCGACTGGTCTGATTGAAACAAGCATTTGTTCGGGCAGCAGCAGAATCGCCCGCGATGACGCGGACTATATTGCCAAGGTTCGTTCTTTTGGAAGCCAAGCTGCGGTTTCAATTGCTGGCCGAGTTCTGGACATGAACGAACGTCCGATTCCCGGCATGAAGGTTTCGGTCGAAAGCAACGGACATATCCAAACGACCGTTACCGATGAAAAAGGGCTATACAGCCTTTCGCCAGTGGAGAGTGGCCTGTTTGCGGTCCGCATCCAAGTCCCCTTTAAAGCATTTGATGCAGACTACGGCGGCGAGAGTCGCGAAATCGTGTCTGAACCTGCGCGGACCATTCTTGAATTCACCGGCCAAACCCAGAAGGGTGAGTGTGTCTACAAGCGTTTCATAGTTGTGTCATACGCGACCAAGCCATAACAAGTCGATAATGATTTCACGAGACAAAAAAACCACCGCCGGTTATCCCGGCCCTTCTCGTATCCATCTCGCGGCGTTCCCACCAAAGGAACGCTGGGACGATTGGACTGAGTTGGATTCGCAATCGCGGCCGCGACGAAATGTGTTACCGCGAAGCTTGTGACTCGACAACAGTCTCGAGAGCGTCTATCGTCACATTATTATGTCAGCCACACTTGAAGCATTATCACATGAAGCGCTGGCGCTGTCGGAGGAAGAACGGCTGGCGCTCGCTCGGCGCTTACTTGATAGCGTAGATCTGGAGCCAGAGCCCGGGGCCGAGGCTGCCTGGGAGGCCGAGATAGCTCGTCGCATCGCGCAGTTCGACGCCGGCGAGTCCAAACCCGTTCCCGCGAGTGAGGTCTTCGCCCGTTTGAGAGAGATCGCGCCTGATCGATGAGCGTTGTACTCGAGTTCCTTCCCGAAGCCACCGCCGAGGTGGCCGCGGCCGTCAGATACTACGAAACGCGCGTCCAAGGCTTGGGCGTTCGATTTCGACGTGAAGTTGAGAGCGTTTGTGGCGCCGTTGTGCAGCATCCGTTATTGTGGCGTGAGCGTTTCGGGTGGTTATCGACGCGTGAACTTGCCGGGCTTTCCATATTACATCGCATTCTTCTTGCGTGAGGATCGCATTATTGTTGCTGCAGTCGGTCACTCAAGTCGACGCCCCGACTATTGGAAGGGGCGTTTCGCCAAGTAATCCTTCCGGAAAATTAGCAGGATGGACCAACCCGAAGACAACAGAAAAGCGACTTTCTATCCCGGCCCTTCGCGCATTCATCTCGCGGCGTTCCCGCCAAAGGAACGCTGGGATGATTGGACTGAACTGGATTCGCAGGCCTGGCCACGGCGTAAGGAGCGGCATTACTCATTAGTGCCGACGACTTGTTTCAACTGCGAGTCTGCGTGTGGGCTGCTGGCTTACATCGACAAAGATACTCACCAGATTCAGAAGTTCGAAGGCAATCCTGAGAATCCGGGGAGCCGCGGGCGCAACTGCGCGAAGGGTCCGGCGACACTCAATCAGATTACCGATCCCGATCGCATTCTTTATCCATTGAAGCGCGCGGGCAAACGCGGCGAAGGAAAATGGGAGCGCGTCGGTTGGGATGAAGTGCTCGACACGATCGCGGCGCGCATACGCAAAGCGATCGTCGAAGATCGCCGCGACGAAATCATGTATCACGTCGGTCGCCCGGGTGAGGATGGATTCACCGAACGCATCCTCGCGGCTTGGGGCATTGATGGTCACAACTCGCATACCAACATTTGTTCGTCGGGCGCGCGCGAAGGTTACCAACTCTGGATGGGTCTGGATCGTCCCAGCCCTGATCATGCGAACGCGAAAGTCATTCTACTGATCAGCGCGCACCTCGAGAGTGGCCATTACTTCAACCCACACGCGCAGAGAATCATCGATGGCAAGACAAGCGGCGCAAAACTAATCGTCTTTGACACGCGGCTCTCCAACACCGCGACGCACGCCGATCACTACATCTCCCCTTATCCCGGCTCAGAAGCGGCAATCCTGTTATCTATTGCGAATTACCTGATTCAAAACAATCTTTACAATCGAGAGTTCGTGCGGCGTTGGTGGAACTGGGAAGAATATCTGGGACAGAGATCAGAGGTCGGAGGTCAGGAGTCAGAAGCTCAGCCGCGTGGCGGCGAAATGTTTATAGACCCAGCACCCCCTCCGCGACACCGTGATTCCGATGAGGCGAGCCAGTCTATAAACATGTCGCGCCTACGGAGCCAAGAGGGCGACAAGTCTTTTGATACATTCGAAATACTTCTAAAGGAACTTTACGCTTCCTACACGTTCGAGTTCGCGGCGAAGGAATCCGGAGTTGACGCGAAGGTGCTGGAAGAGATTGCGAAGCTTGTCGCCACCGCAGGAACACGTTTCTCCAGTCACAACTGGCGCAGCGCCACTTCGGGGATCAGCCATGGCTGGTCGGTGGCGCGGACGCTGTTTATGATCAACTGCCTGCTCGGCGCGGTCGCGACCGAAGGCGGTGTCTTCCCGAATGCGTGGAACAAGTTTGTGCCCAAGCCGATCTACTCGCCGCCGCATCCGAAGATGTGGAACGAAAAGACCTGGCCGCGCGAGTTCCCCCTGGCCATGCACGAGATGTCGTTCCTGCTTCCCCATCTTTTGAAAGACGGTCGCGGGAAACTCGATACTTACTTCACGCGCGTCTATAACCCGGTGTGGACCAATCCCGATGGCTTCTCTTGGATCGAAGCTTTGACGGACGAGAAGCTGATTGGATGTCATGTGGCATTGACGCCGGTGTGGAACGAGACGACGTACTTTGCCGATTACATTTTGCCGATGGGTCTGGGACCCGAGCGACACGATCTGCATTCATACGAAACGCACGATTCGCAGTGGCTCGGCTTTCGCCAGCCGGTGATGCGCGCAGCGCGCCAGCGTGACGGCGAAGATATCACCGACACGCGCGAAGTAAATCCCGGCGAGGTTTGGGAAGAAAACGAATTCTGGATGGAGTTGACTTGGCGCATCGATCGCGATGGCTCGCTCGGCATTCGCCAATTCGTTGAATCCAAAAAGAACCCGGGAACAAGACTCAGTGTTGACGAGTACTACGGCTTCATTTTTGAAAACTCAGTACCGGGCCTGCCTGAGAAAGCCGCGGCAGAAAACTTGACGCCGCTTGAATTCATGCGCCGTTATGGATCGTTTGAGATCAGCCGCAAGGTTGGTGCGATCTATGAAGAGACCGTGCCGACTGAAGAACTTGACGACATTCGCGAAGATCAGATGGGTCGCGTGTTCACTCGCGCGCCGAAACCTGCTTCGCCGAATGTAGTGCCGATTCCGAGTCCTGATGGAGACGCAGAGGGCCGCCGATTGGTTGGCGTGAAAGTCGATGGCGGAATCCGCCGCGGCTTCCCTACCCCCAGCGGCAAGCTCGAATTCTTTTCCCGGACGTTGGCTGAATGGGGCTGGGGCGAATACGCAATTCCAACTTACATCAAGAGTCATGTTCATCCTGACAATCTGGAACCTGATCAGACTATTTTGATTTCGACTTTTCGGCTGCCGATTCAGATTCACACCCGCAGCGCCAACGCGAAGTGGCTGAATGAAATTGCGCACACGAACCCGCTCTGGCTGCATCCTTCGCACGCGCATTCACTGGGAATACGCACCGGCGATCTCGTGCGCGTCGAAACTGAGATTGGTTACTTTGTGGTGAAGGCCTGGGTGACGGAAGGCATCAAGCCCGGCATCGTCGCTTGCAGCCATCACATGGGCCGTTGGAAAACGCATGAGAGTGGGCAGAAACAGTTAACGGCCACTGTCAGATTGGATCACCAAGGCGATGCGTGGGGAATGAAACGCGAACGCGGCACGGGGCCATACGAATCGAGCGACCCGGATAGTTTGCGCATCTGGTGGAGTGACGTCGGCGTACATCAGAACCTGACCTTCCCCGTGCATCCCGATCCAATTTCGGGAATGCACTGCTGGCATCAGGCCGTGCGCGTTCGCAAGGCTGAAAGCACCGACAAGTACGGCGACATCCATGTGGACACTGAGAAATCTCGCGCGGTTTATCAGAAATGGCTGGCCATGACGCGCCCTGCCGACACGCATTCACCGAACGGCGAGCGGCGGCCCTACTGGATGCTGCGGCCATTGAAACCGGCGCGAGAGTTTTATAAATTGCCCGGGGTAGAGAGCGTCAAGTAATCGCTGGGAGCGCGGACACCCTCGCCCGCACTGAGCATTTTCAGACTTGTTTCGGATGCGACACATCGAATAAAAGCGAGGAGCGAGCTTTGCATGAGCTGCGGGCGAGGGCGCCCGCGCTCCCAGTAAGAAAGGCCCCATGTACTTCAAACAGTTCTATCTCAACTGTCTCGCACATGCTTCTTATCTGATTGGCTCAGACGGCGACGCTGTCGTTGTCGATCCACAGCGCGATGTCGATCAGTATCTGGACGAAGCGGCGGCGCAGAATCTCAAGATAAAGTACGTGATCGAGACGCATCTGCACGCGGACTTTGTTAGCGGTCACCGCGAACTGGCGGCGCGCTCCGGCGCGCAAATTATTTTTGGCCAGCAGGCGCACGCCACCATTCCTCATCGGGCCGTCAAAGATGGCGACGAGCTGATGATAGGCCGCGCGAAACTGCGCATCCTGGAAACTCCCGGACACACGCCGGAGGGCATTTGTGTGCTGGTGATTGACACTGAAGTTTCAGATCAACCGCAAAAAGTCCTGACCGGGGATACTTTGTTCATCGGGGATGTGGGCCGTCCCGATCTCGCCGGCGGCAAAGGATACACGCCGCAGATGATGGCCGGAATGATGTACGACAGCCTGCACGAAAAACTTCTGCGACTCGACGATGCGGTCGAAGTTTTTCCGGCGCACGGCGCCGGCTCGATGTGCGGCAGGAATCTTTCGACCGAAACCTCCTCGACCATCGGTGAGCAGCGTAAGTTTAATTATGCGCTGCAGCCGATGAGCAAAGAACAGTTCATCAAGTTGTTGACTACTGACCTGCCGGAAGCACCGGCTTACTTTTCCCGCGATGCTGAAATCAATCGCGGAGGCGCAGAGCCCCTGACCGGATTGCCACCTGCCGCGGCGCTGTCGCCGAAGTACGTTTGCAAACTGTCCGCACAAGGTTCGGTAATTCTCGACACTCGCGATGCTGCCGAGTTCGGCGCCGGTCATGTTCCGGGCGCGCTCAACATTGGGCTCGGCGGACAGTTTGCGTCATGGGCCGGTTCGCTGATTCCGATCACTGCGTCGATCGTGATCGTGGCCAATTCAGACGAAAAAGTTGCCGAGGCTCAACTGCGGCTGGCGCGCGTGGGCCTGGAAAAGGTACAGGGCTATCTCGCGGACGGAATGGATGCATGGAAGAAGGCGGGTCTCGATCTCGACTCAGTGCCGCAGATCAGCGTTGCTGAGTTGAAAAAGTTGATCGAAACACAACCGGACCTGCAGATTGTCGATGTGCGCCGTCCGGTTGAGTACGCAAGCGGACACGCTCCTCGCGCAGCGAGTGCGCCGTTGACGAAATTGGCCGAGCGGCTGCCGCACTTGAATCTGAAACCACACGCCCAGACAGCGGTCATCTGCGCCGGCGGCTATCGCTCCAGCGCTGGAACGAGCATCTTGCAGCAATTCGGTGTTAAGCACCTGCTCAACGTGACCGGCGGAACCAAAGCGTGGATTGACGCTGGGTATGAAGTCGAGATGCCTACGTGAGTGGCGCAGACTTCAGTCTGTGATTTTTCTTAACTGGAGCGTAATGACAGTTGAAATCAGAGACTGAAGTCTGTGCCACCTCGCCGAGGACAAAATATGAGATCAACCGCATTCGACCGCCGCAACTTTCTTTCATTGACCGGCAAGAGCCTAGGACTTGCCGCCGTCACTTCATCAACCGTCGGCGCATTGCTGTCCAAGATTCAAGCGGCGACGACGACGGTCGCGCATCTGACGCCGGAACAGGCGGCGATGGATGAAGATTTCTGGTTTGAAATCCAGCAGGCCTTCACCGTCACCCGCGGCATGATCAATCTGAACAACGGCGGCGTCTCGCCCAGTCCGCGCCTCGTCACCGAAGCGCTGGTCCGTTACATCTGGCAGCAGGAAGACGCGACGGCGTACACCATGTGGCAGATCCTCGAGCCGCAGTCGGAAACGATTCGCACGGGCCTGGCTGAGTTGTTCGGCTGCGATCGCGAAGAGATTGCTATCACCCGTAACGCCTCTGAATCCCTCGAGACATTGCTGCTCGGCTACGATCTGAAATCGGGGGATGAAGTACTGACGACGACTCAGGACTATGGCCGCATGCTCACCACGATCCGGCAGCGCGAGCAACGCGAAGGCATTAAGCTCAACTTGATCAAGATTCCGATTCCGCCCAAAAACATCCAGGAGATCACCGGGGCCTTTGAGCGAGCCATCACGCCCCGGACGCGGCTGATTCAGATCGCGCATCAGATCAACATCACCGGACAAATCACGCCGGTCAAAGCGGTCTGCGAGATGGCCCGCGCGCGCGGCGTTGAAACAATCGTCGACGGCGCGCATTCATTCGCGCAGTTCTATTTCAAACAGGCTGACCTGGGTTGCGATTACTTCGGCACCAGCCTGCACAAATGGCTCTATGCGCCGAAAGGAACGGGACTGCTTTACGTAAAGCGCGACAAGATCGCAAAGATCTGGCCGTTGTTCGCCGCCGAAGAAAAGCAAAAGACCGATATTCGCAAGTTCGAAGAGATCGGCACGCACTCAGCCGCGCCGAAGCTAGCCATTGGCGAAGCGATACTCTTTCACCACGGCATCGGCGGCCAGCGCAAAGAAGCACGCCTGCGTTACCTTTCGCGTTATTGGATGGACAAACTAAAGGACATTCCTAAAGTTCGCTTCAACACTTCACTCGACCCGCAGCAGATGTGTGCTATCGCCAACGTCCAAATCGAAGGCATCGACTCGAGCAAGATCGGCAGCTATCTGTTCAGCCAGCACCGCATCTACACGACGCCGATTAATCATGAAGAGTTTCAGGGCTTACGCATCACGCCAAATCTGTACACGACTTTGAAAGAGCTGGATCGGTTCTGCGAAGTGATGACGATGATCGCCCGCAAAGGACTTCCTGCATAGATTAACCGGCGCTTAGCGCACCGGCTTCAATCGGATCTTGTTCGTTGAGAAAAGATACTCGGAACGCCCCCTGAAGTTCTCGCACATTGACACTCACTGGCTTTTGCCATAGATTCCGCTTCACAACATACAACTGGTGTGTTAAGGCCGCGGCAACTTGCCGCAACTTGGACGGCGGGATTCCCGTACCTCTCTGCCCAGGCCCGGACCTTTGTACGGTGAGGAGCTTACTATTTATGAAAATGAGACGCACAGCCGTGAGTTTGATTGCGGCGTTGGTATTAATCGTTGGCATCACGGCATACGCGCAAGTCAATCGTCCGTATCACAATGGTTCGGTCTGGAACATCTCGTTCATTCGGATCAAGCCGGGGATGGACTCGGCTTACATGAATTATATCGCCGGCTCGTGGAAGACTGAGCAGGAGGCGCAAAAGAAAGAAGGGCTCATCCTTTCTTACAAAGTGATGTCAGTGGAGGGCCACACGCCTGGTGAGTTTAACCTGATGCTGATGACTGAATATAAAAACCTGGCGACAATGGAAGCCAATGAAGATAAGGCTGACGCAGTCGCGCAGAAGGTTATTGGCACCGACGCGGTGCAAATGCAGGGTTACAAAGATCGGCTCGAAATACGCGAGGTGATGGGCGACCGGCTCGCCCGCGAGGTCATCCTTGAGCCTAAGGGCCGTTGATCCTGCCTGATCGGTTGTTAATGGGTTTGCGGACTACCGCAAAATGGGGGCGCCGTTCTCATCATTGGGGACGGCGCCTTCACGAGATAGCTGCCCGCTCTCTGCGGCAAGCACCAACCAGATGTGACTCAACGTCTCGGAGAACAGAGATGGCAAAACCCATCAGCCGCCGAAAATTGTTAGCCGGCGGGATTAAGACAGGTTTCGGCTTGGTGGTACTGAGCGAACTGAGCCCTGGTCGGTTAGCGACCGCGCTGTCACGACAGCCAGCGGTGAAGGATGACCCGCAGTTTCAATCAACTTTCGCCAGGCTCGATGAATTTATCGCGGCGCACCTGCGCGACATCGGCGCGCCGGGAATGACTCTGGCGCTGGCGACGCGCGATGGTTTGCTGCGCGCCTCAACGTATGGTTTGGCGGACACGAAAGCGGGCTTGAAGGTGCAGACCAGTACGTTGTTTGAAATCGGCTCAATCTCAAAATCGTTCGTGGCCCTCTCTCTTCTGCAAATGCGCGACGAAGGTAAGTTCGATCCGGCAAAGCCCATCACTACTTATCTTCCCTGGCTGAAAATTGATTCGAAGTTTTCGCCCATCACCGGTCATCACCTCCTCAGTCACACCTCCGGACTTCCCGATGGAGTACCGCTCGAATTGATGGGAACGGAACAGCCACTCTGGACCGGATTTGCTCCGGGTGAACACTTTGCTTATTCGAATATCGGTTACGACCTGCTGGGCCTGACGCTCGAAGCGATCGATCGACAACCGTTGGCGGTCGTGCTGCGCCGGCGCGTGCTTGAGCCTCTGGGAATGTCGTCGAGTGAACCGGTCATTACCAACGCGGCCCGCTCGCGCATGGCGATTGGTTATGCGCCGATGTTCGACGACCGCCCGTTTCCTTTGCGCGGACCGTTGGCCGAGGCAGCGTGGATCGAAGTTGGCGAAGCCGCCGGGAGTGTTGCCTCAACCGCCACGGACATGGGCGCGTATCTCACGATGCTGCTCAATCGCGGAAGAATTCTCCGGGGCAGTAGCCCGGCCGTAAGGGAGGGCTCCGATCGCGATAAAATCGTCAGCGAAGAGTCTTTCAAGTTAGTCGAAACGCCGGTCATCAAAGCGCCGTTCTGGGGCCAGGACGCGAGTTATGGTTACGGACTGTGGACCAACCCGAACGAACGCGGTTCGCTGTTGCGACACACCGGCGGCATGGTTGCATTCAGCTCGGCGATGCACGTCGATCTGGCCGGCGGCATCGGCGCCTTTGCGTCGGTTAACGCTAACCTGTCTGGCTATCGACCCAACGTAGTTGCGAAATACGCGTTGGATCTGATGTCGGCAGTGCGCGCGGGTAAGGCTCTGCCCACGGCTCCCTCGACCGCGACCGTTCCAGATCAGATTGCAAACGCGTCGGAGTTTGCCGGGACGTTCACTTCCAGAGACAAAACAAAGCTGGTGCTCGCAGCGGAAGGCGGCAAGCTCTGGCTAGCGATCGGAACTCTGAGAGTAGCGCTGGAACGCGCGGGCGCTGATCGTTTTCTCATCAAGCACCCCGATTATGAATTGTTTGCATTAGAGTTTGCCCGCGACAAGAACCTGGTGGTCGAAGCGTTTCACGGCCCGCGCTGGTTTACCGGCGAGCGCTACACGGGCCCGAAGACTTTTGATTATCCGCCCGAGTGGGACGCCTTCTCTGGCCACTATCGAAACGACAGCCCCTGGTTTGGCAGCACGCGGATCTTCGTGCGCAAAGGAACGCTGGTCGCCGACGGCGCGCCTTTGACACCGCTTGCCAACGGCGTTTTCCGCGTGGGCGCCGAAGAGTGGTCGCCAGAGCGCTTGAGCTTTGGGCCCGTAGTTAATGGCCGGGCCACGCGCATTATGGTTTCCGGAGTTGAGTTTCACCGCACCTTCACGGCTTAGTGAGGTGTGGCACGCGCATCCGGCGCGTGAGCTCACGGGCAGAGGCACTAGTCCGATTCTTGGTTGGCAACTTCTCTCATTAGCACCGTGGCTTCAGCCCGGTGATCTGGAATTGGTTGAGAAAGGGGAAACCGTTTAAACGGTTTCGAGCTGTGTAGACTACGAGGTTTCACCGGGCTAAAGCCACGGTGCTAATGAAAGATTGGGCCACTCCGGCAGAAAAGAGTTCTTGACTAGCTTTCAGCGCGGCCTCCATAATCGACTTGATGGCGTGGATGCCATCTTGATTGAGTCACGATTGAACCCCCGCATCAACTGACCACCAACAATCTGATCGGAGGACATTAAGTCCGGTGAGCGAAGAATTAGAAAACAGCTTGCAGCAAGCCATCGAGAGTTATCTCGGCAAGCGCCTGGCCGCTATCGATGAACAGCTAGATCGCCTGCAGAGTGATTTCGACGATGCGTTCAAGCGCCTCCGCGAAAGCTCGGCCACCGAATCGCTGGATAGTTCACCGCTGTCAGCCGCGATCTTTGCCCATTTGCAGGCTGCCCGGTCCCAGAGACTCAGCGGGGCGACGCCGGATCGGGATCAAAGTTCAGGTGAGCTGGCCACGATCAAGCGCGCGGTCGAGGAGATTGAAAGGCAAGAGACCCACAGCGATATTCTTGGCTCACTGTTGACGGCCGCAGCCCGGTTCGCCGAGCGAGTTGCTCTGTTTGTAGTCAGGAACGAACAGGCAATCGGCTGGCGCGAGTGCGAGGCGAGTGATCCAACCAATCTTGAAATGATCGGCGGCGTCTCTCTGCCGCTGAGCGCGGACACCCTTTTGGGTCGGGCGGCCAGCTCACGTTCGGCATGGAGCGGCGCACCCGGTTCGAATTCCCATGACAATCTTTTGACCGATCAACTGGGCGGTGACCCCGCAACAGTTGCGGCGGTGCCGCTGGTTGTTCGCGGGAAAGTTGTGGCCGTCCTCTATGCCGATTCCGTATCGCGAGAGGCGAACGCGCTGAATGTGGATGCGCTGGAACTGCTGGCGCGAGTCGCCGCGATGGCGGTTAACCTCGCCACCGCGCCGCGCCCGGTCCCTGAGAAACCTGCTGAAGCTGAGACGGCAGCGCCGCCCGCTGAAGCTGAAACTTCTCCGACCCCTGTAGAAGCACACCTGGTCGCGGCCGAACAAGTTTACGAACCCGAGCCGACATACACGCCTGAGATCGAACCGCAACAGCCGGAAGCCGGCAATGAATTCACAGTCGAGGAAGTTCACGCGACCCCACAGCCGCAAACTGTTTCTTATGAAACTGGAGAGTCCGCGGCAGAGCCCGAGCCAATCACAATCCAGCCTGAGGTGGTTCACGAACCAATTGCCGAGCCGCCGGTTGAAGAAGTCGCAGCATCTGAAAACGTCCCAGCGGAACAACTCGAACCTGCGCCCGAACCATTGGCCTCGAGCGGTTTCGCATTCACGCCAGAGCCGCCGACTTCAGTAAGCGTTGAGACTGCTCCGCCAACGATTGAAACTACAACCGAGATGGCGCCGCCGCCAGCTCCGGCAGCGCCCGCCTTTGCTTCACAATATGCAGCGCCGCTGGGCAGCGCCCGTCGCTATGGCGTGAGCGAACCGGATTTACCGATCGAGGTCGGCGAAGAAGAGCGGCGCTTGCACAACGATGCCCGCCGGTTTGCGCGCCTGCTGGTTTCAGAAATCAAACTTTACAACGAGCCCAAAGTGAAAGAAGGCCGCAGCCGCAGCGACATCTATGACCGCTTACGAGAAGACATCGACCGCTCCCGCCAAATGTATGACAAGCGCGTTGCGCCACCAGTCGCTGCACGGCACGACTATTTTCATCAGGAGCTGGTGAATACTTTGGCGGAGGGCGATCCGGCAAAACTCGGAGAGAGTTATCCCGGCCCCAGCTTGGCGGCAAACTGAAACCCACGAAATAAGACTCGCAAAGTAAGAGCGGCCACCGTAACTGGTGGCCGCTCTTGTATCAGAACCGCCTGCGGTAGCGGGCGGGCCTACGGCGATTAGATAAGCTCAGCGCAAAAGGAAGAAAGGCCCGCCCGCTACCGCAGGCGGTTCTGACGCTACGGCGTGCCGAATCGTTTTCGATATTCGCCGGAAACGATGAAGGCCTTTACCATGTCGGCGTTGACGAAGTTGCCATTGAATTGATTGAGCTTGGTCAGCCAGAAGTCATAGCCAGAGTGATCGGTGTCCGGCGCGTCGTTCGGGTTTCTCCGCAAGTAACCAAAGAACTGCATCAACACGAACGCCCGATTGGATTCTGAGTTCACCAGGTTCTGATGCTCGGCGATTTGGCGCAAGACAACTGCGCGGCTTTTCTTTCCGGTGCTGTACTCGGTCGTTAGGATCACCAACTCACCTGCTGAGAGCGGATTACTGGCGTTGTCATTCAACGTTTTGACAAAGAGCGCATCTGCCGCCGTTGGATATTTGTCGGTAAATCGCTTGCGGGCGACAAACTGGTTGATGAAAGCCACCTTATTGTTTTCGAGCAGTTGGTCCGCTCCCGGTTGTCCGATCACTACTCCCTGGCCAATCTGCTGAGTATCAGGTAGGAACTCAGCGAAGCGAATGATCGGCACTTGCAGGTTGTGGGCGGTCGGAAAAGTTGACGCACCCGTGGCGTCACCATAGGCGGTCTTGTAGAGACGCTCAACCAGATAACCAGTCTGCTGGAATTCAATCGAAAGAAAGAAGGCCGCCGAAACGTTGACCCGCTTGTTGTCGATGCAGGTCTGGTTATTGCCGCAGGAGGTGATCTCGTTAGCCCAGAAAGCTAACCCACCAGCGTCCGGGGTGCGATTCAGAAAATCCTGGTAGTGCTGCCTCACGAAAAAGTCCGCGCCATCGATTGGGTTGCCGGCCGGGGCATTGCTTAGGCAACTGGAGTTGGCGGTCACAAACCGGGTTATCTCATCGATGGAAAACTGGCAGAAGACCTGAGTGTTGTTCTGGTCCTGCGTCGCCACCATGATGGAGTTGGCACAGCCGTTCTGAGTATCGCAGTGGGTCGCGCTAAAGTTGTGCCCAATCTCGTGGGCGGGAATGCCAAACCGAAACGGAGCCGTTGTTTCCTGGTCTGACAGTCCGTACGAGTGGTCCCCATTCGTCACGCAGACAACACCCGTCCAGGCGATGCCCGCGGGACCACCCAAGGCCCGGCCCGTCCAGAGGTGCGCCACATCGCGCACCGGATTTTTGGCGGGAAAGTCTCTTTGCCAGACAGTCGTAAACTCCTCCAACATCGCCGCGGCATCGCCATTGACCTTGTAAGGATCGGTTGCCGGATCGGTCCAGGTGTGCTGAAGAACCACCGTGAAAGTGAGACCTAAGTCGCGCTGATAGATCGCCTGAATCCCATTCATGACTCCAAGGATGTCGTTGTTTGCATTGGCCGAGCCTCCCAAAGCTCTGGTGTATTCACCGTCAGCTTCAGTCGCAATCTCAACCACTTTGAACGGCGAAAAGACCTCGGGCTTGACCGTCCCCGAGGCGATGCTGGGCGCGAGGTCCTTCGCGCTGCGGCTGATTTCTTCATCCAAGGTTCCGCATGACCGCGTGATCTCTGGCCGCACATCAGAAGCTTTGTAGAGCAGATAATCATTTGCTCCCGCGACCGCGGAATACTTGCGCGCGGATTCAACGAAGTACGAATCCTGCGGCGTCAGGATCATTCCTTCGACGTGCTCACCGTCGATGGTGAATCGCGCATCCGTTCCCGCCATGCCTTCGACGCTTCCCTGGTAGGTGGTAATGCCGGGCATGAGGACGGCACGCGTAACGCCGTCAACAACTTCTTCGGCGCGATAGTTTGGCGCGCGCAAATCGTTGGGCCTTAGTTGGATTTCAAAATCATGTGTGGCGGTTACCAGGGACAGACGGCCCGATTCTCTTACCCGCTCCATCGCTGCCTGTGGATCTAGCGTGACGTCCTCATGACCGGTAAAGACCTGTTCGATGTCCTGCTGATAGCGAACTCTGCCGGACTGCGCCACTGCCCGAGGCGAATAGAGCCCGAGACCTGCCGCTAATGCCAGGACAGTTAGAGTCAGAACAATCGGAACATAAATCCCGGCAAAACGATTACCGGATAAGCGTTGGTTTGTGCGTATTGAGCGCGGTCGATGAGCGCGGAGAAGTTCTTTCATAACAATGTTTCAATTCCTGGGTTGCTGAGTTTCTGAAGGTCGGTGGAGCGGGTGAACCATCACCAACGGGGCAAGGACAATTGTAGGGTTTGCCGCAGGCACCGTCAACAGGTTTTATTTGAAACCTAACCGTTCCGAGTTGCCAGCCGACTGAGTTTGGTAATAAAGTCAGCGACTAATCGAAAACAGTTTTTTCTATAAGCAAGCACAATGAAAACCTCTTTGTCCGAAACTTCACTTCAGGGAATTGATGAAACCCTGCGCGCATCCAACAACGGCTTCACGGAAAACTATCCCGGCGAATCCGGGCGGCGACAACCGGTGCACACGGTCTATGGCGGCGCGCACCTGTTTCGCGCCGACACGGCGCAGCGGCTGGGGCAAGTGGCCGAGCGATCCTTTGCCGAAAATGCTTCCGACTTCGTGGTCTTTGCCCGGGCGATCGGCCTGCCGCGCGCGAACGAGTTGCCCGACGTGCTGGGTTACGCAACCGGTCTCAGACAGCGTCTGAAAGACGAACCGGATACGGTGCGAGAAGAAAACATGGCGGCGTGGCTGGCGCACACGATCCACGCGCGCGTGGAGGAAAAGCTGAGTCGCGAGCCGGTCGAGGATTTCCGGATCGACTTTGAAGACGGCTACGGCAATCGGCCCGACGCGGAAGAAGACGGTCACGCGGAATCAGCCGCACTTGAAGTCGTTCGGGGCCTGGCGGCCGGAAGCTTGCCGCCGTTCATCGGCATTCGCATCAAGCCGTTCAACGAAGAGTTGCGCGCCCGCAGCGTGCGCACGCTCGATATTTTTGTTTCGACCGTAGTGGCCGAAAGCGGCGGCCGGCTGCCCGATAACTTTGTCGTTACCCTGCCCAAAATCACAACGCCCGAACAAGTATCGGCGCTGGCTGACCTGTTTGATCTGCTCGAGCAAAGGACTGGCCTGGCAGCCGGGTCTTTGAAAATGGAGATGATGATCGAAACGACTCAGTCGATCATCAACAGCGAAGGGCGAATCAATCTTCCGTTGCTGCTCCGGGCTGCACGCGGGCGCTGCACGGCGGCGCACTTCGGCACTTATGATTACACCGCGAGTTGCAGCATCACCGCCGCGCACCAGCACATGATGCACTCCGCGTGTGACTTTGCGAAGCACATGATGCAGGTTTCGTTCGCCGGCACGGGTATCTGGCTGTCGGACGGCGCCACCAACATCATGCCGGTGGGTCCGCATCGGGCCGCCGAAGGCTCGAGCCTGACTCCGGATCAGATCGAAGAGAACCAGGCGGTCATTCACCGGGCGTGGAAGCTGCATTACGATCACGTCCAGCATTCACTGGTCGGCGGATTCTATCAAGGTTGGGATTTGCATCCGGCGCAACTTCCGACCCGCTACGCCGCCGTCTATGCTTTCTTCCTCGAGAGTCTGGATGCGGCGTCCGAACGTCTGCGTAACTTTGTCGAGAAGGCGGCGAAGGCCACGCTCGTCGGCGATGTCTTTGACGATGCGGCCACCGGGCAAGGCCTGCTCAACTATTTTCTGCGCGCGATTAACTGCGGCGCAATCACCAAAGAAGAGGCGTTGCAGTTATCTGGTTTGACGCTGGCAGAATTGCAGACCGGCTCGTTCGTCAAGATACTGAAAGGCCGAACCTGATTGTGACGTCACCTTTCTCATTAGCACCGTGGCTTTAGCCCGGTGATCAGAGATTGAATTCGAGAGGGGAAACCGTTTCAAGCGGTTTCGGATGATGTCGTCAACGAAATTCACCGGGCTAAAGCCACGGTGCTAATGAAACTGGCACAACAACCAGCAAGAAAGAGATCGACGATGACCATTTCAAAAAAGATTCTTTGCTCCGCGCTCGCGCTGAGCATGACGGCGCTCGTTTACGCACAGAAACCTCCCGCACCGGTCAATGACCCACTCGCCGCTAAGATCGCCCGCTTCGCGCCCACGATCTTGACGGCGAACGTGGCGAGCCTTTCACCGAACGATCGAAAGGCACTACAGAAAATCATCGCCGCGGCAAAGTATTACGACCCACTCTTTCTGCGTCAGATTTGGAGTGGCAATGAAGCGTTGTTGCAGAAACTGCAAGCCGACGACAGCCCGCTCGGTCGTCTGCGCCTGCACTATTTCATGATCAATAAAGGCCCGTGGTCGCAACTCGACAGCAACGAACCATTCATCGAAGGCGTTCCGCCCCGGCCGCCGCAAGCCAACTTTTATCCGGACGACATGACTAAGGATGAGTTCACGGCCTGGTTGAATACGCTGTCGCCGGCAGAAAAGGAAAAAGCCACCGGATACTTTTACGTCATTCGCCGTGATGCTAACGGCAAGTTGAAGGCGGTGCCTTACAGTGAAGAGTACCGCGAGTTCCTCGAACCGGCGGCGAAGCTCTTGCGCGAGGCCGCAGCTCTGACCACTAACAAAACTCTGGCGGACTTTCTCAACAAACGCGCAGCCGCATTCGCTTCGAACGATTACTATGACAGCGACGTGGCGTGGATGGATCTGGACGCTCCGATCGATGTCACGATCGGGCCGTACGAAACCTACGAAGATGAATTGTTTGGCTATAAGGCCGGGTTCGAAGCCTACATTACGCTGAAAGATGAAGCGGAGTCGGCAAAGCTCAAGAAGTTCAGCCAGTACCTCCAGGAAATCGAAAACAATCTGCCCATCGATCCGAAGTATCGCAACCCTATGCTGGGCTCCGCGTCGCCAATGCGCGTGGTCAATGAAGTGTACAGCTCTGGCGAAGGAAACAGCGGCGTGCAAACCGCGGCGTTCAATCTGCCGAACGACGAGCGGGTGGTCAAAGAAAAAGGCTCGAAGCGGATCATGTTGAAGAACGTGCAGGACGCCAAGTTCAATAAGACCTTGATCCCGATCTCGCGCGTCGTGCTCGCTCCGGCGCAGCAAAAGAATCTGGCGTTCGACGCCTTCTTCACCCACATTCTGATGCACGAGTTGATGCACGGCCTCGGGCCGCACAACATCACCGTCGATGGCCGCGCGACCACTGTGCGTTTGCAGTTAAAGGACAAGTACTCCGCGATTGAAGAAGCCAAGGCCGACATGACCGGGCTTTGGGCGCTGCAGTATCTAATCGACAAAGGCGTGATCGATCGTCAGATGCAGCGGACGCTCTACACGACCTACCTGGCCAGCATGTTTCGTTCGGTGCGGTTCGGCATCACCGAAGCGCACGGCCGCGGCGTCGCCATGCAATTCAATTATCTAACCGACGAAGGTGCTATTAAGTTCAACGATAAGACCGGCACGTTCAGCGTTGACGAGACAAAGATCAAGGACGGCGTGCGCAAGCTGACTCACGAGCTAATGACCATCGACGCCGAGGGCTCGTATGAAAAGGCGCAGGCGATTTTGGGAAAGTACGCGTTGATTCGGCCGCAGATGAAGAGTGCGTTCGATAAGCTCAACAACGTGCCGGTGGATATCGAACCGATCTTTCCGCTGGCGAAGTAACTTCGACACGGTGATTTGTGGTCGGCCCCTAAACCGTCGACCTGGCCACTGAGCTGCGCGCGCCCATCACATTGCCGTTGTCACTAGCTGGTGCTGTTTTTCGAAAATATTATCGCTCGCATTGACTCCCCAAATCGTACCGTCGGCAGCGACGGAGATTTGCTTGAGAATACCGGCAATCTTTGTCCACGCGTTGCCGACCCGTTGAAAGATCTCGTTGCCCGCATTAACTCCCCACACCCGACTGCTTGAGCCAGCGGAAACGTGTTTCAGTTGACCGGGAATCTTTGTCCACGCGTTGCCGTCGCGTCGAAAGATCTCGTCGCTCGAATTAACTCCCCAAATCGTTCCGTCGGCAGCGATGGAGATTTGCTTGAGAATACCGGGAATCTTCGTCCAGGCGTTCCCGTCACGTCGAAAGATCTGGTTGCTGGAATTCACCCCCCACACCAGGCTGCTTGAACCAACGGAAACGTATTTCAGTTGACCGGCAATCTTTGTCCACGCGTTGCCGTCGCGTCGAAAGATCTCATCGCTTGCATTAACTCCCCAAATCGTACCGTCGGCAGCGATGGAGATTTGCTTGAGAATACCGGGAATCTTCGTCCAGGCGTTCCCGTCACGTCGAAAGATCTGGTCGCTGGAATTCACCCCCCACACCAGGCTGCTTGAGCCCACGGAAACATGTTTCAGTTCACCGGCAATCTTTGTCCATAGGCTACCGCGTTTCGCCGGTACGATATCGCTCCACAGTTCCTGCATGCCGGTGCGCGTGTCGGTCCAAACCAGCTGGAAGCCCTGTTGACTCGCGTCGAGACCAAAGTAATCGCCGATGAAGGTGAGGTTCGGATTACCATGAGCCAGAGGCGCATCCAGAGCGGGATCCCAGGGTTGGTCAGTTATCGTAAAGGGATTGAAGGTGGCCCCACCATCCAGCGACTGGGCCATGATTACGTCGATGAGTGGCCTGGGTGGGCTTAGCTTTTGTCCTAACTCGTAGAACGCACAGCCAATGACGCCGTTCGGATCGCCGATTAACTGTGGATGAAAGTGATGGCGGGTGGGAGGGGGGAAAGTTAGGTTTAGCAATGGCTGTCCCGAGGGCGGTCCTGCCCAGGTTGTGCCACCATCAAGCGAGCGACGGTAATAGATCCGTGCTTGACGTGTACTGCCGCCTTCCCGCCCATCGGCCCAGGCGCAGATCACAGTGTTGCCCGATCCTGTGCAGGCCGTCGCGAGTGTTAGCACACGAAATTTTGTACCTGGGAATTGCGCAAAGCCCCCAGTCCCGGGAATCGATCCGGGAAGATTCGTGATGCCACTCGCTGCCACGGCAGACGCAGAGAATGTGTTTCCGCCATCGGTGGACTTCAGAAACTTAATTTGGCCACCAAACTCGCCATTGAGATAGAAGATGTAGATTGTGCCGTCGGGGGTCACACTAATCTCGGGCCCCATCGAGTCGTTGGTCAGGCTGACAGCGCCGATCGCATTATTGCCAGTGCTCTTCCAGGTGGCGCCGTGATCCAGACTGCGGGCAAAGCGCATCGGAGCGGGGGCACTTCCATCGTGCCAGACAGCGTAAACATTACCGTGGTGAGGACTGGCTGGGTTGGTATCCCCGGCGGCCCACTGTTTGTCGTCACTGGAACTTGAGTGAATGAGATTCGGGGCGCTCCAGGTTTGTCCGCCGTTGGTGGATTTGTAAACCACCATACCGATTGCGGTAATGCTCGGCGGATTCCTACCAATTAAACCCACCAGGAAAACATTTCCCACATCGTCCCAGGCAAAAGTCGGATCCGACATAATCGTCGCTCCCGCCGGAAGGGCAAGCACTGGGGCTTCGGTCCACGACCGGCCTCCATCGGTTGAAAATGACACCGCCAGCGTGAAGTCATACATCTTGATATCCTTGAACTTCTTCGACGAGGCCACGATCTGCTGGGGGTTGTTTGGGTTGATAAGGACAACGCTTTCACTCCTCGCGTTGTCGACACTCGTGCTCCTGGTAATCTGAATATTGGACATAGATTGTCTCCCTTGTTTTGCTAGATGGGAGTCCACGAACACTTGATTAAATTCAGAAAGGCAGACAGGCGTATGTGGACTTCGTAGAGGCCGGCACGGGAAGCATTGGATTACAGATTCGGAGAACCAGCCCGGGTCTCAGTGCCGGTTAAGAGAACTCGTCGACGGAACTCTGACTCGAGATGAATCAGGCGTGGGCGATTCCTTTTAGCGGCTACGTGCTGAACTGTAAGCCCAGAGTGAATTTTCTGTCAATAGCAGAACTTGCTGCGAGTGTCGGGTTTGATCTTAGTTCCACAGCCGGCAAGCGCCCTTTGATAGTCGGTTCTGGTGGGTTCCGTCAATAGGTCGGCTACGGCAAAGACACGAAGCTCAAAACAGCGGCAACTGAGCATCGCCTTCTGGGATAACCGACTCCAATAACCTCGGATATGCGTTGACTAATGACGCAGGGCCTGGCACGCACTGCTCTTCGAGGCTTGAGCCTTACGTGACTAACATCAGGCGACAGCAGTCTTTGATTCGAGCAAAAAGTCGTGAAGCCGCGCCGCCACCAAGTCGAGAGACAGGCCGGATGCTGCTAACTGTCCACTCTGATCAGAAAACTTTACTGCCGAAGCCAATTCCGAAGAATCCACGCGCCAACTGCCGGCTCCGCTACTTTCTATTTTGTTAAGCACGGCGACGAGCGAGCTGAAATCGCGGCGTTGAATGGTCGGCCGCGCGATCGTCTCAGCCCACGAATAGTAAGGATAGTCGATGCGATAGGCCCAACCGCCACCAAAAGGCGTCGCGATTAAGAAGACCTCGCCGCGGGCGTGGTGCGAAATGGCGGTGAACGGTGCGCAGTGACGGGTCGGCTTAAATCCGGATGAACTGAAAATCTCCGGCGCAAGAGTCACCAGTGAAATCTTCGCCTCGCTGTCTTCGTCAACCCGCGAACGGCCTTTAGCAAAGCTATCCAGCGCCGCGGCGATCCGGTTCCATGGGTCACACCATAGCGATTCATATTCATTGGTGTGAGTCAGCACGCGTGCAACATGCGGCAGTACCAATTCGTAAGCGCGCGCAAGATCGGTGACTGGCGCGCCGGCAAGTTGCTGCGCCAGAGGCGAGCCCGCATCCTCATCAATCGCCGACTCTGATCCCTGTATGACTATGCTCGCGCGCACGCCTGCCTGCGTGCTCAGTTCAGAAAAGTCGCCAGCTTCGGCAGCCGCAATCAGCTTCTCGCGCAACTCGAGCGCCGGCTCACCAGTCAACACCGTCCACACCGACAACACGCCATCGGTATCAAAGTGATTGTTCGTAACCAGATCGATCCCATGGGTCAACTCATCACGATCCGGCGCGGCGACGAGATTCAAAGCAATCTCAGTCGAGGTGTCGGCCTTAACTGAAGCCGGCGTTTCATTTCCCTTCCAGTGTGAAAAATGAATTGCGCTATCGACCGTGCCGTCGATGGAAAGCTTAGGCACGCCGGCGATTGCGTCGCTGTAATATTCGAATCGCATGATCAGACCTCATCGCTGTTAGTTGGACACATTGATATTATCCGATGATTGAAACATGGGCCTAGCCGAGAAATCGTGAGGACTTTTTGCTGCTCCCGTGAGTCAGCCACGAATATTAACCGCCGAGGGTCACAGAGGATCTCGCAGAGATCGCGGAGAACTCTCTGCGTCTCTCTGCGAAAACCTCTGCGCCTCTCTGCGGTAAAACTGTTTTTGTTCATCTCTGCAATGCGACGTTCCGCGCCAGGCTTGAGAGCGCCGGCGTGCGCAAACCAAAGTTCGCGGGATTCTCACCCACAATCGCAGCGGCGAAGAATACCGGGACATACCCGGCCGATCGGCGGAATTGCTCATCCAGTTGATCGCGCT
Source organism: Pyrinomonadales bacterium (assembly GCA_038210455.1). Taxonomy (GTDB): domain Bacteria; phylum Acidobacteriota; class Blastocatellia; order Pyrinomonadales; family Pyrinomonadaceae; genus UBA11740. The sequence goes on along the minus strand of JBBQWP010000024.1, from coordinate 46,081 downwards.
TCGCGTAAATCGTCCAGAAATTTCTTTGGTAGTTGTCGGTCTCTCGCAACTGTCTCAGGGCATCCACAACCGATCCCGCTCCATGCGTGTAGCTGAGCAGCACCAGCGTCATCGTCCCGGAATCTTCACCGAGCTCCGCCATGAGATCGGCGATGTAGTGCGCGGCAGCGGCGGTCATCTTTTCGACATCGCACATTTCGTCGGGCGAGACTCCGTACAGTTTCGCAGTCGAAGGCACGAACTGAAACAGACCCTTAGCGCCGAAGCTGTTTTCAAAACACGGCTTATACTCAGACTCGATCATCGGCAGATAAAGGCCAACGACGATCGGGATTCTCCGCGCCGCAAACTTCTGCGCAATCAAAGGCGCCAGCGGCACGGCGCGCGCGTAGATCACATTCAGGCTTTTCTGACCAGCATTATTCGAGACGCTTTCTTCGCGGGCCGCGTAACGGTCAACGTATCTCTTAATTGCACCCAGTGCGTCCTGATTAAGTTTCACCGGACGGTCGCCCATCATCGCTGAGATACGCTGCTCCTGGTCATCGACAAATTTGAGTTGCTCTGCCTCGGTCATTTGCGTGTAAGGCTTGTTCGCCATTTCCGGGGTCGTGACAGTTGCAGCTCCCGCAATGTTTCGGTGCGCGCGAAATCTCTGATAAAGAAATGCTGCACCCAACGAAGCGACGAGCACTAAAAGGCCAACCACCAACAGACCATAGCGACGACCCGCGGCCGATTCATCATTGACCGGGTGCGGAATTGTTTGTTCGCGAGCCGGTGTCTCAGAGAGTTCGCTGGGCTGGGCTCCCTCGGGACGGCGGAGCAAACCCAGCGCGCTTTGCTCAGTAAATTCATCGATTTGATCGATTTGCTGTCTCACCAGAACCAGATCGGAGAGCAGCTCCGCCGCGGTCTGATATCTCTCCGCCGTCTCTTTTCTTAAACTCTTGTCGACGATGGCCCACAGTCGTAGCAGCGTTGGATCTTCAGTCAGTGGGAAGGTCGATGGTTCACGCTCGAGGATGGCCACCATCGTGTCCATTTGGGTGGCGCCGGTGAACGGCGCGCGATAGCAGAGCATTTCATACAGCACGACACCCAAACTCCAGATGTCTGTGCGCTCGTCGACCGCCAGGCCGCGTGCCTGCTCTGGCGACATATACCCAACTGTTCCCAACACCACGCCTGCTGCGGTCTGCTGTCTGGTGATTGCTTGATCAGCCGGCGTCTGTTCGACAAGTTTGGCGATGCCAAAGTCGAGGACCTTCACAATGCCGTCACCGCGTCGCATGATGTTTTCGGGTTTGATATCACGATGAACGATGCCGGCGGCGTGCGCGGCAGAAAGCGCCGAGCCTACCTGGGCCACAATCTCCAATACATCTGTGAGAGACAAATCCTCACTCGCAAGCATTTCGCGGATCGTTTGACCGTCGATGAATTCCGTGGCGATGAAGTGGACACCGTCCAGTTCTCCTACTTCATGAATTGTCAGAATGTTTGGGTGATTGAGAGCTGAAGCCGCGCGCGCCTCTCGCTGAAAGCGGTGCAGTCGAGAGTTGTCGGAAACAAAGTAGGCCGGCAGGATTTTTAACGCGACCAGACGATCGAGGCGCGCGTCCTGCGCCAGATAGACTTCGCCCATGCCACCGCCGCCCAGGCGCTCGATGATTTTATAAGGTCCGATCTCTCGACCGATGTTGTCGAGCGAATAATCGCCGAGGATGACGCGCGCATCCTGAGCGATTGCTGGCTCTTCGATAAAATCCGTCGCGGCATCATGAGCAATAACCAATGAACTCGCCTCAGCCTGTAACTCGGCGTCCCCCGCGCACACTTGATCGAGAAACACGGCTCGCTCCGCCGGCGCGCGATCAAGCGCCGCCTGTAAAACCTCTTCGACCTGTTGCCAGCGTTCAGGAGTCATGACCGATTCTGTACGATGCCTTCAAAAAGTACCGCGAAGCGGTTGCGGCCTCCAGCCCAATGTTGCCGCTCGGCGGCTACGTTGGGGTGTCCCACATGAAAGAGGTCGCAACCCCATCGGGGTTGAGGCGGATTGGATTCGTAGACCCAGGGTAGCCGCGGCGGCAACCCTGGGCTGGAGGTCACAACCGCTTCGCGGTACGATAATTTTGGATTGCGAACTCAACCCACACCACAGCCCAGGCTATTGTTCGTCCCTCATCCTTCTAAACAGCCATGCCTTCGCGGCGCGCCAATCGCGGCGCACAGTCATCACCGAGATCTCTAGAGCATCCGCAGTCTCTTCGAGACTCAGGCCACCAAAATAGCGCAGCTCCACGACTCGACTCTTCCGCAAATCGAGATCGGCCAGTTCATCCAGCGCTTCGTCCAACGCCACCAGCTCGCGGGCGCGCGCCTCAGACATCAACTCAGCTTCTGCCAGCGAGACCCGCTGCGCCTCACCACCATGCTTGGCGTACTGCCGTCGTCGCGCATGATCGACCAGGATGTGCCGCATCACCTGGGCGGTGACCGCAAAGAAGTGCGCCCGGTTCTGCCAGTCGATTTTCTTTTGTCCGGCCAGACGCAGGTATGCTTCGTTAACCAGCGCCGTCGTTCCCAACGTGTGGCCATTGCGCTCTCGCTGAACATAGCGATGCGCGATGCGTCGCAACTCGTCATAGACCAGCGGAGTCAGCCTATCGAGTGCGGCACTGTCACCCTCTCGCCACTCAGTCAGTAATCCGGTTAGGTTGTCGGCAGTAAGGGTCGTCATTCAATCTCGTCGTCAAGCCCGGTGGAACGCGACCCAGTTCAGAGTTCAAGCTTTAGCTTGCGCCGGCCATCAGCAAACTAAAGTTTGAACTCTGAACCAGAACACACTGGGATTCTAGCATCATTACTCACGATCATATTTCCGCGAGGCTGGAAATGAAAAGAAGTTTTTGATCCGCGGAAATGTCTTGACTCGATGAACACTTTCGCCGCGATTTCTCGCTAGGGATTTGGCCTTGAACACTTCCCTCCTCTTTTCTCGCTTATCATAGTGAGGCCCATTGAAAGCCGTCTCAAACATACCTAAGGAAGCCGAGGAACATTGCCAATGAAAGTCACACAACTCTTGCTCTTTTCGCTCACTCTAATAATTTCCCTATCCACGTCTGCGCGTCTTTCCCGCGCGGAAGCCACCCAATCTGGAACCCTCTATCAAGACATGACGCTAACCCAGCGCCGAGCTTTTGTAGCTGAAAAGGCGCGCGAAATTTCCCGAAAGATGTCCGGGACCGATTACGCTTTCACGCCCGCGTTTGAGATGGAGATTCAGAAGGCCGTCGATTTCTACGCGCAGCGCATCGGGAGTAACAGGGGCGATAGGCCGGGCAGAGGCGACGCGCGCTTTATCTTCGAGCGCGGCCAGACGGTGGCGCCGAAAATAACTAAAGTCTTCATGACGCACAACGTGTCGCCATTAATCGGGCTTTACATTCCTTTGGTTGAGTCGGAATACGTCAACCTGAAAACGCCGAATCAGATGGGCGCGCTGGGGATGTTTCAGTTCGTGCCACAGACCGGAGAGCACTATGGTTTGAGTGCCGAGGACTTGCTTGACGTAGAGAAATCCGCGGATGGGGCCGCGCGAATGATTTCGGATGGGATCAATCAGTTCAGCACAGACCGCATGAAAGAGGCGCTGGCGCTGCTGGCTTACAATCGCGGCGGTAATAATGTCGAGCGCGACCTGGCGGCCCTGGTCAACGATCGGAACCGGAGCTGTAGCATCTGCGCCCTGACTGAACAGCGAGATAAGCTGGACAAAACTTTTCGCAGTGAAAGCGTCTACTACGTGCCGCGTTTCTTTGCCGGCGCGATCATCGGCGAGAATCCTCAGTCGTTCGGTTTGCAGACCCGGCCGCTGTCGTCGTTCTAATCGCAACCGCGAATAGTTTGTCGGACTCCCACTCCCATTGGGAGAGGGTTGGGGTGAGGGCTTGAGCGCGAGGCCTAATATGAAATGAATTTGTCTGCGCTAAACACGACGATAACTAAAAATATATTTCGCAGTACGCTTCGCGCCCTCATCCCCGGCCCTTCTCCCAAAGGGAGAAGGGAGAGACCTACCGCTATCTACTGATCCTTCCATTCAGGAATGCGGCCGGGCGTCCAGGGGGCGCCGGCAGCTTCCATCGCTTTTTCCAGCTTCGCCAGATCACCTTCGATCAACTGCCGCAGCTGGTTGAGCGCAGTTTCGAAGTCCTGCGCCGCCGCTGCGTATTGATCGATTTGCGTCTGCGTGGGCCGGGCGGTGGACATTCGCTGCGAGCCGACGATTTCACCGACGCGCTCAGTGATCGAAGGCGGCAAGTTCATGTTGCGCTGGCGCAATGCCTGATCGCCTTGTAAGGCGCGCAGGATCTCGTTGGTTCGTTTGTCCAAAGCGGCGGCATCGCTAAGCAATTTTTCCGGCGCCGAGGGTGTTTCCAACAGCGCGCGTCTGATTGCGACCAGACGCGGCTTCAGGGAATTAGCTGTCGCCGACGCTCCCTGCACTGCGCGTTGCAGCCTGGCCACCTTTTGTTGAAATTCTACGAGGCTGGCGCGATCGGCAGGTGACATGCGGTCCTGTCCGTCGACGATCACCTGAAACTCCTGCGGTTGTCCCAGCGAGGTAATCACGCCGTCAACTCTCTTCGCCAAGCCGACTTTGTACGTGCCCGGCATCACGAGCGGCCCGGATGGTCCTTCGTTGAAAGGATCTTCGCCATCGGGATTTGGTGGCGGCGGCAGAGTCGGCGCCGGATAGCGCAAATCCCAGGAGACGCGCTGCATGCCCGCGGCGACTGACCCGGTCATGCGACGAATCACACGACCCGACGAATCGCTGATGGTGAGAATAACCGCCGGCGCTTCCTCTTCTTCTTCGGCGCGAAAATCTGAACTGCTCGGTAGAGCAACGGGAGTGTTCTTCCGCTGCGCATCCCGTTCAGCTTCCTGCCGTTTCGCTTTCTTTGTCTTCAGCTCTTCTTTCAAATAGTAAGTGAAGGTCGCGCCGAACGGCGGATTGTCAGCCGTGTAAAAAGATTCGCCTTGAAAACTCTTGCCGCGTCCGCCTAAGGGCTGCGACTGGATGTACATCAGCGCGTCTTTGACCGGAAACACAAAGCCATCCTGTTTGAGCATTTCAGGTTTCAGCAAACGCAGCGGCGTGTAGTTATCCAGAATGTAAAAGCCGCGGCCGAAGGTCCCGAGCACCAGATCGTTCTCGCGTCGTTGAATCGCGATGTCGCGTACCTGAATAGTCGGCAAGCCACTTCTCAGTTGAATCCATTTCTGTCCGCCGTCGATCGAAAAGTAGAGACCGAACTCAGTGCCGACAAAAAGCAAATTCGGATTCACATGGTCTTCGGCTATCGCCCACACAGGCCCGGTTGGGGGCAGGTTGTTTTTGATCGAAGTCCAGTTGCGCCCGGCATCCGTGCTCTTGAAGAGATACGGTTTGAAGTCCGCGTTCTGATGGTTTTCAAGCGCCGCATAGACCGTGTTGGCGTCGTGATTGGAAGCCACGATGCGGCTCACGTAAGCTAATTCAGGGACGTCGGGAAACTTCTCGACCTTACGCCAGTTCTTGCCGCCATCCTCCGTGATTTGAATCAAGCCATCATCCGTACCGACATAGATAAGTCCTTCTTTCTTGGGCGATTCAGCCAGGGCTGAGGAGTTGCCAAAGAAAGCTGTCGATTGGTTCTTGGCGACGGCGTCCATGCTCCAAATCTTGCCCATCACCGGCAGCTTGTCGCGATCCAGACCGCGTGACAGTTGACCGCTGATGACCTTCCAGCTATCGCCGCGATCGTCGCTGCGGAAAAGTTTGTCGGCGGCAAAATATAGGCGCGTGTGCGAGTGCGGACTGATGATGAAAGGCGAATCCCAATTCCAGCGGAGGGGATCTTCATTGCGTCCCACCGCGGGTTGAATGCCCATGCGTTCGCCCGTGACCCGGTCGTCGCGCACCAGATTGCCCTGTTGTAGTTCCGCGTAGACGATGTTCGGATCTTCCGGATCAACCTGCGTGCGGAAACCATCACCGCCCTGTGTGACAAACCAATCACTGTTAACGATGCCGGACACGCTGTGCGTGCGTGACGGCCCGCCAAAAGCAAAGTTGTCCTGGGCCCCTCCATAGACGTTATAGAAAGGCTTGGCGTTGTCGGTCGTCACATCATAAAGCTGGGTCACCGGCAGGTTAGACTTGAAAATCCAGTTAGAGCCGCGGTCGTGGCTTTCATACACGCCGCCATCACAACCCACCAGGTAATGATCGTTGTTGGCGGGATCGACCCAAATTTCGTGATTGTCTACGTGCTTCGATTTCTCTCCGAGGCGCCGCACAGTTCGGCCACCGTCGTCAGAAACCATCAGGAAAACATTCATTATGTAAATTCGATCGACATCTTTCGGGTCAGCCACGACGTGCGAGTAGTACATAGCGCCGGCGTCGAACTCGTTTCGTCTTTCCCAACTGCCGCCGCGATCGTTTGAACGAAAGATGCCGCCCTTGCGATCTGTGGCCTCGACCGTCGCATAGAGAACGTTCGGATCTACCGGCGAGATAGCCAGGCCGATTCTTCCCATATCAGTCGAAGGCAAACCGGCCCTGACTTTATTCCAGGTCGCGCCCGCGTCCGTTGATTTGTAGATGGCGCTCTCTGGCCCGCCGTCAATCAAGGTATACATGTGGCGACGGCGTTGATAAGAAGCGCAGTAGACTGTTTCCGGATTCTGCGGATCGATGACTACCTCAGTGACGCCCGTGTTCTCGCTGATGGTCAAAATATTCTTCCAGGTCTTCCCGTTGTCGGTCGTTTTGAAAAGACCACGGTCTCCGCCGGGACCCCACAGCGGTCCCTGAGCGGCCACGTAAACAATATTTGAATCTTTGGGATCGATGGCAATGCGGCCGATGTGCTCGGAAGTTTTCAGCCCCACGTTCTTCCAGGTTTTGCCGCCGTCGTCTGAACGATAGAGGCCGTTGCCGTATGAAACGCTTCGCTGGCTGTTGTTCTCACCCGTGCCCACCCAAACCGTCAAAGGATTTTTCGGATCAATCGCGATGCAGCCGATCGAATACGATCCTTCGCGATCGAACACCGGCGTCCAGGTCGCTCCATTATTGACCGTCCTCCACACACCCCCCGAAGCCGACGCGACAAAGTAATGCGCCGAGTTGTTCGGATCCACCGCGAAGCCGATCACTCGACCTGAGGTAAAAGCCGGGCCGATCGAACGAAGTCTCAAGCCGTTGAAGGTCGGCGTCGACATTGGATCGCGCGGACGGTTTTCATCTTCTGCGGCGGGCGACGGTGTCCTGGTTGGCTCGGTCTTTGACGGCTCAGGCGACGGCTGTTGTTTAGCCGCATCTTCCCGTTTGGGTTTCGCCGGGTCAGGCTGTGCAAAACCTGAGAGCGGAAACGCCAGCATGATCAGGGTGGCCAGAATGACTAATCGGGTTGCAGTCGTGATCGGACGGATACTGGGGAACATCAGCAGTGGTCTCCTCATAGAGTTTGTTGTGGCTCTCAAGCACCAGGAAATGGCGAGCGGCTTTTTCTCTGCCGCAGCACAATGACAGAAACCTTGCTCGAAGGGATTACGCCGCCGCGCACTCTCGCTCCGAAAGCAGTTGATGAACGGCTTCGATGAGGGCTTCCACATCAGGCTTGGCCACATAAGCGTGGGCCCCAGCCGCCAGAGCTTCCAGCCGGTGAATCTCATAAGCGTCACCGGTGAAGAAGATGCACGGCACACCGGGTGTCAGCTCATTCAACTGTCTGCATAAATCCGTGCCGGTGCCGTCCGGCAGTCGCTTGTCGAGCACGTAAAGATCGAACTCATACGTTGTCGCAAGTTCCAGTGCTTCTTCAACGCTGTGCGCAATATGGACCTCATAATCTGACTGCGAGAGCAGGAGCTTGAGCATCTCAGGTGTGTCTTCATGATCGTCCACACAGAGAACTCGACATCTAACTTCTGACATACCAACCTCCCGGATCGGATAATTTTCGAACTAAAATTGTGCGAATGAAACCGAATGATCAATTCAGGGAGAGCGGATTATAGTCTAAGCGACGGTTGCTGCGCCAGAGCGTGGCACGGCATCCTGCCCGTGATTCACGCGCCACGACGATCAATTTCAGCGCCAACGATGACGTTAATGTAGAATAGCGATTCCGATGTTCAACAGAAGAAGCTCTGAACAAGTTGGTCAAGACTCTTGCCTTGAGCCCGCGAAGCGCGGCGATAGCGTAAAGCCTGGGGTGGAGCGGAGCGGAACCCCAGGATCGAATTGAAGTCTGAAGGACGAGCGCGCGAAGCGCGGCGACAGCCATATCATTACGAGTTGATTACGGCTATTGGACTGTCGCACGCTTCGCGCGCTCGGCTGTCCCACCCATCGTCAGACCTGGGGTTTCGCTCCGCTCCACCCCAGGCTTTATGCTTACACCCGCTAACGCGGGTTTTGATGTTTCATTCTGACTTGTTCAGAGATCACTGAAATATTTCGACGGCGACTCTTAACTGACGGAGATTGGAGACGACACATGCTGCGACGGACCCTGCTTTCGTTCATGGCCTTTTCATTCTTAGCGCTGGCCTCTCTCGCAGGGCCGCACGTCAGCGCGCAAACGCGCACCGGCCAACCGATGATGACCAGCGTGGATCCGGCTTTGTTCAAAGGGCTTCGTTATCGCCTGGTTGGGCCATCGCGGGGTGGACGCGTTACGACTGTGACCGGCGTTCCGTCTCAACCGAAGACTTTTTATATGGGCGTCGCCAGCGGCGGTTTGTTTCGTACAACCGATGCCGGAGCAACCTGGGTTCCCATCACCGATGGAAAAATTCCTTTGGGTTCGACTGGCTGCGTAGCGGCTGCCGACTCTGATCCAAACGTGATCTATCTCGGCACCGGATCAGATGACGTGCGCAGTAACGTCTCGACCGGACGGGGCATGTACAAGACAACCGATGGCGGACAGACCTGGAAGTTCATCGGTCTCTACAATGCGGGCCAGATCGGATCGGTACGCATCCATCCGACGAATCCGGACATCGTCTGGGTCGCGGCGCAGGGTGACGCGTTCAAATCCAACTCTGAACGCGGTGTCTTCAAAACCGCAGATGGTGGGCAGACGTGGCACAAGGTGCTGTTCATATCTGATCAGATCGGCGCTATGGATTTGGAGATTAAGCCGGGGGATCCAAAAACTGTCTATGCCTGGATGTCACGGTTGGAACGCAAGCCATGGACGATTATCAGCGGCGGACGCGAAGGTGGCTTCTACAAGAGCACTGACGGCGGCGAACATTTCACAAAGCTCACCGCGGGCCTGCCCGCTGAATTGATTGGTAAGGCGAACCTCGCCGTCACGTCTGCAAATCCAAAACGTGTTTACGCGCTGGTGGAAGCAAAACCCGGCGGCGGGCTTTATCGCTCGGATGACGCGGGAGAGACATGGGCGTTGATTAACTCCCAGCCTGCGATAATCCAGCGTCCTTTCTATTACGTTGCGCTGGGCGCTGATCCTACCAACGCTGATGTGGTCTATGCCGGCGCTGAATCATTTTTCAAATCAACGGACGGCGGCAAGACGTTCACGATCTTTCGCACGCCGCATGGCGACAATCACGACATCTGGATCAATCCGAAGGACGGCCAGATCATGATTCAGTCGAATGACGGCGGCGCTAACGTCTCAACCGACGGTGGCCGCACCTGGTCAAGTCAAATGAATCAACCGACGGCTGAGATTTATGGCGTGTGGTTGGATAACCAGTTCCCTTACAAACTCTATGGCGCGCAGCAGGACAACTCGACAATCATAATGTCGAGCCAGCCTGACGCCGCCGGGCGCGAGGATTGGCGGCCCGGCCCCGGTTGCGAGACTGGGCCAATCATGCCGCATCCGTCGAACCCGGACATCGTTTACGGATCATGCAAAGGCCAGTACGGCGTCATGAATCTCAAGACCGGGCAGGAGAAGAACTATTGGATCGGCTCGCAGTCGTTGTATGGCAATCCCGCCAGCGATCTGATTTACCGCATGCAGCGCGTCTCACCCATGGCCACGTCGCCGCATGACCCTGATGTTCTCTACTACGGCTCGCAGTACTTGCACCGCACGCGCGATAAGGGAGTTACCTGGGAAAAGATCTCGCCGGATCTAACCGCTAAGCCCGCCTGTTGTCAGGGCGCAAGCGGCGAGCCGATTACGCGCGACGTGACCGGCGAAGAGTTTTACAGCACGCTCTATGCGATCGCGGAATCGCCGCTCGAGAAAGGTGTGATCTGGACCGGCAGTAATGATGGCCCGTTCAATGTCACGCGCAACGATGGCAAGACGTGGACCGACATCACGCCGAAAGATCTTCCGACCGGCGGCCGCGTGCAATACATCGATCCGTCGCCACATCGAAAGGGATCGGCTTATTACGCCGTGTACCGCTGGCTGCTGGGTGATTACCAACCCTATATCTATCGCACCGATGACTATGGGAAGACGTGGACGCGACTGACTGACGGGAAGAATGGAATCCCGGCGGACTGGCCCACGCGAGTGGTGCGCGAAGATCCAAACCGCGAGGGTTTGCTTTACGCCGGCACGGAATTCGGCATGTTCATTTCTTTTGACAATGGCGGGCACTGGCAGTCGTTCCAGTTGAATCTGCCGAACGTGCCGATCACCGACATCAAGGTGCATCAGAAGGATCTGGTTGTCTCGACCCAGGGGCGGGCGTTTTGGATTCTGGACAACATCAGCTCGCTCTACCAGATTGCTCCGCAGCTGACCACGACGGATGTCCACCTGTTTCATCCGCGCGACGGCTATCGCACGCGAGTAAATCCGAACGTACTCGGACCCACGATCGAATACTATCTCCCCGCCGCGCCGGCGGGCCCGGCAGTGATTGAGATTCTTGATGCAAAAGGGACAATGATAAATTCCTACAACAGCGATACGCCGCCGCCGGCAGGGCGCGGCCGTGGAGCTGCCGCAGCAACCGGCGCCGAGCAGGAAGATCCCGACGCGCCGCCCGGACGAAGGTCCGCGCAGCCGCCACGCCCTACGAAAGTTGCGGGTCTCAATCGCCTGGTGTGGGACGTGCGGAACCAGGCCGGCGTGATTGTGCCACCGGGGCGATACCAGGCCCGTCTCAAGGTCGGCGCGGCGGCGTTAACTGAAACTTTCAACTTGCTCATCGATCCGCGCGTCGCGGCTGATGGAGTCACAGCCGCTGACCTACAGGAGCAATTCGCGCACAACCTGCGCGTGCGCCAACTCGTCACCAGCGTCAACCAACTCGTGGCCCAGGTTCGCGATGCACAAACAAAATTGCGTTCCGGGGCTGATGCAAACAAGACCACCGCGGTAAACGCAGTGGCCGCGAAGCTCATGACCGAGCCGGTGCGCTACAGTAAACCGGGATTGCAGGCCCAGATAACCTATCTGGCCGGGATGACCGCCAATGTCGATCAAAGGATCGGACGAGACGCGATCGAAAGGTACGAGGTGTTGCGGAAGGAGCTTGAAGCAATTCGCACTGAGGTCGAGCTATTGCTGGGTCCGGTCGCCGAACAAGCCGGGGCTGTATCGCCACGCTAAGCAAAAGGAATCATCACTCTCGGAGCACATATGAATAGAGCCAATCTGTCAAAACTTGCGATTCTTTCGGTTACTTTGCTGACCACGATTACAGCGGTCGCGCAACAGCGTGCCGCCGCTGGCGCGCTGACCGCGGCCGACTATGCCCGCGCCGAAAAGTTTATGGGCTATAACACGACGACGCTCGTGTTCCGATCCGGCGTGCGTCCGAACTGGATGCCGGATGATCGCTTTTGGTATCGCGTGACAACCGCGGAAGGCAGCGAGTTTCTGCTGGTGGATCCCGCGAAAGGAACTCGCGAGCCGGCGTTCGATCATGCGAAGGTGGCGGCAGCTCTCTCGGCGGCTTCCAGGGCTTCCTACGACGCGCATCACCTGCCATTTACCCAATTCGATTTTTCAAGCGACGGGCGAACGATCTCATTTACCGTGCGGCAGAGTCGATGGAAATGTGATCTGCAAACCAACCAGTGCGTGGCCGAAGGCAACGTCGCCATCGGTGAGCCACGCGTTGGCCGACCCGGTGCCGGTGCTTCCATTGAGACTTTGTCGCCCGACAAGAAGCGCACCGCCTTCATACGCGATTTCAATCTGTGGGTCCGCGATGTTGCCACCGGCAAGGAAACGCAACTGACCACCGACGGCGTGAAGGACTTTGGCTATGCGACCGACAATGCGGGCTGGATCCACAGCGATCGAGCGATCCTGCTCTGGTCTCCTGACTCAAAGAAGATCGCTACCTTTCAGCAAGACCAGCGCAAAGTCGGCGAGATGTACCTGGTGGACACCAAGGTCGGACATCCAACGCTGCAGGCCTGGAAGTATCCACTTCCCGGTGACGCCGTCGTTGCGATGATTGAGCGTGTCATCATCGACGTCGATCAAGCCAAGGTCATCCGGCTCAAGATGTCGCCCGATCAGCACCGCTCGACGGTCTGTGACCACATAGCCTGCCGCGGAAGTGATCTCGCGGACGCCGAATGGAGTCCAGACTCTTCAGAGCTCGCGTTCGTTTCAACTACGCGCGATCACAAAGAAGCTCAACTTCGCGTCGCCGACGCGACCGGGACGGTGCGTGACGTGCTGGAAGAAAAAGTGGCAACCCAATTTGAGTCGGGCCAGAACCAATCGAATTGGCGTTACTTGCCCGCTTCGCACGAAGTGATCTGGTTTTCAGAGCGAGACAACTGGGGCCATCTCTACCTCTACGATTCCGCGACCGGGCGCCTGAAGAACCAGATCACGAAAGGCGATTGGGCCGTCACTGACGTGTTAAAGGTCGATGACAAAAACCGCTTGATTTACTTTCTGGCCGTAGGTCGTGAAGCGGGTCGCAATCCTTACTTCAAGCATTTGTACCGGATCGGCTTTGACGGCGCGAACCTCTCGCTGCTGACGCCGGACGACGGCAATCATGACATTGGGCTTTCACCTTCGGGCCGTTTCTTTGTTGACAACTATTCGAAACCAGACGTAGCGCCGGTGGCCGTGTTGCGGCACCATGACGGGAAAGCGATCATCACTCTCGAGCAGGCGAACATCACGAAACTGACGGCAACGGGATGGAAGCCACCGGTCCCGATTACCGTCAAGGCACGCGACGGCAAAACCGATCTGTATGGTCTGATGTTCAAGCCGACGAACTTCGATCCGAACCAGAAATATCCGATCGTCAATCACATTTATCCCGGCCCGCAGGGAGGAAGTGTCGGCAGTTGGTCGTTCGTTGCCGCTCGCGGAGACTGTCAGGCGCTGGCCGAACTCGGCTTCATCGTGGTGGAGATCGAAGGCATGGGAAATCCGCTGCGCTCAAAGAGTTTTCACGACGCTTACTTTGGCAACATGGGTGACAACACGCTGCCGGATCAAGTCAGCGGGATGAAGCAACTCGCCGCGACATATCCGTGGATCGATCTCGATCGCGTAGGCATCTACGGCCATTCGGGAGGCGGCTATGCGACTGCTGATGCGATGTTTCGCTATCCGGACTTCTTCAAAGTCGGCATCTCTGAATCAGGGAATCACGACAACCGCGAGTACGAAGACGATTGGGCCGAGCGGTATCAGGGCTTGCTCAGCGGGACTAACTATGACGACCAGGCAAACCAGAGTTTGGCAAAGAATCTGAAGGGACACTTGCTGCTGGCGCATGGCACGATGGACGACAATGTGCCGCCGAATAACACGCTGCTGGTCGTCGACGCGCTCGTCAAAGCGAACAAGGATTTCGATCTGCTGATGCTACCAAATCAGCGGCACGGGTACGGCTCGGCCGGTAACTATATGACGCGACGGCGATGGGACTATTTCGTGCGCTATCTGCTGGGGGCTGAGCCGCCGTGGAATTATCAGATGCGTCCGCCGGATGTGAGGCCGCCTGGCACACCATGAGGAGTGTCGGTACAGAACCCAACGCGGTAGCGATGGGGTCCAGCCATGGAAGTTAATCGGTCGAGAAAAGAAGAGCGTGTCGCCTTCAGCCCATCTGGAACCGATGTAAGGTTTGTGCTTACCTCACCATTGGATCGATGATGTAGCATCGCTTCTATGTTCCAGAGAATTGTAAGACTGTCCTTGATTCCCGCTGGCCTCTGGTTAATGGCTTCGGCGGGTTGCGGCGCGATTCCGCGTTTTAATGAGGACCATGCAATTGGGGCTATGGAGAGAATAAGAGAGGCGGAAGTAGCCTTTAAGTCCAAGTATGGTCACTACGGAACTCTGGACGAGTTAGCTGCCTCCCACCCTGGTATCCCGTCCCGCGCTCAGTATGGCTATAAATTCACAGTCCGTGTAGCGCCAGAATCTTATGTTGCCGTTGCAGTGCCGACTCGGTGGAAAGAGCGATCCTTATCGCTGTACTTAGACCAGTCTGGAGTGATTAGAGGTATGGTTAAGAACGGCGCGGAAGCAGATGCGAAAGATGGGCGCTTAAACGGTTACGGCATCAATCCATAATCTGGATCGGGTGCCTGCAAACAGTCACCCCAGGTTGAGTGTGTGACCCGGTCGCTACCGCTCCCGGTTCTGTACCGATGGGTCTAGCAGGATCTCCTCCGACCGGCTGCTACTAATTGATCAAACGAAACGCGACCTTCGCATCATCAGGCTCGAGGATCGGATGATAAGTCTTGCCATAGTTCGCGACGATCTTGTTGACGTACTTCTGAGTCTCGGGATAAGGCGGCACGCCCTCATATTTGTCTACGGCTCCTTCGCCGGCATTGTAACCGGCGAGAGCGAGCTTAACGTCGCCATCGAATCTCTTTAACAACCACGCCAGGTATTTGGTTCCGGCTTCGACGTTACAGGCTTGGTCCGTCGTGTCGTTGCAGTCGAATCTTTTTGCCGTCGCCGGCATTAACTGCATCAGGCCGCGCGCTCCTGCGTGAGACGCCGCCTTCGGATCATATTTTGATTCCTGCTGGATGACCGCATGAATGAATCTCGGGTCAACGCCTTCGCGCTCACCGGCGCGAAAGATGATCCAATCCAGATCACAATCACCGGACTGTGGTATGTCGGCAGGTATGGTCTCGACTATAGGAGTGGCGGCCAGGGCCGGCGCGAAAGCGGGACTGAACCAGAGTCCCGTAAAGTTGGTCAAACAAAAAATTGAAATGACTGCAAAGGGTGCGAACTTGGCCGAACGCAAATGGGGCATGCCGGGAAACTTCATTCAGTAGTTCTCCATGTGAGCGACGGCCCGCAGGGCCATCAAATTAATACTTCCAACTTCGGCTACGCATGGTCGCTACTGACTTACAAAGAACGGGTAGAACTTGCAATCGAGGACCGAGACTAAGATGGAGATTTGCTTGTGATCGTTGCTCTTTTTGCCGACATTCAGGGCACCAATGTGACGTACGAAAGTCAGGCAATTAGTAGTTGTCCATAGGTGAGAGCAGGTAGTTCAAAGTGAACGAGGACCCGTGTGAGTTGGGCCCTGAGTGTCGTTTAAGCGTTCACTCGCCCGTGACGGTCAGGGCCGAGGGGTCACCCGCGCCGGCGCGCGCGAAAGTAAACACGCACGTCATCGTTTCGCGGATTGACGACAAAGACTGAGACTCGTCCATCCGGCAGTGTCTGAATCGTCGCGGGTGAAGCGAGACCTGTCAGGTACCAACCAGGCGGCAGCACGACAGTGTTACGCAAGCGGCCGAAGCTTCGATCCCATCCCATCTCTTCGCCATCAAGAAAATAACTCTTTGGGTCAGCATAGGTTTCCATCAGGCGAATTCTGTTCGTGGTTCCCGGCTCAATCGCCCGCGCCAGATGAGTGACAACGATCTCGCTGTCGTCTTTGATTGGATCTGTGATTGGCAGCTTGCGCTCAGTCGCTTGCTTGCCGCTGATGATCTCGCACTTCAGCTTGGCGCCGGTATCCAGATCGATGCTTTCCGGATCAGAGACGTGGCTGCCTGCGCGCACAACATTGAAATAATACTTCTCGCCAACTTTGCGAACCGTGTAGTCGTGGGTGATGCGAAAGGCGTGGGACGCCGGCGCCTGAAGCTCGTAGAGGATTTCGCGATCCTGATAAGCGCGTTCAGTCAGCGGATTCTGATTTTGGGCGGCGCAAATTGTCAGAACCGCCTGCGGTAGCGGGCGGGCCCCGCCAACGCCGAGCAGAACAAAGACAACAACGAAGATCGTGAGTCGTACTCGCATCGTCGAACTTCCGTTTCTTACTTCCCACCCGCTACCGCAGGTGGTACTGACTTCAACTTCTTCGCCTTGATCGTTACCTGGAGTTCCCCGCCACTGCCGGGATTAACAAACGCGAGTTTCAGGCGGCCATCCGACTCCAACAACACCTGCGTAGCCACTGAACACGAAACGATTTCGTACCCGGCGGGCAAAACAATGCTGTCGCGTGGAATCCCGAGCGGCCGTTTGAAAACAATCTGGTCGCCTTCGGTGTAATAGCTCTTGTCATCTTTGTAGGTCTTGATGATCGCCAGACGATACTCGCCGCGCTCCGAAATCGGATGCGCGAGGAGAACCTTAATGTAGTGGGCGGTCGGGCTGAAGTTCTCGGCGGGCGAATCAGTTTTGGCTTGTGTTCCCGTGACGACTTCGAATTTGAGAGGCTTCCCAGTCGCCAGATCGACAACCGATTCATCCGACGCTTCACTGCCTTCGCGGATCTGATTGAAGTGATAACGCGCCCCCACGCGGGTCTCGGTGACCTCGTAATAAATCTTAAACTGATGGGTCTCCGGCGCCAGCAATTCGTAGCGCGTGTAGGTGTCGGCGGAAATGTATTGCCCAAAAGCTACACCGCTCGCAGCGATGGTGATAAGGAGACCACCCAATTTATTCAAAGTTTGTTTTATCGAGTGCATTGATATCTCTGAACCAATTCGGCTCAAGACGAGACGAGTACCCACCTCTACGAATTGCTACCGGCACCAGCAGAGGGATGATAGACTGATTTTCGACAATCGTCAGCCGGAAAACGCATCCGAAGCAATAGTAAATGGAAAAGGTCATTCAAGTGCTCAACCGCATGCAAGCCGATGGGGTGATTGAAAAATTCGCAATTGGCGGAGGGATAGCGACGATCTATTACCTTGAACCGTACCAGACGGACGACGTTGATGTGTTTTTCTTGCCAGTATTTTTCGGCGAAGGAGGTTTGATATCGCTCGCGCCGATTTACTCATATCTTGAGAAACTCGGATACTATTCTGTCGAGGAGGGTATTGGCGTCCAAATCGAAGACTGGACAGTGCAATTCGTCCCAGTCTCTGAATCGGTTCAGGAAGAAGCAGTATTGAAGGCGCGGAAGGTGACCCATGGAACTACGCCCACGCTAGTCTTCACCGCTGAACATTTGGCCGCTGAACTTCTTCGGTCGGGCCGGCCCAGGGATCACGCGAGAGTGATCGATTTGATTCGATCAAATCAAGTGGATATGGGATCCTTTCGAGATATTGTTTCTAGGCACGACCTGGACGACAAGTGGAATGAGTTTGTTTCGCGTTACGATCTGGAGGAGTAATTGAGCAGCAAGACTGTCGACATAACCAGGCTGACCGTGAGCGACATCTTCCGCGCTAAAGAAGAACGGCGGCGGAGACTTGCGAGTTTACCTTTCGATCAAAAAATCGTGATCGTGAACAAACTTCGCGCCGCCGTTAAGTCGATTAAGGGCGAGAAAGCCATCTTCGAATCATTTCTGCGAGTGTGCCCTGATTTTGCGGGTGAGACTATCAAGGAATGGGATGTGGTTGATGAATGGTATGCCAGCGGCGCGCTTGATCCTCCGCCTCATCCTTTTGACAAGCGACCAGACGTCATCGCGGTCACAGTGTCTGGACAGAAGATTGGGATTGAACTCAAGAGTTGGAAGAATCAGCAGCAGATTCATGATGCGAAGGGGCAGGAAAGAATTCAAGACCGCATAATGAAGGCAATAGGGAAGCAGCCGCCGAACGAGACTAAGCACATCGGTCAGCTTTGGCTGGCGCCGAAGGATCTACGGCTCAATGAAGAAGATGCCTCACCATTCCGACAACAACTCTTCGCTCTAATCGACGAGGTTGATAAGAACTGGACTCAAAAGCCGGATTGGGGCCAACGCTCGTGGGCAGACCGAACAGACTTTGATAGTTTTCCTATTGTGGGAAAGTACTTGAACCGAATTCGGTTTCATTCAAGAAAGCGACATCGTTCCAGGAACTGGATAACGTTCCCCTATCAAACAAAACATTTTTCCCCGAACACGATGCGCGAAGTGCTCAGGGATGGCCTCCTTAAACACACAAAGGACGAGCGCTATAACAACAACCTAAGAGCACAAGCAGGTCTTGACGAACTCTACTTGCTGGTTCATTACGACATCAAGGCGTTTGCCTATAACACGCCATTTGAGACTCCCAATTCTGGCTTTAAGGAAGCTGCTGAATTCGCATCCCAAGAACTTAATGGTGACGGCGGTTATTTTGATAGAATTTTTCTGTTTCACTTTTTGCCGGGCCAGGAAAAGGCAGAAAGAGTCTTTTAGGCCCTTCCAATTTCAACCATCAGGGTGTCCGCGCGACCACTCCAATATTCGCGATGGTCGCGCCCTTCGCCATCGACGGCACAGCGCAGACATACAACACCACCCCAGCCACCGGAGCTCGTGCTTCAAAAACAACGTTGCCTAAATAATCGGTGACGTAACCCATTTTCATTCCCTGCTCGACGTAAGTCCCGCGCTTGACCAGCGGATAGAACATTCCAGTTTGGTCACTGGCTATCGTCACAACTTTTTCGATCCAGACCGGATGCTCGACCATTACCGGCGTGCCCGGCAGCATCTTCAAATAGCGCATCACCCCGAGGCAGCCGTTGATCAGCGCGTTGAGATCATCGGTTTCAACCGTGCCGGCGTATCCGGCCTCGGCGGTGATTGAGGGTTTGCCGCGCGTCGTCGCAGTGTTCTCCAGATAGCGGGAAGCCTGCGGGTCTTTGGGGCGGTCAGCGGAAATGATGATGTGATCAAGGCCGAAAGCCAGCACCATCTCTTTCGAAATCTGATCCTGCTTTTCGTTCCCAGTCTTCGTCCAGTAGCTGTAAGGCCGCAGGCTTTCATCGAGATCGCCGCCGTGCAGATCGATCAGATGGTCGCATTGCTCCACAACCTGTTTCGTGATCATGAATGACGCGCGGTCGGTTTGCGTCCCGTCCATTTTGCCGGGATACCATCGATTCATGCTCTTGCGATCGACGGGATTCAGGTGCGGCACTTTCTGCTCGAACGACTGGATGTTGATGAGCGGGACGATGATGACCGTCCCGGAAATCTCGGACGGGTTGAGCATCCCGATCAACTTTTCGAGCGCGATGATCGAAGTGTATTCAGTTCCATGAGAGCCCGCGACGATCGCCAGCACCGGCCCTGGCTTCGCGCCGTGAAAGACAGCGACTGGAATACTCAGCGCCGCGTCACTGCCGGCGGAAACTTCGATCGTGCCGGTCGCTTTCTGACCGCGCGTTGCGGTTGCGGTGCCGACGCTAAACGTCTTTCGATCCTGAGCGGTAACTAAGCTGACGAAGACCAGGACGAGTAACGCGCCAACTGAAATCAAGCGTTGCATAAATTTCCTCCACCCGAGATGCAGAAAGCGCCGGCTTGCGCATTTTCGATATCAGCGCGCGCAGAGCTTAGTCCATCCCGCCGCTATCACGGAAGTCGAAACACAAAAATCGGCGCCAACCTGGCGTGCAGAGAACAACAGATCTTTATTCGCCTATGCAGTCGTAAGGGACACAGCACCCGTCACAAAAGTGGTAACCATCCGGACAGGTTATTTTCTTTTTCCCGATTCCCCAGACCTTGTCGACGATCTCCTGGAACTCCGCGTCGAGGTAATTGAAATTCGCTTGCTGCTCTGCGGGTGTGGCGGCGTTTAGATAGTAACGAAGCGCGCCGATAACTACCGAATCCATCTTTGTTCGCAATCTCGCGTATTGCCTGAGGTCTGTCTTAGCGGGCATTTTCTTTCTCCTTGGGTTGGGGTTTAGGGTCTACTTAAAATTGTCGATCATTGAGAGCATAGTCCAACTCGCCTGCTTGCCATAGTAAATCGTTTTCCCGTCAGGCGACCACGCGATGCCGGAGAAGTAAACGCGTGGATCACTGCTGGTCGTGATAATTCTCGCCGCGCCTCCGGTGGCCGCCACCAGTTGCAAACTGTCGGCGCCGGCCTGGCGTGTAACAAAAGCAATCTGATTTCCCGCCGGCGCCAGTCTAATGTTCTGAAAGTAGGTCGACTGGAGCAGGGTCAGCGTACGCTGTTTGCCGTCCCGGACCGTGATTGCCGACAAGCTGACTTCAACCGGGACGTTGGGCGCGCCGCCTTTGCCGGGAATTGATTTCACGATCAGCTCCTGTCCCGACTGGGACCAACCGATCAGGCCCAGCACAGAATCGCTTTGAACGATCTGCTGCTGCTTGCCTTCGGCCAGGAGCCAAACGCTCCAGACTGGTTTCTTCTGCACCATTGAGAGAGCCAGCCATGCCACGCGCTGTCCATCAGGCGACCAGGTTGGATTAAAGAAGTGCAGGTTCGCTTCCGCATTGTTGGATAGTTGGTTTGCGCCTGAACCGTCAATCGCGATTTGCCAGACGTTTGCGACTCCCGAGGCAGTAGCGCAATAGATCAAACGCGTGCCCTCGGGCGACCACTGAAAATCCTGAGTTTGAAAACGATTGTACGGCAGCATCGCGTAGCCGCCGAAGACGATGCCGCCTTTCGTTAACGGTTTGGCGTCGCCGCCGGTGGCATGCATCATCCATAGATCGCTGGGCCCATTGAGATAGCGCAAGAAAGCGATTTGCCGTCCGTTGGGCGACCAAAGCGGAGCAAAACCATCCGGCGCCAGTTGGGTTGGCGAAGCTTCGCCCGCTAACGATCGCGACCACAACACTGAATTGAACAGAGATGCCCCGTTGGTGGTGCGGGTGGATTGAAAGACGATGGTCTTGCCGTCGGGCGCAACATCGGGCCACAACTCGATGCCAATATCCGAAGTCAGTTGCGATTCCTTCGGGCGATCCACGGTGGCGCTCCATAAATCGCATTCATCTCTGGAAGTGGAATACAGAATTTTTGACCCGTCGGCCGAAATATCCAATACCTCGCTGTTGGTGTCGTTGACAGTCACTTGCACCGGAGAGCGGCCGTCCAGGCGAGCCAGGCAAATTTGTTGAATACCGTTGCGTTTCGAACTGTAAACGATGCTCTGGCCATCGGGAGTCCAAACTAGATCGTTGTCTTCAGCTTTGTCATTTGTTACCCGTGTGGGTGATCCGCCGCGTGACGCCATAACCCAGATGTCGCTTTGTCCATCAGTGCTGTCGGAGTAGGCCACGCGTTCTTCGTTGGGAGAGACAGCAAAGCTACGCTCCTGTACTTTAGAGGAATCAAGCCTGGTCACCTGCGAGATTTCCTGCGCCGCGACGTTGAGCACATAGAGGTCACCCTGCATTTGAAAATACATCTTCCCGCCCCTGGTCCAGTTCAATAATTCGCGCACATGAGAGTCCAGCGACTTGAGCAGGGTCGGCGAACCGCCGAACGCGGCCATGGTCCAGATACCATTCTGCCCTTCGCGTTTCGAAAGAAAAGCGATCTGTAATCCATCCGGCGACCAGACGGGACTCGCGGGTGTTCCCAGCTCGCCGCGGTTGGCAAACGGTTCGCCGCTGCCCAACTGTTTCAACCAGATGGCGCCGTTGTCGCCTTTGGTCGAGGCATAAGCAACGAACTTTCCGTCCGGCGAAAAGCGCGCATGACTGGCACTGATCTCGCCCAGGTCGTTCTTCCGACTGACAAGTTGCGTCACGGTCAAAGCCGCAAATCGACCGGCGTCAGCGTCCCGGTAGTGCCGCCACCAAAACCAGCCGCCTATCGCGAGACCCGAAATCAACACAATGGTTGCCAGCCAAAGCCAACGAGCGCTCGAGGTCAATCCGAGTTGCTGTGTAATCACGGAAGCCTGGGTTGAAGTGTAGGCGCCTGAGGCGGTGCTCGGCGCGGCTCCTCCTGACAGACTTTGTTCCCGAATGGGTGGCGCGCCGGATCGTTCAATCGCCGCATTGATCTCTAAATCACGTTTCAGACTCTTCAGATCGAGCAACAAGTCCTTCACTACCTGGTAACGCTCTTCGCGGTCTTTCTGCAAAGCCTTTCGGACAATCCGTTCGAGCTCGGCTGGTGTTCCCGGCGAATGGTGCGAGAGCGCAACCGGTTCGCTCTTCAGAATCGCCGCGCTGGTGTCGCTCGCGGTTTCGCTTTTGAAGGGGGTGTGCCCCGTGATCATTTCGTACAGCACTACACCCAGACTCCAGATGTCCGTGCGGGTGTCGATTTCCTGACCCCGCGCCTGCTCGGGCGACATATAAGCAGTAGTGCCGACGATTGTGCCCGGTTCGGTCTGGACCATCATGGTGTCGGCATCCTGATCGATTTCGTCCTTCCGCCAGCGTTCGGTTAACTTGGCCAGACCGAAGTCCAGGACCTTAACGATACCGTCGCGGCGCATCATGATGTTTTCCGGTTTGATATCACGATGAACGATGCCGGCGGTGTGCGCGCTGGCCAGAGCCGAGGCCATTTGCATGGCAATATCGATTGCTTCGATCAGCGTTACCGGAGTGCGGCGCAGACTGCGGCGCAAGTTATCGCCGTCAATAAACTCAGTCGCGATGAAATGCGCGCCCGGCTCAGTGCCGATTTCGTGAATGGTGATGATGTTTGGATGATTCAGGGCCGAAACGGCTTTCGCTTCCTGAACAAAGCGCTGCATCCGCTGCCGGTTTGAAGCCACGTCTTCCGGGAGGACCTTCAAAGCCACTTTGCGATCCAGCGTGAGGTCGAACGCCAGGTAAACCTCGCCCATCCCGCCCACGCCGATTTGCGAGCGGATTTCGTACCGGCCAAGTTTTGCGCCTGGTGAAAGAGCCGAGCCCATAGTTGGATAGACTCTAAGCTGCGAGTTTAGAGTTCAGTCTGGCCATCGTCTTAGCCTGAACCCGAGTCATGCTTCTCTTCGCACGAAATGCGCCGCGATTCTATCCGACTTGACGAGCAACCGGCGAAGTTTTTTGAAGAAAGACCGAAAACGCGCGTCAGGATGGCCGTTGAGGGCGCCGTCCAAGTGTAGCTCACACTGGCCATGACTACGCCAGGATCTGTCGCGCCAGCGGTCTGGTGGGGCTCTCGTGATCAAGCGCAACGCCGGTCCCGACTGTTTTTGCCAGACCAAAGTCCAGCACCTTAACGATCCCGTCGCGGCGCACCATGATGTTTTCCGGCTTGATGTCGCGGTGGACGATGCCGGCGTCGTGCGCTGCCGAAGGGGATGTGATTTGAATGGCGAGGTCGAGAATCTCCGAGTAGGAAAGGTGTTTGCCTTTGAACTTTGCGGTTGGAGTTTCGCCTTCGATGAATTCAGTGGCGATGAAACTGACGCCGCCGCTCGCGCCGATTTCATTGATGGTCAGAATGTTCGGATAGTGCGGAGGTGGCCCGCGCTTCCTGCTCGAACCGCTGCAACCGGGGTTTGCTGTCAGTGAGTATGTGGCAAAAGCTTGAGCGCCACTTTGCGATTGAGTTTGGTGTCCTGCGCGAGATAAACCACAGCCATCCCGCCGCGGCTGATGAAGGAGATGATCTGGTAAGACGAAATCGTCTGCCCGACGTTCAATTCTGGTTTCTCGTCTACTAACAATCTGGCGCCGACCTGATATGCGGGGAGTCGATGAAGGTCCCCTCTTTTTCGTAAGCAGCGAGAAAGTGATTCAACTTCCTGGCGCAGCACCTCGTCTCCACCGCATGCGTCTGAAAGAAATGCGGATCGCTGCTCCGGCTCAGAGCGCACGGCGCCATCGAAGATTTCCTTCACTTGTTGCCAGCGCCGGGGTGTCATCCTTGAGTTGTCATCTTTCGTCATCGCTAGTGCAGCCCAAGCATCAATTGCACTTGTTGTCTCACCATTTTCTGGGTTTCAGGATCGCGGAACGTCGCATGTTCCGGTCCGCCAGGAACTTGTATTGCCACGATGCGTCCGCTTAGTTGAGGAAAACGCTTTTGCAAGTCGGACTCCCACGCCGATTGATCTCCTGCCCGGCGGGTGTAGATAAGAAACTTCGTATTAGGATTGCTCAGACCGACGTACCCTAGAAAAGTCTCGAGCTTGCTGTCTGCGACAGCAACGGCGGGCGACTGGGGGTTCATACCCATACTGCTATCAGCAAAGCACGAACGATGAATCACAATCACAGCGGGATTCTCGCGCAGCACTTGATCTTCCCGGTGCCAAAGCGGGCTGGTGTTTTCCTTCTCGATGACGATCGGCAGGTCGCGCAGAATGTCCGAGATGTCATCAGCGTTGGTGCCGCCATTCTTCCGCGTCTCGGGATCATAGACCCGATCAGGCAAGGGCGAATCCATCAGCACGACCACCGGCGATTGTGCGGCAGGCCTGAGCAAGTAAGCCCGACTTCGCCAAATGACGAAGCTGGCAAGCGCAATCATTGCCACAACCAGGATTGCCCATACGAATCGATTTTTTATGAGTTTACTCGAAGCAGTCACCGCCGGATCCGGCCTGGTCGCACGTTCGATGGCCGGAGCGGTGACGTGGTCCGGAGCCAAGCTGCGCTCGAGTTCAAGAGCTACACTCAAGCGTTGCTTCAGCCGGCGAAGGTCGTTGAGCAACTCGCGCGCGGTTTGATAGCGATCTTCACGGTCCTTCGTCAGTGCCTTGTTGACTATCCATTCCAGTTCGTCCGGAAAATCCCGGGAGAACCCGGCCAGAGATTTTGGCTCGCGCTCCAGAATTGCGGCGAGGACGTCGCTGTTGGTGGCGCCGCCGAAAGGCTGTTGGCCGCTGAGCATTTCGTAAATCACTACACCGAGACTCCAAATATCAGTCCGTGCATCCACGACCAGACCGCGCGCCTGTTCGGGTGACATGTAGCTCACGGTTCCAATCACAGCACCTGCGCTCGTCATCGCCAGTTTCCGAGTCGCGTCTTCGGCGCCCACCTCTTTCTGCTGCGTGAGCTTGGCCAAACCAAAGTCGAGGACCTTCGCGATGCCGTCATGGCGCCGCATGATGTTCTCAGGCTTGAGGTCACGATGGATGATTCCGGCAGAGTGTGCGGCAACCATTGCGGACGTGACTTGTTCGGCGATGCTCAGAATGTCGCTGATCTTCAGGCCCCCGCCGGCGACGCTTTGTCGCAACGTCTGGCCATCGATGAACTCGGTGGCGATAAACCTGTGGTCTTTGACTTCGCCGATTTCGTGAATCGTAATGATGTTGGGATGGTTCAAAGCGGAAGCAGAGCGGGCTTCCTGTTCGAAACGGCGCAGGCGTTCCGGATCCATTGTGAAAGCACCTGGCAGAAACTTGAGCGCCACGTTGCGACCCAGCTTCGAGTCACGAGCGAGATAGACTTCACCCATTCCTCCTCTCCCAAGCATCGAGAGAACCTGGTAATGCCCAATTGTTTGTCCCGCTTTCAACTCATGATCCTCTGCCAACTCCTGGGCCGCCACCTGATACGCCGGCGAATCGATGAAGCTTCCGTCCTTCTCATGTGACGCGATTAAAGATTCAACTTCCTTGCGTAGAGCTTTGTCCAGGCCGCATGCTTCTGAAAGAAAGGCTGACCGCTGGCCCGGCGCGCGATCAAGGGCCGACTGAAAGATCTCTTTGACTTGTCGCCAGCGTTCGGGCGTCATACCGTGAATGTCCGACGAACTTTTTAGTTTAACGCTGCCTTATCAAAATGGTGTTGGCCGCAGTGGCTGAATGTAGCGACGTTTACGACGAAGGTTTTCGGATATTCTACTTCAACTCCATTAACCAGATGTTTCCCGTCGTCTCGGCATATTCGTAAACGATCTGATTTCCCAGCGGCGACCAGTCGGGATAGCGCACGAACGCACTTAGCTTTGTATAGTTAGTGAGTTGCTTCTGCTCTTTCGTACTGCGCGAGATCCAGTAGATGTTCCAGATGCCATTGCGTTCTCCGGCGAATGCAATTTTGTCGCTGTCGGGCGACCAACCGTAAACAAAGCTCACTCCCTCGAAAGTCAATTGCGTAGGCGCGCCGCCGCCGGCGGGCATGACCATCACATATCCGTCCTCGCCCTTTGAAGCCAGGAAAGCAAGAAACTGTCCATCCGGCGACCAACTCGGGAACCCCGTCCGATCGCTTTCAGAGAAGGTAAGCTGTTTCGCGTCACCGCCGCCCAGGGGCGTGATCCACATATTGATCGTCCCGCTCTTGCTGGAGTTGAACGCCACCTGTTTTCCATCGGGCGATAGTGCCGGGAACGCCGCGCCTTCGCCAAGATTAGCGAGCCGCTCTTCTTTCCCGGTGGCGAGCGAGATGGACCAAAGCGTTGGGTTCTTTTCTTCGCGATCAGACATAAACGCGATTCTGTCGTCTTGAGGAAACCAACCCGGCTTAAAATCGTTCGCGGGATTTGTAGTCAACTGCGTCAGGTTTCTGCCATCCGGATCCGCCAGCCAAATATCGTTTCCGGTTCCCGGACGAGCTTTTGCAAAAGCCAATTTTCGTCCGTCGTGAGAGAAGCGAGGGAAATTGTTTCGCAGACTGGTATCGCGGGTGAATGGCACCGGGGCCCCGGCGGATTTGGCCGATAGCGAAATCGACCAAAGATTACTTGAGGTTTGGGAAACCGTGTAGGCGATTCTTTTTCCGTCGGCAGAAATTGCCGGAGTTCTCATGGCCGAGCCTGAACCCGCGCCGGCCATCGCTTCGGGAACGCCAATGCGCTCACCGGTCACCGGCGATAGCTTCACTCTTGATAGTCCCGACTCGCCTCCAACTCCAGTCAGGTAAATCTCGCTTCCGTTGGGCGCGTAGATTGGGTCGCTGCCGACATCGGCAATCTTTCTCAGTTCGCCCCCGGCGACAGAAATTTGCCAGATAGAAGTCGCACCGTACTCACCGGTTTGAAAGACGATATGCTTTCCGTCCGGGGACCAGGCCGGCGCAGAGTGCCCACCCCGCGGTGCTCCAGGTTGGGTAATCTGCCGCGGCCTCCCCCCGTCGGGTGAAATGGTCCAGAGCGTCGAGGGCGCCATGGCTCGCGTACTGCCCACCTCCCTCGGCGCGCCAGATTGAAATACTATTGCCGAGCCATCGCGCGACCACGCGGGACGTCCGCCGAACTCAGCGAGTTGTTTGGGATTTCCCCCGAACGCCGGCACTACCCAGATGCCGCCTCGATTCTGTGAGAAGTAAGCGATGCGTTGTCCGTCCGGCGACCAGGCGGGCTGAAGGTTCTGATACCCATCGCTGGTCAACTTTATGTCTCGGCCGCCTGGCGTCAGTTGTTTGACGTAGATCTCGAAACTCCCGTTTTGATCTGAACTATAGGCGATAGAGTTCCCGTCGGGCGACAACGAGGGAAACTGATCCAGAGCTGTTGAGAATGTAAGCTGCTTAGTCTCTACCACGTTTACCCTCTGGTTGGCATTCTCGTCCGTCCTGGTACGGGCGAACCTCTGTAGAGCTAATGCGATCAGAGTTGCGGCAACCACTAACAAAACGACAAGGGCGATCAACTTGGTTCGCTTCGGCCACTCCCGGATGGTGTTAACGACTGGCATTCGGCCAGAGCTGGCTTTCGTTATCCCTGGCCCTGGCTCAGTCGGAAAACTATCCAGTGAGTGCACCGACTGGCCCGCCTCAGCTTTCGGGGCTGAAGTCTGAGGTGAACGTTGACGGTGGGTATCCAGAACAGCTCGCTGCTTCAGACGCCGCAGGTCACTAAGCAACTCCGTGGCCGTTTGATAACGGGCCTCACGCTCTTTGGTCAGCGCTTTGGTCACGATCCATTCAAGTGTTTCGGGAACTTCTGATGAGAGGTTTGTCAGCAACGGAGGCTCTCGCTCGAGGACCGAAACCAGGACGTCGCTGGTCGTCGAACCCTGGAATGGCGCCTGGCCAGAGAGCATTTCGTAAAGGACGACTCCCAGGCTCCAGATATCGGTGCGCGCATCGACCACCAGACCGCGCGCCTGTTCGGGCGACATGTAACTCGCCGTGCCCATGACCGCACCTGTGCTGGTCTTGACCAATGCGAGCGTTGCGTCTTCGGAGTCAATTGGTTTCCGGTCGCTGAGCTTAGCCAACCCGAAATCCAGGAGCTTCACCAGACCGTCACGCCGCAACATGATGTTGTCGGGTTTGATGTCGCGGTGAACGATGCCGGCTGCATGTGCTTCGACTAGAGCCGCAACGACTTGCTCGGCGATGTTCAGGGCATCTGCCGGTTTCAACGGTCCGCCAAGAATGTGATGTCGCAGCGTCTGGCCGTCGATGAACTCCGTCGCGATGAAGTGACGCCCATCCACTTGGCCAATCTCGTAAATCGTGATGATGCTGGGATGATTTAGCGCCGAGGCAGCGCGTGCTTCCAGCTCAAAGCGACGTAACCGCTCGCGGTTGCTGGTGAAATCCGATGGCAGGAATTTCAGAGCCACTTTGCGACCAAGCTTTGCATCGCGCGCGAGATAGACTTCACCCATCCCGCCCTTGCCGAGCGTGGAGAGAATCTCGTAATGGCCGATGGTTTTTCCTGACTTCAACTCCTGATTACCCTCTAACATCTCAGCTGCTGCTTGATAAGCCGGCGAGTCAATAAAGCTGCCGTCTTTCTCATGCGAGGCGATCAGCGATTCGACTTCCTGGCGCAGCGCCTCGTCTCCACCGCAAGCGTCGGAAAGAAAGGCAGACCTCTCGCCCGGCGCGCGCTCCAGCGCCGACTGGAAAATCTCTTTAACTTTTTGCCAGCGTTCGGGTGTCATAGTCTTTCCGCGCGGGCGACTTGGGACTTGAACTCTGAACTTCGCTTAGAAGCCAACGCGCCGCATCAACTCCTGGAAGCGCGGGTCGTCGCGCAAAGGGTCAAGGCGCGGGTCAACCTTGAGCATAACAAGGTCGTAATTGTGGTCTTGGTACATCTGGTTCAATATGGCAAGTGCCTTGTCTTTCTCGCCGAGTTCCACATGAAATGTCGCCGCGATGTACAGCGGCACATTAGGCGGTAATTGTTTGGGGGTCATGGCTCGTAAAAAACCCTGCCAACCGCCTTTGGCAAAACTCTCTCGCATTAACGCTGCGGTCTGCGGTTTGCTAAATAAGTCTTGAATCTTGAGACGCTCGGTGACGCTCTCTGCGTAATCTCCTTTCATATTGTAGGTGATGGCGAGATTGTAATGTGTCAACCAGTAACTGTTATCCAATTCAAGTGTTCTCTTCAATTGCGTGATGGCTTCATCATATCGCCGGGCGAACGACAGGCTGCGACCATACTCACAGTTTGCGCGAAGCGCGAGCGGGTCTATCTCCAACGCCCTCCGCAGTTCTGCCAATGAGTCTTCGCGTCTGCCGAGATATGTGAGCAGTTCACCGTAAGCTCGATGCGCGTCAGAATCATTCGGGTTCAGTTCGATGGCGCGTTTGAATTCGCGTTCCGCTCTAGCAAAATCGTAATCGTATTCAAAAAGGATGTAACCGAGAGCGGTGTGCGCTTCAACTAATTGGTCGTCGAGCGATAAGGCGTGTAGCGCGGCTTCTTTCGCTTTCAGCATCAATTCACGCGGTTGAAGGCTGCTCAGATCTGAGAGCGGCGCGTAAGCATAGGCGAGACCGGCGTAAGCTAAGGCGAAGTTTGGGTCGAGGGCGATTGCCTGCTGAAAATATTCAACGGCTTTCCGCAATTCCTGTGGCATGTCTTTGCTTTGATGAAAACGCCCTCTCAGATAAAGCTGATAGGCTTCGGTGTTTGCAGTGTAGTCCTTGGCTACCTTATTCTTGTCCGCACCTGATAATGTCACTCGCAGTTTGTTTGAAACATCACGCGCGATCTGACTCTGCAAGGAAAGAAGGTCCGTCAGCTTTCGATTGTACTGCTCACCCCAAATCTGATTACCCCGTGCATCAACCAAGGCTAAGAACAGCGTTAAGTCCTCGCCGCGTTGCACAACACGCCCGGTCAAGATTGCTTGCACAGATAACTCGGCAGCGACTTGTTGCGGGTCGACCTGTTTGCCTTTGTAGCGAAAAACCGAACTGCGCGCCTTGACCGACAGCTTTGGCAGTTGTGAGAGGCCGTTGATGAGCGATTCGGTCATTCCGTCGGGCAGATACTCGAGTTCGCTGTTGCCACTCTCGTTGACGAACGGCAAGACGGCGATTGATTCAATTGGTGCTGAGCGAGAGAAAAACCAGTAGCCCAATCCAATTGCCGCGATTAACAAAACCGACAAGGCAACGGCGAAACTCAGTTTGTGTTTGCGGATTCCTTCGGTAAATGCCGCGCCTAAAGTCGGACGACCGGTGAGGATTTGCGTGGCGTTTTCATTCTGTCTTCGGTTTGGCGATTCTAACCGTCGCAGGTCAATGAGCAAGTCTCTTGCACTTTGATAACGCTCTTCGCGATCTTTCACCAGAGTCTTGCTAACTATTCTTTCGAGTTCCGCCGGAATTTTTTCATTGAAATGGCGTGGCGGCGCGGGCTCGGTCTTCAAGATCGAGGCAATCACATCACTCTTTGTCTCGCCCGCAAACGGCAACTCTCCGGCCAGCATTTCGTGCAACACAACTCCAAGGCTCCAAATGTCGGTCCGTTCGTCCACTTGAAGACCTCGTGCCTGTTCCGGAGACATATAAGCGACCGTGCCCATCACCACGCCGGCCTCGGTCTTGACGAGCGCACGCGTCGCGTCTTCCGAGCCGGATTCTCTTGGTTCCGTGAGTTTGGCCAGACCAAAATCCAACACCTTCACATACCCATCAGGCCTCAGCATGATGTTCTCGGGCTTGATGTCCCGGTGGGTGATGCCCGCTTTGTGAGCGGCGGTCAGCGCGTCGGCGACTTGAATCGCGATATGGCGTGATTCGGCGAGACTCGGCGGCGCCTCCGAGAGACGCTGCCGCAGAGTCTCTCCTTCAACAAATTCAGCCGCTATCAGGCGCACCGAGTTCGCTTCCAGAATCTCGTAAATCGTGATGATATTCGGATGGTTCAAGGCCGAGGCTGCTCGTGCTTCCTGCACAAAGCGCTGCAAGCGATCTTTGTCGTTTGTGAATGCAGCGGGCAGAAGCTTCAGAGCGACTTTGCGACCGAGGCGCGTATCGTGCGCCAGATATACTTCGCCCATCCCGCCGCGACTGATGAAGGAAATGATTTCGTACGACGCGATAGTCTGCCCGACGTTCAATTCTGGTTTCTCTGCTACTAACGATCCGGCAACGACTTGATATGCAGGAGAATCAATGAAGGTCTCGTCTTTCTCGTGTGCAGCGAGGAGCGATTGGACTTCTTGGCGCAGGGCTTTGTCGCCACCGCAAGCGTCGAAAAGAAAGGCCGACCTCTCGGCCGGCGCGCGCACCAGCGCCGACTGGAAAATCTCTTTAACTTTTTGCGAGCGTTCGGGCGTCATAGATCAATGCTTGGCGCGACGATAGATCGATCCTTATGGATCTACGCGATTATGAGTCACGATATCCCTCAGCTTATTTGGACCTCATTCGAGTTTGCGCCGCAGCCACGCCCGGGCCATCTTCCAATCGCGCTCGACGGTGGCGTGGCTGATTCCCAAAACTTCCGCAGTCTCGTCGATTGAGAGTCCGCCAAAGAACTTGAGCTCGACGATCTGGCCCTGCTGCGGATCGATCGCTGTCAGTTCTTCCAGCGCTTCATGGAGAGCCAGCACATCCAGCTCGGGTTGTTTGGCGACTTTGTTCGCGCTGATGATCGAAAGTCTCTGCTGATCGGCTCCGCCTCGTTTGTCGGCCTGGTGATGCCGCGCGTGATCGACGAGAACACGGCGCATCAGTTGAGCGGCGACGCCGAAAAACTGCGCGCGGTTTTGCCATTTCGCATTTTTCTGATCGACCAGCTTCAGATAGGCTTCGTTAACCAGCGCCGTCGGTTGCAGAGTGTGGTCCGGCCGCTCTCGCCGCAAATAGTTCGCCGCCAATCTGCGCAGCTCGTCATAGACCAGGGGCGTCAGCTTGTCGAGCGCCACCGGGTCACCCTTGCTCCAATCGATCAGTAACTCGGTGATGCCTTCAGAGGATTGCATCGAGTGCCTTCGTCCAGCCCGCTTAAACAGCCGTCAGGAGTGCGTTTAGCGACCGCCCCAATCGATCGATCGCCGCCAAACATCGGAGCCTGGTCACCTGCCAATAAGCAACGCGCCGGAATTCTACATTAAAAGTTTTCCCAGCGTGAGGGATTCCGGGGCCGCTCTCCGCGTTAGTAGATGTAAGGCGAAAGGTGGGGAAGCCAGACAGTCCGAAAGACGCCACCGAATCAAGCCAGTCGGTCAGCTTCAACCGCGGCCGTCAAGACAGAAGGAGACAGACATGAAAAAGCAAGCTTACACAATGATCGCGATGTTCGTTCTGGTTGGTTCGATGGCCGTGGCGGCCCAGGCGCAAACCAGTGGCCGCACCCATTTGATCGCCAACATCCCGTTCGAATTCACCGTCGGCGACAAGACTCTGCCCGCCGGCGCGTATGATGTGCTGGCAGTCAACACCAGCTCTGACAACGTCGTGTTGAAGATCCAAAGCCGAGACAGTAAGGCTGGTGCAATGGTGCGGATGATGACCGTCACGGCAAGCGCACAGGCAAGTCCTAAGCTGATCTTTAATCATCACGGCAACCAGTACTTCTTTGCCCAGGCGTGGCTTGACGGTGAGAATTCCGGATTGCAGGCGCCGAAGGCGCGAGCTGAGCGCTACGTCGAACGCGAGCTGGCGGGCATGAAGATGGCGACTAAGTTGCGTCGTTAGACGAGGGATCAATCACAGATTCGCCGCGACGGCGAATGAATCAGTGAGCAGTAGGATCTAAACAGGAGAACTCGCTGCAAGCTGAAACCAGGCGGCCACCCAAAGTGGATGAACTTCGGGTGGCCGCTTACTTACTCCGGACGCGCCGGGCTTACATCTTCTTCATTTCGGATGGCGACATTGGCTTCATGACCGCAGTACCAATGTGCAACAGGGCCACCCACTTGCCTCCGCGATTGGCCCAGATGGTAGTGTGTCTCTCCTGGCCGCCCATTTTCGGCCCCTTGGGCGTTAAGAGATAAGTAACCAGCGCCGCGTCGTTATCCAGTTTGACGGCTTTCCACTCACTTAATTCAATCTGAGAGGTGTCAAAGTCAGCGCCCTTAACCGCCGCCGCTTTGTCCATAACCATATTGCTTTCGATCTCGACGAACGCGGGATCGAGCACCGCGGCGAATGCGTCAAGATTCTTGCTCTTGAAAAAGTCCCAGACGATCTTCTCGTTAGCGATCGGATCAGGGCCGGTCTCAGGCGCTTTCGCAGCCGGACTCGCAGCGGCCTTTTCCGCTTTGTCAGTGTTCGCAGGTGGTGGCGGTGGCGTGTCCTTCACTGGAGTCTGCTGGAAATAAAATGCCAGCCACTTTCCGTCGCGATTTACCCAGACGGCAGCCGCGTGTTGCGGACCAGGCTGAGTTTCCTTGCCTTTCTCCAGGGCTTTGAGTGTCAGGTCATAAGTGAGAATCACCGCGTCGTTATCGATCGGCAACATCTTCCAGTCGGAATAGGTAATAGCCGTTGGCACAAAGTCCTTCACGATCGCGATTATGCCGGCCTTGTCAACGACGCCTTCGTTGGTGACCTCGATGTAATCGCTGGCCAGCATATTTCCAAACGCGTCATAGTCTTTCTGCTTGAGCGTGTCCCATGCCGCCTTTTCTTTGGCGAACATTTCATCGGCGGAAGGCGCCGCCGACTTAGACTTCGCCATGTTCGCGTTTGACGTCAAGGGTTTCACAGCGGTCTTGTCTCGCGCATGCTCTCGCTCGATGACGCACCAAGCTTCGCGAGATATTTAGCCTGCGGAGCAGGCGACAGCATAAAGCCTGGGGCGTAAGCCCCAGGAAAGTTCGTGGAAAAAGTCGCGAGCCCGCGGAGCGGGCGAAAGCCCTTACATCAAGTCTACCGCTCATCGTATTCGATTCCGTTTGCCATCAAGAATTCAAAGCCGTCACCCGCTGTTCGGGCTGAAACCTATTCTTTGGACTTGATCCTGGGGGCTTACGCCCCAGGCTTTAGGCTGACACCCGCTCCGCGGGTTGGCTGAACTTCGAGTCATCCCGCCCCTCCCAACCTCCTTCATTTAACTATTCACGATTCACCCTATTACTATTCACCAATGACGGTTCCTCTTTCCATTCTCGACCTTGTGCCGGTAGTCGTCGGGGCGACACCACGCGAAGCGTTGCGCAACAGTCTCGACCTGGCACAGCATGCCGAGCGATTTGGTTTTAAGCGCTTTTGGGTCGCCGAACATCACAACATGACCGGCATTGCGAGCGCCGCAACCTCGGTCGTGATCGGCTATCTCGCCGGCGGCACCTCGACCATCCGTGTAGGCGCCGGCGGCATTATGTTGCCCAACCATTCTCCGCTCGTCATCGCAGAGCAGTTTGGCACGCTCGAATCGCTTTACCCCGGTCGCATCGATCTCGGGTTGGGCCGCGCGCCCGGAACTGACCAACGAACATTGCGAGCACTACGCCGCACTCCATCAAGCTCTGACACTTTCCCCGAAGATGTACGGGAGTTGCAGGCGTTCCTGGCTGAAGCAAAACCCGGCGAGGCGAGGCAGGCGGTGCGGGCCGTGCCCGGCCGCGGCACTGAAGTTCCGATTTGGATTCTGGGTTCGAGTTTGTTCGGCGCTCAGCTCGCGGCCGCGCTCGGTTTGCCTTACGCATTCGCATCGCATTTTGCGCCTGACTCTTTGCTGGAAGCGCTCGACGTTTACCGAACGAAATTTCAACCCTCAAAGCAGCTCGCGCATCCCTACGCCATGGTCGGCATCAACGTCGTTTGTGCCGCGACTGACGCAGAAGCGCGCCCCCTGTTCACCACCATCCAACAGTCGTTCGCGAATCTTGTGCGCGGACGCGGCGGAAAAATCCAGCCACCCATCGATGACATTGAAGAGTATTGGAGCCCGGCCGAGAAGTTCCAGGCATCACGCATGCTGGTCCATTCCATGGTCGGATCACCCGAGAGTGTGCGCGCCGGCTTAAAACACTTCGTCGCCACCACCCACGCGGACGAGTTGATGATCGTAACGTCGATCTACGATCTCGCCGCGCGTATCAGGTCTTATGAACTTGTCGCGGAAACCTGGGGCGCTGCTGCCGGGTGAAGCGTGACTCACCCCCCCCCACACTCAACTGACGGCCCGATGAGGTCAGTACCGGGAGAGTAGCGACCGGGTTGCAGGGAGACCTTGGGACACGACCCGGTCGCTGCGCTCCCGGTGCTGACCTCTTTGGCCGCTCACTGAGAGTAAGGACAACTGATCTCTAACCCTTAAGTTCCACCAGCTCCAGGCGAATCGTCGTCTTGCCAATGTTCTCGGCCCAGTGCGTGAGCGGATCACGGTAGATAACGTCGCCTGTTTTGAACTCTGTTTCAGTGACCGAGCCGTCAGCAGCGTGACTGCGGACCTTTCCGCCGGCGATGACATAGATGACATAGGCTGGATGCGAATGAGTCTGTTCCTTGACGCCGGGTCTAAGAGTAGCCTCGAGGACACGGACGCGAGAATTCTCAAATTTCAGCACGATGGTTTTTGGATTAACGGTGAGCACGTCTTGACCACCCGTAACGGTCGCATCACCTCGCACCAGTGCCGTTGCGAGTAGAACAAACGTCAAGATATAGATTCGCTTCATATAGATCTCCTTCTGGTGAATTTCATTAGTCCGGCGATTGGGGATTGCCTTTGGAAGAGAACCGCTCACTGCTTACCGCTCACTGCTCACTTCCTCTTAACTCTCCATCCAACCCACGCTCCTAATAGTAAGATCAGCCCCGATGCTATGCGGGCCAAAACTCCATGAATTACCAGCGTGCCTCCTCTACCCCACAGATATAGATGTCCGGTGAGAAGTCCAACCACGGCGCAGATGAAGGTCACGAGGAAATAGAGACCAAACATTACGGCAATGAACACCAGGCAACCATTGAAAACGTAAGCACCAGGTTTGTTCGCCGCGAGCACGAGCGGATTCGGAGTTTCGTTTTGCCCACCCGCGAGCTTTTGATGGTGCTCCCACTGAATGCCGTCAAGCCACTTTCGAATTTGAATGCTGTAGTAACCGCCGACATCGAACAACATGAATCCGCGGGAACTAGCGCGCTCGACGAGTAACTCGACAGCCACTCTTGTTCCGCCCGCGTCTGCCTGAATCCGGAAGTTTGCGATTGAGCGATGCGCAAAGCTATAACCCTCTGCCCTAAATCCATCGGGTGTATCTGTTATCTGCCACCCGAGCGATTCGGCCATGAACGTGCGCGCAGCTTCAAAGACAAGGTGCCGCAGCGCCGGGAAAACCCTCTCCTGATGAAAGTGCTTGTACTTCCAATCCATGAGCGTGGGGAGTATTTATCGAAGGGCCAACACTTGTCAAAGATTTTGTTCCTTAGACTGCTGGCTGCTCACCGCGCACTGTTCACTGGAATGGCATACTCACCGGGCGTACTTCCTTAAGAGTTAACTTGGTAAGACGAAGTGCTGTTTTCATTTCCCGATCTGCGCTCACGGTACTGACCTCGCTGCGCGCATCCCCCTATTGCCAACTACAGCGACCCAGTGATATATCCTTCCCGTCATTACTTGTGGGTCGTCCGGGTCTGCGGACGTTAGACGCCTACAACCTGGCTTGAATGCCGTTAAGCGCAGCGTTCGCACAGAACAAGAAACTATTCACTCTTAAGGAGACCTGCCACATGGCGAAGAAACTGCCATTGCCAACCGTCATGCTCAACCTCACTATCGGACATTGGGTTGCGCGCCTCATCCACATTGCCGCGAGACTCAAACTGGCCGACCTCCTCAACGACGGTCCGCGAACTGCCGATCAGTTGGCCGCCGCTACTGACATGCAGGCGCCGGCGCTCTACCGTGTTCTCCGCGCGCTGGCGAGTGTCGGCGTTTTTGCGGAGACGAAAGGCGGACGGTTCAAACTCACGCCGCTCGCCGCCACCCTCCAGACGGGTGTGCCCGGATCTATGCGCGGCTGGGCGCTGATGATCAACGAGAAGTACACGTGGGACGCCTGGGAGGAACTCCTTCATGGAGTGAAGACCGGCGAGAACCCGTTCCGCAAAGCCCATGGTGTTCCGATCTTCGAGTATCTCGAGAAACATCCGGCGGACCTCGCCGACTTCGGCGAATCGATGACGAGCCTCTCCGGGGCCGAGAATCCTGCGATTGCGGCCGCGTATAAATTCTCCAAAGGGACGCTCGTGGATGTCGGCGGCGGCCACGGCAGCCTTCTGGCCACCGTCCTCAAAGCGAACCCCAAGCTGAAGGGCGTGTTGTTTGATCAAGCATCGGTCATCGCCAGAGCCCTGAAGGACCAGCACGTTACCGCAAAGGGCGTCGCTAAGCGCTGCACGCTTGAAGCAGGCAGCTTCTTCGAGGCTGTGCCGACAGGCGGCGATGCATACATCATGAAATACATCCTTCACGATTGGAACGACGAGGAGTGCGTGAAGATCCTTTCGAACTGCCGTGCCGCCATGAATGCAAAGGGGAGGGTGCTGGTCGTCGACAACGTCATTCCTCCAGGCAACGACCCGAACTGGGGCAAACTCCTCGATATTCAAATGCTAATCATCGGAGGACGCGAGCGCACGAAGAAGGAATTCGCCGCGATGTTCGCGCAAGCCGGATTGAAGATGACGCGTGTCGTGTCGACCAGGAGCCCGCTCAGCATTGTCGAAGGAGTCCGGGCCTAGCGTCAATCATCAACCCGGCTGGTAGCTTGTTGGACAACCCCCTGACGAACTCCCCTGATGCTGACTATCAAAACCTGGCTCTTCCTCGCGCTCGGCGGCTTCGCTGCGTTTTATGTAATCGCCTGGCTGACGGCAATTCTCAAATCGCGCCGTGATGAAACGATTGCGCCGACAGCGCTCGGCGCCGGAATTGGTTTCGTCACCACCTTCTTTGACACGCTGGGCATTGGTTCGTTCGCCACCACCACTTCGCTATACAAACTACGGCACGTGGTCAGGGACGAGCGTATACCCGGTACGCTTAATGTTGGTCATACCCTCGCGACCATCGTGCAGGCATTCATTTTCATCGCCATTGTGGACGTGGATATGTTGACGCTGATCCTTTTGATCGCGGCCTCTGTTCTGGGCATGTGGCTGGGCGCCGGAGTC
The DNA here is from genome assembly GCA_038210455.1 of Pyrinomonadales bacterium. GTDB lineage: Bacteria > Acidobacteriota > Blastocatellia > Pyrinomonadales > Pyrinomonadaceae > UBA11740. The sequence continues at coordinate 7,669 of JBBQWP010000024.1, read as the reverse complement.
GTGTGCGGATGGCCGCGCCGCAAAGTGCAGATCGGCATGGGGATCGCTTTGCTGTTGGCGGCCGCGCTGACTTTGCTGCAGGTATTGAATGTTACGGCCGGCGCCGGCGAAGCGCTGCGGCTGACAGGCACAAAGCTGGCCGTTGGATTCATCGGAAATTTTGTACTGGGCGCGTTGATGTCTTTGGGCATCGGGCTTTACGGTCCGTGCCTGATCATGATCAGCCTTCTGGGGATGAATCCGACGGCCGCCTTTCCAATCATGATGGGATCCTGCGCCTTTCTGATGCCGGTCGGCAGCGTGCGTTTCATTCGCAAAGGCAGTTACGACCTGCGCGCCGCGCTGGGGCTGGCGCTCGGAGGCATCCCGGCGGTTCTGATCGCGGTGTATATCGTCAAGTCTTTGCCACTGGTCTATGTGCGCTGGCTGGTGATCGTGGTCGTGGTCTACACGTCAGTCATGATGCTGCGTTCGGCTATGACTGAACGGAAGGGTCGGCAGTGAGGTCACTACCGCGAGCGTAGCGATGAGTCACCCTTAAAAGCTAATCCACTACCGCTCCGGATTCCGGATCGATGCCAGGATTCTCTTGAGCAGTTCATCGGTGCTTCTGTCCTGGTGCCAGCGCCAGACGACGACGAGATCGTGCTCCGGGTCGATCCAGATCGTGCTTGAACCGGCGCCGAGGGCCGCGAAGCTGGTCGCGGGCGCGCTCGGATATTGTTTGCGTTTCGTGTTGAGCCACCAGAGATAACCGTAATCCTGGCCAATCGTTATCGGTGTGGTGGCCGCTCTGATCCAGTTCTCAGAAACGATCTGCCGATCTTTCCACTTGCCTTGGCGCAGGATTAGATAACCGAAGCGGCCCTCGTCGCGCGCACTGATCCACAAGCCACCGCCCCAGCGCGTGCCGCCGCTCACCGAATCCATCTGCTTGCCGTTGATGGTGACCTGAGAATTAAAGTAGCCGTGATATTGCCACGTACTAGAAGCGCCGATGCGATCCATGATCTCATGCTTCAACACCTGAGGCAGAGGCTTCTTCCAGACTTCCAACAAAGTAAGCGACATGCGATTGATGCGCACGTCGTTGTACTCCCAGTAACTGCCCGGCTCTTTAATTTCACGGGGCCGGCGCTGGCCGCGGCCAAATTCTTCGACGCCCAGGAAGTTGCTGTTCTTACCCCACATCGAACCTTCCCACTCACTGGTTTGCTGCAAATGATTTTCCCAGGTGATCTTCGCATTGTGGGGAGAGTCGTATCCGCCGTCAGTCGCGTACTGCTTCATTGGATCGTGAACGTTCTTGATCGTGCCGCGATCGACGGCGATGCCAACCAAGGTGGAAAGATAACTTTTGGCGATGCTGTAAGTTGGATCGACCTGATTGGTGTCGCCCCATTCAGCGACGATATAGCCGTGCCGAATGATCATTCCATTCGTCGGGCCGCGCATCTTCGGCAAGGGTCCCAACACGCGGCCAAACGTTTCGACCTGAGTGGAAAAATCTGCGGGCATCGTGCTGGCCTGCGTCTTTGCGTATGCCACCGCCTGCTCCAGCAGCGATGAGTTCATGCCTACATCTTCGGGCCGGCGGTGCTGCCAACGATCGCCGGGTTCAGGGTAATAGGGCTTTGCCTGTTTTCGTGGCGACTGGGTCTGCGATTGAACCGGCGGCGAATTGAGCAAGGCTATACTCGCGCCACTAAAAGCGAGCAGCAGGATCCGCAATCCGAGTCGTTGTTTCATGTTCATGAGCGAGATTATTTTCCGGCTCGCTTCTGTAATGCAAATGGTTTCGCCTCCAGTGCCCGTTGCCGTTAGGTTCATGTTGAATCTACTCTTACGTTCTTACTCCCTCTTCCTTTGTGAAGGTTGGGGTGACGGTCTGAGTGCGAACCTCTTTTTTTCACATTGTTCTCGAATAAACACGAAGAGCAATCAACAGACTTTTCTCACTAAGCTTTGCACCCGCACCCCAGCCCTCTCCCAAAGGGAGAGGGAGTAAGAGAAGAACCAGCTCTTCCTAAAAACGAACGTTCGTGCTATTCTGCCGGCTTCCAATCCTGGAACCGAACCTTTATGAAGACTGCCGCCACCAAAGCCCGCCGCGCCAAAGGAGATCGCAGCCGCCAAACCATCCTTGAGGTGGCCGTCCACCTGGCTTCAGTAGAAGGACTTGACGGTCTCACTATCGGCCGTTTGGCCGCCGAAACCGGCATGAGCAAGAGCGGCTTGTTCGCTCACTTTGGATCAAAGGAAGACTTGCAGCTCGCCACGGTGGACGCCGCCCGCAGCATCTTTATTGAGCAGGTCATCCGTCCCGCTTTCGAAGCCAAGAAAGGTCTGCCGCGCCTGCGCCGGCTGTGCGAGATATGGTTCGACTATGCGCAGAATCATGTTTTTCGCGGCGGATGTTTCTTTGCGGCGGCCTCGGCCGAATTTGATAGCCGGCCCGGACGGATCCGCGATCGCATCGCGGACATCATGAAAGAGTGGCTCGAAGTCCTCAGGTGGGCCATCGTCGATGCGCAAGAAGCCGGCCAGATCAACCTCAAAGTAGACGCCATCCAACTTGCTTTCGAAATCAACGCCTTGGAAATTGGGGCCAACTGGGCCTTGCAGCTCTTTGGCGACAAGCAGGCGTTTACGCGCGCGCGCGCTGCGGTCCTGGAACGGCTGCGAACCTGCGCGACGGGCCGCGTTTCCGCGCGAGCGTCTTTGAAGGTGAATCGACGAAGGCAAACCCGATCGACGAAGCAACCCCGGAGGTAGATCTTAAGAATGCTCAGCCGGGAACATCGCCCGCTCATGCCGCAGAATCATTCCCTGCCTTTGCTGCTGAAGAGAGAGGTATCGTGGGATGGGATCAGCCTGGCGCACTACCGGATGGCGCGCGGGTTTCTGCCGGAGCATCAAAATAAAGAACACCTGATAACGATTTCACTGGCGGACAATTGCCGCGGTGAGATTCATACGCCGGGCGGTTTCAGCGCGCGCGATCGCAGTAAAGGAAGTGTTTGCGTGATCCCCGCGGGACATCCCTTTGCCGTTGAGATTGGGGCCGAATCGGAGCATCTCGCGATTCTTCTGGATCCGTCGCTCGTTTTGCGCGCCGCGGCTGAGTTCTCTACTCCAGTTCATGCAGAGGTGGTTGAGACAGCAGCGCCGAATGATCCGGTAATCATGAGTGTAGGTCTCGGGCTGATGGCCGAACTCTAGACAGAAATGTAAAACGGCCGGATGTATGCCGAATCACTCGCGCATATTCTGGCGCTTCATCTGCTGCGGCACTACACAGCTTCGGGCGATGGCCGTCAACGTCTTGTCGGCGGCTTATCCGGAAAGAAGCTCCGCCGCGTCCTGGACTTTGTCGACACCAATTACGCCAGCGATTTGGGTCTGTCCGAACTGGCCGCCGTAACCGGAATGAGCACGTTCCATTTTGCGCGCGAATTCAAACGAGCTACGGGTGTCACACCGCACCAGTATCTGATCAAACTTCGGATCGAACGAGCGAAGGAATTGCTTTCCCGCAGCGAGATGCCGCTGGTCGATGTCGGTTTCACAGCCGGCTTCAGTCACCAGAGTCACTTCACCAGGCTGTTCCGCAAACTCACCGGAACCACGCCGCAATCCTATCGACTGATGTTTCAGACGTAGCTGATGTCAGAAGCCCGACCGTGAGGGAGGGCAACCTTGCCCCACCAGGCCCTCCCTCACGGTCGGGCTTCTGACAGGAACTTGATAGCAAGATTAGGCAAACACAGCAACATTAGGAAAGACCGGGAGCTCCTGCGAGCGCTAATCTCTTCTCAACAAATCGAACTCTTAGTTGGAGGTGGAAAGTGTTGAGATTCAGGAGACTTCTGTTCGCAGTGTTGTCGTTGTTTTCGTTCGCACATCTGGCGATGGCCCAGACCCCTGAGGCCGACGGCCGGGAATTAATCAGGCGCGGTAACGCTAAGTACGAAAGGGCGAATTACGACGCGGCCATTGATGATTATCGCCGTGTCTCTCCAGCCGCGCGGGAAAGATACGCGCAGGCCCTTTACAACATTGGCGTCTGCGACTACGAACTCTGGCGCACCAAAGACGCCGTGGCCACGTACCGAAAAGCAATCGAAGCCAGAGGCGGTCGTTATCCCAAAGCCTCTTATTCTCTGGGCGTCGCGCTCGAAGACTTGAACCGGATGGGGGAAGCGCGGACCGCCTACCAACAGTCGATCGCTGCCTCAGAAAAAACTTTCGCGCCGCCATACTTCAGGTTAGGCTTGATGGCCGCCAATGAAAACAACTTCGCCAGCGCCGCCGAGTTATTCAAGGCAGCGCTATTGCGATCGCCGGGCCGGTTCCCCTCTGCTCACAACAATCTGGGAGTCACGCTGGCGCGTACCGGACGACTAAGTGAGGCTGAGCGCGAATTTGCGATCGCTCTAAGGCAAGGCGATACCGCCTTTCCAGAAGTCAGGCACAATCTTGAGCTCTGTCGCTTTCTGCTGACGGCGCGCGCGGGCATACAAGTCGCATCGTTACAGCTGATCAAAACGCTGGCAGCTAATTAACTTTAAAGGAGACCCTAATGGAAAACAGTGCGCTCGTTATTCTCGAGCTTTACAAAATCAGGAGCGGAGCGTTAATGCGCGAGGCTCGGTCCTGGTTCGTATCTGAGTTCGCTCCGAAAAGCGGGCGTGACATCGTTCAGTTGCTGCTGAGCGGAGAGCGGCAGAGCGCGTATTACCGCATGGTTGCCTCGTACTGGGATACCGCCGCCTCGCTCGTGAACAATGGCGGCGTTGACGAGAAGATGTTTCTGGAAGCAAACACGGAACACCTGGTGGTCTTTGCCAAGCTGCAGCCTTTTCTCGCCGAAGTTCGGGAGACGATCGGCGAGCCTGACTACCTGTCTCATCTGGAGCGATTGGTGATGAAGGTGCCAAGCATCGGGAAGAAACTGGATAATCGACGGACCCTTTTGGAGCGTTGGCATCAATCAGTATCGAAAGCACATCGCGAGTCTGCGGTCGGCAATCGCGCAGATTCGGCTTAGGCTCGACAAGCCGGCAACCCGAAGCCCGCCGAAGCGGGATCGAGTTATTGGTCCAACCGGACCCAGCCGCAAAACGACTGGGCTAATAACCTAATGGGACCAGCGGGAGCTTCGGTCCAACATTCCTCACGGTGGTCCACCAACCTAGCGATTCTCCGCTTGGGGCCTGATAATGGGCCTGAAAACTAAACTATTGACGTATTCCGACCCGAATGGCTAGTATTCCAAGGGCCTTTGGCCTCGAACCTGAAAGGTGCTAATGCCGCCGGCTGGCAGAGCACTTGGATAAGTCCCACAACAAACTTAAGGCCGAGCCCCTCTCAATCAGAAAATAGCTTAGAAGCGCAAACCCGCTTTGAGCACAAACCTGAAACTTCAGCATCAACGAGTTCGCTATCGCTTCGCAAATCCCAACCGAGATCAGGAACACAATTATGAGCGCTCAAGTTGAACAATGGCGCGTCAGCACACCAACCGGCGTCTTCGAGGCGGATCTGGAAACGCTGAAAGAATGGATCGCCGACGGCTCTGTCGCGCCCACTGACAAAGTCAGCAAGGGCAGCCTCAACTGGATCGAGGCTGGACGTGCGCCAATGTTGAGGGCTGCCTTTCAGGGTGAACGCGTAGCACCTACGCCTCAGACGTTGGTCGATGCCACGCATGCCGAAGCCGCCTGGCAAGAGGCTCCGCCATCGCACGCTGAATCATCTGACTTTGACGACGCGTTCCCGGACGACGCGTTTGCAAACCCCGAAACAATTCCCGACACGTGTTACAACCACCCCCAGGTCACGCCGCATTACATCTGTCCTGCCTGCGCCACCGGTCTGTGTGAGCTGTGCGCAAAATTTCTAGACGCACACCACATTGCTACGTGCCCTCGGTGCGGCGAGTTCTGCAAGATTTATGAAGAGGTCAAAGCCAGAGCCGATAGCATCGCATTTCAGAACTCAGGTTTCGGCGTTGATGATTTTGTCCGGGCCATTCGCTATCCGTTCCAGCACAAAGTTGCGCTCTTTTCGGGCGCGTTCATCTACGGGTTACTACTACTCGGTGGTTTCCGCGGCAGCGTGATCGCTTTTGTGATCATGTTCGGCTGTATGTCGCACGTGATCAGCCAGGTCGCCTGGGGCCGGCTCAATCACAGCTTCATGCCGGACTTTAGCGAATTCGACATGTGGGAAGATCTGGTCAAGCCGATCTTTCTGGGTGTGGGAATAACGATTGTTACCTGGGGACCAGTGATCGTGCTTCTGATAGCGCTGATCTTTGGAGTGCTGAACGCGGGTCCTGGGGTGGCGCCGCTGCTCGCCGGTCAAGCGGAAACCGCGCAGAGTTCCGCGCCTACCGCGGCCGACCTGGCGCCATTGATGGACCCTAATGCCGATCCAAAAAAACTGGAAGAGGCGAATAAGCATCTGGATGATCTGCGGCCGGGAGCTTCGATCGCGCGCGAAGCCGAACGATCCAAAAACGCTAAGAGCGATCCGACTCCAGCGATGAGCATGTTAAGGCCTTTTCTGGCGGCAGGAATTCTAATCGCGGGGTTGCTCTTGCTCGGCATAGCCTGGGCGATCTTCTATTATCCGATGGCCCTGGCAGTGGCCGGTTACACGCAGAGTTTCGGCGCGGTAGTTAACCCGATGGTCGGGTTGGACACGATCCGCCGAATGCGGTCCACGTATTTCAAAGCGTTTGGGATGGTGCTCTTCATCCAGGCGGTCGGTTTCATCGTTAGCGTCGTAATCTCTACCGTCACCGCGCCGCTCGCTTTGCCTTTCTTTGGCAATCTGCCCGCGACGTTTATTGACGGCACCATCGCTTTTTACTTCAACCTGGTGATCGCCTGCCTGCTGGGGTTATCGCTGTTCAAATGTGGTGACAGGTTGGGGATTAATGTTGACTAGGTATCGGAGTTTTCTGCAGTTCCCTGGGCAGCCTGTTCTATCTGGGTTCGTGAGCCAAGCGTCATGCGGGAGTCATCATCCGATTGGCTTCGATAGCCCGATTCATCGAGCTTTCGAGCAGCGTTACTAGATCAGCGCTCTTAGCGCTGGGTCACGGCGCTGATTTTCAATTAGCGCGCTTCAGCGTGCTTACCGTCGTGCCTATCGCAAGACTCATCGTTTCAAGTCCGCCGTCCAATTCGTGACCACGGTGATGGGAGTATGGGCCGCCTCCGAAACCAGATTGTTGAGCAGAAAACGCTGGCCGTCGGGGCTGACGGCGTAATAATCTCCGGGCGTGTCTATGCCACCCACGCGAGCAGCGAAAAGCGCCTTGGGGACGCCGTGACCGAAGGTGGGACCGTCGGTGCTCACGTCAACCGCCATGAGTTTGCGATCACCGGCCAGATAGAATAATTCCTTTCCGTCCTGCCGCCAGCGCGGCTGGTCGCCACCACCCGTCGAGACCTGCCATTTGCCGGCGGCTGCAGGAAACGGCCGCACGTACACTTCAAATCTTCCCGATTCAATAGACGTGTAGGCGACCCATTTTCCGTTGGGCGAGAACTGAGCCTGGCGCTCGTCAGAGTCCGTCTGCAGAAACGGAACAGGTTTCTGCTCACCGTCCAGCGGCAAGACCCACAGGTCCCAGCTTGTCTTTGGTTCAATCGTT
>JBBQWP010000023.1:0-92910 GCA_038210455.1 Pyrinomonadales bacterium | reverse complement strand
CCATGGTGTTTTAAGCTGGGACATAGGCATGGCTATTGTTGGAGCGCAAACTGGTAAAGACTTAGCTCTCTGGGCTGATTCGCGCGAGAAACTTAGAATTCTAGCCAACGGCAACGTCGGCGTCGGCACGTCCACGCCGGGAACGAAACTGACCGTGGCGGGTGTAGTGGAATCAAATTCGGGGGGCTTCAAGTTTCCGGACGGCACGACGCAGGCGACTAGGGGAAGTTCCCCAGCCGATGTGAATGCAGCGGTGAATGCAGGGATAACCACCGCGGTGAATGCAGCCGTGACTCAAGCGAATCAATTTACGAACAGCGCGGTGGCTTCAGGGGTGACTCAAGCGAATCAATTTACGACCCAACAGGTGAATGCAGGGATAACTACCGCGGTGAATGCAGCCGTGACTCAAGCGAATAGTAATACGGACACAAAGATCCGCTCGTTGGTCTTCATCCACACGGCTACATCCGCCAATATCACGGCCGCCGGCTGTAGCCACTGCACACTGATTGACAACGCGCTTACCAATGGTGCTCCAAATGCGGTTCTAATCATCACGCCAAACTATAACCCTAGTGGCGTAGGCGGGACCTTCAACAATCACCCCATCGGTGTTTTCTATATCACCAGCAGCAGCAAGTGGGCAATCTTCAACCAGGACCTTGGTGCCATGTCGGTGAACGCAGCCTTCAACGTGCTGGTGGTGAAGCCCTGAAGCCGATCAGCGGAAGATCGCTGCGGGAGCGACGTGACCGTGCAATCAACGTTACCAGGCGTCAGATTCAGGCAACGCGACAGTTGGTCTTGCGGCGAAGGGCACGTTCACCTAACTTAGAACCAAGAGATAGATGCGCCGGGGTTCTCACACTCGCCGCTTTCTATTGCCAACCACACGCACGAGTGGTGGCGCATCGGACAAACTAGAGCGACTCTTGTTTGCAAAGACGGGAACAGAATAAGAGTAAATTTCAAACGGCTGGCACACTATAGGCACACAAAACGGGCGACTCAGAAAATGGGTCGCCCGTAACTTGTTGGATCTATTTGGCTGGGAGGCAGGGACTCGAACCCCGATAGCCAGATTCAGAGTCTGGAGTCCTACCATTGGACGACCTCCCAGCAGCGAAAAAGAATTTACGTAACTCCGCCGATCAAGTCAACCGCACGTAATGCCACGCGCATCCTGCTCGATTCACGGGCGGGACGCCACTTCCAACCCGCGTGCTCGCAGCTTCAGCTTCTGGTTGCTTACATGGCTCCCGAGACTGCCGCAAGTGAGTCTGACAAAAAATAGTTCTTGCGCTTGTGCTTCATTAAAAGCACAATGGGCGCGCCTGGCGGCGTCCCTCACGCTCTTGCCGTTACTTCACCTTCGAACTCCAGTCCAAAACCTGCGGGAGATAATGAGCGAATCACACACGCCCCCGGACACGAACGAATTGGCACGTCTACGCGCGCTGGTCGCCGATTACGAAACCAAGCTTACCGATGCGGCAGCGTTGGTCGCGCACGTCAGACACGAAATCAACAACCCGCTGGCTGCCCTGCTGGGACAAGCGCAACTAATGTTGCGTGAAGAACTCGGCGACAAGACCCGCCGTCGAGTCGAAACGATCGAAAAACTAGCGATCAGGATCAAGGAAACCGTGGCTGAATTGCGCGACGTGCAGACGCCGGTGGCGGCGCTAAATCGCGCGGAAGAATGAAAGTCGCACGCACATTCTACGCGTGATCCACGGGGCGCGAGACGCCCATGCCACTTTCAGCTAGCCCAAATCGAACAACAGAAACTCAGCCTGATCGTGCGCAATGACGGTGATTTCGCTTTCATTGTGAACCGCGGCTCCGTCTCCCTGCTTCAACTCCACTTCCTGCAAACGAATCGTTCCGCGCGCTACCTGTAGCCACGCAGATCGGTTTTCTTTGAAGCTATGCACCACGCTCTGTCCGGCATCGAGTATCGTCGCGTAGATCTGCGCGTCCTGGTTGATCGTGACTGAACCATCGCGGCCATCAGGTGTGGCAATTAGTCGCAGCCCCCCGTGGCGTGATTCGTCGCTGAAGTGTTTTTCTTCATAGCTCGGCGGCAAACCCTGGCTTTCGGGCAGAATCCAAATTTGCAAAAGATGAACCGCGTCAGTGTCGGAAGGGTTGAACTCGCTGTGCGACACACCGGTACCGGCGCTCATTCGTTGCACGTCGCCGGGCCGAATGACTGAGCCGTTGCCCATACTGTCGCGATGCTCGAGGGCACCCGAAAGAATGTAAGTAATGATTTCCATGTCGCGGTGCGAGTGCGTCGGAAACCCCTGGGACGCTTGCACGCGATCTTCGTTGATAACGCGCAGAGTGCGAAAGTGCATGTGCGCCGGATCGTAATACTGATCGAACGAAAAGGTGTGATAGGTATCCAGCCACCCAAAATCAAAGTGGCCCCGATCCTCTGATTTGCGAACTGTAATCATAGGCTTAGGAGCGCCCGCATCCTGCGGGCGGAGCGCAGGCATCCCTGCCTGCATTGAGCGCCGCCAGGCGCGAAAAACTGAGCTCGTCGCAGATCGCCTGCATCTGCACCGCCAACTCGGGAATTTTTTCTTTCGTCAGCACCGGCAACCCATGAAGATCTAAACCTTTCGTCGAACCTGCGCGCCATTGGTCGAATCGCAATCGCGCTATCGTCCCGTCCGCATCATCAATCGTCGAAAGATAGATTGCGTCCGCCTTTGCCAGAGTCCGCCGCGCCGAAGTCTTCATCCGGTTCTCTCCCGCGCGCGCGCAGATGATTGCGAAATCAGCGTCGACGAAATCCAGAAAGCTGTTGCCTTCTACTATGACACCAGTTGAGCGCACCCGCGCCAGGGCCTGTCTGATCCCGTCTTCCACCTGCTCTTCTCCGGCGATCACCCAATGCACATTCACGGCGCCCGCGTCCCAGAAGCGGCCGGTGTCTTTGCCGGCCTCGTAGTTTTCCTCGCGGCCAGAACGTATCAGCGGCTCGTCGCGAATTAAGTCGCTGACACAGCAACCGTGTGGGTCTTTGCCGCAGGAACGATAGTGGCCGCGTGTTAACTTAATCGCTTCCCAGCCCGGCAGTCGCTCCAACAGATCGCACATCAGCGTCGTCTTGCCGGTGTTCGATGACAAGCCGCTGACGGCGATGATAGTTGGTCTGGCAATTTCAGTTTCAGTCATCTTCTGCAGTCAGTCATCCTGATCTAGAAAGCATCCTGAGGCCGGTCAGGGCCGAAACATTCATAGTCCGATCAGTCTAATAAAACTCGTGAGACTCCTTTAGGAGCGGCACCAACGCTGAACAATATGTCGCTCCTCAAGGAGCTTTGAATTCGCGTGCCCGTTTGGATCTATAAACATTTGGCTCCTACGGAGCCAGCTGATCGTCTGCCAACTCCGTCGACTCAACCAAAACCGATACCAAACGGTTCAATCCTAATGCGTCCTCATCATCGAAACGCCCGATAATCGGACTATCAAGATCAAGCACGCCAATCAAGCTTTCATCCGTCAGCAACGGTACCACGATTTCAGAATTCGAAGCGCTGTCGCAGGCGATGTGCCCCGGAAACTCGTGGACGTTTGGCACGACAGTCGTGACGCGCCTTGCCGCCGCCGTGCCACAGACTCCCTGGCCGATCGCGATGCGAACGCAGGCCGGCCTTCCCTGGAATGGCCCCAGCACGAGTTCACCGTCTTTCAAAAAGTAGAATCCCGCCCAGTTGAGATCGGGCAGCGCATGAAAGATCAGCGACGCGAAGTTCGCCGCGTTGGCGATCAGATCGCGTTCGCCGGCCAGCAGGCTGGCAAGCTGGGCCGCGAGCTGATCGTAGAGATCGGCTTTCGAAGTTGAGTTTTGTTTCAAGTTCAATATGGTCATCTGAACAAATAACGCACAATGAGCCATCGAAGATGGCAGCATATTGGTAGCCCCGGGCGTACGCCCGGGGAAAACGATCATAACAGACTCTAAGCCCTCGAAGAGGGCGACAGAAATGCGGGCTAACGCTGGTTTTCGTCTCCCGATGTGTGTCGCCCCTTCGGGGCTCTGATAGATCTCCATGGCCCGATCCCCGGGCTTACGCCCGGGGCTACTAACTGCCGCGCCTCCGGCACTCATCGATTTGTTTCCTTTCAACAGGCCTTTCTGATTAAGCTCATTCAGAAGGCCTGATACTAATCACCACCGACTTCGATGCCGGCGTGTTGCTCTTGTCGGCAAAGTTGCGCACCGGCACGAGCACGTTCGTCTCCGGATAGTAGGTCGCGACGCAGCGCCGCGGAATGCTATACGCGACGATTCGGAAACGATGCGCGACGCGTTCTTCACCTTCAAAGTGGCTAGTCAGATCGACAATCTGACCATCATGAAAACCGCCGATGCGAATGTCATCCGGGTTGAGAAAGACTACCCGGCGGCCGTTGTGAATTCCTCGGTAACGATCGTCTGAGCCATAGATCGTCGTGTTGAATTGATCGTGACTGCGCATACTCATCATCAGGAATTGGTCCGGCTTTAGATCGTGCCGTGGCAATTCATGGACAGTAAAATGCGCTTTACGATCATCGGTCTTGAACTCCAATTCAGTTATGGGATTCGGTAGATAGAAACCGCCGGGCCGCCGGGCGCGCTGGTTGTAATCGTCAAAATCCGGCACCACACGTTCAATGTGATCGCGAATCCGGTCGTAGTTTGCCAGCAAGCCGTCCCAGTCGACGCTCGAGCGCGTCGCCAGCACGGCTTTCGCCAGACCAGCGACAATCGCCGGCTCGCTCAAAAGATCCGGCGACGCCGGCGCCAGCCGTCCCTGCCACCCTTCAACCACAGCCATCGAATTCTCAGTAGTGACCATCTGCGGCCCGCTCTTCTGCAGATCAATTTCCGTGCGTCCCAGGCACGGCAGAATCAAAGCCTGCTTGCCCGTAATCAAATGCGCGCGATTCAGTTTTGTCGATACGTGCACCGTCAGACGGCAGCGGCGCAGGGCGTCGGCTGTGTATTCAGTGTCGGGCGTGGCCGAGAGAAAGTTTCCGCCCAAAGCAAAAAACATCTTGGCGTTCCCGCCATGCATCGCCTGAATCGCGTGCACGGTATCAAGACCGTGCTCGCGCGGCGGCTGAAAATTGAATTCCTTTCCCAGGTCATCGAGAAACTTTTCTGTCGGCTGTTCCCAGATGCCCATGGTGCGATCGCCCTGCACGTTGCTATGCCCGCGCACCGGACACAGGCCCGCCCCGGGCTTTCCCAACTGTCCGCGCAACAGCATCAGATTGATGATCTCCTGAATGTTGGCTACGGCGTTTTTGTGTTGGGTCAGGCCCATGGCCCAGCAAAAGATGACGCGTTCGGATTCAACGAAGAGCCGCGCCGCGTCTTCGATCTTAACTTTCGTGACGCCGGATTGTTCGAGGATGTCGCCCCAGTGAGCAGCGGCCAGCGACGCCTTAAACTCTTCAAACCCGCTGGTATGGGCATCGATAAACCTTTGATCGAGAACGTGACCCGGCCGGCGCTCTTCAGCGTCGAACAGTTCCTTCATGATCCCTTTCAGCAAGGCCACGTCGCCGTTGATGCGCACTTGCAGAAACAGATCGGCGAGCTGCGTCCCTTTACCCAGCCAGGTCCAAACTTCCTGCGGATGCTTGAAGCGCGTCAGTCCCGTTTCAGGCAGCGGATTGATATGCACGATTTTGCAGCCGCGGCGTTTCGCCTGCAGTAGCGAGGTCAACATGCGCGGATGATTCGTCCCCGGATTCTGGCCGATGACAAAGATTGCGTCGGCCAGATCAAAATCAGCCAGGGTCACCGTGCCTTTGCCAAAACCGACGGCCTCTTTCATGCCCATGCCGCTGGATTCATGGCACATGTTCGAGCAGTCCGGCAGATTGTTAGTGCCAAACTGGCGGACGAAGAGTTGATAAAGAAAGGCAGCTTCGTTGCTCGTGCGGCCAGACGTGTAAAAGATCGCTTCATCAGGCGAAGCTAGTGAGTTCAATTCACCAGCAATCAACGCGAACGCGTCGGTCCAACTAATAGCCTCGTAGTGATCCGCGCCCGCGCTCAACACCAGCGGATGCGTGATGCGGCCCTGTGCGTTCAGCCATTGATCGGACTGAAGCGCGAGCGACCTGACGCTCCACTCTTTGAAAAACTCAGGCGTGACTCGCCTCGTCGTCGCTTCATCGGCGACGTGCTTGGCGCCTTCTTCGCAGAATTCGAAATGAGAGCGCTCGCCATCGGGTTCAGGCCAGGCGCAACCCGGACAATCAATGCCCTCCTTCTGATTCAGTTGCAGCAGCGTGCGTGTGCCCGAGACGACGCCCATTTGTTTAAAGGTGTTCTTCGCCGTGCTCCACACCGCAGGCAGCCCGCCGGCAGCTTTACTGATCGGTTTGATCTGAACCGGGCCGGACTCTTCAGGAGATTGGGCGCTCGGAGGCGCGATCTTTTCATTCGTCTCTTCCATCTGATTGTGCTTCAATTGTATTTACGTCAGGGCCATTTACCAAGTGATGTTGTGGCACAGACTTCAGTCTGCGATCAGATTCGAAATAGTCACAGACTGAAGTCTGAGCTACAAAAAGCTCGTCATGACAATCAGCTCAAAATCTACGGAGTCGATCTTCTCGTACGGCACGCTGCAGCTTGAAGCCGTGCAAATGGCCACGTTTGGCCGGCTATTAGACAGGACCAGCGATGCCCTACACGGGTTCGAACAGGTTGAGCTGAAGATCGATGATGAATCGGTGATCGCAGTTAGCGGAAAGGCCGTCCAAACGATCGCCAGATTCACGGGGCGTGCTTCTGATGTAATAGTCGGGACAGTGTTTCGCGTCACGCCAGACGACATTCAGAATGCCGACAAGTACGAAGTTGACGCCTGCAAACGAATTGCGGTGACCCTCCGATCAGGAACACGCGCCTGGGTGTACGTTGACGCTCAACATATACCTTGATCGGTTCTCGCGCGGTTACGAGATTTCGGATTCACATTGGGGCACTCCCACCCGACTATTGACTTGCTTCGTGGATTAGCTTAAAAGCATCTTCTTCTCTTCTAATCCGTTCGTCATTAAGAATCAGGGCTGCAAAGCCAACAGTGCCGAGGAACCTAAGATGACCTTCAAAAGACTGGCGCGCTTGCTCGTCGCGAGTGCTCTGTTTATTAGCACGGCCGCCTTCACCATTTCGGCGCAGCCCAAGCCGGGACGCGATCCGAATCAGCCCATCGACGAGGAATACACGAAGAAGATTCGCGAGTACACCACTGAACCCTTCTTCAATTCGCCGCTGACTGATTATTTGCCCGCGTCGCCGAATGTGCCGACACCGAAAGCCGTGCTGGGTGATGTCGCGGGTGCGCCGGGCAAGTTGCCGTACGCTGAAGACGTCTACAAGTACATGCGCCTGCTCGAGAAGGCGAGCCCGCGCGTAAAAGTCTTTTCCATCGGCACCACTGAAGAAGGCCGCGAAATGATCGCGGTGGCCGTCGCTTCCGAAAGCTTACTGGCAAAACTGGACGAGAACCGCGCGCGCTTAACCAAACTGGCCGACCCGCGCCTGATTAATTTTGATGATGCCGAAGCGGACCGCCTGGTCGACCAGTCATTTCCGATTTACTACATCACGGGGACAATTCACTCAAGCGAGACGGGGGCGCCGACTGCCTTGATGGAACTCGCTTATCGTCTGGCCGTTGATGAAAGCCCTTACATCAAGTCGATTCGCGAAGGCATGGTTACGCTGATCACGCCGGTGGTCGAAGTCGACGGGCGCAATCGCATGGTCGACATTTACAACTGGCACCTCGCACATCCGAAAGACAACTGGCCGTCGCTACTGTACTGGGGCCACTATGTCGCGCACGACAACAATCGCGACGCGATGGGTCTCTCGCTCAAACTCACGCGCAACATCATGAGGGTTTATCTTGATTGGAAACCGCAGGTGCTGCACGATCTGCATGAGTCTGTTCCTTATCTTTACGACAACACCGTCGGTGATGGACCGTACAATGCCTGGGTCGATCCAATTCTGACCGATGAATGGCAGATGATCGGATGGAAGAATGTCTCCGAGATGACCAAGTTCGGCATGCCCGGCGTATTCGCGCACGGCAACTTCGACACCTGGTCTCCGGGTTACCTGATGTTCATCGCGGCGACGCACAACGGCATCAGTCGCCTTTACGAAACATTCGGCAACGGCGGCGCCGACACTCTGGTGCGCACGCTTTCTGAGAACGAAACCTCGCGCACATGGTTCCGGCAAAACCCGCCACTGCCACGCGTAAAATGGTCCCAGCGGAATAATAATAACTATGAACAGACCGCGCTGCTGATCTCGCTCGATTACTTCAAGCACGAGAGCAAGCTCTTCCTCAAAAACTTCTACTTGAAATCCAAGCGGTCGATTGAAAAACCAAAGAACGAAGGTCCGGCGGCTTATGTTTTCCCGGGTGACGATCCGCGCCTCGGCAATCAAGCCGCCTTACTGCGGACGCTGCAAGCGCAGGGCTGCGAGGTTCATCGCGCCACCGCGCCCTTTACAGTATCCGTGAAGAAGAAAACGACTGCCCGCGGCGCCGGAGCGCGCGGTACAGAGCCGGTTGCGACAGCGGGGGGTTCGCCTTCGCCAATGCCCTCTCCGAAAAAAGACGACACTGAGCCGCGCACTTTTCCAGCCGGCAGCTACCTGGTGCGCATGGATCAGCCTTACAGCCGCATTGCCGACGCTTTGCTCGATTATCAGTACTGGAGCCCGCGCGATCCGCAACAGAACGTTTACGACGACACCGGTTGGACGTTTGGAGAATCTGGAAACGTGCAAGTCGTGCGCGTGACCGACGTCAAAGTTCTCGACGCCGCTATGCAACCGGTCAGCGGCGACGTTCTTTCAACCGGCGGCGTCAGCGGTAACGGATCGATCTTCATCGTCAATCACAACGCCGACAACAGCCTGATTACTTTGCGTTATCGCCTTAAGAAGGCCGCGTTCGAATCAGCAGAAGAACCATTCGAGGCCGCCGGGCGGAAATTCAATCGCGGCTCGTTCATCATTCGCAACGCATCGACGGACGAGGTGAATAAGGCTACTTCGGATTTGGGCGAGCCCGCCCTGGCCGTCGATCAAGCTCCTTCAGTTAAGACGCACGCCGTCAAGGTCGCACGCGTCGCGTTCATGCATACCTGGCTTAGCACGCAGGATGAAGGCTGGTGGCGGATGGCCTTCGATAAGATGGGAGTTCCATACGATTACATCAGTACCCAGGACGTCGCGAAAGACTCGGACCTCAATAAGAAGTACGACGTAATTGTGTTCGCGCCGGGGGGCGGTAATTCCAACGCGGTCATCCAGGGCCGGCCGATGTACGGTAATCCTCTGCCGTGGAAGAAGACTGATCTGACGCCAAACCTCGGTGGCTTTGCTTCGACCGATGACATGCGGCCGGGACTTGGTCTGACGGGGCTGATGAACCTGCAAAACTTTGTGAAGAACGGCGGGGTCTTCATCGGTTCGGATGACTCGGCTGACTTTGCCGTCTCGAACGGTTTCACTCCGGGAGTTTCGATCACGCGCGCGACGCGGCTGAAAGCCATCGGCGATTTATTGAAAACCAGGATGGTGGATTCCCGGAGTCCGATTGCTTACGGCTATGGTGACACTCTCTCGGTCTATTGCTCTAACGGCCCAATCTTCAACGTGAGCAATGTCGTCGGTGGCGGAGGAGGAGGCGGCCGTCGCGGAGGCGGAGGGGGTCAAAGGGCGACCGGCCGCGGCACGGTCGACGATCCCGACGTGGTGCAAGGACGGCCTCCATCAGAGGTAGTCGAACCACCCCCGAGTTCAGAAGTTTGGGAAGCTGCGCCCATCACTGACGAGCAACGTCGCAATCTGATCGGTTTAATTCCGCCGGCACTACGCCCGCGCGTCGTGCTGCGCTATGGAAACGCGAACGAGCTTCTGGTATCAGGGCTACTGGATGGCGGTGATGAAATCGCTCAACACGCGACCGTGATCGACTCGCCGCTCGAACGCGGCCACGTCGTGCTTTTCTCAAACAATCCGTTCTGGCGCGGGCAGACTTCGGGCAGCTACTTCCTTGTCTTCAACGCGATTCTGAATTTCGATAATTTGAGTGCGGGGCGGAAGCTGGACGAGAAGTGACGGCCTCGCGGAGCGGTCAGGCGGCTCAATGGACGCGATGACGAAGGTGGAGCGATTGAAGTATTATCAAGAGACTAAGGAGGCGTAATGCCAGAAACTTCCATTCAAGCGCCGCCAGGCTTCGGCGATCTGTCAAAGGCCGAACAAGTCCAATATCTCCAAGCTCTTTGGGATCAGATCGCCGAACATCCCGACGAGGTTCCTGTACCTGATAGTCATCTACGACTCGCCGAAGAGCGACTAGCGCGTTATCGTGACGATCCTTCGTCTGCCAGTCCAGCCTTTGAAGTTCTCGATCGTTTGACTCAGAAGTCCAAGTGAAACGATATCGAATCGAAGCCGAGCCCTCGGTCGAGGCTGACATTGAAGCTGCATTGGATTGGTATGAGCTTGAACAGCCTGGGCTCGGGCTTGAATTCCTCAAGGAGCTTCGCGCTTCTTATTATCGAATCCTCGATAGCCCGTTCGGGTATCAGGATCTGCGCTCAGGAATCCGGCGCGCGCTCACTCGGCGATTCCCCTACGCCGTTTACTTTTCAATTGAGGACGATGTCATCGTCGTCGTGGCGGTTCTTCACACGGCACGAGACCCTGCTGAATGGCAGTTTCGGATCGGAGGAAGCAAATGAAGCGACTCATTCTCCTGTTTTCGTTTTTTCTGCTCTTAAGCTCCAGCCTGTTTGCGCAGAGAACTGGCGCTGACGCGGCGAAAACACCTACCATCGCCGAAAAAGTCGCCCCGATGGAAAAGTTCCCCGGCTACTTTCCGTTTTACTGGGACGCCAAAGCCGGCAAAGTCTGGTTAGAGATCGATAAGTGGAAAGCTGAGTTTCTTTACGTCGAATCCTTACCGGCTGGGATTGGATCAAACGACCTCGGTCTGGATCGAGGCCAGCTTGGTCAAAGCCACATCGTCCGCTTTGAACGCACTGGGCCAAGGGTTCTGCTGATCGCTTCGAACGAAGCATTTCGCGCCAACAGCGATGACGCGGATGAACGCCGCGCGGTGAAAGACGCGTTCGCCGAATCAACCCTGTGGGGATTTGAAGTTGCGGCGGAAGAAGGCGGGCGCGCGCTGGTCGATGCGACGGCGTTTTATCTCCGCGACGCGCATGGGATTCCCGGCACCCTGCAACGCAGTCAACAGGGAACTTTCCGGCTCGATCCAACGCGCTGCGCTTTTTATCTGGCGAACACGAAAAACTTTCCGCAGAACACGGAAGTCGAAACAACTCTGACTTTCACGAGTGAAGGCGAAGCCGGGCCAATGGTCAGGCAAGTCACGCCAATACCACAAGCCATAACGGTTCGCGAGCACATCTCGTTTGTCGAATTACCGCCGCCGGGTTTCAAGACCCGCGTTAATGATCCTCGTTCCGGATATTCTGGAATCATCTTCATGGACTTTGCTACGCCAATCAGCGAGCCGATCACCAAACGCTACCTCAATCACCACCGCTTGCAGAAGAAAGATCCGTCGGCCGCGATGAGCGATCCGGTAAAGCCCATCACCTATTACGTCGATCGCGGCGCGCCGGAACCTGTGCGCTCAGCCTTGATCGAGGGAGCTAGCTGGTGGAACCAGGCTTTCGAGGCCGCCGGTTATCGCAACGCGTTTCGCGTCGAGTTGATGCCCGTCGGCGCTGACGCGATGGACGTGCGCTACAACGTCATCCAATGGGTGCATCGCTCGACGCGCGGCTGGTCGTACGGCAGTTCACTACACGACCCGCGCACGGGAGAGATTATTCAGGGCCGCGTCAGCTTAGGCTCACTACGCGATCGGCAGGATTTTCTAATCGCCGAAGGATTGTTGGCGCCGTACGGACCGGGAAAGTCACAGACGGCGAAGATTATGGAGCAGGTCGTGCTCGCGCGTTTGCGACAGCTCGCCGCGCACGAAGTTGGCCACACGCTCGGACTGCAACACAACTTCGCGGCCAGCATTTCGAATCGCGCGTCGGTGATGGACTATCCCGCGCCGTTGGTGAAACTTGGCGCCGACGGTATTCCTGACATCTCAGACGCTTATGCAAAGGGAATCGGTGAATGGGATAAGGTGACGATTGCCTACGGCTATCAGGATTTTCCGGCCGGCACAAATGAACCGGCTGCACTGGATAAGATCCTGAGCGATGCTTTCAGTCGCGGCTTGATGTATCTCACCGATCAGGATGCCCGCCCGGCGAGCGCTTCAAGTTCAGTCGCCCATCTGTGGGACAACGGCGCGAACGTCATCGATGGGCTCGCCAACGTGATGAAGGTGCGCGCGGCAGCATTGAATCGCTTTGGTGAAAACAACATTCGCGAAGGGGCGCCGATGGCGACGCTCGAAGACGTTTTGGTGCCGCTCTACATGTACCATCGCTATCAGGTCGAGGCGACCGCAAAATTGATTGGCGGGGAAGACTACACGTTCAGTCTGCGCGGCAAAGGTGACAAGAACCCACAGATTATTCCCCCGGAAGAGCAGCGACGGGCGCTCGCCGCGGTGCTCAGCACTCTTAAGCCGGAGGCGCTGGCACTGCCTGAATCTGTGCTCCGTCTGATCCCGCCTCGTCCACCCGGTTACCCGCGCACGCGCGAAGACTTTCGCATTCGCACCGCGCCGACGTTTGACGCGCTCGCTCCCGCGGAAGCCATCGCCAATCACGTCTGCGATTTTCTGTTTAATCCTGAACGTGCCGCGCGACTC
This sequence comes from Pyrinomonadales bacterium, assembly GCA_038210455.1. Classification (GTDB taxonomy): domain Bacteria; phylum Acidobacteriota; class Blastocatellia; order Pyrinomonadales; family Pyrinomonadaceae; genus UBA11740. The sequence continues at coordinate 80,032 of JBBQWP010000023.1, read as the reverse complement.
GTTGAATTTCACGCGCGCTATCCCGGCAATCCCAGTCTTGATGAAGTACTCGACAGCATTCTTACCAGGACCTGGAAAGCGTCCATGACTTCGACTTATCACACCGAGATTCAGCGTACGGTGAACATGGTAGTGCTAAGCGAGCTGATGTCTCTGGCGGCGAACGAGCGCGCGTCAAACCAGGTTCGCGCAATTGCCGAACTCAAACTCGAAGAGTTAAAGGATTGGCTGGCGGCGCAACAACGCATCCTCGAAAATAGAGACCAGAAAGCCTACTTGCTCTACGCTGAAAACCAGATCAAACGCTTTCAGGAAGATCCGAAGAAGATGAACCTCAGCAAACCAAACGATCCACCCGACGGCCAGCCGATCGGCATGGACTGGTGGAGCCTCGCGGATCGTGATTGGTGCGATTGGAAGTAGGTCAGAAGCCCGACCGTGAGGGAGGGCTGCGAATGCAGCATCGAACGCGAGTTCCTCTTCACTTGCTCGTCAGCATACTTGAAAGGTTGTGTCCTGCCGCATCAAGAAAGTATATTCGGCGCGGAGGTACCTGAAACCAATGGTCACAAGGGAAGACGTAGTTGCCGAGATCAAGAGAGTGCCGGAGAAGCATCTGGATGAACTCTACCGGATCATCAAGGACTATGAAGAGAATGGCGAACAGTCTGACCCCGGCGAAAGCGTGATGGCCAGATTGCGTCAGATTAGGATTTCAGCACCGCCAGACTTTTCGACCAGAGCGAACCTCTACGATACTGAGAAGCAAGATGGCGAATAGAGTCTTTGTCGACACCTCATTTGTACTCGCCCTGCTAAACGAGCGCGACCAATACCACCAGCAAGCCGAAGCTCTTTCTCATAAGTTTGAAGAATCGTTCCTCATCACGACTGTCGCCGTGCTGCTCGAAATTGGTAATGCCCTGGCAAAGGATTTCAGAAAAGAAGCGAATGCGGTGATCAGACTGCTGAGAAACTCAGACCGGGTTGAAGTAGTCCAGATCGACGAGCGTCTGCTTGAGAAGGCCCTGGATATTTATGAGAAATACGATGACAAGACATGGGGACTGGTAGATTGCGTGTCGTTCATCGTAATGGGCGAACGCGGGCTTACCGAGGTGTTGACGTTTGACGGAGACTTCACCAAAGCTGGATTTACCGTAGTCACAAATCCAGTCGACGAACAGTAACTTCGGATCACTCGTCAGTGATTGCAGCTCAATCCCCACTCTACGTCATGCGGAAAGGATTAGCATATCTGAAAGCATCTCTCTTCACGCTACGAGGCAGAAGCCCGATGAGCGGTCCCTACGTACCTTTCGCCTCATAAGTACTGACTAACAGCTCGTTGAACGCGCCCGACCAGAGCCGTCAATCCGTTGACGATCTTTTCCGAGGTAATGTCTGCGTACTGATGCTCATCAATAATTGGTTTGACCCATTCGAAGTTTGGGATCCCATCTGGCAAGCCGTACAGGACAGGCAATAGCAAGGGTGGATTTTCGCACGCTAGACGACGGTAAAAGCGTAATAATTCAGCCATGCAGAACGCGGAATTCGGATAGTTATCGGTGATCAGAGGAACGAAAACATGCGCTCGGTCGATGGCCTTAGCGATGCGTTTTCTGAAAACATCTCCCGGTTGCAAACTGTCTGGGGCATACCACACTCCAACTCCTCCACCCTCAAGATGCAATCTAATGACTGAGGCGATCCTTCTGTCTTTGTCCGAGTAGCTTAGAAAAACCGGCCGATCCTCTCTGGCAGGATCTGTAGTGCAGGTTAAAGAGCTCTGTTGCCGATATAGACGCCGATTCCTCCCTATGCTCGCAAGCTCTTCCATTCGTTTAATGCTCTTAAATACATCCAGGGGCTTTGATACAAAATCTTCAGCACCTACCTTCATCACTTCAACCAAATAGCTATTCGACAAATTCGCGGAGGTAGCCATTATTGCGGAGGGAACGTTGTTGTCAATGAGCCATTCGATCAAGTTCATGCCATATATTCTTCCCTCCCTTAGCTGCAGGTCTATGACGAATAGGTCAGGCCACTTCATATTCCTCATGTCAGGGATGATTTCACGCAGCGCCAGGTCGGCGTCGGCATAACCCGCGGCGTCGAAGTTGCAGAAGCGCAGACATTCGATCAGCATTTTTCGCACCTGATCGTCGCCTTCGACAATGATCGCTCGATACTTACCTTCTTTTTGCGACTCCTTCTGAGGTCGAAGTGAAAATTCTTCGAACGAATCGTACGCGATCTCCACTTCAATTTGTGGTGATGCGACGCCGGGGCCTGGAGTTGGAGTGGTACTGTCCATGTGCTTTATTGGGACTCAGTTTTGGCAACACGTTGCCCTGTGTAACTTCGTCTAAAGCCAGGAGCGAATGCGATGCTGCCGTTACGCAGGCTGGGAACCAGCTTGCCAATCTTGCGGAATTCTGCGAGGTGGCCGAATGTTACTTGAGACTTTGTCTTTCAGTCAATAGCTAATGGCCTCAGCCGCTAGCGTTGAGAAGCCGTCACAAATTTCATATTGGTCGAGCGTCGGTCAGTTTCGACGGCACGTCTTTCTATTCAACTCCCACGGTCGACTTTCAACACCGCCTGCAACAACACATTCGCGCCGTTCGCAATGTCCTGCGGTCGGGAAAATTCCTTCGGCGAGTGACTAATCCCGCCGATGCTGGGAATGAAGATCATGCCGACGGGCGCGAGGCGGGCCATGTCCTGGGCGTCGTGGCCGGCGCCACTGGGCATTTGCTTTGTAGTTAAGCCCAACTCCTTGGCTGATTGATCGATCAGGTTGCGGATTCGTGGGTCGGTTGGCGCGGGAATGTTTACGTTGATCTCTTTGAAGTCGAACTTCACCTTGCTCGCCTGCGCGATCCGATCGGCTTCGGTGCGAATCTTCTGATAGAGCATCTCGATCTTTGCCGCGTCGAGGTCGCGCAGCTCCAGGCTGAGAATTACTTTTCCGGGAATCACATTCGGCGCGCCGGGCAAGGCTTGAATCCTGCCGACAGTGCCAACCTGGCGACCGGGAATGCTGGTCACCACCGTGTTGACGGCTTCGATGAATTTGGCGGCGGCCAGCAGCGCATCCTGACGATTATTCATCGCGGTCGTGCCGGCGTGATTGGCAAAACCCTCGATGGTCACGTCCCACCAGTTGATGCCCACGATTCCTTCGACGACGCCAATGTCGATCTGCTCGGCTTCGAGAATGCCGCCCTGCTCGATGTGTAGTTCGAGATAGGCGGCGATGCTTCCCTTCTCGCGCTTAACCGTGGACAGCTTCGTGGGATCGCCGCCGAGAAACCGGATCCCTTCGCGGATGGTCTTGCCGCTACGGCTGACGAGATCGAGTTCTTTCTCAGTCAACTGGCCGCTGATCGCCGCGCTGCCAATCAAACCACCTTCTTCATTTTGAAAGATGACGACCTCGAGCGGATGTCGCGTGACGATATTGTTTTCCGCCAGAGTTTGCGCGACTTCAATCGCGCCGAGCGATCCAACATCGCCATCGTAATTGCCGCCCTCAGGAACACTGTCGATATGCGAACCAAAAAGCAGCGGCGGCAGATTCTTATCACTGCCTGCACGACGCCCGGACAGGTTTCCGGCCGCGTCGATCGAGGCGTCGAGCTTTGCTTGTCGCATCAACCCAAGGACATACTCACGCCCGCGACGATCAGCTTCGCTGTAGGCGAGACGGCTGACGCCTCCCTGCGGGTTCTTGCCAAACTCAGCCAGCGCGTTGAGGTGCTCGACCAGACGCGGGCCATTCACGCGCAGTTGTGGCTGGGACGCGAAAGGGCGAAAAGCGATCATGCCCGCAGTCCCCAAAAGTCCAAAATTGAATTGTCGCCGATTCACTTAATCCGAGTCCGTTTGAGAATTCACGGCCCGCTGCCTTTCCGAATCGATTCCTGTAGCTTCTTCACATCAATCCGTGAGTCACTGACCTTCAACGTCGTCATCGTGTCCACAAGAAATTTCCGCACCGTCTCTTCCGAAGAGTTGTCGTTGACGACGCTGTTGAGCAGGATGACATAGTCTTTGCTCACGACTGTCACGTATAGCTGCTTGCGCGCATCGCCGCCCACTTCTTTCGGCACGTCGAATTGCCAGATGAGTGCCTCGCTGCCATTAGTAAGTCTTACGACCGCGGTTTGGACCGTCAGTTTGTGGTGCAGGAGTTCTTCGGCGATAAACCTTGCCTCCCACTCTCGATGGGCAAACATGATGGCTTTGTTGTCGAGCTTGTTCTTCCTGGCATCCGGCGCAAAGTTGCTGATCGGCAGCGACTGAATCTGAAAGGGCAGACCGTCGACCGAGAAGAAAATGTTATCGCTCGTATCCATCGGCCGGATTTCGTTGCCCCTGACCAGAAGAGTGAAGCTAAGATCTTTTCGGTTCCAGACGAACAGAATGCCGGTGTCGGTTTTGAGAGTAGTCCAGCCATCGTGCTCCTGCAACGAATCATAAGGGTTGGCACGCACTGAAAACGCCTGGGCTCGCGCCGGACTTACCACCACAGCAATGAGACCGGCAACGAACAGGGCACGAAGATTTAGTAAGCCGGAGATTCGCATCAAAGCGCTTTTATCACACGGCCGGTCTGCGGACAATGAACCGTGAAGATCCACAAACGTACACGAAGCGACGCCAGGTCTGGTTCCTGCGATTTCGTGAATCGAATACGATCAAGCGCCCTCCCTCACGGTCGGGCTACTGCCCCGTGGTATTATCGTTCGTTGTTTCGGCAAACTTCGAAGATGAACCTTTACGACGAATTCGAGTGGCGCGGCATGCTTCATGAAGCCACGCCCGACTTACAAAAAATCCTCGCCGAGGAAAAGTTGACGGCTTACATTGGCTTTGATCCTTCGGCGGCAAGTCTGCACGTCGGCTCGCTCTTACCGGTGATGGGACTGGCGCGCCTGCAGAGGTTTGGGCATACGCCGATCGCGATCGCCGGTGGCGGCACCGGCTTGATTGGCGACCCGAGCGGCAAGACAAAGGAGCGCCAACTCTTAACCCCGGAGCAAGTCGAAGAGAATCTGGCGGGCATCAAAGAACAGTTGGCTCGCTTTCTCGATTTTGATGCGACGGCCAATCCGGCGCGCATCATCAACAACGCCGATTGGCTCGCTCCCATTTCCATGATGGAGTTCCTGCGCGACGTAGGGAAATACTTCACGATCAACAATCTACTGGGTAAAGAAGCGATAAGCCGCCGGCTGGATTCTGATGAGGGCATTTCGTTTACTGAGTTCAGCTATCCGTTGTTGCAAGCTTACGACTACCTCGTTCTGCATGACCGGCATGGATGCACTTTGCAGATGGGTGGCAGCGATCAATGGGGGAACATCGTCGCTGGAATCGATCTGATCCGGCGTTTGCGTGGCGCGCGTGCGCACGGTCTGGTGTTTCCGCTGGTCACTACAGCGGCCGGAGTAAAGTTCGGCAAGACCGAAGCCGGCGCCGTCTGGCTGGATCCAAAACTGACTTCGCCTTACCGCTTCTTTCAGTTCTGGCTGAACACTGATGATCGCGACGCGATCCGTTATCTGAAATTCTTTACGTGGCTGACCAAAGAAGAGATAGACCAGTTGGAAGAGAGTGTCCGTACGGAACCCGAGAAACGGAAAGCGCAGAGAGAGCTGGCCCGTCACGTGACTGCTCTGGTTCATGGCGAGACCGAGCTTGAGAAAGCCTTGCGGGCGTCGGAAGTTCTTTTTGGCAAGGAGATCAGCGGGCTCGGTGTCCAGGAAATTCTTGATATCTTCGCCGACGTGCCTTCAACGGAAATTGATCGATCCAAGTTGGATGGCTTCACGATCACAGATGCGTTGGTCGTCTCTGGTCTGGCGCCTTCCAAAGGCGAAGCCAGGCGCCTGGTCCAGGGCGGCGGCGTGTGCGTGAACAATCGTCGAGTGGGCGACGTACGGCAATTGATCTCCGCTTCAGACTTGATTGATGGGCAGGTTTTGGTTCTGCGCAAGGGCGCGAAGAACTATCACCTGATTAAGGTCATGGGGCATTAGCCCGTGCGTCCTGGTACAGAACCGCTCGCGGTAGCGAGCGGATCTCACGTTGGATGGAAGTCCCGCTTTAGAAAGAGACCCACTCGCTACCGCGAGCGGTTCTGTACCTGCTCCTCCGGCCGCGGCCGCAGGCTGATGATGTCGGCCTCTTCAATTTCGTACTTCTGTTCGTCTTCGATGTCGCGACCGCGCGCTTTCCGCCAAGCCAACAAACGCTTGTTCAGCAGCGTCAGCGCAGCCGACAACAGTGGCATTAAGACAAGGTAGATAACGAAGAACGGAATATTGTGAGGGGTCTTGACGCGAAAGAAGCCCATGGCCAGAACGATGAGCAAAGCTAAAACTGAGCAGACGACAGCGAGAGTTCTCTTTCTCATGGTCCAAGTTCAGCTTGCCGTTTGTGTCGGAAGCCCGACCGTGAGGGAGGGCCACACTCGCAAACACTCGTGTTGAACAGGCGGACCTGCCAACGCTTTGTCTGCTGATGTTATTTGACCGCCGCGAACGTCGCCCTTGCTTACGCGCGGGCTTCTGACGCCCACCTACATACTAAGCCGTTCCCGGATGTAACCAGGCAGATCACTTACTTTCACTCGCTCCTGCTCCCACGTGTCGCGGTCGCGCACGGTGACCGCTTCATCTTCCAGCGATTGATGATCGACGGTTACACAGAACGGCGTGCCAATCTCATCCTGCCGCGCGTACAGCTTTCCGATCCCGCCAGTGTCATCGTAGACGGCGCGCACAGTCGGCTGCAGCGAGCGCTTGATCGCGCGGGCCATGCCGACGATCTCAGGTTTGTTCTTCGCCAAAGGCAGCACGGCCACTTTGATCGGCGACATTGAATGATGCAGCTTTAGGATCACGCGGGTCTCGCCCTTGTCATTGACCTTTTCGGTGTACGCGTCCATCAGGAGCGCGAGCACCGTGCGATTAACTCCGGCAGCGGGTTCGATCACGTAAGGATAGAACCGCTGTTTGGTTTGCTCGTCAAAGTAGGAGAGGTCCTCGGTGGAATCCGGATTCAGACGTTTGCCATCTTCCTCCGGCTTCTTCGAATGCGTGCGCAAATCAAAGTCGGTCCGGTTAGCGATGCCCATCAGCTCGTCCCACTGGCGTTCTTCCTCCTCCCGTTCGGGGAAAAAGCGATAGTGAATATCGACGGTGCGTTTGGCATAGTGCGCCAGCTCTGCTTTTGGCTGTTCGTAAAGCCTGAGGTTGTCGGTCGAAATGCCGATGTTCACGAACCACTGATGGCAGGCGTCGATCCATTCCTGATGGATCTGTTCGTCCTCGCCCGGCCGGACAAAGTATTCCATCTCCATTTGTTCGAACTCGCGCGTGCGAAAAATAAAGTTGCCGGGCGTGACTTCGTTGCGAAACGATTTGCCGACTTGCGCTACACCAAAGGGCAGCTTGCGCCGGCTGGTGTTAAGTATGTTGTTGAAGTTGATGAAGATGCCCTGCGCGGTTTCCGGACGCAGATAAACGAGCGAGCCCGGGTCATCTTCAGCGGTGGCGCCGACGTGGGTGCGAAACATCGTGTTGAAGGGTCGAGTTTCGGTCCAGTTTGTCTTACCGCAATTGGGACACTCTATCCGGTCAAAGGGAGCAGGCGGAACAAAAACAATGCTCCACTCTATCCCATTCTTCAGCCGGTATTCCTGCTCCAACTTGTCGGCGCGAAAGCGACTGTTGCATTCCCGGCAATCAACCAATGGCTCATTGAACGTCTCTTCGTGCCCCGAGTATTTCCACGCCAGACGGTTCAAGATGATCGAAGAGTCGAGCCCTTCGATGTCGTCGCGTTCGTAAACCATCCAGCGCCACCATGCCTGGCGGACGTTGTTGGCGAGTTCGACACCGAGCGGGCCGTAATCCCAGGCGCTCCCTAACCCACCATAGATTTCGGAAGACGGAAAGACAAAGCCACGGCGTTTGGCGAGCGATACGATCGTTTCAATATTTGGAGCAGACACTTAGTTTGTGAATCCGTAACCGTGAATCGTAATGAAAGAGAGCAGGCTAGGAGTGTATCAGGCAAGACTCGCAGTTCAAAAGGGCGGGTGCGCGGCACCGATGAGGTCAGTACCGGGAGCGATAGCGGGGTGTCCTCGCAGCGATCCTGGATCGATTGGAGCATTGAGACCCGGTCGCTATCGCTCCCGGTACTGACCTGGTGTTCGGACAAACACAAGCGCGGCCGACTCAATTGAATCGGCCGCGCTCTATTCCCCCTTGTACTTGACTCAAAAACGGTGGACCCGCCGAGCCAACTCTTCTATAGGCTGAAGGGCTGCTGTTAGATCCTGCGAGACTCCCCCTAGTCTTCAGGCTTTTCCAACAGCAGCCCTGCCTCTTTGCTCTTCGACTCTATGGCGATTCTGTTCCCCCGAAAGTCCCGCCACCGTTAAGATGTAAGGCCCCTCCCCCAAGGCGCCTCGCAACTATCGTCTCCGAGCTTGACCCTTTATCTTTTGTTCCTTTTGTCGAGCGAAGACTCAGCAACGATTGTGCCAGAACCCTGGTTCAAGTATGCGCCAAAGCAACTTCTGTCATTCCTCCAACAAAAATTTGAGAGTCGGGAATGCAAGGGTCAGTTTGGAGCGGTACAAAGCAGGATTGAAGCCGAGGGAATTTGTAGTTGTTCAATACAGAGGGGTCGCCTTCATGAATTGAAATCGGTCGCGCGAATCGTCATCCCTCGACACTGGGGGCTCTTCGCCCTATGGGTTTACCCGATCCATGACCGAGAGCCCCTGTGTCGGAAGCCCGACCGTGAGGGATGGCCTGATCGCAAAGCACTCAAGAAGAAATCACCGGCGAACGTTTTGTCGGATGAACTGTAGTCGAGCGAGTCACGTCCTGCCCTTGCTTACGCGCGGGCTTCTGACACTGACTTGACGGGCAAAAGCCACGCTGGTTATGGGAAGGTCCGCCGGAGTTCGAGCTACAACCCAGTAGGCCGACCTGACCATATGACGCCTTAAAAGTTTTCCGGATGAAATGGTCGCGCGTAGAATTCGCGGTACAACCAACCGACAACCCGAATCTCTGCCGTGCAGAGTGTTTCCAGCCAGCAATTAAACAAGAAATCGGCGCGCGCGTTTTTGGCGGGGATCTTTAGCGATTCGCCTACCACCGAGCTGGCATTCATGTCGAGCTGGTACGCCGAGGAAACATCCTCGGTCGCTTTTGAAGCCCGGTCGAGGGCGTTCAATAACTGCGCAATCCAGGCATGCAGCTCACGTTCGGTGGGATTGTGGGCGACGGATTGGATGATGCCGATAGCCAGACGATCTTCGGCCCGATCAAAGTTAAATACCTCTTCGCCCGCCAGGCGGCTCTGTTCCTGCTTCCATTGAAACAGTTCCTCGACCTTGGCATGTTTGATCACCGCCACCCGCTGGTCGTAATCGAGAAACCACTGAATCACGTCCGGCAGCGAATCATAGTCCGGCGCGCCATTCTGGTCGCGGAGCAGCACGGGCTCTGTCGGCGCCGCAGCCTCTGCCACTGAATCTGTTTGTGTCGGGTTAGGGTTCATTTCGAGTCTGTTCGTTTAATCTCCAACTTGAATGCGGCCCGCGCCTCGCCCACGCGCTCACCCCGTCGATTCTTAATAATGGTAGGGGCATAGGACGCCAGGGCTGCCAATTCGTTTTCTTTCAGGACGTTCAATTGCCTCAGGGCTTCGATGACCGCCGGCGGGCGGGCGCGATGGTCATCGCCGTCTTCAATCTTGAGCGCCAGTCCCAGACCGTTCGGCCATTCATCGCACGGGAGGACGCTAACTGTGTAGACTCCTTCAGCGCCGATCTTTGAAATCAGCCGGCCCGCGCCGGCCTTAATCAGTTCAGTATCCAGACGATCTTTGGTGCCGCCTACCATCTCGGGAAAATCAATCATCGCTCTAACGATACGCGGGCAAGCATGCCGCGTTGCGGCGTCGAACCCATTGGGCGGCGCCACCAGCCGCGCATACATGAGCGCCATCGCGCGTACGGGCATGCCGAAAACGGGGACTCCACAACCATCAACGCCGACCGCAATCTGCTCCAGCGGAATATCGGAAAACTCTGCCACCGTTTTCGCGATTGCCTGCTGCACCGGATGCCTCGGATCATCATAGCTACCCGTCGGCGCGCCGACATGCAGCGCTAAGGCCAGCATGGCCGCGTGCTTACCGGAACAATTATTTTGCAGGACGCTCGGCGGTTCTTGTTTGCGGGCCAACTCGAGTGCGACTTCGGCGCTGAATGGTTCGTGCACACCGCATTTCAACGCGCCTTCATCCAGACCGATCTTGGCGAGCATCGACCGGACCGTATCGACGTGAATTGACTCGCCACTGTGCGAGCCGCAAGCGATCGCGATTTCCTGTTCAGTGAAGCCAAAACGATCAGCGGCGCCCGAAGTGATCACCGGAATGGCCTGAAAAGCCTTTCCCGAAGAACGGATGTAAGTCACGCTCGCTGGCAAACCCAGTTCGGCTATGATCTCGCCCTCGCCATCGACCGCCGACAGATGTCCGCGATGGCGCGATTCTACAATTGGGCCGCGCCAAACTTCGACCAGCGAAGCAGGTGTCTGGGCGGCAGGATCACGCTGATTAGACATTGCTGAAGCATCTTAACTGCTTCGCAGTGAAAAAAGAAAAGCGGATTAGATTCGTCTAACCCGCCTTGCCGGAAGTCTTATCGCCGATGCGATTTGGTGTTTTATTTCTCTTGCTTGTCGCTAAACTGGGTTACGGGGCTGGTAGCAGACACAGCATTCACTCGACGAGGACGCACCGCGGCCGACTTAGCACGGCGACCACCGAACGACAGCACGGTGAGTTTCACGGCTCGTCGTCCAAACTGAAGCGCCTCTCGAGCATTGGGTGTCCAGATGTCAATCCGCCTTCCTTTGACCGAGCCGCCGGTGTCGGCCACGACATAGTCTCCGCTGAAAGACCCGGCTTCGAGCCGCACGCGCGTGCCCAAAGGCAAAACTGACGGGTCGGCAGCAATCAATCCCCGGCTGACCGGCACGCCACTGGCGGTCCGCCCGCGCAGGCTGTAGGCGGTGGCGGTATAGGTCTGGGGCGCGACTTCAAAGGCGCCGTCGCTTATAAAAGCAGGTCGCTCAACGATCGGGCTAGATGAACCCGCGGCCGATTCCGCGATGGTTGGCGCAGAGACTCTGGATTCCGGCTTTGCCGGCTCAGATTCAGGCCGCTCAGCTGAGATTTGCATCTGGGAGGGAACGGGTTGAGCTGGTTTGGGTTTCTGATGGGGGACGTAGCTTTTTGAGTAAGAAATTGCAGAAAAGACGAGAAGCAGAACTACAGATCTTCCAATAGTGGATTTCATGAATCGGGTTCTCCTGTCCGATGGTTCAAGTGCCAACTTTTCAGAAACGGTGCGCGCGAGTCATTTTCTGACTCGACCCCTCGGCTCTAGGAGACTAAAAGAGTAGTCAGCCGAAGTTGGAGGGCTCAATTCTTTTTGCGCAACGCTGAAAAGACCTGGAAAAAGAAAAGCGAACCTGAAGGGTTCGCTCTGTAACGCAGGAAAAGGCTAGCACACGGGTCAAAGGGCTGTCTACCCTGAGGCCAAGTCGGAAATGTACTAGCTACATTGCATTCCTAGTGGCACCGACTTCAGTCTGTGACGACCGGCAACACAGGCTCAACCACAAACTGAAGTCTGTACCCCTAGCAAGTTCGGCGTTTTCCTTAGCCTTTTTCCAGATTCGCATACTTTTCGATGAGCTTCTTCTGCCCGTAGCCTGGAAAGCTGACGGTGAATTTCGTCTGGTCTCCCGACCCTTCCCGCCGCAGCACCAGGCCCCGGCCATACTTGGCATGGCGAACATAGGATCCCGGCAGAATGTCGCCGCCGGGAGCGCGGACATCCCTGTCCGCACTGAGCGCGGAGCGCGAACCTGTCTGTGCGTTTGAAGGGTTCGTTGGGGTGGTCGGTCTTTGGCCCAATGGTGGCTGATCCCGATTTTTCCCGGCCACGCTCCCGTAACCTCCGATTTTCGCAGCCCGTTTGCGGAAGAACTCCTCGATCGACTCGACACTGTCGTAAGTCTTGCCCGGAAATTTTGTGCCTGGACGTCGCGCGCTCAACCGGCCGGAATCGCTTGATTCGGAGATCTGGCCCGGTTCAGCGTCCGAGGAATCATCGTACTCATATTGCAGCGAACTGGCGGCCTCCTTCACGGGTTGTGAGCGGCGAGCGAATGACAACCATGATCTCCCTCGCGAAATATCCTCAATCAGTTCGAGCGGCATTTCATTTAGAAACTGTGAAGGCTCTGAGGCCATCTCTTCGCCGTAAACGCGGCGCTTCACCGCATGAGTCACGTACAGGTATTTCTCAGCCCGAGTCATTGCGACGTAAGCCAGCCGGCGCTCTTCTTCAATGTCGGACGCGTCCGCCAGTGAACGCGAATGCGGGAACAAACCGTCTTCCAGCCCCACGATGAAGACGAGCGGAAACTCGAGGCCTTTGGCCGAGTGCGCGGTCATCAACGTTACCGGCACGTCTGGCTTGTATTGGTCGGTGTCCGACACCAGGGCAGAATGATCGATAAAGTCCCGCAGACCCTCGGCACCCTGCTCGTCATAATCGACGGCCGCGTTCACCAATTCCTGTAAGTTTTCCAGACGGGCTTCGGCTTCGTCGTTGTTCTCTGCCTTTAGAGCATTTTCGTAACCGGTTTCGAGGATCGCGGCTTTGACGAGGTCTGAAACTGGTGAGGTGGATTCGACGGTTTGTGTATTGGAGCCCTCCCTCACGGTCGGGCTAGTGCCCCGAACCTCGTCGTCTTGCTCGCCATCGGTCGCGCCTAATACTACGCTCTGAGCTTTCGCCGCCAGGCTCTTGATTATTCTTTGAAAATTGGCGAGGGCCGCGCCGGCTCTCGGCGACAGACGACGTTCGTCAGCCAGCAGGTCGGTGATGGCTTCCCAGTAAGACACGCCAAGTTCGCGCGCCTGACGGTCGATTTCGTCCAGCGTCATTTTGCCGATGCCGCGCGTCGGCGTATTGATGACCCGCTGCAAAGCAATCGAATCGTGCTGATTCATTGCCAGCTTCAAATACGCAATGATGTCGCGCACTTCCATCCGTTCGTAGAACGAAAACCCGCCGACGATGTTGTACGAGAGTCCCGCGCGGCGCATCGCTTCTTCAAACACGCGCGATTGCGAGTTGGTCCGGTACAGCACGGCGGCGCGAATGTCCCGGTTTGAGCGGAGATGTTCCTGTATCTTTCCGGTCACGAAGCGTGCTTCAGCATCCGCGTCGAGAGCCTGGTAGTAGCGAATCTTTTCCCCGGCCGAGTTCTGGGTCCACAGCGCTTTTTCTTTTCTTTGGATGTTATGCCGAATCAGGCCGCTGGCGACGTCCAGAATGTTTTGCGTCGAGCGATAATTCTCTTCCAGACGAATCACCTTGGCCGACGGGAAATGCTCTTCGAACTTCAGGATATTAGTGATATCGGCGCCGCGCCAGCGATAGATCGATTGATCCGGATCGCCGACCACGCAAATGTTCTGCTGCTTTTCAGTCAGCAATCGAATCAAACCAAATTGCAGTGAGTTCGTGTCCTGGTATTCATCGACCAGCAAATAGCGAAATTGATTGTTGTAACGCTCTCGGACTTCGGGAACGTCGCGCAGCAAGCACACGGCTTTGATCAGCAAATCGTCAAAATCCAGCGCGTTGTTCTTCCTTAAGCGCTCTTCGTATTGCTGAAAGACGGCCGCGATCGATGCTCGCCGCTCGTCCACAAACTGTGCGCGGGCGGTGAAGGCTTCGGCGTCTTCCCCCCGATTCTTGGCCGCGCTGATCGCCGACTGCACCGAACGCGGCGCCAGTTGCTTGTCATCGAAGCCGAGATCGCGAATGCAGTTTCGGGTCAGCCGTACCGCGTCATCCTGATCGTAGATGGTGAAGGATCGCGTGTAGCCAGCCTGCAAAGCTTCGATGTCGCGCCGCAGAATACGCACACACAAACTGTGAAAGGTTGAGATTAATGGCGCGCTGCCGAGTTCAAGTCCTTCCAAAAGTTTGCTGACGCGATTGCGCATCTCTTCAGCAGCCTTGTTGGTGAAGGTCACCGCGAGAATGTTGCGCGGCCACACACCACGCTCAGCGATGATGTACGCGATGCGGTGCGCAATCACGCGCGTCTTGCCGGAGCCGGCTCCAGCGAGAATCAGCAACGGTCCATCGCTTGAGGCAACTGCTTCGCGTTGCGGTTCGTTGAGTTGGGAAAGAAAATCAATCATGAAGTTATTGAGGAAGACATTTAAGCACACGACTCGTACCGCGCAAACCGCCGTCGGAGATCGTACTGCCTAGATCTGGTCGTGAGCGCACTAGTCTAGATCGGAGAAATTGCTGACAGACTGAAGACCGTCTATTTCCAGATCAGCAACGCTCCGAAGGGTATGCCCTGAAGACTACCGACCGACTGAAAGAGAGATGGGTCAATACACACCGGCTCTTATATTCCTCAGACCTGCTTCAGAGATAACCGATTGCTAGGGAGGAGATTACCTACCATCGCAGCATCGCTTACAAAGTGCTTGACACCAAAGTTGAAAGGCACTATTATGCGCCGGTCGTAGAGAAGTCCCGCGTCAGCGAACGAATTTGGAAACTCGCTGGCATTCTTTAGGCTCAAATTTCCAGAGGACATCGATGGCCTCCCTTTTCCCGACATTCATTCCTTTCCGCCACAGCCCTCAGTCTGTCTCCGGAAGTCATGTTATGCCAAACGAGAAGGCGGTGCCGTGAGTATCGTCCGTTAAGCAAGTCCGCTATGAAGGCCCCGATCAACGCAAGCGCGTGATGATCGGGCCACGTTGCAATACACGTTCGGTCGCGCCTTGCACGAGTTGCGAACCGCTTTAACGCGCACTTGCGCAAAGCGCGGCATTTGCTCACCTCAACCCTGACTGGCTCTTTCAGTCTCTAACCTGCCGGTATATGCCGGCGCACAGGAGGATAATTATGAAGGAGATACGCAACGTTCTTTCCCGCTTTCGATTAATCTACAGTTTGCTGGCTCTGGCCGTGGTATTAAGTGCTCTCACGATCACACCAGTGCGCGCATCAACAATATGTGAGCATGCTTGCTGGGGCTGGGATGTCAAGCAGGGCTGCACCAACTGTCATAACTGCTGTTCGTACGATGACGGTTCATACAGTTGCCCTCCCATAACAGACACGGACTGTGGAACCGGCGGCCCCGGGCTCGGCGATTGATGTCCTGCGGTCGCGGCGGCCTACTGCGGGTTGGCGAATTGCAACTCGACAAAATGGTTGACGCGACTGGTAGGCGCATGGCACAAAGGTGGAGGCACTCCTCTCCTGAGGGATGCGCGATGAGAAGGTCCTCCGGTAAAGAACAAGGACGTTTCGATTCTTGCTCCGCTCGCCCTAAGTGAACCCGCTGGGCTTCTGCATAAATCCCGCGGAGCTCAGAGGAGTTGCCTTCACCAAGCCAACAGTTTCGAATCTCAGATTTCAGCGGTATCCGCAGGCACCAAAGCAAGCCTGAAGAAGCAGGAGCGTGGAAACGTGCGCACACTCGATAGAGGAAGACTTGTCAGCCGCAAATCTCACTGCCGGACGATCTGTTCAGTCTCATGGGTGCTCGTCCTCTCGGTTTCAGTACTGTCGCAAAGCATGAGCCGGGACAGAGTTCCGGCGAAGGTTGAAAACGACCCGAGCAATCTCACCGATGCGAACTCGCCTGAAGCGCAACGGCGTGCCTTTGCCGTCTCGCTGGTTATCTCGCTCGCGACCGACGCGCGCAGCTATCCGAACCTGGCGCTCAGACCGCGGGTGCTGGCGCGGGCCGCAGATGTGCTGTGGGATGCCGACAATGTTACCGCCCGCACGCTATTCGCTCGCGCGTGGGAAGCGGCGGAAGCGGGTGACGCCGAAGGCGCAACCATAAACACGAAAGACAATCCGCCGGCCATTGTGATCGCCCTCAGAAAGATGAGCGGCCGTGATCTTCGGTTTGACGTTCTGAGTCTGGCGTCGCGCCGGGACAAGACGCTCGGGGAACAGTTCCTCGCGAAACTCAAGAGCGAGAACGATCATGACGCCGCCGACGCAAAGAATCCGCGAAGCGCGCGTGACGTTTTTTCAGGCCCAGAGGCCGCCAGAAAGAGACTCCTGGTGGCCGGCAAGTTGCTCGCCGACGGGCAGGTCGATCTGGCGCGGGAGTTTGCGGCGCCGGCTCTCGCTGAGGTGAATTTTGGCTCGATCGATTTTCTTTCCGACTTGCGTGTCAAGGACGCCGCGGGAGCGGACCAGATATTTGCCTCGCTTTTGGCGCGCGCCGAGCTGGATCCAGCGGCCGATGCGAATACCGTCTCAGGTTTGTCGTCGTACGCCTTCTCGCCCGGGTTCTATATAGTCTTCTGGACTGATGGTCACAGCACGTGGAACCAGCCGGATGCACCAACCGTTCCACCCAATCTACCGCCGCCCTTACGCGATCGATTTTTCCAGGTGGCAGCCAGTGTGCTCTTGCGACCTTTGCCGCCAGTCGATCAGGACTTTAGTTCCTGTGGCCGCAGGGGCAAAGCAAAAGCAATCACTCGATTACTTCCGCTCTTCGATCAATATGCGCCCGACAGCGCTGCGGCGCTCCGCGCACAGTTGTTGGCGATCGCGGCCCGAAATATCGATAGTGACGAAGCCTTGCTAACCGAAGGCATCAAGCCGGAACCCAACGCCGGCGAGACGCTCGAAAAGACGCAAGACCAACTTGATCATGCCAAGTCCTCCGGCGAGCGCGATCAAATCTATGCGGCGGCGGCGGCGAGGCTGGCGCCGACGGGTAACAAGCGAGCGCGCGATCTGGCGGATTCTATTGACGAGTCGAAGTTCCGGGAACGGGTGCGCCATTATGTGGACTTTGAATTCGTCAAATTTGCGATCCGCCAGAAAGACGCGGTGGAAGTCACTCAACTTGCCAAGGGGAGCGAGTTAAATCACACCGAACGTGCCTGGGCTTACACGCAGGCGGCCCGCTTGCTGCCGGACTCACAGCACGAGCGCGCTTTGGGTTTTCTCCAGGAAGCCACAGAGGAAGCGCGACGCATTGAAGCGAGCGATTCCGACAGGGCATTCGCGCTAATCGCTGTCGCCAACGAAATGCTTACTGCCGATCGCGCACGGGCGTGGGAGATCTTGGTTGAAGCTGTGAAGGCCGCCAACTCGACGGAGGACTTTGCCGGTGATGACAGTGCGACCCCGAAAAGGTCCATGTTGGTAACGAAAAGCGGCACGAGATTCATCAAATTGCCGGCAGAGGACTTTAGTCTCTCGCGCGTCCTCCGTTCGCTGGCCCAGGACGATCTGGAGCGTTCAGTCGAGCTGGCGAAGGGCTTCAAGTACGAGGCAACGCGCGCTTCGGCCACTCTGGCAATAGCCCGCGCAATATTTGACCAGAAAGTGACGAATACCGCCAAGAACTAAACAGGTTGAAGACGCTCATCGAGAGGACGACATGAGAAACAACGTCAAGGCCAATATCGAATTAACGGCCCAGATCGTTATCGCGATCGCCGTTGTATTTGCGGCGGGCGTGCTCGTTAAGCGGAATTTTTTCCCGCAATCGGGGAACTCTGCCAGTTTGCCGCGAATCAGCGCGGGGGAACGTCTAAATGTTCCTAACATAGATTGGGGGCAGAATAAGAAGAGCCTGGTCTTCTTTCTGAAAAAGGACTGTCCTTATTGCACTTCAAGCGCGCCCTTCTATCGACAGTTGATCGAGGACGCCTCGAAGCGAAACGTAAAGTCTGTGGCGGTCCTGCCGAATTCTGCTGACGAAGCGCGCAAATATCTCCAATACCTTGAACTCCCAATCGAAAATGTACAGACAGGCCCTCTGGCTGCTTACAAGATAAGTGGCACTCCGACGGTCTTGTTTGTGGACGACGGGGGAATAGTAAGGAGCGCGTGGTTTGGAGCGGTGCCCGGACGAGAGAAAGAAATGCACGACAAGCTCGTCGAGTTATTTGACGCGAAAACTAATAACTAACTCGACCACCTATCGCGTGCGACAAAATGCTCGCCGCCGATTTCTTCGTCCCGAGTGCGTGCGAGTGTGGCCCTCCCTTACGGTCGGGCTTCTGACAGACTCTCATATTTGGGATCGTCTTAGGCCGGCGCAGCTCGCCGCAGTTCCTTGAACAGCTTCACCAGATCATTCAGTTGATAATTCGCGTTGAGTCCACTCGGATTCGGCAAGACCCAGACGCGCGCTTCGCCGATCGTTTCGGTCTGCTCCCCGATAATTGCCTTCGGCGGCGCGAACGCCTGGCGATAGGCGCCGACGCCCAGCACCGCGATGATTCGCGGACGATAACGTTGCACCTTGGATCGCAGGACGCGGCCACCCTTCTTGAAATCTTCCTGGTCCAGCTCAGCCGCGGCGGCCGTTGCTCGCGGCACGACGTTGGTCACGCCCAGCCCAAGCTGCAGAAGTTTGATTTCCTCAAACGGCGACAGCAATCGATCTGTAAACCCCGAGCGATACAAAGCCGGCCAGAAACGATTACCCGGCCGCGCAAAATGATGCCCGACGGCGGCGGTGTAAAGTCCGGGATTAATGCCGCAGAAAAGCACGCGCAGGCCGGGCCCGATCACGTCGGGAACGGTTTTCCCCTCGGCCTCGATTAACTGTTGTTTCGTTGGCTTGAAGGGCTGGGCCGCGGTCTTTACTCGCTTGCTGACCATGATGAATCGCCCATAGACTAAGTGGCCTAATAGGTCAAACGCAACGAAAGAGAGTTATCTCGGTGATGAGGTCAGTAGCGGGAGCGCCAGCGACCGGGTCGCACTTTCCGACCGGCTCGAGATCGCGACCTTGAGACCCGGTCGCTACCGCTCCCGGTACTGACCTCATCCTGACGGAATTGCCATGACTACTAAGAAGCGATCCACAACAAAGCGCGCGGCGGCCAGGAAATCCTCAAGGCATCCAGCTAAGGCTTCGGCCGCTCTTTGCTCATCTGCCCGCGCGTCTCGCATGCCGGCGGTGATTCATCCGATGCTGGCGACACTCGTCGACGAGCCGTTTTCAAATCCTGAATGGATCTTTGAGACGAAGTGGGACGGGTTTCGCTCGGTGTGTTTCGTTAAGCACGGCAAGTCACGGTTCGTTTCGCGCAATCAGATCGAGATGACACCGCAGTACCCCGAACTGGCAGGTGTCGCTAAACAGATCGGAGCGAAAGAAGCGATCCTCGATGGCGAGATTGTCGCGCTGGACAAAGACGGCCTGCCAAGATTTCAACTCTTACAGCCGCGCGTCGGGCGCAAGAGCGGAATCGAAGCGCTGCGCGGTCACGGGCACATCGTCTATTACGTGTTCGATCTTCTTTACGTCGACGGGCGGGACCTGATGCCTTGCCCGCTGGTTGAGCGGAAAGAAGTGCTACAGAAAATCCTGCGACCGGCGAACTTCATCAAGCTCTCTGATCATATCGAGGGCGACGGCGAAGCATTCTTCAAAGAGATCGAAAAGTTCCATCTGGAAGGCATGATCGCCAAACGCGCCCACAGTCCTTACGTTCAGAAAAGAACTAAGGACTGGTTGAAGGTCAAGACGATTCAGCGCTCGGAAGCGGTGATTGGCGGCTATACCGAACCGCGCGGATCGCGTTCGCATTTTGGCGCGTTAGTCGTAGGACTCTATCGCGGAAAAGACTTGCACTATGTAGCGCATGTCGGCGGTGGTTTCAACCAACGCAGCCTGGCGGAGATTTACAAACTGATGCAGCCATTGAAAACGAAAGCGAGTCCGTTCGTGGACGCTCCGAAAACCAACGAGCCGGTGCAGTGGATCAAGCCAAAGCTGGTCGGCGAAGTGAAGTTTTCAGAATGGACCGCGGACTATCGGCTGCGGCATCCGGTCTTTGTCGGCCTGCGCGAGGACAAAAAACCGGAAGACTGTGTGTTCGAGTTTGAACGCGATACGGACAAAGTCGTTCCAAAGCGGTGAGATCCTTCTTTGCGCCTTCTGCCTATTACTTTGCGCCTTTGCGTGAAATTTGTTAGCGGTTTCGCGCAAAGGCGCAAAGGAAATACGGAAGGCGCAAAGTCGAAAAACCTAAAAATTTTGGGGGTTTTATGGAAACTACTTACGCGTTAGGCCGCATCAGGCCGCGGAAGATACCCTGAATCTCGACCCTTGAGGCGTGCACCCGAATGGGTTCCAACTGTGCATTCGAAGGTCTCAATTCTACTTCATCACCGAAACGAAATAAGCGCTTGAGGGTTGCGCGCGCGCGATCGATTAGCGCAACGACAATCTCGCCGTCGCGTGCTTCAGTCCGGCTTTCAATCAGCGCAATGTCGCCGTCACAGATGTGCTCGTCGATCATCGAATCGCCTTTGACGCGAAGTGCATAGATGCGTTCGGGCCGCACGCGGCCAAACAGGAAGCGCGGCACGCAAATCATCTCGATGTCTTCAATCGCGTCGATCGGAACACCCGCGGCGATGCGACCGAGCAGCGCTACTTCGCACACAGCGTCCGCGGGCACTTCTTCAACTTTGACGGCGAGCGTAAAACGTCCCGGCTGGTGATCGCGTTTGATCAGACCACGCTTTTCCAATGCCGTGATATGTTTGGCGATCGTCGCTTTCGAGCTGACTCCGAAGTTGCGCGCGATCTGCGAATACGATGGTTCGTGTCCGTGCTTCGCCAGAAAGCGCGTGATGTAATCGAGGACTTCTTTCTGTCGTTGCGTACGTGGCAGCATGTGAATTCAATCTGAGGACGATTCGGATTTTAGTCGCGCAAGTCTAAATGGTCAAGCATTCTGTGTCGTGTGCAGTGATTCATTTTTATCGAGCAACGACGTTAGCTTGGCGTGAGTGTCGGAAGCCCGCGCGTAAGCAAGGGCCAGAATCGAGTCACTTATTTGCGGCTCGCCCGACAAGACGTTCACCACTTGATCTCTTTATCAGCGAGTTCCGTGGGTGTAGCCTCACTCACGATCGGGCTTCTGACCCGCGCGAGTGATTGAACTCGGAACGGCAGCGTTTGAGAGACTTGATCCCATCGACGCAGTCGATTTTCATTTGACTATGCTCGGCTGATCGGATAAATGTTCTCGCCCAAATACGAGTTTACGGTGTAACCATTTCGGCGGTCGGGACGTTTTCAGAAGTGTTACCGACAGTTCTACCTGCAGTTTCTTTACCACAATTAGATTGAAAGGAAGTTTCCCCAAATGAAAGAGACGTGTCGTTCTGCCCGCGACTGGAGCGGGCTGATGGTCGCAATCTGCGCGCTTTTGTTCGGAGCCATGGCCTTGGGAGCATTAGGTGCGCACGCGCAAAACCCGACCCCAACCCCCGCCGCCGCTCAAAGCCCGGCCCAAAGCGCGACCGCCACCCCAACTCCGAGTCCCACGCCCACACCGATTAACTGGTCCAATGAGCCGATGCTCAAGCGCTTTGTCTGGCGTGGCATCGGTCCGGCCAGCATGGGTGGGCGCATAGACGACATCGCCGTAGTGGAGGGCAACCCAGCTACTTACTACGTGGGCTTTGCCACGGGCGGGGTCTGGAAAACGGTCAATAACGGCACGACTTTCCAATCAATCTTCGAAACTTACTCGACCGCCTCAATTGGGGACATTGCCATTTCGGCTTCAAACCCGGACATCGTCTGGGTAGGGACCGGCGAGCCCAACAACCGCCAAAGTTCGAGCTTTGGCGACGGCATCTATAAATCGACTGATGCCGGCAAGACCTTTTCCAAAATGGGTCTGGAGAATACACAAACCATTGCCCGCATCGTTATCGATCCAAAGGATCCAAACACGGTGTACGTGGCGGTGCTTGGACACTTGTTTGGACCAAACAAGGAACGCGGCGTTTACAAAACCACCGACGCCGGCAAGACCTGGAACAACGTTAAGTTCATCGACGAAGACACGGGCTTTACCGATCTGGTCATGGATGCGTCCGACAGCAAGACGCTCTATGCCGCTTCGTATCAGCGCCGCCGAACCTCCTGGGGCTTTAACGGCGGCGGAACGGGATCAGGAGTTTGGAAAACTACTGACGCCGGAAAGACCTGGACCAAATTTCAGGGCAACGGATTCCCAGAAGGCTTACTAGGCCGAATCGGCATTGATGTTTCGCGATCGAATCCCAACGTTCTTTACGCGCAGATTGAAGTCGGAGTCAGCGTAGGCACGGGTGGTGAAGAGCAGACCTTTGGCGCGGGCGCAACGCCCACACCGACGCCTTCCCCCTCGGCGACTCCCGCGGCTTCGCCCACTCCCGATCCGAAAAAACCAGGCGTCTGGCGTTCAGACGACAAAGGCAAGACCTGGCGTGTCGTCGCCACCTGTTTCAACGCGGGAGGCTGCCCGGAAAATAATCGCTCGATGTATTACAGCCAGCTTCGCGTCGATCCAAGCAATCCTGAAAACGTTTTCGTTGGCGGCTTGAACTTTAGTAAGTCAACGGATGGCGGCAAAAAGTTTACGTCGCTGCAGCCGGGCATTGCGCACAGCGATCATCATGCGATCTGGGTTGACCCAAAGAACGGCAACCATCTTCTGATTGGAAACGACGGCGGTCTCGACGTCAGTTACGATCAGGGCGCCACCTGGGAATTCATCAACACCATTCCCGCCGCCCAGTTTTATGCGATCGCTGCCGACATGCGGAAACCGTATTACGTCTATGGCGGCTTGCAGGACAACGGTTCGTGGGGCGGCCCGAGTCAGACTCGGAGTGGCGCCGGCATCACCAACGCGGATTGGTACCGCACCGGCGGCGGCGACGGTTTCTACTCGCAGGCTGATCCGAATGACTACAACATCGTCTATTCCGAATCGCAAAACGGTTCGATGAGTAGAATGGACATGCGCACGGGCCGCAGCGTCAGCATTCGTCCACGCGCCGCACCAGCACGACGCGGCGGCGGCGGTGGCGGCGGTCGTCGAGCCGGCGACCAACCGACCCCAACGCCTTCACCAACACCCGAGGGCCAGGATCCCCAGGCGGCGCTCGCGGCATTCGCCGCGCAACAGGGTTTTGGCGGCTTTGGTGGTCAGGGACAGACTTCAAATGTCGTACCCGCTCCGTCGCCCGGCACTCAGTATCGCTTCTATTGGAACACGCCGATTGTGATGTCGCCGCACAACTCACGCATTCTGTATGTGGGTGGCGACCGGTTTTTCAAATCACTTGATCGCGGCGATACCTGGACCGCGTCTGAGGACCTGACCAAGCACATCGACCGCAATACGCTTTCTATTATGGGCGTCAAAGGCACTGAGCCGATGGCTTCAAAGAACGATGGCTACACCAGCTTTAGTTACATCGTGACGATTGCCGAATCTCCGGTCGTGCCGGGGATCCTCTGGGTCGGCACGGATGACGGAAATATTCAGGTAAGCAAGGATGGCGGTTCCATCTGGACTAACGTGTCCAAGAAAGTTCCGGGCATCGGCGATATGTACCACATCAACCGCCTCGAACCTTCGCACTTCGACGCGGGTACGTGTTACCTCGCGGTTGACGGTCACCGGTTCGACGATCTGAAGCCGTACTTGTTCGTGACTCGAGACTACGGCGCAACCTGGGCCTCAATCGTCGGCAACCTGCCGGCCTGGGGAACTGTAAACGTCGTCCGCGAAGATCCGAAGAACAAAGATCTCTTGTACGCGGGCACCGAGTTTGGGATCTACATTTCGATCGATGGCGGCAAAGAGTGGAAGCAGTTCATGTCGGGATTGCCCACCGTGCGCGTCGACGACATTCTGGTGCACCCGCGTGACAACGATCTGATCATCGGCACGCATGGTCGCGGCATCTACATCCTGGATGACATCAGTGCCTTGCAACAACTGACCTCAGCCAAGGTACTGGATAAGGATGCATTCCTTTTTGACGTGCGGCCGGGAATGCTTTGGCTGAATGACGTTCGCCTGAACCGTTACACGGGCGGGGCGAAACTGTATCGCGCGAATAATCCGCAACCGGGTACCGCGATCAGTTACTACCTGAAATCAGTTCCTACAACTGACGTCAAGATCGCGATTTCCGACTATACCGGCAAAGTGGTTCGCAACCTTGTGGGCACGAAAGAAATCGGCATCAACCGCATCCAGTGGAACCTGCGCGGCGATCCGCCGGTCAGACCTGCCAACCTGCCGCCCGGATTCGGTGGCGGGGGTGGTGGAGGCGGTGGCGGAGGAGGTGGTGGTGGCGGCTTCGGCGGCTTCTTCAACGTCGGCCCCGCGCTTGACGCTGGAACTTACTTCGTGAAGTTGTCGGTCAACGGCAAGGACTACACGACCAAGGTTGTCATAGAAAACGATCCCGGAATGCAGTTCTAGACGGCGTGTCAGAAGCCCGACCGTGAGGGAGGGCTACTTGCCATGCTTGGCCCTTGCTTACGCGCGGGCTTCTGACACCGGCCGCGATCGGTACTGAGCGAACGAGAGGTTCAAAGTTGATGGCTAAAGCGCTCGCGGTAGCTTTCGCGATTGCATTACTGGCGACTGCGAGCGCCCGCGGACAAAGTCAGATCGGCAGTGGCCAGACTCTTTCGCCTCTGCCCACGAATCTGGCCGTCGAAGTTTATTACTACCCAAAGGAACCGCCGGCCTACATGACCGTCGCGCCCTCAACGTCGCCACCAATCGGCGCGTATTACACTCGCTTTGGCCACGTGCCGGGCTGGACAGCATCTGCAGATTCTCCCTCAATCGGAGGCGTCGACATCCGGCCGGTACTTTCAGGTGACAGGGTCCGAATCACGGTCTCGGTATTGTTCGGAAGGCTCAACGAACAGGAAAAGCAACTGGCGGTGTGCACGCTTCGTGAAGGTGAGAAGGTTCGCGTTCAGGAACTAAGCCAGTTTGGGATTGAACCCTTCGAACTCGCGCTGGTCAGAGTCGCGCCCGTCAACGCCGAACTTCCTCGGGTCGTCAGCAAGGCAAAGTCGATCGAGTTGCTCACCATTCAAGCGAACCTTTCGACGCTTGCCTCACACCGATTAGTCCTGCGGAATTTGTCCAACAAAAACGTCACGGCGATTACGATCCGTCAGGGGCAGGGTGACCACCTCTTCACGACCGGCACGCGCCAGGGAAAAGAAGGCCAGCCGTTAATCCCGGCGGCAGACGTTGCCGAAATATTTTCTCGGGCGCCGACCCGGGCATCCGCTACTCCCGCTGGTTATAAACCTGCGACGCCGGACAATCTGACAATTGAAATCTCAATGGCGCTTTTTGACGACGGCTCCTTTGAAGGTGACGCCGAATCAGCAGCTATATCCAGCGCCGCTCGCAAAGCTTCCAAAGCCCAGCTTGCTCGGATAGTCAAACTGCTGCAAGAGGCAGTCGAGGAAACGCGGTCGTCTGATCCTTTGAACTCGCTGGACTATTTGCGTAAACAGTTAGAAGGTTTGAGCAACGAAGCCGAGCCCGTGTTCCTAAAAGAAATGCGCCAGGAGTTTCCAGGTTTCGGGAAAAAACCCGGAGATCTAAAGGATCTAATCGAAGTCGAAATGCGACTGACAAAACAAGATGTGCAGGAGGACATTCGGCGCTTTCAACTTCAGAATCCCACCCCGGATTCCAATTCGCTGCGCACCTGGCTGCTGGCGTCGAAACAGCGCTACGAAGCCTGGCTCTCACGCCTTTAAGGCGGTCTCAATCAACCACCCGCGCAATCACACACTTCAAATAATGTGTCTCTGGCACGCCCAGTAACACCGGGTGGTCGCGTGATTGGCTCCGCCTCTCGATAATCTGTACTCGGCGATGCGCATCGAGGGCCGCATCAGCGATCACTTCGAGAAAGAGATTCTCATTCATGTGATAAGAGCAGGAGCACGTCACCAGCACGCCTCCCGAATTCAAAAGCTTCAAGGCGCGCAGGTTGATTTCCTTGTACCCGCGCGCGGCCGATTTCACCGTCGCCCGGCTTTTGGCGAACGCCGGCGGATCAAGAACGATCGTATCAAAGCGCTCGCCGGCGGACTCCATTTCTCGGAGGGCATCAAACGCATTGGCGGTGCGGAACTCAAGGTTGCGCGCTTCGTTCAACTCCGCGTTTCGCTGCGCCGCTGCCGTAGCGCCCTCAGAGATATCAATCCCGAGGACGCTGGCGCAGACCGGCGCGAGGTGTAGCGCAAAGGCGCCGTTGAACGTAAAGCAATCCAGCGCCCGGCCATGCGCCACGTTGCGCGCAGCCAGATAGTTCTCTCGCTGATCCAGAAACGCGCCGGTCTTTTGCCCGCCGCGCGGCGAGACCATAAACCGAACGCCGTTTTGATTGATCTCAATTTCCTCCGGCGCGTCGCCATAGAGTAAGCCCGACCGCAGTTCGAGTCCTTCGAACTCTCTGACGCGCGCATCGTTGCGCTCAATCACCGCGCGCGGACTGAATTCTTCTATCAATAGTTCAACCAACACGCTCTTCAGTTTGTCGCTTCCCTGGGAGAGCGTCTGGAGCACCATCACGTTGTCATACACATCAATGATTAGAGATGGCAACAGATCACCTTCGGAATAAACCAAGCGATAGGCATTGGTCTCCCTGGCAATGGCCGCGCGGCTTTCCGCACACCGGCGCAGCCGTCGGCGCCACCATTCGCGATCGATCACGGCTTCGTCCGTGCTCAGAAACCGCAGGGCGATCTCGGACTGATCGCTATAGAACGCCTGGCCGACAAAGTTGCCGGCGTCATCCAACGCCCGCACGATTGAACCGCCTTCGGCATCGCCCGTATCGCGCACGTCGCTGCGATAGACCCACAGATGGCCCTGACGAATGCGCCTGGCTCCGCGCGTTGAGATCTTTACCTGCGACATAGAATTTGAAGTTACCACACAACAAGCAGTAGCCCGATTCGTAAGCGAGGAGGTTTCAGCGAATGCGTCGCCTGATGTGCGGTTTGGCTTCGCCTTACCGGAATCTTCGTGCCCTATTCGAGCGAGGCTACGCCTCGGTTCTGAAGCGCAGCCTCACCATTAACTTGATGACGTTACGGAAAGGCAAAGCCTTTCCGCAGATCGAGCGCCAGAGCCGCACTCCAAATAGCACCTTTCCGACTTGACCGCAGGCGATTTGCGCGTGAAAATTGCTCCGCGCCCGATAACTCTGCGGTTTTAGCGCGACGTAGCCTCCGACATCCGAGCTTTGATGGCCGCAACTGCTGAAGTAATCCACGCTCCGACCCAACCCGAAAGCGCCAGCACGCTACGCACCATTGTCGAATTGGTCCGGAGCACAATCCACGCTGACGTGGTTAGCGTGGTCCACATCTCACTTGCCGAAGCAACCATTGAGTGGAAGGTGGCCACCGGTCTCCGGGCCCACGTGCTTGACGACGCCCACCCGCTGGTAAGACCGATCGCCAACGAACTTGCTCGCAGATCAATTGCAGCCAATGCCACCATGATCGTCGAAGGTATCGGCGAGAGCGACGAACTTCCGGAAGCCCATTTTCCGGTGCATGCTGCCGAGGGAGTTCGGGATCTGGTACTCACGCCGCTCAAGTCGCGCGGCGAAATCCTTGGGGCGCTGGTGGCGGGTTACCGGTCACGGCATCATTTCAGCGACGAAGAAAAACAACAACTGGAAGGACTGGCAGCAATGGCTGCACTCGCGCTGGATAATGTCCGATTGTTGGAAGCCGTGAGTGCGGCCGAAAAAATCTGGGAGCAGACCTTCGATGCCATCCGCGAAGGTATCATTGTGCATGACTCCGAAAAGCGCATCATTCGCTGCAATGCGATGGCTGCCGAATTGATGAATCTGCAGCCTGCGGAAGTGATCGGGCTTTCGTTTGAAGCGGCATTCGAGCTTTTGTTTGGAGAACGCGCTGCTGCTTATTACCTCGCCGAAGATCGCAGCCTATCCTCTGCCTTTGAGGTGCAAACGGAATTCGATCGCCGCTTTCTGATATCAATCTTTCCGATTCACAGTCCGGATGGTGCATCGGCAACCGTGGTCACCTGGAACGATGTGACCAGGATGTCGGAGATGCAGGAACAGTTGGCGCGCACCCGCAGTATGGCGAGCGTCGGCCAGTTGGCCGCCGGCGTTGCGCATGAGATTAATAATCCGCTGGCGGCGATCACGACCTGCGCCGAAGCAACCATGCGCGATATGCGCCAATCCAGCGACACTCAGGAGTTGGCTGAGACACATCAATGGAATTACTACCTGGAAGAAATTGTGCGCCAGGCCCTGCGGTGCAAAGAGATCACTCGTGGGCTGCTGGATTTGACACGCCAGCGAAAGGCCCGCCGAGTGATGTGCGATCTGAACTCGATCGTCAAACAGTGCGCCAAAGTGGCGGTGCAGCGCGCCGGCCCAGCCGCTGAATTTGAAATCAATATTGACGAGAACATCGGAGAAGTCGCCACCGACGCCACCATGGTGCGGCAAATCCTCGATAACATTTTTAGTAACGCCGTCGACGCATTGGGTGATAGCCGGGGCAAGGTGGACGTCTCGACCAAGCGTGATGGTGATCGAATTGCGATTGAGATTTCTGACACGGGTTCCGGGATTTCGCCTGATTTGATTTCCAGAATTTTTGATCCTTTCTTCAGCACGAAAGGGCCGGGCAAAGGCTACGGGCTGGGTCTGGCCATTAGCTTGTCGCTGGCGGAATCTCTCGGCGGCGCGATCACAGTGGAATCAAAAGCGGGCGCGGGCAGCCGCTTTCGACTGTGGATCCCAAGGCAGCGCCCGGAAGAATGAGTGGCTATTCCCGTTTAATTTTTCAAGGGCTCCGTAGGAGCCAAATGTTTATAGCTCCGGCGTGGCAATTTATCCCGCGCTCCGTAGGAGCGAAACAAGAAAATGTTCCGCTCCTACGGAGCGGAGCCAAAACGTGAGCCTCGCTGCTATAAACATTTCGCCTCTAACGAGGCGAGGAGCGCGTGCAAAGCAAAACGAGTTCGCTAGAGATTCCCAAAGTTCTGTGCTACTAACCACATGAATCGAAAAATTCGCGTTCTGGTCGTTGACGACGACAGCCTCTTGCGCAAACTGATTGCCGATCAGTTGTCGCGGGCTGAGTTTGACGCCGGCCGCGCGGCCAGTGGGAAGGAAGCGCTGAACGTCCTGCGCGACGCAGACTATGACGTAGTCCTGCTCGACATCATGATGCCGGACATCTCCGGCCTCGATGCTCTGCGCGAAATTCGCCGGTTCGAAGACCCTCCGGAAGTCATAATGCTGACCGCCGACACCTCACTGGCGACCGGCGTCGAAGCGATGCGCCACGGCGCTTATGATTACTTAACCAAACCCGCGACGCTCGACGAAATGGAAGCGGTCATCCGCAAGGCCGATGAAAAGCGGCGACTACTAAAGCAGAACGCATCCTTACGATCGGTCGCGCGACCCACGAACAGCCAGGACGAAATCCTGCCAATCATGCATGAGAATTCAATCATGGCGTCGCTGTTGGTACAGGCCGAAAGCGCGTCGCACACTGATTCAACGGTGTTACTGACCGGCGAATCAGGAACCGGCAAAGACGTGCTGTCGCGGTTTATTCATTCGAAGAGTACGCGCCAGAGTATGCCGATGATTACGATTAATTGCGGCGCGCTGCCGGAAACGCTTTTTGAGTCAGAATTCTTTGGGCATGAACGCGGAGCTTTCACCGGCGCCAGCTCATTGCGCCGTGGATTGCTCGAGGCCGCCGATGGCTCGACTCTCTTTCTTGACGAGATCGGCGACATGCCGCTCGTAATGCAGGTCAAGCTGCTGCATTTTCTCGAGCAAGGTCGTTTTCGGCGCGTGGGATCGACCCGGGATCAAAATGCTGACGTGCGGGTAATCGCGGCAACTAATCGGAACCTTCCTCAAGAAGTCGAGCGCCAGCGTTTTCGGGCAGATCTCTTCTACCGGCTGAACGTCGTGTCTTTCCACGTGCCGCCCTTGCGCGAACGGCCCGAAGACGTTCCCGCGCTGATCGATTATTTTCTGGACATCTATCGGAAGCGATTCGTTCGTCCCAAACTTGACCTGTCCGCCGAGGCTCGTCAGCGTCTCTACACCTATGCCTGGCCCGGCAATGTGCGCGAGTTGCGCAACTGTCTCGAACGCGCCGCGGCAATTTCTCTCGGCGACACAATCGAGCCGAGTCAGATTCCTTTCCTCAACTTTGAACGCGGCGCGCTCGCCGTTAGTAGTTCGGGTCAGGCCACCGCCGCTGCTCCCCAATCCGCCCCGGTGACTCTGGAAGAATTAGAACGAGAACACATCCTCCGCGTGCTCAGCGAGAGCGACGGAAATCGCGAGCGCGCCGCCGCAATTCTCGGCATCTCTTCGCGCACCCTCTATCGCAAACTACGCGAATACGAAACTCAGGCGGCGTCCCTCGGCCTGGCCACCGAAGGCTGACAGACCGAAGAGTGTCGTGAATCGGCCTGCATTCCGGCTCATTTCTTTGCAGAACAAAAAGGCTTGTCTATCGCGAATCAATCACGAAGTCACAGGCTCAAGGTAAAAGCACCCTTTCGCAAAGCACCTGAATCCCAGACTTCCACTCCAACAGCGCTGAGCCATCCCAGTCCCGTCAGAGATCCCAGTGACGGAGAGTTCATCAAAGGATACCCGAGGCTTGCGGACTGACTTGGGCCGCAGAGAATCGCCACGATCTGGCCCGTGCCGGCGTGTCCGGGGGATGGACCGTAGCCGGACTTGGTCCGGACCACGACGATCTTTTTGATGTCTCCAGAGATGACAGAACCGTTCTTCTGTATTGAGCTGGAAACAATCACCGCCATGTACTGCGGCACCGTCGGGGGTGGGTCCGAACTGTTGCCGGGACCGGTCGTCCAAGTGCTGCCACATGACGGTGAAGCATTTCCGTTCTCGAAACCCTTGAACGCGTTCGGGGCCGACCCGCCACTCATCGGGTTATTCTGCGACCATTGAGAGCCCCAGAAATACACCGTCGCGCCGTTAGTTAGACTTACGTCGTCACCAATCACGAACTCACCGCCAGACGGAAATTGGAACGGCGTGCAAGCGTCGCCGACTCCGTCGCCATTGGTGTCGCGCTGGTCCGGGTTGAAGACGGTCGGACAGTTATCATGGCAGTTAGGGATGCCGTCGTGATCTGAGTCAGTATCAGCCACACCGCACCCGCAAACGCCGGGAGCGATCTTGTTGGGATCAGATGGACAAGCGTCGTGGCAGTCAGCTGTTCCGTCATGATCTGAATCCGTGTCAGCTACACCGCACCCACAAGCGCCAGGAGCGATCTTGTTAGGATCAGATGGACACGCGTCGTGACAGTCAGCTGTTCCGTCGTGATCCGAATCCGTGTCAGCAACTCCGCAGCCGCACGCGCCCGGGGCGATCTTGTTAGGATCGGATGGACAAGCGTCGTTGCAGTCGGGCGTGCCATCGTGATCGGTGTCGGTGTCGGCAACCCCGCAGCCGCATACGCCCGGTGCAATCTTGTTAGGATCGTTCGGGCACGAATCGTGGCAATCGGGCGTGCCGTCATTGTCTGTGTCGGTATCCGCGACACCACAGCCACAAACCCCAGGATCGGTCTTGTTCGGATCATCCGGACAGGCGTCGTTGCAGACGTTCGTGTCGAATTTGGCGACGAAGGCGTCCGCGTCACCGCGGTTGACCCCCTGGTAAGCGCCGGGTGTGGCAGGAAAGTCGGTTGGCGGACCAGTCGTCGTGCCGCAGGCATACAGGTAGCCCGCCGCGTCGACCCCGACGCCGCGGACCTCGTCCTGGCCGGTGCTGCCGAGGTAGGAGAAGAAAGGTCGCGCGGTTGCCGCCGCGTTAAGCTTCGCCACGAAGCCGTCGTACTGCCCCCGGTAAGGCAGTGGGTCGCAGCCCGGCGACGGCGGGAAAAATGAGCCGAGAGTGTAGCCCCCGATAAGAACATTGCCCGCCGCGTCGAGCGCAACACCATTACAAGAGTCTGGCGCCGGGCCGCCAAAGTAAGTGGAAAACACAAGCGCGGTCCCGAGTGGATTAAGTTTGGTAACGAAACATTCCTGCCCGCCGTTGGCCACTGGTTGGTAGACGCCCGGCGTTACAGGAAAATTGACGGATTCCGTCATGCCCACGACGTAGGCGTTGCCAAGCGCGTCCAGCGTGAGGTGGTTTGCCGCCTCGTAGCCAGCACCGCCAAGGTACGTCGAGTAAACGAGTCCGCCGATCGGATCGAACTTGGCGACGAAAGCGTCGCCCCTGGCAAGTGGGCTACTGTCTCCACCGTAGGTCGTCTGGTACGCGCCGGGCGTCAAGGGGAAGTCGGTCGAGTTGGTTGCGCCGCTCACGTAAACGTTGCCGGCGAGATCCACGGCGGTGCCCCCGGCGAGGGCTGAGCTGGCCTCATCGCCGGTGCCGCCGAGGTATGTGGAAAAGATGAGCGCCGAGCCAGTAGCGTTGATCTTAGTGACGAAAACATCGCCGCTAAACAGGCTGGTGAAGGGCCGGTTGCCGCCATAGGTCGGCTGGAAAGCTCCGGGAGTGACCGGAAAATTCGTCGAGTTGGTCGTGCCGGAGATCGCCGCATTACCAAGCGCGTCTACTCCGATCCCACCGCCGTCCTCGCCGTTGCTGCCGCCGAGGAAGGTGGCATAGGCAAGCGAGTCGCCACCGCTGTTCAGCTTGAGTATGAAGGCGTCGGCATAGCCATTCATGAACGTGCGGTACGCGCCAGGGGTGGCGGGGAAGTTCGCTAACGCGCGGCCAGTCACGTAGATGTTACGCGCGCTATCGAGCGTGATGGCATACGCGGCCGCGCCGCCGATATATGTGGAGAAGACGAGCGATGAGCCCGTCGGGTCGAGCTTCGCGACATAGCCGTCCCCGCCCGCGGGAGTGGTCTGAAAGGCGCCGGGCGTCGTGGGGAAGTCGGGCGACGGCGCAACTCCGGTTATATATGCGTTGCCGTCGGCGTCTACTGCAATGCCGTAGCCGGCCTCGCGCCCGCTACCACCAATTAACGTCGAATAGACGAGAATAGGGTCAATCACCAGTGGCAAACTCGCATCGTACTTCGCAACCTCGAAGCCGACCTGCTTTCTGCCTTTCATGATGTAGCGACCGTCGATAGTCCGGCGGCTGCCGTTTACTTCCTGATAGATGACGGGCTTGCGCTCGCGTACGTCACCGCCTCTGGTGCGCAACACCAGGTCACCGGCAGCATCCACGCGTATCTGACGCGCCCCTTCAAAAGCGAGCCGAATGTTGTTTGGATCCGCGCCAGGCGCCACGACGAAGTCATACTCAAGCTCGCGTTGATTGCCGTACATGACCAGGTCAACGCCAGGATACATACCTTCGTATTTGACTTTGGCGTAGTTGGGAACATTCGTGCGCCACTTCGCGGGATCGTTGCCAACGAAATAGTTGCTCGCGCCGGGCAATTGATCCACCCCTGCTATTTGCGGCGCGGGGTTGGCGCCTACAAACTTCATGCGCAGTACTGTCGATTTCAGATTTCTGAATTTGGTAGAGCGGTCAACCAACCCTTCATTCAGTTCGTTACGCGATCCGTGCTCCGCAATTCCCAATCGGAGCACGGCCTCTGTTGGCGTCAGGAAAAGACCATAGCCGCTACCACGAGAAAGGAACTTTACCGAGCGGTCAGTCTGGCCTTGATTGGCCTCAAAGTTGAGGGGCAGCTTGCCGTAGCCTTCTCGCAACCTTGCGCGGTTTGCGAGTTCGGCGTCGGGCGCCGAAGTGAGAGCCTTGTTCGCCGTCGAGAAGCCAGGCGCGACAAAAACCGCCCCGGCCTTGCGCGTCAGGGCCGTAAAGCCGGCAACGCCCGCGAGCAGCAGCGTCAGCAACAAGCAACAATTAAGAAACGGGCCACGAGTGACGGAACGACGAGAGTTGGGGGACATGGGGGCGATCTCCTTATTGAATGATCACGAGGAACAGCTTCAGCGTTTCTACGACGCAGGGCCGCGCCATAGAGTCAGCTCCGGATTGGTTCTTTGATTACGAGCTTAACTGCGAGTCGGGATAAGACCGCTTGCTGTGAAGAACGCTAGAACAGCTATGACCAATGATGCCGCAGCCTTATATCTCTTCAAGTGAAGGATGTCAATGATTAGTTTTCTCGTTATGCGCGACGGCTGCGTCAGTGACGCCTTGATGACGGACCGCCATTTCACCCAAGGGGTTTCGTTCACCTTGTCACCTGACAGAATGTCAGTCCGCTGACAAAACGTCAGCGGGTTTGTCATCGTCTGTCCTGACCACGGGGCCTTGCACAATTGCTTCTCTAATCCAAACAAGTCTCAACCGAGGCTCACTTTAACTCGCTCACTTCGGCCCTTGAATCCTGCGGCACGGTGATTGTTAAGGTGAGTTTGCCTGATTGTGTGTGCATAGTCGGGTGATTCAGAACCAGGAGTGGGAAGAAGTTTCGCGCAGGGTTTGTCCTTGAACCTGCGCAGTTGCGATCCTCCAAACTTGCCCGTACGCCAGGAGACGAAAAACAAAATGATGAAGTCAAAGAAAAAACTTAGCGCGCTGATGGCGGTGCTGACTTTAATGATTGCCGGCGCCGCCGGTTTCGCGCAGCGTCATCTGATGTTGGCCAACGCAGGCCGCCCCGACGTGAAGATGCAGCTTTCGGCCGCGGTCGAGCGTGATTCAGCGCTCGTGCCTTTGGACAAAGCATCGGTGGTTAATCCGGGCGAGATCCTGGATTGGACCATCACGTCTGAGAACAGCGGCAACGGCGCGGCTCTTCAATACAAAACCGTCGGTCATATTCCGCGCGGCACCACCTTCGTCGCCGATAGCGCGAAGGCTGATGGCGCCCAGACCGTCTACAGCATTGATAACGGCAAGTCCTATGCGGCCCAGCCCATGATCGAAGTGAAGCAGGCTGATGGATCCGTTAAGCACGTGCCCGCGCCCGTTTCTATGTACACAGAGATTCGCTATGAGTGGGCCGATGCGCTCGCACAGGGCGGCAAACTCTCTGCCTCGTACAAAGTGCGCGTGAAGTAAACCCGCCTAAGTCTAGAGTGCCAACTCTTAAACCCACCCTGCCCCTACCAAATCGAAAAGGACTCATATGAAGAACCGAAAAACATTTGTGAGCGTCGCTGCGATTCTGCGCCTGCTGATTGCTTTGGCGATCGCCTGTGCGCTTTCGACGCCAGCCGCGGCCCAGACGCCCGGTGGCACTACGATCTCGAACCAGGCCAGCGCGTCCTATTCGGACGGCACGAGCACCTACAACACTGTGTCGAATACGGTGACGGTAACTGTGTCGAACGTCTCCGGCCTGGCGATTACTCCGGACGCCGGCAGCAACCCGACCGTCGTCGCCGGACAGACCGCCGTGCTCTATAACTTCACCGTGACCAACACGGGGAACTTCAGCGATCAGGTGCACTTTCTGGCGGGTGGCGCCAGTGCGAACGTGGTCGGCCCCGGCACAATCGCCCGCGAGGTCATCGACCTGGATAACAGTGGCACCATCAATGCGGGTGACACTGACCTGATGGCAGGCGCGATTGATTCGGCTGCCATCGCACAGAATGGATTGATACACGTTCTGGTTGAGGTCACCGTTAACGCCGGCGCCACTGCTGGCCAGACCGTGCAAGTCGTTCTCGGCGACGCGGGCGGAAGTTCGCCTTTCGATAATCAACCGGTGACGGCGCCTAACACGCACGAGGTCCGCACGGTTTCAGCGGCTTCGGTCAACGGCCAACGCGAAGCTAAAGGTGACATCACCGTCACTGTCGACAGCGACGCTCGACTCGTACTCACCTTGACCGCTCCCGCCGGACCAATCGCACTTGGTGGTGACATTAACTACTCAGCGAGTCTCCAGAACACCGGCCAGCGCGCAGCCTCAGGCGTATCGCTAACCGGCGGCTCCGGATCGTTTGTCTACGTCATCGTACCAGTCCCGCTGAATACCGCGGTCAAAGCAGGACAGACTTTCCCCGCCGGCACGCTCTATACAACGGATGCACTCACCACCGCACCCCTGGCCGCAAACTATGTGTCCGCGCAACCGGCGCCTGGCAGCATCAAGCGCATCGCCTTCCAGGTCGGCGCTAGTCTTGCCGCTGGAGCCACCAGCGCGAGCTTCCCGTTTATCGTCACTGTGAACAATGGCATCAACGCCAGCAATCCGATCTGGGAGATTACCGACGCGTTCGGTAAGAACTTCTTCAATAACAACATTACGGATCAATCCGGCGACGTTGCATTCAATCAGGGCGACAGCAACGCTGACTTTAATGAACCGAAATCCGGCATTGACCCGCCCAACGGCACCCAAGGCAACCAGCAACGCACCACCCTGACAGCAGTAGGTGCAGTCCTGGTGGGACCCAGCGGCGCCCCTGCGGCAGTTGGCCCAACCGACAATAACGACGACTACTCGAATAAGGGTGTCAACACTGGTATTGCCGGTGTTGCGCCGGGCGGAGTGACGACCGCCTCGGGTCAGATCGTCTATGTCAACACGATCCAGAATACCGGAAACGCCAACGACACCTACACGATTGATGCCCCGACGGTGCCAGCTGGCTTTACTGTCGAAGTATCGACTGACGGCGGCGCAACCTACGCGACCGTCTCCGGCGGCGGATCGGTCACGTTAGCAATTGCGTTCGCTTCGTCGGCCAACATCAACGTTCGCATCACTGAGCCGGCCGGTAAGACCGTGCTCACGGGCTATGACACGATCGTTCGCGTGACGTCGGGTAACACTCCGGCCGCCAATAACAAGACGATCGATCGCCTCTACACCGGCTTCGTCCGTTTGGACAAGGCGTTCACCGTGGCCAACGCGACCGGCGTGGGTGCTGCGACTGATCCGGTTCCGGGTGCAGTCATCACCTACAACATCACCTACACGAACGTTTCCACCTCGAACGGCGACGCCAACTGCGTCAAGCTGACGGCCAGCAATCTGGTCATCACCGAAGACGGACTGGCCGCGCCAAATAACTGGGGCACGTACACGACCAACAGTGGCTCGCCCAGCGATTCGGGTTCGGGCACAGTCGTCACCGTCAGCGCGACCAAGTACACCGACACGGTGGCTTCACTAGCCGCCGGTGCGTCCGCAGTGTTCACGTTCAAACGTTCGATTAACTAACGGCGACTTGCCAAGTGGCACAGACTTCAGTCTGTGAGTGGATCGTGACACAGACAAGCGTCAGTGTTCGCGCCTTCACAGACTGGAGTCTTACCACTTTTATAAGCACCGCTTTCCTCCAACTCAAAAACGGTGAAACCTCGATTCAAAACATTTGCAGTTGTTGCGAGCCTGATAGCAATCCTGCTGGGAGCGACAGCCGACGCGCGCGTCTTTGATGGCTCCACCGGCGCCGGCACTGTCATTTCCAATCGCGCTGAGGCGACTTACCAGGACGAAGCAGGCGAAAGCTTCAACACGGCCTCGCTAACTGTCACCATCACCATATCGGCGGTGGCGACCCTGGCGGTTACGCCGGACGAAACTGCCCCGTCGGACACGGTGGCGCCACGCGAACGGGTCACGCGGGTCTTTCGTGTTTGCAACACCGGCAACAACGCCGACACGTTTACGCCGACGCGCTTTGAAGTGACCGCGCCCGCAACTCTCACTTCGCTTTATTTCGATAACGACAACAGTGGCACTCTGACTGATGGCGATGCACCGGTTCGGGTCAATGAATCCATCTCTCCGCAATTGCCGCCAGGTGGCTGCATCGGTGTGCTCGCGATAATCGACACCAACGATGCGCCCGCGCAAAGCACTCTCACTCTCACCCTGATGGCGCGCTCAAACGCGCTGAACGCGGTGAATGGCCGCGGCGAAGACACCGGCACCATAATCAATGCGGTGGGTCAAGGTGCGCGCTTAACGAACCCCGCCGATTCAAACCGCAGTCCCACGAAGTCAGTAAACGGGCTGGGCCAGGCCGTGGTCAGTGCTGGAACTCAGTTCACCTACGAGATTGCCTTTCGTAATAGCGGCGACACCGTAGCTCGCAATGTCGTGCTTGATGATCCGTTGCCGGCGGGAATCGAGTACGTGCCTGCATCGCTACAGCTGAACGATCGCGCCATATCTGACGCGCTTGACGGCGACGAAGGATCAGCACAGGGCAACGACGTCAAGTTTCTCTTCGCCCACATCAATCCGGGCGAGGCCATTCGCATAACCTTCAGGGCACGGCTGGCTGGAACAGTCGCCGGAGGCACAGGTTTGGTGAATAACGGTTCGTTCACGGGCGACAACATTTCCCCGGTGAAAACCGCCAACGCCACGGTCGTGGCCAATCCCTTCGGACTTGTCTTCGCTGGACGCGCGGGTGGTTCAGCGCCCATCGCCGGAGCTCGAGTCGAAGTTATTACCGATCAGAACGCCGAGAACTTTTTGCGCTTGCCGGCGGATGCGGGTTTCACTCCCAACGACAAGAACGAAAACCCATTCTCGAGCGACGGACAGGGACGTTTCAGTTTTGCGCTCAGCCCGGACGAAATTGGCAGCGAGAACAGCACGGCAAAATATTTCATGAAGGTCACTGCGCAGGGTTACATCACGCGCATGATGGAATTGAACCTGCGCCCGACTCAGGCAGGCCTCTTCTCGCTCAACATCCATGCAGTCGACAGCCAGCCGCTGGCGGTGGCTGGTGGTTTCGATCTGGTCCATGAAGACGTGCGAATTAACGACCTGGCCGCTCTGGTCCTGAACATTCCGATGTTCGAGCCTGCTGGACTGCAGATTGTTAAGTCAGCCGATCGCGCGCGGGCTGAGATTGGCGACACCGTCACCTATCGCGTCGAAGTGCACAACCCGACCGCCGCAAACGTAGACAATGTGGTAGTCAAAGATACTTTGCCGGCGTCATTTCATTACGCCACCGGATCGGCCCTGCTGAGTATCGGATCCGCGCCCGAACAACCGATCGAACCGGAAATCCAGGGCAACGAACTCCTGTTTCGCATCAAAGAAATTCCGCATGGCGCGACCGCGCGGCTCTTGTATCGCGTACGTGTGGGCGCAAATGCCCGCGAAGGCGACCAGGAAAATCTGGCCGTCGCTTCCGCGACGTTTCCCTCCGGCGAGCAAATTCAAAGCGCGCAGGCGCGAGCCACTGTCTTTGTATCCGCCGGCGTTTTTTCGAGCCGCCAGGTTCTGGTCGGCCGCGTCTTTGTCGACACCAACGGCAACGGACAGTTTGATCAAAGTGACCGCCCCGTTCCCGGCGCCCGTCTGTATTTGAGTAACGGGCAATCGGTGATCACCGATTCGGCCGGCCTCTACAACTTCCCTTCTCTCACTGATGGCCCGCAAGTGATCTCGCTCGATCCTGTCAGCTTGCCGAAACATTATGCTCTGACCGATGGTGGTCGAGTGTCGGGTAAGAGTTGGGCGCGTCTGCTGCGCACGCCCATCGGTGGCGGCGCGATGCTGCGCCAGAACTTTGCGTTGGTTGATACTCACAAATCGCAACCAAGTAAGAATCAAGAGGCCGAAGGTTTAGTGACCCGGCCAGCTGACAATCCCTCGCCCGCGGCTACGCCCACACCGGTCTCCGATTCAGGGGAGAAGGCGACTCAAATCACCACTCCCGGCACTTACGAAATAGCCGCAACGGAAACCGTAGCAGCAGTAGCGCCCGGCGACGTACGGATACTCTCACCAGCGCCGAACTCAGTGTCGATGTCCGCCGCTCTGCAAACCGAGGCACGCGTGGCTTTGAATTGGACAGTCAAGGTGGAGGTCAATGGCGAGCAGGTTTCAGACAAGAACATCGGCGTGCGCAGTTTGGATCATAAGAACCAGGTGTCAACGTTTACTTTCGTCGGACTCAACCTGAAGCCGGGCCCGAATCGACTTCGATGCACGGCCATCAGTCCTGATGGAGCACCAGGTCACAGCGAAGAGATCATTGTCATCGGTCGCGGTCCTGCGCGTCGACTTCAGATCGTTTCGGAAAAGTCAGAGATTCAATCCGGCGGCACTGAATCGACGATCGTGCGCGTTAAGGCTTTCGATCAGTGGGGCAATCCCGCGCTCGACGGGCAAGTAGGCATTGAGACGTCACTTGGACAGTTGATGCGTGCGACGGACAACCCGGATAAACCCAACGCGACCCCTCCGACGCCGTCGACGCTTTCGTCCGACTTAAACAAGCCGCTTGGCGATCAGTTGAAGCAGCAGACGAACCAGATTGGCTCACAACTGGTCGTGCAACTTGAAGCGGGCGAGGCTTTCCTAAAACTAACGAGTTCCGGCACCCCCGGTGAGGCTCACCTACATGCACAGACCGGCGAAATCGAGGCCAATGAACAGGTGCGCATCACCTCAGAAGTGCGGCCAACAATACTGGTTGGATTTGCTGAAATGAGTTTTGGCAACAGCATTCCAGAGGTCGCCTTGCGTAATGAGCAGGGCAAGTTCCGGCGTCGCCTGAGCTTTTTCTATAGTGGCCGAATCCCGGGAAACAACATGCTGACGCTGTCCTACGACACACAGCGTCCGATCAATCGCACTGCCGGCGCCGATCGAATCTTTCAGCTCGACCCACTTGATCGCGTGTACCCGTTGTTTGGCGATTCTTCGACGCGATATGAAGCGGCGCAATCCAATTCAAAGTTGTACGCCCGCGTCGATCACAAACGTTCGTACGCGATGTTCGGAGACTTTGAAGCGGACATGACGGCGCCTCTGGCCGGCTATGCGCGAAAGCTGACGGGCGTCAAAGCCCACCTCGAAAATTCGCAGGGAGATTTTGTTACGGTAACTGGTGCGCGACCTGACACCGCGTTTGCGCGCGATGTTTTCCCCGCAGGCGCGCTCGGAATTCTGCAGCTTTCAAACGGCGAAATCCTGACCGGATCGGAAACGGTGGTGCTCGAAATCCGCGACCGGCGCAATCCCGAAGTCATTACTTCGCACGAAACGCTGGCGCGCTCGGTCGACTACAATCTCGACGCGGTCACGGGACGCATGTTCTTCATGCGTTACATCTCGACGTTCGACAGCGCGCTGAATCTGACTCAGATCATCGTGACTTACGAACATCGAGCCGCGGGTTTGAACTCCGGAGTTTACACAGCCCGCACGCGCAAGAATTTCAAAAGCCTCGGCCTCAAGCTTGGTCTGTCGGCCGTGATGCAACGACAAGCCGATCAGGGGAATTTTCTTCTGGGAGGATTTGACGCGGAAAAGACTTTGCCGCGCGGCGGATCGCTGCAATTTGCCTGGGCCGGTAGTCAGGGCGAAATAATGGGAACCGGCAACGCTTTCGGCAATGATGACTCGAAGCATGACGGAACGGCATACCAGATAACGCTGGCGCAACCACTGCCGTTCTATGGGTCGACCGTTAAGGCGCGCTATCTAAATGCCTCGGCTGGTTTCTTCAATCCGTTCGGTGGCACTGTCACGCCGGGTTCGCGACGCGGCGAAGTAACTTTGGAAATGAAGCCCCGGGCAAACTCGACTCTACACTTCGGTTTTACCAGCGAAAGCAATCACACGGCGAATGTCGATAATAACCGGCTGACCTACTCGGCCGCGTGGGACCAGATTCTGAACGAGCGCATTAAGTTTCATCTCGGCTTCGATCATCGCGCTTTCACTGATGATCTCAACAACAAGCAGACGGATTCGAACCTGGTTACCGCCGGGGCAGAGGTGCAACTCACTGACAAGCTCGAACTGTCAGTCAAGCGCGAACAGAACCTCGGCAGTGCCGATCCTACCTATCCGACCCAAACTACGCTGGGCGCTACCTATCAAATGAGCGCGCTGACCAAGATATTCTTTTCGCAGAGACTAGCGTCCGCGCCGATCACACCCATTGGTGATTATTCCGGCACCGGCTTTGCCGCCGTAACATCACGACGCGAAACGGCCCTGGGCGTCGAAACGCGCTTTGGCAAGTACATCTCGATGGTTGGTCGCTATCAACTCGAAAATGCGCTCAACGGCACAGACAGCTTTGCAGTGATTGGTTTGCAGGATCGCCTGCCGTTAACTAAAGAGGTCTCGCTCGAATTCGGCCTGGAACGCGGTTTCCATCTGACGGGCCCTAATAAAAGCTTTGACAGTGCCGCGTTGGGTTTTGGCTGGCAGCCGAATTCAGACTTTCGCGCGTCGGCGCGTTACGAGTACCGCGATCGCGGCGGCGTCGGGCAAGTCATCGCGTTTGGCGCGGCCGGAAAACTGCGCGAAGGAATTACCGCGTTGTCGCGGGTCCAATGGTCGCGTGGAGCGTTTGGCGGTAAGAGCAACTCTGCGCTCGAAGGTACTGCCGCACTGGCGATTCGTCCGATCGAATCAGATCGCGTTGGCTTGCTCTTCAGTTACACGCATCGTTCGCTGACACAGGATGCAAGCTCGGCTAGTCCGACCAGAGATCGCAGCGATTCGCTTTCGGCCGACGGATACGATCAATTAACAAAGCGCCTGGAAGTTTATGGACGTTTCGCACTTCGTTTTAGCTCTAACGGACAGCCTCACCTTCCGTTCGTTTCGACCTTAACGTTCTTGACGCAAGCTCGCGCACAATACCTGTTAACGCGACGGCTGGATTGGGCAGTTGAGACGCGCCTGCTGTTTCAACCATCATCAAGGACCGTGCGTTCTGTGTATGCAACGGAAGCTGGGTTCTGGGCTCTTCCCGACATGCGGCTGGGGCTTGGATACAATTTCACCGCGGCGAAGGAACCGGCGGCGCAGACCCTGCCGACGCGACGCGGGTTTTACTTTACGGTCTCTTCGAAACTGTCGAACCTGTTCGATCTGTTCGGCACTTCGAAAGCAGGCCTCGCTCCGAACTCGAGTGATCAGAACGAGAGTAAGAAAACCAGCCCATAGGAAACACCCGCGACAGCCAACTCTTGTAGTTTGTGAATGTCACCAAACACCGAAACCGGTAATGACCCTTCTCGAAAGAAA
Organism: Pyrinomonadales bacterium; assembly: GCA_038210455.1. Classification (GTDB taxonomy): domain Bacteria; phylum Acidobacteriota; class Blastocatellia; order Pyrinomonadales; family Pyrinomonadaceae; genus UBA11740. Next base: position 37,010 of record JBBQWP010000023.1, on the reverse strand, counting down.
TGCTGAAGCTCGTCAATGAGTTTGACCGCAATGGCGGCGACCGGCCGTCCGCAGTATTGCGTTCAATTCTCCTGGCGTGCACGTCGTTCGCAATTCTATTCGTCGTTTCGGGCTCCCAAGCCATGGGGGCCACCATCACTTCAAACCAAACCGGCAACTGGAGTGCTACGACTACTTGGGTCGGCGGCGTGGTTCCCGTGGCAGCGGACAGCGTCGTCATCGCTGCGGGTCATACGGTGACGTTGACTGCCAACACAACGATCACTGGCGTCACGGTCAACGCGACAGGTGTGCTGGCAACAGTGACTTTTACGCTGGGAGTTTCCGGTAACCTCGTAGTGAACGGCACGATTACCGGCACCGGTGCGATCACGTTGAGCGGCGCCGGCACCAACATCGATGGCGCCGGATCGATCACGAACACCGGAATTCTGACTATCAACGCCGCCCACACTATTCTCCCGACCGCAAATCCTTCCTTTGCCGGTAGGATCGCGATCACCGGCGCCATCACCGTGACAAACAACGGTACGGTCACGACCACCGCCGCCACCGGCATCACAGGTTCGGTGGCCGGATCAAGTTGGACCCAGGGGACCACGGGCACCTTAAATATTATTGGACCCATGCTGGCGACGGGCACGCTGGACGCGTCGGCGAACGGGAACACGTTGAACTACAACGGCGCCGCCCAGGCCGTGAAGGCAACCGCCACGTATCATCACCTGCTCCTCGGCGGCAGCGGGGCAAAGACTCTCAATGCCACCACCACGGCAATCAACGGAGATTTGACGACGAGTGGCACGGCCACCACAGCCCTCGTTGTCGGTCTGACGATCAGTGGAAATCTTAATCTCGGCACGGGAACGACTCTCACTGCCGGAGCCTTCGCACTGACCGTTACCGGCACGACGAGCGTTACCGGCACGCTCACGATATCTTCTGCTACGGGCACCAAAGCGTTTAACGGGGACGTCACCGTCAACAGTGGGGGAATTTGGAATAACACGGCAGCAAATGTTGCGCTCACGCTGCCCGGAAATCTCTCTAACGCAGGAACATTCAACGCGGGAACGGGTGTTTATACTTTCAGTGGCAGCAGCAAAACGATCAGCGGCACCATCTCAATTCCGCGCGTCACCGTCAGTGGAACTTATCAGAACAACGGCGCCTTGACCGTGGCCACGGCGCTGGCGGGAGCAGGTACGTTGACGAACGGCGGCGCCGCCACACTCAATATCAATTTCACCGGCGCAGTCGGTCTCGCGAATCTGACGGCGACGGCATCCGGCAACATAGTCAACTACGGCTTCGCGGGCGCCCAAACAATCCTGGCGACCACTTATCATCATCTCAATCTCTCCACCAGCGGTGCGAAGACTGCCGGCGGCGCCCTTACGGTGAACGGTGATTTTACGACTGCTGGCACGGCAACCTTTGCCGCCGGCACTTCGCTGACGCACACGTTCCTGGGAAACTGGGTCATTAATTCAACCGCAGCCGCTCCGTTTTCGTTCACGACTGCCAGCACAATTAATTTCAATCCGCCCGGGACACCGGCCGCAACGAGTTTGACTGGAACCACTGTGGCCACGATTGGCTTTAACACCGTCAATCTGAACAACACGAGCGGTTTCTCTTCGACTGAAAACTTTAGTATCACGGGAACGCTGACGGTTGCGGCCAACGTCACTTTCACGCCGGCGGCTGCCGCAATCGTTAGCGGCGCCGGCACCCTCACCGGCAGCGGCACGGTGAAGGTGACCCGGATTGCAGCGACACCCGATTTCAACTCTCAGTATTCGATCACCACTAAGACGCTGACGAATTTGACTGTCGACTACGACGCTGCCGCCGCGCAGACTGTGAATGCGTTGAACTATTTCAATCTGACGATTAGTAATAATCGTGGAGGCGCGGCCGTCACACTCGCGGCGGGCACGGTCGGGATTTCAGGGACGTTTGCTCCCAATGCAGCCAATGTGAGCTATACAACGGCGGGCAACACGGTCAACTATAACGGCACGATCGCCCAGACAGTGGTCGCCTTCAACTACAATAATCTGACCAGCAGTTCCACGGGCGCACGCTCGCTCGCAAACAGCGGCACAATCGGTGTTGCGGGCACGTTTACGCCCGGCGCCAACTCTTACACAATTACCGGCAGCACGATCGACTTCAACGGAGCCGTTGCGCAGACCATACCGGCCTTCAACTACAACAACCTGACGATTAGCGGATCAAGGGCGGCTACCAATGTCACTCTCGCAAACAGCGGGACGATTGGTGTAGCCGGAACACTGAGTGACACCGCCGCCTTTAATGCCGGCAGCGGATTCATCACGACGGGAAGCACCGTCGACTATAACGGGACTGGTTCACAGACAGTCACCGCCCTCTCTCCTCTGGTTGCCGGAAACAGTACCTATAACAACCTGACAGTTTCCAACACCGCCTCACCCGTGTCAGCCGGCACAAGTTTCAGCGTCGGTGGAACCTTCACCGACAATGCCAACGCGATTTTCTCTCCGGCGTCGGCCGTGGTAATCAGCGGCGGGGGCACTCTCACCGGAAGCGGAACGGTTCAGGTCACTCTTGCTACCGGCTCGACGGTTTTTGCCAGTCAGTACACGATCACAAATAAGACTTTAACGAGTCTTACAATCGAATTTACTGGAGCATCGGCGCAAGGCACAGGCGCAGTCACCTTCGGCGGACTCAAGATCAACAACTCCAACGGTGTAACCCTGAGCGGAAACGCTACCGTCAATGGAACTCTCACATTTACCAGCGGGAACATTAACACCGGCGCAAACAGAGTCATCATCAGTTCCACCGGCACAGTATCGCGCACCAGCGGGTACGTGTTCGGGAACTTACAGAAGTATGTGGCCACCGGCGCGACCTCAGTCACATTTGAGGTGGGCGACGCAAGCAACTACGCACCGGTGAATGTTTCATTTGCCAGCGTTACCAGCGCTGGAGATCTGACAGTTAATACGACTGCGGGAGATCATCCGAACATCGCCGGCTCGACGATCAATTCCGCCAAGAGCGTGAATCGTTACTGGACGTTGACCAACAGCGGTATAGTCTTCACGACTTACAGTGCGACATTCAACTTTGTCTCGGGCGATGTCGATGCCGGAACAGATACGAACGCTTTCGCCATAGGGAAGTTCGCCTCCGCAGTGTGGGCTTATCCGACAGTGGGATCGAAAACTGCCAACAGCACGCAGGCGACCGGCCTGGCGGCATTCGGCGATTTTCAGCTCGGCGAATCCACTCCTCCAAACGTCGCTCTCGTTAGGAGCGTCAGCCCATTAGGCTCACAGCCACCTGACACCGATCTGAATTACACAGTGACCTTCACAAACTCAGGCGGGGTCTCAGCGCAAAGCGTGGTCATCGCTGACCCTAATCCAACTGACGTAATTCCCGCCCAAAGAGTTTTCGTCTATCTCGACTACAAACTCGGCACGGCGGCCATTTCGTCTCCCTGGGTCGCGACGATCGAGTTCTCGAACGATGGCGGAGCGACGTGGACTTACACGCCCGTGAGTGCCGGAGGCGGTGCGCCATCCGGCTATGATCGGTCCGTCACAAACATTCGCTGGAGCATCACCGGCAGTCTGGCGACCAGCGCTAGTGGCAACGTGAGCTTCACGTCGCGTATACAGTGAGCGCGGCGCAGGTTATGCTTCACTATCTCGACCAATCACTCAAACCTAACCGATCCGCTTTGAGACTTCCGAGAGCAAGCTGCTAAAAACAAGACGATGCACCGGAACTTGAGACAAACTGTGGAACACATAATTCAAAAGTTGAGAAACGGCTTACAGCCGCGCGCGTTGATAAAAGGACGGGCGCTCTTGAGTTTCGCGTTCATCCTGCTCGCATCTCAAGCCGCGGTGGCCCAGTCGAATAACATCTATGAAATTCGCGGAACGACCGACACAGCCATCTACCATATCAACGCGACCACGGGCACTGTGACCACTCTCTTTGCAGGTTATCCGGGTGGCAGCTCCGCTACGATTGCCCAGCGACCGAGCGACGGCGTCCTCTTTTACGCAATCAATGCTACGAATGGCCAGGTCTACCGCTACAATCCGGCAACGCCGAGCGTTGCGCCTATAGCGCTGACCAGCACTTTGGGCTCAACTGTTCCTGCATCTTTCCGCTTGGCATTTTCGCCCGGCGGCACACTCTACTACATGCCTGACAGCGGCGTGCTCTACACGATCGATCAAACGACCGGCGTGGCCACGGCCGGTCCGACGGTTACCGGAATCGGGAGCGGGGGTGACATGGCTTTCTCATCGGGAGGAACGCTCTATGTCATCAATAGCGCGCGGCAGCTCTATACTGCTCCGCTGGCAGGAGGCGCCGCAACGCTGATGGGTAATGTCACTTTTCCCGGCGGGATCACGCCGGCGACGCTCGGCATGGCTTTCGACGGCAGCGGGGTCATGCGAGTGCAGACGCAGAATCCGAACAACATGTACAATGTTTCTCTGTCCACCTTCGTGGCTAGCAATCCGATTGCGATAGGCGGCGGGACAACTGCAACCGGCGATTTGGCCAACATCGCAGTCGCCAATCCCGATCTCTCGATCACCAAAACGAATGGCGTGACCAGCGTCTATCAAGGCGGCCCGGTCAGCTACACGATCGTGGTAACTAACAAGACGGCCACTTACGCCGTCACCGGAACAGTGACAGACACAGTCCCGGCGAGCGTGACCAGCGTGACTTGGACCTGCGCGGCTTCTGCGGGGTCATCGTGTGCGGCTGCGTCAGGCTCAGGCAACACGATCAATACGAGCGCGACCCTGCTGGCCAATGGCACCGCGACATATACGGTGACCGGAACCGTCTCGGCAGCGGCAACGGGAACACTAACAAATACGGCCAGTGTCGCCGTGCCTTCCTTTCTTACCGACGCGAACAGCGCGGACAATTCGGCGACAGACAGCGATCCCATCAATGTTCAAGCCGACCTCTCAATCACCAAGACAGATGGAGTGGCCAGCATCACAGCCGGGACTTCCGTCACCTACACGATCGTGGTGAAAAACGCTGTGACCAGTACCGGTGCTTCTAATGGATCGATTGTGACCGACACGGTACCCGCGTTGATTACGAGCGTTACGTGGACCTGCGGTTCGGTGACGCTGGGCGGAGTGTGCGGCGCCGCCAGTGGCAGCGGCAACACGATTAACACCACCGCGGATTTGCCGGTGGGCGCCACTGTCACTTATACAGTCTCGGGGACGCTCCCGATCTCCGCCACCGGGACGTTGACGAATACCGCGAAGGTAATTACTCCGGCCAGTGGTGTCTCTGATCCTACAGATCTCAGTCGGACGGGAGCGGGCAACAACAGCGCCACTGACTCAGATACGATAACCGCCGTCCCCAACGTTGCGCTCGCAAAAAGCGTAAGTCCCAGCGGCAGCCAGATCCCGGGAACCGATCTAGGCTATACGATTACCTTCACCAACACAGGTGGCCTCACAGCCCAGACTCTCGTCATCAAGGATCCGATACCTTCCTCAACCGACTTCAAAGTTGGTTCAGTGACGACGAATCTCGGCACTACCGGGCTGACAGTAGTGATTGCATATTCCAACAACGGCGGAACCACCTTTGTGTACACGCCAGTAAGTGGCGGAGGCGGGGCCGCAGCCGGCTATGATCGCAACGTCACGAACATTCGCTGGACCTTCACCGGAAATCTAAGCCCGACTTCGCCGAACAATACTGGGAGTGTCGGTTTCACCGCGAAGATTCGCTGAAACTGCGTCCTCACCACCCGCGTAGTTGTGATCGAAATCATCCTGCAAATTTGACCACGAGGCGTGGACCCGCTAGTGGATCGTCCGGGCAGCCTGCGCGGTGCGGAGCATCGAACCACAGTCTCAAATTTCAGCGAAACTCATGTTGATGGGCCGACATATGCTAGCACAATCGCTTGCGGCATGAATTGCAACAGAGCACAAGCACTTGCCAATTCACATTGTTACGCCAACATGAAAAGGCGCTTGCATTCTAATAAGGTCGAGGTTAAGCTACGCAACAGTTTGAGCCCTCCCAGCAAGCGGTCGTTCGGTTGCAATCGTTCGCTCTTTGAAGAATCAACCTCGCACACTTATAACGACCTGCCATTGAGATTGCACTCCATTGGCAGAGTGAGTTCTTATATGATTGGAGCAGTACTAACTAGCAGTAACTTACTAATAGAGCGACAGGATATTCAGAACTACATCTGTCGCGATCTCCGTAAGAGACGTGCCGTCATTAGCCACTGCCGTGTTGGCGGTTGTGGAAGTCACCCCGGAGGTGTCGACGTTTAGTGGTGCTGCTGAACAGGGCGGCGTATCGGTCTGGCCTGGCTCAGGAATGGGACAGGGTGGCGTGTCCGTTTGACCAGCGAACGCGCACGAAAGGAAGGTTAACGTCAAGACAACGGCACCACCTAGTTTTCGTAGGTTTTTCATGTTTTCTCCTAAATTTGTCAGTAGGGTCGTGATAAGCTCTTCTTGACACGAACAAGACAAAGCTTGTTTCAGGAACTTGCCCAAGCAAACGATCCGCTTAGGCGTACGCCATCTTTTTATCAAGTATACAGAAAGGAATGCCTCACATGAACTTACAGTCTCAATTGGCAGCGCTTCAGGAGCAAACTCAAGATCTCGGATTGGCAGAGCGCGCCGCGCTCTGTTGCCGCGTTGCAAAACAACTTGAGAAAGCTGGTGAGTATGAGCCGGCCTGCGAAGCATTGGGCGAGTTTTGGCCTGATCGGAACGGGCTGCCGAGACTTGAGGGACTCGAACCAGACTCGGCGGCCGACGTGTTGCTTCGAGTTGGCGTTTTGGCCGGATGGCTGGGCAGTGCGAATCCGACCGAGAGCAGCCAAGAGACCGCCAAGAATCTAATCACGCGAAGCCTTGAGATTTTTGACAAGCTCGGACGATCCGACGCAGTGGCTGAAGCCCACGCGGATCTCGCCCTTTGTTATTGGCGCGAGGGCTCTTTTGATGAAGCTAGGATTAATATAGCTCGTGCTTTAAGCCACTTAAAAGATTGTGATGGCGATCTGCGAGCGTGCGTCCTCATCCGGGCAGGCATGGTCGAACTGCGAGCCGGTCGCTTGAATGAGGCGTTGCGTCTTCATAACGATGCTGCCGATTTAGTGGAACAGAGTTCGGAGTCAGCGCTGAAGGGCGCGTTTCATAATCAATTAGCTACCTTATATGAGCATCTTGGAACGAAACAAGGGAACGATGACTGTACAGATCGAGCTTTGATTGAATATGCCGCCGCAAGCTTTCACTTTGAGCAATCGGGAAACCATCGCTATCGGGCTCGCGTGGAAAACAATCTGGGATATCTCTTTTCTAGTATTGGACGATACAAGGAGGCACACACCCACCTCGATCGAGCTCGTCACCTCTTCCTCGACCTCAAAGACGTTGGGACTGTCGCCCAAGTTGACGACACCCGCGCCCGCACCCTTCTCGCCGAAGGCAACCTCCGCGAGGCGGAACGGTTCGCACGTTCGGCAGTGAGCACGCTTGAAAAGGGCGACGAGCAGGCACTGCTCGCCGAAGCGTTGACTACGCACGGAATCGCATTGGCGCGTTTGGGTATTCACCCGCGATCGAGGGTATTACTTCAACGGGCGAAGGAAGTCGCTGAAACAGCGGGTGACCTGGAGGGGGCGGGGCGGGCGCACTTAAGCATCATTGAAGAGATGGGAGATCAGACGTCGGCAAGAGAGCTAGTCTCGACATATCAATCCGCGGCCGACTTGCTGCAACGTTCTCAGGACCCTTCCGTCAGCAAGAGGTTAATCGCCTGCGCCAGAAAAGTGATCGAAGCACTGGCGAACTCTGAAGCCGAGCATCGGGAGATGCCGGAGCACTCCTGGGAAGGTTTTTCGTTCAAACAAAAGATTCTCGAATGCGAGCGGGCGCTGATCGAACGCGCCCTGAGAGACGCTAATGGCTCGGTTACCCGGGCCGCGCGACTGCTCGGCTTCCGACATCATCAGAGCCTTATCTCACTAATCAACAGCCGGCACAAAGAATTGCTCAAGACCCGGACGGCGGTGCGCAAACGGCGGCGGCACATTTTCTCAAAGGCGAGAAAGATTAAGTACGTGCCGGTCCGTCGGCTAGAAGCCGGCTCGACCCAGATCTCAATCCTGCACGCCGAAGACAACAAGCCGATTGCCAGTCTGGTCAATGAAATGCTGGTCGCCGAGGCGTGGCAGGTCGAACTCTGTATGGATGGTGACAGTGCACTGAGAAAGCTTACCAGCGACGAGCGGATCGATCTGCTGTTGGTTGACAACGAACTTCCGGGATTGAGTGGCCTGGATCTGGTAAAGCGCGTCCGCAAGATGACCCATCGCCGACGCCTGCCCATCGTTATGCTGTCCGGCAATGATTGCGAGACCGACGCCTGGCGCGCCGGCGTCGATGCGTTTCTGAAGAAGCCGGACCAGGTCAATGAACTGCCATCCACGATATCTCGCCTGCTCCGAGTGTGAAGGGTCAGACCGCAGACGCACGCGTGCGCCACATGAGTTCTTAGAAACCTCTGGTCGGGGGATGTGCTGGAGGCCAATCGGCGCCAAATAAAAGATGCCACCTCGTTATCGAGACGGCCTGCTTCATTTCACGAAATCCTTGATCGCTCTATTCAATCACGAACACATCATCACCGATAGGCTGGTTAATCTTAACCTCTTTAACCTTATACTCGGCAAAGAAAGCTCCCTGCTGCATTTCCAGCCGTTGCGAAAAGTTCATCGGCACAAGCACGCCGTCGACTTCCTTGAACTTGGAATTCTCGGTTCCGAAAGTGTACCCGTTGTAAGGAGTCAGGTACTGCATAACTCTGGCGGTGGCCGGGTCGACAAAAAAGTCTGTCGTGTTCCCCTCAGCATCAACTATGCGAAAGCCACGCAGTTTCTTTTTGTCCGGCAGCGCAGAGACCGTATAGCCGGCTTGATCGAACTTTGCCAGCACCGCCAAGCCGAACTTACTCGGCGGCGGCAGTTCAACTCCCGGCATTGAAGACGACGATCGCTGACCATCATAAAGTTGCTTAAAGTTGAATATCGGCCTCGCATCAATTTCAATGCGCACCTTGTCGCCGGCGGTGACGATGACAAACTTACCCGGAATCGATGCGGCGCTGTTCGGCGCATAGAGATCGGCCGAACCAATCAGCATCATGCTCTTCAGATGCTTGAATTTGTCGCCGCCCTGCGCCGCCAACGCCGCGCGCGCCAGTTCGATCGGGGTGGTATTAGCGCTGATAGCCGGAGGAGCCGGAATTGTGCTGGTGACAGCGGCGCCGTTGGATTTTGCCGAGTTGGGCTCCTGCGCTATGGCCGCAGAACTGATCAGGAGCAGGACTAGCGTCGGTGCGTATCTCTTCATGTGGGCTTCCTTCCGAGAAGTAAGATCGATACTGGGGTCCCTCTCTTATACGCCACGACGCTGTTAAGGTTCAGAAATTAAGTCTCATATTCAGGTAGATGCGCCGGTTGCCGGCGTTGGCGCTGCCGCCACCGCCGCCGCCAAAGCCTCCGAAGCTGCCGGCGACGCTCTGCGGTTGCCCAAACTGCGGGGATGACAGATTGCCGATCGGCGCCGCGAAGTTAACATTATTCAAAATGTTCTGGAAAAACAGTGACACTGTGAGATTGTATTTCTTTTCAGATGAGGCGCCACCGCCACCTCCGCCCATGCCCATCATTCCGCCGCCACCGCCGGGCCCACCTTTCATTTCACCGCCGCCACCGCCGCCCATAATCATCGGACCGCGAGCAGTCGGCCCACCAGCGCTGCGTTTGTCACCGCCCGCGGTCGGGGTTCCCGGCGCACTCTTCTGGGTCGCGGCCGATCCCTTATGCACATCGCCAAAGCCGAAGCTCCGACTAATTCGCAAGTTCGCGGTGAATGAACCAGTCGCCTTGCCATAGTTGCGCGGGATGATTGTCTCACCCGGCAACGGCAATAAATTGAAGTTGCCAAAGCGCGTGCACTTGATAAACGGGGACGCGCAATTGGCACTCGCGCCGGCAAAGCTGGGCCGATCGACATACTGCCGATCCAGGTTTGAGTCGATGCCGGTCGTGATATTGAAAGGCGGCGCCGAACTGGCAACGACGAAGGGACTAAAGGTCAGCTTCCACAGCTTTGGGTTGTTGTAAGTACCAAAGACTGAGAACCGGTGACGCACATCATTGCCTCCACGGCCCCACTCAGTGCTCGTGTCATATGAATTCATCGGAAATGATCCACTGCCCTGGCCATCGGTGTCGTTATTGGACATGCTCCAGACGTAACTGCCACTGACCGAGAACTGCGGATTGAGCCGGCTATTGAATCCTACGAACACTTGTTCCTGATGATAGCGGCCCGTCCCTTCGAACTGATTGATTTCGCCACCGGGATTCGGCCGAATGCCGCCGGGAGTCAACGCCGTGAACGTTCCGGGTATTGGCGCGTTGATGTCACGCACACGGATCACGTGCAGGATGCGAATGGCGTAAGCGCCCACACTCACGGTGAAATTGTGCGGCAACTGGCGTTCGACCTGAGATCCGGCCACATAGACCGTGGGAACCCGCAAATTAGGTTGGACTCGCCAAATACTCTGCTGCAAAGGGGAGGCTCCGGCCACCGAAGGAACTTTGCTAATACAGTCCGGTGTAAACGATCCATTAGCGCAACCGTACGAGTTCAGTAAGGTCAGCGTTGCCGGATCAGTAGGCACCAGTGGATTCGCCGACTCAGCAAAGATGAATTGTTGTACGCCCGTACCGTTGTTGCGGTTGGCGATCAACGTCTGGTTTTCGCTGAAGCGATTGTAGAAAACTCCTGCGCCGGCGCGAATCACCGTCTTCGGTGGATGCGTGCTGTCTGCCGCTCCCGGCGACCAGGCCAAAGCGAAGCGCGGCGCGAAACCAAGCTTGCTGCCGGCATTGTTTTGAATTTCATACCGCAGGCCAAAGCTGAAAGTCAGATTGGGTTTGTAGCGCCAATCGTCCTGCACGTAAGGCTCAATATCAAATTGGCTGACACTCGCCAGCGGATTGCCGGTATTGATACTGAACTGCGCCGCCCCGCCGCCGGCCGCGCGAATCGCCGCCGGTGTCTGACCCGCTTTCAGCAACTGCAGCGTTCGTTGATAGCGCTGAATGCTTGTCAGCCCCGTGGCGCCGCCGGCAAAGGTCCAGGTCCCGCCAAAGTTATTCGGGCTGTTCTCAGTAATGCTGACGTCGCGAATGCGGCCACCGAACTTGATGGTGTGCATGCCGTGCTGGGTTTGCGTAAAATTCTGTAGCTCCCATCGGGTGGACGTAGTGGTCACATGGCCAATGCCCGAGCCGCCGCCAACGAACGCGCCGCTGACATTCAGCATCGGTATGGTGCTGTTCCCCAACTGTTCCGAGCGGTTATGTGAAAACTGAAATCGGGTTTCGTTGATCGTAGTCGCATTGAGCACCGCCGTCGCAGTAACCTGAAACACGTGCGAGGTGAAGCTGGAATCGAAGGCGCGCTCGGGCAGCGAAAAGCCGTTCACGCCGCTGTTCTTTGACACAGCATGATTGAAACTGTACCTGGTCACCAGGGTGTTGCTCGGATTTATGGCGTAATCAATGCGCGGGCCAAAACCCGTGAAGCGCGTCGGCAAAACGACGCCCTGCCCGATCTGAACGACGTTGTAAGACGGATCGAGGAGCGTCGCCCTGACTATGCCGTTGTCGTCGACTTCGTTGCGGTTTATTTCGAGAAAGAATGAAGCCTTCCCTTTTTTCAACGGTCCGCTAAGATTACCGCCCATCTGGCGCACCTGAAACGGCGTGCGCTTGCTCGAGTTAATCTGGAAAGGATTACGCGAATTCAAACTCTCGTCGTCGAAATTAAGCGAAGCGCTGCCGCGAAACCTGTCAGATCCCGGACGGGTTAGAATTTCAATTCGCGCTGACGGCTGGTCGTTCTCTGCCGCAAAAGGATTTTGATTGATGCGAATCTCGCGAATCGATTCCTTGGGCGGCATGTTGCCGCCCGAGAAACCATCGATGAATATCTGCCCGCCATTCGGTCCAATCGAAGGTCCGGCCAACGCCTGCAAGGCAGCGGCCAGCTCCGTGGGATCGTCCGGCAACGCATCAAGATCCCGGCCAGAGATTACCGTCTGGTTGGCATTGTTTGAGGAATCAGTGCTCAACGGCACATCGGCGTTCACCTTGACCTGCGATTCGATGGCCGCAATTTTCAAACTAACGTTGAAGGGATCACGGCGCGGGGCGCTAACCTCTACGTCGGCGTCTTCGGAAGTCGCGAAGCCTGCGGCGGTCGCGTGAAGCTTGTATTTACCCGGCGCCAGCCCGTTGAAGGTATAACCACCGTCCGCATTTGTCGTCGCTGTCTTCTTTGCGCCCGACGCATCGGTCAAGGTTACGGCTGCGCCGACGATGGACGCGCCAAATTCGTCGGAAATCTGACCGCGCAAAGTTGCTCGTGCTTGAGCAAACGCTGCGGTTGAAAAAACTGCAACCAGAACAATAGACGCCAGACAGGTTAGTAGTCTTCGAATATTCATCATTCAACTCTTCTTATTAGAAAATCAACCGCGCGCGATCCGGATGGAATCCTTCGCTGTTCGCGGTTGGCTCTGACATCAGAACTGCGAGATCAGAGAGTTAGGTTACGGGGCGCCGACGCCACCGAACATGCCGCCAAAACTGCCGTTGAGATCAACACCTTGAGGTCGCCCGCCCTGGCCACCGGCCGGCTGTCTTGCGGCCATCATTGCCAAAAGCGGCTGAACTCCCGTCACCAGTGAGATCGCGGTCAATTGAGTTGGATCAGAGCCCTGAAGACTGGACATGATGATCATATCGCCGATTTTCAAATCCTTGATCGAAATGATCGGCAATCTCTCCAGCAGATCCGCCATGTTCATGCCGGCGCCACCCCTGCCGGGTCCTCCACCTTGGAGGCCGCCGGGTCCGGCGCCTTGCGGACGCTCGCCTTGCGGTCGATCACCTTGTGGACGCTGTTGTGGCTGTCCCTGGCCTGGCGCGCCGCCGGCGGCACCTGGGCCACCCGCTCCGCCGGCACCCATGCCGAACATACCGCCACCCTCGGGGAAACGGCGCAGTACCGATTCCGGTTTAAGAATAATCGTCAGAGGTTTTTTAGTTTGCAGATCACTAATCTTAATTTGATTGGTCGCGGGGTCGATCGCCGTTACAGTTCCGCCGGCGATCTTAAAAGTTCCGAAGACTACTTCTTCGGCCGCCAAATGAGTACCGTCCGTAGACTTGTCGCCGAGAGCGCGTAATTGATCGCCAACCTTGACCTCTTCAAGTTTGCTGGGCTTGGCTTCGCTGTACTTCGGAATTGTGTCCGGCGGATAGCGTCGCATCATTACCTTGTCGTTAACGGGTATGATTACTGACTGCGGAGCCCCCGCCATCGTGCGACTCGAAACCGTGATCTCCTGGGTTGAAGGATTGACCGAAGCAACGATGCCGCTCACTCCGCGGCGGCGCCACTCGGTACGCTCCTGCTCCTGCTTCTTCGCGACATCCGCCTTGCTCATCACGATAAGCTGGGGCGTCGGCGTCGTCTTTTGATCCACGCCAGCTCTCCAGCGCGCCCATACGCGATCTCCCTGGCCCACGTCTGCCACAGCAATGTTCGCGGCGTTTTCCAAAGTCTTAGCGCCCAGGGCCATCCGCTTGTATTGCGTCTTATCGCTGAGATTAACGGTTACGAGGACGCCACCGTCGGTCCTGACAATCACCTGGTGGGCCGCGGCGTCGATGTTTTTTACTTCCCCAATCACTCCGGAAACCGCGGGTGCGGGAGAAGCACTCGGCGTTTGTCCGAAGACGCTAAGCCCCAGGCCCAGCAGGGAAACAACCGCTAACATGAAGATTGATAGTCTGTTCACAAAGTTTCTCTCGCTCGATTGGAAGTTATCCATTATTTACGCCTCACAAAACCTGTTAGTTGCAAAAGTTTCGGAACCAAGCTCCAAATCTGTGTATTCGGATGCATTAGACTGGATGCCAGAACCAGGAAGCCGGGAGAAGAATTTCATTCAACGACGCGACTTCTGCTCTTCGTCGTGTTGCGCATCCTGCTGCGCCACCAACGCGTCAAATTTCTGCTGCTGTTCTGGAGTCAGCAAAGCGCGGATCTTGGCTCGCGCCTTCATTCGGGGTTCTTCGAAGCGTGGCCTTAATTCTGTGCGCAGAGTTCGATACTCGTTGCGCGTTTCATCGAGGATTGTTCGGACGGAGGTGGTCTGCTGATCAGTCAGGTTCAATTCGGTGCGCATCTTTTCGAAGCGCTTGGCGCCATCGCGCGCTTCAGCGCCGCCCGCACGCGATCGGTACAAACCAGTGAGCGCCGCGCCGGTCACGCTCCCAAGCAGGAATACCACCAGCAGCACCAGCCAGATTTTCAGAGTTGTGCGACCCGTCAAAGTCATCTATCGCCTCTCTCGCTCGTTTAGATCAACGTGCATTACGATCAACCACGATGGTGAATACTTCATCACGCGACAGCGCGTTCCGGGTGAGTACCGTCTGTTCCACTCCCGGATCACGCGTGTCAGTCAGTGCTTCGTCTTCAAGTCCATACCCGGCGGCCGGAGCGCTGGGGCTGATCGACCAGACCGTCAATATCGCAGCCAGGATGGCCACCAATGCCATCGCCGGAATCGCGCGGCGCGCCACGAAAAGCAAAGACAGCCAGCCACCGGCTTCTTCTCGCCGGCGCTGCTCCTCTGCGATCCGCGCGCGCACTCGCGTATACAGAAAAGGTGAAGTTGCGGCGGCCTCAATCTCGTCGTCATTCCGGGCCGCGGCGAGCAACACTAAACGGCCCGCGCGGTCGGATTGCTCTTCATTTTGGCGATTTGCTTTGAACATTGTGCGATCCACCGGCGCCTGCTGTTTCGCGCCTTCCTCAACAAAGACGACTTGAAGCCCTTAGAAGTTACAAAATTCTTCGCCAGAGTCACGCGGACACGAACGCCGGAACCGGCTACAAGAAACGGTGCAGCACCCGGCGCAAATGTATGCGCGCCCGGTGAGCGCGCACCTTAACTTTCGAAACTGACCAGCTGGTCATTTCCGCGATCTCAGCGACCGAAAAACCCTCAACATCCAGCAGGGTCAGCACCAACCTGTCATCGGCGCTCAGTCGCGCCAGCAGTTTCCCCGCCAAATCTCGAGAGACCAGGGCACTTTCGACATCGCTGGCAGCGGCGCGAAGCTGCCCGGAAAATTCATGCGCTTCATGATCGTCAAAATCCTCAACCGCATGTTCCGGCCGGCGGCGCGTGCGCCGCAGTTGGTCGTAACAGGTGTTGACCGCGATCTGCGTCAGCCACGCTCGGAAGGATGCCTCATGCGTTCCGTGATAAGTATTAAGCGCAAAGTAAGCCTTGGTAAAGCTGTCCTGGATGATGTCTTCTATCTGATCGCGTTGAGAGAAAAAGCGGCCCGCGATGCGAGCTACCTGGCGACGGTGACGTTCGAATAGTTGTTCGAAAGCTCCTTCGTCGGCGCCGGCGGCTGCGACCAGCGCGTCATCTGTCCACTCTGCGAATGAAGACACAAGCGTTTACCAATTCTACACACGACGAGGAACTGCGATCAGATCCGCGATTTTAATTTTCCAGAGACCGCGGCTTCTTCCAACTGATCCGGTACCGCGCCGTCAACGCCAGGCCCAGACTGACCACGATCAAACCGGCCATGACGAACGGCCAAACGTACGGCAGAGACTCGAGCGCAACCCAGAACAACACGCCCAGCAGGAGCGCTATCGAATCTGATTGCACCCGTGGCAGGAAACGGCGGCGCAACCAGTTCCCGGTGGCCGCGAAGATCACGACGCGGCCAAACAAACTCGAAACCAGCACCAGCAGCAGCGTCAGGATCAAGATGGGCGCACCAATAATCGACGGCAGCACCAACAGCAGCAGCGGCACGCCCAACCCAATCACAATCGATCCAATCAAAGAGATGATGGCCACCCGTAAACTGCTCAACTGCAAACGAGCCACTGCTCTGCCGACAGTGTTCGGCATCACCGCAGTCAAGGTCAGCGAAATGATGAACCAAACCAGCACCGCGAGCAACCGAGTCCCAAAAAATGCAGCGGTCAGTTGCGGACGCAAGAGACTAAACGGATCGCGCATCACCTGTCGCAGCTCTTCTTCATAGCCCGCGTACATGATGGTAACGGTTTTCGGATCGCGGCCAGGCGCAGCCTTCCCGTGATGATAGATTCCGCCGAGCACGATCACGTCGCCGCCGATGCGCGAGCCCTCGCGCTGGATCACCGAACCGCCGATGGACGCAACGTCGCCGTCAACCGAGCCTTCAACAATCACGTCGCCGCCGAAAGCTATCGCCCCTTCCTTAACCGAACCCGTAATTCTGATTGACTGTCCGAGGCCGAACACAGTGTTATTGACAACTCCTTCGATCACTTTTGCCTGCGGATCGCCGGGATGTTCGTCCGTCGGCGGTTGGGCCTGAGCCACAACTATACTGATCAGAATTGCTCCGAGGAGGGCGATTGTTTTGCAGAAGGCCTGCACGGCGCAGGCGCTGATTTGATTCTCTTGAGAGAGCCGGTTCGCCGTCATTGTGAATAGAATGTTCGGTCTCCTATTCAATGATCTGCGCGCGATGATATTTGGCTATTAGTAGCGGTAGCAGGGAAATCGAGATGATCAAAGCAAGGGCGAGAAAAAGTGCCAGGCTATGCGAACCGGATACGGCCGCCCGCCCGATCACGCGAATGATAACTGCTATGCCGGTCCCGGCATCGTAGACCGTCTGCCACAAAAGTCCGAGCAAGCTGCTGGTGACCTTGAGAAAAGACCGAACTGGATCAAAGACCAACGTGCGCGAAGCAGCGCCCAACAAAGCGAAAGAAACCAGCGCGAGAATTGCGCATAATTGAACCGCGCGGCGGCGCTCACCTTTTTTGCGCATGCCCCTCAAATCACTTTCGGCATGCGCGGTCACCACCCGAGTAAAATCATGCGGCAAGTCAAAAGGACGCGACTCGCTAAAGGCGAAGTCCAGCGTGCAAAGCAATTGACGCTGGACTCTCACTTCCGTAGCACAATCGAGGCAGGTCTTTAAGTGAGCTTCAAAAGTCTCCAGGACGACCCCATCCAACTCGCCGTCGAGATAAGCGGCGACGTCTTCGAGCCGGCATCCCTGTTGCTCAATGATGGGGGCTTTCATAGAAGTATCTTCACTCACCTTGTCCGACAAACTTTAGTTTGTCGTTTCTTCTGGAGAACGCAGTCTTATGAGTCAGCGACAAACTTAGGTTTGCCGCACACTTCTAGGGACTACTAATGCCTCGCTGGAGTAAGTGATCGCGCATCGCTTCGCGGGCGCGGAACAAACGATTCTTGACTGTTCCCAGCGGCAGGCCCGTTACTTCCGCAATTTCGTCGTAACTCAAATCCTGCGAATGTCTCAGCACGATCAGTTCACGATAACCAGCCGGCAGCAATTGCACCACGGATTCGATTTCGGACCGTTTTTCTTTTCGTTCACTTTCCTGCTCGGGCGTCAGCCGGCGGCTCGCGATGGAAATCTCGCGGCGCTCGCCGTCAATTCCTATAGTCAGAGATTGCTCGCGCACCGCGTGACGGCGTAGGTGATCGATCGCGGCGTTATGCGCAATCTTGTAGATCCAGGTTGAGAACTTGAACTCGGAGCGATAGCGCGTGAGCGAGTTATAAACCTTGATAAAAACTTCCTGGGTCAAATCGAGAGCGGCATCATAGTCGCCGACCATGCGATACACGTAAGCCGCGATCGGACGCTGATACCGGCGCACCAGTTCTTCAAACGAAGTTTCGCGGCCGGCGATCGCGCTCTGAACCAACTCGCCATCAGCCAGGGCGCCCGGCTTTGCTATGGAAATCGCTGCGCTCATCGTTGCAATTGCCTCGGTTTTACGTTACCGGCAACGCTAAAGTTTCAACCAGTGAATAGGTCCTATAGGCCATATGAGTCCTATCAGTCCTATATTCTTTCTTACCACGCCAGTCTCGCCAAACCCGCAGGCGCGGCAATCGCGTCGAAGGCCAGGTCACCCACGGGAATAACCAGTCCGACATCCGCTGCATTCAAGGGTTTCAAACTAACGCCCAGCGTCTCATGCGCGATAGCCACGACCCTTTGTTTGTCCAACCAGTTCCCGACGACCAACAAACGGTCGACTGAAGCACCATCGCTTGAACCGACAGCTCCCGAACGTTCGCGATAAAACAATAGCACGCGATGAAGTTCGTCGTCACACTCTTCAGCATCGCAAAAAACTGACCGCAAAGTTATCGGCTGATTGTGGCGCATCAACACTGCCGTGAACCCTTCGGCATGCGCGGTGAGCAACAATCCGTCGCCTTTGTGGCCGTTGCGCAACCATTGCTCTTCACCCGCGTGACGCGGCAGGATCAAGCCGGCTTGCCATCCCAGGGATGCGAAAACCGCTTCATACTCTGCCAGCACCGAGCGCCGCACGGCGGTGACCAGATAACGCGACTGTCTTTGAGCGTCAGGCGCCAGTTGCTCGCGCGAGACGCGCAACTCAGACAAGGGCGCGCCAAAGCCGCGTTCGATTTTCCACTCGAGCACTTCTTCCAACTCGCGGCGTGAACCGGGCGCGGTTTCCAATGCCAGCACCGCAGCGCGCGTTGAAATTTCCGGCAAGGTCACCGACCATTTGCGCTGGCGCAGCAGGCCCGCCACCGCCAGCAAATCTGAAAGAGCTCTGCTCAACTCTGCCGGGTCGTCGATGTTACTTTCATCGAAGCTCGCGCGCACCAAATCCGCCGGCAGGTTGATCGAGGCTGCGCGCTTAACCGCAAATCCGCCGCGAGCGCGGTCGAGTTGCACCACGGCCGCGGCGCCGCTATCAATGCCGACAGCGCAAGAGGGGAAGCGCGGCTTCAGAAGTTTGTCGAGAGGGTTAGCCGGCATTAGGAATCAAGATTCATTTTGTCGCCGTAATGAGGTCCGTACCGGGAGCGATAGCGACCGCGTCTCACACGACGCAGATTGAGAGTCGAGACCCGGTCGCTACGCTCCCGGTACTGACCTCACACTCCGACACGTCTACCATTCACTGTAAGGCGTACCTTCGGTCGAAACGTCGCCCGATGAGCTGTGCACGTCCGTAACTCCGCTCGACCCTTCGGTTGAATATGGATCTTCGCCGGTCACCACATTCCAATCCTTATTGTCGGTGATGGGATCTTTCGGCACTTCGCGCAGGTAATGTTCGGTGACCAAATCATCGAGCGATTGCGGCAGCTTTCCTTTGTCGGCCGCATATTGATCGAGCAGCGAACGCATCCGGGTAAGGTCATCGTGCAAAACCGTCTCGCGCGCGTGCATGATGGTCTTTTGATATTGCGGCAACGCGACTGACGCCAGAATAATAATGATCGAAATGACGATCATCAGCTCGAGCAGAGTAAAACCTCTTGAATTCGAATTGCGAGTTGCGAATTGCGAATTGGTCGGAACCGTTTTCAAATTCGAATTTCGAAATCCGAAATCCGAAATTAATTTACCAGTCACGATACTTCTCTCCATTCAGCGCCGTCCCCGTCGATTTTGAGTGGACATCGAAAATATTTTCTCCGCCCCAGGAGTTTGAATCCGCAGGATCGTAGCAAGAGCGAAACTCCCAGTCGGCTTTGCCGGTCATCGGATCTACCGGAATTCGGCGTAGGTAAACCTTGTTCTTTGGAATGAGCGCATCGCCTTGCTCGGTGGCACTCTTCCTGCCACCCAATCCGCCCCCTCCCAACTGCTGTTGCTGGGTCGCGGCAAGCGGAATCACGTCCACTCCTTTAACCAGAGTGTCGAGATCCGGCGGGTAGCGATCCGGATTGTCGGTCGTAAAGATAGTTTGGTCGGTGATGGCGACCCGCACTCGAGGGTCGGCGAAGATATTCGGTGGGCCAGCCTGATTGTTTTGATTTTGCTGAGTGTTCTGCCCTGCCTGTCCGGGTTGTTGTTGTTGGTTCGCCTGCAACTGCGAGCCGGCCAGCGCCTCTCGATGAAACTGATCGATGGCCTCGCGCATTGTGCGCAAAGCCTCGTGCAGATCTTGTTCTTTCTGACGCTTGCCGGCTACCTGAGCGAGAGGAACTACGCCGAGAGTCAGGATGGTCATCACGGTGATCGTGATCACCAACTCGATCAGCGAGAAGCCACCTGTGTCGGGAGAAATTCGTGGTTTAGATCCAGTGCGCATGTTACGGAATTACCAACTCACCCCCGACCGTCAGCACGCCGCCGCGTAATTTTGGATTGGCCTGACGCATCGCGGCGACAGTTATTCCGTGCTCAGTAGCGATCTTCCAGAGGTTGTCTCTCTTTTGCACCACGTAGGTCTTAGGCTTTGCAGCTTCCGCCGGCGTGTTGTTGACTGTGACGGTCGCAGGGGCAGGCTCGCCGCTGACGCTCGGTGCGGCAATCGCGCTGACGCTGCTCGCGGGTTCTGATTTGACCGGCGGTGCGGCCTGACTCGTTTCTTCCGGGGTTTTCTTTGGCGCCGGCTGCTCAGTGGGATTGTCCGCCGGTTTCACCGCCAGCCGGCCTTGCTCGATCTGAAGCGTGGTGGGCCGGCCATCTTTCGCTACGATGTGGACGTTGGAAAGATCGAAAGCCAGCGCCGCATCTCCAACTCCAGTCGCCTCGACATCGAGATTGAGAAGCTTGCCCTCGCCGGTTAGTGCCGAGCCCGCGGCCGGCGTGAGCGACACCAGAAGCATGCCGTGCTCGTCAACGGACTGGGTTAGCGTCGGCGCCGTTGCATTGGCAAAGATGCTGCCGGCGGAAACTGAGTTGACTTTAATGACGCGCGGATCGAAGCGCAAAGTAATTATGGCGAGCCCCAACGGCGCACCCGTTCGGACCGCCAGAGCGAGTTGGCGTTTTTCGCCCACGCGCATGTCGCTCTGCTCGGCAGAGAGACTTAACTCGACGAGGCCGGCGGCGAACTCATTCGACCTGGCGCTCGTGTCGGTCTTCTCGCTCTTGGGCGCCAGCTCCTCAACGACCGGGCTCACGTTGGCGTCCTGCTTAGCACTGGCCGCAGTTCCGGAGACGCCAGTTGTCGGCGAGACGATGCTCTTGACCGCACCCGCGACATCCATCTTCGGTGTCACCGGCGGCTCACTTTGAGAAGTGACGGCCGGTGCTTTTGGCTGAAGCGTGGCCGCGTCCGTCGATCCACTCGCAGCCCCGCCTGGTTTGGCCGGCGTGGTCAACGCAGTCTGAGTTGGTGGCGCTGTGGTTTGCGAGACGGACACGATCTGTGCGGGAGCCGTGTTGCTCGTCTTACTTGCATTAGCGCTCGACTGATCGGCAGCTACCGTGTTAACCGGCTCGTAAGTGACCGGCGCATCGGCCAGTTGCAGGGTGACATCCTTCGGGATGCGGCGCGCTGCGATCACCGCCTCTTCGCGTTGAGTTTCTTCCATCAGCGTCGCAATGGAGCCGGTGGTGGGCGAGGTCAACGTGCCGCTCGGCCTCATCTCTTCATCGCGCGGCGTCACCGCCGGAGCACGCAACACCCGCGGGGTCACCGCGATCACGATGTCCACTTGACGGTTTTCCTTGGTCGGCGAAGAAAAGAACCTGCCGAGAATGGGAAGTCCGCTGAGAAACGGCAATCCCGCTCGTCCATTCGATTGAATGTCCTGCGTCACGCTCGCCAGCATCATCGTGCGGTTGTTCTGCACGCGGGCAGTACCGGTGATAGTGCGCTCGGTGAAGGTTGGCTGCAATCCGTTCCCACCACCGCCGCTGACATCCTTCGATTCGATATTCATCTTGACCTGCACGTCGAGGTTAGGAAAAACCTGCGGCGTAAATTTCAAGGTCAGACCTGTCGGCTCATAATTGATAACTGGAAAGCCGCCGGACGGAAAATTATTTCCCGTGCCGGCGTTTGGAGTTCCAGTCTGAACACCAAACGGATACTGCTGTGCCGTCTGCACCGGCACTCGCTGGCCGATGCGGGCAGTGGACTCTTCGTTATTGAACGCGTGAATCTGGGTCGAGGCCAACAGCTTGGAATTGTTCCGGCTCTGAAAAGCAGTGAGCACCGAAGGTGGAATAACCAGCGCCGCAGCCGCTCCGGTAGGCGTAAGCCCGACTATGCTCCGCAGATCCACACCCGTGTGGGACGTGCTGGTGGTGCCATTGGAAGTCAGCACGGACAATCCCGGCGAGCCGCCCAGGTTAAAATTTCCGCTGCCCATCTGATTTCCAATCTGCAGCAGCGAAGAGCGATTAACTTCATAGATGTTCACGTCCATCACGACTTCGGCGCGGTCCTTGTCGATGCTCTCCAGGAGTTCGCCGATCAGCTTGACGTTTTCTGCCGTGTCTCGAACGGTCAAGCTGTTGGTGTCTTTGTCGGCAACCACGATCGACTGCGGCCGTCCGACAGATGCCGGCAGGGCCTGGCCAATCAGGAGCTTTGCCTTGTCCGGATCCGAGTTTGAAATATAGAACGTGCGCACCACCAGTTGCTGGTACTGCTGGCGTCGCGACTGATCGGCAACCAGGATCGTGCGGCGATCCAGTTTTTGGAAGAACAAGTTCTCCTGTAGGAAGATCATATCCATGGCTTTCGCCGGGGTCTCGCCGCGCAGACTCACATCAATATTTCGCGGCGTCGCAAACGACTGCCGATCAAAGATCACGTTGAGATCCAGTTGGTCAGCCATCATGCGAATGAACTGCTTCAGTTCGCCCGTGAAAAGTATCACGCGCGGAACTTCAGTTTTTGACAGGGGTGCTGGCTCGGTGAGTCGGGCCATCGAAGCGTTGCCGGGAGTTCCCGCGCCTTCAGATTGTGACGACTTCGTTCCGGCGTCACTTCCACTAACCGGTGGCTTTCCTTCTTTGACTTCCTGAAGGCGGACCATCCGTTCCATTTCCGAAACTGCAAGCTGGTTGACCGGGTCGTAACCGAAGGCCTGGCGAAACGCGTTGTAAGCTCCGACAAAATCGCGCTGCTCTGCCAGCGATCGCCCTTGCTGCATGAATGTCTGCGACGCGTTGAAGATGGCGCGGCGATAGTGGAGTTGATAATCCACATTCGAAGGGTCCGCGGCCAGGGCCAGCGTGAACTCCTGCGCTGCCTTTTCCCATTGCTGCGCCTGCTCGTACTTCATCCCGCGATTGAAAGCGTCTTTTCCTTTTTTGCCCAAAGCGCTCACCGGCACAACCAGCATGCAGGTGACGACGACGAGCGCGACAATCGATTGCCAACGGTTTATTGATTTCATAATTCAACCCTCTCGGAAAGAACGGCCCTGAAAAGTTACCCGAAAATTCGGGGTCTGGCTCATTACACGCGAACAGCGTGGTC
This sequence comes from Pyrinomonadales bacterium, assembly GCA_038210455.1. Lineage (GTDB taxonomy): Bacteria > Acidobacteriota > Blastocatellia > Pyrinomonadales > Pyrinomonadaceae > UBA11740. The sequence continues at coordinate 13,524 of JBBQWP010000023.1, read as the reverse complement.
CAGTTCCGCAATGCCAAAAACCGGAAGCAGTCTAACAGAAAAGCAGGCCTATTTTAAGGGGGAGCAGGAGACTAGGGACTAGTGAGCACTCTACGCTGAGAAGCACTGCTTTCCTAATGCCGCCCGTTTGAGCTCAACTCCTCAACAAAGGTGACGCGATTGATTTCATGCAGCGTCGAAACGCCGGCGAAAACCTTTTTCAGGGCGGATTCGCGCAAGCTGGTCAGTCCTTCGGCCTGGGCCGCGCGCCGGACCTCTGAACCGGGCCTGCGTTCGACGATCATTTCACGGATGTTATCACTGAGATCGAGCAACTCATGAATCGCTGTGCGGCCTCGATAGCCGGTGTGATTACACGCATCACAACCGACCAGACCATAAAAAACACTCTCCCGATGCTCTTCGGGGCGCAGACCTGACTCCAGCAACTCAGTCTCTGAAGGCTCGACGGGACGACGGCAGACCGGACAAAGTATTCGGACCAAACGCTGAGCCAGCACGCAATTCAGAGACGAAACAAAGTTGTAGGGTTCGACGCCCATGTTCAGGAAGCGGCCGATAACGTCGATGACGTTGTTCGCGTGAACGGTGGTGAAGACGAGGTGACCGGTGAGGGCGGACTGAATCGCAATCTGCGCCGTCTCTTCGTCACGAATTTCACCGACCATGATCTTGTCCGGGTCGTGGCGCAGAATCGAGCGCAACCCGCGCGCGAAAGTCAGGCCTTTCTTTTCATTCACCGGAATCTGCGTGATGCCGTGCAACTGATATTCGACCGGGTCTTCGATCGTGATGATCTTGTCTTCTTCGTTTCTGATCTCGTTAAGCGCGGCATACAGCGTCGTCGTTTTGCCCGAGCCGGTTGGACCGGTGACCAGCACCATGCCATACGGCTCGGCGATATAGCGGCGAAACTTCCTGAGATCCTCCGGATCGAATCCCACCACGTTCAGATCCAGGTTCTTGAACTCTTCGTTGATTTGTTCTTTGTCGAGGATACGAATCACCGCGTCTTCGCCGTGCACAGTCGGCATGATCGACACGCGGAAATCCACGTTGCGTCCTTTGTAGCGCACGCGAAAACGGCCGTCCTGCGGGACACGGCGTTCGGCGATGTCGAGCTCTGACATGACCTTGATACGCGAGATTAGCGTCTGGTGATAAGCCAGATCGATGGGATCGACTTTCTGATACAGCGCGCCGTCAATGCGGTACTTGACCTGCACCTCTGTGTCGCGGGTTTCGATGTGAATATCAGAGGCGCGCGACTCCATCGCGTTGTAGATGATCGTGTCGACCAGCTTGATGATTGGCGACATCTCGCTGTCGGTCGCCAGCCGATCGAGATCCAGGACTTCCTCGCCGGTTTCGGTTTCGCGCACCAGCGAGATGCGAAAACCGGACGCTGCTTCCTGCAAAACTCGCTGCGTCGCGTCGCCTTTGCGCAACACGACATCGATCGCGCCGGCGGTCGCCACGTGTGGCACCAGGCGCAGACGCAACGCCCCGGACAAGTCATCCAGCAGATCCAAATCAGTTGGATCGGCCATCGCGACATGCAGTTTTCCGTTTTCGCGCCGCAGCGGCACAAACTGATGGCGCACCATCAGGTCAACCGGAAGCTCGCTGAGCAGCGAATAGTCGATGGGCGATTCACCCTCCGTCGGCAACAAATTGACGAAAGGCAGCCGGTAACGGAGCGCCAGTTCTTTGGCGTGTTTGATCTCCGGCGGCTCAGCGGCCACAGGTAAAGGCGCTGCGGGCGGGATGCTTTTGATGGCGTCGGTGACCGGAGTGTCAGTCTGTTCTTGCTTCATTTATATAGCGCAAGTTGCTAACTTGCGTTCCTTCTGTAACGCGCAGCGGCGAGATGCGGTCCTGCGGCCACCAATCTCTTCCCCCTGGCATCAACTACCGCGCCGAATCCCTCCAGTGTATGGGCACCGAGAAGGTTCAAATCCCCGCGCTGCGCAAAGACAATTTCGTCCACGGTTTCGAACCCGTTGACTCTGAGAATCGCGCAACCAATATTGCGCGCTATAATTTCGCCGTTCGCCATCACGAACTCCACATCACGCTTACGCACGTCGACGCCCACTTCCGACAAAGTTTCACCTGGCATCCAGGTGAATTCCGATCCGGTATCCACAATAAGGTGTTCGATGAGCGCGGACCTCTCGGGCGCGGCCATGTTTTCAACTGTGCAATCTACGTGGAAGACTCCCATGATTCTTTACCGGTCTTCGTTCTTTCTACTAAAATCCGCAAGTTAACAACTTGCGCTACAACTCAATGGTTCATCATCGGACCGTGCGAAATCGATTGGATGATGGGCAAATAAATTGCCAGCAGAATCACTACGACGACGCCACCCATCACCACCAGAATCGCAGGCTCAAGCGTGGTCGTCAACTGCTCTAAACGCACCTCTGACTCGGCGTCATAGAAGGTCGCCACCTCGTCCAGCATCTCGCGCAAGCTGCCTGAACGTTCGCCAATACCGATCATGTCGAGGGCCAGATCCGGCATCCAGTTAGCAGTCTCCAGGCTTTCGGTAAAGGTTCGTCCTTCGTTAATCAGCGGCAGAATCGCCGCGCTCCGTCGTCGCAATTCCAGATTGGTGATCGATTCGGCGGCAATCTCCCAGGACTCGACCAGCGTGATGCCGCCGGCCAAAAGTGTCGCCAGTGAGCGCGCCGCCTGGGCCGTCGACATCTGAATCATGAGTTTGCCGGCCAGCGGCAGCCGGAGCAAAAACGAATCAATGATCAGCCGGCCCGACGGCGTTCGCGACCAAATGAACGCGGCGACCGCGCCAATAATCACTAACGGCCCAAACCAAAATGCATTTCCGGTCATCCAGTTCGAGAGTCCCAGAACAATCTTGGTTACGGTCGGCAGATCGTTGCCAAAGCCGGCGAACAAGTCTGACATTCTCGGCACGACAAAGGTCGTCAGAAAAATCACCATGCCGAAACAGGCGAGCAGCAGAAATGCGGGATACGCGAGCGCGCCGCGAATCTTGCGCCGCAAGCCAACCGACCGCCGCATGTAATTCACGTAACGCGAAAGTACTTCGTCAAGCGCCCCCGAACGCTCGCCGGCTAAAATCGAAGCCGTGTAAATGCGTGGAAAGGTCGCGCCCTGCGCAGCGAAGGCCTGTGACAGCGCCGCGCCGCCACGAATTGCCGTTTCAATTTCTTCCAGCACGGTGCGCAAACGAACCGACGTGGCTCGCTTTCGCAGCATAGTGATCGCTTGCAGAATCGGAATGCCCGCGCGGAGCAATGCCGAAAGCTGTTGATTGAAGAGCAGAAAATCGTTCGGCTTGACCCGGGCGCGCGCCGTGCTGCCGGTTTTGGTGAACGAAGTGAGGCCTTCAGCTTTCGGCGGCGTTACCGCGAAAACCTTGAAGCCTTCGCGCTCGAGTCGCGCGCGCGCATCGCTTACGCCCATCGCTTCGACCGTGCGCGTCACAATCTCGCCCGCCGGCGTTCCCAAACGACAAATAAACTCAGCCATAATTCGATTCGGAGTATATCACGCGGTGATCGGACGAGGTGATGGCGGTCAGGGCCCGTTTGCAACACGCGCGCGCGGCGAGTTGGTTGCAGAAAGTACCGGCTGTCGAGGGAAATGATGGAGAGGCTCTCGCAGTTCAGCGTTTCTCGGACACAGCCAGAGCCGCATCGCACCTGGCGATCTCTTTGGCGATTTCGTCAGGCTTGCCAGCATCCGCGCCGCTGAGGGTTCCTTTGGTCTTCATATCCTGATAGATGTCGAGGCTCTTTTGATAGGCCTCTTTCGCGGCGTGCCATTGTTCAGTCTGTCTGGCTCCGCCTGCCCTGGCCGCCAGAGCCGCGTGAGTGGCGCCAAGTTGCCCGTCCAACTGTGCCAGCGTATTCCGAGCACTTGCGTTCGTTGGTGAAGCGGCAACCAGCACTTCATCGATCTTGATACCTTGCAGCGCGCTGTCCACGGCGCCATTCAAATCATCAGCCTGCGATTGGAAGCGGCTCAGTGCCAGGTACGTGAAGGCCCATTGGCGGCGAAAGTCCGCGTTGTTTGTATCCTTCCCGTTAAGCTCAGCGAATATTTGCAGTGCTTTGTGAAAGTGGGCGAGTGCTTCAGCGCGATTGCTGGTTCCGACGGCCGCGCCCAAATTTCGATAGCCCACGGCGTCGTTCCGGCGAATATCGGCGTCATTCGGGTCTGCCGCAACTAACGCGTCATAAATGACGACCGCCTGTTTGAAGTTTTCAAGCGCGCCACTCTTATCGCCCATCTTTGTCAGCATGCTGCCAACATTACCCAGCTGTATCGCAAGTTCGCGTCGATACGAGGTGTTGATCGGGTCCCCTTTGACCAGTTCCTGATCAATAACCAATGCCTTTTGATAGTGCTCCAATGCTTCCGACAGCTTGCCGCTACCATTCAGAATCAAGCCGAGTAGGTTATGCACGCTGCCAAGGGTCGCCCGGTAATCGAGACTTGTCGGATGACTGGCAACCAACTTTTCGCTGAGTGACTGGGCCTTAGTCGCGTATTCCAAGGCGCCCTGTGTATCTCCGAGATTCGGCACGCCAGGGCTGCCCAGGACCCTAGCCATGCCGAAATACAAGTCGGAAAGATAAGATTGAAGTTCTTCGTTTCTGGGATCCGCGGCCAGCAGCGCCTCAAGTGTTGGCATTGCTTTTCGCGCGTATTCAACGGGTTTATCGGGAGGTCCGGTGGCCACATAGAGCCCTCCCATTCCCAAATAGCATAATGCCAGCTCTTTTCGGACATCCTTGTTGTTGGGTTCAAGGGCGAATACTCTTTCGCGTATCGCCAGGGCTTTGCGTTCACTCTCCATGGCGCCACGCGTGTCGCCAAGATTCGACGTTGACAGCAGAGTTCCGCGACCCGTTGCCGCTGTGCCGCCTTGCACCGCCATCAATTTCTCATAAGCCCCGGCGAGCTCGCGCAGCAACGAAGTGTCACTGCCGGCCTCTTTGGATAAGTTGTCGAGATAGTCAAGGCCGTCTCTTACTAATCTCTGCCGCACGGCAGTCGAGCCTGGCAGAGCGGCAATTGCATCCTGATAATCGAAAAGAACCGAGTGCGCCAGCCTCCGCACGTCATTGAATCGACGGTTGGCGCGGCGCGCTTCGATGGTGGTGGCAACAATGCCGCCGCCCAGCGTCAAGAAAATGAGCGCGGCCGCGGCAACGCCAATCTTGTTGCGCTTGATAAACTTGGACGTGCGATAAGAAAGAGTAGCCTTGCGTGCGAGGATCGGTAAGCCTTCGAGATGGCGTCTAATGTCTTCGGAAAATTGCTCGACTGAGCCATAGCGTCTCTCAGGTTCTTTGCGCAGCGCTTTCAGGACGATGTTGTCGAGATCACCACGGAGAGGTTTCGGATTTCGGATTCCGGATTTCGGCTTGGTTTCTCCCCGCGTCTCCGTGTCTCCGTGTTCCCGCGTCACCGCCGCACTCGGTTTCTCAGGCTCTTGCTCACAGATGGCCTTGGTGATCTCATCTGTCGTGCGGCGCTTCAGTTTGTAGGGACGCCGGCCAGTCAATAACTCATACAGCAGCACGCCGAGTGAATAAACGTCCGTCGCCGTGGTTATTGGTTCACCCTTCACTTGCTCAGGGCTGGCGTACTCCGGAGTCATCACGCGAAATAGGGTGGCCGTCACATCCGGCTGTTCAGCGTCAGCTTCGTGAAGCAGCTTGGCGATGCCAAAGTCCAACAACTTCGGTTCCCGTTCTTTCGTGACGATAATGTTTCCGGGCTTGAGGTCGCGATGGACTACCAGGTTCTGGTGTGCGTAACTGACAGCCGAGCAAACGGCGCGAAACAGTTTCAGTGTTTCGGTAACGGACAGCTCGTGTTCATTCGCAAACTTGTCGATCGGTTGCCCCTCGACAAACTCCATCACAAAGAATGGGAGGCCATCAGGGGTCGCGCCTGCTTCAAAGAGCTGCGCGATGTTCGGATGTTGCAGGTTGGCGAGGATCTGTCGTTCACTCTGAAAGCGCCGCAGGATCTCCTTCGTCTTCAGATTGCCCTTTATGACTTTGATGGCGACCTGCCGAGCCAGACCTTTGTCCTCGGCGAGATAGACTTCACCCATGCCGCCTTCAGCGATCAATCCAACGATCTGGTAGCCTTCGAATTCCTGACCGGCTTTCAGCGTGGGAGTGGGTTCGTTGGCCTCGGTCGAAATCAAAGGTCGCCGCAAGAAACTATTCGCCTCTGCTTCGTCATGGTCGTTAAGGAGCGCCTTTACCTCGTCCACCAAGCCTGGGCCAAGTCTGGTGGCCTCTGCCGCCAGAAATGATTCCCGGCTCGCCGGTTCGAGTTCAATGGCCCGGCCGAACAATTCGTCAACGATCGCTTCGCGATCACTCATGTGTGGACTCCTTTTCGTCTCTTAGCCACCGGTGCAATTTGGCTCTCGCAATCTGTAAGTCGCTCTCCACAGTTCGTTGTGAAACGCTCGTTTCGCCGGCGCTGAGAACTTCCACAATTTCTTTCGCACTCAACCCGCCAAAGTAATGCAGTTCAACCACCTTCGCCTTGCGTGGAGATTCGTTCGCCAATCTCTCGAGGGCTTCGTCCAACGCGACGAGATCCACTGCCGACTCGGCCAAGACGCGCTCGGCCCTGCTCAAAGACAGGTTGATCGCGCCGCCGCCACGTTTCTGCGCCGCATGCTCGCGCGCGTGATCGACTAAGACGTGCCGCATTACCTGCGCCACGACGCCGATGAAATGTGAGCGGCTTTTCCAGTCGAGGTGCTGCAGACCGTGCAGTTGCAGGTACGCCTCATGAACCAGAGCAGTAGCCTGCAACGTGTGGTCCGAGCGTTCGTTACGCTGGTAGTTTTGGGCCAGCCGATGAAGGTCGGCGTAGACGAGTTCAGTCAATTCATTGAGGGCAGACTGATCGCCTTCATGCCACTTAAGCAGCCATTGGGTGACGGTACGCGGCGGTAGCTCGGCCATAAAAGGGGAAACGACTCGGGTAGTCGGAAAACGGGCCCTCGGACTGGCAGCACCCAGCTGGGTTAGATTTCCGGGCGCATCCTATCAGAAAAGAAAACTGATCGCACTGCGGTCTACGCCAGGATAATCCGCCCTACTAAGTGAGAAGGAAAACTGCCGGTGATGATCCGGCAGCCAAGAGGGCAGTTGTCACGCCGCCGTGCTCATCAGCACATGGGTTGTGGCCGACTGATGGCTGCCCTTCTATCAGGAAACGAGAAATGAAATGGCGCTCGGCGTAAAGCAAGCAGCGTACAGCTACTGAACAGCTTCACCTATCACGCAACGGGTTGAAGCAAGAGCCCCAAAAGGACACCGTTATGAAGCACTCAAGTCGACAAGCCTACCATCTGACTGTTCTATTTGTGATCGTCGCAATCATCGGTGCGATCATGTCGCATCGTATCGGGCGAGTCAGAGCGCAGGAAGCCGCGCAACAACCACAAGTACAGTCAGCCACGCCCACCTGCGTCCCACCGCCCGCTAATATGGTTAGCTGGTGGCCTGGCGATGGCAATGCGCACGACATTGTCGGCGGGCATGACGGCACGCTCGAAAACGGCGCGATGTTTGCCGCCGGAGAGGTAGGCCAGGCATTTATTTTCAATAGTGGCCAGTATGTTGACGTGCCAACTTCGGCGAGCCTGAATCCGGGAGCCAACAGCTTCTCGATCGACGCATGGATCTTTCCGACCGTGGATCAAGCCGGGGCAATCGTCGCGAAGTGGGGAGATTCAGGCGCGGTTTCTAACCAACGAGCTTATGTCTTCGCTACGGATTCCAGCCTAAGACTTCACTTAGCGCTTTCCACCGATGCTGATCAAAACGTCGGGACGTTTCATAGTTTCGAGACGGGGCCTAATGTGATTACCCTTAATACATGGAATCACGTGGCCGCCGTCTACGATCACTCAACTGGAACCCGCATTATCTATGTTAATGGTGTTCAAGTCGGGACGGACACACCGGGAGCTATCACGATCACAGACAGCACCGCCGACCTGAGTATTGGCGCGGCAGCTTTTAGCGTCAACCCATCGTTCTTTACGGGCGAAATTGACGAGGTGCAATTCTTCAACCGCGCGCTTTCGCAAACCGAGATCCAGGGCATTTACAACGCCGGGAGCGCGGGCCAATGCGGGAATGGCATCCCGACGCCAACGCCGACGCCATCACCAACACCAACACCAACGCCAACGCCGACGCCATCACCAACGCCGACACCTTTGGCGGCCACACTCACGTTTGACGGTCGGCTGCGTGACCGAGTAACGAGAGACGACGCAGGTTTGTGCAACAACCCGGCGCAAGCGTGTGACGGCGACCCTGACGGCACGTTCAGCCTGGCATTGCCGGCCAGTACTTTTTCGAAAACCATTACCAGGATAGTTATGACTGGACCAAACGGCGACAGTTGGGACACGATTCCTAACAATCTCGTTTGGGTTGTTGGACTTGCCGGCGGTCTGGACACATTGCCGATGCTAAACAACGCCGATGGTTCAGTGACTTCCACCGTTGGCAACACGGGTATCTTCAAACTCTTTGTCTCGGCTGCGAACCCCGACGTCTTCGTTCAAGGAAGTATGTTCACGGCGACAATCACTTTTAGCGACAGCACGACTGCGACTGGAAGTGTAACTCTGACCAAAACGGCAGCCGTAGATCTCTCGATAGTGAACATAACGGCTAATCCGAGTTCGGCTACGGAAAAGGGGAAAATCGATTACACGGTTCACGTTCTTAACAAGGGCACCGAACTCGCAACCGGCGTGACGCTCGTGCATCAGTTTGTTAGTTCTGAGGACTATGACAGCGGTGGTGTGTCCAATAACAGCGGCGCGTTTGGCACGTGTACCCCGGATACGGATAAGGTGACTTGCACCACGGGGAATCTCGGACCGGGTGAGGATGCAACAATTGACATCATTGTGTTCTACCGAGATGCCACCGATCCGGCGGCGGGGCATGCGGCGTTTACGCTCTCGTCCATTCAAACGGACGCAAATGCTAATGACAACACCGGACAAATCACAGTCAGCCTGGGCAAGCTTCCCCGACCTGGCAACGACGATATTGCCAATGCGACGAACCTTCCATCAACGGACAAGGGGCCGACTGTTGGGATTCCAGGAAATAACTTTGGCGCAACAGCCCAGAGGCAACAGGATCTTGGTTTGGATCTCTGCAAGGTGACTGCTTGTTTTGGTATACAGAATGCTCATCAGGCCGAGCCAATGCATGCCGGTCAATTCGGCGACTCGTCTGTCTGGTACAAATGGACAGCACCTTCGGATGGCCCGGTGGATTTCTTTACGACCGCCAGCACCTTCAATACTCTGCTTGCCGTTTATAGTTTTGAAAATGGATTCTTTACGAATGTCGTCAGCAACGATGATGTAGCTCCCGGCTTAACCTGGAGCAAAGTCCATTTCGACGCCCTCGGAAACAAGACTTACTTAATTGCCGTTGATGGCTTCCTCGGCGCTGCCGGAGACCTGTCGTTAAATTGGAACCACGTGCCGATCAAACTGGCGTCGAACCCATCAGCAGTGACAGCGATTTGTTCCGGCAACAAGCCGAATTGCGATCCGGCCCACAATCCGGCTGACGCAGCAAACGTCTGTACGTCTGACTCGGATCCCGGTCTGCTCTGTACTCAATATCAAGATGCCGGTGGGTTCACGGTCATTACGGTGAAAGGCACAAACTTCACGTCGAACTCACAGGTAATCATCAGAGGAGACATACTGAAAGGCTTCGACAACAACGGTAATCCCATAAATGGCGCCACCGACTTCATCAACAGCAACACTCTGGTAGCTCATATTCCACCGAACCCGCCATTGAAAATAGCGGACCTTGCCACTACCCAGGTGCTGACATTCTTGTCTTCCGCAACGGCGATCGCGGCGCGGGACGCGGCGACCATAGAAGCTATCCCGCCCGGCACGTATTCGCTGGCGGCAAATGTCGCCCTACTGAACGTGATTCAGTTGAAAAACGCAATCATACCGAAGAACCAAACTCAGACTGTTTGCGGCAATGTTCCTGGACTGAACAAATTTGGGGAAGAAACATGTTTTGATATTGTTAACGCAAATCTAGGAGGGGGCTCGATAACCGTCAGTCCCACTTGGTTCCAGATTCAGGCGTATTGTCTGGCCACCGGGAATAGCGTGCAACAGTGCGCGGGCTATGGTGACAATCAAGAAACCTTGAATCAACTAATGCACAAGGCCTTTGCCATTAATCCACAGCAGAGCATTCAAAGTGGCGTCATTACAATTCACCAGAGGTTTCCGGTGCCGACTGGCGCAGATCTCGCGAAGCTGGGTGCTACTCTCGTCTCGCAAGGCGGCGGCAACATCGTGTCCGCTGGCGGCGGCAATATAGTGTCTGCTGGCGGTGGCAATATCGTGTCCGCTGGCGGCGGCAATATCGTGTCCGCTGGCGGCGGCAACATCGTATCCGCTGGCGGCGGAAACATCGTCGCGCAGGGCGGCGGAAATATCGTTTCAGCGGGTGGTGGCAATATCGTTTCAGCGGGGGGCGGTAACTTTGCACGACCTGACACCCAACTATTTGTTCAACCAAGTGCTGCGTCGCCGCCAGTTCTTTCCGCCGCCGATTTACAAAACGGCAGTAAGGGTTGGTTCGTTACCAGCTCGAGCGGCGGCAACGTTCCCACAGTCACCGTTACCACCAACCGTGATGGTACGTTGACGGGCACCCTCACCATGACCTTCGATCCAACCAGCAATCCGCGCATTCAGGACTTGCAGGGACTTCTCTTTACCGTGGTCTCGAATCCCGCCGTCGTGAAATTCTCTTCCAACAACATCACCGTTAACGAAGGCGACGGACACGCAACGGTTACGTTGAATCGCACCGGCGACACAACTAACACCGTCACGGTGAGCTACGCTACCAGCGACGGCACCGCCACCTTGCGAACGGATTACTCGCCGGTGTTCGGCTCGGTTACCTTCAACCCAGGCGAGACGCAAAAGACCGTCAGCATCCCTCTGATTGATAACGGTTATGGTCCCGCTTCCGGAGCGCAGAGATCGTTTAATTTCACGATCGGCAACACGATCGGTGGGGCGATCCAAATGCCGAACATGGCGACCATCAACATCAATAACAATGATGCTGCGAACTTGACGATAAACCCGCTCGACAAAGCGGACCAGCAATTCTTTGTGCGGCAGCACTATCTTGACTTCTTTGGCCGGGAGCCGGATCCAAGTGGCCTGAACTTCTGGGAAGGCACCGTAACTTCCTGTGGCAGCGACCAGCAATGCATCGACGTGAAGCGCATCAACGCTTCGGCGGCCTTCTTCCTTTCGATTGAATTCCAGCAGACCGGTTATTTAATCGAGCGCATGTATAAAGCTGCTTTCGGTAATGTGAACGGGACCTCCACCTTCGGCGGAACCCATCAGCTTTCAGTTCCGATCATCCGCCTCAACGAGTTTCTCCCCGACATGCAGCAGATTGGGAAAGACGTGGTCGTCGGACAGACGGGCTGGGAGACGGTGCTTGAAAACAACAAGCAGGCGTTTGCGGACGAGTTTGTTCAGCGCTCTCGCTTTAGAACTGCGTTCCCGGCAACGTTGACCTCAGCACAGTTTGTAGACCAACTGAACAATAACGCCGGCAATCCTTTGTCGGCAGCGGAACGCAATCAGCTGATCGCCGATCTGACGCCGCGCGCGAAGACGCAAGCCCAGGTCGTGCGCGCGATCGCTGAACATCAGAACCTGATCAACGCTGAGTTCAATCGGGCGTTTGTCCTGATGCAATACTTCGGCTATCTGCGACGTGACCCAAACTCAGGCCAGGATACCGATTACACGGGCTACGATTTCTGGCTCACCAAGCTCAACCAATTCAATGGCAACTTCAACAACGCTGAAATGGTGAAGGCCTTCATTAACTCAGGCGAGTATCGCGGCCGCTTCGGGCCGTGATCCAGTTTGGCAAAAGTTAGTCTTCTCGCCCTCTCCCATTGGGAGAGGGTTGGGGTGAGAGTCTACGGATCACATCTCACTTCTTCGGCTTTTTGTCGTACGCTGCGCGCCCTCACCCCTGGCCCCTCTCCCAAAGGAGCCGCGGTTGAGAGAAGTTGATTTGATCCGGTCGCTACCGCTCTCGGTTCGGTAGAGAAAAAGCCAGCAGGCGCGCTCGCCTCCTGCGCAAGGCTTTCCGACCCGCCCAGGCCGGAACAGCTAAGCCTTGCATTAACGACACGCGCCTGCCTTTCATGAGCGCGGTGCTCATGAACTTGATTAGCCGCGGATTCACGCGGATAAAACGGATAAGAACATCAGGCTGTTAGGTGGTTTCTGATCCGTGGGAATCTGCGGGAAGCTGTGGCTGTTAGCTAATGCGGACGAGACGTCCGCGTTCCAGGGTCAGGGTGCGGTCTTCATCGCGGGATCGCTCCAGCCGCTTTGGCCCATCGCGTTGATGGCGGCGACGCGGAACCAGTAACGCGTTCCGCTCGTCAGTCCGTCGACCGTTTGGCTTGACCTGGTTGAGACGCCGGCGTGGGCCCAACTGGTTCCGGTGATTGGATCGGGGCTCCGTTCGATCACATAGCTCTTCGCGCCGGAGACGGCTTCCCACGCGAGATCGATTTCACCGTTGCGATCTCCGGCGCCATAATTCGGTTCGGAGTTATATCACGCGCTGATCAGCCGACGGGATTGCGAGCCAATGCACCTTTGCATCACGCCTGCGACGCGAGTTGGTTGCAGAAAGTAGTCTCAGAGCCTCTAGACGTTGGTGGGAAGTCAGAGGTGCTTTTCATTGTCTCTGAGACATAGCAATCGCCGCCTCGCATTTGGCGATCTCTTTCGCGAGTTCGTCAGGCTTGCCGGCATCCGCGCCGCTAAGCGTGCTTTTGCTTTTCATGTCTTGAAAGATGTCGAAGCTCTTTTGATACCAATCTCTCGCTTCCCGCCATTCAGCAGATTGTTTTTCCGTCGAAGCCTTTGCCGTCAGGAGCGCGTTACACTTGCCGACTTGCGAATAAGACTGAGCCAGCAGTTCGCGGGCACTGTTATTATCCGCAGCGATTGCGATCAAGGCTTCGCCGATTTTGATCGCCTCGTGAATCTTGTCGGCAGCGCTTGAGGGATCGCCGCCATCTGCCAGGAACCTGCTTAGGCTCAGATACGTAAGGCCTCGCTGATAACCTACCAGCGCGTTGGTTGGATCTTTCGTGGTTAGTTCATCAAGAGTCTTCGTGGCCTGATCAAAGGTCGCTCGCGCCGCAACGCGATCACCATTCTTAGCCAGGACTTCAGCCAAGTTTCGATAGTTGACGGCCAGGTCGCGGCGGACAGAAGAATCGTTTGGATCTATCGCCACCAAAGATTCGAAACTCTTTACTGCTTCACGACAGTTCGCGAGAGCTTCGGCTTTGTTACCAATCTCAAGCAGAACAATGCCGACATTTCCGGACGCGGTGGCGAGT
>JBBQWP010000022.1:0-97855 GCA_038210455.1 Pyrinomonadales bacterium | reverse complement strand
ATCGGCGTGACCGGGACAGTCGACGTGCGCATAATGCCGCGCCTTGGTCTCGTACTCGACGTGCGCCGTGGCGATCGTGATGCCGCGAGCCTTCTCTTCCGGCGCCTTGTCGATCTGATCGAAGGCGATGAACTGCACTTTGGGATTCGTCTTCCCCAAAACCTTCGTTATCGCCGCCGTCAAAGTCGTCTTCCCATGATCCACGTGTCCAATCGTCCCGATGTTCACGTGCGGCTTGCTGCGGTCAAATTTCTCTTTGCTCATCTGTTTTTCTATCCCCGCATTATTCGCGGGACAAGTCCCGCGTCTAAACGAATTCGGCGGGCAGTAGCCCGCCGCTAAACAAAAACTCTATTTAGCTACGCCCTGCACTTTCGCGATCACTTCTTCGGCAACGTGCTTGGGCGCCTGGTCATAACGCTCAAAATGCATCGTCGAAGTCGCGCGTCCCTGGGTCGCCGAACGCAGATCGGTCGTATACCCGAACATTTCTGAGAGCGGCACAAAAGCAGTCACAACCTGCACGCCGCCCGGTCGCGGTTCCGTCTTTTCGATCTGCCCACGACGCCGATGCAGATCGCTGGTGACCGCGCCCATGTAATCCTCAGGCGTCACCACTTCGTTCCGCATGATCGGCTCCAGCAGCACCGGCTTGGCCTTCTTAACGGCCTCCTGAAAAGCCAACGAACCGGCGATAATAAAAGCACGTTCGTCCGAATCGACCTCGTGAAAGCCGCCGTCAACCAGACGCACACGGATATCGACCAGGTCATAGCCGGCCAGATATCCCCGCTCCATCGCGTCGTGCACACCCTGTTCAGTCGGCTTGATAAACTCGCGCGGAATCGCGCCGCCCTTAATTTCGTTCTCGAAAACAAAGCCTTCGCCGGGAGCGGGCTCGATCTCCAACTCGACGTGCGCGTACTGGCCGCGACCACCTGTCTGCTTCTTGAAGATTTCTTTTCCGGCAGCCGCCTGCGTAATCGTTTCGCGGTAAGCAACCTGCGGCTTGCCGACGTTGGCTTCGACGCCGAATTCACGTTTCATGCGATCGACAATAATCTCGAGGTGCAACTCGCCCATGCCGGCGATGATCGTTTGGCCGGTCTCCTGGTCGGTCGAAACAATAAACGAAGGATCTTCCTGAGCGAGACGGCCCAACGCGACTCCGAGCTTGTCCTGATCGGCGCGTGTTTTGGGCTCGACTGCGACGCGAATGACAGGCGCCGGAAAATCGATCTTTTCCAGAATGATCGGCTTATTCTCGTCACAAATCGTGTCGCCGGTGGTGACCTGCTTCATGCCGCCAATCGCGATGATTTCGCCGGCGCTCGCCTCTTCGGTGTCTTCGCGTTTGTTCGCGTGCATGCGCAGCAGGCGCCCAACGCGTTCACGGGTATCCTTGCTCGTGTTGTAAGCGTAAGAGCCCGATTTGATCGTGCCGCTATAAATACGGACGAACGAAAGCTGGCCGAGATGTTTGTCGGCCATGATCTTAAAAACCAAACCGCTGAACGGCACGCTGGCGTCCGCTGGGCGCTGTTCGGTCTGGCCGTTTTTCGGATTGACGCCCTCAACCGGAGGAATGTCGAGCGGCGACGGCAGATAGTCAACGACCGCATCCAGCAGCGTCTGCACTCCCTTATTTTTAAAAGCCGAGCCGGTGACTACGGGCACAAGTCGCAGCGCGAGCGCGCCCTTGCGGAGCGCGGCGCGAATCTCGTCTTCGGTAATCTTTTCGCCTTCGACGTACTTCGTCATCAAATCGTCGTCGACCGTGGCCACGGCTTCGATCAATTTCTCGTGAGCAGCCGCTGCCTCTTCCTTCAGCTCCTCTGGGATCTCGCCGATTTCATACTCTGAACCTTTACTCTCGTCATTCCAGATCAGGCCCTTCATGGCAATCAGATCGACGACGCCCTTGAATTGATCTTCATGTCCAATGGGAATCTGAATGGCGACGGGATTTGCGCCGAGGCGAGTAACAATCGAATCGAATGATCGCTGAAAGGAAGCGCCGGCGCGATCGAGCTTGTTAATAAAGCAAATGCGCGGGACGCCGTATTTGTCGGCCTGACGCCAGACGGTTTCTGACTGTGGCTCGACTCCCGCTACGCCGTCGAATACCGCCACGGCGCCGTCGAGCACGCGCAAGCTGCGTTCGACTTCCATCGTAAAATCAACGTGGCCCGGCGTATCAATAATATTGATCCGGTGATCGACGCCGTTGCGTTCCCAGAAACAGGTGGTGGCCGCGCTGGTAATCGTGATCCCACGCTCCTGCTCCTGCTCCATCCAGTCCATGGTCGCCGTGCCCTCATGCACCTCGCCAATCTTGTGCGAGACGCCCGTGTAATAAAGGACACGTTCGGTGGTGGTGGTCTTACCGGCATCGATGTGCGCCATGATGCCGATATTCCGAAATTTGCTGAGATCTGCTTTAGCCATTACCACTTATAATGCGCGAATGCTTTGTTAGCATCGGCCATGCGATGCGTGTCTTCCTTCTTCTTAACCGCGTTGCCGCGATTATTGGCCGCGTCCAACAGCTCTCCCGCCAGACGATCGGTCATCGTTTTCTCACCGCGGCCGCGCGCATAGGCGACGATCCAGCGGATAGCCAGAGCGCCGCGGCGCTCCTGATGAACTTCGACGGGCACCTGATAAGTCGATCCACCAACCCGCCGTGATTTCACTTCGACCGTGGGTCGCACGTTCTCGATCGCGCGCTTGAAAAGCTTAAGCGGCTCGTCGCCGCCTTTTTCGCCGACCTGAGACAGCGCATCGTAGAAGGTCCGCTCAGCAATCGAACGTTTCCCGCCCCACATGATGCCGTTGATGAACTTGGTCACCAGGGCGCTGTTGTAAACGGGGTCAGGCAGCACCGCGCGTCGTTCTGCAACTCTTCGTCTGGGCATTGTTTACTTGGCGCCTCCCTTCGGACGCTTAGCGCCGTACTTCGATCGACTCTGTTTGCGATCGCTGACTCCGACTGAATCCAGCGTGCCGCGAATAACGTGATAACGAACACCCGGCAGGTCTTTCACGCGCCCACCGCGGATCAGGACAATCGAGTGTTCCTGCAAATTATGACCGACGCCCGGAATGTAGGTCGTCACCTCTATGCCGTTGGTCAAGCGAACGCGCGCGACTTTACGCAGAGCCGAGTTCGGTTTCTTCGGCGTTTGCGTGTAGACGCGAGTGCACACTCCGCGTTTCTGCGGCGAGCTTTGCAGGGCCGGGCTCGCCGTCTTGTACTTGACCGCCTTGCGGCCTTTGCGAACTAGCTGGTTGATCGTCGGCACTGTTGATTTCCCTCGAATAAAGCGCAGAAGGGCCGGGGCCTGCCTCTTTCCGGAACAAGTCCGGCAGTCAGCGCAGGCAACTGCCCTGCTACTAATTCTGGTTTAGGGACGTTCTGACTTCGCTTTAAGGGCGGGCGCGGATTATGGCTTCCCTGGAGCCGAAACTTTTCTGTAGCGTCGCATAAAGGAAGCGGTTTCTCTTAATGCGCACCCACTGGTTCGGTCTTGCGACCGCCAACGCGAGCTCTTACGCCACAATAATGTCAAACGGCTGATGATCTAAAATCGACAGCCGGGCAACGCCTCCGCACCGCAGAACCAGTTGCAGCGTTGCTCATTGGGGATCAGACCGGGGTCCGAAACGGGAAACTATACGGGGCGGTGGATACTTGTGTCAAGCGTGGGTCAGGTTCCGGATTCAAACCGACCAAGCTCGTGGACTCAAAACAGCCATTTCAAAAGATAGACCAGGCCGACTAAGACTCCGGCCACGACAGCCAATAGCAAAACGACTCCGCCGAAGACTGCCAGCTTGAATTTTCGGTAACGCTTCTCGTCAGGAGGCGATAATGAACTTTGCGGGAAATAAGGAGGCGGTGTGGATGTGGCCATAAGTGTTCTCCGAACTGCCTGCAGCTTCAGCGAATGAGGCCGGGCTTAGCTTTTACTGTGGGTTTCGTTGGGCTGTGCCTGGGGGCGGGGCGGCCACTCGAGTTGGATTTGGCGTTCGTGTTTCCGTTGCCGTTTTCATTCGCCCGCTGCTTCTTAAGCATCTCTTCCGCGTGTTTCTTGCCTTCCTTGATTCGAGTCGATCCTTCCTGGGCGTTCTCGATTGCATCGGTCGCCCGATAATCATTAGGGTCAAGCTCGAGGGCCTTCTTATAAGCAGTCAGCGCCTCCGGGTAGTGGGCCAGCCGCGTTTCGGCCATTCCCAGTTGATAAAAAGCTTCTTCGTCATCCAGCTTCAGGCGCGTCGCTTGCCGATAGTTGCGCGCGGCTTCTTCATCCTGATGTAAAAAGGCGTGTGCCTCTCCCAGATTGAAAAAGGCGTCCGCGTCCTTCGGATCTGACTGAACTTTTTTCTTGTAAAGCTCTACCGCTTTCTTGTACTCATCGTCGGCTTCAGGCTTTCTTTCCAGCGCAGCATACGCCATTCCCAGCCTAAGATGCGCCTCCGCGTGATTGGGATCCTGATCAATTGCCTGCTTGAAAACTGCTGCCGCTTGCTCGTCCTGATCGTTCTTATAAAGCTCTTTGCCCTGATCAACCAGGACTTGTGCCTGCCGTCGTGCTTGTTCGGGATCGTTGGTCGCAGACGACGAGCCGGCGTCTTTTGCGTTGGTGTTCTTGTTGATTCCTCTGCGACATGCGCAGACTCCTACCAACAGGAACAAGCCAGCAGTAACGGCGAGCAGATTTCGAGTACTCAACAAGATTGCAGACGGCGTACGCATTAAGCAGCCATGTATCTACGCCGAAAAGCGAGCGTGAGTCAAACTATGAAAGAAGATTTGGTGAACGATTTTGAAGTTTGAGGTCTCCAAAAAAATAGAACGGGCGCTGCAACGTGGGTGTCGCAGCGCCCGTTCATTTTCGTGGTTACTGTCCTCACCCCAGCAACCACTTGAGACGGAGGATCCACCAACCGTCTCTCTTGCCCCACAATGTACTTCGCAAGCTTTGTGCCGCGCAACGATAATTTTTTTTCATCGAGAAAGACACGAAAAGTCAGTTTTTTGTTAAAGATTAAGGCGATCCATTAAGTTCTGGCGTGCAAGTTCTTCACCCTGCACTGCGTAAGATTTTCTCGATCGGATCGCGCGCCGAGTCCTGGGTCAATAACTTATGAACTCCTTAGCCATGGTCGCTTCCGAGTTCGGTCCTGATGGCTTCAGCGAGTGCGTTGGCGTGTGACTTGACCTCGGTTTCACTCTCGCCTTCGATCATCACCCGGGCCAGCGATTCGGTCCCTGAATAGCGGAGTAACAGCCGCCCGCGATCGCCGAGCTGCTGTTCAATCTCTCGCGCCAGACGCTGGACGGCCGGAAGTTCTTCGAAAGGTCTCTTTTCGCGGACGCGCACATTAACCAGTATTTGCGGATAGCGTTGAAAGCCGGCGACCAATTCCGCGAGCGTCTTATTGTGATGTCGCATTGCCCGCAACAAAGTTATTGTCGTGATCATGCCGTCGCCGGCCAGGCTAAGACGGGGGAAAATTATGTGACCCGATTGTTCGCCACCCATGACCGCCCCACTGCGGATCAATTCTTCGAGCACGTATTTATCGCCGACGTCCGCGCGCGTAAGCTCAATTCCGCGCGAACGTAGTGCGATCTCTAAACCGATATTGCTCATCACGGTTGCTACTACGACGTCGCCCGTTAGTTCGCCCCGCGATTTCAAATCGCCGGCCATTACCCACATCGTCGCATCGCCGTCGACAAAGTTGCCGCTCGCATCGACAAAGAGAGCGCGGTCAGCATCCCCGTCAAACGCCACGCCAATGTCCGCCCGCTCTGCCACAACGCGGCGCTGCAAACCTTCTATATGCAACGAACCACAATCATGATTGATGTTGCGGCCGTCGGGCTGACTATTAATCGCAATTACGCGAGCGCCGAGCCGGCCGAACAATTCCGGGGCTAGTTCATAGGCGGCACCGTTGGCGCAATCGACCACCATTGTTAGTCCGCTCAGCGAAAGATCATGAGCGACGTCGTGCTCAAGGTAGCTCAGATAACTGAACCGCAACTCGGCGGCGTGATCCTCATCCGACGCGGCGCCCGTAACGTGATCGCCACTCGATTCGTTGGCATTGGTGCTGGACGCACCGGCAATATCTTTTTCGATTCGGCGCTCGGTCGCTTCGTCAAGCTTGCGCCCGGAGGGATCGAAAACTTTGATCCCATTATCATTGTAGGGATTGTGCGAGGCGCTGATGACGACTCCGGCGTCGGCTGGTAAAGTGCGCGCCAGAAACGCGATGCCCGGTGTAGTGATGATTTCGGCTGAGTGGACTTCGGCTCCGGCCGCTCGGGCTCCGGCGATTAAGGCCGCTTCGATCCAGGAACCCGATTCCCGCGTATCGCGGCCAGTGACAATTCGTGGACGATGCCCATTCTTTTCGGCGAGGTGGATGGCGAGCGACCGGCCAATCACCTGCACGGTTTGCGAATCGAGCGGAAATTTTCCGGCCTCGCCGCGAATTCCGTCAGTGCCGAAAAGCCTGCTTTTGTTTTCCGGGCTCAATTTGTGTCTCGGGGCGATGGCTTCAAGGGCGGCGAGGGTTTCGAATTTTCGTTCGCGACGATAGTCACATGTACGTTGACTGTGCCGAGCACTCCAACCTTGGGATCGGAAACGTGGATCGCGGTATGGGGCACGTCAAAGCTCTCATGCCGACCTTCGACGGATATTGCTTCGGTCGGAACTCTCTCCAGCGCAGTGACGTGACTTGCGGGACCCGTGACCCGCACCTTGTCCGGCGTTACCACGACTTCTTTCACTTCGTAGGCCGGTGCGGGCTTCCCTTCCAGGTGCGGTTCGACGAGCAGCTCGCGCTGAATGTCACGCCCGGATACTACAAACCAGAGGACGAGCGTAATCGCCAGGGCCAGCAACTTCAGACCCCAGTCTTCAATAAAGATGCGGCGCAGCCAGCCTTCGCCGGACCCCGGTGATCTCGTCAGCTTACTTTCGCGAAAAGGCATGAATAAACCCTACTGCCTCACAATTGGGCCGATGCGATCTCTTCGATATCTTCCGCGGCGCGCGGCGAGTTAGCTCTGGCTGATCCAACATCGCGACCTTCAATCGTTTGGTAGATTGCTGCTCGAAGACGCGTGGCATCGAGGGCCCTCTTGATCCTCCCGGCTCGCACGAATGAGATCAAGCCGGTTTCTTCCGAGACTACGATGGCCACTGCATCTGAATCTTCAGTGATGCCCAGCGCCGCGCGGTGACGCGTGCCGAGATCCTTTGACAACAGCGGATTCAAGGACAACGGAAGAAAGCAGGAAGCCGAGGCTATCCGATCACCGCGCACGATAATCGCGCCATCATGCAAAGGCGCCGCCGGATTAAAGATCGCGACGATCAAATCGTAACTTAGTTCCGCGTCCAAACGTACACCGGCCTCTATGATTCCTCTCAAGCCGACATTACGCTCGATGACGATCAGCGCGCCCGTCTTGGTCGATGCGAGTGAAGTGGCAGCCAGAACAATCTGGTCATAGATACTTTCGCCAAACTGGCCGCGATGACGACGCGTAAAAAGAACGCGGAAGCGATTGCCGAAACCGATCAACGCCTGGCGAATCTCTGCCTGAAACAGGACGATGATCGCGACCCCGATGTAAAGCAACGCGCCGCGTAACACAAATTCAAGCGTAACCAGACCCCCGGTTACCGCGAGCCAATACAAAAGCGCGAAGGCGCCAATCGCAGCCGCCATCGGAGCAGCGCGCGTGCCGCGCAGAAGTTTCAGCACGCCGTACACGACCAGAAATACGAGCACAATGTCCGTGATCGAGCGCAGCTCGGCCAATCTGATGAAATACTCTTTGAATGGCACCAGTAGCATTAACATGCGTTTTGTAGTAGTCGACGACGTGCTGATATCGGGAAGATCCACCGCACTATCAGTCGAGTCGGAACCGAATCTATGCCTGAAAAATGGGCCGCGCAGACAGGGGCGTCCAGGCTAACGATTAACGAACGCTCCGCTGGGATTATCGCGGAAAAATGGGTGCGTGGCAATGATCGTTCGAGAGAGCGGGGCATTAGCCGATCGTGAGGGAGGGCCCAGTTAGAGGCCCATTTGGCTCATCATACGTCGCCATCAAAGGAGCGCTCCCTCACGGTCGGGCTAATGCCCCGAGTTCGTCCTCACTTCTTTCGTTTCACTCGACCCCGTCGCAGAAACCCAACCAATTCACCTGACTCTTCGATCACCGCCACCGCGCCCACCCCATTTCCATCGATCAACTCACTCGCGATGTCCATGTTGGTTGAGGTCTTAACGAACATGGACGAATTCACCGGCCGCATCGCATCACGGACGCGACGGTTGCGCCATTGCTCGCGCGGGAGTTTCTTCAAATCCTCCAGCGTCAGGATCCCCAGCAGGCTCTGGCCACTCGCCACTGGAAAGCTCGAATAACGATGCAGCGGCAGAATCTCATCTACAAAGCGACTGATAACCAAGTCGGGTTCGATCACAATCGGGGACGACATTGCTTCTCCGGCAGTCACCTGCTCGCGAACACTTTTCACCACGCTGGTGGCGGCGCTCAGAAGAAAAACACCGACCAGAACCGACCATAGCCCCATAAAGTAGGCGTGAAACGTCGGCGCCAACACCATGTAAATTCCGAAAGCGATCAAGACCAGAGACATCAGTTGACCGCAGAAGCCGGCGATGCGCGTCGCGTCCCGAATGCTGCCGCTTCGTTTCCAGATGATGGCGCGCAGCACGCGGCCCCCATCCAGCGGGTAACCCGGAAACAAATTAAAAACCGCCAGCAGCAGATTGCCCGCGCCGACGAAGAAGAAGAACGCCGTGCCGAAATTGAACCCGACTGCTCCGGTCAGGATCATGCCGCCAAATCCGATCAGCCCAAAGATGAAACTCGCCGCTGGTCCGGCAACTGCAATTCGAAACTCGGCGCCCGGGCTTTCGGGTTGCGTGCGCAGGCGCGCCAGGCCACCAAACGGATGCAGCACGATCTCTTCGATCTCGATCCCTTCAGTGCGGCCCATCAAAGCGTGCGACAGTTCATGACCAAAGACAGAGAGGAAGAGGCCCAGCGTGGTCGCGATGCCCAGCACCCAGGCCGTCACTTCTCCGGTAGCCGGCAAGTTGTAGCTAAACAATTGCAGCGGATGCTTGCGCACGTTCGCGGCAATCAGGGCGACGCTCAACGCAAACACGATGAACCAGCGATAGTCGATGCGCACCGGGATGCCATAGACGCGGGCGATTAATATCTGGCGTTTGAAAAATCCGATGGAGTTCGGGGCCATCTATAATCAGGTGAAACCGCAGAGCGTAAGACACTGAGCAGGCTCTAGAGGTTCCCAATTTAGCCCTCCCTCACGGTCGGGCTACTGCCCTACGCGTTGCTGACGGCGTGCTGCCATTCAACTTCAAACAAGGGCACCGGTTGCTCGCGGTTTTTGACGCTGATGGGCTCGCGAGCCGCCAGTTGATAGCGGGAGTGCGCGGCGGTGGCGGTGACTTCGCTAACCAAAATCTCTCCGCCTTTCGCGTTTGATTCCAGACGCGACGCAGTGTTGACCGCGTCGCCGATGGCCGTGTATTCCGATCTCCGCTCGGACCCGATGTACCCGACGGTGACTTCGCCGGTGTGCAAACCGATGCCGATGCCGATTTCAGGAAAGCCCTCTTCGCGCAATTCATCGTTGATGCTGAGCATGCGCCGCTGCATCGCTACCGCCGCAGCTATCGCATTCGCGGCGTCCTTGGGCGTCGTGGTCGGCGCGCCAAACAAGGCCATCAAGCCATCACCGAGATATTTGTCCAGGGTCCCGCCGTGCGCAAAAATAATGTCGGTCATCGCTGAGAAGTAACGATTGAGTAACTGCACGATCTTCTCGGGCGCCGCGTGTTCTGAGATCCGAGTGAATCCACGGATGTCCGCGAAAAGCACCGTGATTGTCTGAAGCACGCCGCCGAGTTTGAACGAGTCGGGATTCTCGAGCATCTGCTTCACCACATACTCCGGCAAGAACCGGCTGTAGTTGGCGCGCGCGACTTCTTCCTTCGCCAAACGTTCGTGCGCGCGGACGTTCTCGACTGCGATGGCGGTCTGCGCAGCAACCGCGCTGATCAATTCCAGATCGTCAGGCTTGAAAGCGGAGAATGGGTCGAGGCGATCGGCATAGAGGGCGCCGTGCACGCCGGATTCAGTAAACAACGGCGCGCAGATAGTCGAGCGCACTCCCTGCGAAACGATCGATTCAACGCCGGCGAATTGCTCGTCGGCGGCGGCGTCCTGTGACAGCAGCGCCACGCGATCTTTCATCACCTTGCGCGTGATGGTCCGGCCGATGGTCATCTTGCGCGCGTGGGCTTCCAGTTTTTCATCACGGGCGCGGGTGGCAATCGGGAACAACTTGGCGTCGTCGGCGTTTGCTTCAGTGACCACAACATCGGACAGGAGCGCGATCACTCGATCGGCCGGGGTTGAACGAAAGATAATGTCGGTGGCCATTTTGAAAATTCGATCAAGATCGAATCCTGAGCCGAGCGCTTTGCTCATCTCGTAAAGCTCGCTCAGGATGTTGGCTTTGCGTTGCAGCGATTCGAGCACTTTGTCGCGCGGCGCTCCGGCCACCGTGCTGGAATCAGCCTGACGCAAGACCGTCGTCAAAACATCCTTGGCCGACATCAAGAGCTGAGTATGGCCCAGGGGTTTGTCGTCATAACTAAGATCGGCGGTGCGTTCTTCCTTCGCCTGTTCAAAGCGGAGCGTGCTCGCTCCGATCGTAATGCGATCGCCGTCCTTCAGCAGATGCTCGAACTTTTGTTCGCCGTTGACAAAAACTTTGTTCGCGCTTCGTTTGAGCTGACCGTTAACAACCACGCCATCGACAATCATGAACGAACCGTCGTCATCAGACTTGATGTGCGCGTGGTGCCGCGACGCGCGCGGGTCGTCGAGCACAATCTGATTGTCGGGCGCGCGCCCGATCATGCAAGTGTTGCGCGCGACTAGTGGATGCTGCGCTTGGCGTCCGCTGGCGTCGGTAACTTTCAGTTGAGCCATAGGAATTTCGAGAAGCTAATCGCTTCGGCCACGAATCTTCAAAGGATCGATTCGAAGTTTGATTCTACAAGGTAAACGCCATTTCAGGCCAGCCAATGTGTCCGCATGGATCGATTAATCTCAAACGCTCAACGCGGCTGGTAGTGGGCCAGTTTGCATGATTATGCAATGTTAGAACTCGATACAGAACCGCGAGCGGTAGCGACCGGATGCCACACTCAACGGGAGAATTGAGACACAAGGGTTCGGAATTTCTAATGGGAAGCACAAGTTGAGCATAGCATCCGGTCGCTATCGCTCGCGGTTCTGTAACGGACGCCGTTCTCAAACTGACCAACTACCACGCGGCTCTTGCTCTGCTCCGAGTACGGTGCCATGATGGCGCCCTCGGAACCGGCCGAACCTCGACAACTGATCGGAGGATTCCCGATGACTTACCCGACGCGCCCGTTTTACCAGTCTTTAATCCTGGCCGGTGCGATGCTCGCCTGCACCGCAGCAGCCGCCCTGGGCCAGACATCTGACCCGAAGTCCAGAGCCACCGGCGCCGTTTCCGGCCGCGTCACCGTGGGTGATAAACCCGCTCCCGGAATTCTGATAACTGCCGGTAGCGTCAATCAACCGGCGTCTGCCGGTCGGGCAACTTCAGACGCCGATGGGAACTATCGCATCAACGGACTGCCTACTGGTCAGATCATGGTGATGCCGGCGGCGCCGCTTTACATTCTTCCCAACATCAATCCGATGTTAGGGCCTGGTAAGACCTTGAATCTGGCGCCCGGTGAAGCAGTCGATGGAATTGATTTTAAGTTGACCCGCGGCGCGGTGATTACGGGCCGCGTGACCGACGCGGATGGCCGGCCGTTGATCGAAGAACGAATCACCCTGCTTCCGGTTGACGAGAATGGCGCACCCGCAAGACAAAACTTTCCCAGATTTCAAAACTATCAGATGTACCAGACCGACGACCGCGGCATTTATCGGATCTATGGGGTGCCCGCAGGTCATTACAAAGTCAGCGTGGGCGACGATCCCGGAACGAACGCCAGCTTGCGGTCTTCAGGTTATTATCAAAGGACCTATTACCCTGACGCTACCGATGCGGCCAAAGCGGCAATCGTAGATCTCAGCGAAGGCGCCGAGACCAAGAACATCGACATCAGTCTCGGCCGGCGCGCCCAGACCTATGCGGTAAGCGGTCGAATCGTCGATGCCGACACCGGCAAACCTCTGCCGGGCGTTTCATTTGCCTTCGGCGTGATTCAGAAAAACCAGAATCAAAAGTACATCGCCGGCACCTCGTCGCCGGGCACGCCGACGAATTCGTTGGGAGAATTTCGCCTGGACGGAGTCGGGCCGGGACATTACGCCGTCTTTGTTATGGAGCGATATGATTTCAGCGCGAACGCCACTACGGGTCCCAGCGTTTTTAGCGATCCCCTGACGTTCGAGGTTGTCGATGACGACGTCACAAACCTGGAAATCAAAGCGCAGCAGGGGCTGAGTCTTTCCGGCGTCGTGACTATCGACGGCATAAGTGACCAGAAGCCCCTGGCGACACTTTCAAGTTTGAAGCTCGGCGCCAGCGTCACTCCGCCTTCGGGCAGCATGCGCATCATGCCTGAAGCACGTTCATCTGCGATTGCCGCTGATGGTTCTTTTTCAATGACAGGTTTGCGTCCCGGCAAAGTCTCCTTTTATCTAATGGGACCAAACGGAAGCGACACGAAAGGGTTTTCGATCGCCCGCACCGAACGTGGAGGTGTTGCCCAAGATCGTGGCGTAGACATCCAGCCGGGCGAGATTGTCTCCAACGTCAGGATTGTTCTTGCCCATGGCACCGGCGTAATCAGAGGCCAGGTGAAGTTCGAGGGCGCAACGCTGCCGAGTGACTTGATGATGTTTGTTGGGCTGAGTCGCGACGGGCTGGGTACCCGGTCCGCCGCGCAACCCGACGCTCGCGGGCAATTTGTGATCGAGAACCTAGCCGCGGGCACTTATGAGGTCAATCTTCAGGTGGTCTCGTTCGGAGGGAGAATGCCCGGCCCTCCGCAGCAGCAACGACAGACTGTTACCGTAACCGACGGCGCTGAAACCCCGGTTCTGTTCACGCTCAACTTGAGCCCAAAGGACAAGCAATGATGTTCGGCAGCCGCATCGTCCGAGAACACCGCAAATGGCTTTCGTTGCTGATCCTGATCTTGCCCGTCTCGATCGCAGCTCAGCAACCGGGCGACAACTCTCAACCGAAATCAACCGAGCAACGCGCGATCACTGGCCGGGTCATCGGCGAATCAGGCCAACCACTTCCCGGAGTTAACATCTTCATTTCGGCTGTCGGCGCTTCGAGCGGCCAGCAAACTGCTACCGACAGTGAGGGAAACTTTCGCGCGCAGGGCCTCGATCCCGGAACTTACCGGCTATTCGCAAACGCGCCCGCTTATGTCCCGGAGACTCCACTGGGAGACGCGAACTTTCCCCCGACGTATTATCGACCGGGTGATTCGGCCACGCTTACCCTAATCAAGGGAGGAGTGATCGCCGGCATCGTCACAAATAACGCGGGAGAACCGCTGGTGAACGCAACCGTGCGCGCTTTTCGCGTCCGGGATTCCGAGGGCAAGCCTCTGCGATCCGGAGTCCAATCGCGCGAAAGGGTTACCGACGACCGTGGTTACTATCGCATCTACGGTCTGCAACCCGGCAGCTACATCGTTTCCGCAGGCGGATCCGGACAGGGATCGGGTGTCATATATGTATATGGCATTAACGCATATGCGAGACAAGCACCGACTTACGCACCGGCTTCCACCCGCGACACGGCCGTCGAGATCATAGTTCGTTCGGGTGAGCAGGCAACCGCCGACATTCACGATCGCGGCGACTTCGGCCATTCGATCAGCGGCCGGGTTAGCGGCGTGGCAACTCAGTTGCCATTCAATTCCGGTGTCAGACTGATGGACCCCGAAACCCACGCCATGATCGCAAACACCGGGGCAACCGGCGACGACCGAACGTTCCAGCTAAATGGAGTTTCCGACGGCGATTATGAAATCAGCGCCCTCGCCGGCGCTGGGCCCAATGCTGACCTGGCCGTCTCGCCAGCCCGCCGCGTATCCGTCAGGAGCGCCGATGTTACGGGAATCGAACTCACCCTGGCCACGTTGGGATCGATCAGCGGACGCGTCAACATCGAGGCTGATGCAAAGCTTGCCTGTGGACGACACCGCGATGTAGCGTTGCGTGAAACGATGATCACAATCCGTCGAGATCGGGTCGACCCCGACACTAAGAACCCGAAAGACAAGAGCGTCCAGCCAGACGAACCGGCGCCCTTTCTTCCAACGTTCATTGATTCCGCGCCCAACGACAAGGGTGAAATTAATTTGCGCAATCTCTATTCGGGAGTCTACCGGGTTGAAACTCGACTGCCCGGGGGAGGCTGGTACGTCAAAGCCATCACCACCGGCGCGAATAGTCTAAATATTCCGCGCGATGGTCTCGCTTTGAAGTCGTCAGACAAAGTTACGGGCCTCAACGTCACGATTACTGAGGGTGGCGCCAGGCTGCTCGGTCGCATTTCAGTCGCGGAAGGTCAGCGCCTGCCACCAGGTCTGCGCGTTTATGTCGTTCCCGCCGAGCGCGAAAGCGCGGAAAACGTGCTCAGATTCTACGAAGCGCCAGCCGCTGACGACGGCAGCTTTGGGATTGGCAACATTGCTCCGGGAAAATACTGGATCATCGCGCGACCGGCCGAAGAAAGCGAGGCGGGGAAGATAAAATCGATCAAGCAGGACGCAACGTTGCGCGCAAAAGTCCTCCGCGAGGCCGAGGGCTTGAAGAAAGAAATCCCGTTGAAACCCTGCGAGCAATCCAACGATTACGACTTACCCTGGCCGTCGGCGACGCGACCGTAAACAGTCTGAAGTGACACGGGCGTCCCGCTCGTGAATCACGCGCAAGATGCGCGTGCCACAATCAGAACTCGCCTCTTGGCTGGCTTGACATCCATTTTTCTTCACCTGACATCGAACCGCTTCAAGTGGAGCGTCGATCAGAAAGAGAAACCCGCGGCTACGCAGTTTCGTAAGAGAATCCAAATAATTGAAGCGTTCTGTGACGCGCTGCCTTTGTGGTAGATTGTTCCTTAACGTTTATTTGTTCAGCGGTGGACACGACCCCCGCGAATGAAAAGAAGTCTACTGGTTTAGAGGCGGGCTACTGCCCGCCAACGAATTCATGCAATTGCGAAGAGGGAGGGCAGTGGCCTTCCTCTAAACGGACCGAAACGGGAGTTACAGTGAAACGAATTCTTTTAGTTCTCGCACTTACTTTCTCGATGATCGCGCCGCTCTTGGCGCGGCCCATACCTACTTCCGTATTTCCACTGCGGCAATCGCAGGCGGCGGCGCCGGCCCGAACCACGACCGCAAAGGCAGGGTCCGACATCGCCAGCAAAGTGCTGCCAAACGGCCTCGAAGTTATCGTGCTGGAAGATCATTCGGTGCCGATCGTGACTATCGAACTGGCAGTCCGCAACGGGTCTTTTACCGAGCCGCCCGAACTCAACGGCCTCTCTCACCTCTATGAGCACATGTTCTTCAAAGCCAACCGGGCCATCGCGAATGCCGAGCAGTATCTGCAAAAGATCGGCCAACTGGGCATCGCTTACAACGGCGAAACTCGCGAGGAAGTGGTCGAGTATTATTTCACCACGACTTCGCCCAACCTGCGCGCGGCGATGAACTTTATGCGTGACGCCACTCGTTACCCGCTGTTTGACGACGGCGAGTTCGAACGCGAACGCCAGGTCGTCATCGGCGAGATCGATCGCAACGAATCAGAACCTGGGTACTATCTCAATAAGGAAATGAACGAGCGGCTGTTCTACAAATACACCAGCCGCAAACAACCGCTCGGAAATCGCAAGACGGTTTCCGGCGCCACCACCGCGATGATGCGTTTGATTCAGGGCCGCTACTATGTGCCGAATAATTCCGCATTGGTGATCACCGGCGACGTGCAGGCCGAAGACATTTACAAGATGGCGCAGGAGTTTTTTGGCGAGTGGCCGCGGCGCGACAAAGATCCATTTGCCGAATTTCCGATGGTCGAGCATCCGTCACTGCCGAAAAGTGATGGGGTAGTTATCAAGCAGCCGATCGCCAACGTGTTTCTCGAGATTGGCTGGCAGGGCCCGTCTATCGGCAAGGACGACGCCGCCACTTACGCCGCCGATACTTTTTCTTTCATCATGGCCCAGCCGGACTCGCGCTTTCAGCGCGACCTGGTTGACAGCGGTCTGGTCAACGGCGTCGGCATCGGCTATTACACTCAGCGGAACACCGGGCCGATTACGATCGTGGCGCAGACGAGTCCGGACAAGGCACAGGCCGCACTGAAAGCCATCTATGCTGAAGTCTCACATTTCAACGACAAGGACTACTACACCGACGAACAGCTCGAAAGCGCGAAGGCCCTGCTTGAAGCCGATGATCTCTATTCGCGCGAAAAGTTCGACGAGTACGCCAAGACCCTCGGC
The DNA here is from genome assembly GCA_038210455.1 of Pyrinomonadales bacterium. Lineage (GTDB taxonomy): Bacteria > Acidobacteriota > Blastocatellia > Pyrinomonadales > Pyrinomonadaceae > UBA11740. The sequence goes on along the minus strand of JBBQWP010000022.1, from coordinate 81,218 downwards.
TTCTGGTGGTCGTCAACCGGCATTGATTATTTTCGCGGTTATCTCGGAAATCTGCGCCGCACTTCCCGCGGCGACATCAGCCGCTATGTCACAACGTACATCCAGGGCAAGCCGCACATCGGCCTCGCCATGATCTCCGAGCAGGCTCAACAACAAGCGAAGCTAACCCCCGAGAATCTGATCGGTCAGTAACTGTGGCACGCGCATCTTGCGCGTTCGTCGCGGGCGAACACCCGCGCCACCTTAACTAATGAGAAACATGATGCTGCAATTAAGGGAATTCATATCAAACAGAACACTGCTGCTTACCGCTTGCTGCTTACTGCTTATTCTTCCGGTCGCGGCCGCGGGACAAGCGCCATCCACTCCTCCGGCAACTGCGCCGGACTTTCAAAGCGTCATCGCCCGCCAGGCTTCGCTCGTTACTGAGTTCGAAATCAACGGGCTGAAAGTTCTGGTGAAGCGCCGTGAAGGAAGTCAGACGGTCGCGGCCGGCCTGTTCATTCGCGGCGGCGTCGAGAATGTCAGCGCCACCAACGCCGGGGTGGAAGCGTTCATGCTCAACGTCGCCAGCGAAGCGAGCGCCAATTTCCCCCGCGACCGCATGCGTAAGGAAACATCGCGCATGGGAACTGTGATCGGCGAAGGGGTGAACTATGACTACTCATCGCTCTCGATGACGGCGACCCGCCCCAACTTCGATCGCTCGTGGGAGATTTTCACCGATGTGGCGATGCATCCGTCGTTCACCAAAGAAGATGTGGCGCTGGTGCAATCGCGAATCCTGGCGGGCCTGAAAGGCGAAGCCGATGAACCTGATGGCTATTTGCAGCGCTTGCAGGAACGGGTCGCTTATGTGGGTCATCCCTACTTAAATCGTCCGGAAGGAACGGCTGAGAACATCAGTCGCCTGACCGCGGACGACCTGCGCGCTTACCATCAAAGGATGATGCAGACTTCGCGTTTGCTGCTGGTCATTGTCGGCGATCTGGACGCGGCCCAATTGAAGACGAGGATTGCGGCGGCTTTTGGAAAACTGCCGCGTGGAGACTACAAGCCGCAGACCCCGCCGGCGCTCTCGTTCACGTCATCGACCGTCGATGTCACGAGTCGAGAACTGCCAACCAACTACATCCAGGGATTGTTCACCGCGCCGCCGATCACCTCGCCGGATATTTATCCAATGCGAGTTGCGTCGTCTCTGTTGCGCGACCGCGTGTTTGAGGAAGTTCGCGTCAAACGCAACCTTTCGTACGCGCCCGATGCGTTTCTTCGGAACCAGAGCGCGAACATCGGCGGTCTCTATGTCACCGCAGTCGACGCTAACCAGGCAGTCCGTGTCATGCTCAACGAGATCGGGCGGCTGCAACGCGAACCAATCGGCCGCGATGACATCAACGCAGTGATCGCCCAGTTTCTGACGAGTTACTATATCGGCCAGGAAACCAACGCGGCCCAGGCAGCCGAGCTGGCGCAATACGAATTGATCGGCGGCGGCTGGCACAACTCGCTGACGTTTCTGGAAAAGCTGCGCGCCGTGACACCCGCGGACGTCCAGCGCGTCTCGCAAAAATACATGCGCAACATTCGCTTCGTCGTGCTCGGAAATCCGAAGCAGATTGATAAGGACGTGTTCACCAACCAACCTGGCGGCTAAACTTCCAGGTTTATCAGTCAAGTTATCCGCTGAGCCAAGGGTCCGATTTCGGCACTGATTCAGTTTGGCCTTACCAGTTTCATTAGCACCGTGGCTTCAGCCCGGTGAATCCAGTAAGCGACAGGATTGGAAATCGTTTTAAACGGTTTCCGTTGGGGATCCGATCACTGATCACCGGGCTAAAGCCGCGGTGCCAATGAGAAAAGCGACCAAATTTCAAACTGCACACGTACCCCCGATTCCCATTGTTATAATCGCTTAAGTGATTTGCGGTTGTGACGATCTGAGCAGTTCTTTTTTGTAATCCTTGTCTCTCTGATCTTGCCTCACTGCCCGGTCTTGAGCGTCAGCGCATGGTCCTTCAATCGCTGGCAAGGATTCAACTCGACAACCTCTTTCGCAGACTCCGCTTCACGTCTCAGTTTGGTCCGCGCCGTGGGATCCCAGGCGGTGGGTCGCGGTGGGGGGCTCTGAGTTTCCACGACTGGTTCGACCCGCGCAAGGATGAAATAACTACCGGGAGCTATGTTCGAAAACGCAAACGTTCCGTCGCTCATCACCAGCGTCTCACTGTAGCGGAGAATGTCATTGGCCTGCTCGAGGTCTCTCGGGACAAGGTGCAAACGCAAACCCGCAGGCACCGCAGTTCCTTCCGGTGTTACGACTACGCGTCCGCGCAAGCCGGCCGCATCCTGGCCCACCGCGATTGACACACCGCCGACTTGTTGACCGGCCTTGATCGTGACGACACCTTGCCATGGGTTGGTCGGGTTCGGTTTGGTTGCGGCTGAGGGTGGGGATGTTGGCGCCGGTGGTGGACCGCTCAGCGCCGCACTCGCCGGCAGGTTGATCGTCCTAACGTACCAGGCATCGGTCGGCAGTTTAATATCGAATCGATATCTCCCGGCATCAAGATTGCGCGCGACGAACTCGCCTTTGGCATTCAAGGTCCCACCCAAACCCGCAAACAGGGCCGTCATCACCTGGCCGCCTGGCTTTGGATCGTCGCGGGGCGTATTGAAAATGGTTTCGACCAGTTGCGAGGCGCGCTGGTCGCATTTGTCCTCGGGCTTAATCGGATCGAGCGTAATGATCCCGGCGATCGATGCAAGTTGGGCCAGAGTCAACTCGACTCCCGTTAGGTCACCCCCGCGGACAGTAACGCGTTTCGTTGCCATTAACGATGAGACGTTCTGCTGACCTGTCTGAAAGGCGGCGAACAAATCGTAATCACCATCCGCCACGCCGTTGAAGCCAAACGCGCGCCGCGGGTCCATCGGGCTTGCGATCGCCAGCGAGATAATCGACTGCGTGCCCGCATGCGCCAGCGTGATCGTAATGGCCCCCATCGCCGCGCCAGCAACTGTGCCGAGTACGACTCCGTTGATCCGGTGGCCTTCGGTGCCCTGGTACTTGATGTCGATGCCGGTCGTCTCTTCACCATTACGCGCCGCCACGGGAATAGCCGTGTCTCGGCTGGCTGATGGGTAGTAGGTGGGAACATCGAGATCGAAACCACTCGGCGCGAACATGCCAAACTGTCCGCTGCCACCAGCGTTGACGATGTATTGGCCAGGCGCCAAACCGTAGATTCTGTAGACACCGCGGTCGTCACTTTCGCCCGCGCTCGCGCCCATGAAGGCTGAAAAAGCCGACGGACTTCCGTTCAAAACCGTTGCGTGCACCGGGACGCCGACCACCGGCTCTCCTTTTGAATTCGTCACCGTGCCGGTAATCACGCCGCCTTTGATCATGATGATCTTCAACTGGGCTCCGATCAGGTGGCGGGGCCACTGGCTCGGATCGCCCGAGGCCAGCGATTCATCGATGTAACCGGGAGCGATCGCGATCACGATGTAGGCAGCCTGCGGCAAATCATCGAAGCTGAATCTTCCTTCGGAATCCGTGCGCCCCGGTTTTGCCGAGGGCGGGCCGGTGACGGCCTGAGCTATTAGAGTCGCATTAGTGACTGGCCGGCCGTCGTCAGAAACGACGCGGCCTTTGATCGACCCGGTTGGGGGCGATGCGTCCTCGTTAACAACCCGCTTCTCGACCGGCGTTACCCTCGGTGAGGCCGCGGGCGAAGGGCCAGGCTGTATTTGAGCCAGTGCGGGAAGCGCAAGGCCGGGGGCGGCCAGGATCAAGAATGCGCCCAGTGAGCGAGAGAGTGTCTTCACTATGGTGTGGCTTTCCTGGCGAGGTTTACGACCAGGACCACTTGAACCTGCCCGCTCTCGACATTGACAGTTCGCGTTACTGGTGCGAACGCAGGAGAGGGCGTTCGATCGGGCCCCAGCGCGCTAAGTGATAATTGATAAGTACCGGGCGGAATGTTTTCCGCCAGGAAGTGACCGCGCGCATCAACCTCGACTCCGCGCACGACCCGGCCCGTGTCACCGGTGCCGGAGCGAATGACGACGCGCAAGCTCAGCCCCGCAGGTAATACGCCGCCTTCAACCTTCACTTCGCCGCGTATCGATCCGGTGCCGTACGCGAACACGAGCCGCACGCCGGTAATCTGCGCACCGGCGGTTACCTCGATCCCCTCCCGCTGATCCACGCCGTCCACCTCGGTGCGGATGATCATTAGACCTTTAGGTGGACTGGGGAAGCCGGTCATACTGATTTGCACTTTCCCTGGAGCGAGCCCCGTGAAAGTAAAACTGCCGTCGGCACCGATCTTTCCGCTACTGTACGAGGGAGCGCCGCCCTTGGTGTTGCTGTACGCGAAGAGCGAAAGTTTTTGCAGCAAGGCGGCTACGTCCGCGTCAAAGTTGTTTTCGATCACCGCGACTCCGCTGAGTGTGGCGCCGCGACGAACTTTGATCTCGACGCTGGAGACGTCGCCGTCGGAAACATCGAACGGCGACTGGTCGCTGTAAGTGGAAGTGTCCTGGCCCGCCGTCATCGTGTAGGCGGCGTAATGGCCGGGGTGTACTCCTTCTAAACGAAACTTCCCACTGGCGTCAGTCTGGCTGCCGCTGAAGTTCATGCCTCCGAGTTGATGGTTCGCTTCATTCAGCGAAGAATACACCACGTAAACATTAGGTACCGGCTGACCTGAATCCGCATCAACCACGCGGCCGGTGACTGCAAAGCCGCCACCCGATTTGCCGGCGACAATATCTATGTTGCTGACTTCAGTGCCTTCGTTGATCTCAATGACTGTGGCCTTAGCTTCTTCCGTAACTCCAGGGAAAAAAACCTTCGGGTATTGGCTCCCACCCATTCCCATAACAGATACGCCGGTGCTGGAAGGCGCCTGACCAATACTGACCTTGTAACTGCCCGGGCCCAGACCGTAGACGCGATAGACGCCACGGTCGTCCGTAAGGTTTTTTGGTCCCTCAAGCATAGCCATCGGATTAGGAGTATCGGAAGCATCCTTGGCAACAACGTTGACGCGTTCACCAATTACCGGACGCCCATCTGTGTCGGTGATGCGTCCGGTGACGACACCGCCGCGGACGAGAGCAAAGTCTATTTTTGTGATCGCTTCGCCTTCAGCGACAGTTATCTTTTGTCCGGGCGATTTATAGGCTCCGCTCGTGCCTACTACGTAGGCCTTGGCCATGGGCATGATCGAAAACTGCCCGGCCGCGAATCCGGTCAGTTGATACTTACCGTCGTCATCGGTGGTAGTCTTGGCGACAGTGCGATTCTCGATTGGCGAAGTGCTCTGGGTGGCCACGACCGCTATGCCACTAACGCCTTTACCGTTAATTGTGACTCGGCCGGAAATCGATGCTGTTGAATCTTTGGCCGGCGTCTGCGCACCGCAGTTTAAGAAACACACCAGCAGCAAGACCAGAGTCGACGCCGTGCGAAGCGAATGCTTCCTTGCGTTTACTAACCAACGCGGATGTGTCCGAGTTGTTGACATGACCGACGAACCTTTGGGAAGTTAGGGTGCCACCATTGCCGCAGACCGATATTAACCGGGTTGGGTAAGTTCAGCCAAGTTTTTTGGTAAGCTTCATCATCATCATCATCCTCATTGTGGGTTCGGTGATTAAGTGAAACTCCCTGCCTAGAGTCAACAGCTTACGGACTGAGTTCGATCATTAATTGCAAAAACATTCGGGCATAACATGCGTTCCTACAGTTTTCGTGCATAACTTGAATGGTTCCCGATGCCTGGCTTTGACGCCGGTAATTTCGTGTTGCTCTGAAAGAATTGTGAATGTAGTTCCTCACCAAGCCATTGCTCATGGCATTCTCATTGACATCCGAGGCAATTCGGCCCCTAGACAGTCTGGGTAGTCCATGTTATGTTGGCCCTAGACAATCTAGGGGGTACGCGCTGTGGGTAAATCAAAAGCGGGCTTACTGCAGGGGACGCTGGACATGTTGATTCTGAAAGCCCTTTCGCTTGGCGCTTTGCATGGTTACGGAATCGGTCAACGTATTGCACAAATCTCAGACGACGCGCTCAAGATTGAGGAGGGTTCGCTGTATCCGGGACTCTACCGGCTTGAGCGGCGCGGGTGGATCGAATCGGAATGGGACGTCTCTGACAACAATCAACGCGCGAAGTTCTATAAGCTGACCCGCACGGGTCGGAAACAACTAATACTCGAGGAGCAGAATTGGGAGCGACTAGCGGGCGCGACCATGAAGGCCCTGCGCGCGAGCTAAAGAGGATCGAAGACAATGTCCAGGATCAAAGCCACAATCCGATTTCTTCATGCCTGGCGACATCCCGATCAGATCGCGCGCGAAGTCGAGGCGGAATTGCGGTTCCATATTGAAATGCGGACAGCCGCCAACATCGAGAGTGGAATGAGGCCAAACGAAGCACAACTTGCCGCCCGGCAAAGCTTCGGAGACTTTCACCGATTCAAAACCGAGTGTTGTGAAATCAGCCGGAATGTTTCTTTCGATCCGATGCCCGTAAAAATGGGGTTGCACATCGCCCTCGCCGCTTTCGCGGGCGTACTTGCACTATGGGCGGTCAACGTCCCGCACCACAGCTTCGTCGGCGTCTTCCGGCAGTTAGTTGCGATCACTATTTTGACGTGCTTGTTTGTCTTCATTCGACGGGCAAGGTCGAGGCGGCGACTCGCGACCGACCATATGAGTGACATTTCTATAGCGGAGCGTGAGAGGCCTCGGAAGAATGAATTCTTCATCAGCGATGCACGCGAGGAGCGCCACGTAAACATCGCTGCGCATGATGAACAGGGACGCACACCAGTTGAACGAATGTTCAAGTCTGAATGAGAGCGGTAGCAACCTGATTAATGTACCGTCAAGCTCGGCCATCGCGTTGAAACCCGCTCACCCGCTCCCGATACCGATTCGTCGTGATCACTAATCCATTCGTGATGGAGGGCCGACTATGTGTGTTCGCATTGGAACTAAAATCATAAACGCTCTTTTTGTGCTGCTCTTGAATGCGAGTTTGGGTAGTGTCTTGAGCGCCCAAACAGTTGACGACCTGCCCTTGAGTCCGCGCCTGGCGGCTCTTCAGGATCGGCTCAAATCTGGTGACCGGGACGCGCTTAGTAATTTTTGGAAAGAAATCGACGAACGCGGTGCGCCGATAGTTGAGCCCGCGGCAGGGAGTGACCGCGACGTGCTCGTAACGATGCTTTGGCGAGCTAAGGAAGAGACAAGAAACGTTTTCGTCTTTCGCCTTGGGGACATCAGTAAGCCGATGGCGCGGCTGCTCGACACTGATTTGTGGTACAAAACATTCCGGCTTCAGAAGGGTGCGCGCTTCATCTATCAATTCGCGGCGAACCTCCCCGACCCGAAAGAGTGGGGAGGCATCACCCGCTTCGCTGGCGCACTCCGGAACGACCCGTTGAATCCGCTTCAGTTCGCCGAGCGCTATAACGAGTTCAACCCGTATGAAGTGACTTTCACTTCGGCGGTGGAACTGCCCTCCGCCGAACCACAAAGCTGGAACGTTGCCCAGCGCACAGTTCCTACTGGACGAGTGCAGCGCGACAAATTCACCAGCAAAGTCCTCGGCAACGAACGTCCAATTTGGATTTACACTCCGCACGGCTACGCTGCCGATAAGAAACCTTACGGTTTGTTGGTACTTACAGACGGCGGTCCTTACGTGAACACGGCGCGGGTAGCAACTACTCTCGATAACTTGATCGCAGCGGGTTTGATACCGCCGCTGGTCGCCGTAATGGTAGAGAACCCTGATCGCTGGCGCGAGTTGTCCTGCAATTCAGCTTACGCCGATTTTTTGGCTCAGGAGATAGTTCCCTGGGCACGCGCTAACTACCATGCGACTGACCGCCCAGAGCAAACAATCATCGGCGGCGCGAGCTTGGGCGGATTGCAGGCGGCTTTCGTAGGGCTCAAGCACGCGGAGGTTTTCGGCAATGTGCTTTCCCAATCGGGTTCTTTCTCGTGGAAGCCGGAGGGCGAAAAAGAGTGGGAATGGCTGAGCCGCCAGCTCGCCGCCAGCCCGCGTCTGCCTTTGCGCTTCTCGTTCGAAGCCGGACTTTTGGAAGGGACCTGGTGGTGGAGATCCCTCCAGCACCGGGCAGTCGCTGGGACGGATTTGATAGAGCCTACACTGCTCGCGGCTAACCGCAATTTGAGAGACACGCTGTTAAGCAAAGGATACCCAGTCCACTACACCGAGTTTAACGGCAATCATGGTTTCTTAAATTGGCGTGGAACGCTGGCGAGTCACCTGATAGCGCTCGTCGGTACCAAACCAGCGCCTAAGATTTCTGCGCCGAAAAGCCCGTCCGTCGCGCCATCCGCAATTCCCAGGAAACCGATCGCGACGGCCCAACTCAAAGTGGCTCCTGGTCTGTTGCGGCAGTACGTTGGCAGATATGCATTAGACACGAAGTTCGCACATGATTTCGTCCTCTATGTAAGCGTCAAGGATGGTTCTCTGTGGGTCAGGCCTTCAATCCTGAGGCTGCGCCAACTCAGGGCCGAATCTGCGTCCATGTTTTATGACAGCGAGATTCCCGATTTGCACCTTACCTTCATCAAAGATGAAAAAGGCAGCGTCACCGGTCTCACTCTGAATACTGGACAGGGAGACATGCTGGTGAAAAAGCTGCCACCGCCAGTGCCCAGTCTCACAGGAAATACGACCTTTACTTTAGCGGGGCACACCGACGCGGAGGCCGTGGCCATCTACGGATCATTCAACAACTGGATCCAGACTAAGAATTACTGCGCGAAAGAAAGTGGCGGGTGGGTCTGTCGCATTGATTTGACGCCGGGCAAGTACACTTACAGGTTCCTGATTGATGGTGTAGGACTGATCGATCCGGCCAACTCTGCGACCGAAGACGATGGGAGCGGCCATATGGATTCGGTAATCGTCATCAAACCGAAATAAACGTTCCAGACTCCTTCGGATTCATTGCCTACCTGCCAGGGAAAGAATTCTCGAGGCCCACCCGAAATTAATTTCTTATCAATCCGTTTTTGACAACATAGAAATGAATACCAAAACCTCCTAACGTGACTCAGTGATTGCGCGTGCAGCTGCACCCTTATGTCAATTCGAACTCGGAGCATGTCTACCGCCTAAAGGTAGAAATTCAATTTATGACCGATCCCACAATCGCGCAGACTCATATTTGCTTGCTGATGATTACTTGCTGAATGAGTATTCATTCAGTATTATTAGCCCGCTATGATTACAGTGAAAAATGCTGCCGTGCTCGGAGCCGGCACAATGGGGGCGCAGATCGCTGCGCACCTCGCCAACGCTGGTATTCCTACTCTCTTACTCGACATTGTCCCGCGCGAATTGACTGGGGATGAGCAGGCGAAAGGGCTGACGTTGGATTCGCCCCAGGTTCGCAACCGAATCGCGCGCGGCGGATACGAAGCCGCAAAGAAAGCCAAGCCCGCGGCCTTCTTCACCGCTGATCTAGCCTCACTGGTGAGCGTCGGAAACTTCGACGACGATTTGGCGAAGTTGAGAGATTGCGATCTGATCATCGAAGCGGTCGTCGAAAATCTTCAGATAAAACAGAGCCTGTACGAGAGAGTCGAACAACACCGGCGGCCGGGTTCGGTTGTGGCTTCAAACACCAGTGGCATTCCGCTCAGCCAACTCGCCGCCGGACGCTCGGAAGATTTTCGCGCCCACTTCCTCGGCATGCACTTCTTTAATCCGCCGCGGTACATGCATCTGGTCGAGTTGATTCGCACCGAATGGACCCGGCCCGAAGTTTCATGTTCGATGTTCGGCTTTCTGGATGAGCGCCTCGGCAAAGGTGTCGTCGTCGCGAAGGACCGGCCGAACTTCATTGCCAACCGCATCGGCACCTTTGGCGGGCTGGTCACTATTCAAACGATGCTCGCCGATGGTTATTCGATTGAAGAAGTCGATAAGATCACGGGTCCAGCCGTTGGCCGTCCCAAGACCGCGACCTTTCGCACCTTTGATCTGGTCGGCCTGGACGTGCTGGCCCACGTCGTCAAGAACCTGCATGAGAATCTCCCGGAGGATCCCGAACGCGAAAGTTTTGTCATGCCTGAGTTCGTCGCGCAGATGCTTGAGCGTGGCCTGCTCGGCAACAAAAGCAAGGCCGGCTTCTACAAGCGACAGAAGGGCGCGGATGGCAAGCGAGAGATCTTAACGCTCGACGTAGCGACACTCGACTACCAACCGGCGCAGAAAGTGAAACTGCCTTCGCTTGAAATGGCGAAGAACATCGAAGACACGGCCGAACGAATCAAGACGCTGGCTTGGTCGAAAGATCGCGCGGGCGCGTTTCTGTGGAAGACGCTTTCGCGCACACTTTGCTATGCGGCGGATCGGATCCCGGAAATCGCCGAGACGGTCGTGGAAATCGATCGAGCGATGCAGTGGGGGTTCAATTGGGAGTTGGGTCCGTTCGAAGTTTGGGATGCGGTCGGCGTCGAAAAGTCAGTCGTAAAATTGAAGGAAGAAGGCAAGAGCGTCCCCGCGAATGTGCAAAGCATGCTCGATGCCGGCGCCAAATCGTTCTACAAGAAGAAAGATGGCAAGCAGTTCTATTACGATTTCGCTTCGGAAGAGTATCTGCCGTTCGCGGATCCGCCGGGCACGATCATTCTCAAGTCACTCAAGGATCGCAGCGGCGTCATCAGGAAGAATTCCGGCGCCTCGTTAGTTGATCTCGGTGACGGCGTTGCGTGTCTCGAGTTTCATTCGAAGATGAATTCGATTGGCGGCGATACGCTGGAGATGCTGAAGATCGCGCTCGTCGAAGTCGAAAAGAATTTCCTGGGACTGGTCGTCGGCAATCAGGGCCAGAACTTTTCCGTTGGCGCGAACCTGATGCTGATGTTGATGGAAGCGCAGGACGAGAACTGGGAAGAACTGGACATGATCGGTCGTTTCTTTCAGCAATCGGTGATGAGTCTGCGCTATTCGCCGAAGCCGGTCGTGGTCGCGCCCTTTCAGATGGTCTTTGGTGGCGGCTGTGAAATGGTTCTGCATGCGGACCGCGTACGAGCGAATGCGGAAACCTACATCGGTTTGGTGGAAGTTGGCGTGGGCATCATTCCTGCCGGCTGTGGCACGAAAGAGATGTTGGTGCGCGTGCTCGACTCGATCCCGAAAGACATGAAAGACGCGGACCCGTTTCCGTTCGTCAAACGCGCATTCGAAACGATTGCCCTGGCAAGGGTCGCCACTTCAGCCGAAGAGGCGCGCGGTTTTGGTTTCCTGAGTGCCGACGATTCGGTTTCGATGAACCGTGATCGTTTGATTGCCGACGCGAAGAAAGAAGTGTTGGCGCTAGCCGCGAGTGGTTATCAACAGCCGCAGCAACGCACGGATATTCTGGCGTTGGGAATGCCCGGGCTGGCGACTCTGAAGCTGGGCGTGCACATGATGAAGCGCGCCGGTTACATTTCCGATCACGACGCTTTGATTGGCGAGAAGCTGGCGCGCATCCTGACTGGCGGCGATCTGAATCATCCGACAAGAGTATCTGAGCAGTATCTGCTCGATCTCGAGCGCGAGGCTTTTCTCTCGCTGATCGGTACGCGCCAGACGCAGGATCGAATCGGGCATATGTTGAAGACCGGGAAGCCGCTGCGGAATTGAGTGTAGGCGGCTCTGCCGCTCGATGTGCGGAAAGGCTTCGCCTTTCCGCGAAGAGTGGGTGAAACCGCGAGGCTGCGCCTTCGCGGCGGCGGATGGGAGGCGCAGCCTCCAAGAACAAATGAGTGAGGCCGGAAAGGCGGAGCCTTTCCGCACATCAGGCGGCGGAGCCGCAGAGGAAGTCATGAAGGAAGCATTGATCGTATCAGCAGTCCGCACGGCGGTCGGCAAAGCACCGAAAGGCACTCTGCGTGACACGCGCGCAGATGAAATGGGCGCGGCCGTAATCAAGGAAGCCATGGCCCGCGTGCCCGGCCTTGAAGCAGCCGAAATCGAAGACGTGATCATGGGTTGCGCAATGCCCGAAGCCGAGCAGGGTATGAACATAGCTCGTTCAGCGGCGATTCGCGCAGGCCTGCCGGTCTCAACCAGCGCCATGACCATCAACCGTTTCTGCTCTTCCGGCCTGCAATCGATTGCGATCGCGGCCGATCGGATTCGTACCGGCAGCGCGCAGGTGGCACTCGCCGGTGGTTTGGAATCGATGTCGATGATTCCGATGGGCGGGCACATCATTCGGCCCAATCCATACCTGGTCGAACACTATCCCGACTTTTATTTGAACATGGGTCTGGCGACTGAAAACGTCGCGCGCAAGTACGAAGTCACGCGCGAAGAGCAGGACGAGTTCGCTTTGCGCTCTCACACCCGCGCGTTCGCGGCTCTGGAACAAGACAAGTTCAAAGAAGAGACCGTGGCTTTGACTGTCATCGTTGAAGAGTTGGACGGCAAATGCAAGAAGCAGCATCGCGAAGTTGTCTTCGACAGAGACGAAGGACCGCGCCGTGATACTTCTGCCGAAGCTCTCGGAAAATTGAAACCCGCGTTTCATGTCAAGGGGACGATCACCGCCGGAAATTCTTCGCAAATGTCTGACGGTGCGGCCGTCGCCGTGGTGATGTCAGAAGATCGCGCGAAGGAGTTGGGAGCGAAACCTCTGGCGCGCTTTGTCGCTTACGCCACCGCGGGTTGTCCGCCGGAAGAGATGGGCATTGGGCCTGTGTTCGCGATTCCGAAAGTGCTGAAGCTCGCCGGACTCACTCTGGATCAAATTGACGTGATCGAACTGAATGAAGCTTTTGCGGCGCAGTCGTTAGCCGTGATCAAAACGCTAGGACTCGACATCGACAAGGTCAACGTTAATGGCGGCGCGATCGCGCTCGGTCATCCGTTGGGCTGCACCGGTGCGAAACTGACGGCGTCGATTTTGCGAGAGTTGGAACGGCGCAACGGGCGCTATGGCATGGTGACGATGTGCGTCGGCGGTGGAATGGGCGCCGCGGGGATTTTTGAGAGAATGTAGCGCAAGTTGTTAACTTGCGTAGCAGCAATCGCAACCCCGAAGGGTCGAGGTTGCGACACAACTGAAAGGACTTTTATGGCAGCCGCAATCGAAGCAAAACAGATCGTCAAAGGCGGGGCTTTCCTGATCGAGGAGCAAACGCCCGAAAGCATTTTCACGCCCGGCGACTTCAACGAAGAGCATCGCATGATTGCCGACACCACGCGGCAATTTATGGACGCGGAAGTCTTGCCGCGCATCAACGAACTTGAAAACAAAGACTGGAAACTCGCGCGTGCGCTGGTTAAGCAGGCGGCTGAGCTCGGCCTGGTGGGCGCGAACATTCCAGAAGAGTACGGCGGTCTGGGCCTGGACCAGACCAGCGGCGCGATCATCGCTGAGTACATTGGACGGTCCGCGTCGTTTGCCACCACGCTCGGCGCGCAGAGCGGCATCGGCCTGCTGCCGATCCTCTATTTCGCCACCGAAGCCGCGAAACAAAAATATCTGCCGCCGATTGCGGCCGGTGACTTGATCACGGCGTACGCTTTGACTGAAGCGAGTTCTGGCTCAGACGCCATGGCCGCGAAGGCGACGGCGAAGTTGAGCGACGACGGCAAAGAATACATTCTCAACGGCGAGAAGATGTTCATCACTAACGGCGGATTTGCCGACATCTTCGTCGTGTTCGCAAAAGTCAACGGCGATAAGTTTTCGGCGTTCATTGTTGAGCGGCAGGAAGGCTGCAAGAGCGGAGCGGAAGAGCACAAGATGGGTATTAAGGGTTCGAGCACGACGCCTTTGATTCTTGCCGACGCCCGCACGCCGGTTGAGAATTTGCTCGGCGAGATTGGTAAGGGTCACAAGATCGCATTCAACATTCTCAACATTGGGCGGTTTAAGCTGGGCGCAATGTGTCTGGGTGGAATGAAGCTCGCCATGCACGAGTCGGTTCGTTATGCGAACGAGCGGCAACAATTCGGCAAATCGATCTCGTCCTTCGGCGCGATCAAATCGAAGCTCGGCGAAATGGCGATTCGCACCTGGGTCGGTGAAGCGATGATTTACCGGACGCTGGGAATGATCGAAGAGGGTCTCGGCGCGGTCGCGGATTCGAAAGACATGGACGCGCGTTTGAAGGCCATCGAAGAGTACGCGGCCGAATGTTCGATCATCAAAGTGGCGTTATCTGAATACTGCGACTATGTCACTGACGAGATGGTGCAGATCTTTGGCGGCTATGGGTACTCGGCCGACTATCCAGCTGAGCGTGCGTACCGCGACACGCGCATTAACCGGATATTTGAAGGTACGAATGAAATCAATCGGATGCTGATCCCTGGCCGCCTGATGAAAGCGGCGTTGAGTGGGCGGCTGGCATTGCTGCCTGCGGCCCAGGCTCTGATGGACGAGATTCTTTCGCCGTCGATGGCGAGTTTCGATTTGGACGAAAGCCTGCTGGCGACGGAGCAGAAGCTGGCCCAGAACGCGAAGAAAGTCGCGCTGATGACGCTGGGCACGGCAGCGCAAAAGTACATGATGGGCCTTTCCGATCAGCAGGAAATTCTGATGAGCATCGCCGACATCATCATGGATACCTATGCGATGGAATCAGCTATCTTGCGCACGAAGAAGATGGCTGCGGCGCAAGGCGAGGACTCAGTGGCGCCTTACGTCGAGATGACGCGCGTCTTTTGTAACGATGCCGTCGAGCGAATTGAAGCTGACGCCAAGAACACTCTGGCGGCCATGGCTGAAGGTGATGAGTTGCGCACCTTGCTGGCGGCGCTGCGGCGCTTTACGAAGATGACCCCGATGAACACGGTGGCCGCGCGACAAGGAATCGCGAACGCGATGATTGAAGCGAACCGGTATGTTTACTAGGACGGTATCGATTGCCGTTCGCGAAGGCGGCGCGATTGTCGTCATTTGCAGGCAGGGTTAAGTCGCTTAGAAAGTAGCGGCTACCTCTTGATTTGAGATTTCAAATTTGAGATTTGAAATTCAGGGTTAGAATCCTGCGCATGAAGTAACGCAGGTTCGAAGAACTGCCTGTTTGGCAAGCGGCGATCGAGCTGGCGGTGGGAGTCTTCGGGCTTACCGCAAAAGGTTGTTTTCGCGGGCACTCTGGAACGCGCAATCAGTTAGAAAACGCCGCGGTCTCAGTCTCGAATAATATTGCCGAAGGATTTGAGCGGGGGACGACACAAGAGCTTCTGACTTTTGTCTACATTTCACGCGGCTCGGCGGGCGAAGTGAGATCGATGCTGCACTTGCTCGATCGCTTACCGGATTTCAGTAATTTCAGATCTGAAATCTCAGATCTGAGATCGAAGGCGGAGAGTATTTCGAGGCAGTTGCGAGCGTGGGCGGATTCTTTACAGAACACTGATATTAGAGGCACGCGGTATCTTACCGACAAATCACGCCGGATCGATAAACAGGCGCGCGAACGAGAAGAGTTCCTCAAAGAGCTGGCGGAGATTCGCAATCGCAAGGCGAGGTGATCTGAAATCTCAGATTTCAAATTTCAGATCTGAGACTTGAGGTCTTAAATGAACCTAACCTCAGGCCCGCGATTGTCCACAGCGAGTCGTCTTCTGCTACTGTCTTACCTACTCCATGAAAATCGTCCCCATCTCTTTACCAACCCCTTTCTACATCGGCCCGGTCAACGTCTATTTGATCCCCGAAGATCCAGTTACGCTCATCGACACCGGGCCCAAGACTAAAGAAGCGGTCGATACTTTGCGTGCCGCGCTGCGGGCAAATGGACTGGCGGTCGCTGATATTCGCCGCATCGTGCTGACTCATGCGCATGAGGACCACTGTGGGTTGGCGCGCGCGCTGCGGGATGAAGCCAAGGACGCCGAGGTGCTGGTACACGGGTGGGAGACGGGGCACCGTGCCGGGCGTTTGGAGTACGACGAAACCCGTCAGTTGCTGGTGCGCGCGGGAGTGCCGCCTGATGAAGTTGAAGTCATGCGCCGGATGTACGGAGGAGTGCGCGAGTATGCGGATTCGCTTGACGAGGATCAGTGTAGTGAGCTGACGGATGAAGCAGAGCTCGAGTTCGACACAGGTGTGTTGCAGGTCGTGCACACGCCCGGTCATACGCCGGGTTCGTGTTCCTTCATTCGTCACGCGGATCGCACGTTGATTGCCGGCGACTGCGTGCTGAAACGAATTACCCCTAATCCAGTTCTCTCCCCTGACCCAGTCGATCGTTCGCGACGCTTTCGCTCGTTGGCGGAATATCTGGTGAGTCTGGCGCGGGTGCGCGCGCTCGCGCCGACCCTGGTGCTGGGTGGCCACGGCGATGCGGTGCATGACTACGAAGAACTCTTTAACCGCTACTTGCGCGCAATTCGCGAGCGCCAGGCACAAATCATTCAAATGATTTCCGCCAAAGGCGCCAGCGCCTGGCAAGTATCCCGCGCGATGTTCCCCGGCACCGACGACGTCCATCGTTTTCTGGGAGTGTCGGAAGCGGTCGCGCATCTTGACTATGCGCATTCTGAAGGCAAGCTGGCGCTGGAAATCAGCGATGGGCGCGAGGTCTATCGCAAGCTCGCGAATGACTAAGTGAAGTAGTAACTAAGGATCGTCAATCGGAATTGGTTTCGTAAAAGCTTTATTGATCTGTCGGATAAATGAGCTGCGGTCGAAATACTCTTTCGAGAATTATGGCTGAGGCGTAAATTGTCTAACGACTTGCGGACGAACTGTCTCCCGCCGGTTACGCTATTTACTGCTCGCTTGTTCAGCTCATAGGCAATGACGTCGGCGGCTTGCAGTTGAACGACTTCTTTCATGATGCCCTTTGTCCACATACCAGAAACTCTAACGTTTCTTCTCAACGGGCGTGTTCAGCATTTCCTTGAAAAGACGGTCAAGTTCGGCACCCTGTTTCGGAAAATCTCCAAAAACATGGCTAATAGAAGTATCGTTGCTGTAACTGCTTTCATTACACCAAACAGCTAACTGCTTGATGCAACCGCGAACGCCGAACGCGTATCATGTCTTGCCAGACCAGCTACCTAAGTTTGACAGAGAAAGCATCTTCTCCTCGTAGTCGTCTCGGTTGACGGAAATAGAACAGCCATAAATTGTCTGGTCCTTCATAATTCTGTGTAGCTTTCTCAAGCGCTCAACACCTTCCGGGTTTGACCACGATTTATAAGCCCGTTGTCGTGCTT
Source organism: Pyrinomonadales bacterium (assembly GCA_038210455.1). Lineage (GTDB taxonomy): Bacteria > Acidobacteriota > Blastocatellia > Pyrinomonadales > Pyrinomonadaceae > UBA11740. The sequence continues at coordinate 63,978 of JBBQWP010000022.1, read as the reverse complement.
CGCAATCTTTCATGTGGAAATGATCGACTTCAAATTCCCGTAACGCCCGCCGCCACCGCTTGCCAAACTTCTTCCAAAGTTCGGCTGTTGAGAGCCAACATGCAACCGTTCCCACCAGCGGCTCGACTGGATGCTCTTTGGTCTGATGGTAATAGCTCTCGTCAAACTACGCGTATAGCACGTAACTCGTCTCGCTTTTGGGGCAGCATCTTGTCGCCCACAGAATAGTCCTCTTTGGTTAACGTGTGTTCAGCTTACCGCTTCAACGCCCACAATCACCACTTTTCCACAAACATCGAAGTGGTGTTACAGAACCGAGAGCGGTAGCGACCGGATGCTAGCACTCAACTGCGTCATTGAGAGCTCGTCCCAACGAAATTGTAAATCGCAGGTTGAATTTAGCACCCGGTCGCTACCGCTCTCGGTTCTGTACCGACTAGCATCACGTGGCTTAGCTTCCTTCACCTAGGGGATTAGTCCCGCATCTAAAATGGCCGTCCTTCGACTCGCAACAATTTGGAACTCGCTGCTCGCCCCAGCGTGGAATCTCCAAAATCTTTCCGGAGGATTGGATATGACCCGTAACAAACTGGCCTTAATTCTGGCTTTGATTCTTGGCGTCGGTGCAATTGCCGGCGGAATTGTGTATGCCCAGGAGTCGGCCTCAACCGCTCCGATGGCCCTTCTCGAAGACGGCCAGGAACCTGCAAATGCCGACCGTTTGTTTTCAATTATGCTCGACGGCGGGACCTTTTTGGGGGTCGGCACCGAGGATATCAGCAAAGAAAACATAGGCCGTTATGGCCTGCGCGAAGTTCGCGGCGTCGGCGTGACTCAGGTTCTCAAAGACAGTCCGGCCGAAAAAGCCGGCCTTAAAAAGGACGACGTAATTGTGCGCTTCGATGGCGAGTCTGTGACCAGCACGCGCAAGCTGAGCCGCCTCGTCAGTGAGTCTTCCGCCGATCAGACAGTGCGAATTACGATCAGCCGCAGCGGCGCCGAGCAGGAACTTAGCGCCACGCTGGCAAAACACACGGCAAAGAATCTGATGGGCGCGGCGATTCGTGACGATGTTCTGAAAGGCATCCAAAAAGACTGGCCACAGATTCAGACTGGCGACGGCAACTTTGTCTTTAACATTGGCGCAAACCGGCGCATTGGCGTCGGCACCCAGACCTTGACCAAACAACTGGCTGACTACTTTGGCGCTAAGGATGGCGGCGTGCTGATAACTTCGGTCAGCGAAAACAGTCCCGCTGCCAAAGCTGGATTGAAAGCCGGCGACGTGATCACGGCCATTGACGGCGAGAAGGTCGATTCGTCCGGCGACATCACCCGAGCTATCAATAAGAAGCAGGATGGCGAAATTTCGCTGACCATCCTGCGCGACCATAGTAGCCGCACGGTCAACCTCACTCCTGAAAAGAGCAAGGATCCGATGATCATGCGTCCCGGCTCGACTGGCAACCGCCGCATCGTTATCCCTTCGATCCAGGTCCCGGCGATACCGGAAATGAACATCGAGATTCCACGTATAGTCATTCCAGCTACTCCAAAGATCGAGGTCAACGTGCCCAGGACGGCGCCGCGCATCCGCACCGGAGCGCGGGTGATCGTCATCTGAAGGTTTTTCAACCCACAATCGCGTCATCACGCGAAATCGAAGCAATGAATCAGGGCAGTCGAGCTAACGCTCGGCTGCCCTTTCTGTTCCCGGGTGGCGCCGCGTATAATGCGCCACCTACTTAGTTCAATGAGTTCTCGCGGTAGAGTAGAGACGTGGTGGCGTCAACAAAAATCATCGAACCGCTTTCGCGATTGGTCGTGCACGACCTCACCCACCGCAACGGGCACGCGGAGTTTGCCGCGGATGTTCGTCGTGGACTCTCGGCTAATCCCAAGCACCTGTTCCCAAAATATCTTTACGATGCGCTCGGCTCGCGGCTATTCGATGCGATTTGCCATGTCGACGAGTATTACCCGACCCGGGCAGAGGATGAGATTCTTACCCGGCACGCCGAGGAGATAATTGCCGGCGTTCCGGACTGCCGGACACTGATCGAACTCGGCAGCGGCAGCGCCGATAAGACCCGCAGCATTATTGAAGCTTTCTTGCGAAATCAGACCGAGCTACTCTTTGTGCCGGTGGACATTTCGGCCTCGGCCCTTGAAAAGAGCTCGCGGGCTTTGCTCGCAGCTTATCCAGCGCTGCGGATCGAGGCCTATGCCGCCGACTATCTCGAAGGCCTGGCCGCGATGCAGCCGCTCGCTGGTACGCCGTCATTGATTCTGTTTCTAGGTTCGAACATCGGGAATTTCGAAAAGGCTGACGCCCTCACGTTCCTGCAGGCGATTCGACGCATGCTGCGGCCGGGCGACGCGCTGCTTCTCGGCGCCGACTTAAAGAAGGACCGCGCGACGCTCGAAGCTGCTTACAACGATGCGCTGGGAGTCACGCGCGCCTTCATCGTCAACGAACTGGCGCGCATCAATCGCGAACTGGGTGGCAATTTCGACCTGTGGGCGTTCGGACTAAGATCGCTGTACAACGAGGAAGCGGGCTGTGTCGAAGTATTTCTGGAAAGTTTGCGGCCGCAGGTAGTCACTATCAAGGGCCTCGAGATGACGGTCAGTTTCGCGGCCGGCGAATGGATGCACATGGAACATTCTTACAAGTTCGACATCGAAGACCTGGTAGAGATGGGCTCGCAGAGTGGTTTTGAACTGGAGCGAACGTGGATGGATGAACGGCAGCGTTTTAGCAGCAATCTCTTCCGAGCCGCCGAGGTGAGCTAGTGGTATGAAGTCAGTACCACTTGCGCAAGCGGGTGGATCAGATGCTCAACGCGCGGGTTGACGCATAGATCCACCCGCTCACGCGGGTGGTACTGACCTCATTTCACTGAAGGCTGTGCCGCCAGAGGGCCTTTAATGCGAAAGGTTGGCCGCGCCGCTGACAGCTTCAGTAGTTTTCTCGGCTTTTGTTTCAGATTTTTCCAGCCGCACTCGCACCAGGCGCCGTCGTTCAACCTTCTCGATGTGGAAACGGAGCCCGTCTCTCTCAATTACTTCACCCGACTGCAGCACGTGGCCGGCAATGGTCATCAAAAATCCACCGATCGTAGTGTACGCTTCGGACTCAGGCAGCGACGTCTTCAAGCGGCGATTGAGATCACGAACAGCCAACGAGCCGTCCAGCAGGTAGGTGCGTTCATCAATCGGGTTTATCTGCTCGTTTACCTCTTCATCGTGTTCGTCTGAGATGTCGCCGACGATCTCTTCGAGCAAGTCTTCGAGCGTAATGATGCCTTCGACGCCGCCGTGCTCGTCCACTACAAACCCAAAGTGAGTCTTCGCTTTTTGCATCTGACGCAGCACGTCTTCCAGGCGCGCCGTGTCGACCACATACATCGGTGGTTGCAGAACATCTTCGAGCCGAAATTCCTGGGAACGCAAGTTGTAAGGTATCAAGTCCTTGCTGTGAATAAAGCCGATGACGTTATCCAGCGAGCCGCGATAAACCGGCAGACGCGAATAACGATGCTGCTGAAACGACCTGGTGATTTCCTCAAGCGAAGAATCCGCCGAGATCGCAGCAATCTGCGGCCGCGGCACCATCGCTTCGCGTACCAGCGTGTCTGAGAATTCAAAGACCCGATGAATCAGGCGGCGTTCTTCGGCGCGCAAGTGGCCACTCTCACGCGAGATGTCCACCAATTGCCGCAGTTCAACTTCGCTGTAAACCGCAGCGTGTTGCAGCGAGGACTTCAGTCCAATCAGGCGGCCCAAAGTGGCTCCGGTACGATTGAAGATCCAGAGCGGCCACTGAAATACTTTGGCAAATATCTCCAACGGCCGCGCCGCCACCAGCGCCAGACCCTCAGCACGTTCCAGCGCGAACATCTTCGGCATCAACTCTCCCAGGACGATGTGCAGAAACGTAATCGCCGCAAAAGCGAGAATGATCGCCAAGAGGTGCGCCACGTATCCGGCCCGCCCCACCGAGGCGATGCGCGCAGCAATCGGCTCGAGCATCGAAGCAATGGTAGGCTCCCCGATCCAACCGAGAGAGAGCGATGCGATAGTGATTCCAAGTTGGGTGGCCGAGATGAACGAAGTTGGGTTGGCCAGCAGGCGGAGGGCAGCTTGCGCGCGGCGGCTGCCCGCGGCCGCGCGGGCTTCGAGCCGCGGCCGGCGCACGGAGACCAGCGCGAATTCAGCGCCGACAAAAAACGCGTTGGCGCCGACAAAAAAAAGAACGGCGCAGAGTTTAGCCAGAATTTTCAGCAGAGTAGTTGAGTGCGGGGCGCCATCAAACAACGAGGCCAGGAAATAACTAGCAGGGTCATCCATTGTGTATTCGCACGTGCGGGAGCAACTATGCCCGTATCTTATCACGTCCGCCCGCCGAGCTCATCAGCGGGCGGCGGTCGCACGGTATCGTACAACGATTGATTTGGGGTATTTCAGTTGCTGCCGGCTGCGGCGGCCGCGCGAGCGGAGCCATTGGCCCGGCCTTCGTGCCGCGCACGAGACTGGCCCAGTGCCTGATCGACGCGGGGTTCGATGTTGCACTCGGGTTGGCGGCAAACCGCGGCGAGTTCAGACACCACAAGGTAGCGGGATCGCTCGAGCATTCGCTGCTCGCGGAAAGACAGGGGTTTGACCTGGCTCAAATAATGGAGGTGTTTGAGCACCTCGGCCACTTCAAAAATATTGCCGGTGCGCATCTTGTCGGAAAAATCCTTGAAGCGATCCTTCCAATCGTTGGCCGGAGTGGCAAAGTCGGAGGACAACGCCGTAAAGAGGCTATCGCATTCGGCCGAAGAAATCGGGCGACGCAAGCCAACTTCGCTGGCATTTGACACCGGAACCAGGACCAACGAATTGGTGGCGGCCAGTCGCAGCGTGTAAAACGGCAGCGCTACGGCGCCGATTTGCTTCTGTTCGATCTGTTCGATTGTGCCGATACCGTGGTTAGGATAAACAACCTTCTGGCCGATTTTGAAACCTACCATAATCCCCTCCGACTAGTTTTTGCGAGCACGTAACAAGTCGCACGCTGCGGCTCATAGGGCAAAAAATCTACGCGAGATGTGTTCGGGTTTGTCCCTTGAACTTGAACTTGTAAACTTGAACTGGATTGAGTCTAGCAAGCCGCCTTGTGAGGCGTCAAGCATTCTGTGGCGAGAGTGTGTCGAGACAAAAGGGCGCAGCAAACACTGGGGCCAAACAACCTCGCTATCTGCGATAAACTGTGGTAAGGGCGATTCGGAGCCGGCCCTCTAAGCGATCGCCAGGGACTATCGCACTTCACTGAGCATACTCGATCTAACCGGCGTAACTATCATCCTGCTCGATTTTTGAAAGCACCCAATCGAATTCTCCGGAGGTAATTTTCCCACCACAAAATTCGCAGACACCCGTGGCATTTACTTTCAGTGGGGCGCCACAATTCGGGCAGTTCAGGTCAGCGCGAGCTGGTGCGGTCTTGGCTTTGCTGTTGCGAATGAAGGTCCAGTATTCACTCCAACGACGCAGGTTCTTATTCGATCCGGCCACCACTCGCCCATCCTTGTCCACGGTGTAATCATATCCTTCGGCAAAGATCCGTAGCGTGATCGCGTTATAGAAAGCGTCGACTTTGATCTTCACGGGCTGCATTGCGGTGATCTGGCACTGGTCGAGAGCGTTGCGCAGCCCCTGACGTTGGTACGCGTCAATCCAATAGCGGTGCATCTGAAAGATACTGTCCGTCTCGTGCGGCCGGGCCCGCTCCCAATTCAGCGTTGACCAGGCCTCCTGCAGTTCGTTGAAGATCAAACGCGCGCGCGCCTGAAAATCGGCCCAGGAGAATGACGGCTCATTCTGTTCAAAGGCCGCGCGCACTGCGGGAAAGTTAGGCTGCGCAATTGTCTGGTAATCCGTTCCAACTTCCGGAACGTCGGAAGTTAACAGCGGTCCTTTCGCTTCCCGGTGCAGCGTTGTGATACTGCGCACATACCATTGAAATTCACCGCTCTCGACCTTGGTGCCGCAGAACGCGCACGCCCCGACGGTGTCTTTCTGCAAAGCAGCGCCGCAACGCGGGCAATGCAACGCCGTCGCGTTCTCGGGAGTCGGAGACAACACGTCGCGCTTGCGTTCCAAAACCCATCGCTCGCGCACGTAGTAACTCATCTGCCGGTCAGTTACTTCGGTATAGTTAGCGTCAAACTCAATCGCGATTGACACGAGCGGCGTCTCCAAACCTTGCACTCCGGTGACCTGCATCGCGCCGACGATGATTCCCTCCACCGCTTTCAGGTTGGGCGGATTCAATTGCACGAGCGAGGCACGCGCCTGCTCGCTCAAGTAAGGGGAAAGCAAATCCAACTCTTTTGGGCCACGCCCGCGCGCATCGTGAGCGCGGCCATAGAGCGCATAACAAAAATCAGTGAAGATGATTTCTGAAAAGTTTGGATCGAATCGACGTAGTTGATTGAATTCGCGCTGGAAGCTTTGCTGCTGGACGGCGGTCGCGACCGGATCCGGCGCGTAAACCGATCTCGAATCCAGGCTCACGCTCTTTTTCGACGGGCGCGCAAACCAGTAGATCACCAAACCTATGACAATGATATCGACTGGAATTCCGATAACCGGGTGTTCGATCGTCAGCCAGAGCAGCAATCGGACTACCAGGTAAACGAGCGCTCCGCCACCACCACCACCACCGCCGTGACCACCACCGCCGCCGTAAGAGCCTCCGCCACCGACACGCGCGAGGGCCTCCGACGCAAATAGGAGGGTAACGAAAGTTATCCCTCCGATTAGCGCGGCCTTGCGCCAGGTTGGAATGTGACGATTGAAATTCATTTCAGCTCAATGCGCGGCCCGTCCGGCAATTCGTTAGGGTTCTCACCGGTCGCGGGCATGTGCTCGGCGAGCACAGCGCCCAGATCACCCACGGCCTTGATCAGGTTGTCCGGCTCGGGCTTTCTGCCAACCTTCCTGAGCTCGAACACTGAGTTGTTCCACTTCAAGGCAGGCACCGCTTTGAGGATGCCGCGATCTGCGATCACTTCCAGGCGTCGTTCGAGCAACGAAACATAAATCAGCAGACCGTTTTCGGCAGAAGTGTTGGCGATACCGGCCTCATAAAACATGGCCGCGGCGCCAGTCCGCGCGGCTTTCGCGCGAAAATCCTTAGAAGTGAGTGCTCGCCTTACGGCATCGGTCCGGGAACAAACAAAAGCGCCGGCAATGAATAAACCCAGCACATCGATCGGGACCCAGTAGGTGTGGAATTCAAAAGGAGAGAGGAGCACAAAGACGAGGCCTACAAACGCGACGATCGCCCCGCATAGATAATCGGCATGGCGATAGCTGCCCGAGCGTCCGCGCACCACGATCACGATCTCGGCGTCCGAGTCTTTTTCGATATCGCGAACGGCTTGCGCCAGCGACTCGCCGGCAGCTTGATCAAATTTAGTCCGGCTCACTTGTGAATAATACCAGCGACAGGTTCCGAAAGACACGCAAACGGCCCAGTTGGTAACTGGGCCGTTGCGATGCAGATGCTCGGACGTTGCGGAAGACTCCAGCAGCGCCGGCTATTTGAAACTGCTCAAGGCCTCTGCCTCTTCTTCGTAAACATCGAAGACGGTCAGCAGCTTCGTGATCACCAGCAGGTCCTGAACCTTCTCCGTCAGATTGAGTAGTTTCAGTTGACCACCACCGCGGCCTACCGTGGTGTAATTGGCAATCAGTTCCCCGATGCCACTCGAATCGATGTACTTAACGCCCGCGAGATTCAAAAGGATCTTTTGGTTACCGCCGGCAATCAGACCTCTAATGGCGCCGCGCAATGCCGTGGCGCTGTCGCCCATGCGAACGTCGCCATCGAGATCCAGAATCGCCACGTCACCGGCCTGGCGTTGTTTGATATTTAAATGAGCCATTACTGAAAACCTCCCGTCAGATTATACGGTTACCAGCGTTTGAAGTTCGGTGTTATGTCCCACGGGCTGGTTATTTGAAATTGCTCAGAGCGTCTGCTTCGGTGTCGTAGGCATCAAAAACCGTCAACAACTTTGTGATGGTAAGCAGGTCCTGGAGCTTCTGCGTCAGGCTGAGCAGTTTAAGTTGCCCGCCCTCCTTATTGATCGCAGTGTAGCTGGACACCAACTCGCCGATGCCGCTCGAATCGATATAGCCCACACCCGCCAGGTTGAGCAGAATATTTTTCTTGCCTTCTTCCAGCAAGCGACGAACTGCGCTGCGCAAAGCTACGCTGCCTTCGCCGATTGTGATGCGGCCGGCCATGTCGAGAACGGTCACGTCGCCGGCTTGTCGCTCAAGGATTTTAAGTTCTGCCATGATTGAGGTCTCTCCTGTTGGATTTTAGAATCTCTTCACCATTCGTAATGTTGTTCCGCCTTCGGGTCGCGCGAGCCATTCGACCTCGTCCATAAAGTTGCGGATCAGGAAAATGCCACGCCCAGAAGTCTTCAGGATATTCGCCGGGTCGGTTGGGTCCGGCACGCTGGCCGGATCGAATCCTTCGCCTTGATCACTGACTGCGATCTCAACCGCGTTTTCCAAACAACTGGAGATGACCTCGACTGACTTGGTTTCGTCTTCCTGATTGCCGTGTACCATCGCGTTGGTAACCGCTTCGCGCACGGCCATGTCGACACCAAAAGCGGCCCGTTCGTCGAGACCGCAACTTTTGACGAAATCCGCCACCGCGGCAGCCGCGTCAGCAACCGCCTCAATGTGGCTGGGCAAAACGAGTCGAGTCGTTTGTTCGGTCACAAAAGGCGCGGCCTTTCTCGCCGGGATTCCCTGTTTGGCTGCGGCTATCTTATAGCAAACGGAAGACGGACGTGTAACATGGCCGCTGGCCGCGTGTCAAGAACATCGGTCGAGTGGAGCGCAGGCATCCCGCCTGCGGAGCGCCGGCATCTTGCCGGCGACTTACTATTGCGTTTTCAGAGAGGTTAAGATTCGGTCGTGATCATTCGCAGGGCAAAAGCAATTCGTGGACACACACAAGTGCCGGGTGACAAATCCATCTCGCATCGAGCGGCAATGATCGCGGCGCTGGCGGAAGGTACTTCGTCTATTAAAAACTTTTCTACCAGCGAGGACTGCGCCGCCACGCTTTCCTTCTTGAGAGCGTTGGGTGTCGAGATTGACCGCGCGGGCGACAGCCTTTTGATTACTGGCGCCGGTCTAGACGGATTGCACGAACCGGCAACGCCGCTCGACTGCGGCAACAGCGGCACGACGATGCGTCTGCTCGCCGGGATTCTCGCCGGCCAGGATTTCCAGTCAACGCTGACTGGCGACGAATCACTGCGATCGCGTCCGATGCAGCGAATCATCGAACCGCTCCAGATGATGGGAGCGAGGATTTCGTCGAACGATGGGAAGGCGCCACTGGTCATTCAAGGGCACAAAGGCCTCAGTGCGATCAGCTATGAGCTGCTGATTGCCAGCGCGCAGGTAAAGTCGTGCATCCTGCTGGCCGGGCTCAGCGCTAAGGGACGAACAGAAGTCATCGAGAGCCAAACCACGCGCGATCATACTGAGCGAATGTTGCGCAGCTTCGGCGTTCACGTCGAAACCGGGAAGGCAGAACGCAAAGGAGAGAACGCGCGTTTCGCGGCGGTGAATGGCCCGGCGTGCCTTAGCGCTGGTAACGTCTTAATTCCCGGTGACATTTCTTCGGCGGCATATTTCATTGCCGCGGCGGCGTTGCTGCCCGGATCGTCTCTGCAGGTGAGCGACGTCGGTGTGAATCCTACGCGTGTGCTCTTCTTGAAACGTTTGAAGGCGATGGGCCTCGATGTCGAAATCATAGACGAGCGCGATGAGAACAATGAACCTGTGGGATTAGTTCGAGTCGAGGGATCGAGAAAGCAACCATCCGAAAGGTCCGACTCGTCGAGAACGATCAATGGTTTGGCAGTGCCGCAGTTGATTGACGAATTGCCGCTGCTGGCCGTGGTCGGATCGCAAATCGAAGGCGGCATCGAGATTCGCGACGCCGCCGAGTTGCGCGTGAAAGAATCTGATCGAATTGCCGCGACCGCGAAGAACCTGCGCGCGATGGGCGCGGAGGTTGAAGAGTTCGATGACGGTTTGCGGGTCGCGGGTCCAGTCGAGCTGAACGGTGCGAAGATTGATCCGCGTGGCGATCATCGCATCGCCATGGCGTTCACCGTCGCCGGATTACTCGCCGAAGGAGAGACCGAAATCGGGGACTCGGAATGCGTGGCCGTTTCGTTTCCGGAATTCTTTGAGCTGCTGGATTCGGTCATCGAGCGATGACTTGTTTGGTCGCGCGCGGCTATGCCGCCTGATGTGCGGAAAGGCTTCGCCTTTCCGAGAGAGTTTTCTTAATCTTCGGGGAGGCTGCGCCTCGCCAGGCGCGCAGGATGCCCGCGCTCCGTTATGAAAGATCGTCGCATCGTCATCGTTGGTTTCATGGGCTGCGGCAAGACCACCGTTGCCAAAGCTCTCGCGGCTCGGCTTGAGTGCGGGATGGTCGATTTAGATGGCGTCATCTCTGCGCAACAGAAAATGAGCGTGCCTGAGTTAATTAACCAGCGAGGTGAGGCGGGCTTCCGGGATGCCGAAACATTCGCTCTCCAGGTAGTTCTCGATCACTTAACTCCGCGCATCATCGCGCTCGGCGGCGGGGCGTGGACGCTGGACAGAAATCGCAACCTGGTAAATACACACGGATGCATTTCGGTGTTCCTGGATGCTTCCTTCAACCTTTGCTGGCAGCGGATCACGGGTAATCCCATTCCTCGTCCGCTGGCCCTCGACGAACCCAGCGCCGCAAAACTTTTTCGCGAACGTCATCCGCTGTACGCGTTGGCTAACATTCGTGTCGCAGTCACAGAAAAGATGAGTGTCGATGCCCTGGCCGCAAAGATAGTTGAGGAGATCACAGGGCAAGGAGCGGATTAATAAAACGCTCGTGGTCGCTCGCCGTTCCCTAGCTTTTCATTTAATCTTCTGGCGTGGAAAAATTTCGAATTCGCGGCGGCAACGCCATCAGAGGTCGCGTCTCTATCAGCGGGGCGAAGAACTCCGCTCTACCGTGCATGGCCGCGGCGATTCTCACGCCGGGGACAATAACTCTACACAACATTCCTTATGTTCGCGACATCATCACGCAGCGGCGTTTGCTGGAAGACATCGGCGCGCACGTGCTGACGCCGGAGTTGCGCACGCACAAAATATCTGCCGCCAATATCGAGATCATGGCGGCGCCCTACGAGCTGGTAAAGACCATGCGGGCTTCGGTGCTGGTCCTCGGTCCTTTGCTCGCGCGTTTCGGGAAAGCGCGGGTTTCACTGCCGGGTGGCTGCGCGATCGGCGCGCGCCCAATCGATTTGCACCTGGCGGGATTTACCAAACTCGGCGCGAAAGTCTTTCTCGAGGCGGGCGACGTCGTGGCCCGCGCACCCGAAGGCGGATTGGTCGGCGCGGAGATTCAGTTCGAGAAGATATCGGTCACTGGAACTGAGAATTTGATGATGGCGGCCACGCTGGCGCGCGGCATTACGACGATTCACAACGCGGCGCGCGAGCCTGAGGTCAGGGACCTGGCTGAGCTGCTCAACAAGATGGGTGCTCGCGTGCGCGGGGCCGGCACGCCCACAATTCAAATCGACGGCGTCGAAGCTTTGGGCGGCGCCGAGCACACGATCATTCCCGATCGGATCGAAACCGGCACCTTCATTGTCGCCGCCGCCATCACGAAAGGTGAATTGGAAATCCGAGACTGTAATCCCGAGCATTGTAATCGCATCATCGGCAAGCTGCGCGAAGTCGGCGTGGAGATTGAAGAGATCAACCAGAGCACGCTGCAAGTTAGTTGTGGCCCGCGCGGATTACACGCGAGTGACCTGACCACTGAACCCTATCCTCACTTTCCGACGGACATGCAGGCGCAATACATGACGCTGATGACCCAGGCTAACGGGCGATCGGTGATCACCGAAACCATTTTCGAGAACCGGTTCATGCACGCATCGGAACTCCAGCGCATGGGCGCGCGAATTCAGGTCAGCCACGACAAAGCGAGCGTCGACGGCCCCGGCAAGCTAATCGGGGCGCGGGTCCAAGCTTCCGATCTAAGGGCCTCAGCCTCGCTCGTGCTGGCAGGTCTGGTGGCTGAAGGCGAAACCATAATCGATCGTGTGTATCACATCGATCGCGGCTATGAAAAAATCGAGACCAAGTTGAAAGCGGTCGGCGCTGACATCGAGCGCCTTCGTGATTCGGTTACCTCACCACTGCCTTCTCAAGAAGATGACGCGGGCGCGGCGTGACTGAAATTAGTTGAGAGTTCAACCTTCAGGTTGTTTCGCTCGGAAGCACAAGCTTAAGCTTGAACTCTAAACTTTGTATCTGTAACTAAGTTGACGATACAGTCTGTGGTACTATTTGCCCATGAATGAGACCGATTGCCTCTTTTGTAAGATTCTGGCGGGGACCGCTGCGGCCGACGTGATTTATCAAGACAATCGTTGCGTCGTCATTCGCGACATCAATCCGCAAGCGCCGGTGCACTTGCTTGTTATCCCCCGCGAACACATGGAATCCCTCGATGACGCATCACCGAAGGACGAAGCCCTGATGGGTCACCTGCTGCGAATATCCGCGCGGGTGGCGTATGAGCACGGACTGTCTGACAGTGGCGGCTATCGTACGGTAATCAACAGCGGGAGTGGCGCCGGCCAGACAGTTCCCCATCTGCACGTTCACGTGCTGGGCGGTCGTGAGATGACCTGGCCTCCAGGTTAATCTAAGCCACAGTCGTTGATGGGTCTCGGCCAAGCGCTTAAGCGGTAAGTAACTCTGCCTGTTTCAGTCTCGAGCCTGCGCGGTCCTTCATCCATTCCTTAATCTCGCCGATACTCTCAAGCTCAGCTTCATCGAGCGGAATGGCTCTCTTGTTTACCAGCTCCTCATTGCCCCGCCCAACGTCAGCGCTCGAGCGAACAAAGACCGGGCACCAGTCCGCTCTGAGCGCCTCAACTGCCCCGGCCCAGGTCCCGCCTTTTTCAAACTCGCTCGACACGACTACCGCATAATCCGCAGCGCCGTAGATGATTTTGTTTCGGCCCATTGCCGCACCAATAGAAAAGCCATTGTCAGGCCGGTACGGCGTCAGCACGACCAGCCGGCCATCAGAAACGACCTCCCGCACATCCTGCTGCCGTATCGATCTGCCAAGGTTGTCAGCCAAAACGCCAACCGCGAGACCGCCGGCGTCCAATGACGCCTGCATAGCTATCCGATCAGTACCGCGCGCGCCGCCTGAAACAACGGCAACAGAGCATCGCGCGCACAGAGCCCCCAAACGCTCGGCGAAGTTGATTCCGCGTTCGTCGAGATTGCGCGAGCCGATGATGGCGATCGCAGGCCGGTCCAGGATCGTCAGATCGCCCGCGCCAAAAACTACTGGGGGAGCCTGATGCTTAAGCGAGTTGCGGAGCCGCGCCGGATAAGCGTCGTCAACGCGCGTGACGCACCAGATTCCGCTGGCCGCCAACCGTTCCAACTCGAACGCCAAAGACCCGCCGCGAGCAAGCAGCCCGACAATCCGATCTGCTTCGTCAGCCGCGAGGCCCAATCGCTTTGCGACATCGGCGGCGGACACGCCGAGCAGCACGCCCGGTTTTCTCACATCCGAATCGTGGATTTTTCTCGCCAGCGCATTCCATTCCCTGAGCGTCAGCGGCGCGGCTTCATATTCGTCACTGCCGCCCAAACCGATCTGCGAACACAGCATGGCTATGACTGCGCTATCATCGCTCAACCTTTCGCTTGGGCTGTTCATGAGTCACTCGCCGTCGCCTTTGCCAACGCAAAGGGAAACACTGGCCCGCTGCCACTAATGCGCAACAAAACCGCGATCATAGTCATTGTCCAACCTGAATCTATCACGTCATCAACCAGAATCACCGGAGCCGCCACAATATCATGCTTGACCGAAAACGCTTCAAGGAGGTTTCGCGCTTGCTGCGTACTATTCTCCATATGTTTCTGCGGTGCAGTCTCTCGAATTTTTTCAATGATCGGCAGGAAAGGAATGCCAAGCTGCAAGGCAAGCCGCCGCGCAAAATCAGCCACTAACAACGGATTTCGTTTTGAGGGAACGCAGGCGATCCATTCCGGAGACGGTTCAGGTTTCCAGCGATCTCGAATCAAAATCGCGGAAGCTGCTACCAGTTCATCGGTAAAATGACCCGCCTCGTACTTGCATTGGCGGGCCACGCGGCCCCAGCCCGCGTCGCCATAGATGCTCAACACGCGGCCCTGCTCGGCCCGTAACTGATCGGAAATCTTAGTGTTCGGGTTTCCTTCCATCGTGAGAACCACCGCTTGCGGCATGGCGTGTTGTACCTGATTCAGTGCAGCGCGCGGCCATTGTTTGCGCGGCTCGACTACCAAAGTATCACTCCTCAGAAATTCGACCGCAGCGTGAATCAACTCTGCTGGCAGTGCTTGTCTCTTCTTGCGACCAGCGCAATTCATGCACTTGCCACAGCGACTTGGGGACGGATCGTCAAGAGCCCGCGCCAGAAACTCCATCAAACAACCATCGTGGTCCACATAGCGCTTGATCTGATCCAACTCCGCTCGCCGGTTCAAAGTAACCTGTTCGGAGTGCAACAAATCAGGTGACCAGGCATTGGGCGTGCGCACCCAAAGAGTCTCGTCGTGCACTACCGCCCCATCGACCTCCAACAACTTCAGCGCCTTCTCAATCATTCCTCGTCGATAATTCAACCGCGCCATCAATTCGGTAACGGTTGTTCCGGCGCCCTGTTCGACTTCACCCAAAACATTCTGCATCACCTCCGCCGGTGGAAATGCCGACCGAATGAAGTAGTCCTGAATCTCATCGTCTTCGCGCCCGCTCAAGAGAATTCCGTACGCTTCGTCCACTGCTCGTCCGGCGCGGCCCACTTGTTGGTAGTAGGCGATGACGGAACCGGGGCGTTGGAAGTGAATGACAAAACCGAGATCGGGTTTGTCGAAACCCATTCCCAGAGCGACCGTCGCCGCCAGTGCCTTGCACTCATTCGCCAGCAGCATTTGCTCCCCTTCCACTCTGTCTGCCGGCTCAAGTTGCGCATGATACTCGCGGGCCACGATTCCATTTCTCTGGAGCCAGGCTGCGACGCGGCGCGTATCGGGAATAGTCAGGCAATAGATGATTCCGCTGCCGGGAAGCTTAGGAACGAAATGGGTAAGCCAGGCCAGCCGCTCGCTCTGATCGCTCAACTTGATGTTAAAGAGCTTGAGCGAGGAGCGAGTCAGCGGTCCTCGCTGCACCTGGAGATTCGATATCTGAGTTACCACATCCTGCACCACTCGGTCGTTGGCAGTTGCCGTGGTACAGACGACCGGAACATTCGGCGGCAGTAATTGCAACACGCGCACGATGCGCCGGTAGTCTGGTCTAAAGTCGTGCCCCCAATCCGATATGCAATGCGCCTCGTCGACGATGAAGAGTCCGATACTATTCTGAAATCGTGGCAACACCCGGCGCCGAAACTCCGCGTTCGCCAAACGCTCGGGCGAGATAAGCAGGATGTCGCATTCGTTGCGGGCCAGCGCCGCCTGCGCCTGGTTCCACTCGTCTTGATTCTCGCTGTGAATGGTGATGGGCCGTAAGCCTATTTTGCTGGCCGCCTCGATCTGATTGCGCATTAGCGCCAGCAAGGGACTAATCAATAGGGCTGGGCCTGCGCCGCCATCGCGCCGGATCTTGGTCGCGATAAAGTAAACCATACTCTTGCCCCAGCCGGTGCGCTGGACAACCAACACACGCTGGTTTAATAGAGCGACCGCCTCGATGGCTTCCCATTGTCCGTCGCGAAAACGCTTGTCCTGGCCAAGCATCTGGCGCAATAGCGATTCGGCTTTCTCTTTGTTGATGATGTTCGCGGATTGCATTAGGGCCTCTGACACTTCGGGAGATTATCTTCAGAAACTTGTCTATCACGAAATGGCCTCGCATTTCCATGACGGTATTTTTGCAAGTTATTCAAGAGGAGAGGCGACGCTTGAGGTTCTCAACTGTCTGAACATCCTCGATCTAAAGCAAAAAAACGCGCGCCGCTTTTCCGCGACGCGCGTTCTTTTTTTTCCAGCCTGGTAACCGGTGATTACTCCCGGTAGCCGCGACGGCGATCGGGTGGCGGTTCGGTTAACTTCACCGGCACGTTCATGCGCCGGCCGCGCCGAACAATTTCCACATTGATCGCATCGCCAATCTGATGCTTGTCCAGCGCTTTGTATAAATCGTCATAGGTGGCTACCTTCGCGCCATCGACTCCCACGATGATGTCGCCCAATTCGACGTCGCCGTCTTCGGTCCGGACCAGGCCGCGAAGTCCGGCGTTGGCGGCTGCGGCCCCTGGTTGGACATTCCAAATGACCACACCTTCCGAGACCGGCAACTGCGCCTGCATATTCGCCGCATCGACGTAACCGATTCCGAGGTCGGGACGACGAATCACGCCATTGCGTATAAGTTGGGGAACAATCCGCTTGGCAATACTCACCGGTATAGCAAAGCCGACGCCGGCCGAAGCACCTGACGGCGATTCGATCTGCGAATTGATTCCGATCATCCGACCGTGGGAATCGAGCAATGGCCCGCCTGAATTTCCGGGATTGATCGAGGCGTCAGTCTGAATCGCCCCTTCAATCAGTCTTTGATTCTGCGCGTGTATCGGACGCTGCAAGCCGCTGATGACTCCGGTGGTCAACGTTCGATCCAGCCCAAACGGGTTTCCGATTGCCAGGACTTTTTGTCCGACGATCAATCTGTCGGAATCTCCCATCGGCACAATCGTCAAAGGCTCTTTCGGCGTCTCCAACAATCGGATGACCGCGAGATCTGTGTCCGGGTCCCGGCCAACAACCCGCGCTGGATAGTTCTTGCCGCTACCAAAACTGACGGTCAGCTTCTCGGCATCGGCGATGACGTGATAGTTGGTAAGAATATCGCCCTGCTCATCGATGATCGAACCTGACCCCGCACCTTCTACCGGCCGCGAAAACAAACCCAGGAAGTCGCGCACGATGGTTGTCGACTGGATGTATACGACGCCGGGTGAGGTGGCTTTATAAACCTCTATGTTGTTCTGTTCGTCCGTGGCCAGCGACGGATCGGTAATGTTTGCTGGTGTCGCCACTGAAGCTGATCCCAGGGGCTGAAAATGCCCGGATAACCGCTGGAATCCAAGGACCGCAACAGCGGTGAAAAGTGCCGAGCCGAGGGCTAGCACCAGAATCTGACGTCCCGAAAGTCTGTACATATATTAAGTCTCCTTCAATCAGTAAAGCGATGACTGGGATGCGCAGGCAATAGTTTACGGTTGCGTTACTGCATGTGCAAAACGCGCGAGGGTAGGCGCCGGTTCCCGGAACCTGCGACAAGGCAACTATTAATTTGCGACCAGAAGGTCGGACGGCGAAAGGTAGTTTGAAAAGCGGTGTGATTTAGACGAATAGCGTGACCAGGGCGTAGGGTACGTGAGTAACATACGTAATCAACGCCAGCGGCTCAGACCAGCCGAGGGCCGCCATGCCGGTAGCGACGTGCGCCAGCATCAGCCCGCCGTAGACCGCCAGCACCAGTTGCATTCCGCGGCGAGCCAGCGGCAGATGCGAGCAACGATACAGCGTATATGCGGCGAAAAAGCCAATGGCCAGCTTCACCAGCAGGAACGGCGCGTCACCAACTTTGAGCAGTTGGCTCATCAGACCATTGCCTTCGCTGGCGATGTTTGAATGAACCCAGAAGAGGGTGAGTTGCGCGTCGATCCAGTTCAACGCAAAGAGAATCAGGCTTTTCGCGAGTGCACCCATATTTTTAGGAGTAGTACTTCTCCCTTGCGTCAAAAATTGTTGAACCCCGGCCTTCGGAACTGTGATACCTCTGAACCCTTGGGCTCAAAGGTCACTGTCCGTACGGGAAGACCGAGACTCGCTTCGTGCTAGTCGAAGTAAAGTCTCAATCGCCGCTTTCTTCCCGTGAATATGGGCTACAACTTAAGTTTCCAAATCTACGCACTTCACGAACAAGCTTCAAGTTAACCAAACTTGCGCTAACTGGGTGTTACGATTTGTGTGAGAGCCTAATATAAAATAAATGCCTCGATCAAGAAGCCGATGAACCTTTCGATTGGAAATGAGGTTAGGGAAAGCGCGCAACGCTTGGGTGAGGCAGCGATTACGGAACCGCGCCGCGAAGCCGGCTCGCTCCTGGCTCATGTCCTGGGACGCGATAGAAGTTTCATCATCGCGCACGCTAAGGACCAGCTCACGGAGGAAGAGTGTGCCGCTTTCCGATCGTTGATCGAGCGCCGCGCCAGCGGCGAGCCTTTGCAGTACCTCACCGGTCACCAGGAATTTTTCAAGTTGGACTTTGCCGTCACGCCCGCCGTGCTGATTCCCCGGCCTGAAACGGAACTCGTCATTGAAACCGCGCTCGAACTTTTGCAGGGTGATCCCGAACCGTACATCGCCGATATTGGCACGGGTTCAGGATGCATCGCGATTTCAATTCTTCACCAACTATCAGCAGCGCGAGCAGTTGCCACAGATATATCTCGCGACGCTCTGCAGGTGGCGCAACGAAACGCCGAACGTCACGGCGTCGCAGATCGTCTGGCGCTGCTCGAGTCGGATTGCTTCTCGGCCATGGATGCCAACAGACGTTTCACGCTGATCGCTTCAAACCCACCGTATGTTTCCGACGACGAGTTGACAGACCTGCAGCGCGAAGTGCGACACGAACCACGCGCGGCGCTCGCGGGTGGTCCGGACGGCCTCTCAATCATTCGCCGTCTGCTGCTTGAAGCGCGGCCCTTCCTGCGCTCAAGCGGTCACTTTGTATTTGAAGTTGGATTCGGACAGAGTGCGGCGGTGGAGCAGTTGATTGATCCGCGCGTTTGGAAACTGGTCGAGATACGTACAGACCTACAGCGGATACCGCGCACTTTGGTCCTGCAGGGAAAGTAGATCGAATTCCGAGATTGTCGCTAGGTGAGTTCAGCCGGAACCGTGGTCGCACTCCGCTTTGCTTCTCGATACTTGCCGTAACCCTCTTTAACAAGCCGCAGAATTGGCCGATGGTTTTGGGCGAGAAGTCTGGTCCAGACGCGCGCATTCCGTTGCGGAAAATAGATGCCGCGGAAAAACATGCGCATGACCAAATGCATGATCTGATCGTTGATCGACTGACCCTCAAACCAATCGATGGCGCGCTCGTTATTCTTTGGACTATAGGAAGTCATCCACGCAGTGTCGAGTTCAATCTGGGCCTCGTCAATAGTTATCTTAAGAGGCGTGTGGGCCATTTTGTTGTGCTCGAAATGCATCCAGTGTTTTGGCCGCGTTAGGCGGCCTTCGGCTCCGAGCTTTTTATAAGTAGGCGTCCCTGGCAGGGGGACGAGCGGGCTGAAGACAGGCATTCCCGGCGGCCAGCTGGCTATTTGCTCGAGCGTACGGTCAGCCACACCAGGCGTGTCGTTGTCCAAACCAAAGATGAATGCAGTGATCGCATAGATCTTGCGCTGTGCCAGTCGATTCAGGACTGCGGCATACTCGCCGGGCTTGTTGAAGCTTTTATTCACGCCGGCAAGATTCAGGGGATCGATTGATTCCATGCCGATGAATACCCACTTACAACCTGAGTCGGCCATCAGATCTACCAACTCTTCATCACGAAGCAGGTTAGCGCTGATCTGTCCTATCCACGGTAATTGAGCATCGGCCGCGATGATATCGCGCAGCAGTGACTTTGTGCGTTTGATATTGATCGCAAAGTTGTCATCGATGAAGAAGATGGAAATCGTGCCGCGATCTTTTTGCGCTCGCCGTTTCAGCAGCAATAGTTCGTTCACGACGCTCTCATTCGAGCGAAAGCGAATCGAGTCACCGAAAAATCCCGTTACGGTACAAAACTCGCAGCCATAAGGACAACCGCGACCAGATTCCACCGGTATGGTATTGAAATAGCCGAGACCAGATCCATATCGTTGGGTTAAGGTCCGCACAATCTTGGGAACGAAATTAAACTGATCAAGGTCGATGGTGTCCCAGGGGATAATTGGATAAGGCTGGAGACTCGGTTTTTTCTCCTTGCCGGCCTCGTCAACCGGCTCATAGATTTCTTTAAGCTGGCCACGGGCAGCATCTTCAACAATCTGCGGCCAGGTCTCGTCAGCCTCGCCCAACGCTACCGCATCGGCATGCTTTGGTCCGCCATCTCGGCCCAGGGCTTCATCGGGCAGTTCCGTCACGTGCGGGCCGCCCATCACGACCGGCACACCAGCGGCGCGCACCACATCGCCCACGCGGTAGGCCTTCTGAATCATCCGAGTCATCGACCCGATGCCGACCAATCCGATCTCCTGATCCTTAATGAAGCGCACCAACTCCTGATCGTTCATTGGCTTTGCGTTGCCATCGATCAGCAGGACTTCGTGCTCAGGCGGTGTCAGACCCTTCAGCAGAAACATCCACAGGTGCGGCATGAAGTTCTTCGTCACGCCATTATCCGGGTTGTACAATAGAATTTTCATTTTCGATTTCCTGAAGTCGGGAGATGGATCCGCACGATCACCCCAACCATACTCAGATAAAGCCGGCCACGGATAAGGCGATGAGTTACGAAACGCGATTCAAATTATCAACTCAACTCTACAGATGCCTGCGGACTATATCACATGTGTGGGGGAGCGTAAATATCCTGAAGGCTGAAGAGCTCGAATTCCTTGATATTATGCTTGGCAGCCAGAGCCACAGGTGCTAGAATCCGCCCCGATAGCACCGTATGAGAGTTTGGCTGACTCCTTTTAATAGGACTTTTCATTCAGCAGTCTAGCGGGAGGCACTGCTTGGGTTCACCTAAAATCGTTTTAACCGCGTCATCAAGCGAGGCGAGTGAGTGGCGGCACAGCATCTGGCAGCAGATGTTGTCTGCGACTATTCCCGCAAAGTACGGCCATAAGTGGATGAATCCGGAGATGCTCGTGAATGAGTCGTGGCCGGACGGACGGGCCAAGTATGTGCCGAATGGACTGCGAATGGTCGAGACCCTGCTGCTGCGGGATTATCCCGAAGAGGAAGTGGTCGTTTGCTATCTCGAGAATCTCGAGAAATTTGTGGGCCCCGAAACCAAAGTCATAGCCATTCACGCCCACAATCCGCTGGGGATTTCCTATGCGACGGACGTTTATTCGAAGATCGCCGGCAAGAACCTGATTCCCATTAACGCGGCCGAGTTCCTTAAGATAGTTACCCATCCAGTCATCAAAAAGTTCAAGCCGAAGATCGTGATCGGCGGGCCGGGAGCGTGGCAACTCGAACGGGCAAACCGTCTCGACGAATTTAACGTCGATTACTTAATCGACGGCGAGATTGAACGGGTTTTTAGTGATCTCTTCAAGAGAATGATGGCCGGCGATCCTTCGCTCGAGCGCATTATCAAAGTGCCCAAGAGCATGCAGCCAACCGTGGAAGAAATCCCCGTGGTCCGGCACCGGTCGACTTTCGGTGTGGTCGAGATTACCCGCGGCTGCGGACGTGGCTGTCAGTTCTGCGGCCCCGCAACCAAGGTGGGACGGTCATTTCCGCTTGAGCACATCATGGAGAGCGTGCGCATCAACGCGACCGAAGGCGCGACCGAGATTATGCTCGCTACGGAAGACATGTTCCTCTATGAACAGGCCGCGAATTTCGAAACAAATATTCCGGCGCTTGAGCATATGCTGAAGAGCGTCAAGAGCGTCCCGGGAGTTGAAACCCTGCAGATGTCGCACATCACGATGGCGCCGGTGGTCAAAGATCCGACTATCATTGAGCGACTTACTCCTCTGATTGTGCCTTACTCGCACGTGCAGCATAAAGAATCGACTGATCCGGATCAGCGCATGACCGATCCGATCATCGGCCTGGAAACCGGCAGCGCGCGCCTGTTCGATATCTTCATGAAGGGCAAGGCTTATCCTTACAAGAGCCATCAGTGGCGCGATGTCGTGCTCAAAGGCATGGAAATCCTGAACAAGCACAACTGGTTCCCGTTCTGCACGTTCATCATCGGATTGCCGGGAGAAACCGATGCCGACACCCGAGAGTCGCTCAATCTGCTTTACGACCTGCGCGACGCCAAGGGTACTTTTGTACCTACGTTCTTTGTTCCGCTCGAAAATACGCGGATGCAACAAAAGGACAGCGCCAAGCTCATCGAGATGACCGACCTCCAATGGGAGTTCTTTTACACCTGTTGGAAATACAACCTGCACTTCTGGCATGGCAAGACAAATGCTTCGATGAAGTTCTCGCTCGGCGTGCCGCTGTATTACTACCTACTTGGACGCAAGCTCTTTGGCAACGGCATCAAGTATCCACTATATCGTTTCGCCGGCGTTCCCGATCGCTTTATGCGCAAGCATCTCTATCTCGATTTCACCGGTTACAAGCGGAGCAAAGGCGTGATGCAGGCCCCGGTTGATGAAATCCTGCCGGGCTTCAAGAACGTTAGAGAAAAAGGCCTGAACCTTATTGATGCCAGCCAGTTGCACCATATTGGTTCAAGCATGAGCGCTAATGCTGACGCCGTAACCGCGGCGACCCCGTGAAGTAGGCGCTCCGCAGCCTTTGGGCCGCTACCTCGGGCAATTGAGTTGAATTCTTGGCGGCGCATGATTTCAGGTTCTGCCCGCCCGCGTTTGCTCTTTGGCACCAGACGTAAAGCAGCCGGGACCGGCAACAATGAAGACTTGGATAGTTACCAGGCCGGCACGCCATGAACTTCCATCTATGACACACATTGCAAGATGGGGCTTGACACACCGATACTGCCCCGCGCCCAGAGCGCAGATTCAGTGGGTTAAGTGTTTGAGGGCAGCCGCCTCTGGTTATAGGAGCGCGGACACCAGCCAAGCCTCAAGCAGGTCAGCCTCCGCGGTGGCGACATCTAGCACGGAGTTCTGGGCCGTCTGAGTTGAATCGATCGTTTCAGCGCTGTCGGTAACCGACTGCGCTGCTGGCGGTGGAGGTGGTGCTGGCGGTCCCTGCGTATTGCCTCCGTTTCCGTCGGCCAACGCGACCGCGGAAATTGAAACTATGAGCAGGAAAGTGCCAAAAAAACGGGTTAGTTTAGTCATTTTCTGTTTTCCTTTTTTACGAGGCCCTCGCTGGAAATCGAGTTACAACGAGTGCCGGATGGTACTGATTCGCAGGCATACTAGCACTGCTAGTGATCATTCTTGCTAGAACGTTCGACTATAGGAAAGGTATAAAAGTGATGGAACCCCAAATCTCCACTGAAGCCAAAACTACAACGACTCGCGGAGGACAGGACGCCGGAGCGAAGTGCCGGGCTGCAAAAGCACTGGCAAGCGCCGGAGATTATGAAGCGGCGCGCGAGGCCCTTGGTGACCTGTGGGGCGGCATTGGCCTGCGCCCTGACATCGCGGGATTGACCCCAAGAGACCAGGCAGAAGTGCTTTTGCGCGTGGGTGCGTTGTCGGGTTGGCTGGGCAGCTCGAGCCAGGTGCCGGGCGCGCAAGGATTTGCCAAAGACTTGATCAGCGAGAGCGTTCGCGCCTATGAAGCACTCGACGATCAGGAGAAGATCGCCGAGGCGCAATCCGATCTAGCGCTGTGCTACTGGCGCGAAGGGGCCATGGACGAGGCGCGCGTCTGGTTCCGCGAAGCGCTATCGAAAGCTACGGATCCCAGCAACCAGCTCCGCATCCTGTCGCGCAGCACCACCGTCGAAGTCTCTTCGAATCGCTTCAACGACGCTCTTGCCCTCCTCGACCAGGCATCCCCATTGTTGGAACACGTGGACGATGCCGCTAAAGGCTGCTATCACCTGCAACGAGCATTGGTTTTTAAGGAATTGGGAGGACCGGACAACATTGATCGAGCGTTAATGGAAAACACCGCGGCCAGCTTTCATTTTCAGCAGGCCAATCACCGGCGCTATTACGCCCGAGTCGAGAACAACATTGGCAACATCTTTCGAGAACTCGGTCGTTACGAAGAGGCACTCGACCACCTGGAGCGCGCGCGTCACACTTTCGTTGCCCTGGGCGACGTCGGCACGGCAGCTCAGGTCAATGACACCAGGGCGCGCGTATTCATCGCCCAGCAACGGTATGTCGACGCCGAGAAGATTGCCTTCGCGGCGGTGTCGGAACTCGAAAAGGGAGACGAACAATCCCTTCTGACAGAGGCATTGGAAACACAAGCCGTCGCGCTGGCTCGCATGGGTCGTTTCCAGTCCGCGCTGGGTATTCTGAAGCGTGCCGCCCTCATCGCGGAGACCGCGGGAAATATCGAACTATCCGGAAAAGTATTTCTCACGGTCCTTGAAGAGGTCAAGAGTTTTCTCTCTCCCGCCGAAATTACCGAGATGTACAAAGAAGCAGACCAGCGACTGCCGGAAGTTTTAGACGCCGCAATTATGTCCCGTCTGCGTGCTTGTGCCCGCCTGGGCGCCGCCAATGCCGCTACGCCCAGAAAGGAAACCGCGAGTGGTGGCTCGTTTGAGGAGCAGGTGCACAAGCGCGAGGCTGAGCTGATTAGCGCCGCCCTGCTGGAGGCCGGTGGCAGTGTGACGCGGGCCGCAAGGCAGTTGAAACTGACGCACCAGGGACTCTGTTACATCATCAACCATCGTCACAAGGATCTGCTTTCTGAGCGGGCTCCGATCAGAGTTCGTCGCAAATCGATCATCAAGAAACGCTGACGCTCGGTAACAAACACTGATTGAGAAACCGCCGGACTTGCAAGATGCGCGCGATGGTGCTTAGTAAAGGAATCCAAAACCCGGCGCCCGTCGCTCATCAGTCTGTCCGGGCCTGGGCTCTCAAATCCGCATTTGCTTTCACTCTGGTGTTTGCGAGTTCGTGCGGAGGTTCCCTGTTCAAGGTGAAGCCCGCCGCCGCACTCCCTCCGATGCCGGCTGCGAGCGCTGCGGCTAATTTGGGCTCGATCTCCTTCCGAGCGACGCCACTCCTCACTGACGAAGACAGTCAGGAACTATTTGAGTCAAACCTACAGCTCGCCGGACTCCTTCCCATACGCGTTGAAATCAACCACAACAGTGGCGAGGCCATCGTTTTGAACAAAATTCGTTTTCACCTGAGCGATGCTGCCGGCACGAAATGGCAAGCCATCTCTGCCAAGCAGGCCATCGCGCGGATTCTGAAAGCAAACGGAGTTTCGACCTACAACCCTTCGTCTCGCAAAACATTCGATCAGGAATTTCGCGCCTATGAACTGAATCTGCAAAGCCCGCTGACTCATACTGAAGGCCGGCGGCAGGGTTTCATCATTTTTCTCTCACCTCAGAAGACGCCGGTATCTTCGCCACGCGGTCTGGTATTAACCATTGAAGGTCTCTCACAACCGGCGACGTTAAATCTCAACTAATGAATTTTCGGGTGGACTCTGACACGGGCTGGTTAGACTTTTCCGGTCAGCTTCGGTACGCTTTTTCCCTACCTAATTCCGGATTCGGCTGGTCGCGATCGGTTTTAGCGGACGGCGGAATCATCCGATTGAAAAGGAAGTGAACGACTCATGACTACTGAGACACAAACTGCAAGTCAGCCGACCCCGGCGCTCTTATTCGACACGATCAACGCACATCAACGAACTGAGGCCATCAAAGCTGCGATCGAGCTCGGCCTGTTCACCACCATCGCGGCTGGCGACAAGTCTGCGGAAGCGATCGCCAAAGCCTGTGACGCATCCCAACGTGGAACGCGAATTCTCTGCGACTATCTGGTTATCATTGGTTTTCTGACCAAGCAGGACGGCACCTACGGCTTAACGCCTGACTCGGCGATGTTTCTCGACAAGAATTCGCCAGCGTACATGGGCACAGTGATCGAGTTCATGTTGTCACCGATGCTGACTGATAATTTCAACGATCTGGCGGCGGTGGTGAGGAAGGGCGGTTCCATTTCTGAAGAGGGAACGATCGCTCCTGACCATCCGGTCTGGGTGAAGTTCGCGCGCGCGATGGCGCCAATGATGGCCTTGCCGGCGCAACTCCTCGCTCCGCTGGTGGATCCGAACGCTAACGCGAGCCTGAAGATTCTGGATATCGCCGCTGGTCATGGCCTGTACGGCCTGGCGTTCGCAAAGCGGAACCCGAACGCGGACGTAACGGCCGTCGATTGGGCCAACGTATTGGAGGTGGCGAAAGAAAATGCTCAAGCCGCCGGTGTAGCGGACCGCTATCACACCAGGGCCGGCAGCGCGTTTGCTGTTGATTATGGCACCGGCTATGACATAGTGCTGTTGACGAATTTCCTTCATCACTTCGATCCGCCGACTTGCGAAATGCTTTTGCGTAAAGTCCACAACGCTTTAGCCGATGGCGGGCGAGCAGTGACCCTGGAGTTCATCCCTAACGCTGATCGGGTCTCACCGCCGCAAGCCGCGGCTTTCAGTCTGATGATGCTCGGAGGTACGCCGGGCGGCGATGCGTACACTTTTGCCGAGTTCGAGAGAATGTTTAGCAATGCCGGTTTTGCGCACAGTGAGTGGCGCGAGTTGCCCCCAACGATTCAGCGGGTGGTGATAAGCACGAAGCAGTGATTAGCGTAACCCGTTCGCATATGAAAGACCTGAAACCCGACGGCATCTTAGTGGCCGGCGCGTTGGTGATCGCGCTGGCCGTCGCAACTCTGGCTCAAACTCAGGCGCGGTATTCTGAACTGCCTAACTTTCATCTGGTTAACTCGCAGTTGTATCGTGGGGCGCAACCGAAGGCCGGCGGACTGCAGACCCTGAAAACGATCGGAGTTAAGACGATCATCAACCTCCGTGGCGAAGACGATGCAACGCGCGCCGAAGGCGTCGCTGCTGAGCGGCTCGGGCTACGTTATTACAGCATTTCCCTCCCCGGGTTTTCTAAACCGAAAGATCAAGACGTTCAGCGGGTCCTCGACATCATCAACGCTGCCGAGAATCAACCGGTCTTTGTCCACTGCCTTCACGGTGAAGATCGCACCGGGACAATCATTGCCTGCTATCGCATTGTCCACGATGGCTGGACCGCAGCCGCGGCAAAGAAGGAAGCCGAGCAACACGGCATGAGCTGGACTGAGTTTGGCATGAAGCGTTACATCGACAAGTTTGCCCGGCAAAGACAAAAACCTGCGACCACGGGCCGGATAGAAGTGTTCCCGCGCCTTAAGAAAGTGAGTTCATGAACCATCAAACGAGAATGCGCAACTGGGCCCTGGCGGCAATGATGGCCGCCGTCTTTCTTACGTCACCGGTGCTGGCGCAGAAGGCGCCGCGCCGGATTTACTTCGCTCGCGGCGCGACTGAGGCGCGCGCCGCCGGATATCTGCGCGGCATTCGCGATGAAGCAGTTTTTGTGTTGCGCGCCCAGGCCGGCCAGCACATGCGCGTAGAAATTCGCGGCCGGGGCGCCACTCGAGGCGTCGTGACTTTCCCGAACGGCGAACAAGATGGTTCGCCCGGCGGTATAGTCTTTGATGGAATCCTGCCCACCACGGGCGACTATCACGTCAGGGTTACCGAAAGCAGCATGGCCAATGCCTGGACTGGCACTTTCACCCTGATCATCACCGTAGTCTCGGAAGGTTCTGCGCGCCCGGACAACGTCAATCGCGACCTGGCAAGGTATGCGGGCAAATACCCCAGCGAGTTATTTCGTCGCGAACCAGGTCTAAAGACACGAATCCGCAAACTGCTCGGCGCGAATTACCAACTCTTTTTCGATCGGTTGCAGACAGAGATGCCCATCGAGAATAATGGCGGAGTTCTGATCGGCCGCGGTTGCATGGCCCATCAGTGCACCATCGAAGAATCAATCTTCGCGATCGATCTCAACTCGGACAAAATCCATATAGCGATCAAGTCCGGCGATTTTCGCGGGCGATTTAAGACCTGGAGCGAAGCCGGCAGCAGCATTCCAGCCGCCCTGCGCACCGCGATGCAAAACGAGTAGCCGTTAACCCGGCTTAATCATTCACGCCAATCTCGGTTAACTTGTAAACGCCATCCACCTTCGCAAAAAGAAAAATCTGGTGGCCGCAAAAGATTTCCATGGCGTCCTGATCGCTCGAAGGTCTGGCGTGAGCAAAGCAACGGCGCATCTTTGGAGTGAACAGCGATTTGTATTGCTTGATGAAGCCGGCCCGATCGAGTTCTTTGTTATTAAGCCTGAAAGGGAGTTTGGTCATATCGGCCACGGCCGCTTTGTCGGTGCGCGCCACGGCCGCTTTGAACCTGGCCCAGAACACAGTGAAAGCCCGGTCGGTCTTAGTTGTCGGTCTCTGACTCGACACCTGGAGCGCCCCACCGAACAGACAGATCAGCATGATGCCAAGCACCGGAAGTCTTCTTCTCAATCCAATCATCCTTTCGATTGATGGTGGCACGCGCATCTTGCGCGTAATTCACGGGTGGGACGCCCGTGCCACTTTTCACTGTCCCTGAGCTAATTCTATCCAGTCGACCCAAAGCCTCCGCCACCCCGTTCGGTATCGTCGAGATCGTCAGCCCAGACAGCCGTTGGCGTAATAATCTTTTCGATTATTAGTTGGCAGATCTTCGTGTTCGCGGCCAGCTCAATTTTCTCGTCTCCGGCATTATAGAGTAGACAACCAATCTCGCCTCGATAATCGGCATCGATCACCCCAGCGAGAACGTCGAGGCCTTGCCTCGTAGCCAAACCGGATCGCGGCGCCAGACGGCCGTAGAAACCCTCAGGGATGGCGACGGCCAATCCGGTTCGGGCAATCCCCCGCTGTCCGGGCTCCAAACTAACAGCCTCAATCGAATAAAGGTCCAGTCCGGCCGCGGCGCGACTGCCCCGCGCCGGTAGTGTCGCTCGCGGGTCCAGCTTCTTGAAGTTGAGAAGTTCTATCTCCGATTCCATTGCAATCCCTTGAGCGATGATTTTGAAGTTGTCGGCAGGACAACGTGCGAGTCATATCGGATTTTGATATGAGCAGCGGCTTCCAGGTTCTCACAATTAATGAAATCTTAGGACCAAACCAGCAACACTTACTGCGATTCTATTGGAAATAACAAAATCGGATTCTCACTGCGAGTGTTATCCCTGACCATTCTAATAAATAATGAAATTCGCGAGATGACGACTTAACCGCTGAGTTTGTCGTCGTTTTCTTCGGGGTCGAACAAAGCCTCAGCTATATCATGGAGTTTACGTACGGCTTGACGGGCAAACATTCCGGCTAGCGCACTCACGGCCAAAACCCCAAACGGATTCAGAGCGCGCGCATCGTTTACTAGACCTCCTCTAATCACAACGTAGAAGATAATCGCAATACCAGCGCCTGCCAAAGGCGTCGAAATCAAGTACCAAAAGTACTGCTTGACAGCTGAACGCGGCCCGGAATGAGCCCAGGTAAGATATTGCAATGAGTGAACACAGCCACCCAAATAACCGGCCAGCAGGGTGATCGTGAGAAATCCAGTTTCTGTAGATAGTGGCAACCTCGGCCATGACCACATGAGTCCGGCTATATCTACGATTGCGGTGATGGAAAGAAATACGCCCAGGATTAGACTTCTAATGATGCTGTCATTGTCGGGGGCCTTTTGCATAACTTGCATAACCTCTCCTTTATCTCTATCTCGCGGAACCTCTTGCCATTGACGCGCGCAGAGTCGTCGTCAGGAGGCTTAAGAGGAAAGCGAAAATTACCAAGCCGCAGGCTAACGCAATCACCGGCGCGAGCAAACGGTAATCCCTGCCGTACATCGAATGAATCTCAGTCGCTTGTGCTCCAAGAACTCGTTTAGCGCCTATCATCAGCGGCAATGCAACCGAGGTCGCCGGCCCTCCAATTAGCGACGCAATCAAGAAATAGCGCGCCCGTCTATTCGTGAAAGGGAGGTACTTACGGACCGCTGCAATCATGAACACGCCGACGACGCAAATCCAGACTAGTCCTGACGCGAGTTCTGGAATTATGAAGACTCGGACTGATTGAGATGGCCAGAGGCAAAGATTTATTATGTATCCATCCAGGTAGATCACGAGCACCGCGGACAAATACCAAGGGTTCTCTCGGAGCGCTTTGGCGAGCGTGACTAGGCTGCTCAGCGGATTACTGTTACCGCGCGCTGCTTCGTCCGATGAATGCGGATCAGGTTTGGTTCCTGCTGACATCGCGAGTGCGTGTTTGCCGCCCCCTGATAGCTATACTATGTTCGTCTCTAGGTTCTCACACTAAAACTGCTATAACTTCGGCGGCGTCACGCCGAGCTGGCCCTGGTATTTGCCGCCGCGGTCTTTATACGAAACTTCGCAGACTTCGTCGGCCTCAAAGAACAGCACCTGGGCGACGCCTTCGTTGGCGTAAATCTTGGCGGGCATCGGCGTGGTGTTGGAAAACTCCAGCGTCACATATCCTTCCCATTCAGGTTCGAAGGGCGTTACGTTGACGATTATTCCACACCTCGCATAGGTGCTCTTCCCCAGACAGATGGTCATGACATTGCGCGGGATGCGGAAGTATTCCACCGTGCGCGCCAGCGCGAAACTGTTTGGTGGAATGATGACGTGATCGCCTTTGATGTCGACAAAACTTTTCGCGTCGAACTTTTTCGGATCGACGATGGCGCTATACACGTTGGTGAAGAGCTTGAACTCATCAGCGCACCGCACATCATAGCCATAGCTCGACGTGCCGTAAGACACGACCCGCCGCCCATCGACCTCTTTAACCTGGTGCGGCTCGAACGGCTCAATCATGGCGTGCTCTTGCGCCATCCGCCGGATCCACGTGTCGGACTTAATAGACATTCATAACCTCGCGCCGAATGAGTTCACTGATATTCACGACGGCCAACATAAAGTGACAAGGACCGGAGCGCGCCAGAATAAGCGATAACTCGATCTAAGAACAAGGAAATATAGAAGAAAAGCTCAGCCAAGATCGAAAGCGCCGTTAGGTGCGCAATGTTTATAGCTCCGACGACTCGATATGTTCAAAGCTCCTTTAGGAGCGAAATAACATGTCGCTCCTCCGGAGCTACAAATGTTAGTGGCCGCTGAGGCTATAAATATCTCGCTCCTCTGGAGCGAAGATCAGGAGAATCGAATTGCTTCATTTGGAGTGCGGTAACTTGTTACCGCTTTCATAGCCGCGACTTGTCGCGGCACGATGAAGAACATATTCGGCGACAAGTCGCCGCATACCAAACCTCTGACTAGTCAGCGCGCTCCAAATCGCGATTGACCATCGCCGCGTCGGTTGTTAGCTTACATCGACATGAAACTCGTCGTCCTTGGCTCAGGCACTTCGGTGCCGCATCCGCAAAGGGCCGCGGCCGCTTTCTGGCTGGAAACCGCGAGTGGCCATGTCTTGCTAGATTGCGGCGCAGACTCGGCCCACCGCATGGCGCAGGAAAAAGTCGACTGGCCCAACCTCGATGCTATTTGGATTAGCCATCTGCATTTGGATCATTGCGGTGGGTTGCCGTCACTTCTGTTTGGATTGAAATGGGCGCCACAAACCCAAGCGCGGACCAAGCCACTCAGAATTTTTAGCTGCGCGGGATTGACCAGGCTCCTGAAAGCAATCGACGAGTCGAACAATTACCGATTGCTCGCGCTCCCATTCCCGGTCGAGCTGCATCAAGTGTCAGGCGATTTTGAAATGATGCCGGGCTTGAGCGCTCAGACCTTTTCCACTCCACACACTCGCGAAAGTCTCGCGATTCGCCTGACTGATACGGACGGAACGTCTCTGGTCTACAGTTCTGATACGGGATATTCAGAAGAGCTGGGGGCATTCGCGCGTGGCGCTGATCTAATGATCCTGGAATGCAGTTTCTGGCGCCACAAGCCGACACCGAAACATCTCGAACTTGCCGAAGCCATGCGGCTCGCGCAACTGGCAGCACCACGCAGATTAATTCTCACCCATCTCTATCCCGAATGGGACGGCGTCGATCTGGAAAGCAAAGCCGCAGAATTGTGGCCGGGTGAGACGATTGCCGCGCGCGATGGTTTGCGTTTGGAAATAAAAAACCCGCGGAGCGGGTGACAGCATAAAGGCTGGGGCGTAGAGCCCCAGGAAACGAACATCAAAAAATCGACAAGCCCGCGAAGCGGGCGACAGCCGTTACCGAAACCGCGAGCCGTAGCGAGCGGAACAAAAGCGCACCCACCGACAAGAGTGATTGGAAATCCTCGAAACACGTTCGCGAATTGAATCTTTATCCCGCTCCCTACGCTCGCACTTGGTAACGGCCGCTCCGTGGGCTTGCGATCATATTGGTATGGGTTCCCGGGGCTCTACGCCCCGGGCTTTATGCTGACACCCGCTTCGCGGGTTCATGTCTGCTCCCCAAGCGCTCGCCGGTTGTGATGATAACATCGCTGATTGGGCTCGATGTATGGCGACTCATAACGATTGTGAAAGCGATCGATTAAACCGCGCTCATCCCCATGCAGCCAACTACCGTAGGAGCGAAATGTGATCAAATAAGCAAGCGGGATATCGGTGTCGTTCCACATCGCCTCCAGCATCTCACCGCCGTCAAGTGATGGATCTTGCAACCAAGGCGCACCACCACCCCGCGCGGGAGCCCCGGTTCGCTGCCGGTACGAACTTCATCGCGTCGAGTTTGCTGATTACCACCGCAGTGGCAGCGATTGGGTTCAGACTCTCCCCAGCGATGAGGTCAGTACCGCGAGCGATAGCGACCGGGTCCGGCAGCGCCAGATTCTCCCTATCGATTCACATCAACCACCCGCACATCAGGCCTGACCCCGGTTTCGATTTACACTCGCCCATTTCGTTAACGGCGTCAAGGGCCAACATACACGCACGCATCAGCCATTTGGCCGAGAGTGATAGTGCTGCCCTTGAACACGCTCATGCAGCCCCCGGCGACGCGGCAGGTCGTCAACGTGCGGCCAAGGAACTCCTCCGCTGTGAAATCCCGGAACGGCAATCGTTGGAGGGGCACCAGTACCGGACGCACCGGCGGCGGGAATTCATTCAAGCATCACCGGACGAATCAAGTTCCGAAATGCGCCCCCGCCGCTCGCGTCCAACGACGTGTTGGGTTGGCGCTGAGTGCAATGCGTTCGGTCGGTTAACTC
The DNA here is from genome assembly GCA_038210455.1 of Pyrinomonadales bacterium. Taxonomy (GTDB): domain Bacteria; phylum Acidobacteriota; class Blastocatellia; order Pyrinomonadales; family Pyrinomonadaceae; genus UBA11740. The sequence goes on along the minus strand of JBBQWP010000022.1, from coordinate 30,797 downwards.
CGTCCGACTGTGGCTACGAGCAAGAGGATTAACCCGACCGCGATCCCGATGGTAATTGCGATCTTCGCCCCGCTTGAAAGATTATTACCTTTGACCTGCTTGACCTGAGGGTATGGAACCGTCGTGGCATCGCCCGTCCTGGAGTCGATGACGACGAAGGTATTCTCGTTTGCTTCGCGCACGTACCCGTTAAGTTTCGTCCCGTCTTGCAACTTAATCTTAACCAGTGCCTTCTTGCCTGTGCCAAGCTTGGCAATGCCAGCTTTCACCTTTTCGGCAAAGCGCGCCTCTTTTTCGGCCGGTGTGTGGGCCATGGCTAGCTGGCCGCAAGTCAACTGGATCAGCACGACTGCCAGAGTTAACGCCATTAATTGTCTGAACATCTTTCTCTTCCTCCTTTAAGGCAAAGAACAACCCAACGGTTGAGTTGACGCGGCGGGAGACAACTGCGTTAGCGGCAAGTTATCGATGACAAGCCCGCTGATTCCGCTCGCGTCCAACGAATTGTTGGGTTGCCCCGCGTGGGTCAACGAATTGTTAGCCAGCTTTCAGAAACCCCGCAAGGTCCATAACGCCCCACCAAACATTCAAGCGGCAACTGCACCATCCAAGCTTCCGATCATTCAAGCATTGTCCCTGATATCGAGAGCGATGCAACCCAACGATTGAGTTGACGCGGCGGCGCGAATTCAATCAAGCATCGCCGGATGAATCAAGTTGCGAAACACGCTCCCGCCGCTCGCGTCCAACGATTTGTTGGGCCGTGTTCCATGAAACATCGTGGCCGTCAAATTACCTCTTCGCAAACAGATGGGCGCCCATATAAGAGCCAACGCACGCCGCGATGGGCACGCAGATCAAATCAGTCAGCGGACCTGAGACGTGCGCCAGCATAGCCGGTGCGTAGCGGATAAATCCCGACAATGAAATTAACCAGGGGAATCCGACCAGCCATAGGCCCCACGTCCATCCTTTTTGAGGCCACGAGCGGCCAAGTAACAGCCCAACAATCCCGAAGCCTGTCGCCCGAACTATCAAATACAGCCAACTGTAAGCGGTTGAAAATTGGAAGAATACGTTTACAAATCCCAACAGGGCTGTATGCGTCGCGAATCCCGCAATTATGACCAGGACGTAAACAAACCAACGGGGGTGAGTTGAAATCGTTGTTGCGTGTCGCCCTTCAAAGCTTGGCGACGACGCAGGAATCACACCCGCCAATAGATCCGGGCGAATCGGACTAGTCATGGTGGGCACTAACGGTACAGGCGACTTGCTCGCCGCTTGAGTCGGAGGTATCGCACTACCTGGTGCGGAAGACATTACCTCGGTCGGCGGCGGGTTAGCACTTTTAGCAGACTGCTCGACACTCGCTTCAGGATCGTACGGAGCAGATAGCAGCGCGCCATCAGCGAGACAAAACGAGATTGAGTCGTCCGCGTATGTGCGCGCGCACGTCGGACATTTTTTTATTGCCATCTCTTTGAGGTCTCCGAAGTGAGCAACATTTTACCACGTGTTGATTAGCGAGGGGGCCCAACGGTTGAGTTCAGGTGGCGCGGGCGGCGGGGCGCAAGCCGCGCCGGACAAAGCTAGTTGAGAAAGGCGCTATCCCGCGCTCACCTGGAACGAATTGTTAGGTTGCCCGTTTGTGTCACTTCGCAATAAATGAAGTGGAAGCTCTATTTGAGCAACGCCAACCATAGCCACTTACCTCGGCTGTAACAGTAATCTGCCGACCTGAGAGCCCGCTGGTATCAATCGTCATAAACTGCTGGCCTTGTGCGTCTATTTTACCTGACGAAGCGGTCCAACTTACTTTCGTCACGGTTTTCGGTATCGCGGGCGGTTGAAAGGCGATCGCAGGGTTAAGAGAGCAGATTAATTGGCTTGTATCTGAATCTTTCGTCGAGGCCCGCACCTCTTCTACTATAAGGTCGCAATTGCCTTTATTGGGGTAGCCGCCGGCCGAACATTCGATTCTAATGATCGGGCACTGCTCGGATGCACGGAGGAGGTAGAATAAAACTCCAGCGCCGACAAGTAACAGAACCAAAGGAACCCCGATGTAAATTGGCCTAAACCTTTTCGTGTCGAGCGCTTCATCTAAGTGCGAAGGAGCTATTGGATTGGCCTGCTGCGCAGTAATTGTTGGAACAGGGCTGGCGATTGTCGGAGGCAAGCGGTTGGGAGCGGGGTTCATCACCTCCGTCGGGGGCGGCTCATTGTTAGTGTTCGGAAGATGCAGAGTTGCTCCGGGGTCGAACGGGGCGGATAGGATAGCTCCGTCTACCAAGCAAAAAACCGTCGTATCGTCGAATGTCCGTTTACAAGTAGGGCAGCTTTTCATTGCCACTCTCCTATATTCTTAGTAACTAAACCTTAGGGAACAATAATATAAATCCAGGTCTTGTTAAATAGCGAAGCGACCTAACGTCTGAGTTGACGCGGCGGGAAGCAACCGGGTTACGGACGAGATGTCGATGACAAGCCCGCTGATACCGCTCGCGTCCAACGATTTGTTCGGCGGCGATCAACTGAGTGTCTACGCCAAAGCGCACTCAACCAGCACATCTTTTCAAGCGACCGTGACTGCGACGAGTCCCGTCGCCACGCAGTTGCCGAACCTTCAAGCATCATTTGTCGCGCCGGCCACATCGCCGCGTCACCCAACCTCCAGAGCAGCGCGGGAGCGACACGACTTTGAGAATCACAGATCACTTGCCGTCACGACAGTGAATCAAACCACGGCGATTCGCGAAGCGCAACTGTTTCACTCGAAAGATTCATCCAGAGATAGATAGGCAACGAACCTTTATGATTTGTTGGCCAATGAGCCGCCGAACGGTTGAGTTGACGCGGCGGGAGACAACTACGTTACGGACAAGATGTCGATGACAAGCCCGCTGGTTCCGCTCGCGTCCAACGATTTGTTATCCCGCCCCCGAGTGTAACGCGCCGACCATTCAACGCCGGGCAGAGCGCGCGACCACGTTACCCATTTTAGACCGAGGCCGTCATCTTGTCGCGCGCGATGGGGCCGTCTGATCGACAGAACAACTAACCGAGCCCCTTCGCCTTTTTGCGGGTTCTCACAAGCGAAGCGGGATAACAGGTAATAGGCACCAACAGTGGTGTAAAGAAACCACCCCACTCTTGGTGCCCACTCACAAAATATCAGTCATCCTCGCCATGATACTCTGAGTCAGGGTGTTATGCATCGCCGCCATCGGAAGAAAATTACTAGCTCAAGCGATTGAAATAGTTTGGCTCTATCCGGAGGATAGAGCCAGCTAAAGTCGGCGCTCGGAAACACAAAAACAATCGAGCCAGGAGCGTCGCGCTAACGAGCTCTACCCCTGGCTATTGCATTGCAGCCCTTCTAGCTGTCGAAAGCGAGAGGGGTACCCGGTCGCTACCACCACCCCACGCGGGCTGCCCGCGTGGGGGCCCCGGTCGCTCGCGGTACTGACCTCATGGCATAACTTGCGTGCGGGTTGCGCCGGTACTTGCCCACCCGCTACCGCAGGTGGTTTTGACCACGCAGTTGCTCACGCTGCTGCACTGCTTACGTCGGTTTGGTTGGCGGGGGCGTTTGGGGCGATCCTCCGCCTGCTGGCTTAGTGCGTTTTGGCGCGCGCTCGATGTGGCTGGCGCTGGTCCATTCGGCCAGGGCGCCGGGGTTGTTGGCGTACTACACCGACGGTTCCGGCGTGCGCCACGGTTTTGTGGCGTGGGTATGGGCCTTTCCGAGAGAAGACAGAGAAGATGATGAGTAGACCCGCCTGCGCTCAACCAAGCGTCGTTGAATAAAGAAAAGGGGGACCACTCAATGATCCCCCTTCTCTTGATGAAAAACTCCATCCAGCTAAAAAGATCACGGCTCGAAGCGACCGCGATACTCGCCCGAGGCCAAGCCACCCGTTGAGGCCGGAATGATTGAATCAGGGAATCGGGGTCAGACCTGTGATTTGTGCGATCTTTCTGAAGGCTAAGCGCGGTTCTGCGCGCTACGCTCCGACCACCGGCTCTTTCTGGCAACCCTTCAGGTTGAAAATTCAACGCACGGTGACGTTAACGTTGTTCGCCGTTAGCGAATTACCCGTCGTTCGCTGCAACTCAGCAATGGCCTTGTTGAGATCAGTCTGCGCGCGCAGTTCATTCCCTTTCGCGGTAGCCAGGTAGGTCTGGCGTTCGAGCACCAGGAAGACGGTTGACTGGCCGACGTCGAGTTTGCGTTTCTCGCTTTCGTATTGTTGCTCGGCGCTGGAGCGGGCGACGGCGGCCGAACGCAAACGCGCCTCGGCGGTCTTGAGTGACTGGAGCGCATTGCGCACTTCGACCTGAATCAGTTGTTCGAGTTGCTCACGTTGAGTGCCGATGCGCTTGCCTTCGACGAGCGAATGGCCGAGCAAACCTTCGGCCGTGCGGTTGCGCAGCGGCAAGTTGATCGCGACCCCGACGCGAAAATTATTGAACTGGTTCGAGGCGAGATTGGAAAGCGACTGTGGATAGGCGCCAATCAAACCAGGCGAGATTGTGCTCACTGGCGGCGCCGGCAGCGCCGGCAGACCGTTCAGAACCGACAACTGATTCACTCGGGCTCGTACTTGATCACTGCTGGCCGTCAGGGGATTGCTTCCGGACACGGTGCCAGCGTTGCCGACCATTCCGTAACTGCCGACCAGATCGATTTCGGGCTTGGTCTGGTCGCGATAGAGTTTCTGATCCAAAAGATTAATTTCTCGGGCCAGATCCGATTGTCTTAACTCCTGCCGGTTCTGCATCGCTGCGCTCATCGCGTCAGGCAGAGTAACCTGGGGCAAAGTCAGATCAGCCTGGTCCGTCGGGATGATGGACAGGTTCCACAGCTTCGCCTTTTGGTTTTCGGCAATCATGTTCTTCAGACCGTTCTCAGCGCGGTTGACGTCTTCGAGGGCGCTGAACTCAGCCTGTTCGAAATTCGCGACCTGCGTTTCGGCAGCCACGACATCGATTGGAGCCAGCGACCCTTTGTCCGCCATCCGCCGGTTGTGCGCGAGCTGCGTACGCGCGTCGTTGAGCGAATCGCGCTGAATTTGCAGATTGCGCAGCCCAAACACCAGGTCCCAGTAAGATCGCTGGACGTTCGTTATTACTTCAATAGCTCGCTGCCGAAACTGCGCATCAGTCAGCGAGAGATTTTTCTTGGCTACTTCGATCTGACGCCGCGGCGCGTCAAATCGCATCCCGCGAACGAGCGGCTGGGTATAACTGAAAGAGAGCGCCGACGGGTATTGCGGATTGAGCGCAGTGAAAAAACTGTTACTGGTCGAACGGACCGACGAAAAGTCGAGACGATAGTTGCCACCATATTTTGGCGTCAAACCTTCCAGGCGGCTGGTCGCGGTAAAGTCCGTCGCTTCGACTGCGGTGCTGGACCCACTGAGAAAGCTGGCCGCCGGGGTTTTGATTCTTTCGTAATAGCTCTGCGCGCTGAACCGCGGATCGTATGCGCCGCGCGTCGACAAGAGATCGTATTCGGCAATCTTGACGTTGTCGCGCGCGACTTCGATGTCTTTGTTGTTGGTGAGGGCGAGCGCGATCGCTTCGCGCAAGCTCATCGGTTGCTGCTCATTTGTATCCACGCCGACCCGATTGAGCGAAGGCAGAGGTTGGTTAGCGTTGGCGCGATAATCTATGGCCATCGTCGGAACGTTGAGCGGCTGTAGCGTTTGGACAGTCGGCGACGGACTCGGAGAAGGCGTGGGTTCCTGAGCCAGTGCTCGCGGCGTGGTCATCACCAAGAGGGCCACGATTGCCATAAGAAGGTTGACCGCAGAGGTCGCGGAGGTGCGCGCAGAGGTCGCGGAGACGAACCCCGGCGCGCCTCGGCGAATTCCTCTGCGTCCTCTGCGGTTAACAACCCTTCCATTGGCTGGCAACTGAGCTGAAACTAGAATACAACTATCAAACGACTTTTCCATGAGCCCTCACTCCAAACAACTATTCTCCCTATATCAAACCCAACAGAGAGGCCGCCGCCGTCGCCGCCCGGCGACGCGCCCGGCCAAAGATTCCCGAGAAGGTTGAGCCGATCCGTGACCAGATATGGCTGCGCGCCAAATCATCGAACAGCGAGTAGAACACCGGCACGGCGAGCAGCGTGAGCAGCAGGCACAGAGACTGGCCACCGACTACCAGCACGCCGATAGATCTGTTCGTGCCTGAACCCGGGCCGCTCGAAAGCACTAGCGGGGTCATGCCGGCGACCAAGGCAATCGTGGTCATCAAGATCGGCCGCAGGCGATCGCGATTGGCCTGGATGATCGCCTCCATGCGTTCCATGCCATGCCGGCGCAATCCGTTCGTGTGATCGATCTGCAGGATGGCGTTTTTCTTGACGACGCCGAACAAAAGCAGCAAGCCGAGGCCCGAGAAAATGTTCACCGTCTGGCCGGTCACCAGCAGCGACACGATGCCGAATGGAATGGCCAGCGGCAGCGTCAAAAGAATCGTGACTGGGTGAATGAACGACTCAAACTGCGCCGCCAGCACCATGTACATAAAAACAAACGACAGGATAATCGCCAGCAGGAAATACTGGCCGGTGCGCGCCAGCTCTCGCGTGCGTCCGGCCAGGAAGGTTCGATACGCGCTGTCCATCTTTTCCTCTTTGGAAAACGCAACCATTTGTGATGTTACCGCTGCTTGCGAGCCGCCCGGCTTGGTATTCGCCACCAGCGTTACCTGACGCTGGCGGTTGTATCGATCGATCGAAGACGGGCCAGTGCCTTCCTCAACCCGCACCAGATTATCCAGCGTGACCCAACCGAGTTTCTGCGAGGCCACCATCATTCGCTTCAAACCATCGGCGTTGGCGCGAAACTCGCCCATCGCCCGCACCCGCACGTTGTATTGATCGGTGCCGGCGTTGAAAGTCGAAACCTTCTGCCCGGCGACCAGAGTGTTGAGTGATTGGGCGACGTCGGCAACGCGGACCCCTAGGTCGGCCGCCCGCGCGCGATCGATTACCACGCGCAGTTCCGGCTTGCCGGTAATCAAGGTCGAGTCGACGTCAACAGTGTCCGGAATTGACTTCAGCTTTTTCAGCAGGTCGTCGGCATACTTGGTTAGTTTGTCGAGATCAGGGCCGCTCACCACAAAGCTGATGTCCGCGTTGCGATTTCCGCCACCGGAAATCGCGGCCACCGGATTGACACTGGTGCGCAACTGATCGGGAAACTCCTTCAGGTATTTGCCGAGAACGTCGTTGCGGGCGCGGAGCATCAGATCCTGTTGCGAAACGCTGCGCTCTTCAATCGGGCTCATCTTGACGTAGATGTTTGCCAGATTGACGATTTGTTGTTGGCCGCTGCCAATCGTCACCAGCGTGTCGGTGACGCCGGCGAGCTTTCTAACGTCCGCGGCAATGCGCTCGGCCAGACCTGAGGTCGCCGACAGCGTCGAGCCTTCCGGCATGCGCACGTTGATCTCGAACTGAGACTGATCGTCAACCGGCAGAAAGTTCTTGCCGACAAACATGAAAAGCGGCACCGTGCTGACAATTACCAGCACCGACAAAAGCACGATCGCCCAGCGATGCTGCATCGACCACTTGAGCATCCAGGTATAGGTGCGATCGATAGGACGATAGAAGCGCGACTCTTTCGATTGCGCCTGGACGTATTTGTCCTTGAACTCGGCAAGCGAACTGCGCTTTTCACCCTCAGGCGCAACGGAGGTTTCTTTGCTTGGCGCCTTTGCGGCGCCCGCATGCTTGCGCTTGATCATGCGCGCCGCCAGCATTGGCGTCAGCGTGAACGAGACGATCAGCGAAACCGCGATCGCAAACGAAGAAGTAAAACCAAACGACGACATGAAGCGGCCGACAATGCCGGCCATGAAGCCCACCGGCAAAAACACGGCTAGCAAGGATAAAGTCGTGGCTGTGACTGCCATGCCGATTTCCTTCGTGCCTTCGATGGCGGCCTGGAACGGCGGCATGCCTTTTTCTTCGATGAAGCGGAAAATATTTTCCAGCACCACCACGGCATCGTCGATCACAATGCCGACCATCAGCGTCAGCGCCAGCATGGTGATCTGATTCAAGGTGAAACCCATCGCCGCCATCAATCCGAAAGTCGCCACGATCGATGTGGGGATGGCTATGGACGCAATGAAAGTCGCGCGGAAGTTCCACAAGAAAACGAAAACGACGATGGCCGCCAGGATGCTGCCTTCAATCAAGTGCAGGTTTATTGAATGCAGCGCGGCTTTGATAAAGATCGTCTGGTCGCCGACGATTTGCATCTTCACATCGGGCGGCAGCCCCTTCTTCAGTTCTGCCAGTCGCTCTTTGATCGCATCGGCAACCGCAACCGTGTTTTGCCCGGACTGTTTCGAGACCACCAGAGTGACGGCCGGCTGGCCATTCAAACGGGCTTCCGTGCGTTGTTCTTCCGCCCCGTCTTCGACATAACCGATGTCGCTGAGCTTGACGGCGTAGGCGCCGCGACTTCCGACCACGATGTTGTTGAATTGCGCCGGATCGGGAACGCGTCCCATCGTGCGCACGGTGAACTCACGCTGGCCCGCTTCAATGCGGCCACCCGGCAATTCCATGTTCTGCAGCTTCACTGCATTCGCCACGTCGGCCGCGGTCACATTGAAGGCGCGCATCTTGTCGGGATCGACCCAGACTTCGACTTCCCGCAGGCGGCCGCCGACGATGTCCACGTTGCCAACTCCGTCGCTCGATTCGATCAGCCGCTTGATCTGTTTGTCGGCAATGTCGGTGACTTCGCGCAGGCTGCGCGGCGCTGAAACGGCGATGCGCAAGACCGGCGTCGCGTCCGTGTCGAGCTTCTGCACAATCGGCACTTCCGCCGTTTCGGGCAGGTTGTTGACGATCAGGTCGACTTTGTTGCGCACTTCCGACGCGGCCACGTCAGCGTTCTTCTCAAGCACGAAAGTCACGAAGACCTGCGAAACGCCTTCGACGGAAGTTGAGCGCAGCTCATCGATGCCGCTGATGGTGTTGACCGCGCCCTCGACCTTGTCGGTGATCTCAGTTTCGATTTCCTGCGGCGAAGCACCCGGATTTACGACCGTAATCGTGATTGTCGGCAAATCGATCTTCGGAAACAAATCGACGCCCAGCGATCGGAAGGAAAACAAGCCCACGACGGTAAGGCTCAAAATGAGCATGGTCGCGAACACCGGGCGACGAACACAGATTTCAGCAAGTTTTTGCATGACCTACCCCGGGAGCGCAGGTATCCGGCCTGCGGACCGCCGGCATCCTGCCGGCTTGTTCTTTACGAATCAACCCACTCGCTACCGCGAGCGGTTCTGTATCTTATTGCCTAACCGCTATCCCATCACTCAATTGATCGACGTTACTAGTAGCCACCACTTCGTCAGCCGCCACGCCGCTCTTGATTTCAACCAAATCACCCTCAGTCTGACCAGACTGCACCAGGCGTTGCTCGACATGGCCGTTCTTGATCACGAACACATAGATCGATCCCGAAATTGTGCGCAGCGCCCGCTGCGGGACCAGCACGGCAGGCTCCGTCTGCGGTAACAGAATCCGCACAGTCGCAAACTGACCCGGCTTTAATTCGGCCCTGGGGTTCTCAACGTCCGCTTCAATTGACAGCGTCCGCGATGATGTCGTGACGTTGGGTGAAACCCGGGCGACGCGCCCGGCAAAGTTGCGATCGGGATATCCCGACACGCTAACCGAGACGCTTTCGCCGGTGTGAATTTGCGGAATCGCCTGCTCAGGAATGTCTATCCGAACGCGCAACGGGTTCAGATTGACCACGGTGGCAACTTTTTGTTGCGGCGAAATATATTCGCCAACGTCCGCCGGCCGCTCAGATACATAGCCGGGCATCGGCGAGACCACGACCGTGTAACCGAGATTGCGTTTCGCCAGCGCGACTTGGGTCGCCGCTGCATCGACGGCGGCTTGCGAGTTCGCGACCGTCGCGTAGTTTTGCTGGGCCAGATGAATCAGCGCCTGATGCTGTTCCGCCAACTGATCGCGCTGTGACTTTTGCTGATCGTAAGCGGCGCGTGAAATATCGCCTGTCTCAACCAGTTTTTCGTAACGACGTAAATTTTTGTCAGCCAGCTCCAGCGCCAAGCGTGCCGCGGCCACCTCAGGAACATTTTCAGGATTGAATTTCTGTCCGGGCCGCAAACCGATCTTAGCTTCGTTCTGACGCAGCGTCGCTTTCGCTTGATCGAGTTGCGCCTGCGCCTGTTCAATCTTGATGCGAAAGTCCGTGTCATCAAGCTTGACGATCATCTGCCCGCGCCGCACCGAGCTGCCCATGTCGACACCGACAGCGGCGACTTTGCCCGATGTTTCCGCCGCGACGTCGGCTTGCTGGTTTGGCGCCAGGCTGCCGTTGGCTTCGAAGTATCGCGGCAGTTGGCGCGAAACCGCCGCCGTGGTGCTGACGGAAACCGCTGTCGGCGTGGGACTAGCCGACGCGTTGGCGTTGTTGTCCTGTCCCTTCGAACGGCCGCAAGCAGTCAACCCAGTGACCACAGCAGCGGTCAATAAAACCAAAATCGTGAGTTTGAGCGATCTCGGAAGCGTCATTTACGCGATCTCTTTCTCTTGGAATTCTTTCTGACTGTGTTCTTGTGCGATCCGTTACGTTTGCCGCTCGCAGTGCTCTTCAACACAGCGTTCTCGCCGGCGGATTTAGACTTGCGCAGAGAAGCGTTAACCCCGATTTCTTCTCTGCGGGCGACGCCGTTCAAGAGAATGTTGGCGAATTCGCGTGCGGCCATCTGATTCGAAATGTTCAGCAGGCTTCGCTTTGGATCCCACAAATTGTTGTTGAGCGAATGATGCATAACCATGCCGATAAAGGCGCGCACCACCAGCGCCGGCTCAACGTCCACGATGGCGCCGTCGCGTTGCCTGTCGCGAATGTAACTGCCGAGCGACCGGTACACGCGCCGCACAAATTTGTCCCAGAACATATGCGCCAGTTCGTGCCGCTCCAAAGCCGAATGAAGCAGCAGCCGCTGAAACTCGGGGTCGCCGTCGTGCTTACTCAGCGCGTCCAGCGCGATGCCCTCAAACACCGCCCGGTCATCGTTTCGTTCAATGGCTTCAGCAACCTTCTGCAAAGGATCCATCGCATCGTGCAGGCAGGCCTTGTGATCGAGGATCGCGCTGTAAAGTTCTTCCTTAGTGGCGAAGTGGCGAAAGACCATCGCCTCTGACACTCCGGCCGCCGCCGCAATTTCCTTCGTCGTGGTGCCGCGAAAGCCGCGCTGTGAAAACAAACGCATCGCGAGCAGCACGATTTGCAGACGGCGTTCTTCGCCCGCCATGCGCGCGCCATTCCCGTTGGCGCCATTGGGCGCCGATGTTTTCTTGTTTTGAGTCGGCAAAATCGGTTCCCGCTGTTCGCGAAGTAAGTACTCACTTACCATCTGTCAGACCGCAAAGTCAAGTCATGAAAGTGGCATAGACTTCAGTGTGTGATGCTGAGTCCTGTGCTCGCGCGAATCACAGAGTGAAGTCTGCGAGTGAGTTTTTCGGCTCCGTCGGAGCCAAGTGTTTATAGCTCCGCTGGGGAGGCTTGTTTCCGCGCTCTGTAGGAGCGCAACACCCTTGAAACGTTCCGCTCCTACGGAGCGGGACCATAAAGCGAGGCTTGGGCTATAAACATTTCGCCTCTACGAGGCGAGGAGTAGTAAACCTGGAGGTATTGAACTAACTGGAGGTATTGAACTAATCAGAGATTCGTGAACTCGGGCCACCGATTCTCGCTCAAGGGAATCACAGACTTCAAGTCTGTGCCACTAATTCTCGCAACCCCGTCCGACATTTCCTCGTATGGAGGATTTGGCAGATTAATGTAACCGAGGAGCTAAAGAAATGTCGGAAGCAACCGGAAATGGTCAACAAACGCCGAACACGGCGATTATTAGGGGAAGCTACGGGAGAGAATTGAACATGTCAGAATTTGCAGACACTGCCGAGGAATACGGGAAAAAGGTTATCGACGCCGCGTCGCGCGCCGGCGATTATGTCAGCGAAAAGGTCAATGTCGTTGGCGACAAGATCAAGGATCTGCAAGGCAAAGACTTTAACGAGATCGCCGGTGAAGCCAAGGATTACGCCCGCAAAAACCCGGGCCAGGCGATTCTGATTTCCGCAGTCGCGGGGGTCGTATTGGGATTTCTCTTGCGCGGCGGGCGACGATAGTCATTTAGCCATTTATACGGTTACGGCCTCGCGGTATTCGCCCCAAACACTGCGCAGTCGATTACTGATCTCTCCTACCGTGGCATAGGCCTCGACGCAATCGAGGATTCTGGGCAGAACGTTTTCAGTGCCGCGCGCGGCGTCTTCCAGTCTCACCAACGATGACTCGACGGCGAGCGAATCGCGGCGCTCGCGCAAAGCACGCAGACGCTCAACCTGGGTTTTCTCGATCGAGGGATCAAGGCGCAGTGTCTTGACCAGCGGCCCGTCGTCGCTCTGAAAACTGTTCACACCTACTACTATCGCGTCCTCAGTCTCAATGGCGCGCTGGTATTCGTAAGCTGCATTTTGGATCTCGCGTTGGATGTATCCTGTCTCAATCGCGCGCAGGGTTCCGCCCATGGCGTCGATTTTGTCGAGATAGTCAACCGCGCGTTTCTCGATCTCTGTAGTCAGCTCCTCAATCGCGTATGCACCGGCCAGCGGATCGACTGTATCGGCAACTCCTGATTCATGGGCAATGACTTGTTGAGTGCGCAAAGCAACGCGCGCCGCGTCTTCGGTAGGCAGGGCGAGCGCTTCATCCATCGCGTTCGTGTGCAGCGATTGAGTGCCGCCCAGCACGGCCGCCAACGCCTGAATGGTTGTGCGCACGACATTCACTTCGGGTTGTTGAGCAGTCAAGGTCGAACCAGCGGTCTGCGTGTGAAAGCGCAGCATTAACGAGCGCGGGTCGCGTGCATGAAAGCGTTCGCGCATAATCCTCGCCCACAGCCTCCGCGCGGCGCGAAACTTCGCGATCTCTTCCAAAAGGTTGTTGTGGGCATTGAAGAAGAACGAAAGCCGCGGCGCAAAGTCATCAACCTCGAGACCGGCGCTAATCGCGGCTTCAACATAGGCGATCGCGTCGGCTAACGTGAACGCCACTTCCTGCACGGCGGTCGAGCCGGCTTCGCGAATGTGATAGCCGCTGATCGAAATCGTGTTCCAGTTCGGAACTTCGCGCGCGCAGAAGGCAAACGTGTCGGTAATCAAACGCAGCGACGGCACCGGCGGATAAATGTAAGTGCCGCGCGCGATGTACTCTTTCAAAATGTCGTTCTGGAGCGTGCCGCTGACTTTTTCAAAGGCTACGTCCTGCTTGCGCGCGACCGCGAGATACAGGCAAAGCAGGATCGCTGCCGTCGCGTTGATCGTCATGGAAGTCGACACTTCGCCAAGGGGAATGCCGTCGAACAGAGTGAGCATGTCCTCGAGCGAATCAATCGCCACACCGACTTTGCCAACTTCCCCACTAGCCAACGGATCGTCAGAATCCAAACCAATTTGTGTCGGCAGATCAAAAGCGACTGAGAGCCCGGTGGTGCCCTGCGCCAGAAGATATTTGTAGCGCGCGTTTGATTCTACGGCGCTGGCATAACCCGCGTACTGGCGCATGGTCCAAAGACGCCCGCGGTACAGATTGCGCCGGATACCACGCGTGTACGGAAACTCGCCGGGATCACCGAGGTCGCGATCATAATCAATTGGTTCGGTATTAGACGGATTGAAATCGACAGGTAGTTCAATGCCGGAAGAAGTTTTGAAGTGCTCCCGGCGTTCACCTTTGGCGGGTTTGGTTTTCGTAGCCATCGAGTGTCCGAAGGCTAGCACACGGAATAAGAGCGCGGCAATTCTTGTCTTTCCCGGAGAACTGCTCCATCGATTTGACCATGCTGCTAGCGTGACTTAGCATCACGATCAGCGATTAGAAGACGTAGGGCTTCGGGAATGGACGAACACACCAAAAAGCTGGCCGAAGAGGTCGGCACAGCGATCAACGAGTCAGTGCAGCAATCAGCGAGCGTGGCCGCGGCGATTGAGCGACTGCGCGAAGCTGGGTTTGAAATGGAGTTGACCCTAAAACTCGAAATTGGCTTACGGCCTCATAGCCAGGACGAGTCTGGAGGTGAAGGCGATGGATCGCTCGACCTGACTGACGAAGATCTGCGCATCCTGAGATCAATGAAAATTAAGATTGATCCCGAAGAGTAGCCAAGCCTCCTGCATGACTGCGGTTCGAAGCGCCGTTAGGCGCGAAATATTTATAGCACCCGCACGCGTGAAAGATGCCCGCGAGATCCAAAGCGACCGCTTTCGATCTCGCGGGCTTTAACTATAGAAAAGGCAGTGGGTCTATAAATATTTCGTGCCTAACGGCACTAAAGACAGCTTGAGGCTGCCGGAAACAAGTTACCTACTCCGGCGTCCCACCACCACCCGTGAGCATCTGTTGTTGCAGGGCCGCCGCCCCCAGCAAGCCACCCATTCCCATTGATTCGACTGCGCTGCTGGGCACGATCATTAGCGCGCCCTTCTCCTTCAATCCTTCATAGAGCATGTTCATCGCGCGCAGGTGCATCGCCGTCGGGTTGTTGCGATAAGACTCAGCCGCCTTAGCGAACTGCAAAGCGATTTCGACTTCGGCCTGGGCCAGAATTACGCGCGCCGCTTTCTCGCGCGCCGCCTGGGCTTCGCGCGACATCGCGTCCTGCAACGCCGCGGGAATGATCACGTCGCGCATCTCGACTGATTGCACGGTCACGCCCCAGGGATTTGAGCGTTCATCAATCAGCTTCTGCAATTCGTCTTCGATGCGTTCACGGCCACGCAGCAGATCACTCAGCGAGGTGCGGCCGATAATGTCACGCAGGGCCGTCTGCGCCGCCCAACTGACGGCGGCGGGATAGTTTTGCACTTCGAGCGCAGCTTTCTCCGGATCGTAAACCACCCAGAACAGCACTGCATCAACATTGACCGGCACGGTGTCGCTGGTCAGGGTCTCTTCCGCGGCGAAAGCAGTCGTGATCACGCGCTGATCGATCCAACTGGAAATGTTATCGACGAAGGGAATGATCCAGAACAGTCCGGGGCCGCGCAGTCCAATAAACTTTCCCAGACGCAGCACAACCGCCCGCTCCCATTGCCGGGCGATCTTTGGCGACTGCGCCAGCAGCAAGCCGAGCAGAACGCCCACAATCGCGCCAGCTGGATTGAGTGTGAGCACAGTCGCCAGTGCGCCCAACGCTGCCGGCGCCAGAAACGCTACTGCCTGAACAAAGTTAACTCGCGGCGCGTTCACCGGTAAGTTGCCCCTGATTTCAAGATTTTGAATGTTAGCCATGAAAGTCTTTCTCCTTCTTGTAGCGCAAGTTGTTAACTTGCGATCCGCTTATCAACACCTGCGCAAGTTAACAACTTGCGCTACCTTTTTTTGCGGCGGCCTTTCAGATGTTCAATCACATCATCAAGTGAAAAGCCGCGCGTATGTGTTTCGTTAATGAAGTGGTCCGCCAACTCGCGCAGGTGTCGTTCGCGATCGCCGCGGCTCGCCGCCTCCCTGGGCCGCGCCACCACAAAAGTCCCGACGCCTCTGCGGGTTTCAACCACGCCGGCGCGCTCCAATTCGGAATAAACTTTGGCAACGGTGTTTGCGTTGATGCGCAAATTGACCGCCAACTGCCGCACGGTCGGCAGTTGGTTGCCGATTTGGAGCCGCCCCGTCGCGATCGCAAAGCGAATGGACCTCTCCAGTTGATGGTAAAGCGGCGTTGGATGGTTGGCGTCTACCTGAAACATCGTTGCCCCATTGTACTACGACATTGGTACAAGTAAAGTTCCGAGGAGGCTGGCTGGATTGGTTGCAAAAATCGTTACGTATTCAAATAGCCGAAAAAGCGTTACCTTGCCGGCCTCCGCGAACTAGTAAGTCCGCGAAGCGGGACGCTTGAAAATAGCCCAGCACTTCAGTGCTGGGATCAAGGCGACAATGAATTCGGAGTCCGTGAAACGGACGACTGAGAAGGAGGACAACGGAACATGCCATTCTTACGTGAGCAATTTAGTCCACTACATCTTTAGTACGAAGGACAGGTTCCCCTTCATCGACCAGGAATTGGAATCGCGACTCTGGCCATACATGGGCGGAATCGCCAGGGAAAATGGAATGAAAGCGATCGCCATCGGTGGCATGAATGACCACGTTCACACCCTCCTATCACTACCCACAACCTTGAGCGTGGCAAAAGCTATCCAGTTGATCAAAGGCGGCTCGTCGAAATGGATCCACGATCAATTGCCGCAGTATAGGAAGTTCGCGTGGCAGGAGGGTTATGGCGCTTTCAGCGTCAGCGCGTCACAAACGAAGAATGTCATCAGCTACATCGACAGCCAAAAAGAACATCATCGGAAGAAGACCTTCGAAGAAGAGTTCTTGGAGTTCCTTGACAAGCATGGGGTGGACTACGATCCGCGCTACGTCTTTTGATAATTTCAGCCGTCCGTTTCACGGACTGACGCGTTAATACCTCGTCGCACCCAGCACTAAAAGTGCTGGGCTATTTTCAATGCGTCCGCTTCGCGGACTCTGGGACAGACTAGATGCCAATTCCAGTTGGCCGCGAGAGAGGATGGGAAGAGGTCACTTATTGACTTTTTCGACGCGCTGAAATAGAACGACGCTTATGTTGGAAACAATTAAGAACCTCATCGCGATTATCGCACCCTTGGCGGCTCTGGTCATTGCTTGGCGGGGACTGTCAACGTGGAATCGACAACTCTATGGAACTCGAGATTCTGAGCTATCAAAACGGATTCTTGTAGCTCTTTACAACATCGAACTGATAATTGAGGACATTAGAAGCCCGTTTGTCGAATATCCCCTTCCGGAGGGAGTTTCTCCCCTCGATCAGGAAGCGAGTAACAAAGCTTGGGCTGACCACTATGAAGCGAAGTTCCGAAGACTATTTGAGACGGTTGGCAGAGCTACACGCCGCAGGGATCGAAGCAAAAGCCGTTTGGGACAAGTCCTTCATGGATTCCCTTATTCCGCTGATAAGAGTTGCGAATCGGCTAAAAATGCGCTGGAAAGAAAATGTGCGCTCAAAGATAAGTCCCGGCTACCGGCCGCTTTTCGACTATGAGGAAACCAGCGCAATCATATGGGATTGCGGATGACGAGCGCGACGAGTTTGGTCTTGAAATGAAAGCTGCTGTCGCAGGAATCGACGAAAGGGTGCGCCGCCAAATCGCACGCAGATAAATCCCTGAACTGCACTGCGATAATCGCTGGTCCCATTTCCACGTCATCCGCTTTCCTTTTCCTGTCCAATCTACATCAGCCCCCCGTTTGGTGAACCCCAAAGCCCTATGTTATCTTCTCGATCTTTAAACCTATCCAAGTTCTTCGCCTGATACAGGCTTCGCATTAATCCGAAGGAGTTGACTGAGCAAATATGGCTACGTCTAATGGAAATGGCACAAACGGGCATGTTGGGCGCGTCGTCCAGATTATTGGTCCCGTCGTGGACGTTGAGTTTGCCGAGAATTACCTGCCGCCGATCTATGAGGCGTTGCGGATAACGTCCGAGGGTTTTGACGTGCCCGACCCGATCAATGTAATCGCTGAAGTGCAGCAGCACCTGGGCGAAGGCCGCGTGCGCGCCGTTTCGATGTTGCCCACCGACGGCATGGTCCGCGGCATGAAAGCCATCGATACCGGTGGGCCAATCACCGTACCCGTGGGTGAAGGGACTTTGGGCCGGGTGATGAACGTGATCGGCGATCCGGTCGACAACCTCGGCGACATTCCACACCAGCAACGCTATCCAATTCACCGTCACGCTCCTTCGTTCGAAGAGCAATCGACTGAGCTCCAGATGTTCGAAACTGGAATCAAGGTGATCGACTTGATTCAGCCGTTCGTGCGCGGCGGCAAGATTGGTTTGTTCGGCGGCGCCGGCGTGGGCAAGACAGTCATCGTGATGGAGCTCATCAACAATATCGCGAAGGCCCGCTCCGGCTTTTCGGTTTTCGCCGGAGTTGGCGAACGCACGCGCGAAGGCAACGACCTGCTGCGCGAGATGGTCGAATCGGAAGTTATCCAGTTCGGCGAGGAATTCAATAAGAACCTGAAGGACACCGGCGCGTTCGACATGACCAAGGTCGACATGAAAGCGATCGCGAAATCAAAGGTCGCGCTGATCTATGGTCAGATGACTGAGCCGCCCGGCGCGCGTCTGCGCGTGGCGCTTTCCGGATTGACTGTCGCCGAGTATTTCCGCGATCAAGGGTTGGATGTGCTGCTCTTCATCGATAATATTTTCAGATTTACCCAAGCTGGTTCGGAAGTTTCAGCGCTGCTGGGCCGAATGCCTTCGGCCGTAGGCTATCAACCGAACCTCGCCAGCGAGATGGGCGAAATGCAGGAGCGCATCACTTCGACCAAGACCGGATCGATCACTTCGATTCAGGCCGTTTACGTTCCGGCGGACGACTATACCGACCCGGCGCCCGCGACGACATTTGCGCATCTTGACGCTGTCACCGCTTTGTCGCGTCAAATCGTTGAGTTAGGAATCTATCCGGCGGTCGATCCGCTAGCGTCGTCGTCGCGCATTCTGGACCCGCGCATCGTCGGCGAGGAGCACTACAACACGGCACTTCACGTGAAGTTGATTCTGCAGCGCTATAAGGACCTGCAGGACATCATCGCGATTCTCGGGCTCGACGAGCTGTCGGACGAAGACAAGCTGTCCGTGTCGCGCGCGCGCAAGATGCAGAGGTTCTTCTCGCAACCGTTCCACGTGGCCTCGCAGTTCACCGGCCGCGAGGGCAAGTACGTGAAACTCGAAGACACGATCAAGGGCTTCAAAGAAATCATCGAGGGCAAGCACGATGATATTCCTGAGCAGGCGTTCTTTATGGCTGGCACGATCGAAGAAGTCGTCGAGGCCGCCAAGAAAATGGCGTAGCATTTTGTAGCGCAAGTTGTTAACTTGCGCCTCCTTTGGACAAGACAACCACCCGCTACCGCAGGTGGTTCTGACAAGATATGGCCGAACAGCTGCAACTCGAGGTAGTAACTCCTGAGCGCCGCTTGCTTTCAGAGCAAGTCAACTCAGTCACCGTCCCCGGGCGCGGCGGCGAACTTGGCATCCTGCCGGGTCACGCACCTTTGATTTCGGAATTGCAGACCGGCGTCCTTTCTTACAACGAGGACGGAACGACATTTCAGATGCTCGTCTCTGGCGGGTTCGTTGAAGTCAACGACGACAAGGTGTCAGTGCTGGCGGAAATCGCCGAACGCCCCGAAGAAATCGACGCGGCCCGCGCGCGTCTGGTGCGTGAGCAGAGCGAAAAGCAATTGAGTTCCGCGAGCGGCAGCGAAGAAGACTTCGAAGCGGCGCGCACTGAGATCGAGCGAGCCACGATTCGTTTGCAACTGGCGGGCGCCTCATCCCAACGGTAGCCCTTACTTCATAATCTCGAAAAGACGCAATCGATCGGCAAAGGGAGCGCTCCCAGCCTAATGCGCGTCCGAGCCCATTCGAATGGCCTCTCGCATTTCGCGCACGGCGCGTTCCAGGCCAACAAACACCGCCTGCGAAATTATGCTATGCCCAATATTGAATTCCTCAATGTCGCTAATCTCTGCGACCGCTCCCACGTTTCGTAAGGTAAGGCCGTGCCCCGCGGCAACATGCAAACCATATTGAGCTGCCAACGCTGCGCCTTCGCGCAGGCGTCTCAATTCCTGGTTCGCGCGGACCGCACCTTCGCCGTGAATACCACTTCCGCCCAGTGTCGCTTCAGCGTAAGCGGCCGTGCACAACTCAACCTGTTGCGCGTTTACCTCACGCGCGGCTTCGATCTGATGCGAATCAGGATCGATGAAAAGGCTGGTCATGATGCCGGCTTCGCGTAAACGATTCACCGCCGCGCGCACGATGGCGATGTTCGGTCGCACATTAAGGCCACCTTCGGTGGTGATCTCAGTCGGATTTTCCGGCACCAGAGAGACGGCATCTGGTTTCGTCTCAATAGCAATCTTCACCATCTCTTCGGTCGCGGCCATCTCTACATTCAGATAAGTCGTGACCGCGTGTTTTAGCAAAGACACGTCCGCGTCCTGAATATGACGGCGGTCGCCGCGCAAGTGGATGGTGATGCCGTCGGCGCCCGCTTGTTCGCAGATCATGGCCGCGGCCAACACGCTTGGTTCCGGCGCGCGCCGAGCCTGGCGAACGGTGGCGACGTGATCGATATTGACGTTGAGTCGTGCAGTCATCGTTTGCTCCCAACTACTAACATTCTAACCACAGAGGAACACAGAGAGGTTGAAGACCGCGTTCAAGTTTAGTCCTTTCCCGGCTTTCTCTGTGTCCTCTGTGGTAAATCAGTTCACGACAGCGACACCGCCGGCGTTGACAGACCTTGCTTCGCCTCTACCATCGCGGCTGTGCGGGCGGCGCTGATTGCTTCACTGTAATCTCCGGCGGCGGCCGAGCGGCGAATCCGGCGCACCTCATTAACCATCCGCAGGCTGTCGCGCGAGTAGTTCCCCGACGCGTCCAAAGGCCCGCCAGCCGTGTGATTCCAGCGCACCGGAATTTCGCGCAACCGCAGCCGGGCCAGATGCGCGAGATAAATCAGCTCCACATCAAAGCCAAACCGATCGATTTGCGCGGCTTCGATCAACGGCCGGCAAACGTTCATGCGAAACCCTTTGAATCCACATTGCGTGTCCCAGAACGGCAGCCCGGTTGCCAAACGGACGATGAGATTAAAAACGCGGCCGCCTTGTTCGCGGCGCCACGGCTGATGCACGCCGATCAGATGACGATCGAGGGCTCGGGATCCGAAGACCAGATCAACTTCGCCGCTTCTAATAGGATCGACCAGCTTCGGCGTCTCGGTAATAGGTGTCGACAGATCCGCGTCCGAAAAAAGCGCGATGTTCGCGCGCGCCGCCAACAGTCCCATGCGCGCCGCGTAACCTTTGCCGCGGTTCTGGTCGTAACGAATCACTCTGGCGGCCACGGCGCCGGAATCCGCCAGGCTTTCTGCGGCAACTGTCGCGGTGTTGTCCGTGGATCCATCGTCCACCACGATTACTTCGCTCTGATCGCGCTGTTCCTTCAAGTAATCAACGATCGTGCGCAAGGATGGCCCCAGTCGCGCCGCCTCGTTGTAAGCGGGAACTATGATGGATAATTTCGGGCTCGTCATTGATCGCAGACATTCTCAATGAATAAGGTGAACCGCACAAGCTGTCCGGAAGTGGCACGCGCATCTTGCGCGTGATTCACAGGCGAGACGCCCGTGCCACCCCTCGCGCCACGCTTCGGTGACTACTGACCGCTGTGTTATATTTTGGGTTCACATCTCCGCGGTCCGCAGGGACAAGCAAGGATCGCCGCTTTATGAGTCGAAATTTCACGATCGTCGCCGCGCTGGTCATCGTTACGGCAAGTCTGGCTGGCGGTGTGCGCACACGCACTTCGCACCGGCCGATTATTAACCTCAACGCCGCGAAAGCAAATCAGACCACAACGGCCGAGAAATACGAAGCTGACAAAATCGAGAACGATTATCGCGAAGCGATTGCTACGGTGGAAGAAAAATACGCCGGCGATATCGACTACGAAAAGGCCACCCAGGCTGCGATTCAGGGGATGCTTTTCACGCTTGATCCGCACTCGGTTTTCTTCTCGACGACGGAGTTCAGAAAGCTGAAAGAAGATCAGGCTTCGAGCTTTTACGGAATTGGTGTCCAGATCAATCGCCACGACGACGGCGTTTACATTCAATCGGTAGTCGAAGGCACGCCCGCGTCGCGCGCGGGCTTGCGCTACGGCGATCGCATTGTGGACGTTGACGGCAAGGACGCCCGCGATTGGTCCAGCGACGAGGTTTCGAAAAACGTCCGCGGCGTGCGCGGTGAAGCCGTAAAACTAAAGGTTGAGCGCGCCGGCGAAGAAGCCGCGGTCAACGTTAAGATCGTGCGCGACGCAGTGCCGCTCCCTTCGATTCGCAACGCCTTCATGCTCAACTCAACCACCGGCTACATCGGTTTGATCGGCGGCTTTCAGCACACTACCGATGACGAATTGCGCGAAGCGATTGCCAGCCTCAAAAAAGTCGGCATGCGTCAGTTGATTCTGGATCTGCGCAACAATCCGGGCGGACTGCTGGATCAGGCGATCGATGTGGCCAGCGAGTTTCTCCCGCGCGACCAGGTGATTGTTTCGGTCAAAGGACGTAGCGAATATCACGATCCGGCGGTTTATAAATCAAACGGCAGCGACCCGGAAGAACTTCCTTTGGTGGTCTTGATCAATCGCAACACCGCCTCGGCTTCCGAGATTGTCGCGGGAGCAATTCAGGATCATGGGCGCGGCTTGGTGGTCGGCGAAACCAGTTTTGGCAAAGGTTTAGTCCAGCACGTTTTC
The DNA here is from genome assembly GCA_038210455.1 of Pyrinomonadales bacterium. GTDB lineage: Bacteria > Acidobacteriota > Blastocatellia > Pyrinomonadales > Pyrinomonadaceae > UBA11740. The sequence goes on along the minus strand of JBBQWP010000022.1, from coordinate 8,300 downwards.
CAACTTCCTTTCAATACGGGATTGACGCTGACGACCGCGCGTTACTACACGCCGTATGGCCGCTCTCTGCAGCGCGACTATTCCAGCGGCTCGCTTTACGATTATTACGTCCGGCACGATCAGAACGACAATCAGCAGCGGATTCAACCGGGCCAGCCGTCACCGAATGAACCGGCGCCGGCGCACAGCTCGAACGCTCCGGCTTTCCGCACCGCTGCGAACCGCATCTTTTATGGCGGCGGCGGCATCACGCCCGATATCGAAGCGCGAGCGTTAACGGCAACGCCAGTGCGTGGCCGGATCATTGAAGCGGCGTTCTATTTCACGCGTTTGCTGGCGGCGGGCAAGACTCCCGGTTTGGAATCTTACCGCGTCGATAAGGTCGAATATGGTCATTCGGCAAATGTTCCCGGCGCTGATCGGATCACCCCCATGGTCCTTGATGCTTTTCGGAATTACCTGCGGAAAGATCAGTCACGGCACCTGCAAGTCGCCCAGGCTGACGCCGAACTCGATTTCGTTAAGCTCCGGCTGCGCGAGGAATTAGCTACCGCAATGTATGGCGCCGATGCAGGTCAACGCGTCCTGCTCGAAAGCGACCCCCAGGCACTGCGCTCCATCGGGGTGTTGCCCGACGCGAAGCGTCTCGCCGAGAGCATTCGCAATGGCACGCCAATCAGTCTTAACTTCAAACCCGCTTCCCGCCCCAGCCTGCTCCCTTTTCTTCCCGGCTTCGAAGATCAGGACGAGATCCTAATCTGACCATAACTCGTGATCGTTTAGAGGCGGGCTACTGCCCGCCTGACGCCGGAGTGATCGGAGGGCGGTAGCCCGCCGCTAAACGGAATCCCCTCACAACTTCATTTGACTTTGCGGCCGCTTCAGAATAGAAGTGGCTTCGTTCGATCACTCTATCATCGAGGGAAAACATGAATCGCAGGACGTTTGTACGTAACAGCGTGGCCGGTGGTGTCGGCATGGCCAGCTTGAGCATTACCACCGCCGCCAAAGAAGCAGCACCTACTTCATCCGCGGGCAGCGCACCGCCGCCGGCATTCGAACTTGACGAAGTAACGATTGCCGAACTGCAAACCGGAATGGCCGCGGGCAAATACAGCGCGCACGCGCTGGCCGCGAAGTATCTCGACCGGATTGATAGTATCGACAAAAAGGGACCGGCGATTCATGCAGTGATCGAGTTGAATCCGGATGCGTTGTCGATCGCTGCCGACCTCGATAAAGAACGAAAGGCGAAGGGACCGCGTGGGCCGCTGCATGGCATCCCCGTGCTTATCAAAGACAACATCGATACGCATGATCGGATGACGACAACCGCGGGATCTCTGGCGCTTGGCGGATCGATTCCGTTGCAGGATTCGTTTGTGGCGCAGAAGCTGCGCGCCGCGGGCGCGGTAATTCTGGGCAAGACCAACCTGAGCGAGTGGGCCAACTTTCGTTCCAGTCACTCAAGCAGCGGCTGGAGTGGCCGCGGCGGGCAGACGAAAAACCCTTACGTGCTCGATCGCAATCCCTGCGGATCGAGTTCCGGCACCGGGGCAGGCGTCGCAGCGAACCTTTCAGCGATCGGGATTGGCACGGAAACGGATGGTTCCGTGGTGTGCCCTTCGAGCGCTAATTCGCTCGTGGGTATCAAACCGACCCTGGGATTGATCAGCCGTGCCGGCATCATTCCCATCTCACATAGCCAGGACACGGCCGGGCCGATGTGCCGCACAGTGACCGATGCTGCGATTCTGCTGGGCGCGCTGACGGGCATTGATTCTCGTGACGACGCTACCAAAGCCAGCACCGGCAAATCATTTGCTGACTATACGAAGTTTCTCGACGCCAATGGCTTGAAGGGCGCGCGAATCGGCGTTCACCGCAAGGGCTTTGGGTTCAACGACGCCGTCGACAAACTGATGGGCGACTGCATCGACATCATGAAAGCGCGTGGCGCAACCATCGTCGATCCGGCCGACATTCCCACCCAGGGCAAATTCGACGACTCTGAATTGGAAGTGCTGCTTTATGAATTCAAAGCCAATCTGAATGCTTATCTCGCGTCGCTCGGCGCCAGCGCACCGGTGAAATCCTTGAAAGAGGTCATCGCCTTCAACGAACAATATAAGGATCGAGAGATGCCGTACTTTGGTCAGGATCTTTTCATTAAGGCCCAGGCCAAAGGCCCGCTGACTGACAAAGCTTATCGCGATGCATTGAAGAAAGATCAGCGGATGTCTCGCAAAGAGGGCATCGACTTTGTCATGGATAAAAACAAACTCGACGCGCTGATCACGCCGACGGGCGGACCTGCCTGGCCGACCGATTGGGTCAACGGAGATCACTTTACCGGCGGCTATTCGACGGCTTCCGCGGTCGCGGGTTATCCGCACATCACCGTGCCGGCGGGTTATTTATTTGGCTTGCCGGTGGGGATTTCCTTCTTTGGCCGCGCCTGGAGCGAAGCAACTTTGATCAAGTACGCCTACGCGTTTGAGCAAGCAACGAAGGCCCGCCGTGCTCCGCAGTTTCTGCCAACCGCGAAGCTGGGATGAGGAGCGCACGACGCCGGAGCGCACGCATCCTGCGTGCGGACCGCAGGCATCCTGCCTGCGCGTTTGCTTTGTGATTATCAAAAACCGCGGGCAGGATGCCCGCGAACCGCACGCAAGGATGCGCGCGCTCCCATCACGGACACCAGCGCTTAACCGCCGACTTGTCTTCCAGCTTCTCCAACAACTCTGCCGCTGAGCACTTCAAAGTTGGATGCACGAGGTGAGGCGCGATTTCCATCAAAGGCTCCAGCACAAATCTTCGCTCGTGCATGCGCGGATGCGGTAGCATTAGAAACTCTGTCTGGCTTTCCACGTCACCATAAAGCAACAGATCAAGGTCGATGGTGCGCGGGCCGTCCTTAACCTCGCGCGTGCGACCGAGCAGCCATTCAATTCGCAGCAGTCGCGCCATCACCTGCTGAGGGGGTGGCAAAGAATTGCCCACCTCCGCGACCATGTTCAGAAAAGGTGTCTGCTCAACTGCACTGATTGGCTCAGTCTCGTAAATTGACGACAGACGAGTTACGCACAGCGCGGCTTCCATCATGCCGCGCGCCGCAAGCAAAAGATTTCCCGCCCGGTCCCCCAGATTCGAACCCAGGCTAATGTAAGCCTTAGAGTGATTACGATGTGAAAACATGAGACTGATGCATGGAGCGCGGCCGTTGAATATGAAGTAAGTACCACTGCGTTAGCGGGTGGGTCGTCAATCATTCAACATCGAAGTAATGAATTCCGCAGCCCTGCTCGAGTGTCGAACCCACCCGCTCACGCGGGTGGTACTGACCCCACACGGACAGGATGTCCGCGCTCCGTCCCGCCTATGCTACACTGAGAACTACAAGTTTCCCCAGCTCTTTTGATTCCAGCGATGCGAGGCAAGGCCTTCGCGTCCGGGCGGGCTCGCCGGCCCCGTCATTACACAAATGGCTCGCAAACGATTTCGCAGCAGTCAACGGCACGAGCCGGTCACGGAGCGCTCTTTTCAGGAGTACCTCTACTCGACCGCCGCGCCGCAGACATCCCGCACTGAGTTAATGCGCCTGGTGCGTGGCGGCGAAGACACCTTCCTCGAACTCAAAGTAAAACTTTCCAATCCAGAGCGCATCGCCCAGGAGATCGTCGCGCTGGCCAACACTGGCGGCGGCGTGATTGTGTTCGGCGTTAACGACCAATTGCGCGTCGAAGGCATTGAAGACGGAGAGAACGTGCAGGATGAATTGGTGCGCATCTGTCGCGAAGAGATTGTGCCGCCAATCGTTCCGTTCATCGATCGCATCGCTTTCGACAACGGCCGTCGCATCATGGCTCTGGAGGTAAACGGGAAGCGCCGCCCTTATCGCACTCGCGACGGACGCTTTTTCATACGGATCGGCGCAGATAAGCGCGAAGCTTCGCCAGAGGAACTGTCGAGCCTGCTCGATGATTCCCTGCCGCTGCTCTACGAGAACGTACCGGCGCTGCGGGCCACTCTGGCCGACATAGACGAAGCACAGCTGTGGAGTTTCATGCGCGGCTTTGAAGGCGGCGCGTTTGATGAAGCGAACGTCAAAAACTACCCGACAGCCGAGATACTCGAACGATACTTGATGCTGGCTACTAACAGCCAGGACGATGTCGTGCCGACTGTGGCGAGCCTTTTACTGTTCGGCCGCGATGAAAGCGTCGCGACCCTGCTGCCGCGAGCGGCAATGATCGCGACCAGGTTTGGCGGCGACAACGCTCAGGCGCCGGTCATCGAACGGATCGAGCTGTACGGCAGCCTGGCGACCATCTATGAATCAGCTTTGCGGTTCACCTCTCGCTATGTCGATTTGCTGGAGACTCGGCCAAACCGAATCGTCGTCGTTGAAGATGCGCCCGTGCCGGCGCGCGCCAATTACCATCGCGGCACAGTTGCCGAAGCGATCGCCAACGCTCTGACTCATCGCGATCTCGCTTTGCGTGAAATCACTACCCGGCTACACATCTTTGACCGCAGCATCGAGATCGCCAACCCACGTCGCAGCGCGGGCTTTGCGCCGGCCGCTTTGAAAGCGATTCGCTACGGCGTGCCCCAGCGGCTGAATCCTCAGATCGCTGCTATCTTTACGAGTCCCGCGTACGGTTTGACACTGCCCACGGGCGGCCTGCCCATGCTTTTGCGCGAAGCGCGAGCGTTTTCAAATCGCCAGCCGGAAATCGTAGCCTTCAATGATGAGTTTCGTTTGCGCCTGCACGGGATTTGAATTCCTCTCTGTGTTCCTCTGTGTCCTCTGTGGTAAAAGAGCGTTTCAAACCACAGAGGACACGGAGGAAACCGAACCCTGATGCGCAAACGCTTATTCCTGATCCTGGGCCTGCTTCTATTCGTCACCCTCTCGATTCAATCCGACGCGATTCTTCGCCGCTCAGTCGCGACCGCGCAAAACCGAACTGTTCCGGCGCCCGAAGACGTGCTCGGCTTTCGTCCCGGCGACGATCGCAAGCTGGCCAGTTGGGCCCGGGTGGTTGAGTACTTTCAAAAACTCTCCGCCACCAGCGATCGGGTGAAGTTTGCTGAGATTGGCAAGTCAACGATGGGCAAGCCCTTTGTCTACGCCACGATCAGCGCGCCCGAAAACCTCAAACGGCTTGATGAACTCAAAGACATTCAGAGCCAGCTCGCCGATCCGCGCACGTTCGGCTCGCCAGTCAATCCCGCTCTTGCTGATCGCAGGGCACGTGGGCTAATTGCTCGTGGTAAGACCGTCATTGCAATTACCTGCGGCATTCATTCGACCGAGGTCGGCTCATATCTCTCCAGCATGCTGATCGCGTACCGGCTCGCTTCGTCAAACGAACCTGAGATCCAGGAGATTCTGAAGAACACGATCATCCTCCTCGTGCCTTCGACAAATCCCGACGGCGTCGATATCGTCAACAACTGGTATCAAAAGACTCTGGGCACGCCTTACGAAGGAACTGATCCGCCGGAGCTTTATCACAAGTACACCGGCCACGACGATAATCGCGACTGGTACGCGTTCACGCAGGTCGAGACGCAACTCGTCGTCGACAAGATTCTCAACGTCTGGCATCCGCAGATCGTCCACGACATACATCAGCAGGGCGCATTCGGCTCGCGTCTCTTCCTGCCGCCATACATGCAACCGGTCGAACCGAACGTGCCGAAACAAATCGTCGAAGGCTACACCGAACTGGGGAAGTACATCGCGAAAGAGATGCGGAGCGCGGGCTTCAAAGGCATCACCACGGATTCGACCTACGACGCCTGGTCGCCTTCGCGTGCTTATTCGCATTATCACGGCGGCGTGCGCATTCTCTCTGAAACAGCATCATGCCGCCTCGCCACTCCGATCACAGTGAAGTTCGATCAACTTCGTCCCGGCGAGGGTTACGATCCGCGTAAGGAAGCTGCGAACTTCGGCCCCGTCTGGCAAGGCGGCGAATGGCACCTGCGCGACATCACCAATACCATGACCACCGCGGCATTCTTTCTTTTGAAGCACGCCGCGCAGAATCGCGAGCATTGGTTGGAGAGGTTTTATGAGATTGAAAAGGAGGCAGTGCGACCACGGAAGGCTGGTGAATTGTGGGGATACGGGCTTGGCTACACCTCGAAGAACTATCTTCTTCTCGACTACGCTCTTCATATGGCTGGAGTTGAGATCGATTGGTGCGAAACCGGAAAACATGAAGTATCAAAATTCGTAAAGCTAGCCCAGCCTTACAGTGGATTTGCGAAAGCATTGCTGGAACAACAGAAATATCCTGACTTTCGCGACCCAAGTGGCCGCCCCATCGCCCCCTATGACGTAACGGCACATACCCTTTCAGCTATGACGAATGTTGTGGTGACGCCCGTTCGCGCGCCTTTTCGCTGCCAGCAGGCGGATTGGGACGATACCAATACTTTGCCCAGTTATGGTTCGGCCACGAGACTGGCACTTTACAAATCTCACGTCCCGTCAATTGATGAAGGCTGGACGCGATGGGCACTCCAGCAGAATGGCAATTACTACTATCCCGTCGCTCAGGTCAAGGATAATCCTCAAATCCGATTCCTGAACATTGAGGATCAGCAATTACAGCGCGGAAATCTCAGAACTGCATTCGACACGATCATCATCCCAGACCAACCCCGCGCCGTAATCCTCAACGGCCATCGTCCCGGCACGATGCCTCCCGAATACACCGGCGGTCTGGGAGCAGAAGGTGTGAAGGCCTTGCGCGAGTTTGTCGAGCAAGGCGGCACACTCGTATGTCTCAACCGAGCATCGGATTTTGCGATCGAGCAATTCAAGTTGCCGGTGCGCGATGTGGTTGACGGTTTGCCGCGCACAGACTTTTATGTGCCGGGATCGATTTTGCGGATCGAACTCGACACGAACGATCCCATCGCCAAAGGAATGCCGAAAGAGTCGATCGCCTGGGCCGAGAACTCGCCGGTGTTTGAAGTTGTTCCTGCCGGGAGCGCGGACAGCTTGTCCGCACTGAGCGCGAAGCGCGAACCACGAACAGCGGACGGGACGTCCGCGTTCCCAGCATACGGAATGCCTCCTTCAACGGTGCACGTCATCGCCTGGTATCCGAAAGACAAGGACCCTCTGCTTTCCGGTTGGCTCCTGGGCGGCGATCGCATCAAGGGCAAAGCCGCGCTGGTAGAAGTCGGCCTGGGCAAAGGCCGCATCATCCTCTTCGGCTTCCGCCCGCAATACCGCGGCCAATCACTGGCGACTTATCCGCTTTTCTTTAACGCGATCAGTGGCAAGTAAACACGGAGCGCGGACATCCTGTCCGCCAGCGGGCGCAGCCCGCTCAGATCTCGCGAAGTGATCATCTGGGTATGTATTCCTCCCTTCTCATCTAGGCAGTAGTCACAACGCTCAGTCGTTGCCATTTTTCCTGGATTGACGAATCCGCGGAGCGCGGACATCCTGTCCGCCAGCGGGCGCAGCCCGCTCACTTCGCGGAAGAATAGACTTGCGAAGTATTCGCGCTGGGCGCGGGCGGGCAGGATGTCCGCGATCCGAGATGGTAACGAGATGGCACCGAGAGGACACTGGCACAGTCGCGGTTACTTGCCGCACTTCGACGGCGGATCAATCCCACAAGCGATTACCTTTCGCCTTTTCGATTCACTTCCCAAAGCAATTTTGGAACAGTGGTCACTTGAACTTGAATCACACTCAGCAGAGTTAATGGATATTGAGATACGAAAACGCATCGCGGCATATCTGGACCAGGGCCATGGCAGTTGCTATCTGAAGGAGCATCGAGTCGCGAAGATCGTTCAGGATGCAATGCTGTTTTTCGATAAAGAGAAGTACCTCTTGTCAGCATGGGTAGTGATGCCCAACCACGTTCACCTGGTCACGACACCGCTGCCCGGGAAGTCGCTCGCTGGTATCATCCAATCTCTAAAATCATTCACAGCGAACGAGGCCAACAAGGTCTTAGGGCGAAGAGGGACATTCTGGATGCCAGACTATTTTGATCGTTACATTCGCAGCCAAAGACACCTGGTGGCAGCGATTGTTTGTGTCGAAAACAACCCGGTGAAAGCTGGATTGTGCCGCCGACCCGAGGATTGGCCGTTCAGCAGCGCGTGGTTTCGAGCGCGCGAAGAGTGGTAAAGCATCATTCACTTTCTGAAAGCGGAGCGCGGTAAACCAGTGCGCCCGCGGGCCCCCCCCCATCAGCTTTTAGCAAGGATAGGTTAGTGTAAGCAATAATCGCAGCGCGCGGGGGGACAGGATG
>JBBQWP010000021.1:0-102425 GCA_038210455.1 Pyrinomonadales bacterium | reverse complement strand
GACCGGAGACCGCGTGCCGAAGCTGCTCGACTTTGGAATTGCCAAAATTCTTGACCCTGAAACCGATCAAGCTATGGCCCCAACCGCGGTAGGGATGCGATTGATGACGCCCGAGTATGCCAGCCCGGAACAGGTGCGCGGCGATAATGTCACCACGGTCAGCGATGTGTATTCGTTAGGCGTTCTGCTTTATGAGTTATTGAGCGGACACGCTCCTTACCGATTCAAGAGTCTGTTGCCCCAGGACATCGCCCAGATCATTGAGGAGAAGGAACCGGAAAAGCCGAGCGCCATTGTAAACCGCAGCGAAGAAGTAACAACCGGTGGCCGCCGGACTATCACTCCGCTGTCTGTCAGCGCGACGCGCGAAGGCCGCCCCGAAAAGTTACGCCGCCGGTTAACTGGCGATCTGGACAACATCGTCTTGATGGCGATGCGTAAGGATCCGCTCCGGCGTTATTTTTCCGTTGGCCAATTTTCCGAAGACATTCGACGACATCTGGACGGGCTGCCTGTGATTGCGCGCCAGGATACGCTCTCGTATCGGAGCGGAAAGTTTATTCGCAGACACAAAGTTGGTGGTGCCGCAGCTGCCGTCATAGTCCTGACCCTGGTTGCCGGCATCGTGGCGACCAGTTGGGAAGCACACGTGGCTCGCGCCGAACGCGCCCGTGCGGTGGCGGCGGGCGCCAGAGCAGAGCGCCGATTTAATGAAGGGCGGCGGCTGGCGGACTCATTGATGTTTGAGATACATGATGCAATCGCGGACTTACCTGGGTCGACTCCGGCGCGGGCGCTGCTCGTCAAACGCGCGCTGGAATATTTAGACAAGCTTGACCAGGAAGCAAAAGACGATCCATCGCTGCAGCGTGAACTCGCTGGCGCTTACGAAAAGGTTGGCGACGTACAAGGCAAGACACTGCGCGCAAACCTTGGCGACACCGCTGGCGCCAAAGAGAGCTATCGCAAGGCGCTGAGGATTCGTAAGACTCTGGCGCTCGCCAATCCGAAAGACTCATCATCCCGCGGTGATCTGGCTGACAGTTATCGACAGTTTGGCAGGGTACTGTGGTCTTCGGGTGACACGGCCGGTGGCTTGGAGAATGCCAGTAACGAAGTCGTTCTGCGCGAAGCGTTAGCAGCAGAGAATCCGACGAACATGCAAGCTCGCTATGACCTGGCGGTAAGTCATGCTGATGTCGGAGAAATACTTTTGGAACAGGGCTTGACAACGGGCGCGGCGGAAAGCCTCCGGCTGGCATTGGCTGCTTTTGAAGCACTGCTGGCCACGGAGCCGCTCAATCAGAAATATAGGATTGGCACTGCTTTCGTCGGTTCAAAAAGCAGTGAGGTTATGCTATGGCAGGGTGACGGCGCGGGAGCGTTAAAGACGATTCGTAAGGCGTTGGCACAGGACGCGAGTCTATCTGATGCTTATCCAATGAATGCGCACTATCGTGAAGAGCTGGCAATTGACTATGAGAGAGTGGGCGATACGCTACAGAATCTCGGTGACGTCAGTGGGGCATTGGAGAGTTACCGCAAGGAATTACTGATCTTTGAAAAGCAGTCGGCTGCCGACCCTGCCAACGCGCAGTTCCGCAGCGATCTTTCGTCCGCGTATATGCGAATCGGCAATATACTGGCGACCCTCGGTCATACCGCTGACGCCCTGGACAACTACCGCAAGGCGCTTTTGATTCGTGAAGTCTTGGCGCCCGCTGACTCGATGGATTTATGGAAGCGGTGGGACCTAATCTTAGCCTCTGCCAAGACGGGTAGCACCTTAGCGAAGCTTGGTCAGAACAGCGCAGCGTTGGAGAATTCGCATAAAACTGAAACTCTACTACGGGACACCACCGATGATCCGACCAGCGTGTGGCTGCTTAACTATCGGGCCGATGCGGGTTCTGATTTGGGTGAGGCATTCTCGTTAATTGCCTCGCATAGAACAGTGCCAATAAATCAAAAGCGAGAGTTGTGGCTTGCTGCTCGCGATTCATACCAGCACAGCTTGGACATCTGGCAAGACATGCGAAGCAAAGGAAAACTCAGCAGCGCGGAGACAAGAAAGTTCGATCAGGTAACGCGCGAAATCATCGCCTGCAATAAAGCATTAGCCAACTAAGAGGGGATAACTCAACGTTGGCGCCTGTGGCAAAATCATTGGAACTGAAGGGGAAGGGATATGGTCATAACGAACACGCAGTCAGGAACTCACCAAACATTACAGGCACCCCTAAAATGCGTTGCGCTCTTATTGGGAGCTGGCAAGTAAGTGCGTCAAGAAAGTAGTGTGGTTTCCGCCTTGTGGATTCAGCTAATAGTATTCTTGACGCCGATTAAGAAAAGGTGAATTGAACGAAAGACGTTATCAAGTTATAGGTCACCCATGAACCGGATTAGATTAACGCTGCTAATTGTTTCTACTCTTCAAATATTGAGTCCGGCTAATGCCGCGCGTGCCACCACCATAGTAGTCGCCCGGACGAATGATGAGATCGTAATCGGCGCCGACAGCAAAGTCACGGATTCGTTCGGCAGCGATCTGAATAAGCAGGCTTGCAAGATTTTTCCAGTAGGCAATCTCTTCGTCGCGATGGAAGGTTTGGAGGTTGACCGGCAAACTGGCTTCAACCTTCCGGAGATTTCGTCGACGGCCCTCCAGTTGAAGCCTTCGGCGTCCGCAGCTGAGAAAGTAAGTATCCTCACGGGATTTCTCGTTTCGCGACTGTTCGATGAATTAGCGCACCTGAAAAAGCACGCGCCAGAGACTTACAATAAAAAGATCGAGGGTGGGCAGATGTTTCTACGCGTCATCATCGCAGGTTTTGAGAAAGGCCACCCGTTAATCTTTGTGAGAAACTTCAGAGCGACACAGATTAGCGTGCAACAAATCGGTGTCAGTGTGCTGCCCGATGACTGCCTGGAGGGTTGTCAGGGCGTGGTCGTAACACGGCTCCTTGGTGAGACGGATGCGATCGATGGCTTGCCGGAAGAGACGCCCGGTTTTTGGCAGCAGGGACTAGTCAACGGCGTGCGCCGGCTCATCGAGACCGAAATCGCCGCCCGCAGCGAATATGTCGGGCCTCCAATTGATATTCTCCGGATTGATCGGAACGGCGCCCGATGGATTCAGAAAAAGGCCGGCTGCACGGACATTCAAAACCGTGCGAGGCCCCGGTAAAGCAGGTGCTTCTCTATTCTCTGCCCACACCCAATGCATCCGCGACTCGACTGATGTAATTAAACCAGGAAGCAATTAGCGTTATCTGCAAAATCCCTCGATCGTCAAACCCGACCGCGCGCAGGCGATCATGGTCTTGCTCTGACAGACGAGTCGCGTCACGGGTTAGTTGCGCTACATAGTCGAGCATCACTCTATCCTGCTCTGGAATCGGCGCCGTCTGGTAATCCTCTTGCAGCGCTTTGACCAGATCTTCATCGAGGGTGACTCGACGCAGAAACTCTGCGTGAGATTCGATTCAATAATGACAACGGTTGGCAACCGACACGACCGTGGTAATCATTTCGTGTTGGCGTCTGGTTAAGGGCAGGTCCGGCGACATCAACGCGCCAAACGTAGCGAATGCGTGATAGAGGGCGTCGGGTATCAGACTATGCGAAGCCACAATGCCTGAGGTCCCACCATCGGGGGTTGGATGAACCGGAGTAGCGTACTCAGTTGGATAAAACGCGCGCTGCGCTTCAACCGCCCGACGCACTTTCTCGTCTTCCTCGATAGAGACCGTCTTGATCCAGGTCATAAGGACGTCTTCCTCAATCCGTTGAACGGAAACGAATATGGTGCTTGCTGTTTCAACTCATGATCCCAGTTATTTGATTTCCACCGTATGGGCCCTACTATCGTCCGCGATCGAAGTGACCTTGGAATTCGGCGCTGACTTAATGACAAAACTAAACTTTCTCGCGCCGGGATTGTATTTGCCTTGCGGAGTGTTCATCGTTATGACGTAGCCGTTCGCGACCCGCCTCGCCGCGAAACTCGTACGGCGAAACACTCCCTGCTCATAGGCCGGACTCAGTCCATCATCCTCGTAGAGTGTTGACGATGCCGAGTCTTTCTGGTCCGGATAGATCGCCAATGTGATCGGATCGAAAGGCTTCTCTCCCACATAATTCATTGCCGGGCCCATCGGTATGATGGCGCCGCCGCGCACAAACATCGGCACGGTCTCGAGCGGCGCATCGACTCGGACCATCGTTCCGCCTGCATACTTCTTGTTCGTCCAGTAGTCGTACCAGACTCCTTTGGGCAGATAGACCAGACGTGAGGTCAAGTCCGGTTTGACTATCGGAGCGACCAGCAGGTCATCACCGATCATGAACTCGTCGTCGAGGTTGTAGGTGTTTGCATCGTCCGGATAGTTCAGCATCAGCGGCCGGAACAGCGGCACACCCGTGCGATGCGCCTCCTCCAGCGTCGTGTAAAGAAATGGCAGCAACTGATATCTCAATTTCAGGTACTTACGAATGATGTCTTCATAGTATTTCCCAAAGCGCCACGGTTCCTGATCGTAACCGTCGATGACCTTGTGATTGCGGCAGAACGGCGCCAGAAAACCTATCTGATAGCCACGCACGAGCAGTTCTCCGTTACCGCGGCCGATGAAACCACCTACGTCGCTGCCGACAAACGGCTCGCCGGAAAGTCCCAGGGTCGTAAACATCGGGATGTTCAAAGCGAGCGCGTCCCAGCTGCTGTTGCTATCACCTGTCCACATGGTTGAGTAGCGCTGAATGCCCGCGTATGCCGCGCGCGTAATCACATACGGTCTTTTGGTCGGCTGCAATCTCTGGAGGCCTTCGTACGTTGCGCGCGCTTCCAATAGGGCAAACACATTTCGGTTCTTCGCATGGGTAGAGTTTTCGCCTTCGTCATAGCTGACTACATCAATCTGGTTCTTGCCGCTCTGGTCGACGAAATCGGACGGCTCGTTCATGTCGTTCCAGATGCCAGCCACGCCGTTGTCCGTATAGGCGCGATGCAGGTCGCCCCACCACCGCCGCGCCTCAGGCAGAGTGTAGTCAACAAAGACGCTTTCACCGGGCCAGACTTGGGGAATGAATAACTCCCCATTCTTTCGATGCTGAAAGTAATTCTTCTCAATCCCCTGATCGAAGACGTAATAGCGCAGATCCTGTGGCTGCAATTCCGGTTTTTCCGGGGAAGAGGGCGGCGCGTTCACCGCCGGTGGATTACGCTTCACGCCCGGGTCGACAATTGTTATTACTTTAACGCCCTGCTTCCCGAGTCGCTCTGTCAGAGCCTGCGGATCAGGAAATCGCTTCGGATCGAAAGTGAAGACTCGATAGCCCTGCATGTAATCAATATCGAGGTGCATGACGTCCAGAGGCAGATCCCGCTCGCGATATTGACGCACGACTTCTTCGACCATCGTGTCGGGGTAATAGCTCCAACGGCTCTGTTGATTACCCAGCGCCCACATCGGTGGCATTGGCATGTGACCCGTGAGATCAGCATAACGGCCAAGAACTTTCTTGATCGCAGGTCCGTAGAAAAAGTAGTAGTTCATCTCGCCGCCTTCGGCGCCAAACCAGGCGCGCTGCTGCGACGAGCGGCCAAAATCAAAGTAGCTGCGATAACTGTTATCGAAGAAGAGCCCGTAAGCGTTGCCTTGCTGCAAACCGATGTAGAAGGGGATGGTCTGATAAATCGGGTCCTTGCCTTCGGTGTAGCCCGGCGTGTCGGAGTTCCAATTCACGAAGAAGTTGCGGCGCTTGTCGAGGTGCGCGGCCTTTTCCCCCAAGCCATAAAAGTGTTCATTGAAGCCGAGCTTCTTCGCCGCCGCGATGAACATTCCGGCCTTCGGGTCAAACATCATTCCAGCCAGAGAGCCCTTCGCATCGTAAGCCATTGGCTGCTCGTCGGCGTTGATGATTGCGTGCGTACGTGCGTCGCGAAAACTGATCAGCAAAGGTGAGCGATTAACAACAACCTCGACTTCAGCAGTCGAGATCGTAATCGAGTCCGCGGCCTCCCGTAGGCTCCAGGGCAATGTCTCCCACTTCTCTTTGGCAATTGCCCAGGAGTGGTCTCTCGACGGAATTGGCTTTGTGAAAGACGCCCGGACACGAATCAGATCCAGGGCCAGAACTGATACCTGGACCTGGGAATTATCCCGGCAGGTAAACGTGACACTTTGGGCGGTGCTGGTGAAACTGGTGACCGGACCGATCTTTTCCAGTGTCGTAATTTCCTGCGCCTCACCCGTTAAGGCGAGGGCAGCCAGGCAAACTAGAATCAGTGAAAGTCTTTTCATAGGATGACCAAACTCGCTCTAGTTTCGGGGATCGCGCTGCGACGCTCGGATACTCCATCTCCTAGACTGCGTGAAGGCCTTCGGTAAATGCCAGCCGGGCCGCGCCCAGCAATCCAGCATCGTCGCCGCATTCGCCAGGCACAATCTTCACCTGCGCGGCGGGCACGGGAAACGCCCGTTCATGGGCCTCGTGACGCATGTGTTTTTCAAATAGATCCCACCCGTTCACGACTCCGCCGCCAATCACAATCATCTCTGGATTAAGAACATTGATCAGATTCGCGAGACCGATACCCAGATACACGCCCATGCGTCGAAACACTTCCAGCGCCAATGCGTCGCCGGCTAAGCCCGCGCGATAGACTTCTTCCGAAGTTAGATTTTCGCTTGTGGCCAGGACGGACTCGGCATAACGGGGCAGAGCTTCACGCGTCATGCGGACGATGGCCGTCGCCGAAGCGTAAACTTCCAGACAGCCACGACTGCCGCAAGTGCAAGCGACTCCTCCAAAAGGATCGACGCACATGTGGCCAATCTCTGCCGCTGAGTCATTCACTCCGCGCCAAAGCTTCCCGTTCAGAATTATGCCGCCGCCAACTCCAGTGCCCAGCATCACGCAAACGATCGCACGGTGACCCCGACCGGCACCTTGCCACATCTCACCAACGGCAGCGGCGTTTGCGTCGTTCTCCAGAATTGCCGGCAGTTTTAGCTCTGCCGTCAACGCCTCCGCCAGGCGAAAGCTCTCGAGGCAAGTCAGGTTTGGGGCTTTCACCACCAGACCTGCTTCGACATTCACTGTCCCTGGCACCGCAACCGATACGGCGCGTAAGCCTTTGCCCGAAGCGACGTCCTGCGCCTCAAATCTGCGGGCGGCGCTCACGAGCGCGCCAACAATCTCATCCGGATTGTCTGCTTCCGGAGTATTCTGCTTCAGTCGAGAGCGAATTCTTCCATCTTCGTCAACTATGGCGGTGCGCAGATAGGTGCCACCGAGATCAGCAGCGAACACGAGTCCGCAATTTTGCTCGCCGACAGATTGCTTTGGATCAGTCATCTCGTGGTTCGCGAACTCCTTAAATAGCGCGCCGCGACAAGGTGCGGCGTTTCGAGATTACGACCGGCCCTTAGGTTAAGAGCCAGACGAATGAATTGGGCCATTGACCATGCGAGTGGCGTGGCCGATCCCGTGCCCGAACCCCAGCGAAACTCTCGACCGGGAGTTTGTCGGCTATCCCAAACTTGTTCAGGAATCATCAGGCCGTCGTTGGCAAACCCGAGCATCGTATCGAGGCGTTTACGGGCCGCAGTTCTCTGCCTTCGCGCGATTTCGTATTCGCCTCGCTCGCCAGAAAGCAAAGCCCATAAACGTCCCCGACCGGTCCGGCCATCATACGCACCGCCGTCCGGCCTCTCACCATAAGCATCGTGATTGTAACGGTACCAGCCCGTCCCGGCGGGCGTATCGATCCGGATCAACCCGTCAACGATGCCGAGCGATTTCAAAATCAAAGGATCATCAGCAGGCTTGATTCCCAGACGAACCAGCTCCAAAAATCCTGCGTCAACAATTTCACGCTCATCGTAGACTCCGCCGCCACTATTGATCTCGATCCTGGCTCCGTCGTCTGGATTATCATTCTCACTAATGCGCAGGTAGTAGTTTCCATCTGCGTATTTGCCGCTCGTCGTCGCGGTCCAACGTTCGACGTTGCGCGCCCAGTTGTCAGCAGTGCCGACATAGGTGCGAGCCGAATCCTTGTCCCCGTTCATGTCAGCGATGCGCGCAGCGCAAACCAGGCCGGCGATCTCAGCAGCGATAGTTGCCGGCGAATAGCCTGACCTTTCTTCCCAGCGATCCTGGCCCGTTGCTGGACCGCGTTGAACGATGAAGTCGGCAGCGGGTTTGATGTGTTTCGACCAGCTGATGCGATCTATGCGGCCAAGTTGATAAGCAAGGATCAGAGGAAATGCAACTTGATCCATCTGCGAGCCGCCACCAATCGGCCGGCCATCCACCCACGAATTTTGCGGAAGACTTCCGTCCTGTTTTTGCTGAACATTGAAAAGATAATCGAGTGTTCGGTTCGCCGCCGCGAGATCGCCCATGGCATAGAACGCCGACGCAATCTGATAAAGATCGCGCGACCACACGGCGTGATAGCCGCTGATCGTCGGCTGGTTCGCGTTTGGCCCGCCACCCCAGGGAATTGACGGCGAGGCAATGAAGGCGCCGCGATAGGTCTTATCTTCTAACGCCTTCAAAACCATCGCGGCCATGTTGAATTGGCGTTGGTACTTAGGTTCGACGGTGGGGAGGGTGGCTACGTAAGCACGCCAGCCCGATTCGTATTCCCTTCGGACTGCGTCAAACCCTTTCGTTAACGAAGCACGCGCGTTAGCTAACGCTTCACCAGGAGTCTTCCCGAAGGCCAGCGCCAGAGTGCAATGGGGCTTGACGCCGCCTGAGCCTTGAAAGCCCTTGAGAGCCGCAACCTGAACCACGTTGCCATTCGTCGCTCGGGCATAAGGCGCAAAACTGCTCCGATTCCAATTTCTGCGCAACTCCGTCAGACCATCCGTGGTTCCGAAGTAGCCGTTTGAGATATCAAGCTCGTTGGATCGTCCTTGCTTTAAGAAATCTCGGATCGGTTCATCTTCGTAAGCAAAGCCGGAACTGGAAATCAGGGCAGAGGCCTTGTCACCATCGACAGCTAACAACGCGTCGCCCTCAGTCCATGCAGAGTCGTGCATCCCGCTATTGTTGAGCGAGGGATCGTAATAAAGGTAAACGTTGGCAGCGATTCGACTATCAAAAATAATGTCGATCAGGACCGTGTTTCGCTGTGGATCAGTTACGTAGGTCTTGGTAATCGTGTAATAGCCATCTTTCGCCGTGTTAGTTTGACGAAAGACCAGCGCTCTTGGATCGATGACCTCCAGGCGATGTGTCGTGTCCTCGGATTCGGTGTGGACACTGCCATCGACAATAATCAACTGGAGCATCTGGACATTGGGCACGTCGAGCGTCGGATAATAAACTTCGGTCATGACGCCGTCATTGAGCGTAAACCAGACCTTTGAGGTTGCGGTGTTTGAGGTCCCAAATCCATTCTTAGCCGCGCTCATCCAACGTGCGTCATGACCCGGCGCGCCGGGAGCGAGACGGTTTGTTGTCTGTGCGAGCAAAGTCGCGCAGCCAAGCACGACCGTGACGAAAATGAAAACGCTTCGTTGCATTCAATGCCTGATATTACCGCGAAGATTTGCGAAAGACTCGATATCCCCAGGCCGGCAGCGAAATAGCCGGCAGACCCACGGTCCGCCTGGTTACAGAATTGTCCGAAGGGGGCGCGTCAGGCGGCTGAGGCGGGCCTGCGTCTGGAGTTACCTCTGCATAGGTCGAAGCATTCCCCACCTCGATGACACCAATGAAGGGCTGGTTCGAAAAGTTAATCGCCACCAGCACTTCTTCATCGACGCTGCGCCGAACATAGCTGACAACTCGGGTCTCGTCGGAATTGTGAAACCATTCAAGCGATCCACGACGCAGCGCATTGCTCGCCTGACGCAGGCTGATCATCTTTTGATAAAAGCGGGGAAACTCAGGCCGTCGTTCGGCGATGGGCCAAAACACCGGCAGCTTCTCAAAGAGCGCGGGCGCACCCGACTCTGTCGTATCGCCCACTTCCATTCCGTTGTAGACCAGCGGCACGCCATCCAGCGTAAAGACAAAAGCAGACGCCGCGAGCGCGGCGGGTTCACCGAAACGAGCGATGGCCCGCCGCTCGTCATGATTATCTGAGAAGCGCATGTGCAGCGCTCCAAGCGGCCACTCTTTGACCTCATCTTCCCAAGCCACGCGCAAATCAGAAGCCCGCCCGCGTCCCTGCAAGACGTCGGTCAAGGCGCTGTGCAGCGGCCATGAATAATCAACCTCGAAAGCCTTCACTTCCAGATCAGCCTGGTGCGCTTCGGCCAGCATGAAGATGTCAGGTTTGATCTTGTCGAGTTCTGCCCGCGCCTTTTCCCAGAAATCGGTAGGCACATCGCCGGCGACGTCGCAGCGAAATCCGTCCAGATCAAATTCGCGAATCCAATACTTGAGCATGTCGATCATGTAATCGCGCAATTTCGCATTGTCATAGTTCAACTGGGCTACGTCGAACCAGTCGTGCGGAAAGGTGATCTTGCCGCTCGCATCGTGCCGGTAAAACTCCGGCCACTTCATCATCACGCTGTCCCATGAAGTGTGATTGGCGACAATGTCGATGACTACTTTCATGCGGCGCCTGTGCGCCTCGCCAATCAAACGTTTTAGATCGTCCGTCGTGCCATAGTCCGGATTGATGCCATAGTAGTCGCGCACCGCGTAAGGACTGCCAATGGTCCCTTTCTTCTTTTCTTGTCCAATCGGGTGAATTGGCATGAGCCACAAAATCGTGACGCCGAGATTCTTCAGGCGATCGAGTTGCGCGGTGATACCGTTGAAATTACCTTCAGCGGAAAATGCGCGCGGATAGACTTCATAGATTACGCCGTCGCGGACCCATTCGCGCGCGGGGCGCGCCGACTGTTTCGACACCTGCTGTGCGGCGCTGCTGCCAGGCGACAGCACGGTGACCAGCATCGCGCAAAGCAACAGGCATCCAAAGCCGCGCGACCAAATTCTCTGTGGTGACTCAAACCGTTTCATAGCTTCCTCTTGAATCGGGTATGCTCGCTGGCGCTACTCTCCCTCGATCAATCCGGTACTTGGCACAGGCTGCGCGCCCTCGGCAACGGTAAAAGGTGTCTTCTCGTCGGCTTCGATCACGTCGGCACCTGGCAGGTCAACGTCCGCCACCTCGCGCACACGTATCACCAGCAGTGCAGCCAGCAACATGAAGCATCCCCCAACCAGTACAACGTAGAGCGGGCTGCGCGGATTGTTAACGCCGAAGATGCCGCGGATAAGCGGTCCGAACGTGAGAGCCTGTGTGATCTCAGGAATCACGATAAAGAAATTAAAGACGCCCATGTAGACGCCCATGCGCGCGGCGGGCAATGAGCCGGACAGAATTGCGTACGGCATTGAAAGGATCGAAGCCCACGCTACACCCACACCGACCATTGAAAGCACCAGCATCCACGGGCTGCTAATAAAATAGATGGACAACAATCCGACGGCGCCGCAGATCAAGCTGAGCGCGTGCACGGTCTTGCGACTGGTCGCCTTGGCCAGCGCCGGCAGCAGAAACGCCACGGCAAAGCAGGTGATGTTCATGAAGGACATCGCAAAGCCGCCCCATTCCACTCCATGCGTATAGGCTTCGGACTTTGGGTCGAGGGCGCCGAAGACGTGTCGCGCGACTGCCGGCACGTAGAACAGCCACATGCAGAACAGACCGAGCCAGGTGCAAATCTGCACGGGCGCAAGCTGCCGCATCGTGCGCGGCATCTCGCGTAAAGCTGTAAATATTTCGCTCAATCCCGCGGCCACGCCTGCCTTTTCACGGCGCATGCGGTTGAACGCTTCCATGTCTTCCGGTGGATATTCTTTTGAAGTAAAGACGGTCCACAGCACGGCCAGCAGAAACGCAACCGCCCCAATTTGAAAAGCATATTTGATAGTTAAGGGGATGCCACCCTGGGTATTGCCGGTAACTCCAAAGCGGCGAAACGCGAGCGGCAACCACCCCGCGAACGTCGCGCCTAATCCGATAAAAAACGATTGCATCACGAAACCGGTGGTGCGCTGGTCGGCGTTCAGCTTGTCAGCCACGAATGCCCGAAAGGGTTCCATGCTGACATTGATGCTGGCGTCGAGGATCCACAGCAGCCCTGCCGCCATCCACAGACTTCCGGAAGTCGGCATGAAGAAAAGCGCGCTGCTGGCGAGCAGAGCGCCAACCAAAAAATAAGGGCGTCGTCGTCCCAGGCGGCTCCACGTGCGATCGCTCATCGAACCAATGATCGGTTGGATAATCAAACCGGTCAGCGGCGCCGCGAGCCAGAGCATAGGCAGTTGGTCAGGATTCGCGCCGAGCTTTTCATAGATACCGCTCATGTTGCCGAGCTGCAGTCCCCAACCAAACTGGATCCCGAGGAACCCAAAACTCATGTTCCAAATCTGCCAGAAGCTCAAGCGTGGCTTATTCATTTCGTGCTGCTCCTCATCTGCCGAAGGGAAAAATTGAAGGGCGTTTAGACGCCGGACTTGTCCGGCGTCACGGCCAGAGGCTGACTAGTCCGCCAACTAAACATACTGAATTGCGTCCGAGTGCGGCTATCGCGCGTAAATATTGACATCTTCAAGCACGACATCGCGATCGAGCGACAGCGCGTACATCAACGTGCGCGCCATATTCGACACATGAATGAATCCCGGTTTTGGTGTCGCATCGGTGGCGCTGTTCTCGACATCGACGAGACCGGGGCATAAATTGAAAACGCGAATGTTCGCGTCTGCCTTACGCACGTGATCGCGCAAGGCCTCGGCATATCCGAGCAAACCGAACTTCGAAGCGCAATAAGACGGCACGTCCGCATAGCCGTGCTTTCCAGCTTGCGAAGAGATGTTGACGATGTCACCAAACTCGTTGGCAATCATGTGCGGCAGTGTCGCCCGCACCAGTTGCATCACCCCGCGCAGGTTGGTATCCATCACTTTGTCCCAACCCTCTTCGGTGATCAGATCTGCCGTTTCAGGAACTGCGAGACCGGAATTGTTGACGAGTAGATCCAGCGCACCGTGTTGTTCAACGACATGGCCCACGAGGGCATCAGTCGTATGGCGTTCGCGAATGTCAAAGACATAGGGAAAGACTTTTGCCGCACCGAGCTTTAGGTTAATTTCCTCGGCGGCGTGTTGCAGAACATCTTCTCTCCGCGAGGCGATGACGACGCGCGCCCCCGCCGTCGCCAAAGCTTCGGTAAACGAGCGGCCGATGCCGGTGCCCCCACCCGTAACCAGCGCAACCTGATCTGAAATTGGTTTTGTCTTGAGTTCCATTGAATCGGTCTATCTTTACAAATTCGTTTAGACGGCGGACTTGTCCGCGGCGAAGGTCACGGACGCACAAGTGCGCCGCCTCAGCGCTCATCGAGGCGCCAACACGGCAGCCGAGCGCGCCGGCAGAGTTACTTCCAACTTTCCACCGCTAACGCGCACTTCGCCCAACCCACCAAGCCGGTCAACCAGCAGCGATCCATCAACCAGACCGGCAGGAGCAATCACGAATTCAAAGCTCGCCGGCTTCGTTTCGTTGTTGATAATCGCGACTACCACGCCGGTTTTCGTTTTCCGCGCATAGGCATACTGCTGCTCTGAGACATATAGACTCACCAACTCTCCTCGCTTTAGCGGCTCGAGTTCCGTATGCAAATGCACGACCTTGCGCACGTAATCAAACAGATCCTGCTCCTGGCGTGAGCGCCCGTCCTTGGCAAACGCATTTTTCTTATCTCCCGGAAAGCCGCCCGGAAAATCAGCGCGCGCAGTTGGCTCGTCGGGACCAGTCATTGCGAGCTCGTCACCGTAATAGAGCTGAGGCACGCCTCGCGTCGTCAGGACAAAGGCATTGGCCAATTTGAGACCGGCATAGCTGGCGCCCTCCTCACTCATAAAGCGCCCGTCATCATGCCCGCCGAGCAAAGTCACCAGGATATTTGGATTGCTATAGAGATAATCCTTGGCCAGCGTCTTTGGTACCTCGTCAAGGTTCTTGCCTTCGGCGAATGCGTGACGAATCGGATAGAAGAGCGGAAAATCCAAAAGTGAATCAAGCCCGGAATCCGCGCCATCCCGCACCACGCCCCCCTGAAAGTAGGACGTATGGACCACGTCGCCGTCCTTCACCTCGCCGACTACGGTGAAAGTCGGATATTGGCGCTTAATTGCTCCAGTCCATTGGCGCCAGAAAGTGTTGGGCACATATTGCCAGGTGTCCATTCGAATCCCATCAAGTCCGGTGACGCCAATCCACCACAGAGTATTCTGAATCAGATAACGAGCAACTTCCGGATCGTTCTGATTCAGATCAGGCAGAAAATCGAGAAACCATCCTTCCATCGTCTCTTTCTTCAAACTCACTACCGGGCGCGGATCGTGTAGCGTCCAGGTCTGAAAAACATTCTTCAAATGATGCTGTCTGGTGCCGTTGAACCAGGTGGGCGTCGGCGGATCGTCAACCCACGGGTGATAGGGACCGGTGTGATTAACGACTTCGTCTTGAATAATCTTGAGGCCGAGTTTATGGGCAGCCTCGACCAGCTCGGCCAGCTTGGCGAGATTGCCAAAGTGCTCTTCGACGCCATAGAAGTCCTGTGGATTGTAGCCGTGAAAACCCGTGCAGGGTTTTCCGTCTTTGAGTTCAATTTCATTCAGCCGATCGTAGTTGTCGTACCAGGGCGTCAGCCACAGCGCGGTTACTCCCAGATCTTTCAAGTATGGCAAGTGATCAATGACCCCCTGTAGATCGCCTCCGTGATAGTAAAACTTATTGGCGCGATCATAGAGCCCACGGGACTGTGGCGGATCATTATTGCTCTGGTCACTATCGCTGAATCGATCAATCATGATGAGGTACATGACGTCGTCCGGCGAGAATCCCTGAAAGTTCCCTGGACGATTCAAGGGCGGAAGAATTTCCCAGCGCGCGGCTGTGCTGCCGCTTGAGTTGGAGAGCGTTAAGGTTCGCTTTCCTGGCGGGGCATTGGGCAGGATTGCTACGTCTACGAACATATAAGTACCGTTGGCATTCACCTTCGGCATTCCAACAGTGCGAAAACCGCCGCCCGTAGTTTGCACTCGAGATCCCAGGAGATTTCTGCCTCGAATGAGCACTCGCACAGGGTTCAACGAACTTCCGACCCACCAGCTAGGCGGTTCGACCTTAAGCACTTCCGGCGCCTGTGCGGCCGCCGACGTCGCTACCACAAAAACGAAAGCGACCGACCAAACGGAGCCCAATAGTAAATGAGACCGCTTCATAGTGTGTCTTGATCCAGCTTGATTCTCTCCACTTCATGTTTGCGAATACGCCCATAGGTGTCCGTCATATCTCTCAGTCTACCAGCGTGTGACTCTGTCAAAGCCTGCGCATCAAATCGCCAACTCCAATTACCCTGGGTGCTGTTAGGCAGATTCATTCGAGCTTCATTTCCCAATCCGAGCAAATCCTGCAACGGCACAACGGCCGTGTCGGCCACTGACTGAAGCACGGCGCGAATAAAGTCCCAATGAATTTCCGTGCCCTCTGTGTTTAGGTACTTCAGACCGAAGTTTCTTTCAGAGCTGACCTGTTCCGCGGTTCGGGTCGAGCCCTCACCGGCTACGCTGTTGAACCAGCCGACCGTCGTGTCGTTGTCGTGCGTCCCCGTATAAACCACAACGTTGCGGTGATAGTTGTGCGGTAGATCGATATTCTTTGTGTCGCTACTAAAGGCGAACTGTAGTATTCGCATTCCTGGAAAACCAAAGCTATCGCGCAGGCGCTCAACATCCGGGGTGATCACACCCAGGTCCTCCGCGATGATTGGCAGGTCACCGAGGGCGTTGCGGATCGCTGTGAACAATTCCCTTCCCGGCGCTTCGACCCAGCGCCCGCGTTCCGCGGTCGTGTCGCCTCCAGGAATCTCCCAACAAGCTGCGAAACCTCGGAAGTGATCGATGCGGGCGATATCCACGGTCTGCAAGCTCGCACGCACGCGCTCGATCCACCAACGGAAACCGTCCCGCAGCATTCGCTCCCAGTTGTAAAGCGGGTTACCCCAGAACTGGCCGGTGGCGCTGAAATAATCTGGTGGCACGCCGGCAACGACCGTCGGCCGTCCCTCGGAATCGAGTTTGAACTGATCAGGATTGGTCCAAACATCGGCTGAATCCTGGGCCACAAAGATTGGGATGTCGCCCACCAGGCTGATGCCGTGCTCATTGCAGTAGGCCTTGAGCGCAAACCACTGTTTGAAGAAAAGAAATTGAAAGAACCTGTGTGCGTCAATCTGCTCGTGCAGATCGACGCGGGCCCGCGCGAGCGCGCCCGGTTCACGACGAACCAGAGAGCTTTCCCATTCGCGCCAGGGCCCACCGCCGTGCGCGCTCTTGAGTGCGCGAAAGAGTGCGTAATCGTCGAGCCACGAAGCATTCTGCTCAGCGAAGGTTTCAAACGCACTGCGAAATTCCGTGTCCGTCGTCCGCTGATAGCGCGCAAAAGCCTTGTCCAGCACCAGGTTCTTCGCTCTATGGACTTGCTCAAAGTCGATCCGCCCAGCGGGCAACGAAGGGATATCATCCAGATCAGTTCGGGTCAGCAGTCCTTCCGCAAAAAGTTTCTCCGGACTAATCAGCAGCGTGTTACCGGCAAACGCCGAATAGCAGGCATAAGGCGAATCGCCATAGCCCGTCGGTCCAAGCGGCAGCACCTGCCACAGAGTCTGGCCGCTCGCCACGAGGAAGTCCGCGAATGCATACGCTTCCGGTCCGAGATCGCCGATGCCGAAGCGGCCGGGCAGCGAAGTCGGATGAAGCAGAATGCCGCTGGATCTGGGAAAGTTCATCGATACAAGTCCAAGGCCCCTGGAGTTACGGAGATGCGGTTAGCCAATCCGGTAGGCCGCAGCCGTCAGCGCCGGCACTACGAACGTGGCCGCGCCCTTTGATACTGTCGCGCGATTTTGGGATCCCGGGAGCGCTATCAACTCTGAGCCATCGCGAATATCAATCGCGGCTGCCGGAATCGTTATGTCCTTTTCCACGGAAGCACGATTAAAGACAACGATGACCGTCTCTACTTTATTCTGCCGGGCGAACGCGTAGGCATCGTCGTCGTAAAAAAGATCAATCTGGCGCCCAGTTCTAAGCGCCGAATGATCGCGGCGCAATCTAATCCAGCCCTGCGTCCATTGCCACACTCGCTGCTCTTCGGTCGATCGAGTACTTGCCTGAAACGCGCTGGTTGAATCACCCGGAAACCCGCCGGGAAAATCGCCCCGATTGTCAGGATCCTCTTTGCCCTTCATCGCGATCTCTTCCCCGTAATACAGTTGCGGAGTCCCGCGCACAGTGAGCATGAACGCGATGTGCATCATCGCGCCGTTGAGACTTGCACCGTCGAGCGACATAAACCTGGGAGTGTCGTGATTGTTCGTCAAGGTGGTGATCTTCAGTGGATCCGGATAGAGCGCATCGTACTTCAGTTGATCGCGCAAGGCGCGCACGGGCCGCTTGCCGGTGAACACATCTAACGAAACATTCCAAAGTGAGAAATCAAAATCGGAATCGAGTTTCGTGTCGATGCCATCCCACCCGCTGTGTCCCCCGATGAAGAATGCAGTTTGGGCCGGGTCACGCTCGAACACTTCCCCCACCATCCACATCTTTGGATACTGACGATGCAGCGCGTTGGAAAGGTCGCGAATGAAACTGCGAGGCATGTATTGAATCGTGTCCTGACGAATGCCATCGATTCCGGTAGCTCCGATCCACCACAGAGCGTTCTGAATTTCATAGCGCGCGACTTCAGGTTCGTCCTGATTCATGTCCGGAAGGTCGTCGTTGAACCAGCCGTCCAGAGTGTTGCGCACTTCATCGGGATTGGCGTGGGGAGACAGCAGCACACTGTTCTGAAATTTGTCGATCTGGTGATTCTGAGGCGTGCCGTGAAACCAATCGTCGAGCGGCGGGTCATTAACCCATGGATGCCGAGAACCAACGTGGTTCGCCACCTGATCCTGAATGACTTTCAGGCCCAGCGCATGCGCCTTGTCGATCAGTTCCCGCAACGTTTCGAGATCGCCAAAGTGGTCTTCTACTCCGTAGTAATCAATCGCGTGATAGCCGTGATAATAAGTATTCGGACACCATGGCTTGTCGCAGGTGTTCACGCCATTCCAATTGTCGTACCAGGGGGTCAGCCAGAGGGCGGTCACTCCCAACTCTTTCAAATAGGAAAGGTGGTTGATGATGCCGCGAAAATCACCACCATGATAGGCCCTCGGGTTACGACGATCGAACGCGGCCGGCGGAGCGTCGGGCGGAGAATTATTCCGGCCGTCTCCATCAGAAAACCGATCGGGCATGATCAAATAGATCACATCGCTGTTGGTAATACCTTGAAAGTGAGTAACCGAGTCGAGTGGCGGGTCGAGACGAAAAGGAATCCTGGTCATGCCGCCCGATGTCTCAAGCAGGAGGGAGTATTCTCCCGGTCTGGCTGATGGCTCAATGCTAACGCTGACGAATAGATATGTGCCTCTGGAATTGATCCGAACATCAGAAATACTTAACTGCGGGCCGGGAGCTTTGACGCGTGCCCCGATCAAATTCTGCCCACGGACCAGCAGCCGAACCGGATTGATCGAGTGCCCTGACCACCAGGATGGCGGCTCAACTTTGCTTACCGATGGAGCAACGACCTGCGGGCTCGCCAATAACGAAGCTGCGCCTACGCAGGCAAATAAGAGTAAGCAAACCGCCCGTAGCCCGAAGTTTTTCAGCTGCATTCTGTTGGGTACTCGTCAGCGCGTTTGACTACGAAAGCGCCGCACGTAAGCCGCCAGCGTCTTGATCTCAGCGCGATTCAACTTCTTGCTGAACGCCGGCATGCCACCCTTGCCGTTCGTGACAATCGAGATCAGACTGCGAGTTGACGTGATCGCTACGTGCTCCTGCCACCACTTCTGATCGGTGAAATCCGGAGCGTTGAGTGTTCTTCCGAGCGGCGTGTCTCCGCGGCCCTCAGCGCCGTGACAACGGGCGCAGTTACTGCGGTAGCGATCGCCGGCCTGATGTGCAGGGGCGACGCCGCGCGCTTTTCGCTTTTGGGGCGCTAGCGAAAGTCCTGAACCGGCCAGCACAAGCAAGCAAGAAATTACTATTGAGACGATTAGAACCCGCCGCTTGACGCTCATGATCGGTCGTTACCGTTTCCTTGTTTTCATTCGCCCGGTCCGGGACCCAAATCATGAATATGCCAATAGACGCTTTCGTTGCTCATCTCAGGGTGCCGGCGAAGAAACTGATTCGCCAGGGAAAGCGCGCCGGGATCGTCCTTGAGATCAGCGAAGATCTTTGCCTCGCGCCGCGCGTCATCAGTGCGCCCCAACTTACGATAAATCAACATCAGGTTGTAATGTGCGCTCAGATCCTCAGGATCGATCAGCAAAACTTTGTCAAAGCATTCCAGCGCGCCCGGGTAGTCTCGCTTGATTTTGCAAAGTTCACCAAGCTGCTGCAGCGAGACTCGATCCCGCGGATAGACCGCCAGCACTTTCCGAATGTTGGTCTCAGCCTGATCCAGCTGACCGCGTTTGATGAAGATGCGTGCCTGCTGGAATAGGGCCCGCATGTTATCCGGACTTGCTTTCACCACTTGATCCAGAATGGCGGCTGCTTCATCGTACTGCTCAAGTTCCAGGTGGGCCATCGCTCGGTTGGTCAACGCCACCGGGCGATATTTCTCGTCCAGTTCGGCGGCGCGGGTAAAAGCATCGATCGCCAGAGGGTACTGCCGCTGATCGAAGAGCGCGATCCCATAATTATTCCAGCGACGCCAATCGGGCATGGCAGTCCTGGGAATCTCTGCGGCCGGCACCGGATCGTTTTTTCCGACCCGCATCAGGTAATCAGCCGCAGCCATCGTCACGATCGGATAATCGACCGATTTGCCCAGCACATAATCGCTATAGACTCGAGTGAACCGGCGATAACGCAGTCGCACGGTCAGACGGAGGGCGCCAGTCACCTCAGCCGGAACGCGGAACCGATAGCGAGCCAGATCGGATCGTCCCGATTGAATCTGATTATTCTGCGCAAATACGCGCGTTCGCCAGATATGGTGTTTGTCGTTATAGGTACCGTCGGCCTTCACCAGATAGGTCTTGTAGTTATGGGCCGACTCGTCAAGATAACCGTTAGGCTGTAGAAAGCCGGAATGGTAGAGATCCTTACCCCGGTCGTTGCTGACAATGAATTCCAGGTACGCTTCGTAAAAGTCCCGCAACTCAGGCGGGAATGAATGGCCGACGTTCTTGTTGGTGATCACCACGTCCGCGCTGATCTCGTCACCGGCCTTGAGGTTGAAAGACCCGCGATTGAGGGGCGCAATAAAGTCTTCGCTGCCGGTTCCCGCCGACTTGCGGTGAATCGCGAAGATATCGACCCCGAGTTTGTCGTCTTCAAGAAACGTTGTGACCGCGCTGAGTTGTTCCGGCCATTTGTAGTAAAACGGGATCGCGGTATTGGCCGAGGCCCAGCGGTGCGAGGCGAGTTTCCCTTCTTTAGCTGAGACGTCAAAGAGCGGCGCCGGCTCTCGCTTCATGTGGCAGGAGTTGCAAGTCTCTTTGTCACGCGTGTAGTAGGGGTGCGGCGACTCTTTCGAAAACGAGGACTGCTGAAATTCATCGGCGACCATGAACGCGCGCAGGAATTTATAGTCATTCAATTCTTTGGGGACCTGCGATTTGTGACAGGCGCCGCAGAATTCAGGTGACTTCAACGACGGCCGCATCATCGCGCGACGGTGCGAAGGAACGTCATTGAGAATTTGCTGGTCCGTCACGCCTTCCAGCAGCCGCGTGCCGTCTTCCTTCACCAGCAACGCCGGCTCGCCCATGACATAACCGCCAATGCCGCGTCCGTTCGCCGACTGGATCGAATGACAGGCGATGCACGAGACGCCGTCATCGTCGAATGGCCGCTTCACATGAGAATTCTTGGTCAACGCGCCCGTGAATAATGCCGCAGGGTTGTGACAGGATTCACAGTGCCGGGTGAATTCAATTCCCTTTTGCGACTGCAGGTCTTTGACGTTCTTTTGATAGAAGGGTTCGCGAAAAGCATTTCCGTGGGCCGACTGCCGCCATTGAGCATGGGCGTCCGTGTGACAAGTGCCACAGCGTTTCGCCGGAACGAACATTTCGCCGGAAATGAAAGTGCCGGTCGTGGTGGTCGCGTTACCCGGCGCAAACGGATTCGCACCAAACTTGAAATCGTAAGTCCGCGCGATTTCGCTCGCGTAAACGCTGGCGGTCTTCGGCGTATCGGGGTTGGCGGTGACGCGAGCGCTCCTGACTGCCAAGCCGGCCAGCGTAACCAGCACCAAGACCGAGACAAGGCGAGCCCACGTGCCGCGACGGCTGCCGTTGCTTGCGGATTTCGAGGTGTTAGACAAGGGGAAAACCAAAGCTCATTCCTTTCCGATACGGGTGCACCTGGCCTGCGTCGTTGGTCCGCGGGATTAGAACTCGACCTTTCCGTTCAGCACGAGCTTCGAGACCTCAATCTTAAAATTCGCGACTGAGTTGACCTGTTTGTCAGTTAGATTAATTAAGAGATCCTTGTTCTCGGTAGTCAACAGCGCTGCGCCTTTCTCGTCCAACCTGGGAAAGAAAAAGATCGCCTCATCACCCGGCACTCTTGGCGGCACGAAATGCACCAACTGCCGACGTTCGCCGCGCTCATTGGCAATAAAAATATAGCGTTGCAAATCGGCGAGCCGGCCGCCTTTGAACGTGGTATAGACCGCGTCGGCTCCCGGTTGATTCGCCGACTTGGAACCCAAAGTCACGACGTAGTTGTCAGCGCAAGCGGGACACTCGAGTAATCCTTTGATCTGAGCATCAAGAGCTGCCAGTTCCTGCTTGCTGGTTTTTTTCGAATCAATTTCCTTTTGCTTCAAACGCACCAGTGCCTGACGCACCGGCAAAGCGGAACGCAGGCGTAAAGTAAAAATGAAGTCGACGGGCAGATCAGTCATCACTTCGGTCTGTGAATTCGCCGCGGACGCCGAGGACAGGCCGGAATACGAGCCCGCCGCCGTCTGGGTGTGTTTGTCGACTTGCATCCTCACTTCCTGCCGGACGACCCACGGTGAATTATTCAAGACAACTTCTGCATCGCTGCTGGACCACCGCGCGAACGGCTTATCGGTCCAGACGTTCTGACCGTTAGCTGAGACCGCGCCGGCGAAGACGCAGAAGACCAGCACTACCAATATTCGTAAATCACTTTTCATAAAGCCTGGCTTACCCATTCATACTCGTCGGACTCTCGTCCGGCCGCGAAAACATTCGTCATGGACTGAAGTCGGCGTCAATCGTTTTTAGTTACGACCGAGCACTTAGACTACGGAGCCGATCCTCCGAGGAGTTGTTGGGTGCGCAACTTCTCGTCCACGATGCGTTCGCGCTCAACCTGTTTTTCCAAACCTTCCAAACGCTTGAACTCCGTCAGTTCGGCCTGTGCTTTCTCTGTCTGCTTCAGCCGTGAATAAGCCAAAAACAGTTGATAATGCGCCTGCGTCAGGGTGGGCAGCTTGCTGATGACCTTTTCCAGACGGGCCACTGCTTCCGGATAATCCCGACGCTTCAAGGCGAGCCGAGCGTAGTCGTAAAGCACCGGCACCTCGTTCGGAGATATCTCGAGCGCATGTTTAAGTGGAGCATCGGCATCATCCAGCCGACCCTGCTCAATTGCCACATAAGCCAAGCTCGATAACGCATCAACATGATCCGGGTGGGTGGCCACGAACTTTTCCAAAATTTCGCGTGCCTTTTCAAAATCACCGCCGGCCCGGTGCGCGTACCCGCGCAGGTAATCGATGTTTTCAATCTTGGGATCAAGTTCAGCAGCGCGATCAAAATCCGCGGCGGCGGCGGTCCACTCTCCCTTGCGATAGTTGGCATTGGCGCGCGCGTAGATGTAGGCCGCCTCTTTGGGGTTTATCTCGATCGATTTGGTGTTCTCCTGGATCGCCCCGTCCCAGAAACCAATCCGCGCGTATTCCCGCGCTAAAAGAAAATGAAAGTTGGCGTTCTTTGGATCGCGTTCGATCGCGTGCCTGAACTCTAATACTGAATTCGCGTGGTCGTTCTGGGCGCTGGCGATTAAGGCCAGGCGAAAGTGTGTTTCCGCGGGCGCCGGATTCAAGTCGGCTGCCGCGGCCAGGTACCGTCCCGCCTCCGCGTTGCGATCCAGGTTATACAGAGCGATGCCCAGATTGTAGAGCACCTCAAACGTATTCGGAGTCAGCTCATTGACTCGTCCGAAAAGTCGTGCGGCGCGGTCGTACTGCTTGCTCTCAGCCAGCACAGTCGCCAGCGTGAAGAGCGACTTGGGATCGGCCGCCGCAGTCTTTTCGACCAAATCAGCAGCGGCGTTCGCTTCGCTGATACGATTGGCCCGGTAAGCCACATTTAGAAACGCCAGGGCCAATTGCGGATCGTTAACATCCGCTTCGCGAGCTCTGGCAAAATGCTCTGCGGCCCTCACGAAGTCTCGTGCCTCTCCATAAAGAGCACCCAGATTATAGTGTGCCTGAACGTGCGATGGATCGCTTTTTAGCACTCGCTCAAATTCCGCAATCGCTTCAGCGGTTTTCCCGTGCTCTGCCAGCATCCGCGCGAGATTGTTTCGCGCGCTGACAAAGTTAGGGTCGATCCTGATCGCTGAGTTGAACTCTTTGAATGCTTCTTCCCCTCGGCCTGACCGATCGAGCACGACCCCTAGAAGGTTATGCGTGATCGCGGAGCGGGGTGATTCAGTGACCGCAATCCGGGCCGCTTGTTCGGCAGATCTCAAGTCATTGGACCGCAGTGCCGCCAGGGCCGAATCGAGAGATCTTCTGGCAGCCTGACTGAGTCCGTCGGAGGCCGATGCGGTCTGCGTCACCACATTCTGCCGGCGATCGCCGGGAGGCTGAGCCATCGTCTTGGACGCCGCGACAGGAAAAGAAAGCAGGCATAGCACTCCAGTCGCAACGCTTAGTTGAGCTTTCCGCCGTTTCGCTCCAGCTTTTTCCCCGAGTCTACGCATCAACGTTTCGACTTTTCTGTCCGCCTGCTACTTCGGTGTCACTCCGGTCCGAAACTCAGCATTGAGCCGCTCCACAATGGCGAATTCCCGATTGGCTTCCTCTGCGCGTCCGAGCCTTCTCAAAGCCAGTCCGAGTTGATAATGAGCATCAGCGCGATTGGGCGCGAGGGCAATCGCTTTTTGGAACGACGCAACCGCATCCTGATATTTTTCTCGCAAAGCGAGAGCTCGTCCCAGTGCCCAATGTGCCTCAAACTCTCCAGAGTCGAGCGCCACCGAACGACGCAAAGCATCGATCGCTTCTTCGATCTTTCCCTGCTTGACGAGCAACGCCCCTAGTCCTAATTGGCCGATCGCCGAGTTGGGATCCGCGGCTACCAATCCCTGATACTCCGCCATTGCCCCCGCGGAATCTCCCGACGATTCCAAAGCTGTTCCCAGAAAAAATCGCGCCTCGGGCTGCCGAGGATTTAACCTGGCAGCCACGCGCAAAGCCTGAACCGCACCGGCATAGTCTTTCCTCACGTACAAAACCCGGCCCAAATAAAAGTGCGCATCGAAACTGGCCGGATTGAGGGCAATTGCCTGAGACAAGGCGTCCGCGGCTTCGGCGTTCGCATTACCTCGGGACGCGAGAATTATTCCCAATAGTGTATGCGCTTCGACCGCGCCGGCATCAATTCGGAGAGCGCGGCGCGCCTCAATCTCGGCATGGGCGATATCGCCCGCGTTGTAGAGTGCGAGAGCATGAAAGTAGGCAGTCTCAACCGAGTTTGGTTGCCGTTGGGCCAAATCCCCGAACACCTTCTCCGCATCATCCCAGCGGCCGGCCTTAACATAGGCGACCCCCAGATCCTGCCAGGCGCCATACAACGTCGGATCGCGTTTGATCGCCTCATTGAAATTCTTCACCGCCGAATTCAGATCGTTTCGATCCGCGTCCAGCAGTCCGGTCACGTAAAACACCCGGGGGTCCGTCGGTCTTGATTCCTGCAGCACATCCAGTTGCGCAGCAGCCTGGGCGAGATCGCCGAGATCGCGATAAGCGGCAATCAACTCAAAGCGTACTTCGTACTGGCGCGGATCGAGATCGAGCGCGCGACGCAACTCTGAGATCGCCTCACCCAAATCCTTAGGCTCACCCAACCTGAGCAGGAAGCGGCCTAACTGGTAATGCGCGGTCGTATTCTGAGGATCGAGTTTCAGCGCCGCCCGTTCCGCCGTGACCGCTTCATCTGCGCGGCCTAATTTCCAAAACACGTAACCCAGGTTCGCCTGATATTCCGCAGCCGCCGGCTTCAACGTAATGGCGCGGCGCAGGTCGGCTTGCGCCTCAGCGTATCGGCCCAGTCGCATGCGCGCGACCGCCCGCGCGTTGAGTGCCTGATCATCATCTGGATTAGCGGCCAGCCTGGCGCTCGCATCCGATTCGGACCGCTCAGCGCGCACTTCTGGAGTGCTGAATCGCTCGACATGAGATCGCTCTTTCGGCGGCGGGACTACGGACTGGGCGGCGGCCGCATGGCAAGAGCCAAGCGCGAAGAAAACTGCAACGACTGAGCGGATGGCCATAAACTTGAGCGGGAACGCCGGGGAGAAACGGGAACATTTTACCAAAAGACGACCGTGCGCACGAGCGCCCGGTCGTCCCTATTTGCGAATCCGAAGGCGCCGCTATAGTGCCGGTAACTTCAGATCAACTGAACCTCGAAATTCCGCAACGCGCCTAGAAAATAATCTTAGCGCGATACTGGATCACGCGGCCTGGGTAAGCGCCGTCGAACCTTCCAAAACTGCCGTCGGTCATGTTGTTATTGGGCACCGTCAGCTTTGTGTGATTCCAAAAGTTGAAAAACTCGAGACCAATTTGAGCCTTCACTCTTTCCGTGATTTGGGTGGTCTTGAACAGAGACGCATCGGTATTCCAAATTGCCGGACCGCGGAAAGTATTGCGGCGGAGATCGCCATATCTAATCACCGCGCCCGCAGCATTCGCCGGCAGAGTAGTCAGATTCGCCGTCAAAGAGAAGGCTGCTGGATTCAAATACCGGCCCGGTGCCCGATTGGCAAACGGATCGCCGATTTGAGATGGACGCACCAGGGAACAGTTGCAAACCACACTGAACGGAAATCCCGTTCGCGCGCTCTGAATAACATTTATCTGCCATCCGCTAACAAGCTTATTCCCCATGCCACTGGCGTTGTTCCAGAACTTTTGCCCCTTGCCGAACGGCAAATCGATAATCGCGTCGGCTGAAAGCAGATTCGGAATATCGAGCGACGAACGACCCTTATCAGCATCAAGGTTGAACGGATTGATGGGCCCGCTACGACCACCGTTGCGACTGTCGCCGAGGGATCCGATTACGCCGATAGCATTATCCGTCGTAGTACTCCGCGTATAGGAAATTTGACCCTGAATGTTCTTTGACAGACGCTTTTGCAACTGCACCTGCGCACCGTTGTAGGAAGACGAGGCGACGTTGGTATACAGCAGCGCACTGCCAAGGAAGGCACCCGCGGCATTTCGCGACGCGGCGGTTCCATTGCTGCCAATATCAAACGTAGTCAGGAGGTTGCGCGAGCGATTTCCGACGTAGCCCAGATCCAGCGCCCAATCCCTCGAAATCTGCCATTGATAACTAATCTGAAATTGGTGGACCATGCCTATCTTCTGGTTGCGGTCAACACTGAAAACCGATGCCGAAGTGGGCAGATTGGCCGGATCAATTTGCGTGGTGACCGAAGGCGGCCCGGTATTTACGCTAAAGTATGTCCGCGCGTTGGTTGGTTGCTGGCCGTTGAACTGCGAGAAATGTACCGTATTAGTAAATGGAGGATTTCGGATTCCCGGCGGGTAATCCGTCCCGTCAAGTGTATACAGCAAGCCGTACCCTCCGCGGACCACCATGGTCTTCTCTTTGTTCACGGAGTAGGCGAACCCAAACCGCGGACCAAAGTTGTTTTTGTCCATACGAACAATCCGATCGTTGGCGCTGGCAGCAACAGCCACTCGTCTATCCGCGGGGAAGTAATAGCTAAGTCTGCCGCTACTTTCGGTTGGTGAAGTGAACAAGTCATAGCGCAGACCAAAATTCAACGTCAACTCGCTATTAACTTTCCAATCGTCCTGAACAAAGAAACCGTATTCCTGCGTGCGCAAGTTGAAAGGCCCGCCGAATACCTTGCCGCGGTCAACCTGGAAGGCGGGCAGGCTCATGAGTTCGTTTGCCTGCGCATTGGCCGTTCCCCCGTACGGTATTCCGTTAGCATCGACATAGCAACGGCCTCCAGCCGCCTGTGATGCCACCGGACAAACCTGGCCCGGCAACAATGGGTTAGTCGCCGGAGCATCATCGGCATACTGCATGTTCCCCTTCAAGAATCCAGAACGACCGCCGTCAATCGTATTCAGATATCGGAGCCGCAACTCGCCGCCTGCTTTCGTGACGTGAGTGCCGTGAACGATTGTCAGCGAGTCGGCAAAATACGGGTTCTTGCTCTTCACTTGAAATAGACCACCGTCCCCCAGGTATTCGGTGAACCCTGAACCAAAATTGCCGAGGCCGGGACCACCGGAAGCCGCTAACGAACCATCGTTCGCGTTCGGATAACCAATGTCGTTCGCAAAGGTCGCACTGGTGCCGCAGGCGCCACCCACACCACAGTTGTGAATGCTGATATTGATCTGTGTCAGACCAAAGCGGAACTCGTTGAGAACGGTCGGACTAAACGTATGCGTATCGGTAACGCTAACCTGGCGGGTGTTTCCGAGTTCATCGCCGGCGCCAAACCCTGCGGTCGGCAACCCCGGCAAAAGATTTGCGCGGTTAGTTTTCAGTTGCTGATCATTGAAGCGGCCGCTGAGGGAATTGTTTGAGGTCAGCTTGTGATCGACCTTGATCTCGTAGTTATTGATGCGTTCCTTATTCGCGCGCTGGGTGAAAAAATTGTTATTGCCCTGGTCTGGATTGAAAACGTTCCTGGTAGGAAGCGGATAAAGATTGAACAGCTTCTTCGAGATCGGACTGATGAGCGCGGCGGGGATGATGCCACCGGCAAATGCTTTGCCCGTAGACGGATTGCAGACCGGCCCGTCGTTGACTCCGGTGGTGCTGCCATCGCCGTCGCAATCATGGTTGGCAAAGCCGGTGAAATCGCCGTTCCTTGATCCGGCAGTCGGCACGGTCGAGCTGGCAGGAAAAGGTAGATTGTTGCGCTGGCCCAGATAATCAAAGAAGAAGAAAGTCTTGTTCTTAATGATCGGGCCACCTATTGTTCCACCGAACTCATGAATCTGCTGAACCGCCTTGGTGAACGGAGCCAGGTTGGTCACCCCACGCGAAATCGCATCCGCACGATCGCGCTTGAGCATCGGATGGTAAGCATTCAGTGCCGAGTTCTGGCCGTAGTAGTAACCCGACCCGTGAAACTGATTCGTACCTGACTTGATCGAGGTACTAATTACGGCGCCCGCTGCCCGACCGACTTCCGCCGGCGGGACGCTCGTTGTGACCTTAAATTCTGCAATAGCATCCGGGTTGGGAAATACTCCGATGGTGCCGAACTGAGGCTCGTTGTTGTCCACTCCATCAAGCGAGAAGTTATTGTTCGTCGAGCGCTGTCCGTTAACTGTCAGAGCGCCACTGCCCGAACGAGCGAACCTCGAGTTTTCTGTGGAGCCTTGAGAATTGCTTGCTCCCGGTCCGCCGCTGCCCGCGCGCGGATCGCCGTTGTTGAATTGGCGCGCGTCTGGCCCAGTGCCGCCAAAACCAGTGTTACCGGAAGCGGCCACGCCCGGAGTAAGTGTCGCCAGCTGAGTAAAGTTTCTCCCAGAGAGCGGTAACTCTGTGACTTCGCGTCCAGTCACGACCGTACCGCGAGTGCTCGACTCAGTCTCGATCAACGGGGCGGCAGCGGTAATCGTGACTACGCCGCTCACTGTGCCGGGTGTCAACTGTAGATCTATTCTTAATCTGTCACTGGTCTGAAGGGTGATGTTTTCCTGGGTGACAGTCTGAAAGCCACTCTTGCTAACCGTAACTTTGTAGATGCCGATGTCCAGGAGCGGCGCGCTGTATTCTCCCGAGTCGCCGGTAGTCACCGTGCGAACGGCTCCGGTATCAACCTTGAGAATGGTAACGGTGGCCCCAACGACAAGTCCGCCACTGGCGTCCGTTATGGTCCCAGCTATCTCAGCCTTGTTGTTCTGGGCCACGGCCGAAACAGAAAGAATGGTAAACAGACATGCCAAAATGCCCACTGGTCTCAGTAGGTGCAGAAGAGCCCGATAGGTTGTCATCACTGAACCCTCGCGTCCGAACGATTTTAAGAATGGCACTCCACCGGCGAATGGCGCTGGAGTGTTACTGCGCGTTTACCGCGAATTGTTAAAAAGCTGCTGCAGGGACCTGAGATTACGGTCTCAATTAGTTTGTTGCCTTAGCGAACTAAGTTTTTATTACAGTTTCCTGTTCCTGTCAACCGTTTTTTAGGGGGCAAAGGAAACCTAGCGCGTCAGGGGTGGTCAAACTCACGAGAGGGTCAGTGAATCAAAGCCGAACTAAGCGGCAAAGGCCGCAGCAAACTTGCTCGCGAGAACCAGACTTAAAGAGCCCAGTAGGCTGGGATTGGCGCCTAGCGTGGAAGGTAGTATTCGGGCTGAAGGTAGGCCTCTGCGGACGCTGCGCTCGATTGTCTCGCTCAGGGCCTCTTCAATAAGCGGCCAGGCCCGCGAAATCTCCCCGCCAACTACAACCACTTCAGGGCTGAAGCCAACCACGAGATTTGAAATTCCGATGCCGAGGTAGTGCGCGGTTTCAATCAACGCCGCTTTGGCGTTTTCCTCACTGTCGAGCGCTCGGTCCACTAACATCGCGAAGGTCAGCGTTTCGGGTTCTTGCTGTTCGCACAACTTTTGATATCTGGCCAACGCCGCGCGTTCGGACGAGAACGCTTCCCAGCAATCATAGTTACCACATGAGCACGCCACCGGCGCTTCTGCGCCTACAATCATATGACCAAATTCGCCCGCCGCCCCTCGCTCGCCCCGATAAACCTGGCCATCGATAATTATTCCAGTGCCGACGCCTTGTCCAACCAAAATCAAAATGAAATCGCGAGCGTCAGTAACTTCGGGCCGGCCAAACCATAGTTCAGCAAGCGCAACGGAATTTGCGTCATTGTCGATCGTGACCGGCAAACCGGTAGCGGCAGCGATTCTTTGCTCGATGGGGAGATCGCGCCATTTAAAGTGAGGGACGTAAATAGCGTGACCGGTCGCCGGGTCAACCAGCCCGGGAAGACTCACCCCTACGGCTTCTATTGACGCCCGGTTGCGCTCTGAAAATTTTCGCACCGACTCGATAACCAATTGCAGTGTTTTCTCTTGATCGGGATCGGACGGGAACTCTTCCTGCTCAATGACGCTGCCGGCGAGATTACTGGTGGCCACTACGATCCTGGTCGGCCTGATGGCCACGCCAATGGCAACTGGCCCGGCCATCCGCAAACGCAGCATGGTCGGCCGGCGGCCACCGGTTGATTCGCCTTCACCAATCTCTTCGACCAGACCCTCAATCTTCAAGGCATCCACGATCGTCGAGATGGTCGAGCGTTGCAAGGCCGTCTCACGCGCGATTTCAGCCCGAGAGATTGGCTCTCTCTCCCGAACATAATTCAAAACGATCTGGCGGTTGATGTAGCGGATCGTGTTCAGGCGGGCTGCCTGGACGTTCTTGAGATCAATTCGTCGCATTATTTCGGCTCCTGTCGGGAAGGGCCGCGCTCGGCTCTGAGACCAGCCATCAAAATCAGGTCAGTAACTGTGATCAACGGCGAGGTGCGTCTAATTCTAAATCGGTTCTCCTCCTGAGGCAGAGTTCATGGTCTTTGCCTGGATCATAAGGACGCCAGGAACGGAAGGTTCACCGAGCCACTCCCTTGCCCTCAACTATCGTCAGCTTTCGGTCCACTCCCGAAACCGGGACGGTTTCGGTTGCGCCATCGGGCCATTTGATCTCAAGCTTATCGACACTCGTAGCAGTCCCAAGTCCAAAGTGCAAGGTCATGTCGTTTTGTGAACAATAGCTGCCACCACTGACCACGTCCTGGCGTTGACGGATCTTGCCTGAGGTCAGGTAGGCGATTGCGCCGATAGCGTCTCGCGGACTCTTTTTCGAAACATCTCCGACCAAATGCAGGTTTAGCCAATGGCCAGAAGACGCAGAGACGTTTTTCAGAATGGTCGGTCTTGAGTCAGCGTTATTGATCACGACGTCCTGCCGGCCGTCGCCATCCAAATCTCCAACTGCCAGGCCTCGCGAGACCCAGGAGTAAGCCAGCCCGCTCCCCGGCGCAGCGCCGATCCGCGAAAACTTACCATTCATCAAATTGCGAAAGAGTAATGGTTGCTGCGCATAGCTCGTACCCCATTGATGATCGTCCACCGCGGGGTAAACGTGACCGTTAGCTACGATAAGATCCGGCCAACCATCGTTGTCATAGTCTACAAAGCTCGTGCCCCAACCGAGGAATGGCAAAGTGATTTCTCCCAGCCCGGCCAGGAAAGTGATATCCGTGAAATTCCCATCGCCATCATTGTGATACAGCACGTTCGAATCATCTGAAAAGTTGGTAATGTGAAAATCAATTCGGCCGTCATTGTCATAATCGCCGACAGCCACGCCCATACCGGCTTGCTCGCGGCCATTCTCATTGAGCGCCACACCAGACGGATAACCGGACTCTTCAAACGTTCCATCACCCTTATTCATATAGAGCTGCTTGGGAGTGGAATCATTTACTACTATCAAGTCTAACCAATTGTCTTCGTTGACATGGACGAAGGCCGAAGAGAAACCATAATACTTCTGCGGATCGTTCACGGCCGCTTTTACACTGACGTCCTCGAAAGTTCCGTCCGCTTTTTGGTGATACAGCGTGTCGCCTTCTCCGACCAGACTGCGCGGACCGCACATCACCGGTGTGCCGCGAAACTGGCAGAAGTTTTGACCTACGCCACCTGGCTTGTTGGCTTCGCTGGGATTGCGCGGCAGATTGTTTAAGTCAATTTCCAGATAGCCGGGCACGAAGAGATCCAACCGGCCATCGCCATCATAGTCGCCCCAGGTCGCGCCTGTGCTCCAGCCCTTGCGCGCCACTCCGACTTTCTCAGCCACGTCCGTGAACGTGCCATCTCCGTTGTTGTGATAGAGACGAGAAACACCAAAATTCCCGACGAAGATATCCGGCCGGCCATCGTTGTCATAATCACCAACAGCCACGCCCATGCCCCAGCGTTCGTTCCCGACACCGGCTTTGTCAGTAACGTCCTCGAACTTCCAGTTTCCCAGGTTGCGATAGAGAGCCGCTCGCGGTGCTTTCTCCGTTCCCAGCATTGCGGGAATCGTCGACCCGTTCAGCAGGTAGATATCCGGCAACCCATCTCCGTCGTAATCAAATATGGCGACGCCGCCAGACGGCACTTCGAAAATGTAGTCCTTGGCCGCTGATCCCGCATGATGCTTGAAATTTCCCAGGGCAGTCTTGTCCGCGACGTCTTCGAAGATCACCGGAGTTTTGGCGTCGGTGATCCCGGTTGTGCGACGCGATGCATAATTCAACGGCGTGCCCGTAGAAACGCCGCCCATCTCCTGTTTTTGCTCGGTCTTTTTTGGCGGTGTCTGCCCCAGCGAGAGCGAACTTGAGCACAGGATGATCAGGATCAGCAGGACAATACCGTCTTGAAGAGTGCGATCTGAGTTTGTCTTAATCATTCGAGTCAGAGTTGTCCTGAAGCTTTGTTAATCGAGCCCATGGGCGATCTTAGCCTTAATGAAACTCTCTGCGGAGTGAAATGCCGGGGACTCTCTGAAAATACGCATAGCCTTTGAGGGTGTCAAACCCGACTGCCGAACGCGGGCAAATCAGATCACTTCCCTGCCGTCGGGTTACGTTCGTTGATCGTGAGATAGCGGTCGACGCCGGGATTCGAAACAGTCTGTATCAGTCCACTGGGCCAATGCACTTCAACTGTTCGGACTCCCGCGACCAGGCCCAGCCCGGCAATGAGGCGAGGATCGTTCGCCGAGAGATAACTACCCGCAGTTGCAACGTCGAAGATCTGTTTCCGTCCAGAGGCGTCGGCAATAACCACGCGCGCCCCAATGCCGTCGCGGTTTGATTTCGAGCCAACCAGACGGACTCCCAGCCAGTGATTTTTCGTTCCTCCGTTCCGTAATATCACTGGCGCGTCATTGAGCACTCCCATAACGACATCAATCTGGCCGTCATTGTTTAGATCTCCAAACGCAGCGCCGCGAGCCACAATAGGAATTCCGAAAGGCGGGCCAGCCGTCGCTGAGACGTTGACGAAGCCTTTGCCGGTATTACGCATCAAGAGCGGCGTCTGTTTGTACTTCAAATAACCGGTCGACAGTTCAATTGTATCGAGCACATGACTCTGCGCCACGAAGATGTCGCGCAATCCGTCGTTGTCCGCATCAATAAAGCGGATGCCCCAGCCTGAGTTGGGCAGAGTTATCTGGCCCACACTCGATGCCTTGGTCATATAGTTAAAACTCAAGTCGCCGTTGTTGTGATAGAGCGGATAAGTTTGATACGACAACGTCGTCACGACCACATCCGGATAACCGTCGTTGTCATAGTCAGCCGCATCAACTCCCATGCCCGCATAGGTTTTGCCATCCTCGTCGTACCCGGCGCCGGACATGACGGCGATGTCTTCGAACGTGCCATTGCCTTTGTTGTGATAAAGCGACTGGCGAACACTGTCGTTCGCAACGAAAACATCCACGTATCCATCGTTATCAAAATCGGCGAGCGCTAAGCCGAGAGCTTTTCCACCGGGATCTGTAATTCCTGCCGCGGCGCTGACATCTTCAAAGGTGGCGTCTGGCTTTTGATGAAAGAGAATATTTGTCGCGCCTTTGAAATTGTCCGGATGGCAATAAGCCCGCGTACCGCGTGCGTCGCCGCAGAGTATTGAGCCCTTCTCAAAATCCCACTCGAGATAGCGCGCCACGAAAAGATCCAGCCGGCCATCGCGATCATAGTCGATCCAGGCGGCGCTGGTGGACCATCCACCCGCCGCCACGCCGAGTCTCTTTGTCACGTCGGTGAAAGTTCCGTCTCCGTTATTGTGACAGAGCTGGTTCCCGCCATAACCCGTCACATATAGATCGACATAACCATCATTGTCGTAATCGGCGGCAGCGACACCCATGCTGAAGCCTTCGCCTTTCAGACCCGCCCGTTCAGTTACGTCTTCAAAGGTGCCGTCCGACTTTTGATGATAGAGCCGGTTCCAAAACTGTGCCTCGTGCTTATCGGGTCTTGCAGCTCTGGGCATAGGGTCTTTCAACTGCGCGCCATTGGTGAAGAAAAGATCCATGCGGCCGTCGTTGTCGTAGTCAAAGCAGGCAACTCCACCGCCCATCGTCTCTAATAAGTACTTGGCGGCTGTCGGTGAGCCGGAATGTTTGAAGTTGATCTTTGTCAGCGCCGTGATGTCCGTGAACGCGACTGGCGAAGTCGCTTGTGGTCCGGGAGCCGGCGGCGTCTTTGGCAATTCCGCGACGCTGTAAGAGCGGCCCGTGCGCGGCGTTGGGGTTGGCGTGGGTGAGTTTTGTGCCTTCGCAGATTCTCCCGCGCAGCAAGAAAGCATCATTATGACCACGATGGGAAGAGGCGTTCTGAATCTGAAACGTAGATTCACTGTGAAGTCCCCGCGCTAACGACTTAAGATCTGTCTAAGCCTTAGCCAAAACGGCTTCCTCAATTTCAGTAGGGACGGCGAGAAAAACAAAACGGCTGGCGGGAAACAGGTAATCTTCACCCGTCTCATCGATGACGCGGACATAATCGTCACGTTCGGCATCGGCGTCCGGTAAGATCGGATACACCTTGCGGCGCTCGAGCGACAGTTCATAGTCGGTGTTGTCGACACAGATCGCTATACGATGATTCAGGTTTTCTTCTCTCATAGCTAATCTAAATACCTCTTGATCTTCATCTGGCGTTTGCCGATGCCGTGCGCCTCGTACCAGTGAATTTCAGCCAGACGTATCCTACCATTTTCGAGCTGGACCTTTGCAATGCCTTTTAGCTTACGCCAACGACCCTGACGGTACATGCGTTCTAAAAGCTTGAGATCACGAATCGAATGTTTGACGGCGATGATTTCAACATCCTGGACGTTGCCGATGATCTCAAAGTTCTCTCTTGACATAGAAATCGATAGACTGACTGTTGCCCCGCCGCAATAGGGCGCCGCAGAGATCTAGTTCGCCGCAGTCGTGACGTAGCTGCGCCCACCGTAAAGCCGAATGCCGTCTGCGACCCTGGACATCATGAGCGGACGCGGACGCTTCAACTCTTTGTCCGGCGATGCTGTCGTTGACAG
This sequence comes from Pyrinomonadales bacterium, assembly GCA_038210455.1. Taxonomy (GTDB): domain Bacteria; phylum Acidobacteriota; class Blastocatellia; order Pyrinomonadales; family Pyrinomonadaceae; genus UBA11740. Next base: position 66,901 of record JBBQWP010000021.1, on the reverse strand, counting down.
GATCTCTTTGCCGCTCAGATCCAGAACGACAAATTTGCCATCACCAGTAAAGCCAAAGCCGTAAGCGCCGGTGCCAAGTTCCGATTCGCCGATCTTGATCGGCGAATCAGTAACCAGGAACCCCTGATACTTCTCTCTTACGTCGGCTGCATATCCTGAAGTATCAACCAGTCCAGCGATTACATAACGCTTGGCCCCAAAGCGCGCGGCGGCCGCGTTGCGCATCTGCGTCGGCGCGCTCTGACCCTGAAAGTAGAACCCCGGCGGCACCACTCGCGTTAGTTCCGCGCCCGCCAGCACGGTCCCTGCGTCCTGCGCATTCGCAGATCCAGAGACGAAAAAAACGACGAAGATCAGCGCTAACGCGATCGCCGATCTGGTTGTTGGTGGCTTCGAGTTTGTCATCAGATCCTCCAAGATCATCTTTAGGTGGACTTCCCTCCTTGCAGTCGGGCTGCCGCCCCGGACGCAGGTCATCGGCGTCCGGGAAAAAGGAATTCAAGTATTTGTTCGAAACGGGCCGCCCAGGCGCGCTCGTTGTGTTCGGCTCCCGCAGCCTCAAAATAGCTGAGGTCTCTCCCTGTTTTCCAGCCCTTCTTTACCAGCGTCTCTTTCAAGAGCCGCGCATCGGCGACAGTTTGCTGCGCCCCTTCAGCATCACGTCCTTCATTGGTCCCGATGTCCAGCCAAATACGAACGTTCGCCTTTTTCGGCAGCGCCTCTACATAGCGAACGATATGATGGTCGGAAAACCAGACGGACGGTGACACGACGGCCAACCGGCCAAACACATTCGGATACTTCAGGCCGAGGTAAAGCGAAACCAGTCCGCCCAGCGAGGAACCACCGAGGCCAGTGTGCCTGGCGTCCTTGATGGTCCGATAGGTTGTATCAATGAAGGGCTTCAGTTCTTCGATCATCATGCGACCGTAGAGATCGGCTTTGCCTCCCATCTTGTATTTGGCGTCCAGGGCCGGCGTATATTCATTGATGCGGTCTTTGCCGGCGTTGTAAATACCGACGACGATTAGCGGCTCAACCTTGCCCGCGACGATCGACGACTGCGCGGTTTCGTCAACGCGCCACTCCTCGCCGAGAATGAATGACGTGGCCCCGTCGAACAGATTCTGACCGTCCTGCAGATAGAACACCGAATAACGCTTCGTCCGGTTGGCTTCGTAACCCGGGGGCAGATAAACGACGACATCGCGATCGTTATTCAGAACCCTTGAGTGAAAATTCTTGTGAAAACGTATGTTCCCAGTGAGCGTGTGTGGCTGCTGTGCGACCGTTGTGCCGGCTATCAGAAGTGCGACGAGAGCCACAAGAGTAACGGCACGCGGTCCGATAGTTAGTCTGCCGAGTTTCATCAGAGGCACAGAATAACCGTCTGGCGTGAGCCATACAAATGGCGAGCGGCTGGGGCGATGGAGACTGAAAGCAACGCTCCCGTGGCAGAGAGGTTACGTTATCGAGTGCGTTATAAGAGCAGGACGGAGCACTCCAAGACTCTCGGAGGGCTTTTCTAACCTTTGGTTTTTGTGATAAGTACAAACTCATGAAGAGACTAAACTGGCAAATCTGGGCAGGGTTTGTGCTCAGCCTGGTTGCGGGATTTAGCTACCCGTTTGTATTCGTGCGGTGGCCGATAACGCGTGAATTTCCGTGGGCCAATCTCATCCTGTTCGCATTTGCGATCGTGCTTTTGTTTCTCGGCCTGCGCCGTGCCTTCAAACCTGACAAGAGAATCGTCTCAAAAATCTTCAGCTCTTTGGCGGCGGCGTTTGGACTAGTACTTCTCGCAGGGCTTCTTTTTGTGATCTACGTCGCCGGCTCGTGGCTGCCTCCATCGGCTGCGGCGCCACAGGTTGGACAGCAGGCGCCCGACTTTACGCTCACTGATGCGAACGATAAGCCGGTCGCACTGGCTCAATTGTTGACTGATCCGATTAACAACAAGCCGCCAAAAGCCGTCCTCCTAATTTTTTACCGAGGTTATTGGTGAGGGAATTGTCACTTCGAGTTGCGAAGTTTCCAAAACAATATGAGTAAGTTTATCGACGCCGGAATTCGCATCGTGGGGATCAGCGTTGATACGCCCGAGAAGACTCGCGAATTCATGCTGCAAAAAGCCGGCTACACGTTTACTTTTCTCTCGGATCCAAAACTCGAGACGATTCGAGGCTACGATCTGGTTCACGCCAACGAGATAGCCAGCGGCAAAGACATTGCGCGTCCGGCTGAGTTTCTGCTCGATTCATCAGGCACAGTTCGCTGGCGCATGGTGACAGAGAATTTTTTTGTGATAGCGCGGCCGGAACAGGTTCTCGAAGCCGCAAAGGCATTGCCGTAAAGGTGGTGCGGACTCTTCGGTGCGTTGCGTCTTAGCGCCCTGGCGTGAAGCCTTTATGAAAATGGGTTTGCTACTGGAACCCAGCCGGCCTCTCTGTGGCAACGCCGAACGCTCGCTCAAGTGCCACCCCGACTTGCCCGATCAGACCGTCGTCGAACAGCCGTCCGAGGATCGTGATGCCGTGCGGCACTCGACGCGGCGGAGTGAACTTCGGCAGAGGGTTCGCCGGGTCCGGGGCCCAGTCGCTGCGCGCTTCCGAAACCTCGACAAAGCCGGCGCGCAGTGTCAGCGATGGATGGCCGGTGAAGTTCGTGATGGTTAGCTGCTCGTCGCGTAACGACGGGACGATCATTACATCGACTTCTTTGAAGATGCGCGCCATTTCCAAAGCCACCTTCCGCCGCAGACGATCGGCCTGCACAAAGTCCACCGCCGAAAGGAATCGCGCCTCGCGAAACAGGTTGGGCCAAGCATCTTTCACCTGCACCTTGAGCGCGCCGAGTTGATTGTTGAGCGCCAGATCTTCGAACGAAGCCGCACCTTCGGCAAACAGAATGGGCATCAACGAACTGTACGGCCAATCGGGCAGCGTCACTTCCCTGACGTCCATCTTCAGCTTCTTCATCGTCTCGATCGCAGCGCGATCGACGTCGGTCGCCGGGCTCTCTTTCATCCACTGCGCGAGATAACCGACTTTCAATCCGGCGACTGAGGCGGACGCGTCAAAGTCGAGCCGGCTGGGAACGCTCGACACGTCGCCCGCATCCGGGCCGGTAATCGCGTGCAGGACGAGCATCGCATCTTCCACTGTTCGCGTCATCGGACCAAGTTTGTCGAGCGACCAGCAGAGTGTCATCGCGCCGGTGCGCGGGACGCGGCCAAACGTTGGCCGCAGCCCGGTCACGCCACATCGCATCGCGGGAGAGACGATGCTGCCGCCGGTTTCGCTGCCGATGGAAAACGCTACCAGCGCCGCGGCGGTAGCTGCGCCGGGGCCGGCGCTCGATCCCGATGCGCCTTCCTCCAGCACCCAGGGATTCATCGTCTGGCCGCCGAACCAGATGTCGTTGAGCGCGAGCGCGCCGAGCGAAAGCTTCGCGATCAGGACTGCGCCCGCGTCGTTCAAACGACGCACGACTGCGGAGTCCGCCGCCGGCACGCGGTTGCGAAATGGTTCAGCGCCGTAGGTCGTGGGGATGTCTTTTGTGTCGAGCAGATCCTTTACGCCGTAAGGAATGCCGTGCAGCGGACCTCGATACTTGCCGGCGGCGATCTCGGCATCGGCCGCCTTCGCAAGGGCGAGCGCATGATCTCTGGTCACGGTGATGATCGCCCGGATCTTTCCGTCGAGCCGCTGAATGCGACTGAGATAGATGTTCGTCAGCCGCTCGGACGTGAGCTGTCGCGATTCGATCCATCTCGAGAGTTGGGTTACGGGTGCGAATGCAATCGCGTCATCCGATGATGGCAGCGAAGCGCGGTCGGCCTTTGAGCGGACAAACCGATCGCGCAACGGGGTCGACGCAATTCCCGGAAGCATCGGATTCCAAAGTGTAGCCGGCGAATCGGTAGCCGCGATCGACAGGGTTCGCGGCCCGGCGCGACGTTCCAGATACGGCGCCAGAGACTGCCGCCAGGAGTCGGCGGCCTGTTGCCGTTCCGCCGGCGTCAACGTCACTTGCATAAGCTTTTCGGCTTCAGCGAACGTTGCCGGGGTCACTGGCGGGCCGGATCCGACGCCCGTGCCGAACGTCGGCGGCGCGCCGGGCGTGACCGGCGGGTTTTGCGCATTTGATGACGGCGCCTCCCGAAAAGCGGCGGCCGCGACGAGCACGCCAAGCGGCGCGCGGAGCAGAAACTGGCGACGAGTGTTCATAGGTTGGGTAAGCCTACTATCGGTCGCATATTCGGGCAAGCGGAACGCTGAGATCACTGCCTAAAGAGGGCTCTCGGCGAAGTCCGCGCAGCGGACGGCTGATCGAATAGAAAATTCCGCGTCTGTCATTCAACCGTCCGCTTCACGGACTGCCTTCATTTGGCTTCTCAACCCAGCAGTAAACTGCTGGGCTATTGTCATTCGTCCGCCAAGGCGGACTCTTTCTGAAACGCCGATCCGCAATCGAAGCTCACGCCAGAATGGAAAACTACGAGATTACGGATATCAATCCAAATAAACCTCAACGCTCCTTCCTGCGTAATAGCTGAACAGTGGTATGGTTTCGGAAAGCTAATCCATTCAGGAGCGAACGAAGTGTCAACCAGTAGAAGAAAGTTTCTCAGACTCTCCGCTTTGGCCGGTGGCGGTATCGGCTTAGGACTGATACCGGGCGTGCCGGCTTTTTCAGCGGCAGAAACCTTCGGAACAATCAACCGGGCGCCTAAGAGCCTGCGCTTACTGATCCTCGGCGGCACCGGCTTTCAGGGGCCCTTCCAGGTTCGTTACGCGCTGAGCCGGGGACATAAGGTCACGGTTTTCAATCGCGGCCGCACCCATCCCGGTGAACTGCCAAAGGAAGCCGAACAGTTACTTGGTGATCGCAACGGCAAGCTCGACGCGCTGAAGGGCAGAACGTGGGATGTGGTCGTTGACAATCCGACCTCCGTTCCTGTTTGGGTGCGCGATGCCGCACAGATATTGAAGGGCAATGTCGATCGCTATGTCTTTATCTCAACCATTTCTGTGTACGCCGACACCAGCAAGGTGGGAATGGACGAGACTGCGCCGTTGGCAAAATACACTGGCGCTGACGCGATGAAAGAGACCCAGGCAACGTTGCGCGCGAACATTGAAGGTCTTTACGGACCACTCAAAGCGCTTTCGGAAGCTGAAGCCGAAAAGTGGTTTCCGGGAAAGGCTTTGATCATTCGTCCCGGATACATCGTCGGTCCCGGCGACGAGTCCGATCGGTTTACCTATTGGCCCGTGCGCGTGGAACGCGGCGGCGAAGTCATGGCGCCCGGAACTCCTGCCGATCCGATTCAGATCATCGACGCGCGCGATCTGGCTGAATGGACCATACGCATGGTTGAGCAGGGCACGACTGGAAGTTTTAATGCCGTCGGCCCCAAATCAAAGCTTGGCATGGGGCGGATGCTTGACGAGATCAAAAAGACAACGAACTCTGACGCTCGCTTCACCTGGGTGGACGACGAGTTTCTTAAGAGTCAAAAGATCATCGACGACATCCCGATCTGGACTTCACCGCACGGCCCCGAAATCGGTTATTCAACCATGAACATCAACAGGGCGGTCAGCAAGGGACTGACGTTTCGGCCACTCTCTGATACCACCAGGGCCACGCTCGAGTGGTTTCGAAAACAGCCGACGAGCAGACAGTTGAAGATGCGCGCCGGAATAAAAGGTGAGCGCGAAGCTGAAGTGTTGGCCGCGTGGCACGCACGAAAGAAGTAGATTGCAAGATCACAGCATGAAGCGAGTCACTGTCTACATCTCATTGCTATCCATCGTCGTCTTAGTCTTATTCGCCATCGTCATCGTCACAGCCAACGGCGGACAAGCGAAGCACGCAGATAAGACCGGCACTGAGGCGGCGCGAAAAAACGCGGTGCTGCGCACTGACCTTAGCTGGACGTTTGGCGGGAAGCCGCAGCGGGGTTGGTACCTCTATCAGCAGCTCATCAAACGGCTCATCAATACCCAGCAAGACGCTGCCAGCAAACAGTTTTCTTCTGCGGTCGGACGCTGGCAGGAGAAATCTGGTCTGAAGCCCAGCGGGATTATCGATGAAGAGACCCTCTACGCGATGATCAAAGCGTGGCAGGACGCGCGGCTAAAGGATCGGAGCGTGGCACCACCTGACCAACTCCTGCTCGCGCCCATCTCGGATTTCTACGATCCAACGCGCGCTGAAGAACTCCGCCGGGTTGAGCGGCGGACCTATGCCGCTTACAAGGCGATGGTCGCGGCGGCCGTTGGCGATCGTTCACTTCACCTCGCTCATCAGGGCAAAGAGCTGGCCCCGGGCGAAAAATACTTGAAGATCATTTCCGCTTTTCGCTCGCCGGAGTACCAGGAGAAACTGCGCCGCGAGTCGCCCAACTCAGGCAGCGCCGGCCTGGCTGTCCACAGTCCGCACTTTACCGGTCGCGCACTCGATCTCTACGTCGGGGGCGAACCGGTCGACACCAGAGATTCAAATCGCACCGTGCAAGTTGAAACTCCCGTTTACCAATGGCTGGTTCGCAACGCCGAACGCTTCGGCTTTCGGCCTTATTGTTATGAGCCCTGGCACTGGGAGTACGTAGGGTAGCTAAGAGTCCTCTCTTACCTGACTGGTTCGTGGGCTCGAGGCCCAGATTTGTGCTCCCGTCGCTTCTCGGACTCAATCAAAATCCCTTTGCCCGCAAGGTCGTCTGGGTTACACTCCCCCCGTCAGTTCCAACCCTTTCCATAGGCGAAACTTATCTGCGATAGCTATATAGGTTGGTGACTCTCTCAAAAATGGAAACAGTCAAAGAACAGAGACGAGTGCGGTCCCATAAAACGATCGCGAAAACTGGCTTGGATTTGCTTTGGGCTAGTTTGCTGTTGGCCGTTTGCGCGTTATCCGGTATGGCTCAAAGTCAGACCACAGGGCGCATTGCCGGTACCGTCAAAGATGAAAGAGGCCATCTTATCGTCTGGGCAGAAATCACCGTCACCAGCACCAGCACTGCCGAAGAACGAAAAGTTAAGACCGACGATCAAGCCAACTACACCGTACCACTGCTGAAGCCGGGCACATATCGCGTAAGGATCACAGCGACCGGTTTCGCCCCGTCTTTCTTCGACCCAGTACAGGTCGTAATAACTGAAACGGCCACAGTCGACGCGGCTATGGCCGTCGCGGGCAGTGACACAGTATCGATACGTGTTGATGCGCTGCTCCAAAAAGACGGCGCGCAACTGGGCCGCGTCGTCGACTCACGCGCAGTGACTGAACTGCCGCTGGCGACGCGCAACTTCATGCAGATTCTCGCGCTCTCGCCGGGCACGTCGGTGTCTCTTCCTGACAACACGGCCCTGGGCCGCAACTCACAAAATATTTCGGTCAACGGCGCGCGAGTAACGCAGAACGATTTCGAGATCAACGGGATTGATGCCAACAATCTCAATACGAATGCCGCGGCTAGTTTGGCGGTCCCGGCGCCGGAGAGCATTCAGGAATTCAAAGTCCAAACCTCGCTTTACGCGGCCACGTTTGGGCGCGGCGGTGGCGGCAATGTTCAGGCAGTCACGAAGAGCGGTAGCAACGATTTTCACGGCGCTGCCTATGAATACTTTCGCAACGATGCTCTTAACGCGAACAACCCGTTCCTGAAAGCGGCGGCTGTTCGCCGCCCGACGTTGCAGCGAAATGTTTTTGGCGGGATGCTCGGCGGGCCGATCAGAACTGGCAGATTGTTCTTCTTCATTTCGTATCAGGGCACGCGCGAGCGCAACGGCGCGTCGCCTAACAGCCTCACATCGAACGTCACGATTGCGCCCGGTCTGACTAACGATCGTTCACCAGCAAATCTGCTGGCGACCTTCAAGCCGCGCTCATCGCCAACGGCGCCGCCCGCGACTGCAATCAATCCGGTAGCGCTCGCGCTGCTGAACGCAAAACTGCCTAATGGTCAATTCCTAATCCCTACACCACAGGCTGACGGTCATTACTCAGGCTCAGCCGTTTCCTCTTATCGCGAGGATCAATTCAACACCAACGTCGACTATCGCGTGAACGAAAAGAACTGGCTGGCCGTCAGGTTTTTCCTTTCGAACGCGCCGCAGTTTTTTGCGCTGCCCAATGGCGGCGCAAATGTTCCAGGATTTGGTGCGGACCAAAAGCAGAACAACCGCCTGATCTCGTTTCAGGACGTTCACGTGCTCGGCGCGCGGACCCTGAACGAGGCGCGCGCCGGCTACAGTTTTATCCGCGCAGACACGACCGGGCAAAATCCGGTGCGCGACTCGGATATGGGCATCAAGCGAGCCAACGCCGGCGCATATCCGGGGCTCGGGGTGATTCGTATCGGACCAAACGGAACGAACGCCGTTGCGATTGGAAATGCGGGCACGAACGTGGATACACAGAACGATGCGTCGGCGACCACCCTGGTTGATATTCTTTCGATGAACCACGGCCAGCACACCATTCGCACGGGCGGCCAGATTATCTTGTACCGGAATAGTCTCACCGCGAATAACAACCGCCGCGGCACGATCACTTTTCAGAGCTTCAACAATTTTCTGCTCGGCTCAGCCGCGAACTCAGTGTACGGAGACGGCATCAACACACGTATCCTGCGCGCCGCTGACTACAGTTTTTTTGTCCAGGATGATTGGAAGTTTTCGCGAAAGCTGATGTTCAATCTAGGGCTGCGTTACGAGTTGGATCTGCCGCCCTGGGAAACGCGCGGCGCGCTGTCGACTTTTGATCCGGCGCTCTATAAGCCCAGGATGGAAGTGGACGCGAGCGGCAATCCAATCGGCCCCCCGATTGGCGGATTCGTCCAGGCCGGAAATGTGATCCCGCAATTCGACCTGCCCGACGCGCCAAACGTCAGCAAGCGCGTCCTGACCAGCGTCGATCCGAATAACTTCGCTCCGCGCGTAGGGTTTGCCTACTCGCCGCTTGATTCCGAAACGTTGGTTGTGCGCGGCGGCTATGGCATTTTCTATTCTCGGCCATCCGCAGCTTATATCGGCATCTCGATTAACTCGCCGCCGACCTACACCATCCGTCGCAGCCCGACCGGCGCCACAGTCTCCCTGGCCGATCCCTTCTTCCCCTTGCCGTCGCAGGATCAGTTTCCGGCTTTCGTAAAGGGCGTTTCTCTCGCCGGTCAAATATTCGATCGCGGCCTGCGGACTGCCTACTTCCAACAGTACAACGGCAGCGTTCAGTACACGCTGAAGAGAAACCTGCTATTCGAAGTAGCGTACGTGGGCACGCGTGGAATCAATCTGATCCGCGACATCTCGATCAACCAGGCGAGACTCGCCAGCCCGCAGCACCCGATCATCAACGCCGTTACCGGCCAGTCGATTACCACCAACACCCCCGCGGCCACGAATGTCGCGCTGCGGGCCCCATTCCAGGGTGTCGAAGTCGGGGGCTTTCTTCAGATTCAGTCGACGGCCCAATCAACTTACAACTCACTACAGATGAGTTTGACCAGGCGCCTGGCAAGCGGGCTGCAATTCCTCGCTTCATATACTTTTGGCAGGTCGATCGACAATGCTTCGGGCGGCAGTGACAGCACCGGCGAAGTTCGGGACACGATCAATATCGCCGGCAACCAATTTGATAACCGCGCCAATCGTGGTGTATCTGATTTTGATCGCACGCATCGCTTCGTCTTGAGTTATCTCTGGGACTTGCCGCGTCCGGCTTTTGCCGCGCGCTCAATGGCGGGACGTTTGCTGTTCTCACACTGGCAAGTGGCCGGGATCTTTACCGCGATGTCCGGGCTGCCGATAGACATCACTGATGGCGGCGCGGCCTCGTTCTATGGCTTGAGTGGCGGGAATAATGCGCTGGTGCGGCCAAGTTGGGCGCCGGGCGCAACAAACAGCACGGTCACCAGCAACATACCCGCGGGATATTTTTTCAATCCGCTCGCGTTTGTCCGTCCCGTCGTTCTGACGGGCCAGGTGATTCCAAGTTCAAACGGCACCGCCACGGCGGGCGCAACCGGAACTGACTTTGGCAACGTCGGTCGCAACGTGCTGCGCGGACCGCGGCAGACCAACGTAGACTTCTCTGTCATCAAGCGTTTCCCGTTTAGTGAGTCGAAGAACATTGAGCTGCGCGCTGAGTTTTTCAACCTCTTCAATCACGTAAACTTTGCCAATCCGATCAGTAACGTCAGCGCCGTTCCCGCAACATCCATCGACGGGAACACCGGGCGGATTATTGGAAGCCCGGGCGATTTCGGCCGGATAATCTCGACGAGCAACAATCCGCGTCTGATTCAATTCGCGATCAAACTTAATTTCTGATTTGATGGGTAAGGGAGAGACCAGATGACTGCGAAACCTTCGTTTCCACTGACCATCCGCATCGGGATTCTTGTCTATCAAGGCTTCGAACCAATCGATGTGTGGGGCTTTACCGAAGCTTTCGCAATCGCACGCTTCATCGGTACCGACTATCAGAGTCCGCCGCCATATCCTTTCGAGGTCTTATTCATCTCGAACCAGGTAAAGCCAACAGGGAAAGGTGGAACGACGCCCGCGCCCGTCAAGAGCGCCAACGGTCCACGCGTCGCGCCTGACATGTTTCGCGACCAGGCGTTGACGCAGCCCATCGATGTGCTGATGGTGCCCGGCGGCATGACGGCGCCTCTCGTGGATGAGAAACATCCCAAAGAAGTGAAAGCGCTGGTCGATTGGATCAAGGCGATGGACAAGCGCGTCCAGCTCATGACTTCTGTTTGCACCGGCGCCGCGGTGCTTGCCCGTGCCGGCGTTCTCGATGGCCGGCCGGCCGCGACCAACCATCAGGCGTTCGCCTGGGTGACCCAGTTCGGACCGCGTGTTCTCTGGGACAACGTGTCGCGATGGGTCGATGCCGGCCACTACGTCACCTCTGCCGGCGTCTCTGCCGGCACCGACATGGCCTTTCATCTTGTCGATCGACTTGCAGGCCGAGCCGTGGCAGAGACCGCGGCCAGGGAAGCGGAATATGACTGGCATCGAAACCCGCAGGAGCCAATCTACTATCCGGAGCAAGCGGTCGTTCCAACGTCGAGGTGAAGGTTATAAGCCAGGGACACAACAACGGAGCACTATCAAAACGAATAGTAGGTCTGTTACAGAACCGGGAGCGGTAGCGACCGGATGCGAGCTCAACTTGCTCCTACAATTCGGAATTCCGCACACTTATCTCTCAACTCTCTCGTTGAGTATGGCATCCGGTCGCTACCGCTCGCGGTTCCGTAACGAGTTTTAACGTTACAAAAGAGGATCCACGAAGTCACACGAAGACGACTAGTAGAAGGAGTTCCCATCGTGCAACTTGCTGGATCGTTTTGATCTGAGCAGAAATTCGTAGGGAGGTTATTTTCAGAGGGGGCTTGAATTGCTCGCGGCTTTCGCCACCGGGCGCAAGGGAGATCTTATAGTCGCTTGTCTTCGGCGCCAGAATTCGCTCGCAGGCCAGCGCTGCTCCTCGCCGTAATACTTCTCGCGGACCTCTGTGTAGCTTTTGAATTCTTCGAAAACATGATGGGCATATCGCTTCATTCCCGCGTCGTCGCCGTGCATGAGCAAATCGCCGATCGCGTACGACCCGAATACCCCCGACCTCAGCGCTTTAACAATTCCCTGAGAAGAGAGTGGATCGAAGCGCGAGGCCGAGTCGCCGGCGGCCAGCCAGCCCTCACCCACCACCGGATCGAGCCGGCGTGATGAGGCAGAGCGAACGACAACCTCACTACAAAATTTGCTTTGCTCCACCAGCGCCCCGACGTTCGGCATGGCCGCGAGATTCTGCCGCCATTCTTCCGCAACGTTGAGTCTCATACGCCGAGCCAGATCAGCGTCAGTAAAGCAGACTGCAATGCGGCGGCCGTCCGGTAAGCCGGCCGTGTACCACCAGCCGTCGGCGAAAGCTTCGACGATGGTGCGCGGATCGCCTTTGCTGCACTCGAAGAATCCGGCTACCCCTACCAGACAGTCCGCTGCGACAAACCGACCCCCGCATTGAAGAGCCAAAGCCGCCGAGCCACCGGTGGCGTCAACAATAAATCGAGCGCTGAGGGCGCTGCCGCCTGAGAGGTGCAGACGCCACTCGCTGCCCGTGCGCTGAGCGTCGCGAACCCGAGTATCGAGAATGAGAGTCGCACCCCGGCGGCCGGCTTCTTCCGCCAGCATCGCATCGAAGGCGGCGCGGTCGAGGTGCCAGCCAATGTTGGCGGGCATGTAAAAAAAATCGTTGTCGAGCAGGGCCGCGCTACCCCATGCCGCCGAGGTTCTATGCACTTTACGATGGCCCTGGCTTTGAAAACTCTCCCAAACTGAAAGGTGTTCGAGGATCGAGCGGGCCGGAGGCGGTAGTGTCTCGCCAATGCGAAACGTTTCGTAGTGAGAAGATTCGACGAGGACCACCGAGAGCGATGGAGCATGGGCGCGCAGCGAAAGTGCCGCCGCCGATCCGCCGGGTCCGCCGCCGACGATCGCTACGTCGAAGGATGCAGGCGCCATATCAGTCACGCGGCCCGGCTCTAGCCTACTCGCACCGCGTAAAACGAGGCGACGACGCCTGCGGGATGAACGGGACCCGGCGCGCTCCCCGAATGTGGAACAGTTCGCACAACCGAGCCGACGATTGCGGCGCCCTGGAGCAAGTTGTTGCTGTTGGGCCAGACCGGCACGAGCCAGCCGAGGTAGTCATAGACCCATTCTTCTCCATTCACGACCCCGACGCCCTGAAACCGCACCTGCCCGGGAGATCCATAGCTGATCGAGCCATGAAGATTTAGCAACCAATTCCCTGCTCCGGGCCCGAGGCTGCCGCCGATTGTGCCTCCCAAGGTATCCGAAGACGGCGCGGTGATCTCGATCGTGCCGTCGCCGAACAGCAAGCTGGAGACGTCAGTGCTTAGATCAGGATCGTTATTAAAACTTCGATAAGTCCAGGTGCCAACAAATGGATTGTCGCTCATGATTTCTCCTCTTTGTTTGTCTTGCTCTGTTCAGTTCTTTCCACGCTGATGAAGGGTGCGTCGGGGCTCGGGTTGCTGCGGACTACGCCGAGACGCCACCACTCGGTCACCATTCTCAAATCGCCGGCATTCGTCTGCGGAATGCCGGGCGTCCAATCGCGCCACGCGTAGTGCGTCTTACCGTCAGGCCCGGTGACCGCCACGTTGGTTTGCATCGGGCGATGCGCCGGCCACCACAGGGTCTCCCAAACTTTCTGTTGGCGCTCCAGCAACTTGTCATTGTCGCTGTCCGGAAAAATCTGATTGAACTTCTCGTAGGTGATATCGATCGGTTGCGTCGAGCACTCGTTAAAATCCGCTTGCCAGGGAATCGACATGTACTTGGTGAGATCGCCGGGCTCAAGGCCGGTGGCAAAGTCGTTCGACTGGCTGAGATCGTTGCCGGCATAGAAGGCGAAGTCGCGATCCGGCGCCCGCCCATGCGTCGCGCTCGCTTGTGCAGCGGTCTGACCGAAGGTGTAAAACGTGGGATCGGCTTTGATGCGGTACGGCTCGAGCCAAATGGAAGGATTGCGCATCACCCAACCGATCTCGGCACCGGGACAAAACGATCCGCCCAGAATGTTGCTGATCACTCCGCGATCCAGATCGCGGCCGGTTCGGTTCACCCAGCCCGCAGTCGGCTGCGTTGGATCCGGCTTGGACCATCCTTCAAGCAGCTCGTTGTAGAAAAACCCGTAGGCCCACTGGCGCAAAAGGTAGTACTGATAGTCGGTAAGCCGGAAAAATTTCGACGGCAACTCGTTCGTGATCGGATTGTCTCCGCAAAGCAGAGGCATGCGCGGCAGATTATGAACGCGGCTGTCCGGACGACCCATGATCATGAACTGGTTCTCTTCGCCCGGCGCTCGGAGCAAGTCGAAGAGATATCTGCGCAGCGGGCCGTTCGGATCATAGGTGTGCGTCTTGATGCATTTGCGCCAGCACTCTCTGAGCAATTGACCGGAGAGATATTTCTCCAGGTGTGCATGCACTTTCATTGAGAAGCGGTCGGCTACGTCTTCGGGATAGGATGGATCAGCACCGAGAATCTGATCGACGTCGCGTTTCAGTTTTTCCTTCGCGTCCGGCGCCGCTTCCGACGCGGCCAGCCATTGCTCGAGAAAATTTTCGGGATCCATCGCGGCGCTTTTCTTGACCAGCTTGCCGGCGAAGTTCGCTACCACTTCTCGCAACTTCACGGCGCGCTTCTCAGTCAGGAGATGACGCCTGGTAATCGCGGATCCGGCGCCGGCGACTTTTGTTTCCAGCGGAACAAGTTCCGCCACCAGCTCTTCCACGAACAGGTCGCCTGACTGCTGGGCCTTGATGCAACTCTTCTCGCATGCGGCCACAGCCTCGCGATCGATCACGGGAGGCGTGCCCAGCTTCTCTGGATCGAAAGAACCGCGCGTTGACTGATCGTGTGGATAGTTCGACAGCCCGAGTACATCGCAGAGGTTGTTGTATTGATTGGGCCGGAAAAGAATGTTCCAGATGTCGCGATAGAACCAGGGCTTGTAATCCGGGTTCCAGCGCAAGCGCCCCGCGCGCCAATGAATCAACGCTCCCTCATCGGTCGGCGCGATGCGCTCGGGATCGTTGAAGGTGCCTGCGGTGCCATAGAGATCGGTGCGCTCGGCAAACTGTCGGATCGCCATGTCCTCGACGACGTCGTCCATCGTCACGACGTCGAGAATCTCAGGCACGTAAGCCGGATAGGCACACACGACCCAGGCCGGATATTCGACGTCAATGAAACGAACTTGCCCAACCAGAGACGAGAACATCGTCAGGCGCGCGGTGACCGGACCGTCTGAAGTGTCATCAAACCAACCATCGTTGTTCGCATAGTCGTTGATGCGGGGCTGGCCGAAATCCTCGTATAGGTACGAGCCGGAATTTCCGTGGCCACCGAGCACGAGCAGCCGGCCCGTGTCATCGGTCACCAAATCACCGAGTGTATCGATCGAGTTGGGGTACAGCGGACTGGGTGGAAAGGTGGTCGAGTAATCGTCGCCGCCGTCGCGGTTGAATTGCGCGGTGCGCTCTGTCGTATGGTCGACCGTTCGCGGACCGGGATCGATGATCAAGCGCTGCCGGGCGTTCGCATCAGTGATGGCGGAATTTCGCAACGGATGATCGGGCGAATATCCGTGTTCACCCTGAAGCTGGAGGAACTCGTACCAATTTGATTTCTTGTTGGCGAGGTAAACACGCCACTCGATATTGACGAGCGTGCCTGCATTGCCGCCGCCTTCGATCTGATCACCCAGTTTGAGCGGACGGCCATCAGGGTGTTCGTCGTCGTAGGCCCAGATCTGAAAACGCGCGGCCTGGCGCTTCATTCTTCCCTCGCCGTCTTTGAAAGTCTTGACCGGCAACTCGGTCATCCCGTCGGGTGAGAGCAAAGGATTGCCGCTCTCGTCGCAATCGGTAGGTAACACAGCCGGTTGTTCGGGCGAGATACAAAAGGCGTCGGGACTGTTGCCGAGACGGGCGATGCCGAGGCCCGGATGGATGCGATAGGTGGTAGGCATGTCTCTTCCAACTCCTTAGGATCAATCGAGAAAATCGAGTGAAACACCGTCGAGCCGCAGCAGCTCGTTCTCTTCACAGTAATCGGCGCCAATCGTAACCAGAGTGATCTGCAAAGACTTGGCGCCTTCTTCGAGCAGGCGCTTCGCCGTCTTGGTAACGATCACGCGATGATTGCGCGGCGTGTTGTGATGGCGAGGCCGCTGGTCGTACTGGCGCGGCCGGTTGGGTGGCAAATCGCAATGACCGGGCCCGCCAATGCAGTCCGCGTGACCAAAGATGGCCAGGTATCCCGCATAGTGGGGATCTTCGATTGAGGTTGAGGCGTTCGCGTCTGGCAGATTCAGAAAGACGCGGATGAAACAGGACCGCGGCAATTGTGGAACGCGATGGAGCCGTACCTCTGCCTGCTCGAACGAACGCTGGACTGCGTCCGGAACCGCGATTGGCTTTGAGACAAAGCGACCGACCGGCGTCGCCAATCCTACCGGAATGACAAACGCGCATTTGACGTATTCATAGCCGAACCGCGACATGTTGAGTGTGTCGGCGATCGTATAACTCCACGGAGTTAACACTGCATCGAGATCCTGCGGCAGCGAATGCGGGTGTTGCTGCTGCCACTCATGCCAGACACGATCGATGTTGACGTGAATCGGCCAGAAGATTGGATCATAAGAAGCAGTCAGGTTACTCAACATGTCGCCGGTCGCCACCTCAGAACTAAGGTCTTCCATGGAATGGGGGCGCCGGCCCGTGACCTTTACGCTGCGGTTTCGATTTGCGCTGACAACGGTCGCCGATGTCTTGGGCGGCACATAGTCGGGGTTCTGACCACCCGTCCAGATGTGCATCGTGTTGTGCGGATTCTGATCGATAAAACCGAACGAGTCGTCATAAAAGCCGCCGCCGCCGAAATCGCGAAACGTTCGCAGAGTCATTATCTGCTCCATGTCTTCAGCAGTCGGATAGTGGTAATGGAAAACCGATGTGTTGATTTTTGTCGGCTTGTTTGTGACTGGGTCCTGATATTCCGCGGGGAACCGCAGCGGATACCACAAGGAATTTGCGGCGAGCAAAGCTTTAACAAAGTGCTGGCGATAGGGATCCTCCGTATACTTCTTGTCCGTCATACTGGCGACCGCCGCGAAGAAATTGTGGGGAGATGTATAGCGTTTTCCCTTGTCGACCATTTCCGTCTGCAGTGTGTGCCCGGCCTTGGCCGGCAGGCGCGGGTGGGCTTCGTCAACCAGGTACTTGATCGCGTCCTTAGTCAGGTACGCCTGGTAAGCTGACGGAATAATCGCGCCCTTTTCCGGCGTTTCCGGACAATACTGCGGCATAGTCCAGTCCCAGTACGGTATCGTGATGCCCGGACAGATGTCCTGCAAAACCTGCTCGAGTTCGTACAGATAGATGCGATGCCACGGAAGAAAACGCTCCCAGCCATGCTGGCAGTGATTCTGATGAATCAGAGCCATGTTGTTGTAGCTGCGCCGATCCTCAGGCCACTTGTTGAAGCGATACAGTTCGCGAAAGGCCCAACGCAGTTTCTCGACTTCGGGCTCGGACATGCAGTCGAGATTCGTACGTTGTTTGAGTTCGCCATACTTGTACGTGTATTCGTTCGGCGATCCTTCGTAGACCTGGAAGCCGCGCGCCGGAGCTTCGACGTTGCTTTGGTCGATCGTCTCGAGCGCTCTGGTGGTGGTCCCGGCAACCTCGAAAGAGATCTGATGGTCAGCCGCCGGGCAGCCATCGTCGATCCACTCAGAGATGAAGTTGATATCGTCGACCGGGACCGCCTGCCCGCCCCAGGGAAGCGGCGGAAACTGCGAACCGTCGAAAGGAGCCTGGCCGCGCAGTCCCTGAACCAGACCCGACTTCGCGCCGCGTTGGATGGATGCTGAATCGGCGGCCGTCTCAACGTGACAGCAGGAGTGGGCCGCAGCTTCGGGAGGCGCGATCATCCGGACGCCGTAAATCTCGACCTCGAGAAATTGTGGCAACGGCAGATGCCAGAACAGACCCTTCCCGTCATAATCCATTGCGCCGCCGGCGGCGGCACGATCCAGGATCTGTTTGGCCTGTTCATAGCGGGTGGTCGGTGCAGTGTCAGCCATGATCGTTTTTCCTTCCTTCGATTTAGTGATCGCCGCCCGGCGTTTGCCCGATGTCCACGGGAGCCTAACAACGCTTTCGATCAGGTAGAACCGGGAGCCGTTCGCAAGGTAGACACGCGCTCGCGGTTGATCTTGGCGACCATGAACGCCATAGGACGGATGCCACGAGTGCCGCGATACCACCATAGACCAGAGCGGTATCGTTGATGATGAACTTGCCGCCGTAAACCGCGAGGGCGGCGAAGAGCCCCAGCGCAACGGGCCCGTACCGACGCCGCCCGCTTCTCTGAATTGCGAGCAGTCCCACCGTGAGAGCGAGCCAAAGAGCAGTAAGCGATGGCAGCCAGACCCGGTAGACAGAAGCGGAAGTCGTTGCTACGCCAAAGATCCCGAAGTAAGCCAGAAAGCAGATGGGACACTTGGGCGCGAGGGCGAGCACAACGGAACTGATCACCATCACTCTGCTTCGCCGCTGCTGCGACATGGCTCGCCCTCGCTTCCCCCGACTACCAAAACAATCCGCCATCGCTGCGCTCGAGAACTTCAGCGCTTCACCGCATCCAAAAAATGTTTCAGCGATGCGGGTTTCGCCGGGATACTCCCCGGCGCGTCGTAATGAATCGTTGCCGGCCGAATCGATGGCTTGTTATTGCCGAAGTCCAGCAGGAAACTGAAGTCCGTGCCGAACCCTGTCTGGGCCGCACCATGGCAACCCTTGCAACCGCCATTGTCGTAAATCTTGTTTTTGTACACCGTGTTTGAGCAGTTGTTCGGGAAGATGGCGTTGCCATTGTTGCCAAAACCCGGACCGCTGAAGTTGTTCAGGAAGGGATCCGATTCGACGACAAAATTCGCCATGTAATAGTTCGGGTTCAGCGTTGTGCAGGTCGTGGCATTCTGATAATTGATGCAATTGTTCGTGGTGGCAGGATTTCCGTTAAGGTTGACCGGACAATCAGTGGAGGCTCCCGAAACTCCAGTTAGCCGGTAGTACTGCCAGACCGAATTGGGGTTCAAAGAGATCAGCTGCTGCCGCACTTGTTGCGTGACCTGATCTAACACGGCAGGCACCGGATGCATTTGCGTTCGGTTGGTTTGGCCCGTTTGCCGACTAATCGGGACGGCCGGAGGCTGCTCTACGCCGTTGTTCAGCAGAATAAAGTCCGCGCCAGATTGTTCGACATCAGTCTGCTCGAAAGTCGCAAACACGAAATCCGGGAAGTTCTGCGTCTTGTGAATGATGTGCATTCCGATCAAGGCGAAGGTGTCGTTGTAGTAAGCGATCTGGCCGGCACTATTGAGATCATAGTAGATCGCAGTGGTCGTGAAGAAGTGCGTCGGATTATCGCCCGGCATTAGTCTCCGCCACGCCGTCTTAACTTCGATTGTGCCCTCCGGTGTGACCAGGCCGCTCTTCGAAGAGGCAGCTCCGCAAGGCAGACAAATCGCCAGCCCCGGGGGGCAGTTGCAGGTTGAAACCGGCTTCGAGCCGTAATATGCATACGGCGGCTTTGTGATGTTTGCCACCACCTTGGCTGCGGCGGCGCCGAGTCTTCCGGCAGGAACGTTCTGATCCGCACCGAAGTTCTGGCGAATATATTCGTACTCGTCCTTGTTGACCCTCACCTGAAACAGCACCAACTCTTTAGGAGTGGGTTGCGCGTTGTAGTGGGCATAAATATCGCAAGAGCCAATCTCGTTGTCCTCATCGAGGTTATTCCAAAGATTGTTGTTCCCGCTGCCCAACACCGGCGGGACCAGATAACTGTAATTGGGAATTCCCAGCTTCTGCCAGGGGATCGTCAGCGGGAAGTTAGGCCGCAACTCCGTCGTCTGCGCGTATGTTTGCCAGACCAGGGGATTTGGAAACTGCGGCGCGGGCTTGCTGTAATTCCAGGTAAGATCGGGCAGGCCTCTTTGGTTAACAGGACCGGGCGCGTGCGTCGAGTCGACCGAGGCTTTCCAGTTGAGAGCCAAAAATTCCTGCCAGGCAAATTTGGCAAGGTCTTCCTGCGAAGCTGATCGGGAAGCAAGATCCTTTGGAGGTCTCGGCTTGATTTGGATATACGGAACAGCTGCGGTTGCGCCCAACCAGGTGGAGAGAGCGACTACAATGGCGATGATAGGGCTGCTACGTTTGGACATGGTGAGTCTCCTTTGTAAGTCAAAATCAATTAAAGGTGAGTTAGCTCAACTCGATCATTCGAGCTAAGCACTCCGAACTCCCAGACGATGCGAGCGGTCCGCAAACCTCGCTACAGTCATTCAACAAAGCTTCCATCGACATCGCGCAAACTTGCGCGCTACTGATGTATGTACGGCATCGGCGCGGGGTAAACTTCCACGACCGTCATCATGCCGCGATCTTCGTGAGCCAGAATGTGGCAATGGATCACGTAGTAGCCCGAGTAATCAACGAAGCGACTACGCATTTTGAAATAGCCAGGTACCTGTACCGGCTTATTTGTATTGGGATTGATGAGCGGCTTGCCATCGGCACCCTTGACCCTGATGCCGGAAGGAATTGGAAACACGTCCCACCAGATTCCGTTTTTGTTTTCGGGCGTGGGGCCGCAGGGCTTCCAATCTTCGGGATTTCCAAACGGGTTTAGCAAACACTGCTGTTGCGATACTTGCGCCTTTGAATCGAAAACGTATTGCGGGACCGTAATGGTTTTGCCCGGCTGCTTCGGATCGGGCACAGCAATGGTGTTGTTCGGATCGAACACCTCCACCACCTGAAATGGATTGATGTGAATGTGGAACGGATGCGAAATCGCAGGGCCATACGTCTCGTTCACAATCTTCCATTCCTCAACCTTATTTAGTTGCACCAGCGCGCCTACGGTGCCGTCGAACTTCACGCCGTTAATAGTGTGTTGAGCCACCGGCGGGGTGGACGCAAATCTGATCACCTTCCCTCCCGTCACTTCGCTGCCGGAAATGTCAGTCAGGAACGCCGGGAAATGCTGCAGGCCTTCCGGAATGAATTCAGCCTGGTGAGCCTCGCGATCGAGGGCCGGACCCGACACGTGAATAGTCAGCAGTGTGAGCTTGTTCGCGGTGCTGAGATCGGAGGGATCGACTTCGTTTTGAACGTAAACGGGATAATCACAGGTGGCTTTCGGGTTGGGTGGCCCGGGGCACGGCTGTGCCTTAACCAGAAGGTCGGCCCGATTGCCTGCCGCCAACAGGAAATTCTTGTTGTGGTGGCTGTGATAGTTGAAATCGTTAAACTGCACGCCGTCCTGCGCGATCTGCCGCCATTCATAACCGCTCCCTATTTGAGGCGGAGCCAGGAAGTATGCGCCGGCCCGACCTGCGGTATTGACGATGCGCCACATCTTCACCTCACCGGGCCGCATCTCTATGACTGGATTTGTTTGGCCATTGACAGAGAAGTTTGGACCTTTGTCGGTTGCGCCCACGCCGCCTTGCCCGCCTTGACCGCCGCGCAGTAGGTTAGGAGTAACTCCCAACTGATTCAAAACCAGGATGGGTTGGGCGCGCGTCCAGCCGTCGCCATACCAGGTGTTTAGATCATCATCATACTGGCCTTCGATGATGAAGGCGCCGGTCATCCCGTTGGCGACATCGATTGCTGTCGAACCGTGTTTGTGAGCGTGATACCAATGTGTGCCGGGCGCCTGTCCCATGATTGGCGAAGGCGCAACTTGCTCCGTCGAACTCGCGCCCATCTGCATCCCACCCATGGCCGGCGTCGCCGGCTTGGGAGGCCACGTTGCTTCCTTGTACTCTGGCAGGCGGAAGCAGTACGGGAAGGCGCCGACATAATATTGCGGCCAGCCCCCAGCTTTCAGTTGGTCGGCATCCACGGCCCAAAGCTTCGGTTCATACTTCTGTAAGAGGAGCTTCTGCTCGGCCGTCCAGTCCGCAGGCATGTCCGCCCAGGTCCTGGGCCATTCCAGTAGGGCACTTCGCTTTAGTCGTGTCTCGCATTGCGCATAAAACTTGTCCAATGACTTTTGGACCTGCTCCGGGGTAGCGACGAGATTGCCGGGGTTGTCGCGCGGAAGTGGACGCACTTCGATGAAGACGTTGTCACCGGTGCGATTCGGGTTCGTGTGCGTTCCGTGAAAATGAATGTTGCCCGTGCTCGAACCGTGGAAGCAGTCTGGGAAGACATCGCCAGGCGGAACAGGTTCATCACAGCGCCCCCTGTCCATCGATAGGGAGAAATGGCCCGGATTGATCTGGTTTATGAAGGTTAGTTGAATGATATCGCCAACCCGCGCACGCAAAGTTGGTCCCGGCATAGGATATGGAAAGGCGGGACTCGGAGACGGAGAGGGCGACGGCGTAGTATTGAGGCCCCTGAGAATCCGCACGTATTGCGGTGAACACTTCACCGAACTGGTCGCATCCCCCGGCTTGGATTGCGGCGGTTCCCTGAATAGCATGGTCTCCTTTTCGTCGCTCAGCATGATTGTCCCACGCAGTACTCCCTTCTGCGTGACGAGTTCTGGAATCGTCAGGAGACGTTGCTTCTCAGGCTCGCAGGGAACATATTGCTGGGCCTGCGCCGGCAGCGCGTACACGAGCAGGACTGCCCCGACCGTCAAGACGGCGCGGAGAATGTGGCGCCCAAAGAACCCGCTGCGCGGGACCGTACGCGATACGTTTCCACGTAGTCCTTCGTCGCATAAAATCATTTCGCAAGCTTGAACTTCCAACCTTCGCATACTCATGGCCAATCTCCTTTACAATCCTAGCTGCCTATCGCCGCTATGTTGATCGAGCCGCGTTCCTTCTCGTTGTCGGGATGACGGTTGCAGTAATAGTAAATCGTCCAGGTCGGCGGATCAGGTGGGTTGTTTGGGTTACCCGGGTCAATCGAAGGCGAGCATGGATCGTTCACAACCTGCGGTGGTAAACAGTCCCAATTATTCGACGGCTGGCCGGCGGGGATCAGTTCCGAAAGATCCGACGCCGCACACGGGTTGTAATTGGCATCAGTCTTCCATGGCTGATGGTCATCATTTGTTTGATTGTACCAATGGACCAGATCGTCGCGCTGCGCTGCCAACGGCTGACCCTGCTTAAGTCCGTCCACAACGAATGCTCCTTCGCCTGAATCCAGGGAAACAATATTTATCATCCAGTCCGGCATGGTGCCCTCCTCTGACTTGGTGTCTCCGCCACTCCCGGTGTCGCGCGCTGAAACGCGACGCCGGGCATGGCCGTCATCCTCTGCGTGAAATGAGTACTACCACAGCTCGTTCCGTACTTCCTTAGTTGTCGCCCGATTGCCGTCGCCGCGACCCTTCAATTCCATTTGCGCCATCCGTCTTGGAATATGGCGTTTGGAGGTTCCGAAGCAATCCATGGCACAGTCGGGATCCGCTGGATCGCAACGCTAACTTTACGTTGTTAATACCTGTGCTAGCTACTTATGTTGGATCGCGCTGAGGATACGCTCGACATCGCTTGCCGTCAAGCAAAGTTTCTTGCGAATATTGCTGAGCTGGCAGCGAGGTTGTTCTGGCGCAGAGATTCGTTGGGTGTCACCAGCGGGTACCGAGAAGGTAGCCGATTAGTCATGAACTGTATTGATGATCCGTCTTGCAAAGAACGACGGGTCAGGAGTCGACTGGAAGTCCCGGCTCTTATCGAGCAAATCCAATCGATGCCGCGAGGCGGAGTTGTCCGACGGCTCGCCTCATACTAAATCATCGGACGGCCGGCGTTGGGGTGTCCAAGAGGGCTCCTGCGATCGTCTGCCTCAAACGGTCGCCTCCCTGTCCACGCGAGTAGCCGCGCCAGTGACTGATGATGTGCCCGTCTGCAGCGATGACCAGTGTCTGGGGAATCGAGTTACGTCCGTTCATGATCGTGCGCGCCGTCTCGGGATCGGCCCAGCCCAGGCGAAAACCGAATTTGAAATCGCGCGCGAACTGCCGCACTTTGTTGGCCGAGGTGAGGGGATCTTCCGTTGTCAGACCGATGAACTCAACGCCGCGCCCCTCGTATTCTTTGCGCACCTTCTCATATTCCGGAACTTCCACGCGACACGGCCCGCACCACGTCGCCCAAAGGTTCACGACGATCACCTTGCCGCCAAAGTCCGACAGACTAAAGCTGCCCTTGTCGACCGATTTGAGCTGGCGCGTCAGCAGGCTCTTCGGCAACATTCCCAACGCCGCCGGGGTTGCGGGCGCACTTTCGGTTCGGACGGTGATTGGCGGTTCAGACGGCGTTTCCGGACGCGGCGGTGGCGGAGGTATCATGCCTCTTCTTCCCGACTGAGCCACGATGTTCGCGACCAGGACACCGGCGAGCAAAAGGAGGGGGAATGTTTTTCTCATAGCAAAACCTCGTGAAGGGAGTAACCCAAATCGGCCGCCAAATTCTAACGCAACCGGGTTAGGACTAAAAGGAAATTGTGGGCACGCGCCTAAGCTTCCGGCTCGCCAACCTCGCGCAGGCGTCGTTCGAGAAATCGACGCTCACTGTCGTTCGTTACCAGCGCCAGCGCTTGCTCGTAACTCTGCGCGGGTTCCGCTTTCAATCCCATGCGGCGCAGCAGATCCGCGCGCGCTGCGTGTAGCAGGTGATAGTCATCGAGTTCACCAGCAAGCGAATCGATTATCGCCAGCGCCGGCGCTGGTCCCTCGGACATCGCGACCGCAACTGCACGGTTCAATGAAACGATGGGCGAAGGCGCCAGTTGCGCAAGACATCATAAAGGCGAACAATCTGAAACGCGCGCCCTTCGAAGATACCGAGATCGAGATTCGCCAGGTGTTTGAGGCAGAGGACTTTGGTGACAACCTTACGCCCGAAGTGCGTG
The DNA here is from genome assembly GCA_038210455.1 of Pyrinomonadales bacterium. Classification (GTDB taxonomy): domain Bacteria; phylum Acidobacteriota; class Blastocatellia; order Pyrinomonadales; family Pyrinomonadaceae; genus UBA11740. The sequence goes on along the minus strand of JBBQWP010000021.1, from coordinate 42,384 downwards.
AACAAGAGGAGCGCCTGCGCGCGCAGGTGGCCGCGAAGCAGTAGCTGTCGCGGTACAGAACCGGGAGCGGTAGCGACCGGGTCAAACGCTCAAGATGAATGTATATGGAGCCCAAATCGCACGAGAGGTAATGCCCAATGAATCTGATCGAGTCGCTCATCAACGAGTTTGAGCACGAAGCCCAAACCACGCGGAGGCATTTGGAGCGGCTGCCCGAAGACAAGCTGGACTGGCGGCCCCACGAAAAATCGTTTACCGCAGGCGCGTTGGCGTCGCATATAACGGAGTCCGTTGGTTGGACCGTTCCGATCTTCAACGAAGACGAAGTCGACTTTGATCCGGCGACTTACAAGCCCTACCGAGCCACGTCGGTAGCCGACCTGCTTAAAACTTTCGCCGACAATGTCGCCAATGGGAAGCAGGCCCTGACCAGCGCTACTGAGAGCAGTCTTGATGAGTTATGGAGCTTGAAAATTATGGGCCGAGTGCAATTTGAAAGACCCAGGGCGGCGGTCTTCCGCGACTTCGCCTTGAGCCACGCGATCCACCATCGCGGCCAGTTCTCAGTCTACCTGCGTCTGCTCAACGTACCAGTGCCCGGTTCGTATGGTCCGAGCGCCGACGAGCAACCACCCAAGGGAATCTGACATGCCCGCGAGCATTAACGCAGCGCAGTTTGTTAAGAAGTTAAGAACCTACGCTTCGCCCAAAGAGGTTGAGAAGATTCAGCGTTACTTCAAATCCGGGAAGGGTGAGTATGGCGAGGGCGATAAATTTATCGGCGTACGGATGGGACAACTCTTTCCGCTGGCCAAAGAGTTTATTGAAATGCAGCCTGATGAAATTGAAAAGTTACTCGAAAGCCCGATCCACGAAGCACGCGCCGGCGGCTTGAGTATCATAGGTCAACAATCTCGGCGCAAGAAAACCCCCAATAGTCGCCGGAAGGAACTGTTCGATCTCTACATGAGACGCCACGACAGAGTTAACAACTGGGATCTGGTTGATCTCGGGGCACTCTCCGTAGTTGGCATTTATCTGCTTAATAAACCGCGCGACATTTTGCACAAGCTCGCACGCTCGAAAAGCATTTGGGAACGCCGCACCGCGATTGTCAGTACCGGACAGTTCATCAAGAAGGGTGATCTGGCGGATACTTTTGAGATTGCCGAGATGCTGCTCAAAGACGACCAGGATCTAATCCATAAGGCGACGGGGTGGATGTTGCGCGCGGCCGGCGACTCGGATCGCAAGAAGCTGCTGAGTTTTCTAGACAAACACGCCGCCACGATGCCGCGGACTCTCTTGCGTTACTCAATTGAACATCTCGATCAGAAACAGCGAGCGCGTTACATGAGCATGAAGAAGACGGCGCTGAAGCCGGTACGCGCGAAGCGATAGAAGAGAGGAACAAAACCAAATGCAAAAAATAACACCGTTCTTATGGTTCGATACTCAAGCGGAAGAGGCAGTGAACTTCTACGTCTCTGTTTTCAAGAACTCGAAGGTGGGGACAATTGCACGTTATGGCGACTCGGGTCCCGGTCGGAAGGGATCGGTTATGACAATCGCCTTCGAACTGGACGGACAAAATTTCACCGCGCTGAATGGCGGGCCGCATTTCAAATTCACCGGAGCCATCTCGCTGGTCGTGAACTGCGCCAACCAGGAAGAGGTGGATTACTTCTGGGAAAAACTCACGGCGGAAGGTGGCCAGGAAGTCCAGTGCGGCTGGCTTAAAGATAAATATGGATTGTCCTGGCAGGTCGTGCCAAAGATCCTGCCCGAACTTGTGCAAAGCGGCGATCCGAAGAAATCCGAACGGGTCATGAAGGCGTTGATGCAAATGAAGAAACTCGACGTCGCGAAGCTTAAAGAAGCGGCTGAGCAGGAGTGATTTTCTCCCTCTCCCCTTCGGAGAGGGCTGGGGTGCGGGTGCGAGCTTAGCGTAAAGTGTTTTCTTGATCAGCAGGGCGAAAAACTATGTCAACTGATAAGGCGCCTACTTACGGAAACGGAAAAATCTGCTACATCGAGCTTCCGGCCGTCGACATTCAGCGTTCGTCAGCTTTCTATCAGGCGGTCTTCGGGTGGCAGACCAGAACTCGGGGCGATGGCAGCATCGCCTTTGACGATGGCGTGGGCCAGGTCAGCGGCACGTGGGTTACCGGCCGGCCCTCATCGACACAGCCCGGCCTTTTAATCTACATCATGTGCGACAGTGTGTCCGCGACAGTCGACGCGGTCGTGGCCCATGGAGGTAAGATCGTGCAACCGATCGGGATGGATGCCCCTGAGATAACTGCACGCTTCAGTGATCCGGCGGGCAATATTCTGGGCTTGTATGAGCAGCGAGGTTGAGCCGATCTCTGGGTATCAAGATAAGTCGGGGCGCTAGCCCCGGCTAAAGGAGGAAACGTGATCGTTAAGAAAACCAAGACCTCGGTCGCGCGAGATGTGGACGACTATCTCTCACGACTCCCCGAGGATTCACGGGGCGCGCTGGAAAAGCTTCGCCGCACCATCGAGTCAATTGTGCCCGACGCCGTCGAAGTCATCAGTTACCAGATCCCGACGTTCAAGTACCGCGACCGCATGCTAGTTTCCTATGCGGCCTTTTCCGAGCATTGCAGCTTTTTCCCCGGTGCGGCGCCGGTCAAGGCCCATCAGAGCGACCTTAAGTCTTATCAAACGTCAAAGGGCACGATTCGTTTTCCCGCAACCAAACCGCTGCCGGCTACGCTGGTGAGAAAACTCGTCAAGACGCGGATTGCGGAAAGCGACCGACTTGCTACGCGGCGCGCGACGCCTAGAAAGAAATAGGTCACAGTTCGACCTGAAGTCGGTGCGGCACGTGGCGGTTCGTCTTGCATGGCTCCGATGATAAAGACTATAAGAATTAGGACTATTTATCGCTACTCATTCACCCTGGAAAACGAAGGAGCCCCCCGATGATCAAGAAAATCCTAATTGGCCTGGCCGTGATCGTGGTCGTACTGGTCGTGGTAATTGCGCTCCAGTCTTCGACCTATCACGTCGAGCGGTCCGCGACTATCAACGCCCCCGCAGCGGTGGTATTTGCCCAGGTGAACGATTTCCATAACTGGAATGTGTGGTCACCGTGGGCGAAGATGGATCCAGCGATGAAGCAAGCCTTCGAGGGTGCGCCGGCAGGTAACGGCGCCGTCTACACCTGGACCGGCAACAGCGAAGTGGGTGAAGGACGAATGACGATCACTGACACTCATCCGAGTGATCTCATCAACATCAAACTTGAATTCATAAGACCGTTCGCGGCCACCAGTGCCACCGTGTTCACTTTTAAGCCGAACGGCAATCAGACCGTGGTGACCTGGGGCATGACCGGCGACAAGAATTTTATCGCTAAGGCATTTCACCTGGTCATGAACATCGACAAAATGGTCGGCGGCGATTTCGAGAAGGGGCTGGCACAAATGAAAGTGGTGGCCGAAGCGGCGCCGAAGCAATAGGAAGATCACCCGGGAGATCAATCATGAACATCGTACTCTGGATTATTCAAGTACTACTGGCACTTCTCTTTCTATTAGCCGGCGGAACGAAGCTGATCCTGCCCATCGCAGAGATGACCAAGGATATTCACCTGCCCGGATTATTCCTGCGGTTCCTCGGCGTGGCCGAGGTACTAGGAGCTCTCGGCCTGATCCTTCCCGGGGCCTTGCGGATTAAGCCGGGTCTGACATCACTGGCCGCCGTCGGGCTGATAATCATCTTGATTGGGGCCACCGTGATCACAGCGACCAAAGGCCCAATCGTAGGCGCCATATTGCCGTTCATAACGGCCTTGCTCTTAGCTTTCGTTGCCTACGGACGCTGGCGGCTCGCGCCGATCACAGAACGCGGGAAGTAAGATACGGAACCGCTTGCGGTAGCAAGCGGGTGACCTCCGCAGCTTAGACCCGCTCCGCAACGGATCGTCAATAGCTCAACCCATACCCGTACCTGAACAACGGCGCGTAGTTCTTCTCTCCCACACTGCTTGAAACGTCAGCCATCGAACGCGCGAAACTCATTGAGAGTTTGCCAACACAAGCTAATACCCATGGCTCACGCCGTGGGCTAAAGACCTTTTGCCGCTCCGCGGCTCATTGAGTCCCGCTGGTCAACAGAGGGCATTCTGTTGTTTATTATGGAGCCACCAATCCGCGGAGGGACTTCTCAATGAAGAGACTCGTTCTTGTTCTGGTGTTCGGATTCGCGCTGATCCCGCACACCGCACATGCCCAGGCTCAGGATCTTAAGCGCTGGGAGCAACAGGCCCGCAACGTCACCATCGTGCGTGACGACTGGGGCATCGCGCATATCTCCGGCAAGACAGATGCCGACGCGGTGTTCGGCGCGATCTATGCTCAGGCCGAAGACGACTTCAATCGTGTCGAGACAAACTACCTCAACTCAATGGGGCGTCTGGCGGAAGCCGAAGGCGAGGCCGCCGTGTGGCGTGATTTGCGCATGAAGATCTTCATCGACCCGGACGCGATGCGAACTCAGTACGAAGCGAGCCCCGCCTGGTTGAAGGCGTTGATGAATGCGTGGGCCGACGGCTTGAACTTTTATCTCGCCAAACATCCGCAGGTAACGCCGCGGGTCATCACGCGTTTCGAACCCTGGATGGCGCTGACTTTCACCGAGGGCAGCATCGGCGGAGACATCGAAACGATCAACCTGAACCAGTTGCAGGCTTTCTACGGAAAGACTCCGGTGGCGATGGCTGCGAATGATGAGGGCGAGTTGCCCGCGGAACCATCGGGCTCAAACGGCATCGCCATCTCGCCGTCAAACACGTCGGTGCGGCATGCGCTGCTGCTGATCAATCCGCACACGTCTTTCTTCTTTAGATCCGAATTGCAGATGACCAGTAACGAAGGACTGAATGCCTATGGCGCCGTGACGTGGGGACAGTTCTTTATCTATCAGGGATTCAATGAGCATTGCGGCTGGATGCACACGTCCAGCGCCGTCGATGCCATCGACGAGTATCTCGAAACGGTGACAAAGAAGGGCGACCAGTTTTATTACAAGTACGGCAACGAAGAGCGTCCGGTAACAACCTCAATGATTAGGGTGCCCTTTAAATCTGTCCTGGGAATGGCTGAAAAAACCTTCACCGTCTATCGCACTCAACACGGACCGATTATCCGTTCCGAGAACGGCAAATGGGTAAGCATTCGCTTGATGCAGGAGCCAATAAAAGCTCTAACCGAATCGTATACGCGCACGAAGGCGCAGGACTACAAGGCGTTCAGGCAAACGATGGAGTTGCACGCGGACTCGTCGAACAATACGATCTATGCGGACGCAGATGGCAACATCGCTTATTTCCATGGCAACTTCATCCCTCGCCGCGATCCGAAGTTCGACTGGACCAAGCCGGTCGACGGCAGCGATCCGGCGACCGACTGGCACGGCCCGCTGTCGGTGGATGAGTCACCGCTGCTATTCAACCCGGCGAGTGGCTGGCTCTATAACAGCAATAACTCGCCGTGGTCCGCCGCGGGTCCGAGCAGCCCCAGGAAATCCGATTACCCGCGTTACGTCGACAACGGCGTTGAGTCCGCGCGCGGCCTGCATGCGATCAGAGTTTTGCAGAACAAGAAGGACTTTACGCTCGACTCGTTGATCGCGGCGGCCTATGACAGTTATCTGACCTGGTTCGAGAAGCCGGTTCCAGCGCTCGTCAAGGCGTGGGACGAAACGCCGGCGACCAATCCGCTCAAGGCAAAAACGGCCGATCAGATCGCGCTGTTGCGCGCGTGGGACCTGCGTTGGTCGACGACTTCGATTCCGACTTCGCTGGCGGTGTTCTGGGCCGAGGACATTCAGCGGCGAGTGGCCGGGGACGCCCGGCGCGCGGGCATGACGGTTCCTGACTATATCGCCGATCGAGCTTCGGCAGATCAGTTGTTGCAGTCGTTGGCCGCGGCCTCCGACAAACTCAGCGCCGACTTTGGAACGTGGAAGACGCCCTGGGGCGACATCAATCGTTTTCAGCGTCTGACCGATGACATCGTGCACCCGTTCAGCGACGCCGGGTCCAGCATCCCGGTTGGCTTCACGTCTTCCATTTGGGGCTCACTCGCTTCGTTCGGCGCACGCCCGTACAACGGCTCAAAGAAGATTTACGGCACGAGCGGCAATAGCTTTGTGGCGGTGGTTGAATTCGGTAAGACGCTGCGAGCAAGGGCCGTGACCGCCGGCGGCGAGAGCGGCAATCCATCGTCGCCGCACTTCAACGATCAGGCGAAGCGATACAGCACCGGCGACCTGCGGGAAGTTTACTTCTACCGCGCGCAACTCAAGGGTCACACCGAGCGCGAGTATCATCCGGGAAACTAAGGAGCAGCCACAGACGAACACGGATCTACACGGATCTACACTGATCTGAACTGATCTGAACTTATTTGAAAAGGCTCGCTTTCTGATCTGACTTTTGATCAAATCCGTGTGAATCCGTGTTCATCGGTGGCTAATTTCATGATCGTTCACCTCATCGACGGCACCTACGAACTCTTTCGTCACTTCTACGGCATCCGCCGGTTTAAGAAGACCGATCCGCCTTTTGGGGCCGTGAGCGGCGCGCTCAACATGGTCGCGAAAATGATCGAGGACGGCGCGACCCACATCGGTGTCGCCACCGATCACGTCATTGAATCGTTCCGCAACGGTCTGTGGCGCGACTACAAAACCGGCGCCGGCATCGAGCGGGTCCTGCGCGCGCAGTTCCATCCGCTTGAAGAAGCGCTCGTCGCAATGGGCGTCGTTGTGTGGGCGATGGTCGAGCTCGAAGCCGACGATGCGCTCGCCTCCGCGGCTTACCTGGCCGCGAAGAACAAGCGGGTGGAAAAGATTTGCATCTGGACGCCGGACAAAGATCTTGCGCAATGCGTGGTCGGCGATCGCGTGGTCCAGATCGATCGGAGAAAGAATGAGATTCGTGATGCGGATGGTGTGCGCGCCAAGTTTGGTGTTGGGCCTGAATTCATCGCGGACTATCTCGCGCTGGTTGGCGATGCCGCCGATGGTTTTCCGGGCATCGCAGGGTTGGGGGCAAAGACGGCGGCGACTCTCATCAATCGCCACGGCCACATCGAACAGTTTCCTGCAGGTGTGCTCAAGGACGAAAACGTCGAACGCGCGGTGCTCTTCAAGACGCTGGCAACACTCCGCACCGACGCTCCTCTTTTCCGCAATGTCGATGAACTGCGCTGGAAAGGCCCGACCCCGTCGTTCGAGTCAATGACGACAAAGATTGGCGATGCGCGCCTGGCAACTCGTGTACGGAAATTACAGAGGTAAGAAGTGCATCCGCAGACTACGCAGACACTGAAGGCGGGTTGAGGTCAATACCGCCTGCGTCAACTGGTGCCAGTCGCCCAACCTTTGCATATCGATTCGATGATCGACCCGCTCACGCAGGTGGTACTGACTGCGCTTCGTCCGGTTTCCTAATCCGTGTAATCTGCGTAATCTGTGGATTCCATCTTCCGGAATCTCGCTGGTTAGAGTTCACAACTCTTAACATTTTTTTACCTGCGCTTGCCACAGCTTGACTTGAAGCAGGGTATGCTTCGCCCGCTTACTATAAGGCACGTTGCAGAGGTCAAAATGAATTTGAAGAGAAGAAAGTTTCTGGGAGGCTTCAACCGGTTTCGGCTGATGCTGACGCTGGGATTGGCGGTGCTCTTGCCGGCCGCGGCACTCATCTATCTGAATTTCAGCGAGTTGAGGACCTTCGAGCGCGACAAACTCCTGGAGGCCGCCGTTCATCGCGATTTTCAGGAGAGGCTGGCGCTCACCGAGAAGAAAATGAATAAGCGCGCTTACGCGATCGCCGAAGAGGCCCGGGATCAGTTCCCATTGCCGGACATTGACGCGGCTGAGAAGGAAAAAAAGCTCGACCTCCTCTTGTCAAGCAATCCCACGCTGTCGCATGTCTGGCTTTTCGATGAGAAAGGCTTCGTGCTTCGATCGCAACCTCAACAGATGAGTGACAAGGATTTCCGCGCCGAGCATGATCACATGGTAGAAAGCTACAAATGGCTGGGCATGGAAGCCAAGTCCGAGGTGGAAAAGCTGCATAAGAAAGCGCTGCCCATTACTTTCTATTCTGTGATGTCAAAACGTTCCGGGATGGAATCCTACTTCGCCACTGCCTACTTCACCCTGCCGCAACTCTCAAACGACAGGGTTGTTCTGGGCGGCGCCACCTTCGATCCTTGTTACCTTAAGCAAACTTTCTTTCCGGGAGTGCTCGAAGAACAGGTTAAGCAGCAATCGAACGAACAGGGCGACAACCAGCTGGTCATGATGATCTATCCCGTGGATCCCGAGGGCTGGAAAGAGCTGAGGCCGATGGCTGCTACAAACGGCTGGGACGGGAAGCCTGAAATCATGCGCAAGCTCGACGATGCTTTCCGCGGGCTGGGTTTGGGAATCAAATACCAGGGCACCAGCGTCGAGCAACTTGGCGCAACCTGGATGCGTCGCAGTTTTATGGTCCTAGGAATTCTTTCGCTGATGATCGTCGGCGGGCTGGTATTGACCAGGCACATCGTTAGCAAAGAGATGGCCCTCGCGCGTTTGAAGTCCGACTTTGTTTCGAACGTGTCGCACGAGTTACGCACGCCCCTGGCTTTGATCCGCCTGTACGCAGAAACGCTCGAGCTCGGGCGCATCACGACTCAGGAAAAGAAGCAGCAGTACTACCGCATCATTCGCAAAGAGAGCGAGCGGCTGACGGCGCTAATCAATAACATCCTGGATTTCTCGCGCATCGAGGCGGGACGGAAAGAGTACGAGTTCCGCGAAACGGACATCGCCGAGCTGGTGCGTAACACGCTCGACTCTTATCGTTATCAGATCGAGCAACAGGGTTTTGAATTCGAAGAGAGCATCGACACGAACCTGCCGCCGGTGCCCGTGGATCGGGAGGCCATCGCGCGCGCGCTCGTCAACCTGGTTAACAACGCTCTGAAGTACTCGACTGACGAAAAATTCCTGGGTGTGAAACTGTACCGGGAAAATGGCGTTCTAAAACTCGAAGTGTTGGACCACGGCATCGGCATCGCCCGGCGGGATCAGTCGAAGATTTTCGAGAAGTTCTATCGCACCGGAGATCCACTCGTGCACAACACAAAAGGAAGCGGATTGGGATTGTCTCTGGTGCGCCACATTACCCAGGCGCACGGTGGAGAAATCGCGGTGGAAAGCATACCGGGAAAAGGCAGCAAGTTTATTCTCTCTTTGCCGGTAACGTCAGCCACTCAGCAACCGGCAAATCGCGCCGCATAAGGAACCATCGGATGATGAAAAGCAAAATTAAATTCAATGGAAGTTCAGAAAGCGGCGCTATTGGTGGAACTGGTGCCGGCGTCCGCGGCAGCCATTCAGACACGAGCGCCGCTACCAACGGGAACCTGGCCCAGGCCGGCGGCACGAGGAAGACGCGCATCCTGATCGTGGAAGACGAACCGGCGATGGTGGCTGGCCTGCGCGATAACTTCGAGTATGAAGGCTATGAAGTAATTAGCGCTGCCGATGGCGCCGAGGGACTCGCGCGCGCTCTTTCGGATAGTCCGGATCTGGTCGTACTCGACGTAATGATGCCGCGGATGAGTGGCCTGGACGTCTGCAAGCAGCTAAAAGCGAAGCAGCCGTTACTGCCGATAATCATGCTGACCGCTCGCGGCCAGGAGATCGATAAAGTTGTGGGCCTGGAATTGGGCGCCGACGATTACGTCACCAAGCCTTTCTCAATTCGCGAACTGATGGCCCGCGTGAAAGCGGTTTTGCGACGTGTCTCGCCACCGGCACCGGTGCCCGAGGTCTATCGCTTCAGCGACATCGAGGTCAACATCCGCGCTAATGAAGTGCGGCGTGCCGGCGCCACAGTAGATCTCTCGGCGAAAGAGTTTGCGCTGATCGCGTATTTCGTCGCCCATCCCGCGGAAACGCTCAGCCGAGATCGGCTTTTGGATGCGGTGTGGGGTTATGACAATTATCCGAATACGCGCACCGTCGACACGCACATCGTGCATCTCAGGCAGAAGTTGGAACCAAACCCTGAGGAGCCGCGTTTCATTCTTACGGTTCACGGCAGTGGTTATAAGTTCGTGGGGTGAAGGGTAGTGATTCCTATTCGCAGTGTTCATGACGGCGCGGGCGTCCCGGTATGAGGTCAGTACGGCGAGCGCAGCGACCGGGTCTCTTACTTCTGATACAAGCACGCTGCATCACAACCCGGTCGCTACGCTCGCGGTACTGACCTCATAGCCAGAGGAGTCGCCGGTAGTGTCCTAATTTGAAAGGACACTACCGGAGTCGCCCGTGCACTAGATAAGGGCAACGTTTCATGAGTCAGTCAGCAATCAATAACGGGTTAGGAACACGGCGCGCCGTCGATCTCCGCGTGTCTCCGCCACGACGGCGGAGTTCAACTCGCGCCCGCCGCCAGGACCTGGAGCTGAGACTTGCCGCTCTGCAAAAGGATTACGCCGAGCTCCACACCGAAATCTTCGAGGCCGCGCAAGTGCATCGCCGCCTGTGCGCCCCGCGTCACGTCTCTTACGGCGACTTCGAAATCGCCAGCGAGATTTTCGCCGTGCGCCACTTGCCAGGTGATTTTTTCACGGTGAAGAAAACCGACCGCGCAGTGATTCTCGCGCTGGGTGACATCTGCGGGAAAGGTCTTGCGGCCGGAATGTGGACTACGCATCTGGTGGGACTGGTTGGCGCGCACGCGTTCGCGACTGCCGCGCCGGAAGCAATCGTCGCCGGCGTGAACCGTGACGTGTGCCGGATGGGATCGATTAAAGCTTTGGCCAGCTTGTTCCTCGCCAAACTCGATCCGATCATTGGCAAACTCGACTACTGCAGCGCCGGTCATCCCCCTGCGCTGCTCTTGCGCGCAAACGGCAAATTGGAATTGCTCTCCGAAGGCGGACTGTTGCTCGGCGTCGTAGGCAACGCTCCCTACGTCAGAGGCTGCGTCGAACTGGGCCCCGGCGATATGCTGCTGACCTATTCCGACGGCGTCCTCGAATCGCTCAACCACAAAGAGGAAGAGTTCGGCTACGAGCGCCTCGAAACCCAACTACGCCGCGCCCAAACCGACTCTGCCGATGCCGCGCTGTTTTCAGTCCTCGGCGCGGTCCAGGACTTCGCCGCCACCCACCCCCTCGTAGACGACATGTCGCTGGTCATCGTGCGTCGACGGACATAAGTGGAGTTGACCTCTAAATTATGATCCTAAGCCGCTGAGTCCGCGAAGCGGACGACTGAAAATAGCCCACCGATTCATCGGTGGGATCAGGCGTAAATATGAAGATGTAGTCCGTGAAGCGGACGGCTGAAGATTCTCAATCTTAGTGATTCAGTCGTCCGCTCCACGGACTCGCCTCTTCTTCCACCTCTTGATCACAGCGATAAATCGCTGGGCTATTTTCAGACGTCCGCTTCGCGGACTTGAATCGTCAGTGGTTTCCTCCACGGCGTTTGTTTGAAGTGCCAATTCGGCGCCTCAAACGAGATGCTTCCTCCCGCAGAGAGCTGAAACATGAAATCGGACGGGAATCGCCTGACATTTCTCTTCACGCTGCGGCTAAGCCGCGAAGCACGCAAGGCTTTCTGCCCGCGGCTCACATCCCCCGCGAAGGAGCGGCACTTCGACCCAACCTCCGCGCCTTCATTGCCTCTTGCAACTCTAGTGGACATACGCTTTTCGGCGCGGGCTGTTCGATCAGCCACTGGTAGGTTGAGGCGGACGCGTTGGGCTTCCAGTCGACTCCGATGAAATTCAATAACGGGCCAAAGTCGTTGGGTGGTAGTTGCACCGGGACCGCGGCGTGGATGTTCCAGTAGGTGTTATAAGCGCCGGAGTGCGCGCCGCGATTGCTTGAACCGCCGCTATTAAACGGCCGCGTGCCAGCGCCGCAATCGAGATTGCTGAAGAGGCTGGAGTAGTTCGCTTCGCGGTGGTGGTCCATGTTCAGGTCTACGCCGCGGCCGTTGGCGAACACGGTGTGCAGCGCATACCACTCGACACTGATGTCGTGCACAAACTTCGTCTGCACGTCGAAGCGCGTGATCAGATTCTCAGTGCCATGACCGCTGTCGATTCCATGATGACCATTCCAGCCGCGTGCTTCGTCGCTTACCGATCTGCTCTTACTCACTGTCAGCGTTACGTTGCTGACGGTGCAGAAGTTGGTCGAGCTTAGATCGACGCCAAAGTCGGCGTTCTGAATCTCAACATCATTGATCCAACTTTGCGACACATTCTGAAAGAAGAGAGCGTTATAGCCCTTCTCTTTAAAGTGAGCGGGATAAGGACTCCAGGGGAAATGTATTGAGAGATGTTCTATGCCGACCTCCTGGACTGTGGGAGTGAAGCGATGAATCTCGGGACTCCATTCCAAACGGACGTCGTAGGGCAGCGGTCTCTCGAGTTCGATCGTATTGCCGGAAACAGATTTTACGCGAGATAGAAATCGCACTACATGCGGTGTGCCGATGAGCCCTTCACCGGGAGGCATTAGCTCTCCGTAAAAATATCCAATCAGCGATCCGGCCTCGGGACTATCCTTTGGCGGATCATTCTCTGCCAAACGCAGCCACTCGCCCGGCTTGACTGAAATGGGATTTGAGAGTTGCAGGGTGCGGTCGCCACGTTTGGCGGGCGTCGTTACCGTGGCCAGGCGCGTCGCGGCGTTGATCGGATCTTTGCCCGTGACATTGATCAAGCCAGGTCGAAAGGCCCATTGGGATTGGCCGTTGTTGGGTTTGTTGCCGAAGAGATCTTCCAGCGACTTGGGAAAGAACAGGATCGTTTGGTCTGATCCGGCTCCGCGAATGATTACGTTTCCTCTCGTAAGGTCAATGAGTTTTGAAATAACGTAGGTCCCTTTGGGAATGAACAGGACACCATTCTCGATCGATTGAATCGCATTGGTTAGCGCCTGTGTATCGTCTGCGCGTCCATCGCCCACCGCGTGGAAATCTCGTTTCAGATTCCACCTGACGCGTGGGTTTGGGACCGGGGCTTCGCCGGCGTGGTAACCGGCATAAGAAAAGTCAGGCAGTCGACCGGATGGTTGCCATTTCTCTCCGGCTTCGCCCCAGAGAGATGAGTAAGCGCAGGCGGCGGTGGAGGTGCGAGTTTGCGCCGATGAGAAGAAGCTAATTGATGACCCGGCGATGACCAACCAAAGAAGCAATAGATGGACAACATGTTTTCGCATAAGGTGAACCTCTAATTTTGGAGTGCGGCGACTAGTCGCCGCTTTCCAAAGCGCTGACTAGTCAGCGCACCCTATATTCCGTTGCGGCTGCGGTGTTTATCTCACCGTAAACAAAACGTCTCGGTTAACATGCGCTTCGTTGCCTGAAAAATCGGCCGCGATGATGCGCAGGATGTAATCGCCGCCTGGCAATTCGGTCGTGTCCCAAACACCGACCGCGGCTCGCCCATCGCGAACGGTGTTGGTCACGTTGTAGAGGAATCTGGTGCTCGCGTTGCCATAGACGGTAATCCCGCTCTGCTCTGCATAAGCGATCTTCGGCGCATCCCAATTCGCCGGCAAGCGATTGAAGACGAGGTTGAGGCGCGGCTGTTCGAAACCCTGGGCCGGCGCACCGTCCGCTTTGAACACCTGATAGCCGAGGCTGTAGAGACCGAGGCGGCGACGGCTCGCGTTCATGTCATTCCGATCAAACGCGTCCACGATGATGTTCACTCTTCCGTGGACAATCAAACGCCCCGACTGCTTTTCCACCAAGCGCGCGCCGGCTTCATCAAAAAGTTGAATGCCATCCTTTGCAATTACAGGATCGACTTTGTCGGTAAACCCGATCGGTGAGAGCGTCAGCGGATTGATCTCGGCCGCGGGCGGGCCCACGTTCAGATGCACATGGTACATGCGGTTGATCGCGCCGAGCGCCTCGCCCGGTTGAAAGCGCGTGCCGCGACGGACGCGCATGCGCACGATTTTGCCGTCGTTTCCTTTCACCGGCACGAAGCGCGGGTCGTTGAAAACTTTTTCATCTTTGTCGCGCCCGACGCGGATGTGAATGTACGAAAGGACGCCGACGCGAAGGCCTTCGTTGAGATCGTCAAAGCCCCAGTTTGCGACCGGACTCGTAACCTTTTCTGAGCGCACCGCGCGCACAATCTCGCCAAACGCGCCGCCGACATCGAGCCCGCTGTGCAGGTGATCGCGGCTGTCCTTTGAATCAAAGCTGCCGCGAACTTCACCGACGGTCGCGATTACTTCGTGCGGACTTTGCTGAGGCGCGAGCGGCCAGAGCATTGACTCCTGTCCCAGAGCTTGAGAATTGAGGCGCGGCAACGGCCCGCTCGGGGACTGTGCGGTCGCGCCAGGAGCTGCACTCAACTTTCTCACCAGATAATTTCCGCTGTCGGCAAGGTAGAGATCGCCGCGGCGATCAATGGTCAAACCTGTTGGCTGATTGAAGCGAGCGTTATCCAGACCGTCCGCGTAGCCCGGCATGCCACCGGCAATCACGCGCGCCCGGCCGTCGGGTGCGATCTGAATTACACGGGCCCGGTCCAGCTCGGTAACGTAAAGAAAACCATCGTGCGTCAGCGCCAATCCGATTGGCTTTCTTAAATCTGCCTGTCCAGCTTCATCAGGAAACGTGAACGGCAAAGTTGTCACTTCGCCGTTCGCTATTTTGCGCAGGCGATGGTTGCCGGTGTCAGCCACGATCAAAGTCCCGTCCGGCGCGACTGCTATACCGCAAGGCGTATCGAAGAGCGCGCTCGCCGCCGGCCCGTCGGCGTATCCGAGTCCGGCGCCGGCCACGGTAGTGACGCTGCCGTCGGCCGCAATCTTTCGAATCCGATCGTTGTAGCTGTCAGCGACGTAGATGTTTCCGGACGCATCGACAGCAATTCCGATAGGGCCATCAAACTGTGCCTGATTGGCCGGGCCATCGACATATCCGGCACTTCCCTCTCCCGCCACCGTGGAGACTAATCCTTGCGGAGTCACTTTGCGGATCCGGTTATTGCCGGTATCGGCCACGAAGAGATTGCCCTTCGCATCGAGCGCGAGGCCCGACGGCGTATTGAAAGCCGCCTGCGCCCCCTGACCATCGGCAAACCCTTCGACACTGCCGGCCAAAGTAGTGACTGATCCGTCAACTGCGATTGTGCGAATGCGGTTGCTGTCCCCTGCATCTGCGACATAGATGACGCCTTTGTCATTGATGGCGATGCCGAAGGGATCGGCAAAGGTGGATTGCCCCGGGTGGTTCGCATCACCAGGCGAGCCGTCTCCTGCCAGCGTAGCTACGTACGCGTGCCAGCCAAACTGTGTGGGATGACGACGAGTGATACGGACCAGACGGAAAATGGTAAGTGCCGTTAGGCTGCCGAGAATGATGAAAAGAACTAGAGCGAGAAGGATGTATCTGCGCACAAGCACATTGATACATGACGGGTGGAAGCTCGGCAAGAGGCAAGTCTAGAGTGCGGTAACTTTTTATCGCTTTTCTGGCCCCGACTTGGCGCACTTAAATACTAAAGCGCTAACAAGTCGACTCTCCAAAGAATTACCAGGGACTGTTCCGCTCGACCGCTTGCGCTAATTCGTCCCGAGTTCGACGCAAGGCGTCCTGGGCCGCCTGAAACTCGATCGCCAGGCCGGCAATGCGCGTGGCCACGTTGGTGAGGCGAGCCTCAGCTCCGGTAGGTGTCTGCGGTTGGCGGTAATACATAGCAAACGAACCCAAAACTTTTCCGCGCCCCGACAAGATCGGGGTTGACCAGCACGCGCGCAGAGCGCTCGCGGTCGCTAAGTCGCGGTAGTCCTCCCACAGCGGATCCGTAAGAACGTCCGCGACGATCACTGGCGTGCCCCGAAACATTGCTGTACCGCATGAGCCATGCTTCGGTCCAATGGGTGCGCGATCGATAGCGCTGATATATTTCTGGGGCAAGCTCGGCGCGGCCCCATGACGGATGTGATTCCCATCTTCGCTGAGCAGCAGTACTGAGCAGAGCATCTCCGGCGACTGCGCCTCGATCAGCAACACCAGACGCGTGAGAATTTCGCTGAGCGGCGCCTGCGCGGCAATCATCTCGAGGATCTTGCTCTGTCCCGCTCGGAAGGCATCCTCATTCTTGTGGGTAGTTATGTCGCGACAAACGATGACGCCACCGGAGAGTTCGCCCTGATCGTCTTTCAAGGGCCAGCCGCACACGCGGGCCCAGGTTCCTTTGGGAGCCCTGGAGTGCTTCACGAACATCTCAACATCATCCACCTCTTCGCCGCGAATCGCGCGCGTCAGTGGCATTTGATCCGCGGGAAAGGGCGTAACCTGATCGGAGAGGTAGAGCCCGAAACGCTGAGGCCACTTGTCAGCTTCGGCTCCGACAGCGCCAGTACCGAACATTCGTTCGGCCGCTGGATTAAAAACTAATAAGTTTTCGTTTCGATCCGCAACGATGACTGCGTCACACATGTTCTCCAAAACAGAAGCCAGGATTTTTGCCTGCCCGACTGACGGACTAGGAGGTGACGGAAGCCTCTGAGTCTTGGCATCGGACGGCTCCATAATCTCGGTTAACGCTTCAGACTGTTTCAGATCGCTCATCCAAGTCATTCCATTCTTGCGGGGTCGCGGGTTATTCTACGCCTGGTCTTACAGCCGAGGCGATGTTTTAGGGTGGGATAGCTGCACGCCGAAGCGAAAGGCTTGGTAGATTCTGCCATAACGAAGGTTGCTGCCGAAGTGGCGTGTGGCAGAGTGCAACATGCCGGAGTGGTAGAAGACCGCGCGGTTATAAACGTTGCCAACGCGGTCTCTCTCCTTCCACTTCTCAGGGAGCTTGCTATCGCTATTCAACATCGCGATCAGTTCATCTACCGTATTCATAGAAGGATGAGCGAGCTCGACCACGAGAAAAATTAAGGACAAATCACCAGGTGCGCGGGGCATGATCGAGCCTAAGGATGCGAAGCTCACCTCACAATCTGGTGGGCTTTGCTTTTTTCATCTCACATGATCGCAATCGGTCGCTCGCGCCCAGTTCTGGAACCGTAACCTTCATCCTCCATCTCGTACTGGCCTCGTCACGTCGGGCAACGGCGCTGATGGTGGTGTATTATGTTCGCTCAAATACCGACAAGCCTTGATGCTAACCACGAGATGAACAGTTGAAATGCTTCTGATCCAACAGAACATTGCCCAGTCGTTCCAATCGCCGATCGTGCGCGTGTTGCTCGGCGCAATCGCGTGCGGACTGCTCTATGTGCTTTGGCGAGAAGTGCGAAAGATCCCGGCCAAGCTCTTCACCCTGATGGCCACGGCATTCGTGGACATGGTGGGGCTGCTGATGATCATTCCGCTGCTGCCGTTTTATGTGAAGACGCTGAGCGGGGACGGAATCGACCTTCTGCGATGGCACTTTGGAATTGGAACCATTATGGGTTTCATCGTCGCGTCCTTTACTCTCGCCCAACTCTTGAGTGCACCGATGTGGGGACGGTTTTCCGATCGAGTGGGAAGGCGGCCCACTCTGCTTATTGCTCTGGGCGCGTCGGCGATCGCGTATCTGATTTTCGGCTTCGCCCACTCGCTGCTTGTCTTGTTTATCTCGCGACTGGTGCAGGGCGCCGGCGGCGGCACTGTCGGTGTCGTGCAAGCGTACGTGGCCGACTCGACCGACCCGAAGGATCGCGCGCGGGCGCTCGGCTGGCTTTCGGCTACCACCAACCTGGGCGTGGCGCTGGGGCCGGTGCTGGGTTCCTTCGCAATCGCTTTAGGCAAGCGCGACTTGATCCCGGGACCTGCAACGTTGCAGATGGGCGGCGCGGCCCCGGGGATCATGGCGGCCGCACTCTGTATCCTGAACATGATCTTCGTGGCTCGTTACCTGAAGGAATCGCGCGATTTCAGCGAGCAGCCACCGGCGGGAGAGATACGCCGCAGTTCGTCACAAGCGATCTGGCGCATCATGTCGCATTCGAGTGAGCCTGCCTCGCGCCTCATCTGGATCTATGCGATCGCCATCGGCGCGTTTCAGGGAACCTTTACCGTGCTCGCGCTTTTCTTGAGCGTGCGCTTTCAAGTCACCAAAGAGACGGTTGGTTATTTCTTCATGTACGTTGGAGCCATCTCGGTTTTCACCCGAGTGCTGCTGCTCGGGCGCATGGTTGATTGGCTGGGCGAAGCGAAGCTGTCGCGCCTTGGTTTGGTGCTTCTGGCCGCCGGCGTATTGGGAATGCCGCTGTCGCAGAACCTCTGGATGCTGGCCGTGGCTGTGGCGCTAATTCCGCTGGGCACTGCTTTCACATTTCCTTGCGTGACGGCGCTGTTGTCGCGAGTCATTGCGCCCAGAGAGCGCGGCCTCTACATGGGGATGCAACAGACCTACGGCGGAGTCGCCCGGATCATCGCGCCGCTCTTCTTCGGCTGGTCATTCGATCACCTCGGCGTGTCGTCGCCGTATTTTTTCTCGTCCGCATTTATCCTGGGAACAATTTTTCTCGGGTTCGGTATGGATAAGTATGCGAAGACCGAGGTGGCGGCGGCTCTGGAGGGCCCAGCGGTTCCACTCTCGTCGGAGGTGGCGGCGGCCAGCGCCGAGCCTGATCGGTGAGGATTTCAGCAGACGAAGAAAGCGACTCAATATAGAGAAATGCTGTTATGCTCCAAATGCGAGCACAAGAGCACGAACATCCGCGCCGGACGATTGGAAACTACTTCATTGGTGGCGTCGAGGGGTACGCGGACTGTTTCTGAAAGGGCTTGTCAGGGCCGTTTAGAAGGAGGAATTTCATGGACTCCAAACATCGATATGCGCGTATTTCAATTGCGATCGCCGCTGGAATACTCTTAGTTTGGTCTATCGCTACGCTGTGGTTTGGCCGACCGGGACTCTCGCAAGGTGGGTTACGCGCAAACGCAATTACCATTATCTGCATTTGGGCGTTAGGGCCCGCAGTGTGGTTCGTGATTGAGGGATGGATCTGGAAATCTGAACCAAATCTTTCTCGATCTCAACAGCATGAACGTGACTTCTGGCTCGGACTTGGCGCGATAATTCTGATACTCGCGATTAGGGGACTTAACGGTAGTTCAGCACAGCCGGTCTACCAAGCTACCTTGGCGTGGTATCTATTGGTTGACGCTATCCGCGTAACTATCTGGCCGCTCGTTGCCATTGTCGGGTTCTTTCTGTTTCGGGAACCTTTGTCTGCATTCTTTAAGGCCCTCGGCACGCGCGCGTCGAAGATCGGTGCATTCGCGGTTTCTATCGAATTAGCCAGCTTGCCTGAAGCAAAGCCGTGGTCCGGACCCGCATTGGAGGATCTTCGCTCGGAGTATCCAGCGGCAGCAACCGATTCATCCGGGAGTCTTTTCACAGCTATCGCTGACACAACTCAAGCTGATTACATAACAGTTGATTTGGAAGACGGCGAGGCGTGGTTGACATCGCGTCTTTTCATTCTTGCGACGTTGATTCCGCGGGTCCGCCCGATCAAGCGCATTGTGTTTCTAAGGGATCCTGCCCAAACGTTTGTCGGGGAAACTACTCCGGCGGCGGTCACGGAGGCGCTTGCCGGGAAGTACCGTTGGTTGGAGGAAGCCTATATCGCCGCACACGTTCAGATAAAGAACCTGCCAGTTCAAGTGCCGAACCCGCCAGGGCCAGTACCTAACCCGCCAGTTCCAGTACCGAAGCCTCCTCCTCCAGAAGTAATTCTCCAAGCAGACAAAACACTTCTCGGGCGCCTCAATCCCAAGCTTGCGGGTATGATTCTGAGTTCCTTCCTTGCTAAGGTGAAAGTTAGTAAAGTGAAAAGCGACCCGGCTCCCACCGGGTGGGCAGATTTAGGCCATTACGCCGAGCGTGCAGAATGGGTCAGCGTTGAGTCTTTGGTTAACCTTCTTGGAACGAAAGTAAATGGCAATGCGGTAAAACTTGATCCTTCGCTTGACGAAACGACCGTGACGCGCACGCTCTTAAGACATCGATCACAGTTTGTCGCTCTCGTTGATGGGTTTGGTAAGTTTGAACACCTTATCGACCGGCACGGGGCGCTTGATCAGGTCGTACGTCGGGAAACCGCCCAAGCGGGTTAGGTAACGAACTGTCACTATTGCGGCGAGTGCGCCGCTTCCAGGATTTTTTCCGGCCGCGCCCGCACCAGGTAATTCTCCGTAAGGTTTACCCAGCGCACAGTGCCGCTGGCGTCCAACAGAAACTCCGCTGACCTGGCGATGTCCTGACCACTTATTCCCGCGCCTGGATGTAACAGGTCATAGCGGCGAATCGCCTCGGCCTTAGGATCAGAAAGAAAAGTGAAGGTGTAGCCGGCTTTCTGACACAGGTCGCGCGAAACATCGGGACTGTCTACGCTGATAGCTACTGGGCGAATCCCCGCTTCGCCGAACTTATCCAAACTATTCTGAATACTCCGCAACTCGGAGTTGCAGGATGGTCACCAGTAGCCACGGTAGAAGACCAGCACCACGCCCTTCGGAGCCTTTCCATTGATCGGTGAAGATAGCAGTTCCGAAAGGGCCAACGGCTTACCGTTCGTATCGCTCAGACTGAACTCCGGCGCCTTCTGACCTACCTTTGGCGCGCCAACTGCGGCGGGCATCCATCTCGCCGCGATGAAGACCGAGAAAATAAACAATGCCAGGATCAATACGCTGAGAGTCGCACCGATCGCGCCAGCGATCTTCGATCTCCTGGGCCGGTCACCGGCAAACGCTCGCCGAACTCCCACGACCAGGAGCACCGCAGCTATCGCGAACAGCAGGAGGTTCGCCCAGGGAAAATCTCGCGTGATCGGCCAACGGATAAAAACAAACGGATAGCTCATCAGCGCAAACACGCTGAGCAGCAAGCTTACCCATATTGGCCAGTTGAGTTTTTGAATTCTCATGGACAGTAATCCCTCGGCTCTCACGTCCGCCAGCTCTGACCATCACCATTTCCGTTGTCACCGCCATTTGGCTCTTCCGATTCCTGCGCTTTCTGCGCCAGCACCAGATGATCGCGCATCGCGTTCCGCGCGGCTTCCGAGTTGCGATCGCGAATAGCGCGGTAAACGTGCCGGTGCATCTCGGCCGACTCTTTCAAATCCTTCGCGCGGTTGACAGTCTTTCGCCGCACGTCAAACAGAATAGCCGCGACCATATTCATCAACGACGTCAGAATACGATTGCCCGACGCTGCCGCTACGGCCTGATGAAAGCGCATATCATGGACCAGGAACTGCTCGGGATCATCGAGCGAGGCGTACATCCCGGCAATCTCTTCGGATAAAGAGGCCAGGTGATCGCTCGTAGCTCGCTCGGCTGCCAATCCCGCGATCGCCATTTCGAGTGACCGGCGCGCTTCAAACATTTCACCGGAAGTGAATCCATGCAGAGAGGCCATCAAGCGCAAAGGGCTGCTGTCGAGCGAGGGCGAGCCTTCCGTCTTCACCACAAACGTGCCCGCGCCCTGCCGGGACTGAAGCACGCCGACGGCCGCGAGTGAACGTATCGCGGCGCGCAGGGTGGGGCGGCTTACTCCCAGAAGCTTTGCCAGATCGCGCTCTGGCGGCAGTCGATCACCGGGGCGCAACTCCCCACGATGAATCATTTCTCGAAGCTGTGAGCTCACCTCTTCCGAGGATGTTCCGTTACGCACGGAGTTAATTGTTCTGAAGATGTCGTTGCTTAAATCGGTCATACCATTTATTCCCGACCAGATCTACCGAAACCAGCAGAAGAGGTTTTTTGCCTGGGCTTTAAGGTCGCATCGTGACCAAGGATCCCCGGAAACGTCGTTATGTTAATCATTCTTGCTGGCGATGTCGATAGGATCGTTCGCATAAAGGTCACACCATTTCGCCTGTGGAACGGGACACGGAACGAACTTAGCCCGCTTTGGTTCCTCGGATTGGTTCGCACCTTGATGATTCCGAGGTATGTAAGGTGAGTCCGTTGGTGCTGGCAGGATATGGGGATTTACGGAAGCTAAACTGCTACGTCTTCATTGCAAGGTTCCAACAGACTGAGTGGCCGGCTTCTCGAATACCGTTCCGACAATTGTAAGGATCGCCATAGCTCGCGGCGTTTCATTCTTAAAGTTTTTCGCCAAAGCGATTGCCCGCTCGATCTCGGCTTTACCCAGCGCTCGCAAGATACCGCGAAGACCAAAGTCCGCAACGTCCACGCCTCTGAATTTGACACCTTCTTTCGTCCAGAGTTGCGCGCTGATCCTGGTGTCTTCGCCGTTGAATCGCTCCGCGGAATTTGCGGCTTTGACAGCTTCATCCAGAATCTCCCACGCATGGGCCGGGTCAGGCGTCACGAACTGGGTCGCGACGCCGACCAAAGCACGGGCCCGATCAGGATCGTCCGCGTCGAGCCGCCGCACCTCGACTACAGCCTCATCCAGAAGCGACAGCGCGCGGGGCCGATCTGAAGTCATCAAGAAACGCGCGGCCTGGAGGTAAGCCCACACCCGGTGAATCCGAAACAGCTCGCCAGTTCTCGCGATCCGAATTATCTCCTCGGTCTTCTTGCCGCCGACCGCAGCTTGCACCAAACCGAAATCGACATAGTGTCGAACCTGATCACGAAGACTCGAATCCTCGATCCTGGTCGCGATATCGCGCGCGCGGACATCGCCTTTACTCGACAGCGCGATCGCCGCGTCCTGATAAATTCGATCACGCTCCCAGGAAGACTTAGCGTGATCAAGTTTGTCCTGCATCGTCAGTAACGCATCCCCGGCACTGGGCGGTGGCTGCAGGTTCCACGTTAGTAAAGAATCCTTCTTCTGCACTTCCGCCGGCACATCACCGGTCAAAGACGCAAGCTGTGAATAAAGAACGGGGGCCAAATCCGGTGCGTACTGAGTGAACAGCGGCAGCAGCCGTTTGATCACCATGTATTTCCCCCCGCGGCCCGCTGTGGTGAAGTCCTGATCGGGTGGTGGCACCGGCCGGCCCAAAATACCGGAAGCCACCTGAAAGAATCTCTGACGCAGGCCCGCCGGAAGATCGGGAGGCGGCCCAGCCGTCGGTCCCGAACCCCACATTGGGTTGCCATCTGGAGAGTAGGTTATGTATGAATCCGGAGTGAAGGCATAACACGAAAGACCTGAAACAGTATTGGCGTCAGAGGCAGGATCAGCTTCGGCACGAGCGAGCAGGAACGCGAATCGTTCATCAGCAACGGCCGGCCGCTTCTCTCGCAGCGCGGAGAGAAAATCGATCGAACTTTGATTCACTTCGCTGAGCGCCGCGGCGGCAAACTCCAGCGCCCGATCGATTTCGCCGTCTGCTAATAAACTCCGGGCCACTTCCAGCCTTTTCGCGGTGGCCTGGGTCCCTAGTATCGAGTCCTCTCGAGTCCGTTTCTTTGCCTCGCCTTTCGCGTCTGCCGCTTCCTTTTCATTTGCTTCGGCTAGCTTTTTTAAGAACTCTTCGCCCAACGCGCGATCGCGATTGGTCGCAAAGCGGATGACTTCTGATCGACTGTCGTGGCCCAGCGCTCGTTTCAACACACCGTATTTCTGGTTGTCTTTGGAATTTGGATCTTGCGCCTCGGCATCCGCCGCCTCAGCCGCTTCCCAGGCGCGGACAAACAACCCGCGTGCCGTTTCGCGATCTGCGTCCCACAAAGTATCGGCGGCGCGGGCCAATACGTGAGCCCGCCGGGCCTGGTCTGTATAGCGGCGAGCTTCGTCCGCGAGTGAGACAACCAGCGCGATCGCGTAAGTGCGCCGCTGGGCGGCGAGCATCTCTTCGTTGGCTTTCGCGGTTTGCTCATCGGTTGGCTTTGCCGGCGACTTTTCGATCGTAGTCTGCGAGCAAACACCGAGCGGCCACAGTCCTGCCAAAGAAAGAATCGCGACGCGAACAGTTTGCTTCATCATGATGTTTTCTTTCGATTGTCCAGGCAGGAGGAACATAGCACGAGAGTCGGCTTACGTTAAG
Source organism: Pyrinomonadales bacterium (assembly GCA_038210455.1). Taxonomy (GTDB): domain Bacteria; phylum Acidobacteriota; class Blastocatellia; order Pyrinomonadales; family Pyrinomonadaceae; genus UBA11740. The sequence continues at coordinate 18,370 of JBBQWP010000021.1, read as the reverse complement.
CTTTCTCGCGTATTGGCTTGATTTGGTTTCGTGCTCTTTCGGGATGAACAAAAGCGATCCACGAAGTCACACTAAGCCGCACGAAGAATACGTCTTTGTGGATCGGTTTGGGTCTTGTCTTACTAAACGCAGCGCGCCTGGCGGATTTAACCCACCAGCGTTCCCGGCCGCTGGGATTGGATGACTCGTCCGTAATCAGGATGAAGATAGACGATGCGCCCGGCGACGAGCGTCGCGACGGTCGCACCACGGAAGGAATAGCCATCAAAGGGCGTATTGCGACTCTTGGACTTCGATCGCGACACGTCGAACGTCCAGGCAAGTTCAGGATCAAGGATCGTCAAGTCAGCTCGGGTGCCGGCGCGTAGCGTACCGCGATCTTCCAAACTAAGAATCCGGGCCGGATTGGTTGAGCATAGTTCGACCAGCCGATCGAGCGAGACCACGCCTTCGTTAACCAACCTGTCAAATGCCAGACCAACTGCGGTTTCCAAACCCACAATTCCAAATGGCGCCTGGTCATACTCAAGGGCTTTCTCGTCGGCATGATGCGGCGCATGATCGGTCGCTATGATGTCGATTGTTCCGTCGCGCAAACCTTCAAGGATCGCGTCGATATGATCCTGACTGCGCAAGGGCGGGCTCATCTTTGTGTTCGTGTCATAGTCCTCGACTTCGTCATCGGTCAGTGTCCAATGGTGCGGCGCGGCTTCGCAGGTCACGGGCAGTCCTTTTTCCTTCGCACGCCGTACAGCCTCGATCGCTCCCCGAGTTGAGACGTGCGCGAGGTGGACCCGCGCGCCGGTCAGCTCTGCCAGCAGACAGTTCCGTTCTGCGTCTACTTCTTCGGCGGCGGCCGGCATCCCGCGCAAGCCGAGCACCAGCGACCAGTGACCTTCGTGCATCACTCCGCCCCGAGCGAGTGATTTGTCTTCACAGTGATCGATAACGGGTAAGTCGAACCCGCGCGCGTATTCCATGGCGCGGCGCATCATGCCGGCGGTGGGCACCGGGCGTCCATCGTCTGAGACGGCGACGATACCGGCGTCCTTCATCTCGCCCATTTCGGCCAGCTCAGTGCCTGCGGAATTTTTTGTGATCGCGCCGATGGGGAAAACGCTCGCCAGGCCGGCGCGCTCAGCCTGCTCGATCACGAACCTGGTGACGGCGGCATTGTCGTTGATCGGACTGGTGTTCGGCATCGCACAGACGGTCGTAAATCCGCCGGCGACTGCGGCCGCGGCGCCGCTGGCGATCGTTTCTTTGTATTCGTGTCCAGGCTCGCGCAGGTGCACGTGCATATCGATAAAGCCGGGCGCAACGATCAAGCCGGTGGCGTCAAAAACTTCGGCGCCCTCCGGAACGCCGTCGCTATGACTCGATAGCCCGACGACTCGGCCATCTTCGATCAAAAGGTTCTTGCCCGTATTAAATCCCTGTGCGGGATCGACTACGTAGCCGTTTTGAATCAATAAGCGCATTGCCGTGTGGTTCTCAATTTTTTCCGAGCGCCGTTAGGCGCGCAATATTTATAGCCCAGGGTCTATCTATATTGTTCTTTCTTCTCGGTCAGGAGCGAAAGCTACTTTCGCTCCTGACCGAGATAGAGTTAGGTTAAGGCTCTCACTTGCTATAAACATCTGGCTCCTAACGGAGCCAGAAATACTCCTGCGGTTTTCAACTTGCCACGCCGAGCCGTCCCCCACCCTCGGGCTAGCGGTCTTCTATTGAGCAAATAACTTTCCAGTACGTTCCTTCTTCGCACCATTCCTGATAGTCGGGGCTCGCTTCGCGCCGTTCTCTTTGCTGGCCCCGGCCAACAGATAGAGCACCGCCATGCGCACTGCGACGCCGTTAGTAACTTGATCCAAAATCAATGAACGTCCGCCGTCGGCAATTTCTGAAGAGATTTCGATCCCGCGATTCATCGGGCCGGGATGCATGACAATGGCGTCGGGCGCTGCCAGGCTCAGATGCCGTAAATGTAAACCATAGTGGACCGCGTATTCGCGCATCGACGGAAAAAACGCTTCGGTCTGGCGCTCACGTTGCACGCGCAGGATCATCACCACATCGGCGTCGACGATCACGTCTTCGATCCTTCTTTCGACGCGCACACCCTGTTCGATCAAGCCGGCAAATTCCGGCGGCACGAGCGTCCCCGGACCGGCAACGCTGACCGTCGCGCCCAGCTTTGCCAACAGGTAGATATTCGAACGCGCCACGCGCGAATGCAGGATGTCGCCGATGATCGCGACTTTCAATCCGGCCAGACGGCCTTTATATTCGCGGATGGTGAGCGCATCAAGCAGCGCCTGCGTCGGATGTTCGTGCGCGCCATCGCCGGCATTCACGATCGCGGCACTACACACTCGCGCCAGCTGTCCCGGCACGCCGGCCGAAGAGTGGCGCACGACTATACAATCGGGCGCCATCGCCTCCAGGTTGCGCGCGGTGTCGAGGAGAGTTTCACCTTTCGAGACGCTTGAAGTAGAGACACTGAGGTTGATGGCATCGGCCGACAGCCGCTTGGCCGCGATTTCAAACGAGGTGCGCGTGCGGGTCGAAGCTTCAAAGAATAGATTGATGACCGTCCGGCCGCGCAGCGCAGGCACCTTTTTTATTTCGCGCTTCGAGACGTCGAGGAACGTCTCAGCCGTGTCGAGCAGATAGTTAATCTGCTCAGCGGATAATTCGCGAATGCCGAGAAGATGTTTGAGGTTGAAGTTAGTGCTCATCAGTAAGTGGCACAGACTTCAGTCTGTGATTCACGCGGAGCAACACAGACTGAAGTCTGTGCCACTCATAAAAAAAGCGGCCACCGGGGCCGCTTCACGCCGCAGCTTCTGCTGCCGGTCTCTCCACGATGACGACTCCCTCGTCTTCGTCAAAATCAGTGAGCATGACTTTTATAATCTCGCTCTTTTTTGTCGGCACCAGCTTGCCGATGTAATCAGCCTGGATGGGCAACTCACGATGTTCGTTGCCGCGATCTATCAAAACCGCAAGCTGCACGCGCCGCGGCCGGCCGAAATCGATCAACTGATCGAGCGCCGCGCGCACGGTACGACCGGTGTAAAGCACATCGTCAATCAAAACGATCGTGCGTCCTTCGATGTCTCCGGGCAGTTCAGTGCCGCTGACAATCGGCTTGGCGCCGACCGTCGAAAGATCGTCACGATACAAAGTGATGTCTAGAATGCCTACCGGCGGGCGCGTGCCTTCGAGGTCTTCGATTTTGTCGGCGATGCGGTTGGCCAGAGGGACGCCGCGACGGCGAATGCCAACCAGAACCAGATCAGTCAAGCCGTGGTTTTCTTCTACGATCTCAGACGCCAGCCGCGCCAAAGCGCGATTGATCCGCGCCTCGTCCATGATTCGAGCTTTTTCTGTGAATTCCACCGGCGCGAAATATTAACAAGAAGATTGCAGCGTTACAAGCGCGAATGACGTTGCGTTCGGTAAAGGATGACAGGCGACACCGGAAAAGATAAACTCGTCCCCCGGCTAATCAATCATCACTTGTCAATCTATCGCTCAATAGTACGTCCAATTCTGTTCCGGCTGCCGCCAGAATCAGTGCACGAGTTCGCACTGCATTCACTTTCGGCTGTGCTCAGCAGTAAAGCGGCGCGCAAATTCGCCTCCGGCCATTTGCAACGCGAACCGTTTGGCGCGCTGAAGCGATTCGGACTTGAGTTTTCCAATCCGGTCGGGCTCGCCGCGGGCTTTGATAAGAACGGAACCGCAGCTCAGGCTTTGGCCGCGTTAGGTTTTGGGTCAATCGAAGTTGGTTCGGTTACCAGCGAGCCACAACCCGGCAATCCGCGGCCGCGCCTATTTCGTCTGCCGCGCGATCGGGCCCTCATTAATCGTGCGGGATTTAATAATTGCGGCGCCACCCAACTGGCGGAGCACATTCGCCGGCGCCGGCCCGAATGCGTGCTGGGGGTGAACATTGGCAAGTCTCGCACGGTGCCGATCGAGGATGCGGTTGCGGATTATCTCAAGAGCTTCGACGCTGTTTACGACATCGCCGACTACATCGCGATCAATGTCAGCTCGCCGAACACGCCGAATCTGCGCGAGTTGCAACGGCCGGAAATGCTCGCCGGGTTACTCGGGCGTTTGCAGACCCGAAACGATGACCTCGCCCAACGGCATTCGTGCTCGCGAAAACCTCTGCTGTTGAAAATCGCTCCCGACTTATCTGAATCTGAGATCGAGTCAATTGTTAATATCGCCACCAGTTTGAAAATCGACGGACTGATTGCCACCAACACGACGCTCAGTCGCGAAGGCTTACAAACATCGCGGCGCGAGGTCGAGTCTTATGGAGATGGTGGCCTGAGCGGCGCGCCGCTGCGTCACCGCTCCAACGAAGTTATCGCGCTGATCTATCGCTTAACGCGCGGCAAATTGCCGATCATTGGAGTTGGTGGAATCTTTACTGCGGCAGACGCCTGGGAGAAAATTTGCGCCGGCGCAAGTTTGATCCAGTTGTACACTGGTTTTATTCATGAAGGCCCGGGAGTGGCGCGACGAATCAATGAAGGACTCTCTGACATTTTGAAGCGCGAAGGTCTTCGAACGTTTGATGAAGCGGTTGGCTGTCGCGCTGGTTTGTAAGGATACAGTCAGTACCACCTGCGTAAGCAGTTGGGGCCAGGAGGCCTGATGATCCCACCCGCTCACGCAGGTGGTACTGACCCGATACGCACGCTTCGCTATGAGCTGGAATTGTTCCTATGAATGTTAAGGCAAAAGACAAACTAATCGTCGCCCTTGATGTGGACTCGGCCCACCGCGCCCTCGACTTGTTCGACGCCTTGCATGACGTCGTGGGCATGTTCAAGATCGGCTCGCAACTCTTTACCGCAGTTGGCCCTGACATTGTCAGACAGATTGTTGCTAAAGGCGGCCGCGTCTTTCTCGACTTGAAATTTCACGACATTCCCAACACCGTGGCCGCCGCCGGAATTGAAGCGACCCGCCTCGGCGTGTCGATCTTCAACGTGCACGCATCCGGCGGCGCTGAGATGATGAAGCGAACGTCAGAAGCCGTGGCCGAGATCGCCAATCGAGATGGCCTGGCGAAACCAAAAGTCATCGCCGTTACAGTTTTAACCAGCCTGGATCAAAAGAGCCTGGAACAGATCGGCATTAGTGACAATCCGAGTTTGCTGGTTGCGAGGCTGGCGCGCGCTGCGTTGGATTGCGGACTTGACGGCGCTGTCGCCTCACCGCAGGAGATACAAGTTGTGCGGCAGACAATCTCGAGTTCGGACTTCTTAATAGTCACGCCCGGCATCCGTTCGCAGAGTGATTCGAGTGATGATCAGAAACGCACCCTCAGCGCCGCCGCGGCGATCCAGTCCGGCGCGGACTATCTGGTCGTGGGTCGCCCAATACTAAACGCACCGGATCCGGTCGCGGCGGCGGTAAGGCTAGCGGCTGAGATCGACGATGGCCTCGCAAACTTCGCCCAGCCTTTCTGAGATCATTGGAACAAAAGTAGTAAGAAGGCGTGCAGTTGCAAGGGGTTGTTGCGCCGCGCAGCAACTTGCCCTTATGATTCAAAGGTGCACGCAAAGCTGAAGTTCTCACTCAAACTTGTCCAATTGACTGCCCTGCTGGTTTCGATCAGCTGCACGATTGCAGCCCAACAAAAAGCCGAAGCTACTCAAGCTCCATTTAACGAGGCGGCCTATCGGGTTGGCGAACGCCTTACTTACAACGTTAATTTTTCGCATTTTGTCAGCGCTGCGCATGTTGAGCTGCTGGTTGCAGCGCGCGGCACTTTCTTTGACCGCGAGGGAATTCAGTTGCGGGCGCACCTCGAGACGGTGGGAATCGTGAACGCGGCCCTGCTCTCGATCAATAACGACTACACTACTTACATTGACCCGCAGTCTGGTTTGCCTTATCGCAGCCAGCAGGTCGTACGTGAAGCAGGCCGCACCGCCGAAGCGGAGCGCGACTACAACCAGGTCGCCGGGACCGATGCGATCCCGTCGAAGTTAAGAACCGGAGAGTCGAACGCCACTTACGATTTGCTTTCCGGCCTCTACCGCATCCGCTCGCTGCCACTGACTGATGGTTCTTCGTATTTTATTGCCGTTCAACAGGACGGAGAGCAGTACCAGGCGGACGTTAAGGTCATCGGGCGTCAATTGATCAAGACAAACGTCGGCTCGTTCAATTCGATCGTCGCGCGCGTCAATGTTAAGTCGCATGATTACAACTTGCGCGTTTATTTCAGCGATGACGAGAGGCACGTCCCGGTTCTGATCACCGCGAACGTTGCCTCAGGCGAGATTCGCGCTGAGTTGACGGGTTCCGAACTGACTATCAGAGAGCCTGGTCCCAACGGCACGCCTACGCCGTCAGTCAAACCCACACCCCAGCAGCCTCTGCCTAAAGAAAACCTCGCGTCGCAAAGGCGCGCTCCGTCGCCGACGCCCAAATCTACCGCTGACGTGCCGCTCAGGGATGTTCCCTTCAAGATTGGCGAGCAACTCACTTATCAGGTCTATCTTGTCACTGCTTCGCCGCAAGTCGTGGGCACCGTAACCTTCACCTTGAAATCGCGCGGACGATATTTCAATCGGGATGGATTACTATTCACGGTCACGGCACAAACATCCGGCGCCGGGCAACGGCTCTTTCCGGTCAACGATCAGATCAATTCGTATGTTGACCCAACTACACTGCTGCCGTTTCGCACCGAAATCAATTTATCCGAGGACAAGTACCGGTACAATCGCGCTTACAACATTGATCAGAATCGGGGTCTCGCCGTCGCCGACAGTAAGGAGCGGATCGAGATCCCCGTCGGCACCCACGACTTAATCTCAGCTTTATATTCGATTCGGACTTTTGATCTCTTGCCTTCAAAACAGAACGCGATATCGATCATGGCTACCACTCAACCGCGCACCTTGCTGGTCAAGTCTCAGCGCCGCGAAACGATTGACCTCGGTAGTCAAAAGATAAATGCGATGATGCTGACACTGACCACGGACGACCCACAGGGTGATCAATTGCAGATACGATTGTGGATTGGCGACGACGCCCGCCATCTGCCGTTACGGATCATGGCCGTGACAAAGCTCGGCCCAATCCGCGCTGATCTGGTAATTGCCCCGGTAACTTCGCAATAATATCGGGCGCATCATTTCTGGACCTGAGGCAACAAAGTTGAGAAGAGGCTTTCTCAATCCGCTCATTGTTACGAAGATCTCTTTCTGGACGACGAGCGCGTGCATCCTGGTGGCGGTAGTCGCTTGCCTGCTGGCCATTTGGAATTTTGCCGGGACCGATGTGCTGTGGCGGACAGTGGCCACCTGCGCAGTGATCGGCGGCGGAATGATCGCATTTTACGTTATCAACTCAATCTTCGACCGGCCCTCGGAATAGCTTCAACCAAATCAGCGCGATAGTTCAGAGTACGATCTTCAGTTGGGCTTTTGCCCTGCCTTATGAAAGCCCTACTGAAGTCGGTACTCTAAACATCTGCACTCGATATTGACAATCATTTTCAACTTGAGGCATACTGCCAAATGGTCGTGACCGCAATTTCAGCGGCCAATCCAAAGGGAATTATGCTTCAGTCTTTCATCATCATTCTGCGCGAGGGCTTCGAGTCCTTCCTGCTTGCGGCCGTCATCTTTTCTTACCTGCGAAAATCCGGACAGCGGCGGCTGGCACCTGCTGTTTACTGGGCGATCGGTGTAGCGCTGGCCGTCAGCGGCGGCCTGGGTTACCTGCTGTTTCAAATGCAGACCGGGCATGGCGATTGGATCGAACAGCACCTCGGCCAGGGGCCCGCGAGGTTTCTCGGCAACGAAGCTTTGCGCGAAGCCGTTCTCGGTTCGATAGCGATTTTGATGGTTGCGTCGCTGGTAATTTATATGTGGCGCACCGGGCCGAAACTGAAAGAGAAGATGGAAGAGCGGCTGGGCGAAGTTTCCCAAAAGCGGGCTGGTGCGATGGCCTGGCTGGGCATTTTTCTTTTCACGGTCCTGACCATCAGCCGCGAAGGCATGGAAACGTCTTTGATGCTCTTGCAGGTGCGCAGTCCGCGTCTATTGTCCGGCTCCCTGCTCGGCCTGGCCGCGGCGATCGCGATGGCCTGGGCCTGGGGACAGTTCGGCCACCTGATCAATGTCAAACGTTTTTTCCAGGTCACCGGCATCTTCCTGCTCTTGTTCATGACGCAGGTTGCCATTTTCACTTTTCACGAGTTTGCCGAGGCCGGCGTTTTGCCCAACAGCGAAGCGTTGCACACCGCCACAGAAAAGTTCTCGCCCGATGGTGTTTATGGCCAGTGGTTTTCCGTGGTTATGGTGGTTGTCTGCGGTGTTTGGTTATTGGGAGCTTGGATGTTTGATAGATTTCGCAGGCGCGTCGTGCGCTCCGGTCCGCTGACCCAAGTGGGCAGTTGAACTCGGCGGTTGGGTTAGATATTAGAATAAAACAAAAGGCTCGCGCTTGGACGAGCCTTTTGCTTTTCATACGCTTTGAGATTTGCGATGAGTGGAACTGCTGTTTGATTTATTATGGGGCGATCGAAAAGTTCCACACCTGAAAATTTCCGGCGGTCGCAGCGTCGATCGCAACGCCGCTTGAGTACCGGGACGAGTTGCCGAACGCGAGGCCGGCCAATTTAACCTTTTTCACCGCGTTGGCGAATCCGGCCGCTGGCGACACGTTGCTTGGATTCCCCGTAATGCAATCGGCGTAGAGATTCGTGTCCGTTGCACTTTGGCCACACAAATTGCTCCAGCGCGACGGATCGTTAAGCGAAACTGTCAGCGTGCCACCGGAACTCGCGTTGAGGTCGAGACTGTTGCTTACTGTGGACCACCAATAGTCATTGGCCTCGTAGGGGCCGGAGGTCACGTCCTGAAATTCGAACCGCACATAAGCACCAGGAGCTGTCGAACGAGTTTTGTATAATCCGGAAGTCCAGGCGGCAGTCATATCGAAGGTCTTGCCGGTCATGTCAGCGTTGTAGTTATTGTACAGGTACACCGCGAACGAGCCGGTGGTTGTTGTCTGGAACGGTTGAATTGGGAACTGCACTATGCCACCCGGGAGCGGTGCGGCCTTGTTGATGTCCCAGAAGTAACTAGTATCAGGGTTGGCGTTATATACCCGCCAATTCTTTCCAAGGTCCTGGTTTTTCCCCTGGGCGGACGCGGGCGTCGTTGCGATCGAAGGTACTCCGAGCGCCGCGACAAAGATCAATGCGACTAACAAGACTAAAATAATTCTACTTTTCATCACTATCTCCTTGAGAGGGTGTTTGTACCACTAGGTAAGAAATGAGGTTAAAGGTCGTTTCCCTTTTAACGACCAAGAACCTAGCGAGACGCAGTTCAACGCCGAGGGTTTTGAAATTAAGTTTTCGCGGGTGTTTCGGGAGAAGCGAGAAGCGAGCAAGAGAAACGTCTTGGGGGCTTTCGGCTTCGAACACCACACGTACCGTCGGGTTGTCCGCACCCAACCGCCGGTGGAAATTACTATTAACGAGAGCGTGCGTACTCTATACGGCTAGAGTACCCGTGTCAAACTCACCCGGCGGCGTTTTTCTGGAGAATTCGGCCGATTAACTCCTGAAAGTCTGGCAGCTTTGAGATTTTCTTCTAAACAGAGACCCACGGTGCGACTCAGTTGTCACCGAAAAGGGTTGAGAGAAAAAGTCGGTACAAAGGGAGACTCGGTCGCAACATGAAACTCTTATCCAAAATAGTATTGACGCTCGCCGCGCTCGCATTCATCGGAGTCACTGGCGGCAACGCTTTCGCGGACGGCATTGTATTAGTCAGCCCGGACATCAAGAAACTGGTGCCACCTCTGGCTGCCCTCAATCTTCAGCATCACGGCAACAGCACTACCGAATCGGGCGGAGTGCGCTATTCCGGGAGTGGAGACGTCGACTTTGGCGACATCAGTGCCGGTCCACATCAACATACCGTTTCATTCAGCAACCTGGGACTGGCACGGGCCCAGGACCTTCAGATTCTGCTGAACATAAATGAAGCAAACGGCTTGGATAAGATGCCGATCACGATCGATTCTCTTGTCCTGACAGCCTATGATCAGAGTGGCAATTCGGTTTTCACAGCCTCGCTTGTCAGCGGACCGATGACCCTGGATCAATTCAAACACGGGCAAGGCGCAAACTCAGACTATGCGTTTGGGCTGGACTCAGAAGCTGCGGCGCGTTTACAGGCTGCGATTGCTAAGGATCCCGCGTTGCGACTTGGATTGTCGGCAAGTATGAGCAACGTTAACGGTGGGCCGGAGCGATTCAGTTATGGCGGCGCGGCTGGGCCCGTTCCTGAACCCGCTACTATGCTGTTATTCGGAACGAGTCTCGCAGGTCTGGCTGGTGCGGTCCGTCGACGGCGGAAAGCCGCTGCGGCAGCCGCAAGAGCCGAGAATGATGCCTACGATAGTTAACCTTCAATAGATTAGATTGTGAGCAGGAGCCGGACGTTGAGAGGCGTTTCGGCTCTTTCTCTTTAGAGCGGGTCATGTCGAAACTGGAGAGCCAATTCGCGTTTCAAGAGTTTTCCGGTCGGTCCTTTCGGAATGTCTTTCACGATGCGGATCGATTTGGGACACTTGTAGTCAGCAAGCCTTTCCTTGCAGAAGCTGATTAGATCACCTTCGGTCGCCTTCGATCCATCGTTCAGGACTACGAAAGCGGCGACTTCTTCGCCATATAGTTGATCGGGGATGCCGATGGTCGCGGCGGCTGCTACGGCCGGGTGCTGATAGAGGACTTCGTCAATCTCGCGCGGATAGATGTTCTCTCCGCCCCGGATGATCATGTCGGATTTGCGATCGACGATGAAGAAGTACCCTTCTTGATCGCGATAACCAATGTCGCCGGTGTGAAACCAGCCATTGCGGAACGCCGCGGAAGTAGCCTCAGGGTTTTTGTAATAGCCCTTCAAAATATTCTCGCCGCGCAAAACAATTTCACCCAACTCGCCGTCCGGTACCTCCCTGTCCTCGTCATCAAAGACTTTCATTTCATTTCCGATCGGCAAGCCGCACGAACCCGGACGCCGGCGCTCATCGGGCGGATTGAAGGTCGAGCGGCAGGTTGATTCAGAAAGGCCGTAGCCTTCGACCACGGGACAGTTGAAAGTCTCTTCAAACCTCTTGATGACTTCGGCCGGCACCGGCGCAGAGCCGCACATCGCAAAACGCAACTGTTCAGTTTGCAAACCCTCAGGCACACCTTCCGGGTGAGTGTTCAGCAGGATCGACAGCATCGTCGCGACGGATCCGAACGAAGTGATCTGGAAATCAGCGATCGTGTTCCAAAAACGTTTGGCCGAAAACTTAGGGCTGATTACAGTCGACCCGCCGGCATACAGCGCAGACATCGTCGTCACCGACACCGCATTCATGTGAAACAGCGGCATGATAGTCAACAGCCGATCGTTCGGCGTGAAGTCTAGCCATTCACTTATCTGTCGCGCGTTAGCGATTACATTGCCGTGGGTTAATAAGCATCCTTTTGGTTTTCCAGTCGTGCCTGAAGTGTAAATGATGATGGCATCGTCATCTTTTGCGATGCCGGGAGCGCGGCCATCCTGCCCGCTTTCCTCCGTTCCTTTCGCAAACTCGCGGGTCGCCTCTGCCTCATCGTCGAAGGTGATGACTGCTTTCAAATGCGGCAGTTCCTTGCGAACATTTGCGATGCGCTCTTGAAATTCAGAACCGACCAGAATCGCCTTTGTTTCTGAGTTATTCAGCACGAAAGCCGTTTCCTGCTCTTTCAGCAGAGAGTTAACGGGTCCGGCCAGCGCGCCCAGTTTCCAGCAAGCGAAATAAGCGATGATGTACTCGACGCTGTTGGGCATCAGCAAGCTGACCACGTCGCCTTTACCGACGCCGTGCGAAACCAGCATCGTCGCCGCCCGGTCAACCGACTGGTCAAATTCAGCGTAGGTAAACTGCCGGCCGTCAGGCTCCGAGAGCAGAAAAACTTTTTGGGCGCTGGCGCGAGCGCGTTGCTCCAGCAGTTCGCGGAGATTATTTGGCGCGATTTGCGTTTCGTTCTTAGTAGACTGGTTGGTCATCTCGTCAGGATTATAACTTTGAACGATCTTCGCGTGCGGTGGCAAGCGAGGAACGATTGGACGCGACCTCCTTCTTTGCGCCTTTGCGCCTTGGCGTGAACCAATGCCGGAAATCAGCAACCTACCGGTTCAACTCTAAACAGTCTCGCCCGAGAGCAGTGGGATAAATCTGTCGTGCTATGATTCGGTGGCGATGCCGGGGCATTAGCCCGACCGTGAGGGAGGGCTTAACCAGAACATTTCGGAGCCCTCCCTCACTGTCCGGCTAGTGCCCCCGAGATTAGTAACCCACAATTACCTACTACTCGCGGGCCTGATTCCGTTGGATGTTCGTGTTATATTCAGCCTAAACCGAAGCCTTGGGATCGTAGAGCAAAAATATGGATACCTATCGAAATTTTATCGGCGGCAAATGGATTGAATCCACTTCGTCGAAGACTGTTAACAACATCAATCCGGCCAACATCGATGATGTCATCGGGACCGTACGCCAGGCCACGCGCGAAGAAACGCGCGCCGCGATCGATGCGGCCAGCGAGGCATTTAACGGTTGGCGGAAGACGCCCGCGCCTGCCCGCGGCAAGATCGTCGCGAAGGCGGCGCGGTTAATGGAAGAGGCGAAAGAGGAACTGGCCTCGATCCTCACGCGGGAGGAAGGCAAGACTCTTTCAGAATCACGGGGCGAGTTGCAGCGCTCGATAAACGTCGCCGAATTCTGCGCCGGCGAATCACGCCGGATGAATGGCGAGACTATTCTTTCCGAACTCTCTTCGAATTTTGCTTATACGATCAAACAGCCGCTGGGCGTGGTCGCGTGCGTCACACCCTGGAACTTTCCCGTAGCGATTCCGGTGTGGAAGATCGCGCCGGCGCTGGTCGCGGGTAATACCGTGGTTTTCAAACCGGCAACGTTGACGCCCGCGACTGGCGTTCGCATCGTGGAAATATTTCAAGAGGCCGGCATACCGCCGGGAGTCTTGAACTTGATTCTCGGATCAGGATCAGAGGCCGGCGATGAGATCATTAATCATCCGGCGATCAAGGCTGTCTCGTTCACCGGATCAAACGAAGTGGGCATCCGCTTGTACGAACAGGTTTCTCGCCGCGGCGCCAAATGCCAGTGCGAGATGGGGGGCAAGAACCCGGTCGTCATCCTGGAAGACGCCGACATGGAACTGACAGTTGAATCAACCGCACAAGGCGCGTTTGGCTCATCCGGCCAACGCTGCACGGCCACCAGCCGGGCGATCGTCGTCAACGAAATCGCCGACGAGTTCGTCAAGAGAATCGCTGAACGCGCAGGCTCCATGCGGATTGGCGCCGGCAACGATCCGAACACTGAAATGGGTCCGAGCGTCGATGAAAGCCAGTTCAAAACTGTGCTTGAGTATCTGAACATCGGCCGCGAAGACGGCGCGACCATGGTCTGTGGCGGCGAACGCGCCACCGGCAATGGCCTCGACAAAGGGTTCTTTGTTCGGCCGACGGTTTTTGATCACGTGACGCCCGAGATGCGGATTGCGCGCGAAGAAATCTTCGGACCAGTGCTCTCCGTCTTGCGGGTAAAGGACTTCGAAGAGGCGATGCAGGTTGCGAACGACACTGAATTCGGTCTTTCGTCGTCGATCTTCACCAACGACGCCGCGCGCATCTTTCGCTTCGTTGACGAGATCGAAACCGGCATGACGCACATCAACTCGCCGACCACCGGCGGCGAAGCCCACATCCCGTTTGGCGGAATCAAGGGCACCGGCATCGGCGATCGCGAACAGGGATCGACGGCTCTGGACTTCTATACCGAATTGAAAGTAGTTTACGTGGACTATACGGGACGCAAGCGCGAGGGGAATTTGTACTGAAGGAGACGAAGCTGATGCCAACCTTGAAGTATACATTTTGGCAAGATGGTGAATTCTTCCTGGGTTATTTGAATGACTATCCGGATTACCAAACGCAAGCGTATTCCAAAGATGAGTTATTGGAGAACCTTAAAGATCTCTTGACTGATCTTGAATCCGGGGAAGTTCCATTCGTAAGAAAGGTCGAAGAGATGGCGATTGCGTCATGAAGAGACGTGACTTGATACGGCGATTGGAAGACCTTGGCTGTGTTCTCGCGCGTCATGGCGGAAAGCACGACTGGTACATGAATCCTCTTACCAAACAATCGCAGCCAGTTCCTCGTCACAACGAAATAAACGAGAATCTCGCGTGATCAATACTCAGAAAACTCAAGAGCGAAGGAAAATAAAATGAGTTCAGCAGAACCGCAGACTACTACTCAATCCGAAACTGTGCGCAAACACAAAGAGTTTCTCTTCCCCGCCGTCACGACTTATTACCAGGAGCCTCTGGCGCTGGTGCGGGGTGAAGGCTTTCACGTCTGGGACGATCGGGGCGACAAATACCTCGACTGCTTCGGCGGGGTGCTGACGGTTAGCGTCGGTCATGCCAATCCCGTGGTTAGCGAAGCGATCATCAAACAGGTCAAGACCATCTCGCACACTTCGACGCTCTATAGTAATCAGCCACAGTCCGATCTTGCGGAGAAGCTGGCACAGATCACTCCGGGGCGTTTGAAGAAATCTTTTTTCACGAACAGTGGCACGGAAGCGGACGACACGGCGGTCCATGCGGCGAAACTTGCGACTGGCCGTCATGAGATTGTGGTGCTGCGTCATGCCTACAGCGGCCGTTCGGCCACTTCCCTTTCGGCGATGGGCCATGCTCCGTGGCGCCCTCTGCCGCCGCAGGTTTCGGGATTTGTTCATGCGATGGCGCCGTATTGCTACCGTTGCCCATACAAACTCACTTATCCGGAATGCGGACTGGCGTGTGCCAACGATATCGAAGAGTTGATCATGACTACGACCAGCGGCGAGATCGCTGCGTTCATGGCTGAGCCAATTCTTGGAGTCGGCGGATTCATCGTGCCGCCGCCAGGATACTTTGAACGGGCCGTGGAAATCACACGCAAGCACGGCGGTCTGTTCATTGCCGACGAAGTCCAAACTGCCTGGGGCCGCACCGGCGACAAATGGTTTGGGATTGAAAACTGGAACGTCGAACCGGACATCATCACTTCCGCGAAAGGCCTGGGGAACGGTGTGCCGATCGGGATCACAGTGGCCACGCCGGAAGTCGCCGACAAATTTCCCGGTCTCACGTTCTCAACCTTCGGCGGTAATCCAGTTTCCTGCGCGGCCGCACTGGCGGTGCTCAAGGTAATTGAAGATGACGATCTGAAAAAGAATTCTGCTGTAGTAGGTGGTTACTTCCGGCAGCGTCTGGACGAATTGAAGGACAAGTATCCGGTCATTGGCGACGTGCGCGGCATGGGTCTGATGCAGGGACTCGAACTGGTCAAGGACCGCGAAACGAAAGAGCCTGATCCGCAGACAGTGGCGAAAATCATGGAAGAGACAAAGAAGCATCGCGTGCTGGTTGGCAAAGGCGGACTGTATGGCAACGTGATTCGCACCGGGATGATGCTCAATTCGACCAGGGACCATGTTGATGAATTGATCGAGGCGCTCGATGCGAGTTTTGCCGCCGCCGCCAACTGACAGTGAGACGCAAATTTTTCATCTCAGTTCACGTACTGCTGCCGCTGCTCGCCGGCGGTCTGGTTTATGTCTGCTGGCGCGATCCCACTCTGTTGATGTTCAAATGGTTTGGAGCTCTGGGTCTCGAAGGGACAATTGAGTCATTGCGTGTGGGAACCGCAGCGGCCCAAACTGCTATGCCTCACTGGCTCATCTATTCTTTGCCGGATGGCCTTTGGGTTTACGCGCTGACAGCTCTCATGGTCTTCCTGTGGCGTGGCGAACACTCGTCACCTCTTAAAATGTTCTGGATGTCAACGGGACTGTTGCTGGGCGCCGGTAGTGAACTCGGTCAACTCGCAGGTGTGTTGCCGGGAACCTTCGATCCTGTCGACTTACTGGTTTGCCTGGTTGCCCCGGCGGCGGCCCTGATACTTACTTCTCATGGCATAACTCAAAATAGGAGATTTGATGAAACATCTTAGAAACCACATGTTCTCAGTAGCCGGAGTTGGGATATTTCTCTTCCTGGCGTTGGCGACTAAGCCGACCGACAATAGCAACAACCGGCGTTCGAGTCCAAACACGACGAGTTACGTGAATTCACGTTCGGACTTTTCGGGCAAACTGGCGGACAACTACGTCGACTTCTCTTTCGATTATCCCGACACCTGGAAGCGAGTCACGGAAACCGATAGTCCGAACTTCGTTAAAGTCGAAAAGGTGCAAGGCAATGACACGATTGAGAACTTCGCGGTGGGTTATGTTTCGGGAACACGCACAATGCTGCCGCAATTTGCGCAGCAAGTGAGCGACCAGTTCGCGCCTGGATTTCCTCACTACAAAAAGGTTTCCGAGGGCGAAACCAAGCTCGGCCCCTATGAAGGTTACGAGTTTCGCTTTACCGCCGAAATCGTAGCCGGGCGAGACGTCTGGGGACGCGTCGTGCTACTGCCCAGTGAAGGCTCCAAAAAAGGCGCAGCACTGGTCATGCTGGTCACCTCATTGAGTCCCGGTGTGCATGGCCCGCGAGACGTCGGCGAGAAAGGCGAATTGCCGATTATTCTGAACTCGTTTCGGTTGAGACCGTAAGCCCGGTTCTGAGATCGTCAGGCGCTTACTTTGATCTTGGGGCTCCGCCGCTCGATATGCTGAAAGCGCACCGGATTTCGTCACGTAGGGACGAGCTGTCATAGAACGTGATGAGTATTCACTATTCCTCGCCCCGTTACGCTCCTAACGGAGCTTTATTTATCACTGGTGGAGTCTATAAAACATTTCGCTCCTAATGGAGCGAAGACTGAACGTTGGTAGGAGAGTTGTTGACCTCGGAGTTGCAATGACTATGGGATTGACAGCCACCCTATCATGTAGCCGATGGCAAACACCTACTCCCAAATCTATATTCAAACTGTCTTCGCCGTTGAGGGCCGCCTTTCGCTGATCCGACCGGAATTCAAGGAAGATCTCTACAAATACATGACTGGCATCGTCAAGCACCAAGACCAAAAGCGGATCTCAATTAACGGCATGTCTGATCACGTGCATATTCTGATTGGCTTAAGACCGGCCATGGCTCTGGCTGATCTTGTTCGAGAGATCAAGGCTGACTCCACTAACTTCATCAACAAGAAAAAGTGGATCCGCGGACGATTCAGTTGGCAGGAGGGCTACGGCGCATTTTCGTATGGCCACTCTCAATTGGACACGATCATTCGCTACATCCAGAACCAGGAAAAGCATCACCGACGGAGATCATTCAAAGATGAATATCTTGCATGGTTGAAAAAATATGAGATTCCTTTTGAAGATAAGTACGTTTTCAAGTTTATCGAGTAGCCAACCACCGTGCCTCGCCCCGCCAGGGGCGAAATGTTTATAGCACCGGCTTTTGATTAGACCAGTTAGCTCCGTTAGGAGCGCAACGTGAACAACCTACGTTACGCTCCTAACGGAGCTTGTTTGACTTAAGGGGACTCGGTGCTATAAACATTTCGCTCCTAGCGGAGTGAAGTAGGCAGAGCCTCTCCGCACATCAGGCGGCAAAGCCGCAAAGTCACCGATGGCGACAGGACTCTTACTAATGAAAACTCTTATCCAAAATGGTCACATCGTCACCGCCACCGACAACTACCACGCCGACATCCTGATCGAGGGCGAGGTCATCTCCGTCATCGGCGCGAAGCTCGAAATGGAGGCTGACTTAACGATCGATGCCGGCGGAAAGCTGGTCATTCCTGGCGGCATCGATCCGCACACGCACATGGAGCTCCCGTTTGGCGGCACCACAGCGGCTGATGATTTTCGCACCGGCACCATCGCGGCGGCGCACGGCGGCACGACAACGATCATCGACTTTGCCGTGCAGTACAAAGGCGAGTCGCTTTTACAAGGGGTCGATAACTGGCACAAGAAAGCTGAAGGCAAATGCGCCATCGATTACGGCTTTCATTTGATTACGACCGAGCTCGAAGATCGCCAGATCGAAGAGATGTACACAGTCATGGACGAAGGCGTAACCAGCTTTAAGATGTTCATGGCCTATCCGGGCGTGTTTCTGGTCGATGACGCCACCATCTTCCGCGCGATGCTGGCCGCGGGCCAGCGCGGCGGTTTGATTTGCATGCACGCGGAAAACGGCATCGTCATCAACGAGATTATCAAACACGCTCTAGCCCAGGGTCACACCGCACCCAGGTATCACGCACTGACGCGGCCA
>JBBQWP010000020.1:0-105428 GCA_038210455.1 Pyrinomonadales bacterium | reverse complement strand
TGTCGATGATGAACACGCCGCCCTTTTCATAGAGGGCATGCAAATCGGTCGCATTAATTCGGCGGGCGCCGTCAGCCGGCGGCGAAGCCTGCGGAGGCGCGGCGGTGCTCGGAGTCTGTGAGAGCAGCGTCTCGTTTGAATTACACGCCAGTCCACCCATTGCTGCAAGTAATGCCACAGAAACCAGATAAATGATTCGCATATGAATAGTTCCCTTCGTTAATAGGTCCCTAATTTACAACTTTGCTGGGAAGATGCAAAGCGGCGATATGAGGTCGGTGCCACCTGCGTCAGCGGGTGGGTCAGACTTTCAACGACGAGGGCAATGACTGCATTCCGTTGTTTGAACGTTGGTCCCACCCGCTGACGCAGGTGGTACTGACCTCGGTCCGCCGGCAACCCCCTCAAAGCACAATCCGCCGGTCGCCCTCACGTCGCGTCACCCGCTGGCGATCGAGATATTCAAGCAGCGGAATCGCATACTTCCGCGAGATGCCGGCGAGATCCTTGAAAGCGGCAACGTCGATCGCCTGATGCTTTGCGCCGTGCTCACGCACCCGCTTAATTAAATCATCCAGCGCCGCCCGGTGAAAAAACATTTCCCCATGGACCTTCACCAGCCGGCCCGAATCTATCAGCAACTGCAGAATTTTCCGTCCCTGTTGCGCTGAAACGCCGCTGCGTTCCAGCGCTTCGTTCAAGCTCGGCGCCGCCAGACCAGCGTCTTGATAGATTTTTTCCAGACGATCGCGCAGTCCTGAGTCTTCGCCAGAGAGTTCGCGCGTATGTTCACGGAGGCGCACGATCTCTTTTTCTGCGACCAGCGCTTGCTCCTGCTCCAGAATCCCGAGCACGCCGCGAAACACTTCAATTGGCGCGTGTGTAAAGAAGCGCTCTCGCAAAACCTCTTTACCTAATCCGCGCAACAGCGGCTCGCGCTGGTGATGCGCCGCGACCTCCTTAAGCACCAACTGCTTTAGTTCATCAAATCGTTCGCGACTTAGTAAAACTCCCTCGGCGTCGACGATTGCCCCGCTGGCCAGGGCTTGATTTGTCGCGGCATTAATTACTTCGTCGCGCCAGGCAGTGCGTGAGGCTAAGTCCGCGCGGCGTAGGCCATGCTGATCAGCGCCCGCGACAAACACCGCGAGTTGCTGCGCGCGATCGCCGGTCGCTAGCGTTCCCAGACGGGCCCGTGCGGCCGCGATGTCTCGCGCCCGATGCCGGGGCGCGAACGCATCGAGCACCTGGCCGCCGCCAATCGTAACTTGTGGCGAGTACGAGCGCAGAATGAAGCGATCGTCGAGCACCGAAACGATCGGCGATTCAAGCCGAAGCTGAACGACGCCACTCTGCCCGGGTTTGATTTCGCCGCCTTCCGCCAGCACTCGGATGCGCGCCAAAGCTTCCGCGGCGCCGAGGTGGACCCGCACGCGTTGCCGCGAACGCAGCGGCCGCGGCGCATTCTCAAGCAGATTAACCAGCGCATCGACGGCCTGCGTGGGCCGCAGAAGTCCGGCGGGCGCCAGGATCATCCCGCGCTCCACCGCCGCCGCTTCCACGCCGCCAAGATTGATGGCCGTCCGCTGACCGGCAAACGCGGTCGAGACCGCCGATCCGTGCACTTGCACGCCGCGCACACGCACGCGCGTAGACGCGGGCAGCAACTCCAACTCGTCGCCTTCCGCGATCTCTCCGGCGATCAGAGTTCCCGTCACAACGGCGCCAAATCCACGCATGGTGAAAGCGCGATCGATCGGCAGGCGCGTCACCAATTCAGAGGAACGCGCCGCGACTTCCAACCCGGTAGCACGCAGCGCCCCCTTCAGCTCCTCAATTCCCTCGCCCGTTCGTGAACTGACCGCGATGATTGGCGCGTCTTCCAGAAATGATCCGGCGACCAACTCCTCGGTCTCTGAGTGCACCAACTGGAGTAACTCTTCGTCAACCAGATCTTTCTTGGTCAGCACGACCAGGCCTTTGCGCACGCCGAGCAGCCGGCAGATATCAAAGTGTTCACGCGTCTGCGGCATCACGCTTTCATCGGCCGCGATCACCAACGCCACCAGGTCGATGCCATGCGCGCCCGCCAGCATATTCTTGACGAACCGCTCATGCCCGGGCACATCGACAAAGCCGATGCGAACGTCACCCAGATCGAGATCGGCAAAGCCAAGGTCGATCGTGATGCCGCGTCGTTTTTCTTCCGGCAGCCGATCGGCGTCGACTCCGGTCAGCGCCCGCACCAGCGCAGTCTTGCCGTGATCGATGTGACCGGCAGTGCCGATGATGATTGATTTCGCCACGAACTGAATCGTAAATGGTAATTCGTGAATAGTAAATTTGCTGAGCGTTCGCCTATGGCTCAGCGGGGCCGTCGAAGCTCGCCGGAAAGTGGGACCCCTCAAGCCTTAACGCCTGATCCGTCTCCGACGCCGTCTGGTGGAGAAGAGCGCGGGTCGCGTCTAACTTGTTCGACGTAGCGCAGGTTTGAATGTAATAATCGCCGCGCGATCGACTGTGAAGGGCGGTGCTCATTCATATGAAACCTCTGGTAACTCTTGTTGTTGGTCTGCTGCTTATCGCCGTAGTTTGCTTCAGGGAACAGCCGAGCACGTCTGCCCAGGCTCCCTCAACCCTCTTCGAAACTCGTTGCGGGTGGTTCACCAATCCTACGCCGGCGAACGCCTGGCTCTACGATCGAAACGGCGAATGGATAATTGCCACGCAGGGCGGGCACCAGGCCGAGGGCGATTGGCCAAATTTCAAACCGAAGCAATGGGTGCACACGAACGGTAGCAGCTACGGTTACGGGTGCGCGTGCCTGCAAGTTCGCGTCAACAAACAGACTCGCGAAGTTTTGGAAATCAAAAGTGCGCATGCACGATCGCTCGTACAATGCCGTCAGGATCCTGCTTTGAAGAAATGGAGACGAATGTAGAAGTGTCAAATGCTTTAATCGCGGCTGCGACCGTTGTTCGATGAGCGCTCGCCTGCTCAGCGTTGTGATCCTGCTTGAGGAGAATGAACATGACTGCAGCAGAAATTGTGAAACAACTTAAACCGCTGGGCACAGATACGTATAAGAAGGTGCTCCTCAATCACGGGATTAAGGAACCCCTCTTTGGCGTGAAGATCGAAGACCTGAAAAAGATCCAGAAGAAGGTAAAGAAGGATTATCAACTAGCGCTCGATCTGTACGACACTGGCATTTACGACGCGATGTATCTGGCGGGTCTCGTCGCCGACGATCCTAAAATGACGAAGCGCGACCTTCAGCATTGGGCGGCGAAGGCCAATTGCGCCATGGTCAGCGAGTACACTGTGCCGTGGGTGGCGGCCGAGAGCCTGCATGGTCGCGAACTGGCTCTGGAATGGATCGAGTCGAAGCAGGAAAACGTGGCGTCGTCGGGTTGGGCGACCCTCAGCAGCCTGGTCGCAATCAAGGACGATGCCGAACTCGATCTGTCTGAACTGAAACAACTCTTGCAGCGCGTGCAGAAAACGATCCACCAGCAGCCGAACCGCGTCCGGCATGTCATGAACGCCTTTGTGATCGCAGTTGGCAGTTACGTGCTTGCGTTAACGGACGTGGCTCTACAGACCGGGACGAAGATCGGCCCGGTTACAGTGGATATGGGCGGTACGGCGTGCAGAGTCCCGTACGTCGCGGACCAGATCCATAAGATCCAGAAGCGGGGGGCAATCGGCAAGAAACGCAAGAAGACGAAATGCTGAGCCACTCATTGGATAGCGAAGGCTCAGAAGTCGTTGGATCGGAGCTCGGATCGCCCGTTCAACTCTAACGTTGGGTCACATCAGTTGTCTCATGGTAGGATCGCGCCAGAGGTTACACCCATGACATTCACTGTCGAATATGAACGCGAGGATGATGGCCGTTGGCTGGCGGAGATTCTTGAGCTTCCGGGCGTGCTTGCCTACGGAAAATCATCGGATGAGGCAATCGCCAAAGCTCAGGCTCTCGCTTTACGCACGCTTGCAGATCGACTTGAACATGCCGAAGGCGCGCCTGAGTTCGTCAACATTTCTTTTGCCGCCGCATGAGTCAGTGGTCCTCAGCCAAGGCCAGGCGCGTTCTTGCCGCACTCATCCGCATTGGATGGACAATCAAACGTGATTCCGGTTCTCACAAAGTCTTGCACCGTCCAGGTTGGCCGGATGTGGTGTTTGCGTTTCATGACCGGGATGAACTCGGCCCGAAAATGCTTTCGCGCATCGCCAAGCATACCGGTCTAGAACCGAAAGATTTGTGATCTTGTTCCTGCTGGAGTGAGTCAAATGACGATCCGTTTCGAATGCCGCCATCCCGCAATTCGCAGTGCCGGACCTGGTGCGGACGACCGAGTATTACCGAGACGTTCTCGGTTTCCAAATCGCAGGCTACTGGGACGGTGAAAGCGTTAGCCTCGCGCCGAATTCTCCTCCAGTCTTTGCCATCGTCTGGCGCGACAATGTTCGAGTATTCTTCAGCCTCGCCGATCAGTCCGAAGTTCAAACGGGCCGCTCGCAGGATGCTCCGGCAGCGTACTTTCAGATCGTCGGAGTTGACGAGCTGGCGCCAGAGTTGCGCGAACGGGGCGCCGAGATCATTCACGGCCCAGAAGATCGCGTCTACCAGCAGCGAGAGCTGGTGGTCAAAGACTGCAATGAGTTGGTCCTATGCTTCGGGGAAGACACGAGTGGGCGCGCCGACTAAGGTTGGACGATAGCAGCCACAGATTCACACGGATAAGCACGGATAGGACAGGTGGGTCGAAGTAAATTGGGAGAAATCGCTTTGCTCTACATGATCATCGAGCACTTCAAGAATCAGGATCCCGTACCTGTTTATCGCCGCTTCCGGGATCAAGGCCGGCTGGCTCCCGAAGGGTTGCAATACATCTCAAGCTGGGTCGATGAGAGTTTCCAAAGATGCTTTCAACTGATGGAAACTGAGCGTCGCGAAGATCTCGACGAGTGGATTGCCAACTGGAATGACGTAGTTGAATTTGAAGTTTACCCGGTAATGTCCTCGAAGGAAGCGGCTGAAAGACTTTCATCACGTCTCTGAACACAGCAGCCGCCGCACCACTCTTGGACCGGCGATCCTCAGCGATCCTCCGCTACGCGATGTAAGTTATAATCACCTCATGAACTGTCCCGTCTGCAAAACAACCGAACTGATTACTGCTGCTCTAGATGAGAATCTATCTTCCTTAAATTGTCCCGATTGCCATGGTCAATGGATCCGCGGGGCTGAATACTGGAAGTGGGTGGAAAACCACGGCTCTGAGCTCGCGGAACGTTTACATGAGGCCGAAAGCCTGTCGCTGACTGAGCCCGGCCTGCCCATCGACTGTCCCGAATGCCGCTTCCGCATGGTCAAGTATCTGGTTGGACGCGGTCTCGACTTTACTCTGGATCATTGCCAGGGTTGTAAAGGCATCTGGCTCGACCGGAATGAATGGGAGGCGCTGAAGAAACGCAATCTGCACGACGACCTGAACACGATGTTCACTTCATTCTGGCAGAACGAGGCCCACCGTGAAGCCCGGAAGAAACGCATGGAAGATATTTACATCGGCAGATTCGGCGCGGACGATTATGAAGAGATTAAGCGGATCCGCTGGTGGCTGGATACCAAGACAAACCGCGAGGAACTGATCGCGTATCTGACCGATCGGGATCCATTCGCGGCCTAATCTTTCTCCCTCTCCCAGAGGAAGAGGGAGCGGAAGCGGATATCGACAACATGGATACTCAGGCTTACCTGAACCGAATCAGCTACTCCGGCCCCACTATTCCTAACGCCGAGACGCTACGACTGTTACAAGTGACACACCTGCAAACGGTTCCTTTTGAGAATCTGAGTATTCATGCGGGCGAGCCGATCATTCTTAATGATGATGCATTGATCCGAAAAATTGTCGACCGGCGGCGCGGTGGCTTTTGTTACGAGCTCAACGGTTTGTTTGCGGCGCTACTGCGATCGTTAGGATTTGAGGTGACGATGATTTCGGCGCAGGTGGCGAGCGCTGACGGGACTTTCGGACCTGACTTTGATCACATGGCGCTGATGGTCACACTTGCCGAGCGCTGGCTGGTCGACGTCGGTTTCGGAGATTCATTTTTGGAACCGCTGAGGCTTGACGAAGTCGACGAGCAGATTCAGGGACACCGCGCTTACCGCATATTCCCCGAGGGCGAATACCTGGTGCTCGAGCGTCGATCGAATACGGATGAGCCGGAGCGGCAGTATCGATTTGCTCTCACGCCTTATCAGTATCCCGACTATGCCGGGAGGTGCCGGTACCATGAAACGTCTCCGCAATCACACTTCACCCAAGAGCGCATTTGCTCGCGCGCGACACCGGCAGGCCGAATCAGCCTGAGCGGACTGCATTTCATCACGACTGATGTCAGCGGCGAACGGCAAGAGCGGATCCTGGCGAATGAGGCAGAATATGCGACGATGCTGCGCGATCACTTCGGCATCGTGATGGCACAGCGGCAATCGTGAATTGATCCGAAGACGAGAGGTGACCCGGTTATGACTGATCTCGATTCTGAAAAGTTGTGGTACCAGCCTAATCTGGATGCGTTTCTGAATCGCTGGTTCTCACACTACGACGAAGCGCGGCGCGCGCTCGACAGCGAAGGAGGATTCCTGCTCCCTTATAAGAAACATTTCTTCGTTTGCGAAGCCGACGTGATCCAGGCGATGGGTCTGGATCCCGCTGATCCGGATTGGGAAAAAATTGGGAGAGACGGGGCGAGACCACAGGATGAAGACGCCTATCAGCGTTTGCGCGAAAAGCGAGCACAAGTCGTGATGGGAACGCGGACGTAAGGTCCGCTTTGAGCGCTCCAGCGCGAACAGAGTTTCGACTGAGACTGCTGGGGGCTTATCTGCGTACGGGATAGTCCGCGCTCCCAGCGAATCACGGTTTTCTAACTCATGAAAATCCAGCAAGCCTATACAGATTGGTCTGACACATACGATCAGGATCGAAACCTAACGCGCGATCTCGACAAGATTGTGGCGCAGGAAGTCCTGGCGAATCTGGTTTGCGACTCGATCCTGGAGATTGGCTGTGGCACGGGGAAGAACACAGCGCTGCTGGCCCGGATTGGCCGGCAAGTTTTGGCGATCGATTTCTCACCAGGCATGATCGAAAAGGCCCGCGAGAAACTCTCGCTCAATAACGTTACGTTCGCCGCAGCGGACATAACGCACCCCTGGCCTGGTAAGGATCAATCATTCGATCTGGTCGTCTGCAACCTCGTGCTCGAACACATCTCGGATCTTTCCTTCATATTCGCGCAGGCCTTCCGCGTACTCCGCGACGGCGGACGCTTTTTTGTTTCCGAGCTGCATCCATTTCGCCAGTATCTGGGGACCCAGGCGAAGTTCCAACGAAATCAGGAAACGACTCAAATCCCTGCGTTCGTTCATCACCTCTCGGACTTCATCGATGCCGGCGCGACGAACAACCTGGCGCTCGGCACGATCAAAGAGTGGTGGCACGACGAAGACCAGGGTAAGCCACCCAGACTGATTTCATTCATGTTTCAAAAGCGACGGAGCAATTAGCGGTTGGTTTAGAAGAGAATCACAGATTAAGCCCGCTGGCCGCGGGTGCGCTCCGCAAAAATCCGACATGTGGCGCGTCTAGATCGCGAGTGCCGAACTTATGTAAGGACCGAGGCACGCCGAAACTTCTCTGTACAATCGCGCTCGGCACTCCCCTGCCGATGATTGCGGTTCCAAGGACCGTCATATGAACTCAAACAACATTTCTCCTCGACTGTGCGGCAAGCTTTGCGTCATTCTCTTCATTCTATTCGGCTGCGGCCTATTCGTCGGCCCTAAAGCCATCGCGCAAACTCGCGACTGGCAGCCGCGGCATACCTGGGTGTTCGTGGTCGGAACGCTGCAATGGAAACACCGCGACATGTTTGATTCTTTCCCTAAAGAGAATCGACGGGACGCGCAGTTGGTTGAGTTTTTTAGACAGCAGGGCGTGCCCGCGGAACAGATGGTTTATCTCCAGGACGCGCAAGCGACTACCCGGCGGGTGAAGACCGCGTTCCCTGCATTCTTGGCGAAGGCGCAGGAAGACGATCTCGTCTTCGTCTACTATGAAGGTCACGGCTACAAGTCGGACGATGGGCGCACGACGTACTTTGCCACCTACGACGCCGGCGAAGATGTTCCCGGGTGGTCGACAGATTCGATCGTCAAAGACGTCGAAAAGTACTTCAAAGGATCCAGGGCTTTTCTGACGGCGGACTGTTGTTATTCGGGCAGCCTGGTACAGCAAGCCCAGCGCCTGGGCCAGCGTGTATCGTTCGCCTGCTTAACCTCCTCATCCGCCAGCCAACTCTCTACTGGTAACTGGACGTTCACAGAGATGTTAATCGCCGGTCTTTCAGGAAAAGCGTATGCGGATCTCAACGGCGATGGAGAGATTACGCTGAGCGAACTCGCCGAGGATGTGAAAGAGGACATGGCCTTCGCCGAAGAACAGTTGTCGTCGTTTACTACGACTGGCGATTTTTCACCTGACGCAGTCCTCGCCCGGGCCGAACGCAAATCGAATCCTGAAGTCAGCAAGCGAGTCGAAGTAAAGTCGGAGGGCCAATGGTGGAAGGCACGAGTTATTGATGCCCGCGGTGGCACGTTTCACGTCCACTATTTCGGTTATGAAGATTCTGATGACGAGTGGGTGCAGCTGAGCCAGATCCGCGAATCAAGAGTCGTCGAGTATCCCGCGGGCGCGAGGGTCGAGGTGAACTGGAAGCGCAAGTGGTACCAGGCGAAAGTGCTGAGCGTCGAACGCGGCGTGCACCTCATTCATTATGTGAATTACGACGACGAGTGGGATGAATGGGTAGGCGCAGAAAGAATTCGCCGCGCGAGCACAACCAATCGCCCGCTCAACGACACGTGGCGCACGGATAAGATTCGGCCCTGGGCTCCTTAACCGATGCGAACTGAATCCTCGGTTGAAAAGTGGATCGCTCTTCTTGCGATCACTCTGCTCTTGTCGAGCGGCTGTAGTTTGTTTTCACGCCGAGTCAAAGTCGGGGAACAGTTTACTTTGAAGCCCGGCGAAGAGTTTCGGTATCCGGAGCGGATCTGACTATCAGGCTGAAAGAGGTAGGCCATCAATGGTACGTCGACCGCCGCGCCGATTCTCCCTATGTTGAGCTCGAATTATCTGATGTGGGTGCGTCGGGCCATAAACTGACTCTCAGTGATACTGAGACTGTCGGCAACTACACGATCAAACTAGTTGCAGCCAATCCGTTTCGTGATCACGGTGGGCCTGATTGCAAGCTGATGGTTACGCGGCGTTAGGGCCAGCCTAAAATTGTATGTATCAGAAGCCCGACCGCGAGGGAGGGCCATAAGTGGCACAGACTTCAGTCTTTGATGGGTCCAAGGAAATCACAGACTGAAGTCTGTGCCACTCATTGCCCTTGCGTACGCGCGCGCTTCTGACACAAACTCGGACTCGCGGGAACGCCATGAAGACTGACGAAGCGCCAAATCTGGATCGAAGCTGGGCATTGCTGTTTGCGCGGCTGGTGCTCGGACTGATTTTCTTTATGGCCGGAGTGTGGAAAGTTTTTCACCTGGGCCCGCTGGAACATGCTCGCAAATATTTTCTGCCCTTCGCCGATACTTTTCTGCCGGTGTGGTCTTTGTGGCTGGTCGGCGTCACGATTCCGTTAATCGAACTGATTGCCGGCGCGCTCGTCATTCTTGGCCTGCGCACGCGCGAGGCGCTGGTCGCTTTGGGCTTTGTGTTGGCCATCGTCACGTTCGGCCATCTGCTGAGAGAGCCACTTTATGAATTTCACACTCACGTTGTTCCGCGCCTGGCTCTCTTGCTATTCATTCTGCTGCTGCCGCGCCGTGACGACCGCTTCTCGATCGATTACCTTTTGACGCGAAAGTTGAAGAAGAACCAGAGCGCAGATCCTATCTGAAGGGGTGTTGACTGCATGAGGTTTTCAAAAGCTATCACGTTCTCGTTGATATTAGTTTCGGCCCTGATTTTTGTGCCCCAACAAGTTTGGGCCTGTGCCTGCTGTTCGGAGACTGGCCAATATCGCATCAGTATGGCAAAGCCACGCGAGTACCAACTTAGTCTGATGGAGCAGATACGCTTCGGCGCAAATGCGAACCTGTTCACCGGCGCGATGGGTGTGGAAGATGTCGTGAAGGGTTTGGCTCATCCCGTGGAAAAGTACGGCTTGTCCGGTTCGCTGGTCGCGCGCACGTGGAAGCTATCTTTTCGCGATGGTAATAACCTCGGGTCGCTCAATCTACTGCTGCCGGCACAGTTTCTGAATTACACCGCCGACATCCACGATGGACAGACGAGCGCTGGTGGCGGTCCCTTGCTCTACAAAGAATGGCGGTTCGAAGGCGTCGTCTTCGGATCAGGCGTGTTCCGCGGTGGCGTGACGGCTCCGGCCAAATACTTTCTGGTCTTTCAGGGCCGCGGCAACAACTGTGATAACTCCAGCGACTTTACTCACTGGCGCTTGGAGATTAGCGGCAGAAAGGGCAGCTACGCGTTCTTTGGCGAGCTGGCGCAGCCTAAACCATAGTCCGAACTGACTAACGTGAAGCCCTGGCGCCAATTCGCAATCCTCGGCGTTTTTCTTTGTGCCGGATTCATCGCCTATTCAAACGTCGTTAACTCATGGTTCCTCTCGGACGATTTTGCTCAAATCGGAAAAGTTCTGGGCGGAGATCTCTCCGTGGTTTGGGGCCGGGAGCATGGCGGCTTCTTTCGGCCGCTCTTCATCCTGAGCTATCTAATTGACACCAAACTGTGGGGCGCGCGCCCCTTTGGTTTCCATTTCACCAACATCGTCTTTCATTCGCTGAACGCGTTTCTGACTTACCTTCTCTCACTGCGAATCCTTGCGGATCTGAAGCTAACCGCCGGCGTGAAGCGAATGATATCGATAGCGGCTGGCGCTCTTTTCCTCGTGCATCCTTCACATACTGAAGCGGTGTCGTGGATCTCAGGACGAGCCGATGTACTCGCCACCTTCTTCTGTCTCGCTTCTCTCTTGTTCTATCTCGCCTATGTCCGGAGCAAACTCATTTCACAACTGGCGTTGTCACTTCTTTTTTTCGTGGTCGCTCTGCTGGCCAAGGAATCCGCCATCTGCCTGCCGTTCCTCGTCATCGTATTGGGATTGTTCATCGGACAAGTGCGAAACGACCGGCAAGCGCTCCGACAGTTGCTCATGGTTGCGGCGCTCTATGTTTCGATTCTGGTAATTTTTGTCGGAGTAAGATCCGTCTTCATAGGCTCGTTGGTTGGCGGCTATGGCACCAGCCAACATTTGAATTTCTCTCCCACCTGGTTACGCGATCGTCTGCTTGAAGCTTCGGTGCGTTCCGTCTTACCCGTGCTGCCGTCTCAATTGTCGCAGTTTCTTTTTAAGCCGCTTCAATCGCGAGTATTCATCCTGTTCTCGCTGGCTTGCGCCGGTTTGGTCACGGTGGCGATCATTTTCAGCCGGCGATGGTATGCGGCTTCGGATCGCAAGCAACAGAACATGCTCCTGATCGGGCTCGTGCTCTTGTTTTTATTTTCGCTGCTGCCGGTCATCAACCTTAGGCTGACGCTGTATCAAACCCTGGGCGAGAGGTTTCTGTATTTGCCGTCGGTCTTTTCATGTCTGTTGATGGCGTATCTGGCGGCGATTCTGCTACGCAAGCAGACCTTGTACCTCGCACTTCTGATTTGTGTGCTTGGCTTTTATTCAGTGAGGCTTTATCAGACAAATCGATCATGGAGCGAGGCCGCAAAACTCTCTCGCAGCATTTCGGATGATCTGGTTGAGTCGGCCACGCGCGATCATCTCATCATTCTCAACGCACCCGATAACCTCCGCGGCGTACCGGTTTTCCACAACGGCCTGCCCGAAGCCCTCCAGTACTTTCAAAATCGAAAGCGCTTCAAGCAGGTCGAGGTAGTCTCTTTACAGGAAATTCAATCCACGTCAGATAAAGTCGCGTTGACTGTCAGCCCTGAGTCCATGACCCTTCACCTGTTGAACCCCAACAACCATTTTGCGCGCGCGCAAGCGCCGGAGTGTCTGGAGATCACAGCTCAGACCAAGACGTCTCTCGAGATGAAAGCGAAACCCTGTTTGGTCAACGTCGATCTGTTCTTCTTTGATTCGGGAAGAGTAATCAAGTTGCCGGATCGATGATTATGCCGGCGGTTCTGCCGCGGAAATAAACTTAAGCTGCATTCCCTCGATCCGAGGGACGCCCAGGCGGCAGGAGGCGATTGAGGACCTCCCCAAGCTCATCGAAATCGATCGGCTTGGTCACGTATTCGTTGCAGCCGGCCTCGAGGGCTTCCGTTCGAGACTCGGGAGAATCGTGGGCCGAAACGGCGACAATCGGAGTGCCGCTAAAATCCCGGTGGTGGCGGATCTGTCTTGTGGCCGCCAGGCCATCAAGTTTCGGTAGACTCAAATCCATGAGAATCAGGGCCGGCTTTTGTTGCACTGCCACTGCGACGGCCTGTTCGCCATCACTCGCTTCGACGACCTGATAGCCCGCCATCTCCAGGAGCTTTCGCATCATGAAGCGGCTATCCTCAAAGTCCTCTACCAATAGACAAAGTTGCTTCTCTTGCTTCATCGACCACCCCGTCGCTTGCTCATCTCAAGACCGGTCCAATACCCGCATCACTAGCATACGCCAACACCTTTTTGTTATCATGTCGCACGGAAACACGACACAACAAAACGAGGTCATTGAGTCTAATTCGTACACTTTCCATCCCCTGAACATCTGACAGAGACTCGCAGACACTGGACGATGAAACCAGCGATAACCCAAAGACCAAAGAATAATACCCTCGAAGATCTGGGTCGGGCGACTGTGCAAATCGTTCATGATCTGAAGAACCAGCTTAACGGACTCAAATTGTACGCCACGTTTCTCCGCAAGCGACTGGAAAGGGAAGAACGGGCCCCCGAAGAGAGCGAAACCCTGCTCAAATTAATTGCCGGGCTTGACCGCGCCGCCCGGGACATGACGGTCCTGGTCCGCTATTCACAACCGGTCGAGCTGCACCGGCGGCCGCGCGCTGATCTGGGGCAATTGATCTCGAATGCTGTCCGAGACGTGACTGGACACTCGGGAGAGGACGCTTTGACCTGCGAGATTGAGGGCGGGCCGCTCTATGGCGAATTCGACCCAGCGGCTTTGACGGAAGCACTGCAAATGTTAACTGAAGAAGCTCTCAAAGGACTTCAATCTCGCGCTGCCGGTGAAGTATCACTGCACGCGTACCGGGACCCTCAACCACAATCATCGCAGGCTGTGATTGAGTGGCGCGGAGTCAAACTGCCCCATCGCAATCAATTGCTTTCGCCGTCTACAAACTACGGCACTGTGTATGCCGCGCAAGCGGCAAGGATTATCGAAGCTCATGAAGGGCAGCTCGAGCGCGACGCGAATACGATTCGCGCCTGGCTGCCACTGTCTGAATGATTTCACAATTTCTGCGAAAGCTTGAAGATAAACAACTGACTGAATGACCAAGACGAAACCCAGAGGCATTCGCGTGCTCGTGGTAGATGACGAGCCGATGATGAGCGACTCGTTGCGGCAGCATCTGGCCGAAGAGGGCTATGCCGTCGACACTGCGGCCAGCGGCGCGGAAGCGATCGACCTTTTCGATGGCGGCGCGCATCACCTGGTGATTTGCGATCTGCAACTTCCAGACATGGATGGTCTCACGCTGCTGCGTCACATGAAGGACGCGAAGCCCAGCACGGAAGTCATCGTGATCACGGCCTACGGTTCAGTTGAGTCAGCCGTTGAAGCCACCAAGGCAGGCGCCTTTTATTTCGTCGAAAAACCCTTCGACTTTGAAGAA
Organism: Pyrinomonadales bacterium; assembly: GCA_038210455.1. Taxonomy (GTDB): domain Bacteria; phylum Acidobacteriota; class Blastocatellia; order Pyrinomonadales; family Pyrinomonadaceae; genus UBA11740. The sequence goes on along the minus strand of JBBQWP010000020.1, from coordinate 91,491 downwards.
CTGCTGCCGCTGGTAGAGAAAGCTCTCGAGCGCCGGGAGCTCATGGCCGAGACCGAGAGCATGCGCCGGCAGCTTTCCACCCGCGCCGAATACTTCAACATCATCGGCTCGTCAAAGCAGATGCAAATTATCTACGAGACGATCGAGTCGGTGGCGAAATCCGACGCCAACGTTTTGATCATCGGGGAATCGGGCACGGGCAAGGAGCTCATCGCCAACGCCGTTCACTATAATTCCCTGCGCGCCAAGAAACCTTTCATCAAAGTTAACTGCGCCGCCCTGCCCAAGGAACTCATCGAGTCGGAACTATTTGGCCACGCCAAGGGCGCGTTCACCGGTGCGCACGCCGACAAGGAAGGCCTGGTGCAACACGCCGCGGGTGGCTCGCTGATGCTGGACGAAATCGCCGAAATGCCCGTCGAGTTACAGCCGAAACTGCTCCGCGTGCTGCAAGAGCGGACCTGTCGAAAGATCGGCTCGGAAAAGAGCTATCCCGTCGATTTTCGCTTGATTACTTCCACGAATCGACTGCCGGCCGACGCCATTCGCGATGGTTTGCTGCGCGACGATCTCTTCTATCGGATTTCCACGATCACGATTCATGTGCCGCCGCTGCGCGAGCGCATGGAAGACATTCAGTTGCTCATAGATCACTTCCTCAAGTTCTATGCAGAAAAATACGAACGCCCCATCGCCGGTGTCTCACAGTCGGCTTATCAAAGGTTGTTTAGTCATCACTGGCCGGGCAATGTGCGGGAACTGCAAAACGTAATTGAGCGCGCGGTGCTACTGGCCAAAGGCGAACGAGTCGAATCGATAGATCTGCCTTTCGACAACGGCGGCTCAACCGGCGGCGCGCGTCCCGATCTCTCCTGGGATGTGCCGCCAAACATGACGCTCGAAGATATCGAGAAGTTTGTCATCGAACGCACACTGCAACGAACCGGCGGAAACAAACAGAAGGCCGCGAACCTGCTGGGCATTTATCGGCCGCGGCTCTACAGCAAGATCAAGAAATACAACATCGGGACCGAGACAATCAGCCAAACCTAATCAATCAACAAAGGATTTCCCGACCGTGCCAGCTAATTCTGAAGACCGCCGGCAGTCTCCCAGACTCAATGCGACGCTCGACGCGCGCCTGGATTTCAGTGTGCTCATGCGCGACGCTGAGCCGAGCGAAGGCGGCATCCAGCATCTGCGGGCCTGCGCCGGGCATACGGTGAATATAAGCGCCGACGGCCTGGGTGTAGTCCTGCACGCACAGAATATCGACGAGCAATATCTGTTGGGTGCAGAAGGCTCAATGTCGATTGAGTTGGATCTGCCAAATGGATTGTCGATTGAGATACAGGCGACACCCGTGCGTTACGAAAAGCTGGCTGAGGGCTATTTAATCGGCGCGCGCATCAGCGGCATGAGCAAACGAAACCGCGAATTCTTTGAAGAGTATCTGCAGGAAATTGCGGAGGGCTAGGGATCATCCGCAGATTACGCAGATTTCTCAGATTCAAAGACTGAACGCAGTCTGTATTTCCGTCTGTGTAATCTGCGAAATCTGTGGGTTCCTTAATCAGTCGACTTGATAAGTAGCCACACTCGTCGGCGTCTCAAAGCAACGCACCTTATAAATCCTGACCCGCTCGTCGTCGATCCTGGCCGCGATTCTTTGCAGCACAAACCGCGCCACATTTTCCGCCGAAGGGTTCTGCTCTGCCACAAACGGCTCAAGCTCGTTTAAGTTCTTGTGATCGAGATAAGTAACCAGATCGTCCGCGGCTTCTTTCAGCTCGACGAAATCAACTAACAGACCGATGTGGTTCAGCTCTGAGCCGCGCGCATAGATCTCGATCTTGTAGTTGTGGCCGTGCAGGTTTTCACACTTCCCCTTATAGCCCCGCAGTTGATGCGCGCTGGAAAAATTACGCTCAATCATGACTTCAAATTGTCCGGGCATGCTCACTCACGCTACATTCTTGCTCTGCCATTTTCTTCCCGGCGCATGGGCGTCCATACCGACTCCATGTATTCCTGGCACTCGGCCTTCGTGCCCGACTTGCCCGTGTCACTCCATCCGGCCTCGGTCGCGCGATCGGCCGGCCAGACTGCATACTGTCCTTCTTCGTTAACTACCACCTTACAAATCGCGTTGTCATCTCGATCTTCGCTCATTTCGATCCCCCATTGAAATGTGCCGCCCGCTCTTCTCCAGCCATAGGAGGAGTAAAAGTAGCGGACGAGCCCGACTTAGAAACTAATATCCCGATTATCGTGCAGTCGCCTTCGATACTTCAAACACGCGCCACAGTTCGTCAACATCCGAAGTAACCCGGCACGGCGGCAGGCTCTGCAAGAATGTCTGCCCGTACATCTTCGTCCGCAGTCTCGGATCCAGAACAGCCAGCACCCCGCGATCCGTTGTGCTGCGAATCAAGCGACCCAGCCCCTGCTTCAGGCTGATAATCGCCTGCGGCACGCTGTATTCATGAAAGCTCGAACCGCCCTGGTCTTCAATGTAACGTTGTCGGGCGGCGACCACCGGATCGCTCGGCACCGCAAAAGGCAGCTTGTCGATAATCACACACGACAGTTGTTCGCCGCGCACATCCACTCCCTGCCAGAAACTCGCGGTCGCAAACAGTACTGCATTCGGCGTGCCGCGAAATTTTTTGAGCAGGGCGCCCTTCGACGCGCTACCCTGCACAAAGCACGGATAATCGATCTCCGGCGCGACGCGTTCAAACAGATCGTTCATTCCCGACAAGCTGGTCGACAAAACAAAGGCGCGGCCTTCAGTCGCGTTGACGATCTTGATGACTTCTGCCGCCGCGGCGCTCGCCCATTGCGGCGAACGCGGATCCGGCATCTGCGGCGGCAGATACAGCACCGCCTGGTTTTCGAAATCGAAGATCGATTCCGCAATCATCTCGTCCGCTTGATCAAGCCCGAGCCGCTCGCGAATAAAATTGAAGTTTCCAGCGCTGGAAAGCGTCGCCGACGTTAAGACTACGGTCGGCACTTTCTCAAATAGTTTGTCCTGCAATAACCCCGACACGTCTATCGGCGAAGCCCGAAGAAAGACTCCGCGCCCGCGCCGCTCGAGCCAGTACACGAACTTCTTGTCTTCACCTTTGATAATAAAATCGAGATCAAAACGAAGCTGTCTGGTGCGTCGCACGATGCTCTCCGCGTCAGTGGGCGGTTCCTGCATACCGTCGAGCGTCGTCTCCAGACGATTCAAAGCATTGTCGAACGCGTGATATGCGTCGCTCGACGGAGCGCCGACATCCTGTCGGCGGTTCGCAGGCATCTCTGCCTGCGAATCGACCCACTCGCTACCGCGAGCGGTTCCGTACCCTAGCGCCAGCGAGAATCTTCCCTCCAACCCGCGCCCTTCACGAAACGAAATCCAGAACGCATCCGCAAATCGCTGAATGCGCGCGCTGATCCCTGCCAGTTCTCTCTCCGTCTCGCGATCTTCGAGCTTCAATGCGCCCACGTCTCGCAGCAGATCATCAATCTGGTAAGTCGAAACCTGCGCGCCAAAGTATTCCGAAGCCACGTCCTCGATCTGATGTGCCTCGTCCAGAATTACCGCCGCGTAATCGGGCAGCACGGAACCATAAGCGCCGTTCCGCAAAGCCAAATCGGCAAAGAACAGGTGATGGTTCACGACAATGATGTCCGCGTCGATGGCCCGCTGACGCATGCGAGTGATAAAGCACGGGTCGAAATCCGGGCACTGCTGGCCCAGGCAAGTATCAGAACGCGCATCGATGTGTCGCCAGAACGGAAGATTCTCCGGCAGGCTATAAAGCTCTGCGCGATCGCCGGTCTCGGTTTTAGTGACCCAGCGAAAGACTTCATCGAAGTGATCGACCTCGTCGAGGCCTTCGAGCACCGGCATGCTTTCGGCGCGCTTGATGCGGTGCAGACAGGCGTAGTTGTTCCGTCCTTTCATGACTGCAGCGCGGAACTTCGCCGGCAGCACGTCCTGAAGAAACGGAATGTCTTTGTCCATCAACTGCTCTTGCAGATTCTTGGTGCCGGTTGAGATGACCACACGCGCGCCGCTGCCGCACGCCGCCGCGATCGCCGGTACCAGATACGCCAGCGTCTTGCCGGTGCCAGTGCCCGCTTCGACGATCAAATGCCGCCGCTGCTCAAACGCACGCACGACGGCTTCGGCCATTTGAATCTGGCCGGGGCGGTGCTCGTATTCAGGATGAGCTTTGGCGATTAAGCCATCGTGGCCAAAGATTGTTTTCATACCCGCATGTTGAATTACAGATTGGCGCGGTGAATCGGCGAGACACTTCAGCGAGCGCGCGCGTAGGTCATCTTAATTGGCAAAGTCTCAAAACTGCCGCGTGAGCTAATCGGCCGCTCCTCGGTTGTTTGGATAACGAATTTCAGGATTTTGCCCTCCTTAATCTCGTTCAATCGGATTTGCCAGTGCGCCGGGCTCACTTGCTTAACAGAGGCGCTGCCCTTTTCCCGGTTGAAATCATCATCTGCTTTGATATTCGATATAGCTTTGTCCGCCACGTTGTCCTTCATATCGATCTCGATCACCGGACTCAGTTCCTTGCCGTTCGGTGGCGATTGTTGCCTGGCCAGGCTGTCCAAATCACTTCCCAGATACTTTTTACCAGTAAGATTCATGACGAACAAATCCGCCGTTACGGGTCCGCCTTTGCTGACTTCGGGCTCGATCACGCAATAGATTGGCCAATCCTTCGCCTGAGGCTGCGGAGCAAAATAGTTGTAGATGGGATCCCTGAAGACCACCGCCACCACAAAAATGAGCGAAGCCGTAAGCAGATTGACGATCACCGGCCGGAAGATCTTCTCTCGTACTTCCCAGCCACTAAAAATGGTTGTTCTAATCTTTGAGAAAAAGGAAGACGTCGACATGTCCACACCTCTCTGCCTTGCCCTCAACGTATCAGCAGTCTTGTAGCTGACGCCAGGCTATATGGAAAATCGGTACTCGTCCGTCAGGGTTTTCTGGGAGTGAATTTAGTTCATTCTTAGTTTCCTTTTTATGTTACTAATCTCCGTCCAAATATCGTCGACACTGTCCGCTTTTCCATCTGAACCAGGTCGGGTGACCCTCCGCAGCAATTTCGTTAGCTCGGTCTCTACGCTCTTTAGCCGGGTGTCCAAACTATTGATCGAGGGCCTGCGTGTTCCTTCACTAAGCGCGTTCAGCCTGTTTTCAAGTCCGTCAAGCCTCGTCGCAATGTAGTCGAGTCTGAACTTGAGACAAGCTGGGCTTTCCTCCGCTTGGGTACATGGATTTTGCACCGCGACGGCCGTCCGGCTCGGATCCTGTCGAGGAGTTCGCCGGGGGTACGCATATTTAGACACTCCGGTTTGCTGAGACCTCGCTACTGCTGTCGCGCGATTTCGCGTGTCCTGGCCAGGTGCGTTCACCGAACATCCCACAAGAACAATAATGGTGAGCAAGGTTCCGAATAGAACCGTTCCACGGTTGTGCCGTTCGGGTTTTCGAGTCATGTTGCGTTACTCCTTCTTTGGTTACTGGTTGGTAAGGAAACTGATGGTTGACCCGCGCGTCAAAACGCCAGAGTCAACAGCAAGCACGCTTAACTTCGCCAACAGGATACACGCTGAGTCAAGAGTGTGAAAGAGGTAAGTGGCCTAGTTTAGCTGGACACGACGTGACCCGTTCAGGATCGGGCGACTAAACCGGGCGGCCAGATGATTTCTCAATGGGCTTCGTCGGATTCGCTCCCAGATAAGCGGCAATCTCACCGATGAATTTCTCGCCAAACCTTTTTAGTTTTTGCTCGCCCACGCCGTTGATTTGAGCGAACTCTGCCTCGTTCTTCGGAAGATACCTGGCCATTTGCCGCAGCGAAACGTCTGAGAAAACGATATACGGCGGCACCCCAAGCTCATCAGCGAGCCCCTTCCGCAGCCGACGCAGCCGGTCGAATAGCGCTTCGTCGCACGAAATTTCTCCGGCCCGATGCTTGACCGGTTTGGTTGCCGTCACGGTTTTGGTCAAGCGAATCGACTGGCGTTCTCTGAGTGCGTCTTGACCTTGATCAGTCAACTGCAGCACGTTGAATTTCTCCGCAGCTTGTCGCAGATGGCCCTGACGAATCAGTTCGCGCCCAACGTTTCGCCATTCGAGCCGGCTTAATTCCTTTCCGATTCCATACGTTGAAACGGTGTGATGATCCCACTTGATGATGTTTTCAGTTTCAGCCCCCACGAGCACTTCGACAATTTGATTGATGCCGAAATTAATGCCGCTCTTTTCGCGTACGCGAAAGACACACGAAAGAAACTTTTGCGCGGCGAGTGTTCCGTCATAAGTTTCGCGCGGAGTCAGGCAATTGTCACAGCCGCCACAGTTCGTGTCGGGAAATTCTTCACCAAAGTAACGCAGCAGGGCGACGCGACGGCACTCGCTGCTTTCCGCGAAGTTAACCATCTGTCGGAGTTGGGTGCTGGCAATCTGCCGCTGCCTCTCGTCGGACACCTCGTCGATGAACCTCGAATACTTGACCGCGTCACCGGCGCTGAAGAGCAGGAGGCATTCGCTCGGCAAACCGTCACGTCCGGCGCGTCCGGTCTCCTGATAATAGCCTTCGACGTTTTTTGGCAAATCGTGATGGACCACAAAACGCACGTTCGGCTTGTTGATGCCCATGCCGAAAGCTATCGTCGCGCAGATAACGCGCACTTCGTCGCGGAGGAAAAGTTCCTGGTTCACTGTGCGCTCTTTTGCATCGAGGCCGGCATGATAAGGCTTAGCGACAACGCCATCGTCACTCAAACGCTCGGCGACGCTTTCAGCGCTCTTGCGGCTCTGGCAGTAAACGATGCCGCTTTCATTCGGCCGCGCATTCACGAACTGAAGCACCTGTTCGTAGGCCTTGCTCTTGGCCATCACTCGATAGGTTAAGTTGGGCCGGTTGAAGCTGGCGAGGTAGCGCCTCGGCTCGCGCAGCCGAAGCTGCTTCACGATATCCACGCGCACTCGTTCGGTCGCGGTGGCCGTGAGGGCCATCAACGGCACTTCGGGAAATTGTTCACGCAACTCTGCCAGCCGGCGATATTCAGGGCGAAAGTCGTGGCCCCACTCGCTGATGCAGTGCGCTTCGTCGATGGCCAAGAGGTTCACGTTCCAACTCCGCAGATCGTTGAGAAACCCTGAGAGCATCATGCGCTCAGGCGCCACATAGAGCAGGCGATATTCACCAGCGTGCAGGCCGCGCAGACGCGCGCGCGCTTCGTCAGCCTTGAGCGATGAATTCAAAAATGTAGCGGGCACTCCGCTGGCCTGGAGAGCATCAACCTGATCTTTCATGAGCGAGATCAACGGCGAGACGACCACCGTCAACCCATCGCGCGTCAGCGCTGGCAACTGAAAACAGAGCGACTTGCCGCCGCCAGTCGGCAACAGCGCCAACACATCCCGGCCGGCCAGGGCATCGAGAATTATCTCTTCCTGCAAAGGCCGAAAGGAACTGAAACCGAAGTACTGCTTGAGGAGCGGGAGGAGTGAGATCGATTCAGGGGCGGCGACGGGAGTTGAAACGGCAGTTGTCATTGATCCAACAATTGAATTGGTCTAAGCAGGAACAATACGCGGCAGATTCTTCAGCCGCGTTCACGCGGCTTCCGCGAAGCGTAACTAGCCCAGCCGTTTTACGGCTGGGAAACACGCCGAGAAAAATGATCAGCGCGCTTCAGCGTGCTTATCCACCAGCTCTAGCTTTCGTCTTCGTGGTCGGCCTTTTCCAATCGCTCAACCGTCGTACCCTTCTTATGATGCTCTTTCTGATTGCGAATGTAGTTTACCACCCATTCCAGGTCCTTCGTGCCGAAACTAACGACCCCGTAACCGGTTTGCCAATCCAGGAGCTTACGATTGACGAGTTCGTGATTGACATAGTGTGAGCTGGCGCCTTTGACTTGTCCGATCCATTCGCTGATTGTCAGCGTCGGCGGGATGGTGACGGCGATATGTACGTGAGTCTCGATGCCGCCGACTTCGTGGAAGATTAGACCCTTGGTCTTTAAAGCATAGTTGCGGATGAAGCGAAAAAGTCCTGGCTCAATTCTCTCGTCTATGATCGCCAGATTGCCTTTCACGTGCCAAACAAAATGCAGATTGATTTCGGAGTAGGCGCGCGTTGACATGGGAGTAAGCCCGCTAAAGCGGGCTGAAGGTTTAGTGGCTGCTCATTACCCAGCCGTAAACGGCTGGGCTAGTAACCCTTCGGGAAAGCGGTGTAAACGCCGCTAAGAATCATGGCACACTCCCAAACCTAACACACCCGTCAAGTAAGATATCTTTACCCGTCCGCAGCTCCCGTGGCTGTCCGCTTCAACCGCTTCGCATACAACGGAAACCTCGCGGCCAGCTCTGCCACCGCTAACTTGACCTCCTCCCGGACATCTTCCGACTCGGGCTCATGTACGACCTGCGCAATCAGGCGGCCGATCTCGCGCATCTCCGGTTCTTTCATGCCGCGCGTTGTGACTGCGGGCGTTCCGATCCGCAGGCCCGAAGCGATGAAGGGTTTGTTCTGATCGAATGGGATCGTGTTTTTGTTGACGGTGATATTAGCGGCTTCGAGAGCCTTTTCGGCTACTTTGCCGGTGATTCCCTTCCCGTCCATCCACACATCAACCAGCATCAGATGATTGTCAGTGCCATCGGAAACGATGCGCAAGCCCTGCTCCTGCAACTCAGCACACAGTGCTTTGGCATTCGCCAGGATCTGCCGCTGATAATCTTTGAAGTCGTCGCGGAGCGCTTCGCCGAACGCGACCGCTTTCGCCGCGATGATGTGAACCAGCGGGCCTCCCTGGACGCCGGGAAACAAACGCCTATCGATCTCTTTAGCGTGCTCTTCCCTGCACAAGATCAAACCACCGCGCGGTCCGCGCAGAGTCTTGTGCGTCGTCGTCGTCACATAATCGGCAACCGGAACCGGCGAAGGATGAAGACCCGCGACAATCGGTCCGGCAATATGCGCGATGTCTGCAAACATCCGCGCGCCGACGCCCTTTGCTATCTCACTGATTCGATCAAAGTCGATGATCCGCGGATAAGCCGAAGCGCCACAGACCAGCAGCTTCGGCCGATGTTCTTCGGCGATGCGCTGTAGTTCGTCATAGTCGATCGTTTCGGTTTCGCGCGATACGCCATAATCGAAAACTTTATAGCTGAGACCGGAAAAGTTCAGCGGATGCCCGTGCGTTAGATGCCCGCCGTGCGAGAGATTCATGCCAAGAATCGTGTCGCCATATTGAATCGCCGCGAGATAGACACTCATGTTCGCCTGCGCGCCGCTGTGCGGTTGTACATTCGCGTGATCGGCGCCGAACAATTCTTTCGCGCGATCGATTGCGGTCTGCTCTACCACGTCAGCATATTCACAGCCGCCGTAGTAACGTTTGCCGGGATAGCCTTCGGCGTACTTGTTGGTAAAAACTGAGCCTGCCGCTTCGAGCACGGCTTCGCTGACAAAGTTTTCGCTGGCGATTAATTCAAGTCCGTTAGCCTGGCGGGCCACTTCGTCGTCGATCGCTTTCGCAATTAGCGGATCGACTTCAGCTAAAGAGGCATTTCTCTGGTCGCTCATCAATGATCCTTCCGAGAATTAAGGTAAACCCAATTGATTACCTTCAAGCGCAGGATGACTTCTCTGAACATTCTTATCGTTCCTGCTGAGCGTGATGCGCCAGTTCTTCCTGTTCGATCTCGTGAATTTTTTCAACCCGTCGCGCGTGGCGCCCGCCGTCAAACTTTGCGGCGAACCAGGCGCGCACGATCTTCTCAAGTTCGTCAAAGGGTGTGAACCGCGCGGCCAGCGACAAAACATTGGCATCATTGTGTTCACGCGCCAGTCGCGCGATCTCTTCATTCCAGGCGACCGCCGCGCGAACGCCGGGCACTTTGTTCGCGGCGATTGCCATGCCCGTGCCCGAGCCGCAGAACAATAGACCCTGTTCGGCATGGCCTTGCGCAACCTCTTCGGCGACCTTGTGCGCATAGTCGGGGTAATCAACCGACTCTTCCGAAACCGTTCCCAGATCCTCGTACTGAATCCCGAGCTCATCGAGCAGAGGCTTCACACGTTCCTTCTCTTCGTAACCCGCGTGATCGCTGGCGATTGCTATTTTCATTTTTCGAGCTCTCTTTTTGGATTTGTAGAGCGATGGTACATCACGGGGGATGGCCCCGCAAACAAAGCAAATCGCTATGCGGTCGCGGCTCTGCCCCCTGATGTGCGGTAAGGCTCTGCCTTACCGGCAGCAGCTTCATTAGAAGGCGGTCGCGAGGCTACGCGTCGCGATGGTGGGGGCATAGCCTCCGCATCCTTACGAGATAGTCCACGGAAAGGCAGAGCCTTTCCGCACATCAAGCGGCAAAGCCGCAAGCGTTTGCGCTAGCTGCGCCTGCTAAGCGAGAATGAGTTTCGACAAAAACTGATCTGGTTCGACAAGAAGACTCAACAATGCGCTGGTCACAATACTTCATTCCGACACTTCGCGAAGTCCCGGCTGACGCCGAGGTCGTTTCGCACAGACTGCTGTTGCGCGCCGGCATCGTGCGCCAACTGTCCGCCGGCATTTATTCATATCTGCCGCTCGGCCAACGGATTGCTTTGAAGGTCATGGCCGTTCTCCGCGACGAGATGAACCGCATCGGCGGGCAGGAATTCTATCTGCCGGCGCTGCACCCGGCCGAGCTGTGGCAGGAGTCTGGACGCTGGAGCGCAATCGGCGACGAGATGTTTCGTTTGCAGGATCGCAAAGGCGCGGACATGTGTCTGGGCATGACGCATGAAGAAGTCTTCACCTCGATTGCCCGCAACGAAATCAGGTCTTACAAGCAACTGCCGCAGGTCTGGTATCAGATCCAAATCAAGTTCCGCGATGAGGCCAGACCAAAGTCGGGCCTGATGCGGCTGCGCACTTTCATCATGAAGGACGCCTACACGTTTGACGTTGATCGTGAGGGACTCGACCGTTCGTTTGCAGATCAGCGCGAGGCCTATAAAAGAATTTTCTCTCGCTGCGGGATCGAGTTCTCAATCGTCGAAGCTTCGTCGGGGGCGATGGGAGGTTCTGAATCCCGTGAGTTCGTGGCGAAGACCGATGCCGGCGAAGACCTGATCGCCAGTTGCTCGAATTGCGAATACGCGGCGAATGTCGAGAAAGCTACGTCGCGTCTACCTGTGATCGAGGATGAAGGCGGGCCAGAGGCGCTCGAAGAATTCCCGACGCCGGGTGTGCGCACAATTGAAGATTTGACGACATTTCCGGGAGGCGCGGCGGCGGATCGGCAAATTAAGTCGCTCGTGTTTATCGCCACGATCGACGGCGCGCCGCGTCCCGTCCTGGCTTTGCTTCGCGGCGACCATCAACTGCACGAAGTTAAGTTCGCCGATGCGGTCGGCGCCACCGCTTCACGTCCGGCACAGGCGGAAGAGATTCGCGAGTTGCTGGGCGCAAGTGCAGGCAGCCTCGGCGGCGTTGGCGCAAAGAAGACTGCGCCGGCGCTGTTCATTATCGCCGACTCGGGCCTGAAGGGTCGCCGAAACATGACCACCGGCGCGAACAAAGACGACCATCATGTTCGCGGAGTAGACATCGAACGCGACATCGCAGTCGATCAATGGTCTGACTTGCGCACCGTTACTTCCGGAGAGTCCTGCCCGCACTGCGAAACGGGCGTCCTTGAAGTCTACAAGGCAATGGAGATTGGTCACATCTTCAAACTCGGCACCAAGTATTCAGCGTCGATGGGCGCAACCGTGCTGACTAAGGATGGTAAGCCAGTTCCAATCGTGATGGGCAGCTACGGGATCGGTGTCGAGCGAATTATCACGGCCGCAGTCGAACAAAACTACGACGAGAACGGGATCATCTGGCCGAAGACGCTGGCGCCATTCGATGTCGTGGTAACGATCACGAACGTCAAGGACGAGAAGCTGCGCGAGGCAGGCGACAAACTCTATCAGGAGTTGCAGCACGCCGGCCTCGACGTACTGCTCGACGATCGCGACGAACGCGCCGGGGTGAAATTCAAAGACGCTGACCTGATCGGCATTCCCTATCGCATCACTTTGGGAAAGAAGATCGCTGATGGCCTGGTTGAGCTTTTTGATCGGCGAACCAAGCAGAGCGAAGATGTGAAGCTGAGTGACATCGTCGCGCACGTCCAGAAGCTCGCGCTGGCGGGCCTGTGACCGTCACAAAGTCGGGGCAGTAGCCCGACCACCCCGCAGAACTCGTGATCAAGCGTTATACTAAAAGCGCAATGAAAGTTCACGCGCGCCAAACCAGCTTCCAGATTCTTTGTCTCCTGTGGGCAGTTGCTCTGCTCACAGTCCCGGCGCCGCGAGCTTTCTCTCAAGATACCCTTCCCGAACTAGTCCGCCGGATCAAACCTTCCGCCGTGGCGATTGAGACGTTCGATGCGCGGGGCGAAAAGCTGGCGCGCGGCAGCGGCTTTTTCATCGACGCCGATCGGGTAGTAACTAATCGCCACGTGATCGAAGGCGCCTACCGCGCCGAGGTGCATCTGAATTCAGGCCATAGCTTTCAGGTTAAGAACGTCCTCGCGGTTGACGCTGAAGGCGACGTGGCTTTGCTGAAGGTCGACGCGCCCGCGAATCTGGTGCGCCCACTTTCGCTCGATCGAACGTCGCCACAGGAAGGCGAGAGCGTGGTCGTCATTGGCAATCCATTTGGACTGGAAGGCAGCGTCACCAACGGCATCGTTTCCGCGGTGCGTGACATCCCCGGCTTTGGCCGGATCATTCAAATAACCGCGCCCATCTCTCCCGGGTCGAGCGGCAGTCCGGTCGTCAACATGCAGGGCCAGGTGATTGGAGTTGCCACCCTGCAAATCACCGGCGGACAAAGCGTGAACTTCGCGATTCCTTCTGAGCGCATCGCGCAACTCGATCGCACCGCACAGTCCGAAGCGTCGCAACAAATGTCACTCGGCGATCTGGTCGCGGCCACCAGTCGTAACAAACGCGCGAAAGCCGTCGAGTATTTCCGCGACGGCCTTAGTTTTCTTTCTAAAGACGATTGCCAGCGCGCTTTGCCCTACTTTCAGAAAGCCACTGAATCCGACAACGGCTACGGCGAGGCGTGGGCGCAGACAGGTTTCTGCAGCGAGAAGCTCGGCCGTCACGCCGACGCGATCGAGGCTTCAAAGAAAGCAGTTAGTATCCGGCCGTCCGCCGAATCGTATTTCAACATCGGCCTGGCGAATTATTATTTGAAGCAATACAAAGAAGCGGAACAAGCCTACCGGCAGGCGATTAGACTCGACCCTTACAACTCCGCTGATGTGTATTATGCGCTGGGGCTAGACTATCGTGATTGGGGCCAGTTCGACGAAGAGATTCAAGCGTACAAGAACGCGATTCGACTGAAGCCGGATTACACCGTGGCGTACGATCGTTTGGGCCAACGCTATCTGCAACTAAAGAAGTACGCCGAGGCTATAGACATCTTCAAACAACTCTCGGCCCAGCGACCTGGTGATGCGAATGCCCAGAACAACCTCGGCGAGGCTTATGAAGCAATAGGCAAGCATGATGAAGCGGTCGAAGCTTTCCGGCAAGCCACTCGTTTGAAACCGGATTTCGGAAAGGCCTACTTTAATCTCGGCAAAACTATGCTGACCCAGGGAAATCGCGACGGCGCAATTGAACAATACGTCGTGCTGCAGAATCTGGATCAGGATTGGGCTGAGAAGCTCTACGGGTTGATCTATCCGTAATAGTGCGGCACGCGCAACTTGCTCGTGGAATCACGGGCGAGATGTCGGTGCCAATAAAAAGCAATCGAGGCCGAATCGCGCTCTCCCCTTCGCAACTCGGCCTCAATCCACGGTCGTCAAAAAGACGGCCGAACTTAATTCTGTTTTAGTCTCAATATCGATTGCGGCGATTACGCAGCTTGTATGCGTATAACGCGGACGCTCCCAGACCGCTTACTGCTCCGATGGTCGCGCCGCGCTTGCCGCCAATCAACCCACCGATTGCGGCGCCACCGGCAGTGCCGATAGCTACAGTCAGTTTGTCGCGATGTCGATCCCAGACGCTGCGATTGCGGTAGCCATAGTCATCGTAGGGTTGTGAATTGTCGTAATAGACTCTTGAGTCGGGAGCCGGCTCGTGGCGTCGACCGCGCCCCTGCGCGAAGCTTGGTGCGGCCGCCGCCGTCAGAATCGTAATCGCTATCAATAATGCAAATAGTTTTTTCATCACCAACCTCCGTGATAGGCGGTGGCAATGAGTGTGCCACGATTGAATTGGTGATCAGGAAGCGCCGGAGTCGTTCAGTTTCTTATAGACTCAAGAGCAAAAATAGCTTTGTTAGCAACATTCTGACGGCGCGAAGCTAACCAAACAGTGTACGATATGGTGATTCCAAGCCCGGAAATGGAATGAAGACCTAAATAGATCATTAATAATGAGGGATCGAGCTCGACAACTGAGGATGTTACCCCGAACCATAATCACCGACCGGATATTCGTCCTCGCCTTCATGCTTCTCTTTGTCAGCGTGGGCATCGGACACGCGCAGGCCCGCCCAGCTCCGATTGAAATCCCTTTTGAACTTGTCGCGAACCAGATCATTGTCCAGGTCAAAATTGGGGGTAAGGGACCGTACAGCATGCTGCTCGATACGGACACTGACCCATCGGCCATCGATCTGGCGACCGCGCGCGAACTTGGACTCAAGCTCGATGCGAGAAGCTTTCCGGCGAGCGGCGGCGGCACCGAAGCCAACCTGGTCCAACTGACAAGGCTGCTTAACGTGGAGCTGGGAGGCGTAATCGCGAAGGATGTGGCCGCCGGAGCAATCGATCTCAGAAAGCTGGCCGCCAAACTCGAGCGGCCCATTAATGGCGTGCTGGGATACAGCTTTCTCAAGGATCGCATCGTTCAGATCGATTATCCGGCTTTGAAAATCCGCTTCTACGCTGACAATCCCTATCCCGGAATTCAGAACGCGCCCAATACCGTCAACAAAATCGCCATGCCGTTTCACTATGACGATGGAGTGGTCATCGATTCCGTCTTCATCAATGGCCAGAAGGTGAAAGCGACCCTCGATACCGGGTCAAGCCTGGCGTTTGCTCTGACTCCGGACGCGGTCGCGATTCTCGGACTCGACGAAGACGCACAAAACGGTCAGGTGGAAAAAGCGGTCGGTTATAACGGCGAGTATGAAAGCAAATCCGGCGTGCTGAAATCAGTGCGGATTGGCAGGCTCTCAATCGAGTCCGCACAGGCTACTTACTGGGCCCCGGCAACCGGCCACGACAAAACGAAATATCAGGTGAACATCGGCAACGGCTTCTTCAAAGATTTTCTGCTGACGTTTGATTTTCGCGGCAAGCTGGTGGTGTTCGAGAAACCCGACGATTAAGCGCGCCAATGTAGCGCGAGTTGTTAACTTGCGTTCATGGCGGCGCCGCAAGTTAACAACTTGCGCTACATTAGAAAGGACTCCCACAATGATCGACTTTGAGGATGAACCCGACCAGGAAAAGCGAATTGAGAAACTCAGGGCCCAACTCGAAGGGCTCGGCGGCGAAGTTTCCGACAACTCCCAGTTATCGGCTGATCTCGAAGAAGAGTTTCTGAAACACATCCTCGCGTTTGAAACCACCGCAGCCACCAGTTTGCTTCAGTGGCTGGCGAATGCGGGTCAGGACATGCCGCCACCGGACGAGCTCGATGATGCGCAATTGCACCGGAAACTGTGGGAGGTGATTCATCGGCTGGCTTCGTTGGGAGCGTATTTGCACAATACAAACCATCTCAGCGATCGCCAGTTGTATTCATACCTGTTTGACGAAGGCCTGCGTGAAGAAGCGGTGTTGTTCCCCGAAAATCCCGGTTATGTTTACGGTCTGAACCCGCTCGGCAGTGGGAGCGAAGAAGACATGCAACTGTATATGAAGTATTTTGCGGACGACGATTATCGGGCAGAGTGGGCCGCAGAGTTTCCCATCCTGGAATTGCCGCCGCACGAAGATCCACCATTCGATCGCGACAAAGATTTGCCAAAGTCTCCTCTAGAGTTGTCTGGAGCAGAGGCCAGCTAGGCCGAGATCATGGTTCCCGTTCCCTTATCAGTGAACACCTCCGCCAACAAGGCATTCCGCGCGGTGCCGTTGATGATGTGCGCGCTCTTCACGCCACGGCGCAGGAGTTCGACGATGTTTTGCAGTTTCGGAATCATGCCGCCGGTCGCGCTTCCCTCCTCAACCAGCGCATCAGCTTCATCAGCCGTCAGTCGCGAAAGTTTTGTTTCCGGCTCGCCGGCGCGCAGATAAATTCCATCGACATCAGACAGCAAGACGAGTTTTTCCGCTTCGAGCTGGATCGCGATTTCAGAGGCGATCGTGTCGGCATTGATATTGAAGACTGTGCCGGCAGCGTCTGCGCCTAGAGATGAGATAACCGGCAAGTAACCCTCATCCAACAGAACCGTCAAAAGGCGGGCATTAATCTCGAGGATGTCGCCGACGTGGCCAAAATCAACCTGCTCACTTTCGCCGGTGGCGCGATTCATGATCTCTTTCGGTGGCCGGCGCTCGGCGTGCACGATGTTGCCATCAACGCCTGAAAGCCCGACTGCTTCGACTCCGCGGTGACGCAGCGCGGCCAGAATATCCGTATTGATCTTACCGGCAAAAATCATCTTGGCCATTTCCAAAGTCGCGTCGTCCGTTACCCGCCGTCCTTCGATAATTGTTTGCTCCACACCCATCACGGCGGCCAGGTCGCTAAGCTGTTTGCCTCCGCCGTGCACGACACAAAGACGAATGCCGACTTGATGCATCAGGGCGAGTTCTTCAGCCAGTGAGATTAACCGCTCATGATCGTCGGTCACCTTGCCGGACAACTTCACGACAAACGTCTTGCCCTTAAAACGCCGAATGTAGGGCAGCGCTTCGCGCAAAAGGTCCAGCCGCAATTGATTGCCAACTTCAGTGGTGTCGGTCATAGGAATCTTTCTTCTCTTGAGTCTTGAGCGACTAGTTTCTCGCAAAGGCGCAGAGGAAACGAAAGGCGCAAAGTAACCTCGGCCGTTTTCCTCTTTGCGCCTTTTGTTTTTCTTCGCGCCTTTGCGTGAAACTAACCCTCGATCAACCTCTTCATAATCGCCTTCTGCATATGCAGCCGATTCTCTGCTTCATCAATCACCACCGACGAGGCTGAAACAATGACTCCGTCGGTAACAATGACATTCCGTCGCACCGGAAGGCAGTGCATGAATAGGGCGCTATTGGACCGCCCCATCTTCTGTTCGTCCACGATCCACTTGCCCCGGTACTGCGCGCGCTCGGCGATGTCTTTTTCCGGCGCACCATAAAAGGATTGGCTGCCCCAGCTCTTGGCGTACACGACCTCGATGCCGTCGAACGCTGCTTCGATCTCATTGCTTACGCTAACGCTGCCGCCCGATTCTGCTGCCTGTCGCCTGATCATTCCCATCACCTCGTCGTCTAATTCGTAACCTCTAGGATGAGCGATTACCAGATCGTGTCCCATCTGCGCCGCCGCAAGCGCAAAACTATTCGGCACCGCCATCGGTAGAGGCTTCGGATGCCAAGCCCAGGTCAGCAGCACCCTCTTGCGACCTTCACCAAGCTTCTCTCGGATCGTCATCATGTCCGCCATTGATTGACATGGATGATGCATCGCCGACTCTAGATTAATAATCGGCACGTCAGAGTATTTGGCAAAGGCGTTCAGGATTGGATCAGTGCGCTCTTCGTCCCAGTTCTGCATCGCCGCAAACGTCCGCACACCAATCGCTACTGCATAACGACCCAGCACGCGCACAAACTCAGCCACATGTTCTGTTTTGTCCGAGTCCATCACCGCGCCTTCGCGATGTTCAAGCGTCCAACTGGTGCCGCCCGGTTCGAGCACGACGGCGTTACCGCCTAACTCGTAAGTTCCGATTTGCATCGACGCGCGCGTGCGCAGACTGGGATTGAAGAACACCAGCGCGACTGAGCGACCAGCCAGAGGCTTTGATTGATCGTCCCCAGTTTTGAAGCTTCGACCCGAGTCGATGATTTGACTCAACTCCTGCTTCGATAATTCTGACGTTGAAAGAAAGTGCACTTGTTACCTTGCGGCTCTGCCGCTCCCAGTGCGGAAAGGATTCGCCTTTCCTGACTAACTCCATTTCCCTGTTTCTTGCCAAGGTCGACGGTTCGGAACCGGTCGCGGTAGCGACCGGGTACCTTCGAGTTGCGTCCCTTAACCGCTCGCTAACGCGAGCGGTTCCCTACAGATCACATGCCGCTAGCCTATTGTTTGCTGACCACCAGAACCAAAGCATCGACAAACAGATCGACCTCGTCGCGTTTCAAACATAGCGGCGGCAGCAAGCGCAGAACCTTCGCATCGCTCGACGTGCCCGTAATGATCTTATGTTCCAGCAAAGCTTCGTGAATCGCCTTTGCCTTATCCGCAAACTCGAGCCCCAGCAGGAACCCTCGGCCGCGAACTTTGACGACCTGCTCCACTTCCTTCAAACGCTCGCGCAGATAAGCTTCAACCGTCCGCACATTCTCGATCATCTGATCGTTTTCGATCGCTTCCAGCGTCGCCGTCACCGCGGCCATCGCCAGCATCCCGCCGCCAAACGTCGTCCCGAGATCGTTCTCCTTGATGTGCGACGCGATTTTGTCGGTCACCAGACACGCCCCGACCGGCACGCCGCTGCCGAGCGCCTTTGCCAGCGAGATGATGTCGGGCACGACTCCGTCACTCGCCTCGCTGCCGGCGAAAAACCAATCGCCCGTGCGGCCAACTCCGGTTTGCACTTCGTCAAAAATCAGAACGATGCCGCGTTCGTCGCAAAGTTCGCGCAAAGCGCGATAGAACGAAGGGTCAGCCTCGCTGACGCCGGCCATCGATTGAATTGGCTCAAGCATGATCGCGGCAACGGATTCGTCCGCCACCGCCCGCACTGAATCAATATCGCCAAACTCAGCTCGCAGGTGACCAGGAACATTTGGTCTGCCGATCTCGCGATACTTGCCCAAAAACGTGGCGCTGATCGCGTCGGCAGTGCGACCGTGAAAACCACCGCTGAACGTGACGATTTGCTCGCGAGCAGTCGACATGCGCGCCATGCGCATCGCGTTTTCGTTCGCTTCGGTGCCGGAATTACAGAAGAAAGCCTTGGTCAGTAAGTCCGGCGCGACGGCAACTAGTTTTTCAGCCGCGCGAGCTCGGGTTTCCGAGTAAACCAGGTTCGAGTAAAAGAGCAGCTGCTCAGTCTGTTCGCGAATCGCCTTGACGACGTGCGGATGACAATGCCCGGTACCGGCTACTGCGTGACCACCGTAGAGATCCAGGTAGCGTTCGCCGTTACTCGCAAAAAGCCAAACGCCCTCGCCACGCTCAGCGACAATTGGCATCTTCTTGTAGGTGCCGAGCTGAGATTTCTCTTCGAGTGCGATTGTTTCTTCGGGGTTCATCGATCTACTCAATCAGTCAGAACGCAAATTAACAATGTGCGCTACATTCATCCCGCTCTGGTTCCGTTCGGCACAATCCATTCAGGCACTGCCAACGCCGGCTTCACCCCATCTGCATAGCCGATGTCGAACAACATTCCTTCCGAAACCTCTCCCATCATTTTCTTCGGCTCGAGGTTGACGACGAACAGCGCCTGCTGCCCCTCTATCTCTCGCGGAGCGTCGCGCTCCTGCTTCATACCGGCCAGGATGCTGCGCCGGTGATCGCCGAAATCAACCGTCAACTTGAGCAACTTGTCTGAACCGGCGATCTCGTCAACCGAAAGAATCGTCCCCACGCGCACATCGATCCGATCCACATCAGCGAATGAGATCGCGGGCTTGACCGGCGCGGGTTTGAAGTTCTGGTTATCCATCATGGGTTACTTCCCGTCAGCATCAAGCCCATCTTTTCATCGAACCCAAACATCAGATTCATGTTCTGCACCGCCTGGCCCGCCGCGCCTTTGACCAGGTTATCGATCGCCGTAAAGACGACCAACTGTGTTCCGCGCGCGGCGAAACCGATGTCGCAGAAGTTTGTCGCCTTTACCCAGTTGATGTCCGGGCTGACATCTACCAGACGCACAAAAAACGAGTTGCGATAGAAATCAGCGAACATCGCGCGCGCATCGACGGCGCTGATCTCGCTGTTCATTTCCGTGTAGATGGACGCGAAGATGCCGCGCGCGACCGGCAGCGAGTGCGTCATAAAAATCAGTTCGTTGTTCCATTCGCCGACGTTCTTTAGCTCCTGCTCGATCTCCGGCACGTGCTGATGCGTGAAGGGCTTGTACGCGTAAAAGGAATTGCTTCGCTGCGGATGATGAGTATTCGCGGCGGCTTTCGCGCCGGAGCCGGACGAGCCAGTCTTGGCGTCGACGATCACGCGACCACTCAAGAGATTGTTGGCGACCAACGGCGCCAGACCGAGCAAAGTTGCCGTCGCGAAACAGCCCGGATTGGCGATGCAGCGCGCGGTCTTGATCACTTCACGGTTTGTTTCC
This sequence comes from Pyrinomonadales bacterium, assembly GCA_038210455.1. Classification (GTDB taxonomy): domain Bacteria; phylum Acidobacteriota; class Blastocatellia; order Pyrinomonadales; family Pyrinomonadaceae; genus UBA11740. The sequence goes on along the minus strand of JBBQWP010000020.1, from coordinate 70,905 downwards.
GTTAAGCCATATACAAATTGAGACTGAGCCACCATCGCCGCGTGCTCAAGTCCGTAGTGTTTCGCGAAAACCCCCGCGTCGCTGAGACGAAAGTCACCGGAGAGATCGATTATTTTCACGCTCGCCGGCAAGCGCGGGGCCAACTCCATCGCCTGTCCGTGCGGCAGAGCAAAGAATGCACAGTCGAGATCAGCGAGAGCTTCAAGATTGTCCGGCACCTTGATGAATCGTAGATCGGTTAGGCCCAGTAGATTTCGGTGGACTTCACTGACCGCTTTGCCGGCGTGCTCATTCGCAGTGACAAATTTGATTTCAGCATTCGGATGCAGCAGCAGAATGCGCAGCAATTCCGACCCGCCATAGCCTGAGCCACCGAAAATTGCGATCTTGATTCTCATTACGTCGCTTCGCTTCTAACGCCTCATCGAACATCCGCAGATTTCGCAGATTACGCCAAGACAAACATCCGCGTTCACCTTAGGGTCGTCACTAAGAATGCGACCCCTTCTCCTTAGTTTTTCGAATCTGCGTAATCTGGGGACCGCCCTTGTTACGCATTCACTTTGGCCGTCGAGGTTCGGACCGTTGAATTAACAAGCTCGAACAACTTCGCTCCGTTCCGTCTCGCATTCGCCGCGCGAATGCCGAACTCATCCTGAATGTAGTCCTCGCCCATTTGTGAATCAGTCACCGAGCCGGCGACGACATGTACTTCGATCCCGCGACGCCGGAACAACTCGATCCCTCCCCACGCACCGACATAATCCGAAGCGCAGAAAACTAAGACCGTCATAGCTTCGCGAAACTCGGCATCTTCAAAGATCGACTCGACCGAATAGCCGCCCAGAATGCCATCGCCAAGTTCTATGACGATCAGATCCGGCGCGCTTTCGTTCAGTCGCGCGATGATCGCCTTGGCCATCGGGGCGAGATCACCCGCGCCGACGGTCGAAGGCAAACCACAATCAAGGAAACTCGCGGTGGCAATCGCGCCGTGGTCGGCCATGTTAAGCGTGTCGCGCAGGCAGGCGATACCGGACAATTTCGCCGCAGCCACGCGCAGCCCCGCGCGCGTTCCCTGTTGAATGATCTCGGTCGCCGCATATGTCTTGCCGCTATTCATACAAGCACCGGCAATTACCACCAAGGGTGCTGTTTGTCCCAAGCTTTCGCGCCCGGATAGAGCGACATCGGCGATATTCTTCACCACGCCATGGTGGTCGCAAGCCAAGCCGATGACCTCAACTTTGATTGCGTCGTCCAGACTGGAATGATGACCACTGCACCTTCCGATCACGCCGCCGAGGTTCAGCAAGTGGAGTTCATCACCCGCTGCTATCGTCGTGGGGACATCGCCGACAAAACCTTTCAGCGCCCGGCGGCGACCCAACACGCCCGCCAGAACGTCGCCGGGATTGACCTTCGCCAACCTGCCGGTTGGCAATTCCAACATGTTGTAAGTCGCGTTGTCCGTCAGGACGCGCACGACCACGACGTCACCGGTGCGCGGAATGCCATTAGCGCCGGTAACATTCAATGTTCGCGGAAGTCCGAGCGGCGAGGTCGCCGATCCGATCTTATCTACTTCGATCAACGCAGTTTGCTCCATGATGACACCAGATGTTTAAACCCAAATTAAGTAGCCCGACCTCGCAATCTCAAACGCAGCGCGTTCAACTTGATAAACCCTTCCGCATCGCGCTGGTTGTAAACCGTGTCTGCTTCAAACGTCGCGATTCGCTCGTCGTAAAGCGAATTCGGCGAACGCCGTCCAACTACAATCACGTTGCCGCGATACAACTTCAAACGCACGTCGCCGATCACCGGCTGCTGCATTTCATCAATCATCCGCCGCATCAAATCGAATTCAGGAGCAAACCAGAAGCCGTAGTAGACATTCTCAGCGAACTTGACGCCCAGTGAGTCGCGCAGGCGAACGACTTCGCGATCAAGTGTGATCGACTCAATCGCGCGATGAGCCGCTTGCAGGATGGTCACGCCGGGAGTTTCGTACACGCCGCGAGACTTCATCCCGACGAAACGGTTCTCAACCAGATCGACTCGACCAATCCCGTGCTCGCCGCCGATTTCATTGAGCTTTGTCAGCAGCGCCACCGGATCCATTTGTTCGCCGTCAATTGAAACGGGTTCACCGTGTGCGAATCCGATCTCAACGTATTGGGCTTCGTCTCTGGCGTTCTCAGGCGAACGCGTCATCTGAAAAATATTCTCCGGAGGCTCAGCCCAGGGGTCTTCCAGAATTCCGCCTTCGTACGAAACATGCATCAAGTTGCGATCGGTTGAATAAGGCTTATCGATCGTCGCGCTGACGGGAATCCCGTGGGCCTCGGCATAGGCAATCAAATCCGTGCGTCCTTTGAACTCCCAATCGCGCCACGGCGCAATCACTTTGATGTCCGGCTGCAGCGCGTAGTAAGTCAGTTCAAAACGCACCTGATCGTTTCCCTTGCCGGTGGAGCCGTGAGCGACGGCGTCAGCATTTTCCTGGCGCGCGATTTCGATTTGCCGTTTCGCGATCACCGGCCGGGCCAGCGAAGTGCCCATTAGATAGACACCCTCGTACAGCGCGTTGGCCTTGACTGCCGTCCATACGTAGTCGCGGACAAACTCTTCCCGGAGGTCTTCGATGTAAAGCTTCGACGCGCCGGTCGCTTTCGCCTTTTCTTCCAGCCCGTCCATCTCGGCGCCCTGGCCAACGTCGGCGCAGTAACAGACAACTTCGCACTGGTACTGCTCTTTCAACCAGCGCAGCATGACCGACGTGTCGAGTCCGCCGGAGTAAGCCAGAATGATTTTCTTGATTTTCTTATCAGCCACGTTTGTTTCCAGTCGACTCTTTTAGAGTGCGCCGGCAGAGCGAAGCGGCGACGGCGCTTTGGATCGCTCTCGCATTTTGCCCACATCCAAAGCGGTGTCGCGCTCCGCTTGCCACCGCATTCCAAATCATCCAAACAACTCCCAAATTTTCTTAACCACTACACGTTGCGCCTTCTGATCGTGGACGGCGATGAAGATCGTATCTTCGCCTGCCAGGGTCCCGACGATTTCCGGGATGCCCGCATCATCGACCTCCACGGCGACGGCCGAAGCACGGCCCGGGAGACACTTCGCGATTACCAGCACGTCTCCAGCGACATCAAGACTCAGCAGCCCGCGCGCCGCATCTCCATTTGCATGCGGTATGGCGTACGCTCCGTGATGCTTGACCACTCCGAGCTCTTCGAGATCGCGGGACAGACTCGACTGCGTCGCCGGCACGCCCGCCCGCTCCAGATGCCCCCGCAGTGCTTCCTGAGTTCCGATCCGTTTCGCGCGGATCAGATTCAGCAGCTTCTTTTGCCGTTCTCGTTTCAGCATATTAGTGGCACAGACTTCAGTCTGTGACGTGCAACCAAACACAGACTGAAGTCTGTGCCACTATCAGACGCGATGACATGCAGAATAGTTGCATTTTTATCGCATATCTGCATAAAATAGCGCTCGTTATGCAGTTCCGTCAAGCGTCGAAACGCTCGATCGGATTCACTTCTGGCGGCCAAGGTAAGCCTTGCGTCACAATGCCAGGACGCCGAGCTAACGAATCATGGTTGATACACTGAACAAGAATCTTTGGGGCGGACGGTTCACTGGCGAAGCCGATCCGGGCTTCGCCGAATTCAATCGGTCGTTTGGTTTCGATCGCCGCCTGTTCGATGTAGACGTCCGCGCGAGCATCGCTCATTGCGACGGCCTGGCGGCGGGCGGAGTCCTAACGGCAGACGACGCGCAGCAAATCCGGTCTGCACTTACGACTATTCTGGAACGCGGGCGATCCGATGCAGGCTACTTCGACGGGATGGATGCGGAAGACGTTCATTCGTTCGTCGAGGCGCGTCTGATTGAGATAATCGGCGACGCCGGCCGCAAGCTGCACACTGGGCGCAGCCGCAACGATCAGGTCGCTACTGATTTGCGTCTCTGGTTGCGCGAGGAGATCGACGAAATCACGATCACGCTGCGGCGCACTCAGGAGGCTCTGCTTGATCTGGCAGAACCAAATCGCGCCGCAGTGATGCCCGGGTATACTCACTTGCAGCGCGCCCAACCGGTTCTGTTTGCTCACTGGTGTCTGGCTTATTTCGAGATGCTGGCGCGTGATCGCGACCGGCTCGCCGACGTCCGGAAGCGCGTCAATGTTCTGCCGCTGGGTTCAGCCGCGCTCGCCGGGACTTCATATCCAATCGATCGCGAGGCTGTCGCTCGCGCGCTCGGGTTCGAAACGGTTTCTCGCAACAGTCTGGACGCCGTTAGCGATCGGGATTTCTGTATCGAATTCGCCGCAGCGGCATCGCTAATCATGCTGCACCTGTCGCGCCTCGCTGAGGACATCATTCTCTATTCAACCGCTGAGTTTGGTTTCTTTGAGTTGAGCGACGCGATCGCTACCGGCTCGAGTCTGATGCCGCAGAAAAAGAATCCTGATTCAATGGAGTTGGTCCGTGGGAAGGCCGGCCGCGTGTTTGGGCATCTCACTGGGCTGCTCGCGATGATGAAAGGGCTGCCGCTCGCATATAACAAGGACATGCAGGAAGACAAGGAGGGAGTCTTTGATACGGTCGACACTTTGACAGCATCGCTCGCTGTAACGGCCACAGTGCTCGGCAACATCCGTCTAAATGAAACGGAAATGCGTGAGGCGGCGACGCGAGGTTATCTCAATGCTACGGAGTTGGCGGATTATCTGGCGCGCAAAGGAATGCCGTTTCGCGAAGCGCATGAGACTGTGGGTCGTATCGTGAGGCTGGCTATCGAACGCGAGGTTGAGTTGGGCGATCTATCGCTCGACGATCTCAAATCCTTCTCGCCCTTAATCGAGTCGGACGTTTTCGAGTCACTCTCAATGGAAAAGACTCTGGCGTCGAAATCCCAGGCAGGAGGGACGGCTTTTGCGCGCGTGGATGAAGCCCTGACAGCAGCCCGTGCGTCAATATCGAACTGAACACGTCGTGGGAACGGCGGCGTTTAGAGTACCGACTTCAGTCGGGCTTTTATGGTCGCGAAAGACCCAACTAAAGTTGGTACTCTAAACACTGCGGCGCCGAGTTGAAATGCCCTTCTCCATCATCGCAACTCAAACACTCGATCGCAAAGAAGCTGTGCGGCGGATCAACCTGATCGCCGGTAAAGATCTGCGACCGATGGCTGATGAGTACGGGATTCCGGTTTGGAAGAATGGTCACGAAAACAAAGGGTGGGCGGGTCTGGTTATCGAACGTTATCTCGGGTTACCGCAAAACTCGCGACAGGCGCCGGACTTTGGCACATGGGAATTGAAGGTGGTGCCTTTGCGACGCGATGCCGCCGGCAAGCTGCGGGTGAAAGAGTCGATGGCGATCACGATGTTGGAACCCGCTGAAGTACTCGCGAGCAAGTTCGAAGACAGTCATCTTTACGATAAACTGCGCAGCATGGTCGTGGTCAGCCGCGTCTATGAAAGCTCGCAGGAGTCGCATTCGATGTTGCATGCCGCAGCCGAATTCGATCTCGATAACCCGAAGATTCGCGACCAGGTGGCCGGCGACTACGAGACGATCCGCACGCAGATTCGCACCGGCGGGATTGACTCAGTCACCGGAGATTTGGGACAACTGGTACAAGCGCGCACCAAAGGACGCGGCCACGGCAGCCAGACTCGCGCATTCTATGCGCGCCCGATATTCGTGGCTCACATCCTAAACCTGCAAAAGCTCGCGTCGATGCCGAGTGTTTTTGTAGCAGGACGAAACGAAGAAGTGGCTTAAAGATCAGCATGAAAGAAACTGTCGAGATCAGTGAAGAGCCGGCGAGATTCGATGAACCGCGAGCCGCAACCTGTCCCGTGTGTGGCCGTGCTGCCCACGGCGAATTGTTTTCGATTGCGACGCTGCCCGAAGGTTTGCAATCGATCATCATGCCAAATGCGGCCGCTACGGACGCCGATGAGGTTTGCGGCCGCTGTATCGAACTATTCGAACGCGCACGGCGCCAGATTGAATCGCACGCAACAATTTTTGAGCAGAACGACTTTGTCCTGCCGACTCCGCTGCGGATGGACGCGGACGAGAGGTTTACCGGTCGTGGAGTTACGATCGCGTTTCTTGACTCAGGGTTTTATGCGCACCCTGATCTCACGAAGCCGAACAATCGCATCCTCGCTTATCACAGCATCTTCGCCGAAGAAGGCGATCAGACTTCTCTGGAAACAAATGACGTGGCCAGTTGGCACGGCATGATGACTTCGGTGGTCGCGACCGGAAACGGCGGGCTGGCGGAGGGCTTCTATCGCGGCATCGCTTCTGATGCCGACGTCGTGCTCGTCAAGATTGGCCGGACCGGCCGCATCAGTGAGAACGAAATTCAAAAAGGCCTGGAATGGGTTTTGGACCACGCCGAAGAGCACCGGATTCGCGTGATTAATATCTCAGCCGGTGGCGACTTTGAAGAGAGTTATCTTACTAATCCTTTGTCCGAGACAGTTGAGCGCTGCGCGCGCGCCGGCATCGCCGTCGTCTGCGCGGTCGGCAATGCCGGACACGCACCCGGCCATCGAGTTTTGCCACCCGCCAGTGCTCCCTCGTGCATCGCGGTCGGTGGGTTGGACGATCGCAATTCGACGGACCGGGCGCGACGCGGCATGTATCGCTCGTCTTATGGGCCGACGATTGACGGGCTGCAAAAGCCTGAAGTAATCGCGCCCGGAATTTGGGTCGCCGCGCCCATCTTGCCGCACACGCCGACGGCTGAAGAAGCCGAGCTTTACTTCAAACTTGATGCCGCGGCTGATGAAGATCTACGTGCCATTATTGAGAGCCATGCCGGAGTCGACAAAGATCTGGACGAGGCGAGTTCATTCCCGATTCCCCTGGTGCGCCAATTGATCACGGTGAAATTGCGCGAGGGCAACGTCATCAATGAGCACTACAAGTATGTCGACGGCACTTCTTTCGCGGCGCCGATCGTCTCTTCGATCATCGCCTGCATGTTGGAAGCGAATCCGCGTCTGAGCCCGCAGCAGATCAAACGCATTCTGATCGACACAGCCGAACGTGTTCCGGAAGTCGAAGTGGATCGCCAGGGTTGGGGAGTGGTTTCGGCGCGGCGGGCAGTCGAGTTGGCGCTGGCAGCACCAGGTTCAGAGTTCAAGCTTTAGCTTGCGTCCGCGCTCGCCAACCTAAAGGTTGAACTCTGAACGCTTCCAACAGCTAGACATAGCCTTTGCCGCTGTGCCAGAATCCTCGCACACGAATTACAGAAAGCGAAACAGGAGCACCTCAGAGTTTCTATGTCTGAAAGCGAGTCCGCCATAACCGAATCTCAGGAAGCGCCGGCGGCGACTGAGAAGGAAGATATAACCTACCAGGCCGTGGAAAAAGACGGCGTAGTCACAGCGATTTGGGAAATGAAAGGGCGCAAGCACCTGCGCACGATCGACCCGCGCTCCCGCCAGGGCCGCGAAATCCTTAATCTCTATACAACCGAGGACGTGGAACACCCGGCGAGCAGCGAAGCTGCGACCTCGTAATTCATTCTTCCAGCCGAAAATACCCTTTCACGCGCGACCCAGAGAACGGGGCGGTAGCCCGACCGTTCGGGAGGGCGTTGTGTGGACCGTTGACGCCCTCCCTAACGGTCGGGCTACTGCCCCGTTCTGCGTCAGGTCAAGAGGTTTCTTGGAGTTCCTGCAACGAAGGCTTGGATGTTATCGATAACCTGATCGGCGAGAGCTTGTACGGCTTCATTGCTGGCCCACGCCACATGGGGCGTGACGATGAAATTCGGCAGGTTCAGATCCAGTAAAGGACTGCCGTGACGCGGAGGCTCTTCACGAAGCGCATCATAACCCGCTCCGGCAATCGCGCCAGTCTGCAAAGCCACAATCAGATCAGCGTCATCAACTAAAGCCCCACGCGCCGTGTTGATGAGCAGCGCACCGGGCTTCATCAGCTCAAACTCAGGCTGACGAAACAGATCCCGAGTCTCATCAGTCAAAGGGCAGTGCAGACTGATCACGTCACTCTGTTGCAAGGTATCGGCGAAGGATGTCCGTCCTTCACGAATTGCGCTGACATGCTTATGTTCTGCAATCAGCACGCGCATTCCCAGAGACTCGCCCAGTCTGGCCATTGCTTTGCCAACCGAGCCATAGCCCACGATGCCCAGCGTGCTGCCGCTAATGTCATGCAGCTCGTGAGTCAGCAGACAGAACTGTTTTGACTGTTGCCACAATCCGTTTTGGACGTCCGCACGGTAGGCCAGCAGATTTCGCCGCAGCGCCAGCATTATCATCAAAACGTGCTCAGGCACCGAATTCACCGCATAGCCGCGCGCATTGGAAACGGCAATTTCGTGCTCGCGGCAGTACTGAAGATCGATGTTGTCTGATCCAGTCGCCGCGATCGCGATCAATTTCAGCGCGGGCAACTGTGCCAGCTCAGCTTCGCGCAGAGACAGCTTGTTGCTAATCGCGATCGTCGCGCCGTGTAATCTTTCTACGACCTGGTCCTGAAAACTCTCGCCGAATTCGATCCATTCATGATCAAAGGCGGGCCGCCGAAAGTCGGCCGCGATGGTGTTGCGTTCGAGAAAGACTATGCGTTCCATATTTGTTTTGTGTCTGAAGCCCGACGTAAGGGAGGGCGTGTTGATAAGCTAGCTCTCCCTGACGGTCGGGCTTCTGATACGACGCCGCAGCATTCTACAGACTCGCGATTTGAATCAAAAGTGCTAGACTTCAAATCGCTATGAACCTTCAGATTCGCCGAGCCAAACCTGAGGAAGCGGACATCCTGACGGAAATCGCGCACGCTGCCAAGCGCCACTGGGGCTATCCCGAAAACTGGATCCAACATTGGAAAGCCGACCTGACGATTACGCCGGAGTTCATCAAGGACAACGAGATGTATGTGGCGATGAATGGAGCAGAAATCGCCGGCTGTTGCGCGATTGCTTTCAGTGATTCGCTGGCTGAGTTGGAACACATGTGGATCAGGCCTGAGCATATCGGCACCGGCGTCGGCCGGGCGCTGTTTCTGCACGTAAAGGAACGCGCCGCGAATCTCGAGATACCCGTGCTCGAGCTTTCAGCGGATCCAAACGCGGAAGGATTCTATGAGCGAATGGGTGCCACCAGGATTGGCGAAGTACGATCAGAGAGTGAAGGCCAGCCGCGCGTCTTGCCGCGAATGAAAGTCAAACCTGAGAGCGAGCACAAGAAAGAGCCGCCGGGCTGGTAATCGTTCGGAGTTCCGCCTTACTGTTTTAAGGGAAGCGAGGTCAGTACCACCTGCGCCGTGCACTCAACTGACAACAGATGAGTATATGCCCACCCGCTTCCGCAGGTGGTACTGACCAGTTCTTATGTGGGACACCAAACGACAAATCATCTGGCTCATGGGCGGGATCATTTTCGGAACGTACATTATTTTCATGGACGCTCACGACGAGGCGGGCCGTTTCGATCGCGGTGTGTTTGCGTTCTGGGAGATTATTCTGCTGGCAATTATCCTAACGCTCTTCTATCTATACTCACGCAAACGGACTTGAGATCGCGATCAATTCGGCGGCTGCATGGTCTTGGCCCGCGCCTCAATCCCCTCGTCACCCATAATCAGCAGTCGTCGTTCTTCGCTGTACGGCACGCTCTGGGGCAGGTATGAAAGCACGTATCGGTTCTTTCGCAATTCGTCGCAGATTGCTTTGGCCGCCGTGCTCGGATCGTTGATCGGAAAAATCCGGCCGCCGGTTCCTTCCGCCAGATCGTCGATCACCTGACGCGGCTTCGGCACATCGCGTCGAATCGCGCCGCGCGTGCGGTCTTGCGCCTGAACGCAATAGACCGCAATGTCCAGCGACTGAAGCACGCTCAACACCTGTTTGAATTTTGCTTTGCTGCCCCGGTCGAGCCCGTCGCTGATAACCACGATGGCACGTTTTTGTGCCGACAACGGCCGCAACGCGTCTTCGACCACAGCCACGATCGAGTCAAATAAATGCGGGTCGCCTTTCTTGCGAAACGTCTTCAGCTCCGCCTCGATCTTCTTTGCGTTATCAGTCCAGTCGGACACGATTTCGGCGTTGTTGTCATAGCCGACGATCAGCAACTTGTCGCCGTCGAAAATCTCATACGCAAACTCGAGCGTAGCTTTTTCCAATTTGTCGACGTCGGCGCGGATAGTCAGTGAGTTGTCGACGAGCAGGACGATGCGAGCCGGCGAGAGATCGGGAGCGAAGTTCTTGATGTTTTGCTCGACACCGTTGTCGAACAGTGAAATGTCTTTGGCGGTGATGGGTTTCGTGACTCCGTTGGCGCGGGTGGCCACCACGTTCAGCAAGGTCGAGGCTGAAGACGAAGGATGTGCCTGGCGACCAGCCTGACCGAGCAGCGAACTCAACACGCAGGCCGCGGTAAGAAGAAAAACCAGCGTTCTCCAACCGAACCGTTTGGTCGTCCGTCGAGTCATTGCATTAGGTAGCGGTCGCATTTTTTGACCGTCCATGCCGCGTTCAGCTTTTGTCTGAACTGGTTTTCTTCGCGGCTGCCTTTTTCGGCTTTGCCTTTTCACCGCTGGCAGGTTCGGGGGTCGCGAGTTCCTTTTCGACTTTCTCGGCTACTTCTCCCTTGCGACCACCATAATCGGTCACGTACCAGCCCTCGCCTTTGAACTGAACAGACGTCCGGGAAAACTGTTTTTCCATCCGCCCGCCGCACTTGCGGCAACGCGTGGGCGGCTTGTCAGACAATTTTTGAAAGACTTCGATCTGGTCGTTGCACTTCTTGCAGCGGAATTCGTAAATCGGCATCGTAAGCTTAGCTTCATCTCCAGGTCAGCTTGAATAACTATCGACTAAGCTCGAATTATACGAGACCGCTCTCAACCATTACAACCGGATGCCGTTTGGTGTCAGCCGAATTGATCTCATTAGCACCGCACTTCAGTGCGGTGATCACATGCGCATGAAATGAACCCAACCGTTTTAACGGTTTCCACTCTAAATCGTTGAAACGGTTTCGCGAATCAATCACCTCAGCAACCCCTGGCTAAAGCCAGGGGCTAATGAAATTGTTTGCACTTCAAATCGACTACTACCAGGTTTCAGATGCAGTCGATCAAAAGAAAGCCGCCTTCTCAGATGATCCACTATGGGTCTTTTTTGCAACTTAGGCCGCCGTTCGTTATGATCCCGGCCAGTTCCAAGAGAAGAGACGCCTCGTTAGTCCGCGGCAATCCCTTCTGCTATTCTATTCGCATTAACTTCGTCGCGTTAACTTCGCACTAAATGCAACCGGCAGCCGAAACAGATCAGACCCTTTCCATCGAACGTAAGCTCAAGCTGCACGAGGCGCGCGAATCCATCATCGGACGCCTGGCGGCCAACCTGCCCACGTCAATCAACCTCGATTCATTCTTGAAAGTTGTCGTGGCTGAGCTGGGCCGGATGATGGAAGTCGATCGCTGCGACATCATCAAACTCAATTCGGAAGGCGAGCTCCGCATCAGCCATGAATGGCGCGCGTCTGAAGCCGTGCCGTCGAGTCTGGATGCGCGCATTCCGATCGATGTGGCGACGCTGTCTCAGTATCTTGATCTCAAACAACCGATTAGGTTGGATGACACTTCCGCCCCGGAACACGATCACAAAGTGCGCTTCTTTGCGAAGAGCCTGGGAACGCGCTCTTTGCTGGTGGTGCCGGTGGTGCTCGATGACGAAGTGCTCGGTCTTATTGGCCTCCATCACACGCGCGAGACTCGTCATTGGTCGGATGAAGAGGTAGCTTTTCTAGTCTCAATCGCGATGCAACTGGCGATCGGTTACCAGTACACACGCATTTACAACGACAAGAAGCGCGAGGCTGAAACCACCAAGGCGCTGCTCGAAATCGCGAACGCGCTCAACGCCCGTTCGGACTTTGGCGAAGTAACTTCGGCGGTTCTAGAGCGCGCACTGGCGCTGGTGGGCGCTGACTATTGTGCGCTGGGCGTGCTCGACGCCGGCGAAAAACGGCTGAGCCTGGCCGCTTTCAAGGCCGCGCCCCACGCCCGGACGGACAACGTGCGCGGCTTGATTGAAGCGCACGGACAGTCGCTCGACATCACCGAAATCCCAGCGATGGTCGGGGTACTGTCGCAGGGCAAAACGCTGAAACTTTTGGAAGGCGATCTGCCGCTGCCAATGCGAATGATCTTCAACGCCACGCTCGGCGGACGAGCGGCGCTGGTCGCGCCGGTGCGCATCGGCGGTCACACGTTTGGCTTGCTCGGGCTGGTTTGGAGCGAGCTGCGCGATCAGTTCAAAGATCATGAGGTGGCTCTGGTGGAAGGCATTGCCGATCAGATCGGCACGGCGCTCGAGCGCGATCATCTTTCGGCGGAAGTCATGCGCTTGAAGAGCGCGCTGGACGAGCGTTACGGCGAAGACCGGATTATCGGCCAGGCGCGCGGGATTCGTCGCGCCATGGAATTAGCGCTGAGCGTCGCCGACACTCAGACATCGGTCATGATTCAAGGCGAATCAGGCACCGGCAAAGAGCTGCTAGCCAACTTGATTCACTTTAACTCCGGTCGCGAAAACCAGCCGTATATCAAACTGAATTGCGGCGCGATCCCCGAAACGCTGCTTGAGTCAGAACTCTTCGGACATGAAAAAGGCGCCTTTACCGACGCGCGCGCGCGCCGGCAGGGCCGCTTTGAAGAAGCTAATAACGGGACGCTCTTTCTCGATGAAGTAGGAGAGATGACGCTCGCCGCGCAGGTGCGTCTGTTACGCGTGTTGCAGGACGGCGAGTTTACCCGCGTCGGCGGCAACGAAGTCTTGAAGGCCGACGTGCGCATCATCGCTGCGTCCAACGTCGATCTGGAACGCGCGGTGGACGAAGGCAGATTTCGACGAGACCTTTTCTATCGCCTTTCAGTTTTTCCGATCACGCTGCCGGCGCTGCGCGAGCGACGCGAAGACATTCACCCGCTGGTGATTCATTTTCTGGAGCACTACAAACAACGAACCGGCCGTTTTGTCTCCGGCATTTCCAAAGCTGCGCTGCGGGCTCTGACGAGTTATGACTGGCCGGGCAATGTCCGCGAGCTCGAGAACGCGGTCGAGCGGGCCGTGATCATCGCCGCGGGACGACAGATTGAACTTGATGATTTGCCGGCCGCAATCGGCAACATCGTTTCCGAGCGCGAGGCGATGGTTCGAGTCGCGCGCGCCCAAGCCGCCAGTGAAGGCCGCAGCTCCAAACTCGAAATCGAGGTACCGTCTTCGATGGACGAGATCGAGCGGCACGCGATAGAGGCCACGCTCGACTATACTTCGGGAGATAAAACCCGAGCGGCTCGCCTGCTTAATATTGGCCGCAAGACTATCTATCGAAAGCTGGAGCAATACAACGGCAAGCGGGAGCCCTCCGAACCATCAGACAACTGATCTTCTTTCAAAATTTGAGCCGGACGCCAAAACTTTTCGTGAGCACACCGCCAGCACCCCCCTATTCGGCGCCAACGATCTATTCGCCGGCGGCTGCCGCAAACGAACCGGATGTGCCCGTGACACCCTCGACCGCAAGCCCCGAGAGCCCGCCGTGGGGTTTGCTTGGAGCGCTCCTGACCTGGTTTGGAAGTGTCGCGCTGTTGACCCTGGTTCCCAATCTTTGCGCACTTCCGTACGTTGTCTACCACTATCAAGGGTTGCCTGCACCGACAAGAGAAGCACTGCTGAGCGACAAGACTTTCATGGTGCTGTTCGTGGCTGGGTGGGTGCCAACTCACTTACTCACGCTGGCTATGATTTGGGCGGTCGCGACGAGACTGGGAAAATTCTCGTGGAGGGACGTATTTGGCTGGAGCTGGAGCCCGACCTTTGGGATCTGGAAGAGCGTCGGCTTAGCGATCGGGCTATATGTCCTGGCGATGGTGATCATAGCGCTGGCCGGCACTCAGCCAACTGATCTGGACCGCATTCTGCAAAGCTCTCGCGCCGCCGCCTTGATTTTGGCGGTGATCGCGGTCGCGACTGCGCCGCTGGTCGAAGAAATGATCTATCGCGGCCTGCTCTATTCCGCGCTGCAGAGAGTGGTCGGTCCGTGGTCTGCGGTAATTGTAGTGTCCGCGATGTTTGCCGGGTTACATGTCTTGCAGTACTGGCCGAATGCCGGAGTAATCGGCTCAATCACGTTGCTCAGCGTCGTTTTGACGGTCGCGCGGGCGCGGACGGGCCGGCTGCTTCCCTGCTTTGTGATCCACCTCGTCTTTAACGGCGTCCAGTCCGTCATCATTGTCTTTGAGCCGTACCTGCGCCGGCTTGCGGAGCACTGGCGCCCGCAACCAACTACCGGGTTTGTGATCCACATCCTGCATTTTCTCAGCTAAATAAGATGAACTACGAAGTGGTCGTGGTGGGCGGCGGCATCGGCGGGTTGACCACCGCTGCGTTGCTGTCTGCGAGAGGCGTCAGTGTGTGTCTGTTGGAACGGCAGTCGCGCCCTGGTGGCTGCGTTGCCAACTTCGAACATCTCGGTTACGCCTTCGAACCAACTGCGGGTTTGTATTCGGGCTGGGAATCGGGTGGAGTCTACGAACGAATCTTCGCCGAACTGCCGGTCGGTCCGCCGGAAGTTGATCGTCTTTCACCAAGCTATGTAGTGCGCTTACCGGATCATTCGGAAGTCGCCGTGACGGACAACGGCGAACACTTTGAAGGGAACCTTCGTTTGGGTTTCCCGGAATGTTCTGAATCAGCCATCGCCTTCTATAACAGACTTCGCCAGATCGATTCCGCCCGAGACACGTCCGCGGCGTGTGAACCTGCGGCTGAGTACCTGAGAGATTGCTCGACGAGATTCCGACGCTTCATCGATGTACAGCTCCAAACCTTTACCCAGAGTTCGAGTGCCCACTGTTCCATTCGAGACGCTGCAGAAGCGCTGACTACTCCGCCGCGCGGCATGTGGGCGATTCGCGGTGGGGCGCAGGCCTTGGTCGACGCTCTGAGTGATTCTCTGAAGACGAGCGGCGGTTCCTTGCGTTTCAATTGTCCAGTTTTGCGGCTGGCTTACGGCACCGGTGGCTTGCCGGTGGGCGTCGACTTGCTCAGTGGCGAGCGAGTAACGGCGACCCGCGCCATTGTCAGCAACCTGACAGTTTGGGACACATACGGAAAGCTGATTGGGTTGAACCGCACTCCTCCATCGATCTCAGCTCAGCTAAGACGAATGCAATCCTGGGGAGCCTACCTGCTTTTTCTGAGCATGGATCGATCCGCGATCACACGCCTCCACTCAAGTCACATCCTGGCACTCACTGACTGGCAAGAGGGTCAGACCTATTCACCCGAGCGGGCGCAGGTCGTGTTCGCGGCCGCTCCGCACGCGCTCGCCCCGGACGGTAAACTCGCAGTCACCGTCTCAACCTTTACCAACGCCGAAGATTGGTTTGCTTTCCACGAAGACGGGACAGCTCACGAAGAGCAGGATCAAACAACTCTTGAATTTGTGTGGGCGCAACTTCATGCCGCTTTGCCCGAACTCGGTGACAGCGTGGAAGTAATCGAGAGCGCCACGCCGCGGGCTTTCTACGAGGAGACGCGCCGCAAACTCGGCATGGTTGGAAAGCCCCGCGCGTCTCTGCAAGTGCCGGGAGCGAAAGTTCAAGCTGGCCAGACCATCTTTCCTAATCTCTTCATGGTCAGTGATACAAGCTGTTCTGGTTTCGGCTTGGCTGGAGTCTCTGACGCCGCCCTGGGCCTCGCCAATGTTCTCACAGGTGGAAAGTAGGCTGAGCGCTGCTCCTTAAGTCAGGAATCATCTTCAACATTTCATCTTTACTGCCATTTTCTTTCAGTGTATAGTGTCTGGCGACACACGACTATGTATATAACGATTGATGAATCGGACCGCCGGCCGGTCTATCGACAGGTCGCAGACGAGATCAAGGGCTTGATTGCTCGCGGCGAATTGCGTGAGGGGATGGCCTTGCCGCCGGTGCGTCAGGTCGCCGATGATCTGGGTGTGAATCTGAATACAATTGCGGCGGCGTATCGAGAGCTTCAGAAAGAAGGACTGCTCAAGATCCGACATGGCTCGGGCGCTCTGGTTTCGGCGCGCAGGGTATCGCAGCAGAACGATGCCGAGTTGCGCAAGGCATTGCGCGCCAGCCTGGCCCATTTGGTATTAGCGGGTTTGCCGCGGCCTCAGATCGTTGAAATCGTAAACGAAGAAATTCGCCTACTGTTCAAACGCGACCGCTAGTTGTGGTACGCGCATCCTGCGCGTGGATTCACGGGAGGGGCGCCCGTGCCCCGAGTTAGTTCGGGTCTTTGATTCGATTGATAGAGCGACTGCCCGAATCGGGATCGCGCGGACCCGCTTGGGAGCCCATGGGTGCTGAAGGCGCACTGGGTGCGGACGGACGCGAACCGCCTGCTGACGATCCACCCGAAGAGCCTCCAAATCCAGTTGCAGAGCCACCTGATCCAGAGTTGCCCACGATGGTTCCGCCGTAAGACCCGTTATAGCCGGGCCCACCAGAATATCGCCAAACATTGCAGTAGTTACCGTAGTAATGCCCGTATGGTGAAGACCACCCGTAACGAAACGGCACGAATGTATAGGAGCGCGCAAACGGGCTATAGGCCCAAAGGCCCCATGAGCTCGCCGCCGAGAAAGCCTCGAAGTCAGACAGGCCGGCGAGATAACCATTGACTGAGCGGTTCGAGATCTTCTGGTTTGCCTGAGCCAGAGTCTTCGCCCGCAGCTTGCTCCACAAGTCAAAGCCGTCTTGATCCTTCTTGTCGAGCTTGGCCACCACCGGTTCGCCGGCGCCGTAGATCACTTTCTTGCCGCCTTTGACCATTTCACGCGGATTGTTGTCCGGTAAGACCCGACCCTGACGAACCAATAATTCGGTCGCCCCAGGCAGCACGTTAATGCGATAGATACCACCCCGCGCGATGACCAGGTGTTTTTGATTGGCCAGGACATTGATCCACATATCTACATCGTCGCCGCCGGTCGCTTCGATGATCGCGCTACCCTTCACCAGCCTCACCACCAGATTATCAAGCGAATTATCAACCAGCGCGAACTCGCTGTTTGCGGCAAGCCTGAAGTAAGAGCCCGGGTTGAGTAATACCTCAGCCTGGCTTTCCGGCCCGGTAGTCACCACATCGCCCGCCAACAGATCATCCTGACTGGTCAGTAGTTGCGGGGCCTGCCCGGCCCTCGTCACCATCACGCTGCCGGTTACCGAGTTGACCCCGCCGGCCTTGGCCGAGATGCCGAACTTCTCGCGATTCTGCGCATAACCCGCAGAGACGAAAACCGAAACAAGGACTGCTAATGCAATTGCCTTAAGCATGAGGCGCAGATTCTTCATGGTGGTTCCTCTTCCTGTAAAACCGATCCAGGGCGATCGTTTGGTAACCTGGGGTGTCGGCTGATTATACTCCGGCCCGGCACAGAGTCCAGCGGTTTTGGTGAGTTCATTGAGTGCCAACAACCGGATCACTCTTTGACGCGGCCTGGGTTGCGTTAGCGTGCACCGCGTTTTCCGATCCCTCAAGATAGAAATGGCGCACGCCGGTCGTTGGCTGCGTCTCGGTAGTCTGTGGATCGGCATGGACTGTGAATTCAGCGTCGCTCGCCGAGATGGTGAAACGATAGCCTCTCTGGTTTGGCGCCGGGCCGGCAAATCTTGAGTCCAGATAACCGGCCTGAGTAAGCGCCTCAAAGTCTCCGTACGATCCGCGCGTTGATTTCATTTGAGCTTCAGCCGTCGCGATGGTGCGCAGCGTCTGGATCGCGGAACCCTCGTCCGCCGCGCCCATCGCTTTGGGATACACGCCCAACCCTTCGTTTGACCCGCCGGAAGAACATGACGCCAGCAATACCAGGCCCAACAGGAGTCCGAGTAGCCCCGCCAAACTTCGATTCGATCTTCCCATCATCTTGATCATAGACTTTCGGCACCTCGACTTACTTTCGGTAGTAACCACGCTTGGCGCGCGCGGCCAGTTCCGGATGTCCGGCCAACTGCACGGTGACCGCCCTCCATGAGCCGTCGCGCACCAGGTTCGCCGGACGATAGCCGATACTATATACCGTGCTCAGATTTCGGATGACTTGCTGATAGACGCCCTCGAGATCCTTGATCTTCCGGGCCTGATAGATCTCATTGCCGCTTTCAGCGGCGAGCATTGCTAGTTGTTGCCGCGCTAGCGCGTAAGCTTCCTTAAGGTTGCCATGCTTGTCCTGCTCTTTCTCTGTGTCCAGATAAATCGGTAGCACGATCGTGTCAAAGCGCTGGACGATCTTCATCAAATCTTCGAAGCTCGTCGCGGAGCCGTCACCGTAAACGCCGGGCAACGCATTGTCCACTCCATCAGTCATCACCACCACCGCACTGCGGCGATTCTCAGAGCGAGATTGACCCACTACATGCTCCAAAACAAATCGTAGAGCATCCCAGAAGTTCGTGCCGCCTTCCGGTTTTTCAATGTCTCCGATGCTCTTCTTCAAAGCGTCGTGATCGCTGGTAAGTTTGGAAACCACCTGAATTTCGGCGGAAAAGGTGAAGATCGCGATTCGATCGGCCGGACGCGCCGCATCGACGAAGCCTTTTGCTGACTTGCGAATTAAGCTGATTTTATCGGAGCTTGAACCCGAAAGATCCAGCAGCAACACCAGATCAAAAGGGGTTTCACCAGAAGCGAAGAACAGGATTTCCTGCGGCGTGCCGTTTTCGAAAACCGCAAAATCTTTTTGCTCAAGCTGGCGCCCGTCTGGCGCGGCGTTGTGGCTGAGGACGCTGACACTGAGATTCACCAGGTCGGTGTCGACGCGAATCGTATCGACCGGATCAGGTGTTTGGGCCCGAAGAGTGAGTAATGAGCAGTGAGCAGTGAGCAGAATGCTAGCTGTGACCAGGCCCTTGTGAAGCTTGCCTTTGCGCCGCCGAAACGAAAACGGGGATAGTACTGTCATCGCTTAAGATTGGTTCGGAAGGGAAAGGTGTTTCTCCCACTGCCCACTGCTTACTCACTTCGCATAATACCCGCGTTTGCCGCGGGCCACGGAAGTTGAGCGGTTAACATTGACGCGGATCGTGCGCCACGATCCGTCGCGGACTTTATTTGTCGGGCGGTAGGACAGAGTATAGAGCGTGCCCAGGTCAGCAACCACTCGATCGTAAGCGCCCGCCAGATCTTTCAACTCTTCGCATTCATAGAACGCTCCGCCGCCCACGTCAGCCAACTCTTTCATCCGATCGTGCGCGAGATCGAAAGTCTCCTGCTGAATATCTTTGGGGCTCAAAGGCTCATAGGTTTGCGTATCAGTCCAGATCGAATATACAACGCCGTCAAATTCTTTCGCCCGCCTCACCAATTCTTCGTACGGCAGTTTGGAACCTTCACCAGTGACATTCGGCATCACGCTGTCCAGGCCATCACTCATCACTACGATCGCATTGCGGCGAGAGTCCTTCGCTTCGCGGAACACTTCATCCATGGCGAAGGCCAGCGAATCGTAAAGCTTCGTACTACCCTCCGGACGTTCGATCGCGTTGATACGCTGACGCAAAAGGACGTGATCGGTCGTGAGAGACGAAACTACTACCTGCCCGCCGGCAAAGGTCATCACGGCTATGCGATCGAATGGCCGCGCCGCATCAACAAAGTGCAGCGCGGCGGATTTGATCAGATCGACGACCTTTGCGCTCGAGCCGGACAAATCGATCAGCAGAACCAGGTTGAAGGGGGCTGAGGCCGAGTCAAAGTGGGCAATCTGTTGGGGCACGTTGTCTTCGGCAAGACGAAAGTCATCTTTCGTAAGATCGTTGACGCCTCGATTGGTGCCCCGGTCGACGACGCTGACGTTGACGCTGACCAGTTCAGTGTCGACGCGAATAACATCGCCCTCTGAGATTTCTTCTGGTCCGGCATTGGCGGGAGCCGGCGTTCCAACCGCGGTGGTGTTCTTTTCCTGGCCGGTCAACTCAGGCCGCCGTTTCGGGCCTTGAATCTCGGCAGGCTCCAGCGGTTGTCGAATCTCCGCTGGACTTGCCGCAGCCCCCGAAACGGTCCGCGTCGACTCGTCACCGGCGCTGGCTAGCGTGATGTTCCCTGCTTGCGAGTAGAGCCTGACGCCGGCGCCGCCGCTGCCGATTCGACCCTGCAATTGCGGCCGATTGGACTGATTCACAAGCGCCGCAGCGAACGATGAAGAGACGGTTCCGGTTTTCGAATCCGCGACTACATCTGCACCAGATCCTTTCGGAAGATCGACGCGAATCTCGCCTGAGACCGTTTGCACGAGCAGCGCCGCGGGCAATCCCTTAACTTCAACTGAGCCGTCGTTGGTTACGATCGCTGTATGCGCCCGAGCGGGAATGCGCAGTTGCAGGTTGATGTGTTGCGGGCCACGTCCGAGGCGAATCGAAAGCAAGCCGTCGGTCCGCTGCACAACTGCCTGCGAGCGACTCGTTTGGCCGCCATCGGCGACTGCCGACACCGACACGTAACTCTCCGGCCACAATTCGACGATTACGCCGCCGCGCAGGTTCTCGATCCGCAGGTTTCCGTTTGCGGGCAGCTCAAAGCGCAAGTCCTCGGGTGTTTGGAAGTGCGCCGGCGGAATTGCTGCCCCGGCCTGAGCAACCAACGCAATACAGAGCACTCCGATCAAGCCGAATGAGTTTTTGCGGGAATGGCGGAGAGCGCGTTCTTTGAGTAAAGCTAAGAACATTGTATTTGGCCGGCGTTTAGCGGCGCGAACGGCGGGCGGTAGCCCGCCGCTAAACGAAAACAAAACGTCATCTTTCGATCATATCGAGTATGGATTCAACCTGCGGCTCCGGTTCGGGTTTGGGTTTGGGCTTGGCCGCACCGGCGGCACTGTACTCGCCCAGGCGCAGCAGCAAGTTACCCTGATGCGATGCGTACGCCAAACCATCCGCCTTGGTGACTACCCCGCCCCGAACCAGTTTTTCAATTTCGCCGTCAAAGGTTTGCATGCTATCCATGTCGCCCTGTTCCATGGCGTCCAACAACGACTTGCCTTCCGTTTCGCCGCGTTCGATGTACTCCTTGGTCCGCGACGTTGCTTTCAAAATTTCAATCGCGGCCACCCGGCCGCTGCCATCGGCGCGCGGCAAGAGACGCTGCGAGATAATGTAGCGGAATGATTGGGCCAGACGCGTGCGAATAATCTTTTCTTCGTTCTTGGGAAACACGCCGATGATGCGCTCGACCGTTTTGGCTGCGTCAATCGTGTGCAGCGTCGACAGCACCAGGTGCCCCGTCTCAGCAGCTTCCAGAGCCACTTCCATCGTTTCTTTATCCCGCATCTCACCCACCAGGATTACCTTTGGCGCTTGCCGCAAAGCGGCGCGCAGGGCCAGCGCAAAGTTGGGTGTGTCCGAATGCAGCTCGCGCTGGTGGACGGTGGAATTCTTGTGCGCGTGCAGGAACTCTATTGGGTCCTCGATGGTGACGATGTGGTAGAACTTGGTTTCGTTAATGAGATCGATAACGGCCGCCAGCGTGGAACTCTTCCCGCTTCCCGTGGGGCCAGTGACCAGCACAATCCCATTCTTTAGTTCGACTATGTCGCGCATCTGGCCGGGCAGATCAAAATCCGCAAAGCACGGCGTCCGCGGCGGAATCACGCGCATGACAATCGCGTAGGTTCCTCTTTGCTTAAAAATATTGACGCGAAAACGGCTTAGACCGGGAACACCGAACGAAAGATCCGTCGAGCCGAATTTCTCCAGAGCCTCGAGTGAAGCCTCGTGAGTTCCGATGATGAGTTTGGCGATCGCATAAGTCTGTGCCGGGGTAAGTTTTTCCAGCCCGGCGATGGGAACTCCCTGCAGCTTGCTCAAAAGTTCAATCTGCGGCGGCCGGCCCGGCGAAAAGATCAGATCGCTGACCTTTTCGGAAACCTCTAACATCTGCTGTAGCACCTTGGCCAGATTTAGCGAGCCGGGATTTGCCGGTGCTTCCTGGGCGGGTGGTTCAGAAATCGCACTCATTTGCGTTTGTCAGCTCGTGAGTTTCACGAGCCGTCTCCTCGGATTCTAGCTACAGAGCCTTAATGATAAAGAAGGTCACATCATCGGTCGCGCCCAGCCCTTCAGTCCAGTTGAGCACGTCACGATGAATGAAATCGATCATCTGGCGCGCGCCCAGATGCCGGCACTGGCGCACAGCTTCAACCAGACGGTCGCGCCCATACTCATCAAGGTTCCGGTTCATTGCTTCGGTCACCCCGTCAGTGTAGAGCACCAACAACTGGCCGGGCTCGATGTTCGCGAAGTATTCGTAGTAACGCGTGTCGCGAAACATTCCCAGCGGCACGCCTCCGCGTTCCTCGAAGTGAACCTTGCCATCGGCCTCCATCAGGAATGGCGGATTGTGACCGGCGTTGCAGTAAGCCAGCGTCCGATTCGCCGAATCCAGAATACCGTAGAAAGCGGTGACGAACTGGTTTCGTTCGATCGATTCCCAGAGCAGATAATTCACTTTAGACATCGAGATGTGCGGCGCGTAACCGATGTGCGTCGCGGCGCGCAAACTCGCGCGCAAGAACGCCATCAGCAAAGCTGCCGGCACGCCTTTGCCTGAAACATCCGCGATGACTATCCCGATCTGATCGTCGTAGATTCGGACCCAATCATAGTAATCGCCCGAGACTTCTTCAGTGGGAAAGTTGTAAGCGCTGATGTCGAAACCTTCGAGTTGCGGATCCCGAGCGGGCAGCAACTCGAGCTGCACCTGGCGCGCCACCTCGAGCTGAGTCTCTAAACGTTGCTTTTCGATCAACTGATCGTGCAGCTCTACTTTTTCAATAATGATGGCTACCTGCGATGCCAGCAGCGCCAGGATTTCCAGATCGTCCTTGTCGTAAGCGTTAAGTTCATCGCTTTCGAGGTCGAACACACCGATAACTTCGCTGTTGGAAATGATCGGGGCGACCATTTCGGATCGGGTGCGCGCGCGCGCATTGATGTAACGCGGCTCTTTGCGCACGTCAGGTGAAATAAATGGCTTGCCGCTTACTGCGACGTGTCCGATCAAGCCTTCGCCCCTCTTCAAATGCAGTTCCTGCAAATCGTCGATGTCATAGCCACGCACGGCCTGAGTGTGAAAAACGCAGGTCTCGTCGGCGACCGCGTCCCATTCCGGGATTGGCGCCGAACACTTGACCATGTAAATCCCGGCAGCATCGTAAGGGATCAGCGAATCAAGCGTGTCCATGACGAGGTTGAGAACTTCGTCGAGATCCAACGAACGACTGATGGTCTTGGTGATGTCGAGCAGCATGCGCAGTTTGTCGACCGTCGACAGGCCCGCTGCTTTTTGAATTGTTTCCGGCATAAGGGAATAAACGCCGCTGCGTCTACGGTTTTGATTATACGGGCTCCGGGCGTGTCGCAGAAGCGCGTTTGTATTCGGGCCAAAGGTGCGTGACTTTGATCCGGTATTCAACCAGTTGCCGGCTGACGCGAAAATGCCGAGCAATCTCGCGCGAGTTTCTGCCTTCCAACACCAGGCGTCGCAATGCTCCAAAGGGCGCCAACGCCGCCGCGCCGATGGCGTAAGCCGCCTCTTCATCGGCCTGGTTGTAATCGCGCGCCAGCATTCGCCGGTTCGATTGATGCGTACCCGCCGGTGATTCGCCTGGCTGATCGTCACTGGTGATCGTGGCCAGCCGGTTCGCCTTGTGACCGAGAAACACGTGCGCCACTTCTTCCATCAGCGTGGCGCGATTTCGTTGCCCCCCATGGGCTGGATTCAGGATGACCAGACGCCAGCCGTTTGGCAGTGGCCGCGAACATGCGCCGCCTGACCACTGGTCCGCCGCCGCGCCCAGCAGGTGCGTGCGCGATTCCTCGGACAGTCCTTTGATGCTGTCGAAATCTACGACCAGCAGCCGAGCAAAACTCGCCAGGGCGAATGGATCTAGAGGTTGATTTTCAGTAACGCCGGCAAACTCGCGCAGGCTGAGCGCGCGCAGTTCGAATTGTTTTCGCTTTTCAGAAGCAGGCAAAAGAAGATTTCGCACGACGGATTTATTGTAGCGCAAGTTGTCAACATGCGCCGCGGTCGGCAGGAAGGCGCAAGTTAACAACTTGCGCTACCTCAGCCGCGCTTCCGCGTGTTTTGGCTGAACTGCGCGTAGGCGACTCGGAACAGCTCTGATAGGGCCTTGGCGGTATCGGCCGTCAGGTGCTTGTCGGCGCGCAGATGCGCTTCTACAATTTCAGGGGTTGATTCGTGCGGGTAGTAAACAACCGGTTTCGGATCCGTGGGGCTGCGATGGCCATGATGCATGACGCGCTCAATCGGCATATCCAGCCACGACGCCAGACGCGAGATGTTGTCAGCGTCAGGCTTACCGGTTCCATTTTCAATCCGCGATAAGGTCGAGGCGGAAACTCCCGTCAGGTCGGCGACGTCCCGCAGGCTCAAGCCCTGCTCTTCGCGGCGACGACGGACCGCACCGCCCAGCTCAGATGTATTGACTCCGGATTTCTTTGCCATGGCCCAAAGCTTACCACTTAATGAGTTTTAGCTGCAAGACTGTGTTTTATCCAAGCAACAAGAGGATGTCCGACAAACTTCTTGTCGGCGGCGTCCACGGACAACCCAGGCGTTAGCCCGACCGTAAGGGAGGGCTCCCATCTTGTCGGTGGGGCTGAGCCCTCCCTCACGGTCGGGCTAACGCCCCCGATGATGAAAAAAAGAGGCGGGAACAAGTCCCGCCTCAAAACAAATCGCGTGATGCTTTAAAGAATTACGGCTGTTGCATTCGAGCCCGCGTGGCGGCCATAGCCAGATCACGCGCGCGCGGCACCACCTCGATAGCCTTGGCGATTTGCGGATCTTCCTTGGTCAACACCTGCACCGCACTCACGGTGCCATAGGCCGCGGTCGCCAATTGGAATCTTATCTGCTGCTCGATAAAAGCGCGATTGCGATCGAGCACCGGAGAGAAAATCTTCCAGTTCGCGTCTTTGGCTACGTACTCTTTGAATGCGTTGTAAACCGCGTCATTCATCGGATAGTCAGTCGGCTCCAGGTCGTGTCCGAACTCGATTGCCTTGTCGACTTTATATCTTTCCAAAGCCGGAACGCGCCCGGTCGCAACGTCGCGTGAAAAAAAGAAGAGCGGATCGCGCAGGCGGCCCTGGAGGGTATTCAGGAGTTGCGGTTTGACGGCTTCATCCGGGGTAATGCCGCCACCGCCGTAAACCGGTCTGCCGGTATCGGTGCGACTGGCCGGACCAATGGGTTTGCCCTGCTCGTCTCGATCCCTCAGCGTGCCGCCGCGATAGATGTAGTTATAGAAACCACCATCTGAGTAGTCACGCTGAATCAAACGCCCTGATGGGGTGAAGTATTTCGCCGAGGTAAGTGTCAGGCCCGCGCCGCCGTCAAGCGGAATGATGCTTTGCACCAAACCCTTGCCAAAGGTGGTCTGCCCGACAATCAAGGCGCGATCGTGATCCTGCATGGCGCCGGCGACTATCTCGGAAGCCGAGGCCGAAAAATCGTTGACCAGAACTACCAGCGGGGTCCGATCCGGATCCGGGTTGCGCGAATCGTAGATATGATCGTTAAGACCGTTGCGGCCTTTCTGAGTCAGAATCACCTGGCCCGATGGCAGGAAAGTCTCGGCCACATGAATAGCCTGATCGAGAAACCCGCCCGGGTTGTTCCGCAGATCCAGCACCAGCGAGTTCATCCCGCGGGCGTGCAGAAAGTCCAGTGCTGACTGCAAACCTTCAGCGGTGTCATAGTTGAACCCGTGCCCCATATCGATATAGCCAACGCCCGGACGAATCATATAGGCGTCCGGCACTGAAGGCTGCGCCACCGCATCGCGAACGATTTCCACAAAGTCAGTCTTGCCGCTGCCGGCATGGGTGATCGTCAGCTTCACATGGGTGCCGCGAGGTCCGCGAATCTTGTCGCGAACTTCGGCCGACGATTTCGCATGCATTGAAACGCCGTCAACTGCGTCGATGCGGTCCCCATACCGCAACCCCGCGCGCGAGGCCGGTGCGTTCTGGAAGGTCGCGGCGATGTAGGTGTCGACCGACTCGCCGACCACATAATTCTGGATCGACGCGCCAATGCCAAGATACTCGCTGCGCTGGTCCGTCCTCATCTCCTCGAACTCATCTTTGTCAAAGTAGTTCGAGTGGGGGTCCAAAACCCTCAACATGCCCATAATCGACGACTTATAGACAGCGTTGAAATCGATCTTGTTGCCGTCGACGTAGTGTTCCTGGATGACGCCCAGCGCTTCGGTGAAATCCTGGGCTACCGCAGCGGTCGCGGCGGATGGCGTCCGGCGCGGGCGTCGTCCTGGCGCGGGGGCCGCACCCGTCTTGCCGGCACTGGTCGTTCCGGCCGAGGTATTGGATTGTTCGCGTTTCTGCTGAGCCAGAACAAAGGCGGGAACAAACAGAGAAAGCAGGATCAGCGCTACCAGCGCCAGCGAGAATTTTTTGTTCACTTAAGACCTCACAAGGAAAATAAAGCCAAGCCCATTGATCGATCAGGGGAGCCCCAGTGATCCGTTCGCGACGAATTCGTCGTTTTGGCATCTTAACGGATGCCGGAGCGGTGGGCAAGGTTGCGCCGGAAATCCTTTCAAGCAGGAAAGAAAAACGTTTCGACAGGATTTACATGATTCACAAGATGAAAGACCAGGTTAACTCATTAGGCCATCCTGTTAGTCTTGTCAATCCTGTCGATTATTTACACCGAGTGCATCAGCGCGGTGCGCATGGCGGCGGCGGATTGCCAACGGTTCGCGGGGTCTTTCGCGAGGGCGCGTTCGATCACTTCGGCGACTTGTTGCGGAACGTCCGGGGCGCGCTGGCGCAGCGGGATCACCTGGCCTTCAAAGATGGCCTTAACTGTTCCGGCAATGTCATTGTTGGACCCAAGGTCCAGCGCCGTATCACCGGCCAGCAGGCTATAGGCCGTCATGCCGATCGCGTAGATGTCCGACGTCGGACGCACATTGCGAAAGTCCCGGATTTGTTCGGGCGGCATGTAGGCGAACGTGCCGGCCATGTCACCCGCCATCGTGATGCCGCTCATGCCTGATTGGGTAAAGCTTTTCGCCAGCCCAAAGTCGGTGAGTTTGGCGACGAAATTCGGCGCCGCGCCGCTGATTAGAATATTGGATTCCTTAATATCGCGATGGATATATCCCTTTGAGTGCGCGTAGGCCAAAGCGTCCAGCGACTGCGACACAATATCGATCGCCTGAAGAAATGGCAGGCGCCCGCCCTGCGCGTCAGCCAGGCGCGCCGCGTCCGAACCTTCTACGTATTCCGTAACCAGATAAACCGAACCGTTATTCGTTCCGCTTTCGAGAAAGCGAACAATGTTCGGGTGATCCAAGGCCGAGGCCACTTGTATCTCTCGCATAAAGCGACGCAGGGACACTTCGGTTACAGCCACTTCCGGCAGGAGGCTTTTGATCGCGACCGAGCGCCCGGTTTTTTCGTCTCGAGCCAGCATTACGCAACCCATTCCGCCCCGGCCCAGCAGCTTGATCATTTGATAGCCGGGCACGGGTTGCGGTTGGCGCTTTAGTTCTTCCCGGCAATCTTCGCAAACGAAAGACATCTTCTCGTCGGCGTGGGATGCTTCGGTCTGCTCACGACGTCCGCAGTTAGCGCATTCGACGGTTACCACGGTCGGACGCGTCAACGTGGGCGCCTCCATCCCGTTGACTGTTATTGCCTGCTCAGACTGCACTTCGACTTCGAGCACGGTCTGACCGCCCTGAATGCGATCGCCGCTGACGAGAAAAGCCTCGGGCACTCTCTGTCCATTCACAAACGTGCCGTTGGTCGATCCCAGGTCGCGCAGAAAGCAACGCGGCGGAGCGATCTCCAAAAGGCAATGATTACGTGAAAAGAATCGGTCGTCAGGCAGGTAGAGATGAGCAGTGTCCGCTCTGCCAATCAGAAAGGTGTCATGCTGATCGAAAGAAAACTCGCGCCCTGTATAGGGCCCTTCCAGGACTCTTAAAGTGACGCGCATGATAAGGGGAATTACTTGCTGACTTCCAAATCGTCGTACGCTACTTCGCCCAGGTCGCTGGTGTAAAGCCCTACCCGTCCGCGCCGGTAGTTTGCTTCATCGGTAATCGACGTAATGAATTGACCATTGATATAGAAGTCCATCTTGAGATCGCGTATCCGGACTTCAATCTGGTTCGGTGTGGTGCCGGTGCGAATCGTCGAAGTAGGCGTCCAATCGACGACCTTCGATTCAGCGCCCGCTTTGTGCAGCACGATCTTGTATTTCGGATTGGTGCCGTTATAAATCAGGAAACCATAGTCTTCCAGCTTGCCGTCCTTCCTTTCTCCGTGCACCACCAGCCCGTACCCGGTCAGCGGTGGGTTGCCATCAATGCTGCGCAGCCCAACGCGGACGGTGGCGTTTTCGTCGTGATACTCCGGCTTGTCCGGTCCGTACATTACGATGAAGCCACCCTTGGTCGCGTGCATGTGATATTCCTCGTCCTGATACGAGATGCTGCCGTATTGTGAGTCGCCCGCGCCCCAGGTCTTATTCGAAAAGTCATCGGTAAAAGTCGACAACGTCGAGCGGGAATTCGAGTTTGTATTCGTCTCGTCTGAATTCGTGTTCTTATTTGTGTTCCGGTTCGCGACCTTATTAGAGTTGTTTGAATTGCTCTTGTTGGGGTTGCTGTTATTGTCGTTGGTGATGCTGGCGACAGCAAATATCAGAATCACCACCCCAATGCCCATGAAAACGAGCACGGCGCCAATGCCGATTACCCAGGGCCAAACACTGCGCTTCTGAGGCGCCGCAGACGGCATAGGATTCCAGACCGGGGGCGGTGCTTGCGGCGGGGGCGGAAGCGGAGATGCCTGGCTTGGATTAAAGGCAATCGTCGCCTGGGGCGGACTAGTGTCGCGCGGCTGCGGATACTGAATGGTTGCGCTGGGATCGGAAGGCGTCGGCGCGCTCGTGCTGAGCAGCGGAGACCCGTCGTCCAAACAAAAGCTCAAAGCATCATCGGCATAGCTGCGATTACATTGGGGACAGCGTTTCATGTTCAGGCCTCATTTCTCGGATAAGTACAGATTGTTCGCACTCGCAGCGACCACTTGGCGCTCAACTTAGGTTCGGGTCTGCAAAGTCGCGCGGCAAGTCTATACGAGAAGACGAATCGCACTCAAGTCTAATCTGGAAAAAGCGAGTGGCACAGACTTCAGTCTGTGATTCTACTCGAGCGATTGTCATTGATAATTGAAATCACAGACTGAGTCTGTGCCACTAAAGCGTACGACCGCAACGACCGCAGAATTTAGTTCCGGGAGGATAAGTTGAATTGCACCCGGGGCAGACCACTTCGACTTGCCTGGGGGCGTGCCACGCAATCGCGCTGCCGCCGAGCGAAGCGCCGCAGCGGCCACAGAATTTGGTTCCCGCCGGCTGTTCCATTCCACAACGCGTGCAGCGAATCCTGCTGAGCGACGCCGGGCCGCCCATCTGATTCAAACTCGGAGATCCAGAGGGCGGACCGGATGGCGGACCCGAGGGCGGCGGAGTCCGCGGATGCATCGCGCCATCCGAAGTCACCGGCTGAAAGCTGGTATTTCCACACCGGCCACAGAATTTCGCGCCTCCGGCAAAACGTGATCCGCACTTGGTACAAGCGACAACGGTATGGGTCGGCAACATCATTCCGGAAACGCTGCCGAGACTCCCGCCCTGCGAAGGAGAGAGGCCGCTTGAAGGCGCCGACTTGAATTGGGCCTGAATGATCTGCTCGTCGCTGTCGGCGCGGATCTCGATCACGCGCTCGTCATCTGGATCACCGGCGTGGGCTACGCGCAAGACGTGCTGGCCGGGTGGCAGTGATTTCAGGATGACTCGGCCCGAGCGTCCGATACTGCCATGACGCTCGTCGTCAACGTAAACCTCCGCGCCGTTCGGCGCCATGATCACCAGACGCGATTCGCCTTCATCTTCGTGAACCGAGGCTCCACTTACCGCCTCATCGAATTCGCTGAACCAGGCGGCAACTGACTCCGGCCGGCCATCTGCTTCTTTCTTGAGCGCGTGCATTACCGCTTTTTCAACCGGGCCCGGAATATCTGAACGCAGAGTGCTGAGCGCGGGAGTATCCTGGGTCAGCTTCTGCGCAAAGATCTGCATGATGTCACCCGTGAACGGCGGCCGCCCACCCAACATGTGATAAGCCATCGCGCCGAGCGCGTAGATATCCGCGCGCGCATCGAGCGCCGCTCCCGCCTGCATCTGTTCGGGCGCCATGTACTCGGGCGTGCCCAGGATTCCGCGCGAGGCAGGACCGCTGCCTGAGGCGTCGCCCGACAGGCTCTGGCTAATAATTTTAGCCAGACCAAAGTCGCCGACCTTCACAATGTCATCGACCGAGATCGTGCCGTCCTTCTTCTTGCGCTGCACAATGAAAACGTTCGCGGGTTTCAAATCGCGATGCAGGATGCCTTCGTCATGCGCGGCTTCGACGCCGGCGCTAATCTGGCGCAGCATGGCCTGAGCACGTTGGACTGAGAGCGTCCCTTCCCGGCGGAGAAGTTGATAGAGCGATTCGCCTTCGACGTATTCCATCACCAGAAAGAAGACGCCCTCATCGCTCTTGCCAAAGTCGGTAACGTCGATCACGTTGGGATGTTGAATCGAAGCGGCGGTACGCGCCTCGCGCTCAAAGCGCGCGATCGCTTCACCTTCCTGCAGGTCTTCGTCAGACAGGACATCCGGGCGAATCGTTTTGACCGCCACCCGCCGCGTGATCAGGTTTTCATCGCGAGCGAGATACACTTGGCCCATCGCCCCGCGGCCCAGACGCTTGTCGAGGCGATAGCGCCGGTTGAGCAGCGTCGTGCCCGGCAGCGTCAGCTTTGTCTTGGATTGGTCGTCCGGACAGAGCAGGACCTCGTCTTCATAACAGCGTTCGCATCGGGGACATTCGCGCATAGTTGGTTAAGTCGATTCGCAAGAATACGGTCTCAGGCAAGGGCGGTCAATCGCGCCCTTGGATAAAGGACGCACTTCTTCTCTGCTGGGAGCGCGGACGTCCCGTCCGCATTGAGCGCACAGCGCGAATCTTTCTCCGCAAAATCAAGGTGAACTGAGCGTGCTTCGCACCCTGTGCGGACGGGCCGTCCGCGCTTCCAGCCACGAAAACAAATCTTTTGACTTGCTGGGCCAACTGGCCCATAATTCCCTACCCTTTGGCCCCAATGGGCCGGGGCTGAGCCAGTTGAGGGCTCAGGAAAATGCGGGCGCGAGGCCCGCGTTTGTGTCTTAAGTAGCGCAAGTTGTTAACTTGCGTCCGGTCGAAGGCGGCAATCAAATCTTCCAACGAACGCAAGTTAGCAACTTGCGCTACACGGAGAAACAACTTATGCGATCGATTTGGAAAGGCCACATCCGATTCCTGATGGTTGCGATTCCGATACGAGTCTATAACGCCATCGAAGCGACTGAAAAAATTCAGTTCAATCAACTACACCGCGAAGACTTTGGCCCCATCGGCTATGACAAGCGCTGCAAAAAGTGCAACCAGGTGGTGACCAACGACGACATCACCAAAGGATACCAATACGAGAAGGACCGCTACGCCCTGGTCGAGCCGGAAGAGATCGCCAAAGTCAAAATCAAGACGACCAAGGCCGTAGACATTCTCGGCTTTGTCGACGCCGAGGAAATTCCGCCTACTTTCTATGACTCGCCTTACTATATTGGACCGGACGGACCGGTGGCCGAAAAGCCTTACGCGTTGTTGCTGCAGGTGCTGAAAGACACGGGCAAAGTCGGATTAGCGAAAGTCGTCTTGCGCGATCGCGAGGATCTGGTTGCAGTCTTTCCGCATGAGAGCGGCATCGTCTTGCAGAAGCTTCGCTATCCGGCCGAAGTGCGCAGCATCGAAGACGTCCCGGAACTCGACCACGGGCAGAAGCTCGATAAAAAGGAGTTGAGTCTCGCCACGAGTCTGGTCGAAAACATGATCACTTCGTTTAAGGACATTGATACCGTCGATCATTATCACGAGGCTTTGCGCAAGCTGATCGACTCAAAGATTAAAGGCAAGAAGGTCACCGCGTTCGAAGAGGTCGAGGAAATGCCGCGCATGGATATTATGACGGCGCTGAAGAAGAGCTTGCAGGCCTCATCGCGCAAGCCGATGGTCAAGGCCGCACCGGCCGCGAAGAAAAAAGCGGCGCTTACGCTCGTTAAAGCAAAACCCGCGGCGGCGCGGAAACGAAAAGTGGGATAGGCTTCCTTTGCGCCTTTGCGTGAACCTTGGGGCTGTGCTTATAGGACGCATAGGACCTATTTGACCTATCGGTCCTATTTTTCTTTCTTAGACGAAATTTCACGCAAAGGCGCAAAGAAATTCAAATTGGCCGCACGGCCTTCTGAAAGGCTTTCACCCCCAAAGCATTCAAAACTTCGCCGCGTCTGACCCATCCACGGCGCGCAGTCCCTACTCCAAATTTTAAATTATTCAAGGCGCCGGTGGAATGCGCGTCGACTGAGATCACGAATTTGATCCGGCGCTTCCGGGCTTCGCGCACCCAGCGGGGTTCCATGTCCAAACGATGAGGATCGCCATTGATTTCAATCGCGGCGCGTGATTCAGCAATGACATCCAGAATCTCTTCGACGCGGCAATCGAACGGCGGGCGCGCTTCGATCTTTCGCCCCAGCGCGTGGCCCCAGATCTTGAACACCGGCTGGCGCATCGCGGTGACGATGCGCCGCGTCATCTGATCTTCGTTCATCTTGTACCGCGAGTGAATGCTGGCAACGATCACGTCAAACTGCTCCAGAATCCAATCCGGATAATCCAGCGAACCATCCTGGGTAATATCAGACTCAGTGCCTTTCAGAATCCTGACTTTAGTCTGCTCCTGCACGAGATCAATTTCTTCCCACTGTCTTTGCAGGCGATCAATCTTGACGCCATTCGCGTAGAACGCTGTGGGAGAGTGATCGGTGATGGTGATGTACTTCATGCCCATTGACTCGGCCGCATGAACCATTTCGGCAACGCTGTTCTTGCCGTCGGAATACTTTGTATGGCAATGCACCATGCCGCGAATATCTTCGACGGTGATCAAGTCTTCCGGCAGTGAATGCTCAAGCGCTAACTCGACCTCGCCCTGGTCTTCACGCAATTCCGGCGGCACGTACTGCATACCGAGATGTTTGTAGATTTCCGATTCATCCTTTACCCGAATCAAACGGCCAGCAGTTTTTGCGGATTTCGGCGCGGCAAGCTTTTGAATCCCGTGCTCTGTTAGTTTTAGCTTTCTCTTGCGCGCCATCTCATTGAGTTTGTCCAGATGCGCCTTCGATCCCGTAGCGTGCAGCAATGTGTTTGCGAACGCATCCGGTTTGACTGCGAACAGAGTCGCTTTGAATCCTTCGCTAAGCACGACGGAACATTTCTCAGAAGTTTGCTCTTCTATCCTGACTACTAAAGGCAGCTTCACGAATTGATTGATCAGCGCCTTGGGCTTTTTCGCGCTAGCCACCACAACTATCTGCGACACCGTCTCTTGCCAACGTCGCAGAGAGCCGGCCAGCTCCCCCTGAACAAATCCCGGCGCGGCGCGAAGGTACCCGAGGATTCCCTCCCCCGCGCGCAACGCTTGATGAATATGTATCCGCTGCTCACGATGCTTCTTACTCTGAGCCTGGGCTATGGCAGCGAGAATCTTCTGCTCGGTATTCGGGCCAAATCCCCTGACCTGGCGCACCTCTCCGGATTCGCAAGCGGCCTTCAATTCTTCAATCGTTGAGATTCCGAGTTCGTCGTGCAAGCGTTCGACTCTCTTTGCGGTGAGCCCCGGTACTTTCCTCAACTCGACAAGCCCGGGCGGCATTTCAGCGCGCAACTCGTTCAGCAACGTTGACTCGCCGGTCGTGTAAAGGGCCTGAATCTGCTTCGCCAGTCCGTGGCCAATGCCCTTAACCAAGGTGAGCCGGTTCTCTTTGATCAACTTGCCGATGTCTTCAGTTAACTCAGCGACCGCGCGCGCTCCCACTTTGTAAGCGCGCGCTTTGAAGTGCTCGCCGGCTTTCAACTCAAGCAGCGCGCCAATCTCCTGCAGCGCCGCCGCAATCGCCAGTTTGTCCGTGACTGATTTCTGTGGAGTGCTCTTTTGCTTCATCGCTAGAGATTTATGACACGCGCGGCGTGCGATTTACAAACCTCGACGCGTCTTGCTCAGATCAAGTCTAACGCGGAGGTCGCAAAAGATTTCGCAAGGGACGCGGAGGAAAACCTTTGCGTTCCTCTGCGAAGTCCTCTGCGTTCCTTTGCGTTTAATTCTTTTCATAGGTTGCGGAACTTACAGTCGAGCTACGGCCGCGTTTGCCTTCGATGATAAACTGCCCGCCACTATCGGAGGCTCAACATGAATCGCTGCGCACGTTATCTTCTCATTTTCTTTACCCTCGCCCTCATCGCGACCACCGCCCAGGCTCAATACAACCCGGAATCTTTCTCCGCGATGAAGTGGCGTCTCATCGGCCCGCATCGCGCAGGACGAGTCACGTGTGTTGCGGGAATTCCAGGCAAGCCGGCGATCTATTATTTCGGCACGCCGGGCGGCGGCGTTTGGAAGACCACCAACGGCGGGAGAGTTTGGAAACCAATCTTCGACGACGCGCACGTCGCCTCGATCGGCGCGTTGGCGCTGGCGCCGTCAAACCCGGAAATCATTTACGTGGGCACCGGCGAAGAGACCGCCGGCAATGGCATGTACAAATCGACCGATGGCGGCAAAACCTGGACTGACGCCGGTCTCAAAGACACTCGATACATAACCGCAATCCTGGTCGATCCCAGCGACCCGAATATCGTAATCGCGTCTGCTCGGGATATTTGGGCTGCCGGTCCGGGCCGGGGAATTTACAAAACCACCGACGGCGGCAAGACCTGGAACAAAGCCTATTTCAAGGATGAGAAGACTAGTGTAGTTGAAATGGTCGCGTCGCCTGACGACGCGAGAGTAATGTACGCCGCGACCTACACCCTGGTGATCGATCCGACTCGGGCACGGGCTTTGGGAGCTGATTCGCAGCTTCTCAAATCAACTGACGAAGGAAATACCTGGCAGCAATTGAGCGGCACAGGTCTGCCTGATTCCGGTCGCGGCTCTATCGGGCTGGCCGTGGCGCCCACGACCAACAGCAAACGTGTCTATGCCATCGTCAACTCAGGATTCTTTCGCTCAGATGACGGCGGCGTCAACTGGTATCGCAGCACGACAGATCCACGCGTCACCGGCAGCACCTTCTTTGGTAAGACCTACGCGGATCCGCGCAACCCGGATCTCGTTTATGTAATGCAGACCTCGATGTATCGCTCGACGGACGGCGGCAAGACTTTTGAATCGTACAAGGGAGCGCCGAGCGGCGAGGACCAACACGTACTCTGGATCGATCCGACTGACACGCAGCGAATGATTTTGGGATCCGACCAGGGAGCGATCGTGAGTTTGGACGCCGGCCACACGTGGAGCGATTGGTTCACTCAACCAACCGGCCAGTTTTATCACGTGATTACCGACAATGCGTTTCCGTATCGGGCTTATGCCGCCCAGCAGGACAGCGGATCAGTTGCTGTTCTGAGCCGCAGTGACTTTGGCCAGATCACCTATCGCGATTGGTTTTCGACCGGAGCATTCGAGAGTGGCTATATCGCTCCCGATCCTTTGAATTCGAACCTAATCTACTCAGTCGGATGGTACGGCTCAGTGCTCAGATTGGATCGGATCACCGGCCAGATCGCGACCGTGTTTGCCCCCGGCGCGAAGTATCGCTACACGTGGGAGACGCCACTGGTGTTTGCGCCGCGCGATCCGAAGACGATGTATCTGGGCATGCAGTACGTGATGAGAACCAGCGACGGCGCGCAAACCTGGCAGGAAATCAGTCCCGATCTCACGACTAAGAATCCCGCTGCTAACGACACAGGAGTGATCCAGGCCATCGCTCCCTCGGCGGCCGCCGCGGGAGAAATTTGGGTGGGCACGAGCACTGGTCTGGTGCAACGGTCGCGAGATAACGGCGCCAGTTGGAACAACGTTACGCCGCCGGGTCTGCCTGAGCGCACTGAAGTCAGACTCATTGAAGCCTCGTCTGTCGAGGCCGAGACTGCTTATGTCATCGCCGCGGCGTTTGGCGATTCTCGTCCCAACATCTTCCGGACTCGTGATGGCGGTAAGAGCTGGCAAAAGATCGTCGGCGGATTACCTGAGACTGCTATCGCTCGGGTGGTCCGCGAAGATCCGGCGCGCAAGGGATTGGTCTATGCCGGGACCGAAACCGGAGTCTATGTTTCGTTTGACAGCGGCGATCACTGGCAGACTATGCAGTTCAACCTCCCGACCACATCTGTTCGCGATCTGAATGTGCATGGCAGCGAGCTGGTTGTGGCGACGTACGGACGCGGGCTTTGGATCCTGGACGATCTGTCGCCGCTGCGCCAGGTCAGCGCAGAGATCGCAAAGAGCGATGCCCATTTGTTCCAGCCGGCGACCGCGTTGCGCGTTCGCTGGGACAATCATCCGGACACGCCGCTCTCTGCCGACCTGCCTGCTGGAGAGAATCCGCCGGAAGGAGCCATCGTTTACTACTTCCTGAAAACGCCCGCTCGTTCAGTCAGGCTTGAGATTCGCGACGGACACGGCGATGTCGTCCGGGATTTTTCGAACCGACTGCCGATGCTCGAATCGCGACCAAAGAACGTCCCTGACTATTGGTTTGCGCCGGCCGAGGTGTTGACCACCAACGCCGGTTTGAATCATTTTGTTTGGAACCTCGAATGGCCACACCCCGAGACGCTGACCTATAACTTCCGTGGCCGGCACATTGACTACATCGAGTACACACTTCCCGATCATGCGGTCGCCGGCAAAACGCCCGTCAATCAGCCACCCGGACCACTTGCGGTACCAGGCAAATATGAAGTGGTGCTGACGGTTGATGGCAAGACGTATCGACAGCCGCTGGTTATCTCGCTCGATCCACGCGTGCGAGTATCGCCCGGCGATCTGGAGGCGCAACTCGATCTGGCCCGGATGATCGATGCCTGGATGAATACGAGCTATCACTCTTATAACGAAGTTGGCGCGTTGAGAGCGGCTGTAGCTGCCACGCAGAAATCTTTGGCCGCAGATTCACCCTTGATTGGCTCGCTACGTGCGCTCGACAAGGAACTCGCTGAAATTCAGGATGGCACGAACACGGCCCCGGGGTTTGGAGCGGTCAACCGAGACGTGGCGCGATTCGTGACCATGATTCAGAGCGGTGATATTCGGCCAGCGAAATCGGTCATCGAAAACGCCGCGCCCTCGTGCGTTGCTTTAAAGAATGATCTGGCGCGCTGGCGTAAGATTAATGATGAGACCCTGCCCGCTTTGAATAAGCTTTTAGTTCAGCCGAAGCTGGCGCCGCTGGGAATCGTCGCAGTTGATCGCGATCCCAGATGTCCGAGTTAGATCTTTCTCTCATTAGCACCTGGATTTATTCGGCACCTTGCAAGCTGTGCCTGACCTCCTTATAACTATCACCGTTGCTTCCCCGATCTGATTCTGTGAGAACACCGATCCAATTCGGAGAGAACTATGAAGCGCACTCTATTCCTGCTAACACTCGGCTGCCTGTTGACCGCGGTCGTGCTGCGATTCGATTGGTCCGTTGGGGCGCTAACTACTAACGCCCAGACGCAACACCGCGAAGTCAAGATCGACCCTAAGCTTTTTGACGAGTACGCGGGCCAGTACAGCTTCGTCACAGATCCTGAGTTCGTGCTCTCGTTCTGGCGCGAAGGGAATAAATTTTTGCTGCAGCCGACCGGTCAGGGCCGCATCGAAATATTTCCGGAAAGCGAGGCGAAGTTCTTTCTCAAGGTCATCGAAGCCCAGGCGACCTTTGTCCGCGATGCCCAGGGAAAGGTAACGGGTCTTGTCTGGCGTCAGAATGGCCAGGACAATCAGGCCACGAAAACCAGCAACCAGCCGGCGATCGAAACTCCACAGCCGTTTGATCGACGCGAAGTCATGATCCGCATGCGCGACGGCGTCCAGCTCCACACTCTGATCTTCACGCCGACGCAATCGGCTGAACCGCTCCCGATCTTAATCGAACGCACGCCTTACGGCATCGCTGAAAATAATTCCGACGCTATCAACCGGCGCTATAACCAGTTGGTTAAGGATGGATACATTTTTGTGCTCCAGGATATTCGTGGCCGTTACAGCTCAGCAGGGCAGTTCATGATGAATCGTCCGCTGCGAGACAAGAAGGACCCGAAGTCGATCGATGAAAGCACTGACACTTATGACACGATTGAATGGCTACTAAAAAACGTCAGCAAGAACAACGGGCGCGTCGGAATTATGGGAGTCTCCTACGATGGTTGGTTGGCGGCCGTGGCCACAATCGACGCTCATCCGGCTCTTAAAGCCTCATCGCCGCAGGCGCCGATGGGCGACACCTATCTCGGCGACGATTTTTTTCACAACGGCGCTTTCCGCCAAAGCTATGGTTATGAGTACGCGAAGTCGATGGAGTCTTCAAAGGAATTCACCGAAGTAGTGTTTGATAAGGACGCCTACGATTGGTATCTCGGTTTTGGTTCGCTGGCTAAACTTACGGAAGAAACCGAAGGTAAGCTGCCAACCTGGAACGCGTTCGTG
This sequence comes from Pyrinomonadales bacterium, assembly GCA_038210455.1. GTDB lineage: Bacteria > Acidobacteriota > Blastocatellia > Pyrinomonadales > Pyrinomonadaceae > UBA11740. The sequence goes on along the minus strand of JBBQWP010000020.1, from coordinate 32,110 downwards.
GCGCACTCAAATTATGATGACTTTTGGCAAGCCCGCGGCGCCGGCAACTATCTGAAGCAGACGTCTGTGGCCACGCTGGTGGTGGGCGGCTGGTGGGACCAGGAAGACTATTACGGCGCTCTGAAAACTTACGAGACCCTGGAAAAACGAGATAAGGACCACAAGAACTTCGTCGTTCTCGGGCCGTGGAATCATGGTGGCTGGAATGGCCGGGGCAAGAATCTGGGGGCGATTAACTTCGGCACGTCGACCGGCGTGTACTTTCGTTCGCACATTCAGGCTCCGTGGTTTGCTTACTATCTTAAAGGTAAGGGGAACCGGAACGAGGCGGAGGCCGTCACCTTTCAAACCGGTTCCAACAAATGGACCAGTTGGGACCGCTGGCCGCCCAAAGAAGCGGTGTCAAGCAATCTGTTCCTGCGCAGTGGCAAGAAACTTTCGTTCGCGAAACCGGCGTCGAACAGCGAGCAGGACTCCGAAAGTTACGTATCTGATCCGGCCAATCCAGTTCCGTATCGGAAGCGTCCGATTCAAGCTACATATGATCCGAAGGGATCGGGATGGTACACCTGGCTGGTCGCCGATCAGAGATTTCTCAAAGACCGAAACGATGTGCTGACCTGGCAAAGCGACACTCTCGATCATGACCTGGTCGTGACCGGCGACATCGTCGCACATCTCTTCGCGTCCACCACGGGAACCGACAGCGACTGGATAGTGAAACTAATCGATGTCTATCCCGATGACTATCCCGAAGACAAAGGCATGGCCGGTTATCAGTTGATGATTGTTGACGAGATTTTTCGCGGCAGATTTCGTAAGAGCTTTGAGAAGCCCGCCGCGATTGTCGCAAGTAGCGTCAACGAATACGTAATCGATCTGCACAGCGGCAATCACTGCTTTAAGAAAGGCCACCGGGTAATGGTGCAGGTGCAGAGCTCCTGGTTTCCGCTCTACGATCGCAATCCGCAGAAGTTCGTGGCGAACATTTTTACGGCGCAACCTTCCGACTATCAGCTTGCAACGCAGCGCGTATACGAGTCTGCCCGGTATCCATCGCGGGTGACCTTGCCGGTGATTAAGTGATGCCGGAGATGCTGCTTGAATAGATTGGAGGGATCTTTTTAAACGCAGAGGACGCAAAGGACTTCGCAAAGGGACGCAGAGGAAAAGCCTTTCTTTCGCGACAGCAACCTCTGCGTTCCTTTGCGAAAACCTTTGCGTTCCTCTGCGTTAAGATCCCAACCTTGTCGATCAAGATGATCGCAGCCGAATTCTTTTCTAACTTTCCCTCCTCGGCACACTTCTCAAGAATCCGAAACTCCGAACCCGTTGTTTCCTGTTTCGTCCATTCCCGGTAGAATGCTCAGGCGTTCCGAACCCGTCTCCGAAAGGAATCTCTTATGCGATCTCGTCTCTGGCTCGTTTTGATCACGATCACACTCTTCGTCGTTCCGGCTTTCGCGCAGAAGCGGAACATTACTGAGAAGGACTTATTCAATTTTGTCTGGGCCGGCGATACGCAGGTTGCGCCCGATGGTTCGCGTGTAGCCTTTGTGCGCGTGACGGTGAATGAAAAGAAAGATGGCTACAACACGGCCGTCTGGAGCGTTTCTCCGGCCACCGGCGAAACACATCAGCTAACCAGCGGTCCTAGAGACTCGACGCCGCGCTGGTCGCCCGATGGAAAATATCTCTGCTTCGTGCGCGTCGCTGAGAAGGACGGCCGGCCCGACGTGCCACAGCTTTTCATGTTGCCGATGGCCGGTGGCGATTCGTTTCAGTTTACGACCGTGGCTCGGGGAGCCGGCGGTCCGCAGTGGTCGCCCGACGGCAAGATGATCGCGTTTGGCAACGGCGCCAACCCGGAAGACCTTGCCAAAGCAGCGCCCAAGACGCCTTCGCCATCGCCGAGTCCAACCCCAGCCGACGCCAAAAAACCTGAAGAGCCGCGCGAGAGCGATGTGCGCGTAATCACGCGGGCCGTCTACCGATTCAACGGCGCCGGCTATACCGATACAAAGCACCCCAACCACATCTGGGTTGTGGCTGCGCCCAAAACCAGCGATGAGAAAGTCGCACCCAAACAACTAACCAGCGGACGTTTTTCGGAAGACGGCGCCACGTGGTCCAGAGACAGTTCGCAGATTTATTTCGCGTCTGATCAGATTGACGAGCCTTATTACGAGCTGCCTTCGACGACTATTTATTCGATTTCAGCCAGCGGTGGGCAGCCGGTAAAACTTACTTCGTTCGACATGGACTCTGGCGCTCTCTCTGTCAGTCCTGACGGCAAGCGTTTCGCGTTCTATGCTTCGGTGAGCAAGCCGGTCCAGTCGTACACCGAACCCGATCTCTGGGTGATGGACATTGCGCCCAACGCGCAACCGCGAAATCTAACGCGTGATTTTGATTACGACGTCGGCTCAGGAGTCGGTGGAGACAACACCGCGCCACGCGGCGGCGGCAACAGTCCTCCGATCTGGTCCGCGGATGGCCGCAGCATCTATGCGGGCTATGCGAAGCAAGGTAAAGCGAACGTCGGAGTGTTCGATGCCACCAGCGGGAAGGAAACCGATCTGACCAGCGGCAACCAGGCAGTGGTCGGTTTTCGCGCCACGCCCGACGCGAAGAAATTCGCTTTGGTTATTTCCACGCCGACGCGGGTCGGGGATATTTTCTGGCTCGAGGGCACGGGTGGTCAGCCAAAACAGCTCACGCATCTCAACGATGAACTATTCTCCAAGCTGAACCTGACTGAGCCTGAGGAAATCTGGTACACGAGTTTTGATGGCAAGAAAATCCAGGCCTGGGTGCAGAAGCCGCCCGACTTTGACGCGAATAAGAAATATCCGCTCATCTTGAATATCCACGGTGGTCCGCATGCAGCTTACGGGTTCGTCTTTGATCATGAGTTTCAGTGGATGGCGGCCAAGGGTTATGTCGTGCTCTATCCGAATCCGCGCGGCAGCACCAGCTATGGCCAGGACTTTGGCAACATCATTCAATATCATTACCCCGGCGACGACTATAAAGATCTGATGACCGGCGTCGATGAACTGCTCAAGCGCGGTTATATAGATGAGAAGAAGCTGGGTGTAACCGGCGGCAGCGGCGGCGGGCTCTTGACCAACTGGACGATTGGGCAGACGACGCGTTTTGCGGCGGCGGTAGCCCAACGCGACATTGCTGACTGGGCCACCTTTTGGTACGTGGCCGACTTCACACTGTTTCAGCCGACCTGGTTTCGCAAGCCACCGTTCGAAGATCCGGAAGACTATAAAGCACGCTCGCCGATCACCTACATCAACAAGGTGACGACGCCTTTGATGTTGATTCTCGGCGAGGCGGATTGGCGCACGCCAACCGGCGCTGGCGGCGAAGAGATGTTTCGCGCGCTGAAGTATCGAAAGATCCCGACGGTCATGGTCCGCTTTCCGAACGAGTCGCATGAACTGTCGCGCTCAGGCGCGCCCTGGCATCGCATCGAGCGTTTGCAGCACATCGTCGGCTGGTTCGATAAGTGGCTGATGGGAATGGCGAAGCCGGAGTATGACGTCGCGCAGTGAGGGAATTCTTCACGCCGAAGGCGTGAAATGTAATAGCCGGGGGCAACGCCCCCGGTTCAACGAGCAACAAGGGATGTCGACCCTGAATGGGTCGCAGAGCACGTGAAGATGTGCGACCCCTTCAGGGTCGGGATTCGTTCCCGGATGCGATCCGGGGGCGTTGCCCCCGGCTATTATCTTTGACGCTTTCAGCGTCAGATCAAAACGAAAGGTAACGAGTTCAGATGCCATTTATCAGCGTCAAAATTATTGAGGGCGTATTTTCACCCGAGCAGAAGCAGGAAATAATTCGAAAGTTAACCGACACAATGGTCTCGATCGAAGGCGAGAACATGCGCGGCGTCACCTGGTGCGTCGTCGAGGAGGTAAAGAGCGGCGACTGGGGCATCGGCGGAAACCCGTTGACTACGGCTGATGTTAAGAAGCTCGCGGCCGGATGACGATCTATGAAGTCAGTACCACCTGCGTAAGCGGGTGGTACTGACACTCAACATGCCCGGGTTGACTCCACGATCCACCCGCTCACGCAGGTGGTACGGACTTCATACCCTCGCTCGACGAGTACACGCCACCAGAACACCCAGTGCTACAATCGTCCCCGAAAACCATATGCACTGGGACCGCTTACCCGAGATCGAAGCAAACAGAATCCGTCTCCGTTGGATTTCTGCCAACGACACGGATGCGTTCTTTGCCATCTATTCCAACCCGGAAGTGATGCGATATTGGAGCACGCCGCCGCTGCCCGACAGAGACGCGGCCAGCAAACTGATCAGCGAAATCCACGACAGCTGGAAGCGCCGCATGATCTTAAAGTGGGGCATCGCTCGACGTCTCGACGATCAGTTGATAGGCAGCATCACGCTTTTCAATCTCGACTTCACTCATCGCCGCGCCGAGATCGGTTATGCACTCGGCCGCGAACATTGGCGCCAGGGTTACATGAACGAAGCTCTGATGGCCGTGCTGAAGTACGCCTTTGAAGTGCTTGATCTGCATCGCATCGAAGCCGACGTTGATCCACGCAACACTGCGTCGATTCGGACACTCGAAAAGCTTGGGTTTCAACGCGAAGGAGTTCTGCGCGAGCGCTGGCAGGTTAACGGTGAGATCCAGGATGCGTTTTTCTATGGACTACTCAAACATGAATGGATTAGGCAATCCTGAGAAATGGGCAGTGACCAGTGACCAGCAATAAGAGGCGATGACACTGCCATCAGTGCCACGACACTCCATTGATGAGTTGCCAGAGACCTTGTCGCTTTTCATAGGAGTTGCGGTAAAAGTAGCTATCAACGAAAGGTACTCGCCTAAGCTGTCCCCTGCTTTTAGCGTGACCGGCCACGACGCCTTTGGTCAGATCATCACTGACTTCGATTTTCGGATCGGCGGTGGTTAGGTATTCATAGGACAGGTTGCCCGTGTTATAGAGTGTCAGGACATCCCCTTTAGTGAGCGATAGACCCTGGTCACCCACCCAACGGTAATCATCGGCCAGGAGGCGATCGAGTTTCGGGACATCGCTACGTACCAGCGCCACACCGACGTCGCTGTTGACCTGGTCCAATTCTCTTTGCGCATCAGTTTTGGTTGGATTGGAGGCCGGTTGACCAGTGTTTATGGTTGCCACCGACGGCCCGCCCTGCCGATTCTCATTGTTGGAATTCGTACCCGACCAACTGTAGAGAAATATTCCCAGGGCAACCATTCCAATAACACCAGCCAGCGCCGTTCCGGCGAGGGCAAAGAACCTCCACGCTACCCGGCGCTCAGTCCGGATCGGATTTGACTGTGTCGGACGAGTATCGAGCCGAAGAGTCGCCTGAGGATCAGTTAGATGAGTGAGCACAGTTCCATCTTCCAAACAATATTGGAGCGAATCGGCGTACTGTCGTTGACAGGTGGCGCAGGTCTTCATTCTGTATCCGATGCTAAAGAATCCGCGGTATCCTACCATGCACGCCCAGAAAAGCCTCAGGTTCGTGGCCTGTCTTGACGACTCGCGGACGCGCAGATTGCATGCTTGCTCATGCACGGGCGAAGCCACGGATCCTCAATGGTGGATGGTACAATCCAGCACGGTGAAGACTGTCGGCATCGTAGGGGGCATCGGTCCCGAATCAACCATTGAGTACTATCGCCAGATAATCGCCGCGTATCGCGCGCGGCAAACCGACGGCAGCTATCCGTCGATCATTATCAACAGTGCCGATGTCAACCGGTTGATTGCCTGGGCCGAGGCCAACGAATTCGAACCGTTCACGAATTATCTGGTCGATGAAATAGGAAGGCTGGCGCGGGCAGGTGCGGATTTTGGCGCCCTGGCCGCCAACACGCCACACATCGTCTTTGATGAGATTCGCCGGCGCTCGCCGATTCCCCTGATTAGCATCGTGGAAGCCACCTGCGACGAAGCCGAACGACTGAGCTTGAAACGCGTAGCTTTGTTCGGCACGCGCTTTACCATGCAGGGACAATTCTATCCCCACGTTTTTTCGCGAGCGGGCATTGCGATTGTCACACCCGCAGACGATGAGCAGTCATATATTCACGAGAAGTACCTGGGTGAATTGCTCAACAACATCTTCCTGCCAGAGACCCATGAGCGCTTGCTGGCAATCGTGGATCGAATGAAGGCCAGAGACAATATCGAAGCCGTAATCCTCGGCGGAACTGAGTTGCCCTTGCTTCTGCGCGACCCTCAACACAACGGAATTCCCTTCCTGGACACAACCAGGATCCACGTTAATCGAATCGTCGCCGAGTTGCTCTCTTAGTGATAGAATCCGGTCGCTGAGCTTTAGTTCCAAGGAGTACTTCCCATGAACTTCGCGAACCGTCCGTCAACGCGCTTCCTAATATCGTGTTTCTGTCTGACTGCGCTATTCAATGGCATGGGCGGGTTGTCTCCAGTTGTTAATGCACAACAGCCACAGTCGAAGACTCAGAACGACGATGTGCTGCGTATCAATGCGGACCTGGTGCAGACGGCGTTCACGGTGATCGACAAGAACGGCCGCTTTGTCGATGGCCTGGATCGCGGGCAGTTTGAATTGACGGTTGATGGGAAGCCGCGCCCCATTAGTTTCTTCGAGCGGGTGACGGCGGGCAGCACCAGAGAGACGCAGCTTGCCGCTCGCAACGAACCCGGCACTGAGCCGACAAAAACGGTTCCTCCGACGGTGCGGGGCCGCTCCATTGTCTTCTTCATCGATGATCTGCATCTTTCGGCCGACAGCATGAATCGGACCAAACAAATGCTGCGGCGCTTTCTCGACACTGAGATGAGTTCGAAAGATTCAGTCGCGATTACTTCAGCCAGCGGACAAATCGGATTCCTGCAACAGTTCACGAATAACAAGCAAGTGCTCGACGCCGCGATGGCTCGCCTCAGCCCGCGCCCCTACGACGTGCGCAGTTACGGAACCGGCAGCACAAAGATGCGGGAGTTCGACGCGCTCGAGATCGATTCAAGTTCAGGCAAAACGAATGGCGCGGTTCTTAATTTCTACATCAGAGAGTGCGTCGTCCAATCGACCACGCCCAAAACGATTCCGGTTGCGAGGGCGGCCATTGCCGCGTCTTGCGAAACCCAGGTCCGGAACAGCGCGCGCGTCGTGCTGATGCAGGCCGGCGCCATTACGCAGAATATGTATGCTTCGCTCGAGTCGCTGATGCGATCCTCGGCGCGAGCCGCGGGACGCAAGCTCGCCTTCTTTATCTCGGATGGTTTCCTCCTGGACACAGGCCCTCATGGCCCGAACTTGAGAGGCATACTCGACCGCATCATCGACGCAGCCCAACGCGCCGGCGTCGTCATTTACACCGTTGATTCAAGAGGTTTAGTGACGGATCGGGTCGAGGCCAACCAGTCAAATGTTCGGCTTGATGTTGGAGCGCCCGTCGGCGAAATCGCCGCGAACCAGGATGCCATGAACGCCCTGGCAGGAGATACGGGTGGGCGAGCGCTGCGCAATCAGAACTACTTTGACCGCTGGGTTGAGAAAGTCCTGGATGAGACTTCGAACTACTACCTGCTGGCCTGGCGTCCCGATAAAGAAGAAGAGAAGGCGCCGAAGTTCCGTCACGTTAAGGTTACTGTCAGAGGTCGTCCTGATCTCATCGTGCGCGCGCCGCGCGGCTATGTCGAAGGGCCCTTACCCAAAACCGAAACCGCGGCTACGGTTGGAAAACCGGCTGCCGGAAATCCGAAGACGCCCGAAGGTGAATTGGGTTCCGCACTCAGCGATTATTACCCGAGTAACTCTCTGGCCACGATGCTGTCTCTGACTTATCTAAACACGCCGAAGAATGAAACCGTCCTGACTTCGTCGATGCAGATTGCCAACCGCGGCTTAAACTTTGGTGACGATGGAAAACAGCCGGCCACGATCAAGCTGGCCGGGGTAATTCTGAACGATAAGGGAAAGATCGCTTCAAGTTTCAAGAATGAATTGAGTGTCAATCCGCTCAAGGCCGGAGAGTCCGAAGGCTCGGGCGTTATCTACAACGAACACACGCCGCTGGCCCCCGGCATTTACCAGGTGCGTGTCGCGGCGCGCGATGAAAGAAGCGGACGCGTCGGCAGCGCGATGCAATTCGTCGTGATTCCCAATCTCGCGACCCGTCAGTTGACCACGAGCAGCGTGTTGCTGGGCGGACAGGTTCTGGAAAACGCAAAGACCAAAGATGCCGGGCCGCAGATTCAACTCAGCGTGGACCACCGCTTTTCACGACTGGCGCGGCTGGGCTACTGGATGTTCATCTACAATGCCAGACGCGACGCGGCGGGCGCGCCGAATTTGACTGCTCAGACGCAGGTGCTGCGTGATGGCCGGGTAATGTTGTCGTCACCGCAGCGCAAACTAAACCAGGGCGGCCCGGACCCGGATCGAATTCCGTTCGGAGAAGAAATGGCCCTTCAGACACTGACGCCCGGCAGATATGATTTACGGGTCACCGTAACCGACAGCCTGGCCGGCACCAGCGTCATTCAGACTGTGGACTTTGAAGTTAGGTAGGTCAGGGCCGAGCCTGGCGGAATATGAGGAATATGGATCCGGCACTTCACCATCACATTGATAACGAACTGGCCGCCGTGTTGGACGAAGTACGTCCATTCGTCGAGAAGGTTAACCGGAGCCGACAATGGTACGAGACGCGCGCTAAACGACCGAGAATAGCTTTTCGAGCAATTGGAGTTGCGGTCATCTTGCTGAGTTTGAGTATTCCTTTGATTGCCGCTTTCCAATTTTCCAAAAAGGACATTGTCCTTACGCTGTCTGCGGTGCTGATTGCCATAGCCACTAGTCTCAACTCGTTCTTTAAGTGGGAGCAAACCTGGCAAGCTTTCAGAAAAACAGAATTTGCTCTCGATCACCTGCTGACTGTCTGGGATCTCGGCAGAGTCGAAGCGATGCTCGACCCAGACCCAATCAAGGCTCGGGAAAAGATCCTGACGGCTACCGCACAATTGATCGAAGACGCCAACAAAGTCTCGAGTTCCGAAACGCAACAATTCTTTGACAGAATAGAATTGCCCAAAGAGAAGAAATGATCGCTTGTTAATGGAAAGCGAAGACTCAGGGGTTGACCCTTTCCCTAAACGGTTGGCGAATAGTCGAAAACATGCGTCATTCACCGCCCAGTGACCTCATCAAATTCCTGAGACCGTACGATCGCGAGATTCAGGATCTCGCTCTCAAACTGCGCGCCCTGGTCCTTGAAGAGATGGCGCCGTGCTATGAAAATATTTACGATGCCTACAGCGCCGTGGCGATTGGGTATGGCACCAGCGATCGCTTGCGGGATGGAATTTTCCACATCGCGGTTTATTCGAAGCACGTCAACCTGGGTTTCAATTACGGCGCCACCCTGGCTGATCCCAAAGGTATCCTGCTGGGCGCGGGCAATCAGATTCGGCACATCACGATCAAGACAGAAGCGGACATTAAGCGACCGGATATTCGCGCGTACATTCGCCGCGCGCGCAAGAAGGCGTTCGCCGACGCGCGCAAATTGGGTGAACCAGCGCCCGAGAAACCCGCCGGCGTGATTTCAACGGTGAAGGCGATCTATCCGAAGAAGCGCCGGCCAAAGTGAGTGGCAGAGACTTCTTTAGGGCCGAAGGTGCGGCACGAACAATGATTGGTTGTTTGAAGTGTCGGCCCTTCGGGCCTTACCACCAATCTACAATTACCGACCACGCCCTCACGGGCGTGGCTATTGAATGTCGGCCCTTCGGGCCTCTCGTGCCTCAAACTTGGATTTGTGTGAAAGGACAATCGATGACTAAGCGAGTAACGCCCTTTTTGTTTGTTGCAATCTTCACTCTGGCTTTTTCCGCCACAGCCCAACGCCGCGTTCCAACCGTCGACGATCTACTGACCATCAAGAGTGTTGGCGGCGCGCAGATTTCGCCCGACGGAAAGTGGGTCGCCTATACAGTTGGCTATGGCGACTTCAAACAGGACGCCTTCATCAATCAGATCTGGCTGGCCCAAACCGACTCGGGCAAAACATTCCAGCTAACCCGCGGCGAGAAGTCTTCCACCAACCCGCGTTGGTCGCCTGATGGACAGTGGCTCGCCTTTCTCAGCAATCGCCTGGAGGATAAGAACCAAATCTTTTTGATCAATCCGCTCGGCGGCGAGGCTCAGCAGCTCACTAAATCTGAAACTGCAATCGGTAACTTCGCCTGGTCTGAAGACAGCAAGACGATCGCTTACGCCGCCACCGAACCAACTGCGCAGACAGCGAAGGACCGCAAAGACTACCTCGACGATTACGACGTGGTGCGCGAAGGCTACAACTACGTTCATCTCTGGACGATGGATGTGGCTGAGGCAATGAAGGCGCCCTTAGTTGGAAAGCAGCGGACGAAGAAGAAAGATTTCAGCATCGATTCGTTCTCGTGGTCGCCGGATGGGTCGAGCATCGTATTCAGTGCCACCCTGAACCCCGATTTGATTCAGGGCGTGACCTCAGACATTTACCTGCTCCGGCTCGCCGATGATTCAGTGAAGAAGATTGTGGATTTACCCGGACCGGACAACGGTCCACGTTTTTCTCCAGACGGAAAGCAAATCGTCTTTTCGTCGGCGATGGGAAACAAAACGTTCTTTGCCAGCAACGCGCGGCTGGCAATTGTCCCGGTGTCAGGCGGGACGCCTAAATCACTTACCGATGGTTTCGATGAAAATCCTGGCCTGTTGGAGTGGAAAGCTGACGGCATCTATTTTGGCGGTGCGCAAAAAGCCGCTTCGCATTTGTTCCGCGTGGACCCGGCGAGCGGCAAGATCGTCCGTCTCTCCAGTCCCGACAATTTGATGGGTGGATCATTTTCTTTCACTCGCGCCGGCGACCGCATCGCTTTCGTAGCCGGCTCGCCCACCTCGATGAACGAAGTTTTTGTTTCTGAGGTGAAGAACTTCGCAGCGCGTAAGCTCACTAATCTGACTGAGCAGGCAAAGTCGTTCAGGCTCGGCACGCGTGAGGTGATCTCCTGGAAAAGTCAGGACGGCACAACCATCGAAGGCGTGCTGATCAAGCCCGCTGACTTTGACGCGGCAAAGAAGTACCCGCTGCTTTGCGTCATTCACGGCGGACCAACCGGGGTCGACCGGCCGCTCCTGCTTACACCAGATGCTCGCTATTATCCTTCGGACATCTGGGCCGCGCGCGGCGCGCTGATCCTGAAAGTGAACTATCGCGGCAGCGCCGGGTATGGCGAGGCCTTTCGCAAGCTGAACGTGCGCAATCTCGGCGTCGGCGACGCGTGGGATGTTTTGTCGGGAGTCGATTACTTGATCAGCAAGGGTTGGGTTGATAAGAGCAAGGTCGCCTGCATGGGCTGGAGCCAGGGCGGTTACATCTCGGCGTTTCTGACGACTTCGAGCGATCGGTTTGTGGCTATCTCAGTCGGCGCTGGAATCTCAAACTGGGCGACTTATTACTACAACACCGACATCACGCCGTTCACGATCAACTATCTCGGCAACGACCCGGCCGTCGATCCCGCGATCTATCAGAAGACTTCGCCTATGACTTATATCAAGAATGCCAAGACGCCAACGCTGATCCAACACGGCGAGCTGGATCGGCGCGTGCCCATCGCCAACGCCTACGAACTGCGTCAGGGTCTGGAAGATCGGGGCGTGAAAGTGGAGATGGTGGTCTACAAAGGGTACGGCCACGGCATCACCAAACCAAAATCAATGCGCGCAGTGATGATGCACAATCTGGGCTGGTTTAATCATTTCATCTGGGGTGATCCGCTGCCGGATTTCACCGCGCCCGATTTGCCGAAGAAGGGCGAAAAGAGAGATGCTGAGAAATAGAAAAGGTCTTAATAGCGGAGAAAAACATATGTCGGAGATTCGTCGAGTCGTTGTGCTCGTTGCCTTGATCGTTTGCAGTCTATTGACACTAGCGGCCGGCGCAAGCGCGCAGCAGTACGCCCCAGATCTCTACTCCGGCTTGCACTGGCGAATGATTGGCCCATTTCGTGGTGGGCGGGTTAACGCCGTCAGCGGGGTCGTGGGACAGCCGGACACTTTTTATTTTGGAGCGGTGGGCGGCGGGGTGTGGAAGTCGAGCAACGCCGGCCGCTCCTGGACGCCGGTGTTTGATTCAGCAAACTCCGCTTCGATTGGCGCGATTGGGGTGTCGGCTTCGAATCCCGGCACGGTCTATGTCGGCACGGGCGAGCCGGACATGCGCGATTCGATCCAGTTCGGCGACGGCGTCTACAAATCCACTGACGCCGGCAAGATCTGGAAACACATCGGACTTGAGAACACGCGCCAGATTGGGCGCATCATCGTCGATCCGAAAAATCCGAACGTCGTGTTTGTGGCGGCGTTGGGCCACGCTTACGCAGCCAATCCGGATCGCGGCGTCTATCGTTCACGCGACGGTGGCGCAACCTGGCAGAAAGTGCTTTTCAAGAATGACGATGTCGGGGCAATCGATCTTGCTTTCGATCCCACCAACTCCCAAATCGTTTACGCCACTCTGTGGAATGTGCGCCGGCCACCGTGGTTTATCTACGCGCCGGCGAATGGCCCGGGCAGCGGGATTTTCAAATCGGTCGACGGCGGCACAACCTGGAAAGAGATTTCCGAAGGAATTCCTGCTGAGGGTCGAGGCCACATCGGGATCGCAGTGGCGCCGGCAAATCACAATCGCATGTACGCGGCCGTCGATGCGAAGGAAGGCGGCATCTTTCGATCCGACGACGCGGGCACAACCTGGTCCAGGCTTTCCGCCGACAAGCGTCTATGGGATCGTGGCTGGTACTTCGAAAAAGTCGCGGTCGATCCAAAGAACGCGGACATCGTCTATGTTAGTAACACTTCTGTGTACCGGTCGACTGACGCCGGTAAGACCTGGACGGCGATTAAGGGCGCGCCGGGCGGCGATGACTATCACCAACTCTGGATAAATCCTGACGATCCGAAGCGAATGGTCCTCGCCAGCGATCAGGGCGCGATCGTATCAGTCGATGGAGCGTTGACGTGGAGTTCCTGGTACAACCAGCCCACCGCACAGATTTATCACGTCGCGCCCGACTATCGATTTCCTTACTGGGTGACCGGCGCGCAACAGGACAGCGGCGCCGTCGGCACGCCTTCGCGCAGCCGCCATTCCGAGATTTCGAATCGCGATTGGGAGGGTTTGTGCTCCGGCGGTGAATCAGGTTACACCGCGCCCGATCCACTGCATCCGGAACTTCTTTTTGGCGGAACGGTTTCGCGCTGTAATGTGCTGACAGGCGAAACGAAGAATGTTTCGCCTGAGCGCAGCGGCGAGAATGCTTCGCCTGTGCGCGGCGGCGGTCAGATAGTCTATCGCCATGACTGGACGCAGCCGCTCGTGTTTTCAAAAGCCGATCCGCGCTCGCTCTATTTCGCTAATCAATTTGTCTACAAGACGACTAACGGCGGTGAGAGCTGGACCCAGATCAGCGAGGACTTGACCCGCGAAGATCCGGGAGTGCCGCCGAACCTCAATGAGGCCGCCACGGCTGACGCCCCGACCGAGAAACGTCGCGGGGTGGTCTACACCATCGCACCCTCACCCCTGCGCGCGCCGATGGTCTGGATCGGCACGGATGATGGCTTGATCCAAATGACGAACGACGACGGGAAGAATTGGCAGAACGTCACCCCGCCGGCGCTGACTTCGTGGAGCAAGGTCGCGATGATCGCCGCTTCTCACTTCGACGTTAAGGAAGCTTACGCCGCAGTCGAACGCCATCAACTTGAAGATTACGAGCCGCACATTTATCGCACGCGCGACGCGGGCAAGACCTGGACTGAAATAACAAAGGGTCTACCGGCCGGCGTCTACGTGCAGACGGTGAAGGAAGATCCGCAGCGGCGCGGACTCCTCTTTGCCGGCACCGAACGTGCAGTTTTCGTTTCGTTTGACGATGGCGAGCACTGGCAGACACTCCAACTGAACCTGCCGCCCGCATCGATGCGCGATCTGGCGGTCCACGGAGATGATTTGATCGTCGCCACGCACGGGCGAGGCTTTTGGGTGCTCGACGACATCACCGCGTTGCGCCAGGTCGGCGAGGTTGCCGGAGATTATCTTTTCCGGCCAGCCGATGCAGTTGAGCTAACCCCTGGCAGCGACAACGGCACGCCGATGCCGCGCGACGAGCCGCTTGCAGAGAACCCGCCCTATGGCGCGCCGCTCGATTATTATTTGCGGTCGAATGCGTCGGGAGTAGTGACTCTCGAGATAATCGATCCGGCGGGCGAGGTCATTCGCCGCTACGCGAGTGACGACAAGTTTCCAGCCGTCAACCCCGACACGCTGAGCATTCCCGTGTCCTGGGTGCGCCGGCAAGAACCGCTCCCGGCGGCGGCCGGGATGCATCGATGGATTTGGGATCTTCGTCCCGCTCCTGCACCGCGTCCTGCGGGAGGCGGAGGCGGAGGTGGTGGCGGCGGCGGATTCGGTCGCGGCGGTGCTTCAGTCGTGTTGCCGGGAACTTACACAGTGAAGCTGACCGCCGCCGGGAAGAGTTATTCGCAATCGTTGGTTGTGAAGATGGATCCGCGCGCGAAGTAAAAGCGGCCACGACATAATCCTTTCGACCGTGAGTTACGCAGAGAAAACCATCTGTGAACCCAATCACCGGTTCAACCTCTTTGGATTCTCCAGGCAACTGATCATGTCGCCCGCGTTCGCGGGCTCAAATCATTTTCTCACATCTGCGACCCACAGCTTGCGCCGTGGGCTAATGGGATACCGTCGGCTTCGCCGACTGGTCGAGTAATCCATTTCGTGTAGCAAGTTGCAAAGCGGTTGCGTCGATCACGAAAGCACTCTACAGTGCAACGCGCAACTAGCCTGCGCAGCAGGCGGCGATATGAGTAGCCCACAGCGCAAGCTGTGGGTAACGCAATCCCACATCACTCTAGCCCCGGGAGGGGCGACATAAAATGAGCAGAACCTTTACTAACCTTCTTACTCATGTTGTGTTCAGCACGAAGGATCGCGAACCCCTGATTCTTCCAGAGCTTGAAGCCGAACTTTATGCGTACATCGGCGGCCTCACTCGCGAGCTTAAAGGCAAGGCTTATGGCATAAACGGCACAAGAGATCACGTTCACATGCTGATCAGCTTGGCGCCGGTTGTTTCGATGTCGGATGCCCTTCGGTTCTTGAAATCGAATTCTTCGGCATGGGTGCACGATAAATGGCCGCGTAGAAGGTCGTTTGCCTGGCAACTAGGTTATGGCGCATTCAGCGTCAGCAAGTCGAACGTCCCAGACGTGCTAAAGTACATCGGCAACCAGGAAGAACATCACCGCCGAGTTACCCTCAAGGAAGAGTTCATCGACTTTCTGATCAAGAACGAAATCGAATATGACGAGCGGTACATCTGGAATTAAATTTACCTCGCTGTCCAACTTCTAAAAAACTCCACCCTGCCTTCCCACCGTAAGCAAACAGCGGTAGAGTATGCGCCACTGAATACTTCAAGTCTGAAGGAGACCAGCTATGCTAACCATCAAGAGTGTTTTGGCCGTCGTTTTTTTCTCTGCGTTATTCTTTCAAAGCGGCACCGGCTACAAAGTCGTAGGCCATTATCCGATCGGCGGCACCGGCGGTTTTGATTACGTGGCGATTGATAGTGCGGCGCGCCGACTCTATGTTTCGCACGCGACCCAGGTCGAAGTCGTCGACGTTGACAGCGGCAAACTCGTGGGCACGATCACGGACACGCCGGGCGTTCATGGGGCGGCGATTGCTTCACAGTTCAAGCATGGCTTCACCAGCAATGGGCGCGAGAACAAAGTCTCGATGTTCGACTCGACCACGCTGGCGCTCATCAAGAAGATCGATGTCGGCAAAGGGCCGGACGGCATTTACTACGAGCCCAAAACCAAGCGCGTGTTTACCAACAATCACGGTACGCATGACGTCACGGCCCTGAATGCCGAGACCGGCGAAGTGGTCGGAACGGTGCAGGTAAAGACCGACGGCGAACAGGCAATCATCGGCAAAGATGGTCTTATCTACCTCAACGGCGAAGACACTGCCGAGGTGGTGGTATTCGATCCGGCATCACTCGAAGTCAAGCATCGCTTTCCCATTGGCGTGGCCAAGACGCCGACCGGTCTGGCTTATGACGCCAAGACCAACCGCCTATTCATCGGCTGCCGCGACCAGCCGAAAATGGTGGTGATGGACGCGGCCACTGGAAAAGTAATTAACAGCTATCCGATCGGTGCGGGAGTTGACTATGCCGGTTTCGATCCGGACGCCAAGCTGATCTTCTTTTCGTGTGGTGCTGCACCTGGAACCTTGAGCATCTATCGCGAAAAGTCAGCCGACGTTTACGAAGACGCCGGGGCGGTCACAACTCAACCGAGCGCGAAAACGATGGCCTTTGATCCAAAGACGAAGAAAATATTTCTGCCTGCCGCGGAGTTTACAGAGACGCCGCCGGCCCAGCCGGGTGGACGGCCGACGCGCGCGATGAAGCCGGGATCGTTTGGAGTTGTAGTCGTAGGTAAGTCCTAAAAAGCCCCCCGAAGCAAGCACAGCGTGGCCCGGCTGGGAGACTTCTACGGGAAGGAACTCAGTTGGGCTTCGCGATCATCCTTATCTGTTTGTGAATTGCCTCATTCAGGCCCGCCTCCCGCTCAAAGTTCGTTCCGCTCACGCGTAGGCGCACGATGCCTTCGTGATCAATCAGGATGTAGGTCGGGAATCGGGTCACGGCAAACGCGCGCGCGATCTTGTCGTCGCGATCGAAGCTTTGGGGCCAAACCATTTGGTTCGCGGCAGTGAAGGCCCGCCACTTGCCCTCTTCATCATGCACGCTCACTGAGAGCATCATGAACGACTTCTCTTTTGCGTACCTCTTATTCAGATCACGCAGCGACGATACCGACTCGACACACGGAGGACACCAGGTGCCCCAGAAATCCAGCAGCACAACTTTGCCGCGCAGATCCTCCAGCGAAAGGTACTCGCCGTCCGAGGTGGTAAACGAGAAGTCGGGCGCATAAGCCTCTCTGGCCCGCCTTGGGTTTTCGATCAGCTTCTGAGCTTGTTCAGCTTTGTCGCCGTCAGGTTGCAGCTCAATAAATTTTTTCAACTCGGCAAAGCCTTCCGGGTTGCGGTTCTCCTGTAGCAGAGTGAAGCCGAGATTGTAATGAAGAATAGGCAGGTCAGTATCCAGGGCGAGGCCCTGCCGAAACGAGGCCTCGGCCTCTTGTAGTCTCTTCTGGTCTTTGATATCCGCCAGAGTTTGGAGTGCGATTCCCTTCAGGTTGTAACCCTGCGCCTGAGATTTCGGGTTACCGGCTGAGAATTCGATCATCTTGTCGCAACTGTCGACGACGTTCTTGTATGCCTGGAGGCCCTGATAGGCCTGAGCCATGCCGTAGAAGCACTCGGTGGATTGCTTGTTGCGCATGTCATTCGCCCGCTTGAAGGCTTTCAACGCATCCTCCCAACGGCGCCGCCGCAGCAAGTCGAGTCCTTGACGATACTCACTGTCATAGGCGTCGTTTCGCTGCTCCTGTGCGCCGTGGGACATCGCAACCGGAAAGCCGGCCCAGCGAATTCCGTTTGGAAATAGCGCCAATAGCAACACCATGAGTAATCTGACGACTACTCCAATTCCGCGCAGCCAGTGCAGGCGGCTTTTGTCAGGACTTGGTTTGAAGGTTTCCATCACACTGATCCTCCGTCGGTGCGCATCATATCACCGGTGGCAATTCGTGAAAATCCCCTGTTAGTCCTTCCAGTGTCAGGTCTTAATGCGTGCCTTATCGAAAAGTATTTTTACCCCAAGGCTGTAAAGCGTACTATGAATGCCCTGATCGCATTCTCCTGAGTTCGTTTCGATGATCAAGAGCCTTCAGATTCTGCTGCTCGTGCCGGTCGCCGTCTTGATGATGACGGCGCGCGATCGTCCGACCCATTTGACTCATGCTGAGCTGCCCGCGGTTACTCTGCCCGGCAGTTTCACTGACGCGGATTTTGCCCGGCACGTAGAGCAACTCAAGAAGAAGCTGCCGTCAAACGACTTCACCGTGATCGTTCAGCCGCCGTTCGTGGTCATTGGCGATGAACCACCGGCCGCGGTAAAGGGACACGCTGAAAACACGATCAAGTGGGCGGTCGACAAACTCAGGCAGGATTACTTTACGAAAGATCCGAAAGAGATTCTCGACATCTGGCTGTTTCGCGATTCCGCTTCGTACGAGACGAATGCACTCGCGTTGTTTGGCGAGAAACCCGGGACGCCCTACGGCTATTATTCGAGTGCTCACAAGGCGCTCATCATGAACATCTCAACTGGCGGCGGTACGCTGGTACACGAGATCGTCCATCCCTTTGTTGAGGCCAACTTTCCCGCATGCCCGCCATGGCTCAACGAGGGTCTCGGTTCATTGTACGAACAGAGCGGCGAAGTCGACGGGCACATCCACGGATATACGAATTGGCGTCTGCCCGGATTGCAGGGGGCCATCAGGGCCGGCAAAGTCCCCGAATTCAAATCGCTGACGGCGCTCGATGCGCGCAGATTCTACGAGGAAGACAAAGGCACGAATTATGGTCAGGCGCGTTATCTTTGTTACTACCTGCAGCAGCATGGACTGCTCATAAAGTTCTATCGTGAGTTTTACGCCCATCAGAAACAAGATCCCACGGGCTACCGAACTCTACAGAGAATCCTGGGCACGCGTGATATGAAAGCATTCAAACAAAAGTGGGAGAAATACGTTTTGGGCCTCACGCGATAAGAACTAATCTGCCAGCCGCAGCGTTTAGAGGCGGCCTACTGCCCGCCAACTTCATCGCCGGACTCAAATCTATGGCAGGCAGTCGATATCCTAAACGAGAGTTAGGATCAAGAAGGCGGGCCGTAGCCCGCCACTAAACAATTAACCAGAAGCCCACCCCGCAAGTTTGTCCCTCACCGGGCGTTCATCCACTGGTTGTTCGACTAACGCAAACCCGAGGAGACGTTCGATACCATGAAAAGCTTTATCCGGCCCGCGCGCACGTTCGCGCTTTCCGCCACCAGCTTCACCTTTTCCGCGATCACCACCGTTTTTGTCATGTCATTGCTCGCGGCTTGTGTGGGCAGGCCAGTCAGCAGTGCGCCTGGTTCCAGCACCCTTACAAAAGTGCCGGCAAAGAAAACCATGCGCGCCTTTGGCTCGGAGGAAGAGTTGAAGAACTACTTTGCTGAAGCGCGGAAGCGAACGCTGGAACGCGCACGCCGGGAAGCTTCGGCGAATCCACCGCCGGCTCCGTCGGCGAATCAGGCCGCAACCAGTGTCGCCAAGGCGGGCGAAGGAGTAGCCGCCGGAAAAGATGAATCGATCACCAATACGCAGCACGCCGGCGTTGATGAAGGCGGCATAGTCAAGCTTCATGGCGATCATTTGGTGGTCTTGCGTCGCGGCCGTTTGTTCACAGTAGCGGTGGGCGAAGGCGCGCTGAGACCTATCTCGGCGGTTGACGCATTTGGTCCGGACATGAACCCGCGTTACACCTGGTATGACGAGATGCTCGTATCCGCCGATACGGTTGCAGTGATCGGTTATAGCTATGAACGCGGCGGCACTGAAGTAGGTCTCTTCAACATAGATAGCACCGGCAACCTCAGCTATCGATCGACTTATCATCTGCGTTCGAACGATTACTATTCGTCGCGCAATTACGCCAGCCGCCTGATCGGCAGCAAACTCATTTTCTACACGCCGCTTTACCTTTCGCCATACAGCACCGATCCCTTCGCGCAGTTCCCCGCCGTCCGTAAGTGGCACAAGGGTGCAACCGCCGCCGAGTTCCAGCGGATCGTCTCGGCGACTCACGTGTATCGCCCCGAGCGTCCAGTGACTGCGACCTACGGACTGGCGCTGCACACCGTAACGGTCTGCGACCTGGCGCAGGGTGATTTCAAATGCGAAGCAACCGCGGTGTTGGGACCCGCAGGCCGCGTGTTCTATGTTTCGCCGGAATCGGTTTACGTCTGGACGACCGATTGGGCGTGGCATGGTCAGCAATCGAAAGAGAGTTCAACGCTTTACCGCATGCCGCTAGATGGTTCGAGTCCCAGCGCGATCGGTGTCTCAGGTAGTCCGGTGGATCAGTTTTCGTTCCTCGAGAGCGAAGACAAACATCTGAACGTGCTGGTGCGATCAAATTCAGGTGGCGACGGGATGTGGGGCGCGGAAGTCGCCACCGGCGATGTTGCGATGTTGCGTCTGCCGCTCTCGAGTTTCAACGACGGCAGCCAGAACGCTTCGTCATGGAGCTATCACCCGCTGCCGAAACCCGCGGGTAACACCTTCCAGAATCGATTCGTCGGCAACTATCTGCTTTACGGAACCGGCAGCGGCTGGGGAGCCCCACAGAAGAACCAGGCGAGTTTGTATGCGGTACGTTGGACCGACGGCGAAACCACTGAGCTGTCGCTCAATCACGGTGTGGATCGGATCGAGGCCCTGGGTTCGGACGCGCTCGCGGTTGGGACTGACGGTAAGGATTTGCACTTTACTGCCGTTCGTCTCGGTGCTTCACCCGAAGTAGCCGACGAGTACATTCGCAAGGGCGCGTCACAGGGTGAGCTACGCAGCCAGGGCTTCTTTTACAAACCTGACGGTCCGGATTCAGGAGTGCTCGGCTTGCCGATCAGCGTGCCCGGCCGCTCCGGTTATCAACAACTCTTCCAGAGTTCGGCGGCGATTCTGTTCTTGCGCAACGACTCTTTGCACTTCGAAGAACTCGGAGAGTTGGGCGCGGAATCCGACAAGGCGGTCGACGATGGTTGTCGCGCTTCCTGCGTCGATTGGTACGGCAACTCGCGCCCGCTGTTCGTAAGAGGACGAGTACTGGCGCTGCTCGGCTATGAGATCGTCGAAGGAAGTTTTAGAGATGGCCGCATGCGCGAGCTGCGCCGGATTAATTATGCGCCCCAAAAAGCGGTCGTGACACGGAGTGAATGAGCCGATTCACCAAAGACTGCAAAAACATCCGCTGCCGGCCGTCCTAATAACCCAGGGTGATCCCGCCCTGGGTTTTTTCTATTTGCGCTCGAAGGCCGGGATGACCTACAAACTGTACGGCGGCGGAAGAACCCCCTATGCAAACCTTCGGATGTCCAAAATGCGGCGCGCCGGTTACTTTTGATCCAAACGTGCTCGGTGGAACTGCGCGCTGCTCTTATTGCCAAAGCCAACTTGCCCTTCCTAACGAACTCCGCGGCGAACCCGCGCGCGTGCTCGAGCAATTCGAGATCAACATTGGACCGCAGGTCGCCAGCGGTGCGAAGAAAGCAATTTCTCTGCTGCTGCTGATCCCCGTCTTCATTGTGATTCTGGTGTTCGTCGTGATCCTTGCGGTGTTTGGAATGGTCAGCCATATGGTCAAATCGGTGACGGCTCCGTTCAAAACTCCGGTCGCGACGCGGAGCGGCCCATCCGGATCTCGCACCGACGACCCGGCCAACAGCTTCGCCAGCGTCGCACTCAAATTCGGTAGCGAAGGTATCGGTCCCGGCATGTTGACTGACGCCCGCAGCATCGCAGTCGACGGCAAAGGCAACATCTATGTCGGCGAATACACCGGCGGCCGGATTCAGGTGTTCGACAGCTCGGGGCAATTCATCACGCAGTGGATGGTTGATCCAAAGATGCCTTTGCGCGGCTTAACTGCCGACCGCAAAGGAATTGTTTACGTAGTGCAGCACGGCAACATCACCCGTTATGAAAGCCAGACGGGAAAGTCTCTGGGCCAGGTGGACTATGGCGCGGGCGCGGGCTTTGACGATGTTACGGCGACGCCCGATGGCGGCCTGCTCTGCGCCTGGTACAGCGGAAGCGACGACCTCGTTCGCTTCAATGCCGATGGAAAAGTCGCGCGCACCATCAAGGCGGCCATCAGCACCGAAGCCGACCGCTCCGAGCTGAATACGCGCGTCGCCATCGATGGCCTGGAAAATATCTACGCGCTCGGCAGCTTCACGAATGCTGTGTTTAAGTTTAGATCCGACGGAAAGTTTCTGAATCGCATCGGCAGTCCCGGCCGTCAACCCGGACAGATCAGCGCCGCCAACGCAATCGCCATCGACGGCAAGGGCAGAGTATTTGTAAGCGACACAAAAGGCGTTCAGGTGTTCGATTCTGATGGCCGCTACCTCGCCGTTTTCAAACCCGACGGCGTAGCTTCAGGCATGGTCTTCAATGACAAAAACGAACTGCTCGTCGTCGCTCGCAATAAGGTGATGAAGTTTGTGTTGAATCAGTAGAACAGCAATGAAACCGATATTCAGAATTCACGCTCTCATGCTTGTCTCTTTAGCCTTCGCTTGCTCAGGCGGAGCCATCAACCAACCGAAAGAGCAAAAGACCCAACCAGCCGATTTTCAAAAGACAAAAACCGGCGATGCTTCAGAGCTAACAAAGCAAATCGAGCAGATAGCGGCCGCGGCCAAAGGGCACGTGGGAGTCGCGGCTCTGGTTCTGGAAACGGGCGAGACGGTTTCGCTCAATCCTCATGATCACTTTCCGATGCAGAGTGTCTATAAACTTCCGATTGGCATGGCCGTAATGAAACAGGTTGATGCGGGAAAGATAAAGCTCGAGCAAAAAGTAAGTGTGACGAAAAGCGACTTCGTAAGGCCCGGGCAGTACAGTCCAATTCGCGACCAGAATCCAAATGGCGTCGAGATGAGCCTCAGTGAGTTGATGCGATATGCCATATCGGAAAGTGACGGCACTGCGAGCGACGTGCTGATGAAGCTTGCCGGGGGACCTGAAGCTGTCCAGGCTTTCCTGGACGAACTTAAAATCACTGACATAGTCGTCGCCAATACCGAAAAAGAAATCGGTCAGGAGTGGCAGACGCAGTATCGCAATTGGACTTCACCTGAAGCCGCAGTCGCTTTGTTGCGCGCACTGCATGACCGGCGCGGGTTTTCTGAATCAAGCCAGAGCTTGCTGCTAAAACTAATGGCCGAATCGACGCCCGGCGCCAAACGTTTAAGAGGCCTTCTGCCCGCCGGCACGATCGTCGCGCACAAGACCGGGACCTCCGGAACTCAAAACGGAATCACGGCAGCGACCAATGACATTGGAATCATTACTCTACCCGACGGACGTCACCTGGCTATCGCGGTCTTTGTTTCGGATTCACTGGCAGACGAGGCAACTCGGGAGGGCGTGATCGCAAAGGTCGCGAAAGCAGTCTTCGATCAATGGGGCGGCAAGCAGTGAACTCTATGTTTCAAGTCAGGTTCTTTCCCGGTTTTTTGATCTGATACACAACCGACTCATCAATCGTTCCTTTAGGGTTCGTTCTTTTTCGCCGTCCGATCAGCACGCCGCCGATTTTTTCAATAGCCTTTCGCGAACGGAAGTTCGTTGGCCCTATCAGAAACACCACGCTCTCTACAAATCTAAAAGCATGATCCAGCATGAGGCGTTTCAATTCGCCGTTATATTTTCCGCCCCAATAAGAGCGGGCTAAAAACGTCCAGCCAATTTCAATTACGCTCTTGTCCGGATCAAATCCGAAGTAGCGTGACGACCCGATAATCTCCTGGCTCTGCCGATCGATGATGACCAGGGCGCCGCCGGATTCCATCGCCTCGCGAAAGAATTCCTTGAAGACGTCTTCCTGGTAACGATCACGCGCTGGATGTTGCTCCCAGATTAGCGGGTCTGAGGCCACCGCGAATAGACTTTTCCAGTCGGTTAATCTCAGCGGACGAAGTTCAAGCAGGTCGCCCACGAGATGCGGCTGAAGTTCGAATTTCGGTTTCTGGTTGAGAGAGTTCATGGAGCAAACAATACCTGGGACTTCGGGAACGATTCGACCGGACAGTCTCTAACTCTTTGCTCTCATCAGTGCCGCAAGCCGGTCCGACGGAATATTCCCACCGGTTAATATTCCTACAACTTTCTTTCCCTTCAATTGATCGCGTAACTTGATCCCCGCGGCGAGTGAAGCAGCGCCGGCGCCTTCCGCTACCTGGTTCGCCTGCCGAGCCAGTAACCGAACGGCTTCATTGATCTCTTCATCCGTCACCAGCACGAAATCATCGAGCAACTCCCAAAGAATCTGGTTAGTCATCTCGAAAGGCACGCGCGTGGCCAGGCCTTCGTGCTCCGTCTCCATGGTAGGGTATGGATCCAGGTTGTGATTCTTCCAAGCGTGCCACATCGCCGGCGCCGATTCTGACTGCACGGCGATGACTCGAACGCGAGGGTTGAGATGTTTTGCGACGATGCAATTGCCTGACACGCAACTGCCGCCACCCGCCGGGGCGATAATCACATCGACATCAGGCAGGTCATCGAAGATTTCGAGTCCGATAGTGCCGACGCCGGCGATCAGTTTCGATTCGTTCGCCGAATGAACGTAACGATGACCTTCCTCACGGGCGATGCGTTCAGCCTCGAGGCGCGCTTCGTCAAAATCACGGCCGTGCAAACGAACTTCCGCGCCCAGTTCCCGCATCGCCTGCATCTTCGACTCATTGACGTTTTCAGTCGGAGCGTAAATTATCACTCTCGCGCCGAACAGCCGGCCCGCGTAAGCGATCGATTGTCCGTGATTGCCGGTGCTGGCTGAAACCAGACCGCTTCGTTTCTCTTCATCGCTCGCGGTACCGACAAGATTCACTCCACCACGAACTTTGAACGCGCCAACCGGTTGCAGGTTTTCTAACTTTGTATAGTAATCATAGCCGAGTTCACTCGAGAGTTTTTCGATCCGGACGAGCGGCGTCCTGGGAAGGTACTGAGTCACAAAATCACGGGCCGTTAGGATGTCGTTGAATGTCGGCGGAAGCATGGGCCTAGTGTAACGCAAGCCGTGAGCTGGCGCGCAAACGCGCGGTCACGATCTCGGCTGAGACGATCGTGACCTCGAGAATTGATGCTTGCCCGGCTGGTTCGTTTTCGCAATCGTCAGTCTTGACGATCGCTCAAGTCTGGTTTGACCTGCGGCCATCTGACTCTATAATCAGGCTCGCGTGGCGGGGTAGCTCAGATGGTTAGAGCGTGGGATTCATAACCCCAAGGTCGGCAGTTCGATCCTGCCCCCCGCTACCAACCTTCCGTTGTGTTTTCAAAGACTTACAACTAGCTGGCGATCCGAAGGCGAGTCTCCGAATCCTCTTTTGTTGTAATCTTGCTGTAATCCTGCTTGCGATAGTCAGCAATTGACTCCACCGCACGCAGTCTTGATTCCGCAGATGAGTGAGTGTAATCGTCGCTCATCTGAACGGTGCTATGCCCCAGGAGATCGCGTCTGGTGATAGCGTCAACACCAGCCTCTCTCAATCTGGAAGCGAATGTGTGTCTCAAGTCATGAAAGGTTAAGTCCTCGATTCCCGCATCGTCGCACGCCTTAGCGAACAACTTGCCGATATCCGTAAAGGGCTTGCCCGTATCCGGGTTGGCGAAGACATAATCCGAAGTTGATTCATCGGCAAGTACCCCCGCGAACATCTCCCTCGCAACACTGCTTAGCGGAATCGTTCGCGGCTTGCCATTCTTGCTCTTGGGGATTAAGACGTGGTTGGATCTGACCTCAACTTTCAAATCCTGGCCTTTGCTCCTCAACTTCACGAAGAAAGAGTCACGACTGAGATTCATGTCGTCCCGCTTAATTGCCATCAATTCACCAAGTCTGGCCCCCAGGTGAATTCCCAGAGTAACCACTGGACGAAGCCGCGCGCGTGAACCCACGAGTCCGTTAGTGAATAGCTTCTCTTCTTCTTCCAGAGACATGAACCTATCGCGTTTGTTTCTTGCCGGGATTTTCTCCCGAACCTTCTTGCTGATCTTCACGCACGGATTAGAGGATGCAACGTCTTCCTTGATTGCCATGTTGAAGATCGACGAGAGCAAACTAAACTCCTTGTGAACAGTTACCGGGCTGCGTTTAGTTTCCCTCTGGGTATCGCTGTCCAGTCTGGCGAGAATGAATTTCTCGACTGATCGTGGGGTGATATCCCTGAAACGCAGACCGCTAAAGTGATCCTTCAGCGTTTCGCATCTGAACTCATCGTGCTTCCACGTAACCTTGTTGCCCTTCGCGTAGTCCATGTAGACCCCATCGACAAACTCGCAGAAGTCCTTTACCCCTGGTTCATTTCCATAACGCCCCTCGTAAACTTGAAGGCGCTTCATCGCCTCAACTTTCAAGGCTTCTGCTCTTGTTCGCGCTTCAGGAATCGAACCGAAATATCGCACTCGGCGAATCATGAAGCTGTAGTACCAACGAGGCACGTCTGTTGTGCCGCGATTTTCAACTGCCATGGTTGTCCTCCTTGCGGATGACAGCCGTTTGAGCAGCGCTAATATACCACTGACAGGTTGCGAAGGCGGGCATTTTTTTAACTAACTGCTCTTAGCTGATTAACGTTCCATTGGGCTCTGGTCCATTCCAAAAGTTCACTGCGAAGAAACGTAGTAGTTTCTCCGATTTTGCGAAACGGGATCGGCTTATCGCTGATTTGGCGACGCGCGCGATCGACTAGGTTGTGAATGTGGCGCTCTGAGCAGTTGAGAAGCACTGCGGCCTCTTTTGCCGAAATGAACTCTTTAGCCATAATCCGCTGAAGAACCTGATGAAGCCTCCGCGCTTCGGCATCAACGATGACGCGATTTGTCTGCTGCTGTTCTTCTGCGAGTTGCTGTTCCAAAACCTCTCTTGAGATTATTCGAATATGCTCATCAAGGCTCGTTATCAGCGAATCACCTTCGACACTCATCCTGATGCTCCCTTGAATTCAATTCCATCCGTCTAGCGAATCGTATCGGCTTACCCATTGCGCAACAGATCGTCAAAACGAATCCGGCGAGGGCCGAGCCGAATCACCGGAATAACGCCTAACCGCCCGACCTCGTAGAGCCGTGGCAGCGAAACGGCTAAGACTTCCGATGCTCGCTTTGCTTGAATTAACTTCATACGTTCTTTCTCCACAACCAAGTCTTCTGGTGCGGCAATTTGTTCTCAAGGCGCGTGCCATTCAGGTTGGAGTGCAAATTGCTTCCCCATCCTGCGGTCGAGCATCTGAGAATTCAGAGCAAAGTCAATAAGGGCGGGATTAGCACTGAGGCTAACAAGAGCACCCGATCTCAACTTAAAGCAACCTGTTGTAAAATGCGTCAACGTATGTATTTCACAACAGCCATCTCAAGAAGCCGAGATCGCAAGGCACGGCAGCATGGATAAGAAGATGATGAGGAGAGCGCGTCATTCGTCATAAGACACGTTCTGAGTCGCGCTGTCTTACATTTATCGCGGTTATTGATCCTCTTGCGCAGCAACAGTCCAAATGCGTTTCAGTGGAAGCTCCGCTTTTAAGTCTTCATCGAGTTGATCATAATGGACGAAGAGTTGTTCCAGTAATTCTTTTTGACTCCAAAGCCGCATTCGGAAAAAGCTTCCTGCAAGTTCCCTTTGTACAGTGCTCTTAAATCCGCCCCAAGTGACAAACAATCCCTCCTGAGCGCTAAACTTCGTCATTGCTCCGAGCAGCTTGTCCACGGTCGGCCGATCTATAGGTGAATCTTCCGACTTAACTTCGACGCAAAGTCGAGGGGCACCGAACCCAAGTGAGCCAGCACCCGCGAGAATGTCTACTCCCCCGTCTGCCCCTTCAGGGCTCCGGTACGTTGTATAACCCTGAGCTTTCAGTATTGCTTCCACAAGCCGCGTAAGCCCATGTCCCTTGAAACGGGCAGCGACAAGCCGTGCTATTTGGTCGCGACCTAGCTCTTCCAGGTCGGTGTCCTCCACCGTTTCGTCACTAGCCGGCACTGCCTCTTGAATTGTCGCGGCGATGGTCTCTGGCTTCCAACCGTTCGCACGCATCGCGGCAATCCGTGCCTCCGCGTTATTTCTCCGAGTGCGGCAGATAGTCATGAACGCACCAAAGCTATTAAGCAAGTCCTTGGCAAAGTGGACGCGTGGAACTGCTTCAGCAATCCACTTGACCGCCCTCCAATGGTAGAACGGATCAGGACCGGCGGACTCAAACTGATAGTCGCCAATTACCTCGCCGACGTTGATAGCTCGCTGCGATTTGAGTGGGAAGATAACCAGGTCGCCTTTTTGGATGTCATGTGCGAATGGCCACACTTGGCTTACCCAGTTGTGCAAGGTCTTCGGTCTTGCGTCGGGATTTCTGTCGCTCAATGCGGAGAATAGTGCTGCTCGGTCAGCAAGCTTAGAGAGATTCACGTCAAGTCTGTGCCACGTAACATAGACTCGGTTTCCTTGCAGAAACTTCTGTTCGTACTCGCCGTGCGATCCGGCGCGGATCAGCCAAATAGCCATGGCTTCCTTCAAATCAAATCCTGAGCGGCATTGGTCGAGGATGAATGTTTATCAAGATCAAAACGTTCCAGTTGCCGGCCCGTTACTGCGACACATCCCATATTTCCTTCAACTTTTCCATCATCCATCGACGCATTGAAAGTTTCAGTTAACCAGAGACTCTGTTTTGAAACGGAGACACGAATTGGGCTACTCTTGGCCCGTGCCAGTATGGTGAAAACGCTTGTATACTCGCTGCATCAACAGCTCGGCCACGGCCTCGGCAAAACTTTCTTCATTGATTAACTTATCGGCGATCATCGCACGGCGCCCGGCAATAACAGCACCCCGTCCCCAACACCCACTCCCTCTCAACCGAACTCTAACGACTCCGTTCAGGTCGCCGTACGAAGTCTAAGCGCAACCGACTACCCATCTGGAACGACCAACAATGGATCGACAAACCCGAAAACTGCGTCGCAGCCGGCGACGACGGTGACGTCCGACCCGCGGAGCAACGGAACAAATTCGGCGGCTCAGGATTTAGCGCAGTCTCGCGCAAACACCACCCAATCTATCTACGTGGAAGAAGCACCGCCAAAGTTGGACGGGAAAACAAGGCCGGTGAATGGCTCGATGCAATCTCCAAAGCAAACCAAAATCGCGTCCACGCCCGGAGCTAACATCGCCCCAGCAGTTTTGCCGCCTTTCGGCACCATGTTGCCAGTGCGCACCCAAGGCGTAATCTTCGGTCTGCGCAACAACTCCTATGCACGACTTGAATTGATTCGAGACGTTGCCGGCAAAGGTTGGTCGTTACCGAAAGGTACAGTCTTAATTGGCCATACAAGCGGCAGCGAAAATGATCGCGCGTATGTGAATGTAATCGGCTACATAGATACGCGCGACAACAAACTCGTGAAAATGACCGGCGAGGTTTTAGGAAGCGACGGCGGCACAGGAATTCAGGGCAAGCGCGTTCAAGTGGATCGCAATCGGTTAGGGCAGACCTTACGCAAGGTTGCCTCCAGTGGCGTACAAGTCGCCGGCATGATGGCAGGAGTATTGGGCCGGCGCGGAACAGTCGTCATCGACGGCGCAGGCTCCAGGTTAGTGAATCCGATTACGGACGAAGCGGGCCGAATGATTAATGGTGCCCAGGATAAGCAAGCCTTTGTCAAAGTCGAAGCGGGACGACCTGCCTACGTCATGGTTGCCGATTTACCGAAGGAGCTTCGCGCAGTCGATGCACCCGGTGAAGACGAACTTACTCGCGCGGCAGTTTCTTTGACTGATCGTGACGTCATGGAGCTGATCCTCCTTGGCGCGCCCGACGAGATTCGCGCGGCCCTTCCCTTGATGACGGACGAGCAGAAACGGCTCGCTCTTAAAACACTTCCCCCGGACGATGAAAAGCGATGATCCCGTCCGACCCCGATTGACAGGTAATCGATCCGCGCCAGCTCGTCCGCGAGCATGGACGCGATGCGCTGGCTGATCTGGTAGCCGCCGAGTCCGGCTACATCTTTCAACTCAGACCACTAAAGGATCTCTGCCAGTCATTGAAGTCGGGAATGCCGCTGCTTGCTGAAGGCGAGCGCGGAGGCGGAAAGACGGAGATGATCGATGCCCTCGCCTATGCGTGTAATCGACCTTACTTTGAGCTTCAGGGAATGGACGGGCTTAAACTCAACGACATTCTTTTCGAATGGGATGAGAAAGGACAAAACAATTTCGTGCTTCAAGCCGTCTCGAGTAAAGAACTCAATCTCGAAGAAGCCAGACGACAACAGTGGCGCAAAGAATTTCTTAACCTGGGCGAAATCTTAAAAGCTTATGACTATCTCGCGACCACTGGCATTGTGCCAATCTTGAAGCTCGACGAGTTTGAAAAACTACCGCAGGCGTGCCAGGCATTCTTCTACCAACTATTCACCGACGGTCATGCTTCCATTCCACGCCTCTCTGAGAACAACGGACACATCGGCGTAGGTAAGACGCATGACAAACCAATCGTCATTCTGACATCGAATAACCAACACATCGTTCATCCGCCTCTGCGTTCACGCTGCGTCTATACGAAAGTCAGACTACCAACCGATCTTGAGGAAGCACGAATCCTTCACTCGCGTGTGCCGCTTGCGTCGGCGACTCTGTTAACTCAGGTTGTAAAAGTTGTCAGATACATTCGCGTGATGATGCCCACCGTCAGAGACAAGCCAGGACTACGCGAATCCATTGTTTTTCTTCAAGCGCTCGCCACTGAACAAATCCAGTGCGTAACTGCCGACGTGATCGATGACCACTTGGGCTTTATCGCTCGCGGCGCCGATGATCTTACGAATCTTGAGCTGGGCCTGCCCCGACTGGAAAAGGCAGCTCACACGGGCGATACGGTAATAGAACAAATGATTCACAACGTCCTTAGTGAAGGGGAAGTCCTTACGCGAGAGGCAGCATGAGAGAACGAGGAAACATCTGGCCGGTGATTTGTGTGATTGCCGTCGCCCTCCTTGTGGTGATCTTGCCTTTTCTAATCGCATGGCTACAGTTGATGCGCAGGTTTCGATAGCTGACGGGAGGAACGATCCAGCCTCTAGCCGCGATACACTAGCGTACCGTTGGCCTGACAGTGAAGTGCCCCGAACAGCCGAACGATTACGAGACGTGACCGCCGTGGCGATCGCTGCGAGCACGTATGTGATCGAAGGAGCTATGACGGGGCATACTGCGCATGACGCGGGCGAGATTGCCGCTGGGATTACGCAGCAGCGACAACTCATTCCCGCTGAATGGCTGACCAAACAATCTGGCGTACTTCAGACTGTCCACGGAACCCTTCACATCCGCTACTCTCCAGACACTCTTAGTGTTGAGGTCATCTCCATGCCCGCCAGTCGCGCCGATGGTCCAGCGATCTTGATACGCATTCCAGATAACGAAAACACCACTGTCGGACCCCGCTATTTCGAGTCGATGAGTGTTGACGGAATTCTCTATCCCAATCCGTTCGCGCCGATCCCCGAGGTGATCAGCGCTGGCTGGCAGCAGCGCCTTTTCAAGCAAGCGCAGCGGGCAGATTCGGAAAGATGATTCCCCGAGACAACAAACAAGCAACTCGACGCTTGCCTAGTCGGTCTTGAAAAACCGAGAGCCGCGACCTTTGGGATCGCGGCTCAACCGGCCTTGCACAATTAAGTGCGTGTGTGGTCACTGTCCTCACCCCAGCAACCACTGCGCTCTCAGATTCACCGAAAGCACAAGTAGTCGCATACTACACAAGGCATCTGAATTACGTCAATTCTGCAAGAATCCTTGGGCCTGCTTTAGAATGTTGCTGCCTAATAGTTGAGAAGTGCTTACAAAAGTTTGCTGTGACACGCCAAAGTAACAGCGGTAAGTTCTTAAATACCTCCCGCAACTCGGTTTAACTCACCCGCCCAAAAAAAAGCGATCCTTGGCTGTTTTGATCATATTATAAATAGCGTGGTGTGACATGGAAAATGAAGTTGCAGATCTGTTGGCGATCACCGGGCCCGCATTCTCATCAACCATAGTGGAGCGGTTGATGCAGATGACCCTCTCCCCTTTTCAGTACCAGCCTAAAGTCGAAAATTCCGGGTTTTGGGGGTGCCCTGCGAGCACCTGATTCGGGGTCAGACCGCACAGCGAGCTGTGTGGTCTGAAGCCGTTGTAATCGTCCTTGAACGCCTCGA
>JBBQWP010000019.1:0-112091 GCA_038210455.1 Pyrinomonadales bacterium | reverse complement strand
CTCATGCAGCGGTAGTTCAACCCGGTAGACAGAAATTTCAATTATGCGCATCTTGAGCCCGGGCACGAAGACGGTCGCGTGCTACTCCTATTTGGTATGGATAAATGATGGCTTGGATCGGAGAAACTATCAAGCGGTGTTGTTGAATGTCAGGTCGGTTGACCAGAATGGGCGACGGTTGAACAGCCTGTTCGAGGAGAAAACGACGATGACGATTCAGTCTCAGGTTTTTGATGTTTATCCCCCGCGGCTACGAGATCTTCGCGAACTTGGGTAATAGACGATCTAGATCACATCGCGCAGATCGCGCGCACGATGGCCAAAGCTTACGGTGAGGCAACGGGTCCGTGGACAGCCTATCTTTCAATCTTGAGAGACAGGGTATAAGTGACAAGCTTTCCCGTCGTCGCCGTAAGCGCGTGACAACCCTCGCGCGTAGGCGCATCAGTCGCCGGAATCGGTCCTCGTTCCGGTCGGCCCGTGCCTCTGGCAAATCGAGGTCAAGCCGCATTAACAATGGCGCAGCCTGGGCTGTGAGTTCTCGATCTTCGCGACATCTCTAAACTTCAGTTCAGGCTCGGTAAGCATCGATTGATCCAATTTCGAGGCGGAACTCCCCAGCCTGTCGATCGGAAATCACCAGGCCGAAGGTTCGAATCTGCGCGACATCCAAATCGGGCGCGTCGATTATGCGCTGACCCCGAAACATTGGCGCGAGGGACTTAAGAGTAATATCCGTGGTCTGCCACGCTCCAGCTTGCGTGTCAAACGCGGCCTGATACTGTATCCCGTCAACCCCCGCGTCAGTCTTTAGCGACAGCTTGTACCGCCGGCCATCGCCCTTGACTACCAGTCGTATGCCTTTGCACCCAGCTAACTGAAAGTCGCGGGGCTCGCAGCGCACCGAAGCGAACCCACCATTGTTTTCCAATGAGACGACGCCGGCGAATATAGCGGTACCGTCGCCCGTTACCAGCAGTTTACTCGCTGAAACGCCGCCCATGACGGCATCGTCGATCGAGTACCACTGCGCCGCGCTCGCCGGTTCGCCAAAGGTGAAGATCGAGAATTCCGTCTCGTTGCTCATAAGCTGGCATTTTTCGCAAACTGCTACCGACGGCCGGTGAACGTCAGAGTTTGACCAAACGCGACTGCGGACCAGGATAGCCGACGCGCCGACTTCACAGGTACGCCTAAGCGCAGCCCTACTCAAGCGGTATGCGGCTCTTGTTCTGAGCCAGCCAAGCGTCGAAGGTCTGCAGCGACGGGTTCAATGCGCGAGCCAAGTCAAGATTTCGAGCGCCGCAGAACATTTCATTAAAGTCGCGCTTGAACTGGAACATGTTGCCAAGATCCTCCGCTCCCGGAAAGCCGAAACTGCGGTACGCGTCGGGTGACACTTCGTTGTACCGCACTTCCTGGCCCATTGTCCGAGTCAATGCGGCAGCCATCTCGACGCCCGTCAGGTGCTCGCCAGCAATTCCTACGGCCTTCGCCACTTCCTTGGTAGTAAGAGTCGTTCCTGGCATTTTTCGTTTCGCTTCTCAGGACTGGCAAATTAGAGAATCGATTCTGACAGCAACCGCTTAATACGACCACTCGCTATCCACTATTATCACTGTTCGCTCAGTTCATGACATCGAGACGAGCTCTCGGAACCGCTCATTAAGTTTGAAAGCAACGAATCTATGATTAGCCACTTCTGTGTGCGTTACTCTCCGCCACGATCCCGCGCAACATGCCGCCGAACACTAGATGATGAAGTGGCGCAAGCGCGTACCAATAGATTCGCCCAGACAAACCGACCGGATCGAAACTGGCAGTCTGGCGGATCGTCGCAGAAGAATCATCGCCGTCAACCTCAAATTCCAGCCAGGCGCGTCCGGGCAGTCTCATCTCAGCACTAAGACGCAGGAGACGGTTCGGCTCGAAAGCTTCGACGCGCCAGAAGTCGATCGCATCACCAACGTGTAAGTTTTCAGACGCGGGACGCCCGCGCCGCACGCCGATTCCTCCCACAAGCAAGTCGAGAAACCCGCGCACCCGCCAAAGCCAGTTCCACGCATACCAACCCGTCGCGCCACCGATTCGCTGAATTGGCTTGAACGCCACGGCGGGCGGCATCCTTACTTTCGCGGTGCGCGAATCCACCAGGCGCGTGCCAAACTGGACGCCGCCCCACGAAGGGGATTCCCCCGACGAGGAAAAAGCATCTGACCAGCGCGTCGCCGCAAATTGCCGGTCTTCGTAGGCCAGCGCGCGGCGAACTGCAGCCTCAATTCCAATCGGCCGAATGTCGAAGTCTTTGAGCGCGGACTTATCTCGAACGACCGTCGAGTGAACGATGCTCTCGATCAATTTCCGGCCGATGCGAGCATACAAAGGCGTCACCAAGCCCAGCCATAAACTTGACAAAAACGGGGTCAACACCGGCACCCGGATCATTCTGATGCGCATGCCGCGAAGCCGCGCGTAGGTGCGCATGGTTTCCGCATACGATACCTGGTCGGCGCCGCCAATCTCGTAGATCCGATAAGCGGACGCGGGCAGTCGCAGTGCCGCTTTCAAATACGCGATCAGGTCATCGATAGCAATCGGCTGGGCCGGCACTGCCACCCATTTGGGTGTAATCATGATTGGCAGCCGCTCAACCAGCGAGCGAATCATTTCGAATGACAGGCTGCCTGAGCCGATGACAATTGACGCGCGAAATTCGAGGACGGGCAGGCCCGATTCGCGCAGTATCCGTCCAACTTCCTGACGGCTGCGCAAGTGGGGCGAGAGCGTTTCCTGTTCATCGCCCAGGCCGCCGAGATAGATGATGCCCGCGACGCCGGACGCCTTTGCAGCAGCAGCGAAATTGTGCGCCGCCCTTCGATCATCTTCTTCAAAGGATCCAGCGGAGCCCATCGAGTGGACCAAATAGTAAGCGATGCGCACGCCGCGCAGCGCCGCGTCGAGACTCGCACGGTCCAGTACGTCGCCGGCTACGATCTCGGTTGCCGCCGCGGGTTTCGATCTCAAAGAGTCCGGCCGTCGCGCCAGACATCGCAGTGGATACCCTTGCTGCTCCAGAGATTGCAGCAAGCGGCCACCTACGTATCCGGTCGCGCCAGTCAACAGAATGAGCCCCTGATCCGCCGGGTCTGCGCTGATTTCTTCCTCACTGTTCATTCAGAGTTTTCGCGAATCGTAAGCCCAGTGTAGCAGGGCCTGTCGTTGCCTCGGCCGGCAGTCCAGGGCTCGCCTCGGGCAATTCTTTTGAAGCTGCGTAATATGCCGCCGCACCGCGCGCCACCTTTTGATCTGTCGCTCGTCGTCCACACAGCGGCGTCCCATAAAGTATCGACAATACCACTGAAACCAGCCGCGCGGATCTTCATGATAGATCCAACCATTCTTTCGCCAGACTGACAACGGCTGTGACGCGTTCACCCCAAAACAATTGAGCTTTGGATCGTGCCGCGCCGAGCAAAGCTTGGCTTTCCTGAACCAGTCCCGGGGAAATTCAGCGGTGCAATCAGTCATGTACTTGCCGCCGAATACTCCCAGCTCGAGCATTTCTTTCGGAGTTAATTCAGGACAGACCTCCGGATGGAAGTTCTTTCCCATGGGCTCGGTGAGAAAGTAGACGTAGCCTGTCTGCATCAGGTCGTTGACTTCTACAGCTCGCTTTCTCATCCGTTCCCGATCTCGAAGATCTACCGATTCAGCTGGTCGGCCGGCTGCGACGTTCTAATCATCCGTTCTGTTTTGAAACCGCGCGCAGCCATCTTTGCGAGCAACTGCTGGTAGAGAGATTCTTCAATGTTTGGCGTGCGACTCAGGATCCAGAGATAATCTCGGCTCGGATCGCCCACCACGGCGTATTCATTATTTGGTCCTAGGTCCAGTATCCAGTAGTCACCATAGAAGGGCCAGAAGAAAGTCACCTTTAGTTTGGCGTTGGTTTTCTGATCGACGATCTTCGCCTTGCCCTTCGCGGTGGTGTACTCGCCCGAAGACTTTCGACAGCGGTTCACTACTTCGATCTTTCCGTCCGGCCGCAGGGCATAGGTGGCGGTAACTGAATCAGCGCACTTCTTTTCAAATCGATTCGGCAAGCGCGCGATCTCGTACCAGCGGCCGACGTACCGCGAGAGATCGACGGAGCTGACTACCTCGAGTTCACTCTTGTGGCTATCGGGAGCCATAACTCCCATTATGGCAGAAGCGATGATTGCGATCAGTATTGGGTTGAACATTGTTAGTTTCCCTGGCTGAGTCCTGATGAAATGAGAAGGAAGAACCGGAGTGTGTGACCACCACAGCCCGGCCCCTCCTCTCAAACCGCCCGTGCTCGTAACTGCTTACGCTGTTGCTGCCGTTGCGGGCATCAACACGGTGTCGATCACGTGAATCACGCCGTTCGTTGCTTCGACATCGGGTGTAATCACTTTCGCATCATTGATTATCAAGCCACCATTGCTCTTGATGGTGACGGATTGGCCCTGAACTGTCGGCGCCGCCCCAGGCGCGAGATTTATTGCCTCGTGCGAGGTCACTTTTCCGGGCAGCACGTGGTAAGTCAGAATTGCCGTCAGCTTTTCCTTGTTCTCAGGCTGAAGCAATTGGCTCAAGGTCTCGGCCGGAATTTTCGCGAACGCATCGTCAGTCGGCGCAAAAACTGTAAACGGACCTTCGCCTTTCAGGGTCTGAATCAGGCCGGCAGCACCCAGCGCCGCCGCCAGCGTCGAAAAATTTCCCGCCGCTAATGCTGTATCCACTATGTCGAATTGTTTTTCCATAAGTCTCCTTTTAGTTTTGTCTGGTTGGATAGCCGGTCAGCGAGAACCGGATATCTGGGTTAATCTCTTACCTCACTCGCATGAAGTCTTGGCAAAATCACATCTTCGGCATTAACACTGTGTCGATAACATGAATCACGCCATTCGAAGCATTGATATCGGTTTTCTTAAGTTCATGTTTGAATTCCCTTTCTTCCGTGTTTGAACTCTCCGATGAGAGAGACCGTTAATTGAATGCGCCGCCTCAGAGAGCGACACTAAAGATCAAAACCTCATTTTAAGGTTTCACCTTATGAGCGGTTTAAGCGCTTTGGAGCATAGCAAGAGCGGATGGCTCTGTCAAGCATAACCTTTATATTGCTGTTTATGGATGTTAGCTTGCGCGTTTTGAGCGAATGTGCTAGTCTGCGATCGAGTCAATGCGATTCGAGAAGGCAAGAATGTCAACGGCTAACTTAACTACCAAAGAGGTCGCTCGCCTGCTGCATGTCAGCGAGGCTACGGTAAAGCGTTGGGCGGACGGCGGCACTTTGCGGTCAGAAAAAACTGTAGGTGGACATCGGCGTTTTAGCATTCACGCAATCGCGAGTCTCCGCCGCGAACGAACTATCGGTAGGGAGAGCCGGCTGGCCGGCCGGGGAAACGCCAGCAAGAAAACACCCACGAGGCCCCTCTTGTCTCCGGCGAATTTCTTAGACTTGATTTTGCGGGGCGATGATCTTGAGGCAGGCGCGGCGCTAATTGATGCCTATCTGGATCATCACGCTCTCGCAACGCTCTTTGATACGACGATCACAAGAGCAATGCACGAAGTTGGCGAGCTTTGGTTCAAAGGCACGATCACGGTTGCCGAAGAGCATCTGGCCACCCACGTCGTGCTGGGCGCCATGCAGAAGCTGCGCGAGATTATTGTCCGCCGTGAACCCACCGGCTTAAGGGCGATCTGTTGCGGTATTGAAGGAGACCTGCACGAGGTGCCCGTACATCTTGCCGCGACGATTATCGAGAGTGAAGGGTGGGAAGTAACAAACCTCGGACCCAACACGCCGCTTTTTGCTCTGCGTGATATGGTGAGCAAAAAACGCCCTCAGCTTGTCTGCGTTTCCGCGCGGATGATAGAAAACTTGGATCGCGCCGCCGCTGAGTACGCTCAACTTCTTAAGGTTTCCGCGAAGGTTGATGCCGTAGCGATTGTCGGTGGCGAAGCTTTTCGCGATTCCAATCTTCGCTCACGTTTTCCCGCCGAGCTTTACGCCCGAGACTTTGAAGCCGTAGCAAGATTTGTCCGCGCTCTGACAAAAAGAAAAAGCGGGCGCCCGCACAATTAACATCAAGTGAGGTCCGTGTGCCGCGAGCGGGCGCGGGACCAAACGTGGAAGGTCATGCTCACCGCTCCCAGTGGGCTGAGACTCAGGCGAAGCAGAGTGTCGGGATCAGCGGACCGATTCGCTACCGGGGACGGTACCGACCTGATGACCGGCCCGATCTCGCGTTCCGAAAATAACAAAGCGGCGTCAAGCCGCCGCACTCCAAAAAATCGCGCCATCTTCGCTCCATCGTGAGGCTGAGCAGCTATCGGCCCAACAGCACGAAGACGTAAGTGTAAGACAACTCGCCAGTTGATTGGTGCCCCCGCAGGGATTCGAACCCCGAACCAACAGATTATGAGTCTGCTGCTCTAACCGTTGAGCTACAGGGGCACACCAGATTGAACGTAAGGCAGCAAGGCGTGTCAGGTTCAGTATTGTACTGACGCCGCGGCGTAACGTGAAGTCACCACAACTCAGGGAACCCTGGCGGCGGTTTCCTGAGCCTTGCTCAGCGCATTTCCCTTTTGCTTTTAGAGTCTCAAGAATCTCCTTGACACCGATCAATGCCCCAGAATAGAGTTGCGGCTGTTCCCCCAAATATTCTCTTATTGAGTTGAGAGCCGTTTCGGAGTTCTCACCTTCGCTGGATGACTATTCACAAATTTTCGATTGTAGGATCACGGAGGATTGGAAATGTTGAAAGATCGCCTCGTCGCACATAGTGCGCGTATCTTTGCCGGCCTGGCGTTGGCCGGATTGCTGGTAGTGGCTTTTCTGACCGCGCAGTTTACAGCCCCGGTCACTGCCCAACAGAGCAACGTAATCAGACCTGATATTCCGATCGTGCCGCCGGGCTCGGCTTATCGGCAAACGAATCTGGTTTCAGACCTACCGGGCCTGTCGGCGCTTCAGGATCCGCTGTTGGTAAACCCCTGGGGAATCGCAGCTACTGCGAGTAGTCCGTTTTGGGTCGCCAACAACGGGACCAGCACGACCCAACTTCTCAGGGGCGACGTTTCGGGCAGCCCGTTCGTGCTGAACCCGAGTCCGCAGACGGTTACCATCCCCGGCGGTTTGCCTACGGGAACGGTCAGCCCGGCAGGCACCGCGGCCGGCAGTTTCAACTTTGTTCCAACGGGTGGAAGCAGCCCGGTTAAAGCGGCCTTCATATTCGACTCAATCACCGGCAACATCGTCGCGTGGGCCGGGGCACTGGGAACCACGGCTCAGATCATTGTCAGCAATCCAGGCCACGTCTACACAGGACTCGCCGTCGTCGCTAACGGAGGTGGCGATCGTCTCTATGCCGCCGATTCCGCCAACAACAAGATAGACGTGTTCAATAGCAGTTTCGCTCCGATCGTCGTTCCCGGAGCTTTCGCTGATCCAACAATTCCGGCGGGCTTCAGCGTCCACAACATCCAGAACCTCGGCGGATTGCTCTACGTGACCTACGCGAAGACTAATCCAATGACGGGAGTTCCCCTGAACGGGGTGGGATTGGGGTTCGTGCGCAGGTTCGACCGGGACGGCATTCGCGATCTAACTTTCGGGATTAACAATGGTGCGCTCGACGCTCCGTGGGGCCTGGCGATTGCGCCTGCCTCTTTCGGCATTTTCCCTCAGGCGCTCCTCGTCGGTAATTTTTCTCCCAACGGAACAATCAACGCCTTCAGCGCGACGACGGGCGCCTTCCTCGGCACACTCAAGGACGAGTCCAATAACAATGTGGTCAATGATGGGCTGTGGGCGCTTACCTTCGGCAATGGCGGCGCCGGCGGCGACCCGAACACGCTTTATTTCTCTGCCGGCCTCGCCGCCGAGGAACATGGACTCTTCGGTAGGCTTAGGCCGACCACAGCCACCGCCACTTCGCTGTTGCAGTTCGCCACCGATGATTTCACGATTGGCGAGGGCAGCGGTCACATCGACATCACGGTCGTACGCGGCGGCGACGCGTCCGGTACAGCTACGGTAAATGTTTCAACTTACGACAACAACCTCTCGGTGGGCGGCCATGCAACGCAGAAAAGCGATTATGAGATTGCCCTCAGCAAGGTTACGTTTAATCCGGGCGAAACCAGCAAGACGATGCGGATTCTGATCGTTAACGACAATTTCCCCGAGGGAGATGAAACGCTCAATCTCGCTCTGTCGAATCCAACCGGCGCGGGAGTGGGATTGGGATCTCCGAACACGGCGAAAGTAAAAATCGTGGATGACGATGTGGTAGCGCCGATAATCGTGGCGCGGTCGGGTGTCGGAGCCAATCCCGCGGCGATCATGCCCGCGCGAGATCAATTTCGGACCGATATCGGTGGCGGAACCGTTCCCGGAGCCAATGGCTCGTTCGGAGGTGTGCGCCGCGAAATTAACTGGGACGGAGTCCCCCCTATTTTTTCCGCGCCTAATAATCTGCCGGCAAATTTCTTTAACGCTAACAGTCCTCGAGGCGTAGTTTTTGCGACTCCCACCAACCTGTTTCAAGTCAGCGGTGCGACCACCGACGGCGGCGCAGGTCAACCGGCCGCGCAGAATTTCGGGAACATCAACCCGACCTACTCGGCAACTTTCCAACAGTTCAGCCCCCAGCGGCTCTTCACCGCGTCTGACAGCAATGTCATAGACCTAAACTTTTTTGTTCCCGGGACCACTACGCCCGCTACAGTTGCCAGTTTCGGCGCCATCTTTACGGATGTCGACAATTCCAATGACACCCGGATGCAGTTTTTTGACGCTAGTGGCGCGTTCATCACAGAACAGGTTGTGCCATCTCAGTCCGGCAGCGGGAGCCTCTCATTCTTCGGAGTCTCAATCAATAATCGGCCGATCGCTCGCGTCAGAATTATTAGCGGGAATTCGGTTCTCGGCCCTAATGACAACCCTCCATTCACAGACGTAGTCGTGATGGACGACTTCATTTACTCTGAGCCGGTGGCGATTCCTGCCGCGCCGCCAGCGACTAATCCGATTGACAGCGCCCAGTTCTACGTCCGCCAGCAGTACCTTGATTTTCTCAATCGAGAGCCTGATCCGTCAGGGTTTAACTTTTGGGTGAATGAGATTACCTCGTGCGGCGTGGACGCGAATTGCATCGCAGCAAAACGCGTTAACGTCAGTGCCGCATTCTTCTTGGCCATCGAGTTCCAGAAGACAGGGATGCTTTCATACCTGGCGAACAAGGCAGCCTTCAACGCAGTCCCGCTCTATGGCGTGTTCGAGAAAGATACCCAGGCGCTGCAGAAGGATCTTGTCTTCGGCACGCCGGCTTTCGACGCGCAACTGGAAGCTAACAAACAGGCTTACTTTAGCGACTTCATTA
This sequence comes from Pyrinomonadales bacterium, assembly GCA_038210455.1. GTDB lineage: Bacteria > Acidobacteriota > Blastocatellia > Pyrinomonadales > Pyrinomonadaceae > UBA11740. Next base: position 102,672 of record JBBQWP010000019.1, on the reverse strand, counting down.
ACCGGCCTGAGTTCGTGTCCGCCTATCCGAGCGCCCTGACCAATCCGCAATACGTCGACGCGTTGCTGGGTAACGCCGGAATATCGCCCGGCCGCTTCGTCGTGAATCTTACCAACACGCAGGAAACCGCGCCGACGAATCCAACCGGCCGGCCAGGCTCGTATGGAACGGCGACGTTCTCGCTCAACGCCGCCCAGGACGCGATGACGTTTACCGCCACAGTCAACAATATTGACTTCACTGGCGCACAATCGGCTACGACCAGCGACAACCTCGCCGCGGCGCATATCCACGCGGGCCCAACGGTTGCACCGGGCGTCAACGGCCCCGTCGTCTGGGGATTCTTTGGCGCGCCCTTAAACGATAACAATCCGAATGACGTCGTGAATACTCCCTTTGCGGCCGGCGTCGGCGGCACGATCAGCGGCAAGTGGGACGCACCCGAGGGGAATGCCACGACTCTGGCCGCACAATTAAGCAACATCCTGGCTGGCCGGGCTTACATCAATTTCCACACCACCCAGTTCGGCGGCGGCGAGGTGCGGGGTAATTTCCCGGCGAACACGCAAGCCTTCCGCGACTCGCTCGTTAACGGTCTGAACGCCGCCACGGAAACGCGTGCCACGGTGCTTCGCAAGATTGCTGAGTCGCAGCAGTTTTCTGACACTGAGTTCAATCGCGCGTTTGTGCTGATGGAGTACTTCGGCTACCTGCGCCGCGATCCGGACCAGGCAGGCTTTGACTTTTGGTTGGCCAAACTCAACACTTTCCAAGGCAACTTTGCCAATTCCGATATGACGAAGGCGTTCATTAGCTCAAGCGAGTACCGGCAAAGGTTCGGATCGTAAAGTTAGTGGAAGGCCCAGGTCAAAATAAAAAAGGTCAAGGTTAAAAGGTGTGAGAGGGTCAAAACCTCTCACACCTTTGTCTTGCGGCCCACCGCTCACTGCCCACTGTGTTCTTTCCGGCTCCGCATCTACGAACAAGAGTGGCTTCCCTCTCCCGACATCTGCTACATTTCACCGCATGACTACGGTCCTCCGCGCAGAAAACGTGGCGAAACAATACCGGACCTACGCGCGGCCCGGCGATCGCTTGAAAGAGTCGCTGACCCGCGGCCGCATGCGGCGGCACAAAGAATTCTGGGCCCTCCAGGAAGTAAGCTTTGAGATCGAACAGGGCGTGACGGTCGGCATCGTCGGCCCCAACGGTTGCGGCAAGTCGACCCTCTTACAGATAATTTCGGGCACTCTGGAACCCACCCATGGAAGCGTTTGGCATCATGGCCGGATAGCCGCGCTGCTGGAGCTGGGAGCCGGTTTCGATCCGGAGTTTACCGGGGTCGAAAACACTTACATGAACGCCTCTCTGCTGGGACTGACGCGGCGAGCCACCGACGCGCTGCTCCCACAGATCGAACGGTTCGCCGAAATTGGCCAGTTCATTTATCAGCCGGTTAAGACTTATTCCAGCGGCATGTACGTGCGTTTAGCCTTCGCGATCGCGTCGAGCGTCGAACCTGACATCCTGGTCATCGATGAGGCGCTCGCCGTTGGCGATGCAGTCTTCCAGCATCGTTGCCTGCGCCGCATCAAAGATCTGCAGGAGTCCGGCACCACCGTGCTGTTTGTGTCGCATGACCTGGGGGCGGTGCGGGCCCTCTGCTCGCGGGCGATCCTGTTGAACGACGGCAGAATCGCGGCGGATGGCCGCCCGGTTGACGTGCTCAATCACTATCAGAAGATCATCATGGCGCGCGAACGCGCCTTCCTGGCTGACTCCGCCGCCGCTGCCGGCGAACCTGCGATTCCCGACGACGAAAGTTTAGAGCCGCTGAGCTACACTTATCGTCATGGCGATGGCAGCGCCGAAATCCTGGCGGCCGATTTGGCTGATGCGGCGCAGCGCCGGGTGGAGACGGTCGAGACCGGAGAGCCTTTGACGATGCGGATACTAGCCCGGGTCAATACTGATCTTGACGATCCGATAGTCGGTTTTCTAATTCGCAATCGCCACGGCATCAGCGCCTACGGCACCAACACCAAAGAGCAGCAGATCGAGTTTGGCGCAGTGGGCCGTGGCGATCTGCTCGAAGTTATTTTTTCTTTCAACTGCTGGTTGGGCGTGGACGATTACTCGATCACCTGCGCGGTCCATAACCGTAATGGTGAAGCCTTCGACTGGATTGACGGCGCGCGTTTTTTCCGGGTCGCCAGCGAAGTGGTGACCGAAGGCATCGCCAATCTCAACGCAACTGTAAGCGCCCGGCATATACCCAGCGCAGCGGCGTTGAATGTCCAGGAAGAGTTACCCCAAACAGTCTAGCTATGATTAATGACGTAGAAAGCATCCTCAACGAAATTCGCGAGCGCATCCGCGCCGATCACGATCCGGGTGGCGTGCCGGTAACGCCCGTTCAGAGTGAGACGGCCAAAACTTCTCTAGCGCACGCTAATGCGGAAAACGGAAATGGTGAATCGCTCATCCGGATGTCTGCTCACTTAACTACCACCTCGCGCGCCTGGGACCGGCTGCCGCCAATGTACAGTAATCGAAAGGGCGGCACGGCGCGCCTCGAGCTATGGATCAAAGCCCGGCTCAAATCCATGAGCCATTGGTTTACGTGGGAGCAAGTCAACTTCAACTCGGCCGTCCATCATGCGCTGGCCGAGACTCTGCACGCGCTTTCGGCATACGGGCAGGAAATTGCCGGCATTCGGGCTGAGCTTCGCGCTGAGCTTCCTGAGCTTCGCGCTGAGCTTCGCGCTGAGCTTCGCGCTGAGCTTCGCGAGCTTCGCGCTGAGCTTCGGGCTGAGCTTCGCGAGCTTCGGGCTGAGCTTAGCGAGCTTCGCGAGCTTGGGGCTGAGCTTGGGGCTGAGCTACGGAAAGAAAGTGAAAGCTGGCGCGAAGAGCTCGACCTCCGTGATCGAGAGTTGATTGCCTTGCGAGCGAGCATCGAAGTCCTGACCACTGAGATCAGAAAGAGCGATGCCGACTCGCAAGCGCGCAGCGCAGCCATGGAAACGCGGGCGACTGAGTCCGCTGCGGCGATCAGGGAAGAAATTGATGCGGCACGCATGGCAATGACCTCGCAACTTGCGGGGCTTGCCGGCGAGCTGCGCGAGAGCGATCAGCAACTGCGTGAAGAGCAACGTGTCTGTTTCAAGCAGCTCTCGCTCGAAGCGAGCGAAGCGTCAGTGGCTGCAGACCGCGGCCGGCGCGTCATTGAGTCGCGGCTGGATAATCTGGAAAAGTCACTATCTAACGGCGAAAAGTGAAAGTCAGTGGCACAGACTTTAGTCTGTGATTGGTCCTGCCAGGTAATCACAGACTAAAGTCTGTGCCACTTATCTCGTCCCATGTCAGACTCGCAGAAAAACGATCTCTACACGCGCGCCGGGATCAACGACCTGGCTGAGTTTTATCGCACCAAGTTCGTTTCCGACGAGGTGTTGGACGCGCGTTACTTCAAGCCGCTGGATCGCTTTGATATGCGATTTGCTCGCACCATGTGGGTCTATGACAATGTGCGCGCCGGATCGTCGGTGCTCGATCTGGGTTGCGGCGCTGGGATGCTCGCGCTCTTGAAGCGTAAGCATGTAGTTCTCACCGGCGTTGATGTGTCTCCCGAATGCGTGCTGGCGGCGAAGCGCAATGGTTACGATCTGGCTCTGACGGCAAACCTTTCGCGTCTGCCCTTCGACGATGGCAGTTTCGACTACGTCGTGAGTCTTGACGTTCTGGGTCACGTAGAGTTTGGAGACAAGGACGCCGTGCTGGCCGAAGTAAAGCGCGTCCTTCGTCCCGGCGGCGTAACCATGCATGGCATCGAGTGCACGGACCGCAGCTCGCGAAAAGATTACCCAGAGATGAGTCCCGAAGAACTGCGGCGCTTTATCGAAGTCGATGGGCACGTCGGGCTGGAAGAGGAGCAGGAGCACGCCACGCGCTTTCTCAAAGTTTTTCAGCACGTCGCCTTTGAACCGCGCTACACCCTCTGCCTGAGTAGCGAAGAATTTCTGAAGCAGGCAGATGGGTATGGCCTGAAGTTTGAAGCAGACTTTCTTGAATATCTTCGGGGCCTGTCTTTCAAAGAACGTCGCGCGTTCGATATGGCGATGGGTTATGTATTCAGCAGAGTGTCGGATCTCGGCATTCCACTGCCCAAGGCGGGTCTGTACGTTTTTCTGAAGGCGTCGGACGCGTTACTCGGACCTTTTTATAACGAGCATCGCGATCGCAGTGGTCTCTCGGCAGGCCGTGAGACCGCAGACTTGCTGCCGTGTCTCGATCGAAATAGCCAGGTTGTCTTTGACGATGGCTGGTACGAACCAAACCTGCTGCCGCCGGTAGCCCGGTGGATGGGTGAGCGCGGCCGGGTAAAGTTTCAGGTTGCCGAGGTTTCAGAGATCGCCCTCGATCTGACTACGCACCTACCCGATCTGCGGGCACGTCCGGTCACGCTTGAGATGGTGCTGAACGGCGTCCGGCTTTCGCACTTCTCGCTCTTCAGTCACTCGTGGCTAAACCTGCGCGTGGCGGTTCCCAACTCTTTAGCTGCTGAAGGAGAGTTCGAGCTGGAGATTCGCGCCGATCGCACCTGGCAAGCACGTCCGACAAACGACGCGACGCGTGATGATCGGGAATTGTCTATAGCTGTGTGCAATATAGAAATCAGAGGTCAGAAGTCAGGGATCGGAGGTCAGAAAAACCCTCTAACCTCTGACCTCTGACCTCTGATCTCTGTTTCCTATGATCCGAAACATTCTCATCTGCACCACGCAAGTCCCCTTCACCACGGGTGGCGCTGAGTCGCACGTCGAAGGCTTGCGTCGCGCGCTGTCTGCCGCCGGTTACAAAGCAGAGATCGTCGCTCTCCCATTCAAATGGTATCCGCCGACTGAGATCATGCGCAGTGCGATGGCGTGGCGCATGCTGGATCTAAGCTCTGCCAACGGACAGCCGATCGACCTCGTAATCGGCATGAAATTTCCCGCGTATCTGGTCGCGCACGAAAGAAAGGTGCTGTGGATCCTGCACCAGCATCGTGCGGCTTATAATCTTTGGGGCACGCCGTTCGACGATCTCTCGACTTACCCCGAAGGCGTTCGCGTTCGTGAATGGGTTAAGCACTGCGACGAACGCTTCATACCAGAGGCCCGTAAAGTCTTTGCCAATTCAATAGCCGTCGCCGAAAGACTAAAGCGCTACAACAACATCGCCAGCGAACCGCTGTATCATCCGCCGCCACTGGCCGGCCGACTGAAAACGGGCGAGCAGGGTGATTACATTTTTTATCCCAGCCGTCTGGAACCACAGAAGCGTCAGGAGCTCCTGATCGAAGCGATGCACCTGGCGCGCACACCGGTCAAATTGATCCTGGCGGGTAACACTGCTGACGTGAAGCACTACGAAAGCTTGATCAAGACTCACGGCGTGGGCGACCGCGTCACGATGCGAGGCTTTGTCACTGACGATGAACTGATTGATTTGTATGCGAACTCGCTGGGAGTCGGCTATCTCCCGTTTGACGAAGACTACGGCTATGTGACGTTGGAAGCGATGCTGTCCGGTAAGCCGGTGGTGGTCCCCAGCGATGGCGGCGGCGCCGCGGAATTGGTTGAGCACGAACGCACTGGGCTAATCTCCGAGCCTGACCCGCAAGCGATCGCTGACTCTCTGGATTCGCTTTATTCCGATCGCGCGCGAGCGCGCACAATGGGTGAGCGAGGACTGGAAAAGCTTAAGTCGATGAACCTCTCGTGGGAGTCTGTAGTTGAAAAGCTAATCACCGCGGCGGGATGATGGGTTAGCGAAAGATGCGTTGGATACAGAACCGGGAGCGGTAGAAACCGGGTGCTAGAGTCAACTTTGTTCTAGGTTTCTTTCTGACAAAACTGAAAATCGTAAATTGAATGTAGCACCCGGTCGCTACCGCTCCCGGTTCTGTAACAACCATCACGGTTTCTTTTCGTACTGACCATACTCACCCGTGACTCTAAACGCGTTCGAGAGATCCCTCGCATCGTGATGGCGCTCCAAATCCTGAAGCCAAAAATTGAATCCTCGCAGATCGCCGTCGGGCGGATCGTCGGGGTTTCGGCGTAAATAGCCAAAATAATGCAGCAACAGCAGTGAGCGATACTTCTCTTTCTCGATTAAGCGCGGATCGTCCACAATCTTCAGCAACACACTCGCGCGAGTGTCGCTGCCGCTCGATAATCCGCTTACCAACGTCTCGCGGCTGGCCGCGTCCACGCTGATTCCGGCATTCTCGATCAGACGATTTACATATTGCGTATCGTCGAGTTGACTGAAAGACTTGATGAACTGTTCGCGCTTTGTCCAGCCTTCCACAAACTCACGGAAATTTGCGGCGACCTGTTGCTCCTCTCCTTCAGATCCAACGATGATTCCCTGTCCGATCTTTTCCAGGTCGCTCATGAACTCTTTCTGACGCGGCATGGCGCCAGAACTTGCCAGATGGATTCGGTAGAGTCTTTGACTCCAGTTGAGCGGTTGGCTCAAAAGACTGACGGGATCGTCGTGAATCTTCGTCGCCCAGTCCTGGTTCGTCAGACCGAACGGCAGCGCCGCCTCACTCTTCGCTTCAGGTTCGTTCTTCACGACTGCGTACAGATCGTCGCGTCCATCGAAACGATTAATGAAACGCAAGCGACCGCCGGCAACTGCCCGCGCCAGGAAGGCTTCATAGTCGGCCGTTCGCTCAGGCATGATCGATTGGTTGCAAATCACCAGGTACGAAGTTGGAATTGCTTCGAGCATGGTCATCAGCTCGGCCGGAATGGCTCCAGTCCGTGTCAATGCCTCGATCTGATCTTCGATCGGCGAGTTGAATCCCGACGTGCCGACGATCAGTGGCTTCTGATGATCGGCAGCCCGCAGCATATAGCGATAGTTGAGATTCCCACCCGCAGGAAGCTCGACGATCCCTCCGCGCATCGGCGTCTGTTTCAGTCTCAGCGTTACTGCGTCCGGCCGCGACTCGCCGCGCACGATGCTCAGAGGCGCGGCGTTCAACTCAGCCAGCAACAAGACGCAGGCGACTCCAGTAACCATACTCGCTCGCAGCCGCGGAAATCGCAGCGGCAGCACTTCGGCCAGGCGCTTCACCCCCAGACCTGACAAGAGCGCCAAACCCAGATAGGCCATCATCGCCCCTCGAGTGGCAACGCGCATACTCTTGAACATTGGGAGCAAGTCGTAACAGAGGCGATAGAAGAAAAAGTTCCAACCCAGCGAATAACAGAACCCGATGACGGTCAAAAGTAGTCCGAGCCAAAAGGCGTCGCTGCGCCGCTGGGAACGAAGAGTCTCGATCAGGTTCGCGTGGGCCGTAAGCATGAACTGCGGATACGCGACACACAGCCGCGCGACAACCACCAACATCAGCAGGCCGAGCACCAGCTCTGACGTGGCGTAACTGAACACTCCCCAAAGCGCGTCCGACCGATCCAAACCAATGGCCGGGATTGAAAGCGCAAACGAAAAAAGGATCAAAGCGTCGAGCAGACGAAGCCATCGCTTCTGAGACGCCTGTGCATCGGGAATCAGCGTCAGCTTTCGGGCAGCGCGCGGCATCAACATCGCCGTCAACGAAAAGCCAATCGGCAGCAGACCCGGGAAGAGTTTGAATCTCCAGCCATCGGTAATGGGTTCGCCCATCCGGCTCCAGAGTTTGTTGCGCGGCTCAACTGACAACCAGTGTATTGGCCAGGCGGAATTGGCTTTGATCTCCTCGATGCTCCGCTTAAATCCATACAGACGCGCCACGGCAAAGTACGGCAGAAAAAATGGAAGTAACAACAGCGTCGCCGCGCCGAGCGCAACGGCGCCGCGCCGCCAGAACGCGCGCTCGCGCCAAAGGCCGTAGCGCGTTAACAAAATGGCCGCCACCAGCACAAACGGTAACAGCGAAAAGCTGAACCAGGAGATCGTCGTCAGACCGCTCATAAAGAAAGCGCAGCCCAGCCACACCGCGTGCCTCCGGCTCCGCTCGCGCACAAATAGCACCAGCGCTTCAAACAACAACGGTATCCATGGCGAGAACACATAGATCACCTGGGACATGAGATTAAAGCGGGCCGGAACAAACGCGAAGATAATCCCAGTCACCCATCCGACCGCCGTCGAGCCGGTGAGCGTTCGGCCCAGGCGAAAAGCAGCGTAGCCAGTGAGCGGAAAAGCGAACAGCAAAGCCACGGCGTGAACCGTGAGCGGCTTCAGGCCAAGCGCATAGAGCGGAAAGAGAAGCAAAGCCAATCCATAGCTGTGCTCGCTGAGGGCCAGCGTATATTTCAGTGGATAAAAGACGTTTGCATTGAAGAGGTGCAGCGGGTCGGTGAATGTCTGGTGATAGTCCCACCAAAGAATCCACGTCATAAGATATGGATCGCCCGTGTCGACGACCACGTCCTTTATGCGGGTTACGTAGGGCCAGGTCAGCAAAGTCGTAAACAGAGTGAAGACAAAGATGACCGAAAGCTCGCGCACCAGACTCAACCGGCCAAGTCGTCTAACCAGGGCCGGGATCGCACTGGTTTCACCGCCGCCTCGAGTTTCGCGGCCTATCGAAGTGTTGGGTGAGTTTGTGACCGAAGTTGTCATTTTGGTGCGCGCAGTGTTAGCGTTAGGCTCTTTTTCAGGAGCCCGGTTTCGCTACGGATCGGCGGTGCTAATCGCACAACGGACCGAAAACAGCTCGACATAGCGCGTCGCTGCCCCCACTACTTTGAGTCGGGCATTGTGTTGGTCTGAACAAGCGGATGTCAAGAACTTAACTTATCGGCGGTGCCTTAAATTAAGCTTTTCCCTGCGTGATGCCGCGGCGTCTCTCCGGTGAATAGAATGCCGTAAGAGCATTCACCGCAGAAACGCCGAGCACGCGGGGCGCACAGAAATTTAAACTAAGCCGCTGCCGATCACTCAGATGGAATCAACCGCAGACACATCGCCGAGGGTCGCTGTCTTAATCCCCTGCTACAACGAGGCGCCGACAGTTGGTGAAGTGGTCCAGGCCTTTCGCGCCGAGTTGCCCGCGGCGCACATTTACGTTTTCGACAACAACTCGACGGATGGCACAGTGGCCGGCGCGCTGGCAGCGGGCGCAACCGTCCTGCGCGAACCGCGACAGGGGAAAGGCTACGTGGTGCAGTCGATGTTCCGCCGCGTGGAAGCCGACGTCTACATCATGGTTGATGGCGACGGCACTTATCCGGCCGCTGAGGTTCATCGCCTGTTAGCGCCGGTCATTGCGGACGAGGCCGACATGGTAGTTGGTTCGCGCCTGCACGTGGCCACCCAAAGTGAATTTCGCCAACTGAACCGCTGGGCCAACCGTCTCGTACTCGCGCTACTAAACTCGATCTTCAAAGTCAGGCTGACTGATATTCTTTCGGGCTATCGAGCCTTCAACCGGAGGTTTGTTAAGGGACTGCCCTTATTCGGCGGCGGATTCGAGATTGAAACTGAACTTACGATCAAGGCTGTTGCGCGCGGCATGCGCATTGTGGAAGTTCCCACGACGTTGACGTCCAGGCCCGCGGGCAGCCATTCGAAGATCAAGTTTGTTCGTGACGGCGCGCTTATTCTCAACACGATTCTGGCCCTCTTTCGTGATTATAAGCCTTTGACCTTCTTTGGCAGCGTCGGGATCGCGCTGCTTGTAATGGCGCTGGTTCCCGGTCTCTTTTCGATCATCGACTCGATTCATCGAGGCATCGCTGCTCGTCTGCCGCTGGCCGTGCTGGCGGTGGGCCTGATGTTGTGCGGGCTGCTCTCGCTCACCGTCGGGCTCGTACTGCATTCAATTGCGCGCCGCTCACAAGAGTTTGAATATCAGTTGCAGGTGCTAACTGACGAAATGCGCACCGGCCTGGGTGTGCGCGTTGGCGATGAGGCCGCGAATCATGAACAGACCGCCGCGGCGCCGCACGAGGATCGGTGCTGAATACCGCGATGACAGCGCCGGCGGAACAGCAAGGCTTGGAAAATACGAAGCCCTCCGCAGGGTTACGCACGTCCGTCGAATTCGGCGACGTGCTCCTCTTTCTCTACGCCCTCGTCTTCGTCCGCCAGTACCTCTGGGTTGTCAACAATAATGTTCTCGCCTGGGCCCTCGGCGTGCCGCCCGCCATCGCTTTCTGGTACCTCTACATTTGGACAAAACAATTTCGCGCGGAAAAGTTTGGCCGTAGTTTCTGGCTGCTGGTTGGGCTGCCTTTGCTTTTGGCTTATCTGCTGCGCGCCGCGTTTCCGGATCGATCGTTCGACGTGCTCAGCTATCACTTGCTCCACGCCGAGCGTACCCTGCGCGGCACTCTCTTTGAACCTGGCGACTTCTTTCCTACGTCGACACCGTTCAATCCGGCTGCTGACACGCTGACCGGCATTAGCAGGTTGCTTCTGGGATACAGGCTCGGCACTGTCATCAACCTCCTGGCGTTGGTCTGGGCGGGGCAAATCACCGACAAGCTCCTGCGACCATTCCTCGATCGCGCCTGGGTGCGTTCAGCGTGCTTGCTTCTGATCGTACTGTCCGAGAATCTACTCTTCGAGATCAGCACCTACATGGTTGATCTGCTTACGCTGCCGCTCTTGCTCCAGGCCACACTGCTTACGTTGCGCGCTGACGAAGCCGAGAACCGGCATGCAAATTTTGTACACGTAGCGTTGCTGCTCGGAGCCGCAGCGGCGTTCAAGTTCACAAACCTCGCGGTTGCGCTGCCCATTCTTGCGGTCTGCGCGTACAGGGTGGCTGTGGGTTCATGCCGGTTCACGCCAAAGCAAATGATGACGACCGGATCGCTGATGCTCGCCGGCTTTCTGGCGCCACTTCTGCCGTTCACGATCTACATCTTCCGCCTGACAGGCAATCCGACCTTTCCGGTCGCGAATGTTCTCTTCAAGTCGCCGTACTGGCCGACGAACGGTGGCTGGGACAATCGCTGGGGACCGCACGGTTTTTGGGAGACGATGGTTTGGCCCGTGCTGATCTGGTTTAAGCCGGAGCGCCTCTCAGAGTTAGGTGTTTATTCAGGCCGCCTGTCGCTCGGCTTCGTGGTCGCGATAGCCGGGCTGGTGCTCGTTTGGCGCAACCCGCGCGCGCGCACTTTATGCCTCATTCTGATCTCGAGTTCGCTGCTTTGGAGCGTGACTGCGCTGGGCTACAGCCGCTATGGCCTTTATCAGGATCTGCTGGCGGGCGTAACGGTTTTCGCCGTCGTGGCGGTGATCGGGAGCGGGTCATGGTCGACGATTTCGTGGCGGACTGGAACAGCCTTGATCCTCTGCCTCGCGCTGGTGATGCAAGCGCTTTTTGCCTGCTTTTATGTGCGGCAGAAAGAGTGGGGTGCGCGCAGTTCCGTGATCGATGCGCCCGACATTTACATGCAAGAGGCGCGCCTCATATTACGCGACCGATCCCTTAGAAACTTTCTGAGTGACGAAGAGCGCCCGCTTTTTGACGGCGTCCAGGTGTGGTGTGAGACTGGTCCCAAGTCCACGGGTTTTGAGGTGTTGCTAAACCCTCGCGCGCCGATCATCGCCGTGCGCCAGCCGGAATATTTTTCCACCCGCGACGCATTGCGAAAGTTTATTAGCGCCGTCGAAAGTTCGCCCGGAAGTCAGATGTTTTCGCTTTGCCTCAAGAATGACCTAACTGCCGCAAAGCAGGCGATCGCGCTAAGAGGGCTGGAAGTCGGGACCATAACGCCCGTGGATCTTCCCTTCTTTTCACCACGCGACCGGATCGGTATGATGCTCATTGAGATTCGGATCCCGCAGGCAGCAGAGGCCCGCAGCCAGTTTGAGTCGGCCTGGATGAAGGGAGCTTTCGCGGCTACAGTCTATCGCGAACAAATCGTAGCGCTTGATCCGCCGTCGGTGATGCATCCCGGCGAAAAGGCGGATCTTCGATTCAAGGTCAAGAATCTCGGTGATGAAACCTGGCCGGCTGTCGGCACCAAGGACTTCAGGTACCAGGTTAACCTGGGTAATCGCTGGTTTCTCGGCGGCGTGACTGCAGAGGATAATCGCGCCGCTATGAAAGCAGATTTACCGCCGGCTGGCGAGGTCGAGATAACGTTAACCGTAAACGCGCCGCGAATACCTGGCGAGTACCTTCTCGAGATTGACATGGTGCACGAGGGAGTGACCTGGTTTAAGGAAAGAGGCGCCCACCCATTGCAACTTCGCGTGCTCGTGCAGCCGTGATTATGGGGCCGGGACTTCAATTTGAGATGCGAGCTCGCTCTGAAAATTAATCACAGACTAAGGTCTGGCTACCGATAGAAGAATAGGGAGGAATCACTGATGATGAAGTTGAGATTTGTTTTGCTTGCGAGTGTTATCGGATTTGTGACATTAGCAATGGGTTGCAGTCCGAAGCAGACGGCCAACACCGCCTCGCCGGCTGAGAGGGCCACCGCGATTTCAAACGCAGCGGGCCCGCTGGTCGAACGCGGTTTCAAGGCGCAGATCACTGTGCCCGATCCACCCTCAAAGCTGCGCGCCGGACAGAAAGAGGTCATAACCCTAAAAGTCAAAAACACGAGCGACGTTATTTGGCGGCGGCTCGGTGGCGAGACAAACAATCGGCCGGATAACAAGTTCTACATAGCCGTCGGCAGTCGCTGGCTCGATAAAGACGGAAAGCCTACGTCAGAAGCGGAAGGGCACAACGGCATGACCAAAGACCTCAACCCGGGCGAAGAAACTGAAACGACTCTTCAAATCACTGCCCCAAAGAAACCCGGCGAATACATTCTCAGTTTGGATATGGTGCAGGAAGGCGTTGCGTGGTTCGGCGAAAAAGGTTCGCCCACCACGAAGGCAAAGATCACGGTAGTGAAATAAGAGCGAGATCAGAGATCAGAAGCCGGGCCTCAGCAGTCAGAGATTAGTCTGTTCTGGCACCGATGATTTGCTTTTGCGACAGGTCTCTGACTGCCACCTTTTGATATGAAACTCGCTTACTTCAGCCCGCTCGGTCCGCAGCGTTCAGGGATCAGCGATTACAGCGAAGAACTGCTGCCACATCTGGGTGAGGCGGCAGAGATCACGCTCTTCGTTGACGGCTTTCACCCTTTGAACCGCGACCTGACCTCGCGTTTCGAGGTCTGCGATTATCGCCGGCAACGCTCAACCCTGCGCCAGCTCGAACGGTTCGATGCGGTCGTTTACCACATCGGAAACGACCACCGTTACCACGCCGGCATCCTGGAAGCCATGCAACATCGCCCAGGTATTGTCGTCTTCCATGACTTTGCGCTTCAGGAATTTTTCCTCGGGCTCGCGCGCGAACGCGACGACCTGCGGCTCTATCTCGAGGAAATTGAGCTCTGCCACGGCCGGGCCGCCCGAGCAGAGGCGGAGGAAACTTTGACGAGAGGCGCGCTGCCATCGATGCTGGCCCGGCCGATTGATTTTCCCTTGAACTGCCGAATCGCGAACTCGGCGGAAGGCATCATCGTTCATTCAGAGTGGAGCCGCGCGCGTTTTGGCGTGATTGCTCCGACCGTTCCGGTGGCGCGCATCGCCATGCCGGTAGAGTTCTCCGATAGTGGACCGCGACCTGCCCGCTCCTCTGAAGTAGTGAAGATCGCCAGCTTCGGTCTAATCACCCCCGGCAAAGGGATCGAGCAGAGCATGCGCGCGCTGGCCGCGCTCAAACAGACCGGTCGCTTTCGCTACTCACTGGTTGGTGAAACAAACCATTACTTCGATGTGCGCAATCTTATTCGTCGCTACGGCATGGAGGACTGGGTCGAGATCACCGGCCATGTAACTCTGCCAGAGTTCAAGCGGCGGATTGATGAAACCGACATTGCTCTGAACATACGCGAACGAACTGTCGGAGAGACCAGCGCGAGTCTCTGCCGGCTGATGGCCGCGGGAGTATGCAGCGTCGTTGCTGAGGCGGGTTGGTATGCCGAACTGCCGAATGATGCGGTCGTCAAAATTCCGCTCGACGCTCAGGCTGATAAGTTGCTGCTCGCTTACCTCGAGCGACTGATTGAAGATGAACCGCTGCGGGCCACTATCGGCGCGAACGCTCGGCGTTATGCGCTTGACGAATATGACGTAGCCGGTCGGGCCGCCGACTATCTGAACTTCATCGGCACAGTGATCGATCAGCGGCCGCGGCGTAAGCTCATCGCCGGCGTTTCGCAGGAGCTTTCGGTGCTCGGGATTAAGTCTGCCGACGAGTTGGTCATGCGCGGCGTGGCGGAAGAGGTTGCGAATCTGATCCCCGCGGACCTCACTCGCCGCGAAGGTGACTCTTCATTCAGCGGCAACGGAAAATCCGAGAGCACGTCGACTAACGGCAAGGCATCTCGACAGCCTCAGTTCAGCGTCGGGCGGATGGCGAAACCTGAGGGCGTTGATTACAAGCGGGCGGCAGTTGAATACCCGGGGCGGCTCGATGCAGAGCGCAGTCATTACTTAAGGACCAAGCCGTTCTACAATCTCGCGAACAAGCCGGACAAGCATCAGGGCGACGGCATGGACGCCGAAACGCACCGACACTTTTGCGACTTTGCCAACATCGCGGTCACGCTCGGTTTGCCGGCGGGCAGCCGGATTTTGGATGTGGGTTGCGGGTCGGGATGGATGAGCGAGTATTTCGCGCGTCTCGGTTACGTCGTGAAGGGGATCGACATCAGCCCGGATCTGATCGAGATGTCGCGCGATCGCGTGGCCCGCGTCCCTTTTGATGTCGATCACGAGACCGAGCTGCGCTGCTCTTTCGAGGTACACGACATCGAGGGCTCGCCGCTGGCAGAAAAGTTTGATGCAGTTCTCTGCTATGACTCGCTCCATCACTTCGAGGACGAAACTGCGGTGATGCGTCACCTCGCCGCTATGCTTCCGGTCGGCGGCGTGCTGTTTATCCTTGAAGGCGAGCGCCCGCCCGCCGGCTCCGCCACCGAAGCGGAACTGTTCGGCGTGATGACGGAATACGGCACGCTTGAATCACCGTTCGATTATGGGCATCTGCGGCAACTCCTCGATGAGCACGGCCTCGCCGTGATCGGAGATTACGCCAGCGTGAACGGATTGTTTGACCGGGAAACTATCGCGGATGATCTGCTGCCGCTAAAGAACGTGCCGCGGAATTATCATTATCTGGCTTGCAAGAAGGTCGTCGATGGCGCGGCCGCCTCGACGGTGCCAGATAGCCGGCACCCCGGATTGTTGCGTGCCCGGATCGCATTGATTGAGCGCGGAGTGGAACGGCTAGCACCCGGAGAGGCATTGGACATTGAGCTCGAAATCGAAAACACGGGCGATACGCTTTGGCTTGCCGGTAGTGAAACCCGCCCGGGCACAGTGATGCCCGGGGTGCGCATCATCGATGAAGCGGGCACGCTGATCAGCGAGTTTCACGGCGAGCCTCCGCTGCCCCGCGCGGTCGCCCCCGGCGAAACTGTCTCGTTGAAGATCGAACATGCTGCGCCGCGACGGCCTGGACGCTACACCCTGAAATTCGATCTGGTTGACCAGCATGTCTGTTGGTTCGAAGAAGTGGGATCGGAACCGTTGGCGATCGTGTTTGAAGTGGTTGAGAAGCTGGGTGTGTGAGAGGCCGAGTGACGCGCGTAACGAGGTCAGTACAACCTGCGGTAGCGGGTGGGCCATTGGTCAATGTGTGTTAAGGCTTTGGCCCACCCGCTACCGCAGGTGGTACTGACCTCTTATTCACGGTCGCGCCCGAATCATCAACCCCGCACGCCGACGATCGTATGTCGCGTCTCGAAGCGCTCACCGTGATGATAGTAGTACTCAGCCTGGGTGATGCTGGTGATGCTGAAGCCAAGCATTTTCAAAACCTCGCGGTAAACACCTTCCGAATAAATCCACCACGTGAAATCGTTCTCGGGATGATCGGCGAGGGCTCCGAACTTCGCGATTCTTTCGGCTGTGTCGAGCATGGGCGAGACAATGATGATCGTTTCTTTCGTCAACCGCGCGATCGAAGCCAGCGCCGAGATTTGATCGCTCAAGTGCTCCAGCACCGAACCCACGATCGCGACATCGAACTGGCCCAGTTCCCGAGGCAGTTCATAGATGTCGCCATAGTAAACCTCCGCCTGTGAATCAAGCAGCCGGTGACAGAGCCAGTAAGCATTCTTCCATTGTTCGATTTCCGCGCCGTACTCTTCCGCCCAGCGCGCGGGATCGCAGGAGTAGAGTTTGTCTTTGAATGGAAGAAACGCTTGTTGCCGCGGGTCGTCTATATCAAAAGAGAGCACTCGCGTCGCGCCGCTCTTCTCAGCTTCGAAACTGAGGAAGCCGGTCGCGGCCCCGATGTCGATCACTGACTTACCGGCGAGACTTACGCCGCCAATGTATTCATTGAACCTGCCGCGCAGGTCCCAATGACCTTTCACCTCACCCAGGCCGGGCAGATCCATCGTGTGATAGAAAAAGCAGTCCGCCGGGCTTTCGACGTGACGGGGTTTAGCCATCGCGATTGAGTGGGTTTCTTCGGCCGGGCCCATAGATTTTTCGGCGCGTAGCGCCGACCTGAGTTTAGCCCGGCGTTTCAACGCCGGGGATGAGTTCAGCAAGAACGTGCACGTCGCGTAGCGACGTCTGAAAGATGTGAGTTCAAACGTCGCTATGCGACGAACGAACGTCACCCGACTATTTCCCGGCGTTGAAACGCCGGGCTAAATTCACGATGCCGCTACGCGGCACCCTTGCTGTTCAGCGCCTCTGAATCGGCGCCACTATGAAATTACCGTCGTTGACCTAACCTTCCGCCGGCTCAAGACTATCAAACCCGCTCCCGTCAGCAGCGACAGCAACAGCCCACTCATCACCGACCACGGACGGTAAACAAAACTAACTTGATGATCGCCGCCTGGGATTTGAACTCCGCGCAAAGCAAAGTTGACGCGCAACACTTCGGCAGATTGGCCATCGATGTATGCACGCCAGCCGGGATAATCATTCTCGCTCAGCACCAGAATTGAATTGCCACTCGAGTGCGTCACCAAGCTTACTCGGTTGGGTTCGTACGCGGTGATTTCCGCGTGCCCATCCGGCGCGGCCGTCGACAAAGGATTCTCCGGCGCAGCTTCGATCAAAGCGGTGTGCAGCGGATCCCACTTTGATCCGTCGGGCAGAAGCCCCGTTCGAATCACCTGAAGCATCGCGCCGTCGTCGAGCACGCGGGTCTCAGGCGCCAGCCACGCACGCGGCAAGGCCCGCGCATTCTGATAAACATTCGTATAGCGCGTCTGGCCCAGGAGCGTCCAGCGATCATCCTTCCCTTCGCGCAACGGTTCCGTCTCTGACGTCGTACTTTCCACTCTAATTAAATCGCGACTGAGCGGGTATGACTTTCCCTGGCTAGCATCAATGAATGATACGCGAAAGACAGTCAGGAGTAAGTTCGGCGAGCGAGTCTGTGGCTCAAGCTCGATCTCACCACTCTCTATCACCGTCTTTTCAGGCAGGCCGAAGGCAGCAACGTAGGTGTGGCCCTGATATTTGTGTTGAGCGTCGCTGACGTCATAGCTCGCCGCGACCGTAGCCCGCTGATGTTTAATGCGAGCGCGAATGTCCGGTCGATCATAGGCCCAGTCGGCGGTGTCCGCGCCGGCGATCAACGGGAATTCGATGACCCGCCCATCTCTTGCCTTCAGACGCAGACGACCAATCGTCGTGTGGTTGGGAACATCCTCGGCCCAGGACAGGTTGGTTACGAGCGCAATACGATCAGCCGGCACCGGTGGAATCGCGAACGTCAGCCGCTTGTTCGACCCAAGATTCGGCAGGTTCAGATCGCTCGGACCAAACATGAAGCCACCAAAATTCTGAGTTGCCTGCGGAAAGGCCGGCGCGGAGTTGAGCTCATCAGCCGTCGAATCTGCTTGCACAGCATCAGCTCGTTTTCGGATCGAGAGCAGATACCGCGCATTCAATAAATCGATTTCCCGGCTGTTGCTGCGCAACGTGGCATTGGGATCAGTTAACTCGCCCCATAATTTCATTTGCCCGGCCAGTTGGCTGTAGCGATCAAGTCCAAAGCCATCGTAACCGGCGGCGTTTTGAATGCCATACATCATGTAAACATCGGGCTCGATCCAAAGCACCCAGTCCGGTGAACCTGTAACAGTCTGTGCCGGATCAAATGTTGCTCTCGCAGTGAGAATTCGATAGCTCGCCGCATCACCTGGCGCCTTCTCGCGCAGAAGTGCGACGGTCTCAGGCACGCCCCAGAATTCTTTTGGGATTCTGCCGCTCGATGTATACCAGCCGGTCGACTGTCCCCACATCATCAGGTCGATTGCCAGAATTGCGAGTAGCAAGGCGGTGCTGCCGCGCCTTTGTCGCGTGAATACCCAGAGAGCCCATGCACTCAACGCGGCAAACAGGATGGGCATGAATAATTCAGGAGCGCGCAATAAGCTGACCGGCGCTTCTCGACCCAGATGAAAACTCGCCGGCCGCCAACAGGTCACGATCAGCAGCGTCAGCAGAAAGACCGAAGCTGCCACGATTAACACTCGTCGCCTTGCCGTCTTGCTTTCCCGCATCGCCGTGAGCGAGGTCAGCCCGCGACCAGCGAGTACCGCGATGGCAAACGTGACCTCCATCAAGTGGCGCGCGGGAACGCGAAAGAGGTTGAGAATCGGCACGTAGTAAATCAGCCGGTAGAGATACAGCGGCGCGCCGCGGCCGAACGCCAGCACCAGACAACAGAGTCCCGCCACCGCCCAGAATTTTGTGCGCGTGTCGGGCTTGAGCAGCAACGCCAGGAGCGCCAGCATGATCGCCAACACGCCGGCATAGGCGACGTACTCGGTGTAGTACAACTGACCAATGTAAGGAGCGCGGAACAGGCGTCCATCGCCTCCGCCCATTACATACGGCGCAATGAAAGTGGCCACAAAACTCCCCGGCATCGAGAACGATGAGAAGAAGTCATAAGTGGCCACGGCCCGCGGGCTGTTGCGCAGCAACTCGAACGTCGGTACGATCTGCACCGCGGCCAGCAGCACACCGGCCGCGGTAAACGCGAGCGACGACAGATAGCGTTTGCGCTTTTTCAAATCAGCGAGCGCCATTACGATCGCATACGACGCCACCAGCATGAGCGAATAGAAGAGCGTCTGTTGATGACCGGCAAAAGCCTGGAGAGCTACGAGCGCGGCCAACAAAGCACCGCGCGCGCGCCTGCCGTTGCTGACATATCTCTCCACGGCCCAAAGCACCCATGGCAACAACGCGGCTGTGTGAACTATGTTGATGTGGCTAATCTGGCCGATAAGAAAGCCGCCCGCCTGCCAGATCAGGCTCGTCGCGATCGCGCCGGCTATCGATGTGCCCGTGCGGCGCGCGTAGAGGTAAGCGCCGGACGCCGCCAACATGTACGCCGATATGACCATCAGGTCTGTGGCCACGGCCGGAGAGAACCCGAGGTAGAACCAGTTCAGCGGAAACAGCAATCCGCCCTGGGCCGCGGCCAGCATCGGCATGCCGCCGAAAATGTAAGGGTTCCAGAGCGGCAGATGTCCCGACCGAACGATCTGGGCCGCAGCGACGCGCAACGGAACGTTGAAAAGCATCCCGTCATCGGGACCCAGGACCAGGTGATTTAGCAGCGCCGGCAAGAAATAGAAGATCGGCGCGACCGTAACCGCGAACGCGGCGACGTGATCAGTTTTTATCCTCCGGCGAGCGTTGAATGGACGAATCATTGAATCAGGAGTTCGCGACTAGTTTTGTCTTCGAGCCGCGACGAACACTGGCGCAAGCGCTGCGGTGGGCGTGGGCGCGTCGGGCTGAAGTGCTGTGCGCGGCGTTGCTGCTGGGCATGAGTCTTCAGATGTTCGCCATCATCGCGCGCAAGAACATCACCAACGACGAAATAGTCCACATTCCCGCTGGATACTATCACCTCGTCAACGGCGAATTCCAACTCAACAACGAACATCCCCCGCTGGTAAAAATGTGGGCCGCGCTGCCACTCCTTTTGATTCAGCCGAACGAGGCGCCGCCGACGGCCGCTGAGCAGCAGGGAAATTTTCTCGAGTTGGGGTGGAGCTATGACCAGCGTTTCTGGGCCAACAACAGGGCTCGGGCCGAAACTATTCAATTCTGGACGCGGGCAATGATGATCATGCTGGCTTGCGGTCTGGGTGTTCTGATCTTCGCTTACGCACGCAGCCTCTTCGGGGTTCGCACGGCCCTATTTGCGGTTGCGCTTTACACTCTGGAACCAACAGTGCTCGCACACGCGCACATTGTGCATACGGATCTTCCCGCCGCCCTCGCCTTTCTGCTTTTCTTCTTCGCGCTGCGAAAGTATTTGCAAAGCCGAACGACCTCGAACGCGCTCGTGCTCGGCCTGGTGAGCGGACTGGCTCTGCTGACAAAGTTCTCGATGGTTGTGCTTCTGCCAGTGCTGGCGTGCGTGGCGCTGATGGGATTCGGATTCGCGTCGCGCTTTAATGAAAGCCGCCGGCGGGTCCTGCTGCACTCGGGCCTCGTTCTGTGTCTCGTGTGGTTGATGGTCAATGCGGCTTATCGTTTTCAGAGCCCGCCGCTGGTACCGGGGGATGTGCAGTGGGTGCAGACCAGATCGCCCGAGGCGTTTGATCAGTGGATGCTTTTCTTTCAGGCGGGCTCAAAGGTTGTGCCGACCTACTATCTCTTTGGCCAGTACAATGTCTGGCTGCACAACCGTGACGGACACTCAGCGTCTCTGCTCGGCCAATACAGTTTCCTGGGATGGTGGTATTACTTCCCCGTTGCGTTTGTCCTGAAGACATCACTGCCATTTCTGATCATCACGCTGGCAGCGCTGGCCTGGATCCTCTGGAGATTAACTCGGAAAAAGGACAAACGTATTCTCTGGTTGGTGATTCCGATGGTCATCTATGCAGCCATCTCAATGACCAGCCACATTAATATCGGCATCAGGCATTTTCTGCCGGTCTACCCGTTTCTCTTTATCGCCGGGGGCGCGCTGCTCGAGCGCCTGGGTCGCGTTCAATATCCGCGTCACCTGGCCATAGCGCTCATCGTGGTCACCTTCGGTTGGATGTCAGCCGAAGCTTTGCGAGCCTATCCGGATTACATTCCCTACATGAATCAACTCGCCTCGGCGCACCCGCATTGGTGGTACCTATCTGATTCCAACGTGGAATGGGGTGACGACGCCCGCGACCTCGCCGTTTACCTTCACGCGCGCGGAGAGAACGACGTGGTCGGAGCGGTAGCTGGTGGCTGGGGCACGCTGGCCCAATACGGCATCGCTTATCATGAGATGTTTCCAAAGCCCGGCGTCACGATACCCGAGACACATTACGTCGCCATCGGCGCGAGTTTTCTTAACGGCTCGGTCATCGCTGTTTCTGCGGATGAGAATGGACACCAACTGTCAGAGGAGCAACGCGTGAATTTTCTCGCGGCGTACCGCACACTTCAGCCCGAAGCCGTCTTCGGTAATTCGATCTATCTCTATCGCGTTAAATGAAGGCGCGCGTTGTTCGTCTGCCGAAGCACTGCGGCTAAGGAGTGCGGTCAGTACCACCCGCGTGAGCGGGTGGATCCAGCACTCGATCAGCGATTGTTGAGTGCAAGACCCACCCGCTCACGCGGGTGGTACTGACCTCATTTTGCCGCCGGTCCAGACAAACAACGCTGCACAGATTAAGAGCGGGGCGATCAGCCACGGCGCCAGTGGAAAGTGAGGCACGTCGCCTCCCGCGAGTCGCGTCAACTGATTGCGCAATGCATTACTTCCGTCGGGACAACACATCGCACCAGACAGGGCACCCACCAGGTTTATCGCAAACGAAACCACACCTGACACCAAAACGATCACACCCGCCACCCGCCGCTCGACGTTAGTCGAGAGATAGCTGTAACCGGCGATCCCCAGACAGGCAAAAGGCATTGCCGGCAGCAGGTAGCGCGGCCCGAATTGACAATCTCCTCCGGTTTTGATGTTCAGGATGTAGGCCGCCAGCACGACCAACATCGCCACCAGTGCGAGAAAAAACGGCGTGCGCTTCACTGCCAGCGGGTAATACGACAAGCCAAATAATCCGGCCAGAACGATCGGCACATAAACGACCAACATAGTCGAGTACCAGACCAGCTTATTGCCGAAATTCCTCGCGCTGAAGTGAAAGAAAGTGTCAGAGAACATCTGTGCGCCGACTACATTCGGCAGCAGGAATGGGCTGCCAAAACTTTGCGCGTTGTAGATAAAGAGAGGCAGCAAGCCAAGTAGGATTGCTACCAGAAAGAATGGGATTAACCTCCAGCGCCACAGCCAAAGGAAGTAAAGCGCGCAGACAATCACCATAAAGAAGACGAGCATCGATGTCGTCATAGCGAGACCGAGCAGCAACCCGGCGGCTGCTGACTTGAAAATCTCCGCACGCCCGTCCCAACCGGCGCGGGGTAGATCGAAAATCAGATAGAACGCGATCGCGAGATAGCCGGTCGCGAGCGCATCGTGGTGTGCGATCCCTGAGTAGGCAAAGACAGTTGTCGCGAGGGCGTAGGCGAACGTCGTCAGTATTGGCCAGCAGAGCGCCTGCGCGTCTGCTGTAAGTTTTCGAGAAATCCCGAAGACCGCAACCGCGGACGCCGCCAGAACGAGCGAAGTAGTAAAGAAAGTGACCAGCGCGGAAGTCAGCAGGTAATTGTCCGCGTATCGCAAACCGAGGGCGCGCAGAACCCAATACACTACCGCGCCCACCATTGACTGACCGGGCTGCTTGGCCGCGTACTTATGACCCTGATACAAGAACACATCGCCTTGAGGAAACAATTCGGGAGCAGATGAGCCTTCCAGATAGAACTGATGGCGTTCGACGATCGCTTCGACGCCGATCTGCTGCAAGTTGAAGTTGACCAGGTTGTCGGAGTTGATCGCCGCTCCGTAACCGAGCCATAGGAAAAGGAAGAGCACGACTTCAACGCGAGTGATGGAGGTGGCACGCGCATCTTGCGCGTGATTCACAGGCGGGACGCCCGCGACACTATCTGAAGATCCACCTCCGGCCTTTTCTTTATCTGCTCGCATCATTCGGTGAAATTCACAGACTGAAGTCTATGCTACTACGCGCCGCGCTGTTAGTATCGGTTCCGAGTTGGACTGACGAAAGATAAAACGCCGGAGGCACCAGATTCCAAGATGACGAGACAAGAGAGAGCGCGCTATCGCTTTCCGTTGTTGTTCGCCATCGTGCTGGTTCTTGGCGCGACGCTTTACAGCTATCGTGTGACGCGCAACCCGGCCGGCTTCTTCATCGACGAATCATCGGTCGCGTACAACGCCTATACCATCTCACAGAATGGTCAGGATGAGTTCGGCAATTCATGGCCGCTCTTTTTCCGTGCGTTTGGCGATTATAAAAATCCGGTTCATGTCTACCTGCTGGCGGCGCTGTTCAAGCTAACCGGACCCAGTATTTTAACCGCGCGGATGTTGGGCGCGATCGCCTGCATCGGCAGCGCATTACTGCTGGGTCTGCTGGCTTCGCGCATCTCGCATCGGCGTGATGTGGGCTTGCTCGTCGCCGTGTCGGCGTTATTAACGCCCTGGTTGTTTGAGCTGAGCCGTGTCGCTTTCGAAGTCGCTCTCTATCCGTTGGCGGTGACACTGTTTCTCCTGGCCGTACAGCGTGCCTCGACGAAAGCGAGGTGGGGCTGGCTCGATGTCGGTTGCCTGACGTCGACCTTGGCGCTGTTGACCTACACCTATTCGATCGGTCGTTTGCTGGCGCCGTTGCTGACCCTGGGTCTCCTGGTTTTCGCGACCCGCGCCCGCTGGTCCGCGATCCTGCGAACCTGGGCAATATACACTCTGACGCTGCTGCCAATGATTTTTTTTCAACGCCGGCACGCCGACGCGCTCACCGGTCGATTCAAGCTGATCAGTTACATCACGCCCGAGAGCTCCGTTGCCGAGATCGCCGGGGACTTTATCAAACACTATTCCGCCAACCTTAATCCTGTAAAACTACTGATAAGCGGCGATCCTAACATCTACCAGGTCGCGCATGTTCCCGGCACACCCGCCTTGCTCGCAGTTACGATGCTGCTGGTTTTGACGGGCGCGTTCCTCGTCCTGCGCCATCATCGAGACAGCGCCTGGTGGCGTTTCATTCTCTACGGGCTGGTGGCTGCGATTGTGCCGGCCTCTCTCACTGCCGACTATTTTCACATGCTGCGTCTGGCCGCGTTACCTGTCTTTCTGCTGGTGCTGGCCGTACCCGCGTTCGCGTGGCTGTGCGAAGCAGGCGACCGCCGGCGTGAAATTCGTTTAGCGCTAATGCTCCTGGTATTTCTGACCTTGGCCCAGGGCGCGTTCTTTCAGTGGCAGTATCACAAAGCGGCAGGCTCGCCCTGGAGGAGACATCTTTTCGACGCTGATTATCCGCAGAAGATTTTTGATAACGCTGTTGCGAACGGCGCCCGGCCAATCTATCTCGCCGATGCGATGACTACGCCTTACATTCAGGCTTACTGGTACGCAACCCTGAAAGGCATTCCGCTAAGCGACTTTGTCCGTCTAGCCCCGGAAGAGTCGCCGCCGGCAAACGCGCTGGTCATCTCGACCGAAGAGAGTTGTGCTCACCGGCAAGTTCTGGCGCAAACCGATCCATACACGCTGTACATCGCGGACGCTCATCCCAGATCTCGCGCGCCAATACCCGACAGCGCGTTCCGGGCTGAAATCAGAGTCCCCGAAATTCCCGCAACCGTGCCGAAAGGCGCGACGCTAAAGTTGAGCGTGCTGATCAAGAACCGCGGCGACACCGTGTGGCCCGGATGTGAGCGGAGCGCCGGAAAGTTTCAGATTAATATGGGCAGCCATTGGCTGAACGCGAGCGGACAAGTCGCGTCGAAAGAAGAAGGCCGCACTCCTCTGGCCGCCGATCTTTCTCCCGGTCAAGAGACCACACTCTCTTTCGTCGTCAACGCTCCTGCCCAGCCCGGCGAGTACTTCCTCGAAATCGATCTGCTTCAGGAAGGAGTATCGTGGTTTGCTCTGAAGGGATCGCCAACGTTTCGCGCACGCATTACGGTGGTATGAAGTCAGTAGCGACCGGGTCTTCTCTTACGCTGTCCGCACTAGATCGGCGCCACAGATTCACACGGATAAGGACATTACGCGGTTAAGTGGTTTCTGATCTGTGCTGATCCGTGTGAATCTGTGGCTGCTATCTAATGCGGACAGCAAGGCGACCCGGTCGCTACGCTCTCGGTACTGACGTGGAGGTTGGGAAGAGCTAGCTCCGATCAAGATCACTTCTTCGCGCCGGAAGTCTTTTCCAGCAACCCGTTCACCATGATCACCAATTCCGCCGGGTCCACCGGCTTGGACACATGAGCGTCAAAGCCTGCGGCGATTGCCGCCTTCGCATCCTTCCGCGAGGCGTAACCCGACAAGGCAATCGCCGGCACATTTTGATAAGCAGGCGTCTCCCGCAGTCTCTTTATCATGTGCAACCCATCCATCTCAGGCATTCCCAGATCCGAAATGATTAAGTCCACCGGCGTCTCGGGAGCAACGGCCAGCGTCTCTGTGGCAGACCCGTGAGCGGTCACGCGAAAACCTCGGGCTTCCAAATTGGCCCGCAACATTTCGAGCGTGTCCGGATCATCTTCCACTATCATCAGATGGGCAGGCTTACGCTCAATACTTTCAATTTCCGTTTCTCGAAGAGGCAGCCTCACCGTGAAACGGCTCCCCTGGTCGGCGCCAGGACTCTCGGCTTCCACCGTTCCCTTGTGGGCTTCGACAAAACTCTTGGCCAGCGCCAGCCCCAAACCTAGCCCGCCATGTAAACGGGTCCTGGAGCCGTCCGCCTGCCGAAACCGTTCGAAGACAAAAGGCAGAAACTCGGGCGCAATTCCCTGTCCCGCGTCCTGGACCCGCACAATTATCTCAGACACGCCGGCTTCCGCGTCGACTTCAACTCTTCCTCCGGGAGATGAAAACTTGACCGCGTTATGCGCGAGGTTCCAGAAGACCTGTAACAGGCGCGCGCGGTCGCCGGTCACCAGTTCGTGATGCCAATCACGAAAGTTCACCACGATCGCAATATTGCGCTCGGCCGCCACCGGTCGGACTGTCTCGACAGCTTCGCGCACCACATCCTCGAGTGACACGGGCAATTCTTCCATCCGCATTTTACCGCTAAGAATTGCCGACATATCGAGCAGGTCGTTAATCAGGCGCTTCAGTGAGTGCGAGTTCCTCTCAATGACCGAGAGGCCGTGACCCGTTTCTTCCTCCGGCAGAATTCCGTTGCGAATCATATGAATCCAACCGATGATGGGAGTCAGAGGCGTACGCAACTCATGAGAGATCGTGGTAAGAAACTCGTCCTTGGCGCGGCTGGCCGCTTCGGCGTCGCGGCGTGCGGTCCGCTCTTCTTCGTACAGGCGGGCGTTGTCTATCGCCAGCGCGATGCGATCGGCTACCAGTTGCAAAAAACGCGTGTCGTCCTCAGTGAATACCTCGTGCGTGAGCCTGCCGGTATGAATTACGCCGATGACTCTCCCTTCAACGAGCAGAGGCACTCCCAGCAGAGCTTGAATTCCCTTCTGTCGCAACAACGGATTAAAAATATCCGCCGTTTCGATGTCATCGATCCGCACCGGAGTCTTGGTGGCCGCGACTTTTCCGGCGAACCCGGCCCCGACCGGGATGCGCACACCCAGGTCGACTTCATCTTCCAGTCCTCTGGCCGCCCAGGCCACCAGATGTTCACCGTCAGACTCCAGCAACAGAATTGCGACCGTATCGACTTTCATTGCCTCGCGCACCCGTGTCAATAACTCAGCCAGCAATTCATCCATCGACAAATGAGAGAGCGCGACGTCGGTGACTGTCTGGACCTGCTTCATCCGATCGATCGCGATCTCGAGCTCAAGCCGGGCTTGTTGCTCGCGGTCGTACATCCGGATGCGCTCTTCTTCCGCGCGCCTCCGCTCGACGAAGTTCCCAATCTGATGCCCGATGACATTCATTACTGCGAGCAGCGAGTCATCAGGAACCTGAGTGGCACGACAGAAGAATTCCATGACTCCAGCGACCTGGTGTTGCCCCATAATGGGAAAACCAAAAGCCGAGCGTAAGCCGGCGCGGGCCGCGGCCGGCCATCGCAAAAAATTCGACTCGGTCGCGAGATCACTAATCCATTCAGATGTGGCCGCAGCCCAAATGCGTCCCGGCAGACCAAAGCCGCGAGAAAATGTGCGGTTACGGCTGGCCTCTTCAAAATCGGTGGAGTCCACTGACGCCTTGCGCCACACGCCCCCCCAGCGCAATACATCCGCCTCGCGGTCCACGCGCCACAGCTGGCCCAACTCCCATCCCACGCTTTCTCCAATCGCCTGCAATAGCTCAGGAGCAGACGCGGCCACTGAGTCGGCAGACGCCAGGATGTGCGCCACCTGAAACTGCGCGTCGAGACGCCGCTCAAGATTGTGCCGCTCAGTAATGTCTCGCGCCACACCGGTAAACAGGCGCCGGCCGTTTTCGGCAAACTCGGCGAAGGACAATTCGAGAGGAATCTCACGGCCGCTCTGGTGTACCCCGAGCAACTCAACAGGCTCTGACGAAACAATCTGCTCGCCTGGCTCAACCGCCGGATAATCAGGTAGCAGCATGGTCAAAGCTTGTCCCAGGAGTTTCTCGCGGGCATGGCCGAACATTTTTTCGGCGGCGCGATTGACGAAAAGCATCCTGCCTGCTTCGTCAATCGTGATGATTGCGTCTGAGGTCGTATCGGCAATGGCACGGGTAATCTGGTGCAAGTCACTAAGTGGAGCGCCCAGGTTTTCCGCTGCGGGTTCATTCATCGTGATGCTCGAAAGCTAATCTTTTTTCGAAGGTCCAGTCAATGTCATTTGCTTGAAAGTGGCCGTCATCTTACAAATAGAATAATATCTCGACTTTCGACAAACCCTTTCGACAAATCGAAGAGAGGCGCGGCACTAGCCCACCATGAGGGAGGGCTCATCAGTTAGAGGCGAGGAAGACTGAGATCTTCCTGACGGCCGGGCTAGTACCCCGGCATCTCCTATGTATCCAGCAGGAAATCTTTTCATTCCGGCGCCGCATGGTCAACTCGACGCGATTCTGAAGGCGCCGCGCGGTCCGATCCGCGGCGTCGCTCTGGTGCTGCATCCGCATCCGCTCTTTGGCGGCACGATGCACAACAAAGTCGTCTTTCGTGCAGCGGCGGCGCTAAACGAATCCGGATTGGCGGCCTTGCGGATAAACTTTCGCGGCGTCGGTCAGAGCACGGGCGAGCATGACGAAGGCCGCGGCGAGCGCGAAGATGTGCGTGCCGGGCTCGACTATCTGGCGGAAAATTATCGCGGACATCAGATTACGCTGTGCGGCTTTTCCTTCGGCGCACGCGTGGGCCTGGAAGTTGGCAGCGACGACGAACGCGTGTCGCGACTAATCAGCATCGGTACTCCGGTCGACAAGTACGATTTTGATTTTCTGGAGCAATGCCGCAAGCCAATTCTGTTCGTCCAGGGCGACGTGGATGAGTTCGGCGGGGTTGAGCGATTACGTGAATTGGTGGCGCGGCTCAGAGCCCCGGTGGAATTGAAAGTCATCAAGGGCGCCGGACATTTTTTTGATCATCAATTGGATGAGTTGAAGGCGGCGATTACTGAGTGGATCTTGAGTCAGACGGGCAGTAGCCCGACCGTAAGGGAGGGCTCAAAGTGATCCTATGTCAATGGAGCCCTCCCTGACGGTCGGGCTACTGCCCCGCTTCCCGTGCCGCATCATCGACGGGTCACTTCAGTTCTTCGGTAGTGTCGAGATAACCAACGATGCAATCACGAATCAGCTTGTAGGAGCGTTCATAAACCAGACTGTCATGGCCAAATGGATCGGCAATCTCCGCGCCGCGCTGCTGGGGATCGAAAGTGCCGAGCAGGCTGATGCGCTTGGGTGAGACACCGAATTCTCTCGTCAAAGCGTGGGCGTGATCGTGCTCCATCACCAGGAAACGACTGATTGAGTCGAGTGGCAGCTGACCTACCCACGTAGGAGTTTCCTTGACAGGCGGAGTGTTGTGATTCAAGCAGGTGATCGAAGTTTCGATCAGCGGCGGCTCGTCTGAAAAATCAAGCACCCCGGCAGAATGGACTTCAATCGACAGCGATCGTTTCTTGACCTCGGCCACACAGATCGCGTGGGCCATCACGCTGCGGCACCGGTTTGCAGTGCAGATAAAAGCGATTGAAGGCATTCGTGCAGCTCGATTCAATACCGCGAAGCGGTTGGGACCTCCAGCCCAACGTTGCCGCTTGGCGGCTACGTTGGGTATCGGCGCATGAAAGAGGACGCAACCCCATCGGGGTTGAGACGGATTAATTCAGATACCCAGGGTAGCCGCGGCGGCAACCCTGGGCCGGAGGTCGGAACCGCTTCGCGGTAGATAGCCTCACCTGGGATGTCGGGCTACTGCCCCTTGATATACCCACGCGCTACCAACAGCTCAGCGTTCAAAATTGCCGCGCCCGCTGCGCCCCGAATCGTGTTATGACCCAGCGCCACAAAACGATAGTCGAGCACCGCGTCGGCCGCGATTCGTCCGACAGTTACGCTCATGCCATTCCCCGCATCGCGATCCAGGCGCGGCTGTGGGCGATCGACTTCGTCCCGCACAATGATCGGCCGCGCCGGCGCTGAATGCAGTTTCAGCTCCTGTGGCAATGAACTGAATGAAGCGAGCGCTGCGCGAACTCGATCAAGCGGCGCGGCGTGGGAAAGCTTCACCCGCATCGCGGCGAGGTGACCGTCGATCACATTCACCCGGTTGCATTGTGCGCTGACCTTCATCGCCGCTCCTTTGATCGTCGATCCTTCGACCTGACCGAGAATCTTCACGGTCTCGCTCTCGATCTTTTCCTCTTCACCGCCGATGAATGGCAAGACATTGTCGGTAATGTCCAGCGAAGGCACGCCAGGATAACCTGCTCCCGAGATCGCCTGCATGGTAGTTGCGATGCACGACTCCACGCCGAATTTCCGGTGCAGCGGCGCCAGGGCCATCGCAATTACAATCGTCGAGCAATTCGGATTAGTGACGATGTAGCCGCGTCCGTATCCGCGTGTGGCGCGCTGCGCGGCTATTAGATCGAGATGTTCCGGGTTTACTTCGGGAATCAACAGCGGCACGTCCGCGCCCATGCGATGCGACGAGGAATTGGTAATGACCGGGTACCCGGCGCGCGCAAAACTCTCTTCCGCGTCGCCGGCAACTTCGCCGGGAAGACTCGAAAACACGAAATCACAATCCAGGGGAGGCGCCGGCGACTGCACGACGATCTCTTTCACGCGCTCGGGCATTTCACCCGGCAGACGCCAGGTGCAGGCGGCCGCATATGTTTTGCCTTGTGAACGATCGGACGCGGCCAGCGCGCTGATTTCAAACTGCGGATGATCCGCCAGCAGTTGAATAAAACGCTGGCCTACCACACCGGTCGCACCCAAAATACCTGCGCGAAGCTTTCTGTTCGTTGAGTCGGTCATGTTTAGTTGCGTCTTGCCCAGTTCAGATCTAACGCAAAGGAACGCGGAGGATTTCGCAATGGGACACAAAGGTTTTTCCTCTCGTACCTTTGCGAAAACCTCTGCGTCCTCTGCGTTTAAATGTCCTTACTGCAAGCCTTCAAGGCCGCGCCCAAACGCCGCACGCCCTCCGACAGCTTCCCCTCATCCGCACAATACGAAATTCGCAGAAAACCATCGCCTTCGTTGCCAAACGCAGAGGCCGGAATCGTCACGACGCCCTGCTCGAGACCCGCCTCGGCCACGCGCAGCGCATCACCATAACGACTGACATCAACCATTACATAGAAGGCGCCCTCAGGCGTCACGCATCGCAAACCGAGTTCGTTACGCAGCAGCGATAACAGATGATCGCGGCGTCGATGGAATATCTCGCGCATCTCTTCACGCGCCAGGGCGGCTTCATCAGTCCACGCCGCCAGCGCCGCTTTCTGCGAAATGCTTGACGCACACGTAACCACATATCCGTGCAACACCAGCGCCGCGCGCATCACCGCTTCCTCTCCGGCCAGCCAACCAATTCGCCAGCCGGTCATGCGCATCGACTTTGAGAGTCCGCTCACGATGATCGTCCGCGGATAGAACTCGGAGATCGAAGCCGGACGCTCCGGCGTGTAGTAAAGCTCACGATAAATCTCATCGCTGATGATAAAGGCATCCGAGCCGCTTGCCGTAACCGCGTCAGCCATCGCGCGCAGGTCTTCCTTAGTCAGTGCTCGGCCCGTCGGATTCGACGGGCTGATACAAATCACAACTTTAGTGCGCGGAGACAGCTGGCGCTTGAAGTCATCAATATCAAAAGCGAAATCATTCTTTGCCGGCAGTCCATACGTCATGGCGGTCCCGCCAGCCATCCGCGTAATCATCGGATAAGCAATGAAGCCTGGGTTGGGCATTAGCACTTCATCGCCCGGCTCGATCAATGTCATCAGGATGAGATAGAGCGCTTCCTGCGATCCCGCGGTGACTACAACCTGCTCGGTTGAGAGGTTCATGTGCGGATAGTCGGCGGCGATCCGTTCACGTAGCGGGATGATGCCTGCCTGCAGAGTGTATCCGCTCTGTTCCTCCTGAATGACACGCACCGCCTCGCGCCGAATCACCTCCGGTGTAGGCAGATCCGGTTCGCCAAGGCCGAGACTGATGCTGCCGGGCTTCGCGCGATCCGAGATCTTTCGGATCATGCTTTTTTCGATACCGCGCAGGAAGGCGAGTGGTTGGAATTGTTTCGTCATTCCTTGATTTCTGGCGTGCCTCGGGCTGCGTGCCAGAAGCGAATAACCTCAACCATGTGTTGCGAATCGTTGAGGCGGTAAACGACGCGATACGAACCGATAATGATCTCGCGGATGAACGCGTCCTGAAATTCCGGCACGATCCTACCTAGCTCGGGAGATCGCGCGAGCAGCCTGGTCCTTGAAATTAGAAACCGACCAAATTCAAGCGCGCGGTCCGGCGCATCGAAGGAGATATAGCGGACGATGTCACGAAGATCAACCCCGGCAGAGGGCGAAAGGACTACCTGATAATCCATGAGGGAAGTTCCCGCTCGACTTCATCAATCGAGATTCGCTCACCACGATCGAGTTCTACCAAGCCCTGTCGCACAGCCGCGATAAACTCTATTTCCTGAGCGATGTCGTGCAGCGAGGCCCCCTCTGGAATACGTTGAAGCAGGTCTTGAACAATTTGTCTGTTGTCCATGTCAGCAGTGTGCCTTTCGACGTCAGTTTTTTCAAGCGCCAAGCTGACGCGATATTAAATTATCTCAGCCAATCCTCCAGTTGCGTCGCCGCATCCGTCTTCTCATCACGATACTTCACGATCACCGGAGCATAGAGCGACAGGCCCCACTCACGTCCCTTTTCCGTTTTAACGGCGCGTGCCCCCGGCACCACGACGGCGCCCGCGGGAATCTCGAGCGGCGCATCGCCGTTGCGGCGATACATTTCTTCGCGCACCAAATCGAACACTGGCGTCGAGCCGGTAATAATCACGCCCGAAGCCAGCACCGCCCGCTCGCGCACAATCGTGCCTTCATAGACGCCACAGTTGCCGCCCACGATCACGTCGTCTTCGATAATCACCGGCATCGCACCGGCGGGTTCGAGCACGCCACCAATCTGAGCTGCGGCCGAAAGATGCACGCGCTTACCAATCTGGGCGCAGGAGCCAACCAGCGCGTGGCTGTCTATCATGGCCCCTTCGTCCACGTAAGCCCCGGCGTTGACGAACATCGGCGGCATGCAAACCACGCCCGGCGCTATGTACGAGCCATCGCGAATGCTCGATCCGCCCGGCACGATGCGCACGCGATCGCCAGTCGAGAACTTTCTGATTGGATAAGTGTCCTTGTCGAGGAAATGCAGGCTGCCATCTGCCGGCGACATATCTACAATCCCGCCCATGCGAAAGCCCAGCAGAATGCCCCGCTTGACCCAGGCATTCGTTTGCCACTCACCGACCGCGTTTCGCTCTGCCGCGCGGATTTGACCGCGATTGAGCGCTGCTTTGAAGTCAGCGAATAACGCGAAGTCTTCTTCACGGTATTCGCCGCCTTCGCGCGCCGCTAGTTTTTCGATTTGTTCACGTAACATAGGTCAGTACCATCCGCGGTAGCGGGTGGGCCTTTGAGTATGTGGATTGAGCTATGGCCCACCCGCTACCGCAGGTGGTACTGACATCACGCAGTGGCATGCACACTCTCCAGCAGACCGAGTTCGGTGATCACTTCGCGAATACGCTCGCGACTTTTTTCCTGAATCGGCACCAACGGCAGACGGAAGTTCTCTTCCAACAATCCCATCATCGCCATGGCGGCCTTTACCGGTCCAGGGCTTGATTCGATAAAGTTAATTTCCATCAATGGCAGGATGCGGTAATGCAGTGCTCGCGCTTCAGTCCAGTTTCCGTCGAGGGCGAGTTCCGTCATCCGCGACATCAAATCAGGAATTTCGTTCGACGCCACGGAGACGATTCCTTCTGCGCCGAGAGCGATCAGCGGCAGCGTCACCGCATCGTCACCCGACAGAAGGCAAAAGTTCGCCGGACGCTCGCGCAAAATCTCCATAATCTGCGTCAGGTTTCCTGACGCTTCCTTGATCGCCACGATGTTCTCGCAATCTCTCGCCAAACGCAGCACGGTTGACGCGGCAATGTTCGACGAAGTCCGACCCGGAACGTTGTAAAGCATGATTGGCGTTTCGGGTATCGCTTCGGCGATGGCGCGGAAATGCGCGTACAGGCCTTCCTGCGTCGGCTTGTTGTACCAGGGAGCAACTTGCAGCATGGCGTCGGCGCCCAGATTGCGCGCGCGTTGTGAATACTCAATCGCGGACGCGGTCGAGTTGCTTCCGGTGCCGGCAATCACCCGGGCGCGGCCGCGCGCGACTTCGATCGTGATCGCGATGACGCGCTGGTCTTCGGCTTCAGTCATCGTGGCGCTCTCGCCGGTCGTGCCGCAGGGCACAAGCAAACGCACGCCGCCGGTGATTTGCCTGTCGACCAACGCCCGCAACTGATCTTCGTCAATCGCCCCGTCGGCTTTGAACGGAGTCACCAGCGCTGTTGCACAACCGCGCATCCAGTCAATCTTCATCGTCATAGTACTGAGTCCCTTCCTTCTCGAATCGACCTGCACGATTTCTTAAGCTCCGTTAGGAGCGCAATATTTATAGCCCCATCGACCAGTTTGATTCTTAGCTCCGGAGGAGCGAAACATATATGCCGCTCCTAAAGGAGCTGACGAATAGAAAAGAAACCACGGTGCTATAAACATTTCGCTCCTAACGGAGCGAACTTCCGATAATCTCATCAAACACTTCCGAGAATTCATAGACGCCTTTGCGGCCAACGATCCAACGGGCGGCGACCAGAGCTCCGGCGGCAAATCCTTCGCGGGACCGGGCCGTGTGCGTCAGCGTGATTTGATCCGCCACCGAATCAAACCCAAGACGATGCGTGCCCGGAATGTATCCAGCGCGCGTTGAGGTCACCGGAACTTCGCGACCGAGATCCGAGGCGACGACGTCCCGCAATTGCACGGCTGTCCCGGATGGCGCATCACGCTTTCGCTTATGGTGGGCCTCTTCAATGAAAGCGTCGTAGGATTCAAGTCCCCGAAACAACTCGGCGGCGCGCGCGGCGATCCGATAGAAGACCTGCACGCCCACCGAAAAGTTCGCACCATAGATCAGCGCGCCGTCGTGTTCAGTCACGATGCGTTGCACGTCAGCGACGCGAGACTGCCAGCCGGTTGTGCCCACCACCAGCGGCACTCCGGCGCGAGCGCAGGCTTCGGCATTCTTCGGGATCATGTCAGCAACGGAAAAGTCGATGGCCACTTCGCAGGCGCGCAACGTCTCGGCAAGATCGTCGACATTGCGAGCAGCATCTTCAAGGTCGAGTTTGAGCACGACCTCATGGCCCTGCTCGCTCGCCAGCTTGCCGACGAGTTGACCCATGGCGCCGTATCCGATTAGGCCTATTTTCAAAATTGAGTTTCCTTCTCTTGGCCACAACCTGATTTGAACCATTCAATGAATCCGCAAAGCGGATGACAGATAATAGCCCAGGGGGAGCGCGAAGCGCGGGACCCTGGGATCACCCCCCCAAGAAGATTTCCGCTTTAGCGGGCGACAGATTCTATCGCCCGCTAAAGCGGGCTCTAACAATTGTTGGCATCGCAACCCAGGGTTTCGTTCGCTACGCTCACTTCAACCTGGGCTATTTTCTTCCGTCCGCTTCGCTGACTCATCGGAATGTCCTTCCCAAAGTTGTCCCAGCGAGCGATCACGTTCAATCCGTCAAAAGTTGCCGAACGAGATCTGCGTAGATATCTACCGCGCGCACGAGCTCGCTCTTCGCCACCCGTTCATGTTCGGTATGCGCATCCAGAATCGAGCCCGGCCCGATCAGCAGGGGCGTGCCCCAGTTCGTCAGGTACGGAATGTCCGTCGTGAAACGCACAATCGTTTGCTCAAAATCATCGAGCGCCAGCAGTCTCACCGGATCGTGAACGGACTTGTAATCCAGCAACGCCCTGCCGGCTACGGCGCGCTCCAGTAAATCCTTTGCCGCCTGGCCGCTGGTTGCCAAACGAATCTGCAAAACGGTCTGTGCTTCATCAGGAACCACATTCGCGCGCGTACCTCCCGAAATCACTCCGATGTTGCAGGTCGTTTCGCCAAATGTTTCCTCAGTGGGCCACTCGATCTGGCGCACGTCAGCGAGCACGTCAAGCAGTTTCTCGATCGCCGAAACACCCTGCTCAGGATAAGCCGAGTGCGCGGCGACCCCGCCAGCTCTGATCGTTACCTGCAGCGAACCCTTGGTTCCGATGGCCAGCCGGTTGTCCGTCGGCTCGCCATTGATCAGATATCTACACGAAGCAGCGAGCGGAAGTTCGTTCAAGGCTTTTGCGCCCGCGCTGGTCACTTCCTCATCGACCGTAAAGAGCAGACCGATTTCATTCACGCCGTCCGCGCGCAGTCTTTCTGCGGCGGCTATCTGAGCTGCGATTATTCCTTTCGCATCGCAGGCTCCGCGACCATAGATAAACTCGTCGTCCTCGCTCGCGGCGATGAACGGCGGCACGGTGTCCATGTGCGTCGAGAGCACGACTTTCGGCTGATCGGCCGTGGTCGCAATCACGTTGGCTCGTTCGCTATCAATCTCCTGCAGCTCAACTCGATAGCCAAGCCGGATAAGCAATTCCCCCAGAGAAGTGCCGACGTGAAACTCCTCGCCAGTAACCGATGGAATATCGATCAGCTCGCGAGTGAGTTTGAAAACATCTACTGGCTGACTCAAGCCGTAACCTCCTCGGCCGCCAGTTCAGCGTGCCGACCAGTATTTTCCGGAGCTTCAAAGCAAACATAGTGCAAGCGCTTGATTGTCTCAGCCGCGCGGGACTCGTCCACCATGAAAGTAAGATTCACACTCGAAGCGCCCACCGAAATCATTGCTACATTGATGTCGCTAATCTCGGAAAATATGCGCGCGGCAATGCCTGGGGTGTTACGCAATCCTTCGCCAATGATCGAAATGATCGTGCGATGCTCTTCGACTTCAACCGCGCCCAACTCTTCCAGGTCAGGAATCAATTCGGGCAGCGCGCCGGCGTTGTCAATGGAAAGCGACACACTGACCTCTGAGGTTGTTACCACATCGACCGCGGTGCGATGGCGATCGAACACTTCAAACAGCGCGCGCAGAAAACCGTAAGCACCGAGCATGCGTGCCGAAGTCACCTGCACCGTGGTAATCCCGCTCTTATGCGCGATGGCTTTCACCGTTTGCGGCGTGGCCGCGGACTCAGCGACGATTAGCGTGCCCGAATCTCCGGCCGCCCGCGAGTTACAGACCCGCACCGGAATCCGGCAATCGATGGCTGGTTGAATTGTCTTTGGGTGCAGAACTTTGGCGCCAAAGTAAGCGAGCTCCGCGGCTTCCTGATAAGACAGCAGCGGAATCGTCCTGGCTTTATTAACGATGCGCGGATCGGCTGTCAGCACGCCGCTGACGTCGGTCCAAATCTGAATCTCGCGCGCCTCAAGCGCGGCGCCAATGATCGCTGCCGAGTAATCCGAACCGCCGCGACCGAGCGTGGTGGTTACTCCTTTGTCGGTGCTGCCGATGAAACCGCCAAGCACAGGAATCTTTGACGACTCAAGCACAGGCAGCAGTTCGGCCCGGGTCGCGGCCGCCGACTCAGGCAGCGGCGCTGCGTTCCCATAATTGTCGTCGGTCCTGAGACAACGACGCGCGTCGATGTAACGCGCCGCCAGACTGCTTTCGCGCAAGACGGCTGCGAGCAGTTGCGCCGAGAGCTGCTCGCCATAAGCGACTATTTCATCCTGCAGCGGCGGGTGCGTGACCGGATGGAGGGCAATGATCTTGTGCAGTTGGCGCATCTCTCTCCGCGTAACGGCAACCGTTAATTCAAAAGCAGCGCAGGATTCCGCGTTGAGCAATTCACGGGCGATGGCAACGTGACGTTTCAGATCGTGGTCCAGCGATCTGGTGGCTGCGCGCGCATCGCCCCTAATGGCCTTCTGAACACTGGCCAGCAAAGCGTTAGTGAATCCGCCAATCGCCGAAACAACCACCACTGGCCGCGAAGCAACGACCGTTCTCACGATCGCCGTGACGTTGCGAAAAGCATTCGCGTCTTCGACGGACGTGCCGCCGAATTTCATAATGGTCGGATTCATAGTCATATTTGGAGTGCGCCGACAGAGCGAAGCGGCGACGGCGCTTTGGATTTCTTGCCGGCTGATCCAAAGCGGCGTCGCGCTGCGCTTGCCGCCGCACTCCATAAACAAAAAGGGCCAATCGCAAAGCATACGACTGGCCCCTCAATCTCGAGAAACTTTTGCGCCGTAAAACATCCGGCGCCCGTGTCGTAGCTCTCCACCCGTGGCACAGACTTCAGTCTGTGATAGCTTCCATGAAATCACAGACTGAAGTCTGTGCCACTAGATGACAGTCCTGCGGATTTAGCCACAGCAACCAACTCGTCGTGCCTGAAGACGCCCGCTCGAGCTTCGGCGACCTTCCCTTTCGACCGAGTCGTCACAGAACTCTTCGGGTTCTCTGACTCGGCTAGTCTTGAAGGCCGCGCCTCTACTTTAAGAATTGCAAAGAACATTAACGCGAAAAACGAAGCTAGCTGGCGCCGTAATCTTTGTCAAGCTAGAGAACCGCGACCGGTGGGGAGCGGGATTAGAAAGCATCAACCGAAACTCGCTTTGCGCTCCCTTGAGCGAAGTTGGGTCCTTAACCCGCTCGCTACCGCGAGCGGTTCTGTACCCGATCTCAATTCGCTGAAGAGGCTAGTGTTTTTGTGTGTCTCCGCCTTTGATCGACCCGATCTCTTCGACACTTCCATCCAGCGACATCAAAAGAGTTTCAACTTCCAGCTTTGGATATTTTTCATGAATGGCTTTGGCCAGCGCATCCAGTTGCTGTTTGTGGACTGCTGTTTCTTCCTTCAGCTGAGCGGGGTTAGCATCCGCCGGGAAGTCCTTTCCGAGTAGCAACTTGTATGCGCCGCAATTGCGGTGATCAATAATCATCACCTCGTGGATAGCGTGGAGTGCAATAGCGGTATCGAGATGCTGCCAGAATGTTTGGCCCCAGTTCGGATACTTTGCGTTGTTCACACCCAGAGAGGCTCCCGCTAAAATCACGTAATCGTACTTCTCAGCCATGTGCAGCTCGTGTTGCATATAGTCCGCCGTATGGCCGGTCAGGCGATAGTCCATACAACTGAGCAAGAGCGCGTCCGTGCCGCCAGCAACTGCCGCTGAAACGGTCGCCGCAGGCGCGGCCAGAACGTGTTCGTTACGGCTCACTCCAGGTGTGAGCACAACAACACCCATCAGTAACGCCAGAATAATAAACAGGTATGGTTTCTTCATAGTCCTCCTAAGAGAGATTGTATCGCGCCCGCTGGTCCGATGTTCAAAGACGGAGGGACATATATCACTTGTTTCGAGGAGTTAGCAAACATAAAAACTGGCGAGTCTGTGCGGTTCCCGCAACCGAACTGAGGACTTTCTATGAACGCCCCCCAATGGCTGGTAGCTTTATCACCGGCTTTTTCCGGCGCACTTGAAGGCGTGGCGCGGCTTTTCGGGAAACGCGGCTTGATTGGCAACTCCACGCTCTCGTACAATCTCAAATTGCATTCGCACGGTAATTTGGAACAGAGACGACTATCAGCACGTTGAGTAAGAACCGATATGAGTATCGATAAAGTACTAACCAAAGTTTTTGGCAGCAGTAACGAGCGCTTTCTAAAAGCTATTAGGCCGACTATTGCCCAAATCAACGATTTTGAGGCGGAAATTCAGGCGCTTTCTGATGATGAGCTGCGGGCGCGCACAGTCGCCTTCAGGGAACAGATTGCCGACGCGGTCAAAGACGCGCGCGACAAAGACGATCGCAAACGTCGCGAGCAGGACGCGCTGAATGAAATTCTCCCGGAGGCCTTTGCCATAGTTCGCGAAGGCAGCAAGCGCACCACCGGCATGCGCCACTTTGACGTGCAGATGATCGGCGGCATCGTTTTGCATCAGGGCAAGATTTCAGAGATGCGCACCGGCGAAGGTAAGACGCTGGTCGCAACGCTGCCCGCTTATCTCAACGCGCTGACTGGCCGTGGTGTTCACGTAATTACGGTGAACGATTATCTGGCGGCCCGCGATGCTGAATGGATGGGCCAGATCTATCGCTTCCTGGGTTTGACGGTTGGCTGTATCCAGAATGACATGGACGACTTTGAGCGGCAGGCCGCTTACAACGCCGACATAACTTACGGCACCAACAACGAGTTCGGCTTTGACTATCTGCGCGACAACATGAAGTTCGATCTCGGGACTTGCGTGCAGCACGGTCACTATCACGCGATCGTCGACGAAGTCGACTCGATCCTGATCGACGAAGCGCGCACGCCTCTGATCATCTCCGGACCTTCAGAAGAATCCACCGACAAGTACTATCAGGCAAACGCAATCATCCCGCAGCTTGTGCGCGGCGAAGAACTCGAAGACAACAAGAAGACCGGCGAGTACGTCGTCGATGAAAAGAACCACTCGGCGGTGTTGACCGAAGACGGTGTGGACAAGGCTGAGCGACTGCTGGGTGTCGGGAATCTTTACGATCCAGCGAATATGGAATTGCTGCACTGCGTCGAGCAGGCCCTGAAGGCGCACACGCTCTACCGGCTCGATCACCAGTACGTCGTGCAGGACGGCGAAGTGATCATCGTTGATGACTTCACCGGCCGCTTAATGAAAGGACGCCGCTGGTCCGATGGTTTGCATCAGGCCGTCGAAGCAAAGGAAGAAGTAAAGATCGAACGCGAGAACCAGACCCTGGCGACGATCACTCTGCAAAATTATTTCCGGCTTTATGAAAAACTGTCAGGCATGACTGGTACGGCTGAAACCGAAGCCGGCGAATTCCACTCGACTTACAAGCTCGAAGTGATCGTTATCCCGACGCACATGCCGATGGTGCGCAAGGACAATCCCGACATGATCTATCGTACGCTGCCCGAAAAGTGGGACGCGGTGGTTGAAGAGATCCAGGAGCGATACGAGAACGGCCAGCCGGTCTTGGTCGGCACGGTTTCAGTCGAGAACTCGGAACTGATCGCACGGCGATTGGTAAAGGTGGGCGTCCCGCACAATGTTTTGAATGCGAAGTATCACGAACGCGAAGCCGAAATCGTCGCGCAAGCGGGACGCAAAGGCGCCATCACGATCGCCACGAACATGGCGGGCCGCGGCACTGACATCCTGCTCGGCGGGAATCCTGATTTCATGGCGCGCGAGTTTCTGAAAGAGGAAGAGCTCGATCCGGAAGAGGCCACCGACGAACAATGGAAAGAAGCGTTCGCTAAGGCCAAGCGCATCGTCGAATCAGAACACAAGGAAGTCGTAGCGCGCGGCGGTTTGCACATCCTGGGCACCGAACGCCACGAATCTCGCCGCATCGACAATCAGCTTCGCGGGCGCTCTGGCCGCCAGGGCGATCCAGGATCGTCGCGTTTTGTCCTTTCCCTCGAAGACGATCTGATGCGCATCTTTGCCGGTGACAAGGTCAAGGCGCTGATGCAGCGACTGGGCATGGAGAAAGGCGTGGCGATCGAATCCAAGATGGTTTCCAAGCGCATCGCCGCCGCGCAAAAGTCGGTCGAAGGCCGCAACTTTGAAACGCGCAAGCACCTGCTGGAATACGACGACGTCATGAACAAACAGCGCGAGACCATCTACGGTCTGCGCCGCCAGTTGATGGAAGAGCCGGACCAGCGCGAGTACCTGGTGGGCGAAACGGGGGTCGCGCGCGACCTGCTCGCCGACACGACCAAGCAATACCTGAATCCCAATCTTTCTGAGGACGACTGGGACATCGAGAACTACAAAGTCCAGATTCACTCGATCTATGGAATTCACGCTGATGCGGAAGGCGTTGATTTCAGTCATGCGAACTCGGAAGAGATAGAACAACAAATCTGGCAGAAGCTGAAAGCAAAGTACGCCGATAAAGAAAAACAGATTGGCGACGAAGCGATGCGCACTTACGAGCGCATCATCATGCTCAACATCATCGACGCGCAGTGGAAGGACCATCTCCTGGCCCTCGATCACTTGAAGCAGGGCATTGGCCTGGTCGGTTACGGCCAGAAGGATCCGCTGGTTGAGTACAAGAAAGAAAGCTTTGATATGTTCCAGGCGATGCTGGACCGCATCGACACCTTCACGATCCGATCACTCTTCAACCTGCAAGTTGTCGCCGAACAACAGCCTGACGAGCTGCAACGTCGCCGCGCCGCCCGCCCCCGCTCGATGAACTTCACCGGCCCTAATCAAGGCGCCGCGCCCGCCGGCGAAGAAGCCGGTAAAGTAAAGACCGTCATCCGCAGCGAACCCAAAGTCGGCCGCAACGATCCCTGCCCCTGCGGTTCGGGCAAGAAATATAAGAAGTGTCACGGTGCTGCGTTGTGAGTCTTATGTACCAAACGCACGTCCAGCCAGTCCTCATGGTTTTAGTCCTCATGGTCGCCTTAGGACCAGGAGTTACTCCGCTCTTGAGCCGACAGCTCTTTGCGGGCAGTAATCAGAGTTCGATTCAGGAGCTCGAAGCCAAACTTAAATCTCAATACGCGAAAACGGAAAAGCTATTCGCCTCGCCACCGAATCCTCGCGGGGTTTCTACTACCGCTTATCATCGTCTGCTACGCGAATGGCAGGACGATTTGGCCCAGAGTTTTGTGCGAGCGGCTGCGACCGTTGAACAGATTCTGGCGCTGAATCCTCCAAATCGCGAGATGTGGCAAGAACGCCTGGAGACTCTGCATTTGTATTCGCAGCCGGTCAGCAGCCCTGAGGAGCGTAGTGTTTATGGCGCAGGAGAGGTCGATAAATCGGCGGTGATTCTGAAAACCCCAATTGCGGAATACACTGCTGAAGCACTCGCGGCAAAGACACATGGCGACGTGAGGCTGCGATTGGTATTGGCCGCCGACGGAACTGTGAAAGATGTCTTTCCGATAAAATCCTTAAGCCACGGACTGACCGAGTCGGCGATGGAAGCCGCCCGGCACATTAAATTCGAACCGGCCGTCCGAAAAGGCAAGCCCGCTTCACAGTTCGCCACCTTTGTCTATGGGTTTGAGAAGGGCCAATCGCGTGAGCCTTACGTTCCCAGAACCATATTTTAGTTGTCTGTCTGGCCAGGCACCGATTATTTTTTGCCATGCACATCAATCCCATCAAGCCCATTGTCGTGTTGCTGTTGTTAGCGATCTCTAATCTCACAACTCCTTACGCTAAAGCGCAGCAGCCAGCGACTGGCGTCAATCAAGATCGTGATCGCGGCGTTCAGCTCTACCATCAAGGCCACATCAACGAGGCCGTCGAAGCTTTAAGAAAAGCTGTTAGGGAACACAAGGACGACTATGAAGCGTGGTATTTCCTGGGATTGGCACTAGTCCAGAAGAAGGACCTCAAGGCCGCTATAAGGAGCTTCGAGACGACTATAAAGCTTAAGCCCGACCTGGCGAACGCCCATCTGGGGTTGGCCTATGCGCTGTTGCTGCGTAACGAGAATCCCGCTGCGATTCGCGAAGGCGAAGCCGCTCTGAATCTCGATCCGGGAATTCCTGATGCTCATTACATCATTGGCGTAGCCCGCTTAAGGACTGGCGTAAAGCAAGAGGCCCTCGAACAGGCTGAGACCGTGATCAGGCTTAGACCCCAGTTTGCGCCGGCGTATCTTCTTAAGAGCCAGGCGCTCGTGAGCTTTTTGGGAGACGCGATCGTTGGCAAGCACGATGAATCAGCCGAATCGCGCAGAGCACGCTATGACGAAGCAGCCACCGCCCTGGAAAAATATCTCGAACTCACGCCGGCGGGAGAAAGCCGGCAAACATGGACTGAACAGCTTGAAGGTCTTCGTTTCTATCTATCGATGTATGAGAAAGGCCATGCTGAGGTCGCCTTTGCCGGTGCCGAAGTAACGACCAAGGCACGCGTTGTGAGTAAGCCCGAACCTACCTACACCGAAGCAGCGCGGCAGAACCAAATTGTCGGCACGGTCATTCTGCGGGCTGTTTTTTCAGCAGATGGAACCGTTCGGCACGTCCTCGTGGTCAGTGGCCTATCGTACGGCCTGACTGAAAACGCCATCAATGCGGCGAGAAAAATAAAGTTTATTCCGGCCACGATTAATGGGCGGCCGGTTTCGATGTTCATGGAACTTCAATACAACTTCAACCTGTATTAACCCGCTGCGAATTCTCCCGCGGTTTACATTTGCGCTACACTGTCTTCGTTGAGCACCGAAGTCACATCAAGCAATCCCGTCGTTAAATCGATCATCGCCGGCAACGCGCCGGCGGCTGCTCGTCTGGCCGCGGCGCGCGGGTTACTGCCGTTGCCGCAGGCAGATCTGCTGGAAGCGCTGGTCCATCTCAGCGCCGACAACGATCCGGAAGTGGCCCGCGCTGCGCAATCGACTCTAGGGACACAGCCGCCACAGGATCTGTTGAGCGTGGCAAAGTCAGATGAGGCCGCGCCGGCAGTGCTTGGCTATTTTGCTTCCATGTCCAATGGTGACAAAAGCTTGCACGAAGCGGTGGCCGGCAACCACAACACGCCGGACGAAGCGATTGCCTTGCTCGCACGCATCACCAAGGATCCTTCCCTGCTCGAGTTCATAATTCTGAATCAGCAGCGTCTGATTCGCACGCCGGAAATTATCGACGCCGTCCTGATGAATCCGGCCCGCTCGGCTGAGGCCGAACGCCGCGCGAAAGAAACCCGTGAAGAGTTTTTTGAGAAAGAAAGGGGCGCCCGCCAAATCGCGCAGGAGTTGCGCGCCCGTGGCAACAGCGCGGCCGCGGAGTTCTTTGAAA
This sequence comes from Pyrinomonadales bacterium, assembly GCA_038210455.1. GTDB lineage: Bacteria > Acidobacteriota > Blastocatellia > Pyrinomonadales > Pyrinomonadaceae > UBA11740. The sequence continues at coordinate 58,132 of JBBQWP010000019.1, read as the reverse complement.
CCGCCGAGTTGGCCAGCGTCGCCGGAACTTTGTCGGTCGACGATGCCTGGGTGATTGCTCAGCACATCGAGGTATCGGACGCCGACATCGACGACTCGTGGCTGGCGCGGGAATTCATCGAAGAGATGATGACCGAGACGCCCGAGCAGATTGCCGCTAATGCTCAGGCCGTGATTAACGCCGAGAGGCTGGAAGGCGATGCTTCACCCGAACGCATTTCGCTGATCCGGCGCATCATGTTTATGTCGGTCAAGGACCGCGTCAAGCTGGGGGTTAAGGGAGACCGCGAGGCGCGCGGAATCCTCATCCGGGATGCCAACAAGATGGTCGCCACCGCAGTAATGCACAACCCGCGCCTCAGTGATCACGAAGTTGAAACCATCTCGTCCATGCGCCAAGTCGCCGAGGAAGTCCTGCGCCTGATCGGAATGAATCGACAGTGGGCGCGTTCGTATCCGATCGTTCACAACCTGGTCCGGAACCCGCGCACACCCATGGCCACGGCGATTCATATCCTGCCCAGAATTCGGACCAGGGATCTGAAAGCAATCACTTTAAACCGAAATGTGTCCGAAGCAGTAAGGCGCCAGGCTTATCGACTCGCTGAGATGAGAGCACCCTAGTCTTACGCGGCAGAATTTCCTGTCGGCGAGCCGCGTCTGTCACAAACCTGTTGAGATTTTCTCAAAAATTTAGCTTGACGAGTTTGCCGGAGAGGTATATTTCTGGCTTGCAAGCAACTTAGTTGTTTGACTGTGAGGGTTTTGGCAAAGCCGAAACGTTCAAAGGAGCCGGAGTTCTTGGAAATGCGCGCGGCAGCTCATCATATTTCCTGGCCGCAGACTTTATACCGCCGTCAAAAGCACCACCGTTGAAGTACCGGATCGGCCATATGCGACGATTCTCAAGTCTGTGCTAGCCACCCCTGATTGACCCGAACCTACCCTGATGTTTTCGCCCCGCCGTTCGTAAGGATGGCGGGGCGCTTCTCTTTCGGGTCAGTTTCAAGTTCCAAGTTTCAGGTTTCAAGCTGTTGCCGCGAACTTGAAACTTGAAACCTTAGACTTGAAACTTACTTTTACATCGCCAATCCACCATCAACCTGAATCACCTGTCCTGTGATATAGCGAGCATCCTCGGACAAAAGAAAACAAGCGATGCGCGCTACTTCGTCGGGTTCGGCAAATCGGCCGAGCGGGATTTGCTCTAAGACTTTCGCTTGATAACTCTCGTTGAGCGCGCTCGCCATGTCGGTGGCGACCATGCCCAGCGCCAGCGCATTGACGGTGATATTGCGGCTGGCAACTTCGCGCGCCAGGGCTTTGGTCAAACCGATCATGCCGGCTTTCGAAGCTGAATAGTTCGACTGCCCCGCCATCCCAATGACGCCGCTGATCGAAGTAATGTTAAGAATCGAGGCCCCCTCGTCCTGTCGCAGCATCACCCGCAAAGCCGCTTTGGCAAAGTTCCAGGCCCCTTTCAAGTTCGTATTCACGACCGCGTCCCAGTCATCTTCCTTCATTCGCAGGATCAAGGTGTCCCGCACGATGCCGGCGTTGTTCACCAGAAAATCGATGCGGCCGAAATCATCTTTGACCTGCTTCACCATTTCCGCGGCGGCTTCGGTGTTGGCGACATCGCCTTGCGATGCGAATGCCCGCACGCCCAGTGCCTCGATCTCAGCTTTCAAAGAGTCGGCCGCGTCGGCGCTCCTGGCATAATTGAACGCGACGTCGGCGCCGCGCCGCGCCAACTCCAGTGCAATCGCGCGCCCGATGCCGCGGGTGGCGCCGGTGACGATGGCGGTACGGCCGGCAAAAACTTTTTCTGCGACACTCAAGAGAGTTCACCTCTGGTCAACTGATTGAATTCAGCGTTGAATCGAACGCACTATATCAGAGCTTCGATCTGCGGCGGAAGTAGGCTGCGCGCGTCGGTTTGCACACTGCGCTCTTTTATTATAAAGATTCAGGGCACATGGCTTCGGTTTCCACCCGGTGTGAAACAGACGCTTTGTTTACTTTAATGAACAGTATGATTATGGAGAACCTGTGAAGCTAATTGTCCTCGGCGCCGGCTACGCAACCCGGCTTTACCCGCTAACGCTCAACCAGCCAAAGCCTCTGCTGCGGGTCGCGGGAAAACCGATGATTGAACACGTGCTCGATAACGCTATGCCCATCACGGACATCGATCACATGTACATCGTCACAAACGAAAAGTTCGCACCACACTTTCAGCGCTGGGCGGATGATTACGCGGCGACGCATGCAGGTGCTCCAATTACGATCATCAACGATCATTCCACAGACGATTCGAACAAGCTGGGCGCGATTGGCGATCTGAACCTGGTGCTGACTGTGGCGCAGATCGATGATGACATCATCGTTGTTGCCGGGGACAATCTTTTCAGCAACAGCCTCGAGCAGTTTGGTGAATTCTGCCGCGCGTGTGCCGCACCTGTCCTGGGTGTTTACGATGTGGGAAATCTCGAGGAGATCAAAAAGTATAACGCGATTGAGATAGACGAAGCGGACCGGATTACCTTTTTTGAAGAGAAACCGGCGCACCCCAGGAGCACGCTCACCGGGATCGCGCTCTACTACTATCCAAGGACCGCGCTGTCGCTGATTCGGCAATATCTGGCCGAAGGCAACCACGCCGACCAGCCAGGACTGCTGGTGCAATGGATCTATCCGCGCACTACGTTCTTTGTCTGGAGGGTACCGGGCATTTGGTTTGACGTGGGTTCAAAAGAAACGCTGGAGGAGGCGAACAGAATCTTCAGCGGTCCCGCTCTGACTGACTTAAAAGGGCAGCGGGGGTTTGCCTAAGAAGCCCGAATAATTTTAGCAATAGAAAACTTCTTGCATTTCTTTTTGTCGAGAGCTAGACTGCGCAGCAAATCCAAGGGTATCCGGCGGCCGCTGTACGCTTCCACTCGGAGCCTCTCACGACCGCAACTCCAGTTTCCTAACTAGGAGGATACAAAATGCTAACGACCTCGTGGCGCAAACTTGCTTATCGGATTGCGTGTCTGGCAGTCCTGACCTCAGCAGCGCTGTGGTTAAATGCTCCCGTCCACGCGGACGGTTTCACTTGTGTTCTTTCAGCGAATAATAACACCGGCGGCATGGTCTACATCAGCTGCGGTAGCTCGGCCGGAGACACTCTCTGGAATTGTGCGGGCGGCGGTAGTTCTTGCACTTCGGACCCGCAAATGGACTATGCCGCCGGCCAAGAGTGTGATAAGGCAAGGGCCAATGGCTGCCCGGATGTCTATTATGCTAACTAGTTCGCCGCGTCGTTTACTGGCCAGAGGTGACGACTTGCGATCGCTGAACTTTGATGGCGCAACGCAGCGGCACTCCGGAAGAGCGTCGCCTCTGTGCTGGTTTATTAACACGTGGTGGTCGGAAGCGGGTCACTACAGGAGATAGTTTGTGTCTAATGCCTGGTTAAGGACAACTTGCAAACAAGTGATCTGGTTGTTTGCTCCAATGGCGGTCTTTGCGTCATCGGTCTTCGGACAGTCAAACCCATCTGGATCTGCGGACGATGCATTGGCCAACCAGAGATTCGCCTTACTTTCAGAGCTTCAGAGTTTGGGAGCGAGAGCAAAACTACTCGACCATCCTTTAGCTCGCGCGTTGGCGGAGGCGGAAGTCGCCGATGCCGCGTGGTTTGTTGATCGGGACCTCGCGAAACAACTCTTGCGCGAGGCTTATGATTTGTCGAGTCCTGGCGAAGATGAACAAGCGAAAATGCGAAAGCAGCCGGCCGGTTCGCCACCGCGATCCACCAGGGCGATTGATACCGCCCGGTGGAATGTGCAACGACGCATAATGGCTGTTGCTCGCCGAGATAAGCTGTTTGCTGACGAATTAACTCAGTCATTAACCGAAAAATTAGGACCCTACGAATCGCAACAGACTTTTGCGGCTCTAGCGCATGAAGCCATTGAGGATGGTGACATTGATATTGGCAGCAAATACATTCGTGAGGCTATAGATGCTGATCCAACTCAGTGCAACGCGGCAATGGAAATCGGTCTCCTGGCTCTTAAAGATCGCGCGGCGGCCGATGAGGCGATTATCCACTATATTGACCGCTGGAGATCTGTAACTCTGTCGCCTCTTAACGGTAGCGGAATGAGGGTCTTCTTTTCGCTCGCCATTCTTATCATCACTCCCCAAGGCAATCCCGGGATCTCGGGCTCAAAGATCGCGCCGCCGGGACCTGCCGCGGTTAGGTCCGGGCTCGCATACATGCTCGAGCTGCTGAATCAAGAGGAGCCAGCTGTACTTCGCGGTCGCGGGTCGCGAGGATTTCTTTTTGCTAGTTGGCCCTTGCTTCAGCGGTATGCACCGGAACTGAAACAGCAATTCTACGATCTTGAGCAGCGCAGCCGAGCACCCGGAGACAGTCTCGAGCTTCCGACCTCCAAGAGCATAGAACAAGAGTATAAGGCGAAGTTCGAAAAGCGGGCGGAAAGGGAACTAGAGAGCGATCAGCCTGACGGGATCGTTATCCAAAGAGTGATCACCCAGGGAGATTTTTCCAAAGCGCGCAAGCTGATCGACAAGCTCGCTGACGGACCGCAGAAAACCGAACTCACCGAAATGCTCAACGCCCTGCAGGCTATCAGTTTCGCAAACAAGGGTGATATTCCGGCCGCGCTAACATTGGCCGAATCGTTGGCTAAGGCGGCTTCGATTTTGAAGGTATTTCCAGTCATTGCTGGAAAGTGTGCTGCGAAAGACGATGATGCATGCGCGCGAGACGCCGTCAATCAGGCCGTTAGACAACTTAGGAAAGCTGACGTCACCCCGTTTACTCCTCCGCCTGGAGTTCCCGCATCCTTCTTTGGAACGAAGCGCGACCGCGATCCTGTACTTTCAAGCTTAGGGAGTCTGGTTTCCTCAGTGCTTTCAGTGAAAGATGAATTGGCGCTGGATGTTCTCGATGAGTTGGTGAGCGCCGCGAATCACAGCGAGTTAGACACGAGCCAGGCACGTATTGGTTTCGAAACATCTCTCTTCAAGAAGCTGGCCGCCAAGAATGAGGAGCGGACGACAGCCGTCGCGCTTCAGCTTCAGGATCCCTTGCGTCAAATTGTCGCTTTAGCCGGCATTGAGCAGTGGAAGGCGGATAAGTTTGCCGCCGAGGAAAAACTTCGGAGCGCAAAGAATGGGTCCGCTGGGAAGAAAAATTGAAACCGTCGCTAATGTCGGCATTATCGTAGTTGCGATAGTCGTTTGCATCGCGGCTGTAAAATACTTTCGAACAAAAGCATCTACTTCGCAGCCTTCCACACCTCCCATTGCGGCTGGTAACAAAATCAGTCTGCCTAATGAAGATTGGGCAAGAAATCGCCAGACACTGTTATTGGCGCTGTCAACGAACTGCAAGTACTGTTCAGCCAGCGCCGCATTCTATCAACGCCTCGTTAGCACTGCGTCGCCAAACACGAAGCTTGTAGCTGTCCTGCCTCAACCGCGAGAAGAATCTCAGCAGTATCTCACGGTTTTGAAGTTGGTCATTGAGGATATTCAACAGGTCTCGCTACCGCCGCTTGGAATAAGAGCAACCCCTACTTTGATTCTCGTAAACAGCGCAGGCACGGTTACCAACTCCTGGGTAGGTCAGTTGCCGCACGACAAAGAGGAAGAAGTTTTGGCAGCGATACGTTAGTCGCTTTGCTCTTTATTCAAAGTGCTTGCTCGCACTAAGCTATTTAGGTTGCTCCCTCAAACACAAGTTTCTCACGATTCGATGCAGGTAATTGGGGTGCAGGTCGAGCAGTTTCGCGGCCTCGTCTTCGAGAGTTTGCGACGCCAGCACTGGGCATCACAACGGACACTCGGGTACAATCCCGAACCACGGTTTTGTGATTTCTGTACTAAACAAATCAGATCACAACCACTTAACAAATGCTAGATCTCAACTATGTCCGGGACAATCTCGAAGCGGTGCGGGCGGCGCTGGCGAAACGTGGTATGGCGTCTACGGCCCTGGATGACTTCGCCAACGCGGACGCGGAACGCCGGCAGGTGATTGCCGAATCCGATCAGCTCAATGCCGAACGCAACACGGCCAGCAAAGAGATCGGCGCGCTGATGAAAGCGGACAAGCGCGAGAAAGCCGACGCGCGCCGCAAAGCAGTTAATGAACTGAAAGAACGAATCGCCGAACTTGATCAGAAGCGCGAACTGTCGGAAACGCGCATGCGCGAACTGCTTTCGACTTTGCCGAATATCCCGCATGAAAGTGTCCCGGTCGGCAAAGATGAATCCGCGAACGTCGAAGTCCGCCGCTGGGGAACGAAACCTGAGTTTGATTTTGAACCCAAAGATCACGTCGATCTGGGAAATGCGCTGGGCATTCTCGATCTCGAGCGCGCGACCAAAATTGCGGGCGCTCGCTTTGCGATACTCAATGGCGCCGGCGCGCGTCTCAGCCGCGCCTTGATCGATTTCATGCTCGACACGCACTCGCGCGAACATGGTTACCGGGAGACTCTGCCGCCATTCATCGTCAATCGCGACTCGTTGTTCGGCACCGGCCAGCTTCCCAAGTTCGAGGAGGACCTCTTCAAAATTGAAGACGAGCGCGGGTTTTATCTAATCCCCACGGCCGAGGTGCCGGTGACCAACTATTATCGCGAAGAGATTCTCGACGCGTCACAGTTGCCGATGAAGTGGGTCGCCTACACGCCCTGTTTTCGTTCTGAGGCCGGCAGTTACGGCAAGGACACACGCGGCGTCATTCGCCAGCACCAGTTCGAAAAAGTCGAGCTGGTGAAATACGCGCTGCCGGAAAATTCCTACGACGAACTGGAAGCGCTGACCCGCAACGCGGAAACGATTTTGCAGCGGCTCGAGATTCATTATCGGGTGGTCACGCTCTCCACCGGCGATCTGGGTTTCAGCAACGCAAAGACTTATGACATCGAGGTGTGGCTGCCTTCGCAGAACGCCTTCCGCGAAATTTCTTCGTGCTCGAACTACGAAGCGTTTCAGGCGCGTCGTGCCAACATTCGCTTTCGCCGCGCCGGCGGCTCCAAACCGGAATTTGTGCATACGCTGAACGGCTCTGCCCTGGCGGTCGGTCGCACCTGGGTCGCCATTCTGGAGAATTTTCAGCAGGCCGACGGCTCGGTGATTGTCCCCGCGGCGCTGCGGCCTTACATGGGTGGATTGGAAACGATCGAACCAGCTTGAGAAAGCTTGGTATCGACGGCCCGTGCCGATGCCCAAAAAGATATTGACTCGAAGCACATCTGGGCATAGATTGGCTATCGCCTTGTTCGTAAAATCGACTAACTTTTCAAAGGAGCTACCCGCATGAGAAAGAAAGTTCTTCTTGGCTTAGCGTTAATGGCAATAATGGGTCTGGGTGGAATTGTGTTCGACAGAGCTTCCGCCGGCCAAAACTCAAACAGCAGCACGACCATGGCCCCGATGAACAAATCGGGCATGTCGAGTCGCCGCGGTCGCAGACATGGCCGCCGTCACGCGCGTCGCCACCGTCGCCGCGCCGCTCGCCGCTAAAACATCACCCGGTCTAAACGAAAACCCCGCCACCCGGCGGGGTTTTCCGATCTCATGGCAAACAGCAGCTGCCTCAATTATTTATTTTGGCCACGAACTTCACCGAGCGCTCATATTTTCCGTTCGTTAACTCTCCGCCACCTTCGTCAGTGCCCTTCACCACGTCGTTTGTGATCGAGTAATCCTTCAACTGCGTGGATTTGCTTTCCTGATATTGACTGGGATGAAACCTGACCCAGTAACCATCCTTTGAGAACACGTACTCCAGGCCGCGGATCTTCTTATCGAGCAACATCGTCTGCGACTTGATCTCTTCAGCCACTGCCTCAGGCGGAATTGGTTGGTCGGTGACCAGGACGATGATGCTGTCCTCTCCGAAACGAAGTCCGCGACCGGCGTACGCATACTTCAATACCACCGTCTCACCATTGGCGGTGTAGCTTCCAGTCGCCTCGCCCGCGGCCGATGCATTTTGAGTTTGCTGGCCAGCTCCGTTCTGGGGCGTTGATTTTGGCGCCGCAGCGGGGCTCGGCTGACTGTTTGTCGACGACAGTTTGCCCGAACACGCCGTTATGACGACCATGAATAACGAGGCCAACACTAACAGTGACTTGACTAGAATCCTTCGGCGGCTTGCTCGCATCTTTCTTCTCCCTCAGTTGATGGTTCGGCTCACCTCTTCACACGCAAGAGCCTCCACGCGCCCCAGCCAAACAAAATCGCGAGCAACGGGAAAACTACTGCGCCTACGTACGCACCCTGACCACCCGCGCGAATCGTTGTCAGCCCATGTGTCACATAAAGGAGCCGCGCGGTGTAGAAAACTAAGAACACGCTCAGCAGCGCCAGGACAATTCCAACAATCATCTTGATAGCTTTCGTAATTTTCCACCTCCAGACTTTCGGCTTATTATTTCCTCAAGCACCAGGTGGTCATCGCCCGCAGGTTTTGCACTACCGTTGTCTTGATCGGCTCAATAAACTCAGCCCCCAGAGTCGCGGCCACCCTGAGCAACATCCCCTCGTCAACCAGAAAGCGCTCGCTGCCGTCGGGAAGATGATACCGCCGTCCGCCAATCAGTGCGATCTTCTCTTCCATCCCGATGCTCGAGGCCAAACGAGCAAAGAATATTCCGCCGGGTTTCAGCACACGCCACATATCCGAGACCATCGCTTGCCACTGTTCTTCGTCGCGCGCAAAGTGGAGGACGGCGCTGCTCATCACAACATCAAAGCCGGCGTCGGGAAACGACATCCGCTCGACCTGCTCGCTCCGAAAGTTATCTGATGGCAGATGCGGAGCTAACTCGCTTGCCAGCCGCCTGGTCTGAGCTATCGCGCCGTCTGATTCGTCGACGCCAAAGACTTCATAGCCGCTCTGGAGCAGATAGACGAGATTTCGGCCCGGGCCGCAACCGGCATCGAGCACCCGCATGCCCGGAACAATTCGACCCTTCAAGAGCTGATCGAACAAATAAATGTCTATGCCGCCGAACCATTGTTGGAGATTGAGGGGCGATGACATGACGGCTGATCAATTCGTTGGGCCGGTCGTAGTCGGCCAATGCCACGTGACGTTTCGGCTGTAGTCGCCGTCGGGTAAACGCAAGAGCGCCGCCAGCATAGCGAAGCTCGCCAGAACTTGGCAATGCGCTGCCAGAAATTCCCAACGAGTTCGGCACGGGACAGATGACGCAGATTGCAGTCATATTAAGCGGAAAGCTGTGGATCGCTCGCCAATTGTTCAGAACCGCATAGGCGTAGTCTAGCTCTGCAATCGTGGAGGTATCGTCAATCAGTGTTCGAGCCGCCGCATTAACTTCGGGCCGTTCAAACAGAGGTAGTGTCCACGCCATGCCGTCCAACCATAGTACCGGAGCGGTTGGTTTGTCACGCAACAATCTGCCAGCGTCGATACCACAGTTCGCGTGTAGGATCAGCCTAGTGTTTTCATTTCGTGCAGTGTCTATTCTCAAACTGAACCAGTACCTAGGTTCGCTAGATGTTGGTTGGGCGCGGATTGACTGGTACCATGACTGCTCGCGTTGAGTCTGAGAAAGGCGGTGGAAGAATCAGCCAAAAATATTTCGGCAAATACCGCGGCACGGTAACAGACAATCGCGACCCGCTGGAGATGGGACGCATCCGTGTGCAAGTTCCGGCAGTTTCCGGCCTGACTGGGAGCACCCTGGCGATGCCTTGCGCTCCGGTCAACCTGGGAAAAACTCGAGCCAGTTCGTTACCAAAGGTCGGAGCAAATGTCTGGATCGAATTCGAGGCTGGCGATCCTGATCATCCGATCTGGTCAGGCTGCTTTTACAGCAACCAATCAGAAACACCCGCCGCTCTGAAACCTAAGTAATAAATATTAGTCTGGGAGATGCACATGGCGGACAACAATGATTTCGATATTGTCTTTGCCAGGCTGAAAGCAATTTTACAACCCTACGTAAAGAAGATGGATGTCACCCATGACAGCCAGACTTACTATCTGCTGAACACACGGCACATCATGAAGAATAAACAGCCGCTTTGCTTTGGCGGCGTGCGGTTGGGCAAAGCGTATGTCAGCTTCTATCTGATGTCGATTTACGCTTGTCCCGATTTGTTGCAGAGCATGTCGCCCAAATTGAAGAAGCGTATGCAGGGCAAGTCATGCTTTAACTTTAAAGAGGTGGACGAGAAGTTATTCAATGAGCTCGCCCGCCTAACCAAAGCCGGCGCCGCACAATTCAGCGACGGTAAGTTTATTGATCGCCTGCGGAAGATTCAGGGATGACAGTAGGCAGTGGGGCAGGTGGGCAGTGGGCAGAATACGATCCGGGTTGTTGGGGTTTCATAACTGCGTTGACCTTGATGTGGCAACTCTAGGAATCCTTTAGAGGCAACTCTACTGTAAACGCGCTTCCCTCACCCGGAGCGCTCTCGACCGAAAGCGATCCGCCGTGGCCTTCGGCGATCCACCGCGCGATCGACAGACCCAGACCGGCGCCACCCAAAGCGCGTGAACGCGTCTTGTCGACCCGATAAAAACGATCAAAGATGCGCGGCTGGTCCTCAGCCGGGATACCGGTGCCGTTGTCCGTCACGACGATGCGCGCATCTCCGTTTTGCGATCGCAGCGCGATGCTGATCTCGCCGCCGGCGGGCGTGTACTTCACGGCGTTGTCGAGCAGGTTCAGCAGCATTCGCTTAAGCATCTCGTCATCGCCGTTCACGGTTATCGCCAGGAGCTCGCCGCCGATGTTCAGCTGCAATCCTTTCTGCGCAGCCAGCACTTGTGCCGCGCGGGCACAGTCAGCGACGAGGGCATCCAGCCGCACTGTGTCTCTAACCATCGACGCGGCATCGACAGGTTGACGCGCGAGCAGGAAAAGATTCTCGACTATCCGCGACAGGCGCTCAGCTTCGTCCTTGATCATAGCCAGGGACTCTTTGTATTCAGGCGTGGCGCGCTCCTGTTGCAGCGCAACTTCCGTTTCACCACGCAGGACCGCCAACGGCGTCCGCAGCTCATGGGAAGCATCCGCGATGAATCGTTGCTGCTCCTGGAAAGCCGCATCCAGTCGCGCCAGGAGCGCGTTGATAGTCAGCGCCAGACGGCCTACTTCATCGCGCGGGTTTGCCACATCAAGCTGAGCGGAAAGATTTTCCGCCGTAATCCGCTGGGTCTGCTGATTCATCAGCGCGATTGGTGAAAGACTCTTGCGCGCGAGAAAGTAACCTCCCAACGAAGCGAGCAGCATGACCACAGGAACGCCGGCCAGGAAATAGCGCCGCAAACGTCTGAGGCCTTCTTCGATCACGCTGAGAGGCTCAGCGACGATCGCGAACCCGAGTTGGGTGCTGCGATTCGGTGACAAAGGCACGACCGCGACCCGCAGATTATTCAAGCCGAACAGGCTACTGCCGCGTTGACGTGCTTCGCTGAGCGCCGGCGCGGGCACCGTGAACTGACGACTGGCAAGATTGCTCGACCACGCGACGACGTGGCCATCGGTGTCGACAACTTCGACGAAGCGATTCGGAAAGATCATCTGGGCCAACACCACATCGTTCGCCTTCTCCACGGATTGCTCTTCGTCCAACTCCTGCACGTACGCGCTGGCGACCGTTTCGGCGGTCGAACGCAGCAACTCGTCCTGGCGCGCATAGAAGATACTGGCGGCCGCGTAGTAAACGAGCACCGCAAACACGATCAGCGACAGCGCCAGCACGCCGGCGTACCAGAAAGTTAATCGCGTGCGAACTGAATCGAACATGATCAGAGGCCCGAAGGGCCGGAATTCAATAGCCACGCCCGTCAGGGCGTGGATCAAGAACCTTGAAACGCGAATCAGCGCCGCAGGTGCGAAACAAAGTGGTTGAGGAATGGAGTGCCGGCCCTTCGGGCCTCAGGTGGATTGAGGTTACTCACCCACGCCCTGACGGGCATGGCTATTGAATGCCGGCCCTTCGGGCCTAAACCATTTCGGTGACAACCCTGAACGCTGAAGGAGGCCGAAATAAAAAGAATGGCAAAAAGGACCATGGCGAAGAGGCAAGGCGATGTTCTGTTACTTCTCATGTTTCTACTCCACGCTTTTTGTAATAAGCCCAACGCGAAAAAAGTTTGCGAGACCCAAGTCTTTCAAGTTCCAACGCGAGCGTGGGCATCACCAGCAGCGTAATGAAAGTTGAAAGCGTAAGTCCGCCGATGACCGCGATGGCCAGCGGGCGTTGCAGTTCGGCGCCGGCGCCCAGGCCGATCGCCAGCGGCGCCAGCCCGAAGATCGTACACAGCGTCGTCATCAGAATCGGACGCAGACGCACGCGGCCCGCCTCGCGCAACGCGCCGGCCAGCGGCATGTCACGCTCTGCGCGCAGCCGGTCGGTATAGTCCAGCAGGATGATGCCGTTTTTAACCACCAGGCCAAGCAGCATGATCAAGCCCATGAACGAGGAAATGTTGAGCGGGGTGCGCGTGACCCATAGCGCAGCCAGCGCGCCCACCAGCGATACCGGCGCGGCGAAAAGAATGATCAGCGGCTTGAGATAAGATCGAAACTGAATCACGAGCACGATGAAGACCAACGCCAGCGCCAACCCAAACACCGTCAGCAATCCGCGAAAGGCCGTCTGCTGACTTTCATACTGACCACCGAGTTGATAAGTAACCCCCAGTGGCAGGTTCGCTTTGTTCAGGATCGCACGGACATCGCTGGTGACCGACCCCAGGCCGCGGCCGCTCAGGCCGGCGGTAATTGCTACCATTTGTCGCTGATCCTGACGGACGAGCTCACTCTGTCCGGCTTCGCGCTGAATCTCAGCGAAAGCTGAGAGCGGTTGAGTGAGACCACTGGGCGTCGTGATTGGAACGTTGTTGATCTTCTCAAAGTCGAAACGCGTTTCGTCGGGCAGGCGCACGCGCACGCCGACCAAACGATCACCCTGGCGTATCTGGGTAACGCGCTTGCCCAGCAAAGCATCGTTGAGCTGCGTCGAAATCGCCTGGACTGTCAGGCCCGCGCGCCCGGCGCGCACCGGGTCGATGCGCGCGACCAACTCCGGCGAACCTGCACTGACGCCGTTGTAGAGTTCAACGATGCCGGGAATCTTCTCGATCTGAGAGCCCAATTCGGCGGCCGTTCGTTGCAGGACCTTGAGATCATCGCCGAACAATTTTACTTCGACCGGGCGTGGTTCGCCCGCCAGATCGTTGATGACGTCTTCAAGGAGTTTTACAAATTCGGCGTGGGCCTGCGGAAAACGTTTTTCGATCTCCGAGCGCAGGTCGTCCACGATTTCATCCGAGTCGCGGCTGCGAGTGTCTTTGAGCCGGACCAGGATATCCCCTTCATTTTGTTCCGTGGCAAAAAATCCGAGCTGCGATCCAGTCCGGCGTGAGTAAGCAGCCACCTCAGGCGTCTCTTTCAGTATTTGTTCGATTTGCGAGATGACCTTATTTGTTTCAGCCAGCGAGGTTCCCGGCGGCAAGCGATAGTCAACCACGAAACCGCCTTCGTCCATCTCAGGTAGAAAGCCCGTTTCGACACGCGTGTAGATGAAGGCGCCGATCACAACCATGATTAGCGTCGCCAGCAAAGCCAGGCGGCGATGCGCGAACACCAGATCGAGTGCCTGCGTGTACAGTTGTTCAATTCCGCCCAGGAATTTTTGAATGCGATACATGAACCCGTGCCGTGGATCGACTTCGACCAGCGCGCCGGCTTCGTCTTCAGGTTCAATGCGGTAGTCGTCTCTATCTCCCAGGGACACGCCGGTTTCGACCAGCGGCGCAGGGACCAGCCCTGCCGCGACGTCCTTCGGCAGAAAACGATCAGCCAGTAACGGAATCAACGTCAACGCCAGCACTAGCGAAACCAGCACCGAGACCGTCAACGCGACGGAAAGCGCGCTGAAGAATTGGCCCGTGACGCCTTCGAGCAGGACGAGCGGCAGGAACACCACAACCGTGGTGATCGTTGATCCGATCACGGCGGCCATCAGCTCGCCGACACTGCCATAAATCGCATCGCGGCGGCCCTCGACGGTGCGGCGACGCAGGTGCCGCTCGATGTTCTCAACGACTACCACCGCGTCGTCGATCACCAAACCGATGGCCACAGCGATGCCGCCCAGGCTCATCAGGTTAAAAGTCTGGCCGAACACCCGCATGAAAAAGAAAGTGATGACTACGGTGAGCGGAATCGTAGTGGCGGCAATGATTGTGATCCGCAGGTGGCCCAGAAAGGCGAGCAGAACAACCACGGCCAGAAAGCCGCCGATCAAAATTGCGTCGCGCACGTTCGCAATTGACGCGCGCACAAACGCCGCCTGGTTGTAGACGCGTTCGACTTTTACTCCGCGCGGTAGTTGGGGTTGCAGATCGGCGATGGCTTGATCAACTTCGTCGGCGATGTCGACGGTGTTGCCGCCGATTTGCCGCGTGACGCTGACCAGCGCCGCCGGCACGCCATCGCCGGTGAACATGCTGATTCGATCTTCCGAGCCATACTTGACCTCGGCCACGTCGCCCACGTGGATTGGCGCGCGGTCGGCGCCATTGTCTTGCGATTTTGTTTTCGTCGAGCTCGGCGTGGACACGACGATGCGCCGCACGTCGTCGAGCGAGAGCGCTTCACCTGTGGCCAAAACGTTGTATTGCTGATAGTCACGGCTGACCCGGCCTACAGAGGTGACCGCGCTGGTCTGCGCGATGGCGTCCTCTATTTGACCGACGGCGAGGTGATTGGCGGCCAGTCTGGCAGGTGTCACGATAACTTCGATCTCGCGCCGATCGCCACCCTCGACGCGGGCCTGGGCCACGCCGGGCAGCCTCGCCAGGCGCGGCCGAATTGTATAAGTGGCCAGATCGCGCAGGACGACCGGCGGCGCGCCGGTCACGTTATAGCTGATGATCGGAAAGACGGAAGGAGTGAGACGCTGCACATCGAGCGTAATTCCTGGAGGCAAGTCGGCCTGTACCTGGTTGAGTTTGGCCTGCACCAGTTGTAGCGCCAATTCCATATCAGTGCTGGGCGCAAACTGAATTGAGACCTGGCACGAGCCCCGCACCGCTCGGGAAGTTACGCGCACCACTTCAACGTTCTGCAGCGCGCTGACCGCATCCTCGAGCGGCCGCGCGATCGCCGTCACCATATTTCGCGGCTCAAGTTGAACGCCTTCGGCAACGACGATGATGCGCGGGAATTCGACTTCCGGATAAATACTTGAAGGAAGTTGGGAGACGCTGTAGAGACCAGCGACGCACAAGAGCGCGACCACCAGATAGGTGGCTTTGTGGTGCCGATCAACGAAACGCGCAACGTTCATAATCTAAAAAGCAAAGCGAGCGAAGTATGGAGTCGGGACTTCCTGGCTCCGTCAGGAGCCAAATGTTTATAGTTCACATCATCAAGCATCGAGTTGAAGCTCCTTTAGGAGCGAAACGTTTGCTGATTCTATGTGTCGCTCCTAAAGGAGACTCATTCAAACCTATTGAAGGCCAGGTTCTATAAACACTTCGCTCCTGACGGAGCACAAAACCTAAACGAGTTGTTGTTTACTTCTCACCCTTCTGATCCGCCTTCTCTCCGCTCTTTTCATCCAGCGTCCTTCTTCTCTTCGCCCGGAACGATCTTGATCTTGGTGCCGTCGCCAAGGCCGTAGGCGCCCGTGGTCACTACCCGCTCGTTATCTTTCAAACCAACGGTAATCTCGACTCGATCGCCATCCCGGATGCCGACGGTGACTTTGCGTTTCTCCACCTTTTCGCCGACGGGCACGAACACAAATGTTTCGTCGCCTTCGACCACCAGCGCTGCCTGTGGCACGACCAAAGCGTTCTGATGAATCTCGACGGCAATCCGGGCGGTGGCGAAGATGCCGGCTTTCAATTCGCCATCGGGATTTGCCAAGCGCACGCGCACTGCGACGGTATTCGTTTGCGGGTCAACCGAAGGAGCAACCTGCACGACACCTCCAGAGAATTCCTTTTCCGGCAAAGGCTCAACGTGTACTGTGGCGAGGTCGCCGGTCTTAACGCGACCCAGATAGCCGGCGGGAAGATTCGCCACGACATCGAGCGACGAAGAATCGATCACTTCAAATGCCGGCGTCGCCGGATCGACCGCCTCGCCGTCGTTAACCGCGCGCTTGGTCACTGTGCCCGTGATCGGCGAACGGATCGCTGATCGCGCCAGCTCAGCTCGAGCCACATCCAACGCCGCCTGCGCAGCTTCGACTCCGCCGGCGGCGACCGATGATTGCGTGCGGGCTTCGCCGAGCCCCTTGGTAGCGTTGACTCGCGCCGCGGCCAACGCGGATTCCGCTTGACGCACCGCAGCCTGAGTTACTTTCGCTTGTGTCTCGGCATCGTCGACATCCTTTCGGGGAGCGATTCCTCGTTCGAAAAGTCTTCGCTGCCGGGCGAGGTTGCTCTGCGCCAGCGTCTCGTTGGCCTGAGCTGTGCCCAATGCTGATTCTGCTTGTCTGATTTGATCGGCGGCGATCGCCTGGCTGGGCGCCCCCGAAACTGTGCGCGCCTGAACAGCGGTCGCGCTCGCCTGGACCAACGCAGCCTGTGCTTGCCGAACCTGCGCCGCCAGCACGCTGCGATCCAACTCAGCGAGCGTCTGGCCCGTTGCCACATGCTGGCCTACTTGCACCAGCACGTGCGTTACTTTGCCGGCGATGGCCCCGCTGAAACTCGCTTCGCGGCCAGGCAGAGCGTTGAGCGTGCCGCCGCCCTCGACGTATTCGCGCACCTCTGCGCGTTCACTCGGCGCGACTTCTACCTCCACTATGGGTTCAACTTCGGGCGCTGCGGAACCACGTCGTGCAATTAGCCATACGACAACCAGCAACCCGAGCAGCAGGATGACGCCGACGGCGATTAGGAGAGGCAAACGCGGACCGCTCGCCGCGGGTTCGTGGTATTCGACTGAATCTATTGGTTGGTCGTCGCTCATTTTGTCATCGGCTCTCTAGTGACGGGCGTCCCGCCCGTGAATCATGCGCGCCGCGTCAGAAGCCCGCGCGTAAGCTCTCAACCTAACAGGCCCTCCCTGACGGTCGGACTCTGACACGGTCGGTGCTTGCCACATCACATCTTGACTCCGGCAGCCTGCTCCAGATCAGCGACCGCGGTCTGGTAATCAAACAGCGCCTGCAAGTACGCCTGCCGCACCTCGCGTGCATTCCGCGTCGCATCGATGACCGAAAGCAGGCTGGTCTGTCCGATGCGGTAAGCTTCATTCGCCATCGCGCGCACGCGCTCAGCGTCCGGCAAGAGTTTCGTTTCGTAAAACTCAACCTGCTTGCGCGCCGATTCGACATTAAGCGACGCGCGCGCAATTTCTGAGCCGATTCTCTGGCGCGACGCATCGCGCTCTGCCTGGAGCTGTGCCAACATCGCGCTGCTCTTGTTAATGTCACCGCGACCGCGATTGAAGATCGGCAGCGGCACAGTCACCTGCATTTTGAAACCAGGGTGAGAATGAGCGGAATCGAAAGTCTCAAGGCCGGGCTCGAGCGTGAGATCGGGAACGCGTTGCGCGCGTGCCAGCCGCAGGCGGCTCTGCTCAGTCGCAATCTGTTGCTCGGCAGTACGCAGATCCACATTTTGGGAGAGTGAACGAGCGATTAAGTCTGAAGTCGCCACCGGCCCGATCCGGGAAAAAAGTGAGTCGCGCAAATCCAGCGGCGCATCGGGCGCGCGATTGAGCAACTGATTCATCATAGCGCGGGCGATGCGTTCGGAGTTAGCCAGCCGATCTGCGTCATTCTTCGACCGGTCGAGCGCGAGGTTCGCCTGCAGGACTTCGAACTGCGCAATGTCACCGGCCTCGAAACGCTCGCGCGCGATGTCCGCCAGCTCCTTTGCCTGCGTGACCGCCTGCTGGCCCAAATCATAGTTACTGCGCGCGAGTGAGAGATTGAAATAAGCTGCGCGTAGATCATGGCGCAGCGTTCGAAGGGCGGCATCCAAATCCAAATCGGACAGCCGCAACTCGTTACGAGCCACATCGATGCGCCGGCCTCGCTTTCCACCCAACTCGACCAGTTGCGAGACCGAAGGCTGCCAACGCGGCTCGGCGCGCGTGTACGCGGAAATGAAGTCAGGGTTCGGGCGCTGGCCGGCAATCTGAATTCCGGCTTCGGCTACTGCGTGCCGTCTGCGCACGGCATTGATTTGCAGATTATCGCGCGCGGCCAGGTCGTAGAGTTGTTCGAATGAGAACCCCTCACTGGACGGCGTGGCTGAAGGCGCTTGAGATCGAACACCTGCAACACTGCACAGCCCCAGAGTCAGGCTGGCGAGCAGTCGAACTCCCGTCCTTGATCGCAGCGAATGGAACATTAATTTTCTGAAAGAGCGAAGTATACGCATGGGAAGCTTAATGGAAGATTAATAGTGGCACAAATCTGTAGCATAGACTTTAGTGTGTGATTTCAACTCACGACACACGGACTCAAGTCTACGCTACTAACGCGGGCCAAGGATATAGCCTTCACCGCGGCGGGTGTGGATTAACTTGACGGGATGCTGTTCGTCGATCTTTTTGCGCAGCCGGTTGACATAGACCTCGATCGTATTTGAGAAGGGGTCAAACGATTCGTCCCAGACGTGGGCGGCGATCTCGGCCCGCGAAACCAGTTGCCCGGCGCGTCGTGCCAAATACTCGAGCAACGCATATTCTTTCGCGGTCAGTTCAATTTCAACGGCCGCGCGAGAAACGCGATGGCTGACTGCATCAAGTAACAGATCCTCGAGTTGCACCAGATCGTGATGAAGCTGCGGCTCACGCCTCAGCAAAGCCCTGACCCGGGCCAGCAACTCGCGAAACGCAAAGGGCTTTGTCAGATAGTCGTCCGCGCCGGCGTCAAGCCCGGTAATGCGATCGTCTATGGTCGCGCGCGCCGTCAACATCAGCACTGGCGTGGCATCGCCGCGGGCCCGCAATTCGCGGCACACTTCAAACCCGTCCGGGCCGGGCAGCAGCACATCGAGAAGAATCAGATCGTAATCGTTGATCGAGGTTTGATAGAGCGCGGCATTGCCGTCAACGGCAATATCGACTGCGTAGGAGTGTTCGCGCAGGCCTTTGGCGACGACCTGTGCCATGCGTGGCTCGTCTTCTACCAGTAGGATTCGCACTCGGTTCTGAAAAGTGGCACGGACTTCAGTCTGTGATTTCAATGTCCGAATCACAGGCTGGAGCCTGTGCCACTCAATTATCTGATCCGCAGATCGAATGGCAGCATGTAAATCGCCTCGCCATTCCGCGAGCGATCGAGCAATTGCGCGTATCGCAGAGCACGCCGGACATCCACCGGCATTGCGTCGAGAATCGCTGCCTGCTGCTTTGACTGCGCGCTCGATGCGTCGCTCTCTCCGTCATCACCGCGGTTCATGAATTGTTCGAAGAAGCTGGGCGGCTTTGGCATGATCACGCGCTGGATACTCTGATCAGCCGGAATTTTCGCGAGCTGCTTGGCGACCTCAATTGCCTTATCAAGACCGCCGTATTCGTCCACCAGTCCCTTTTCCTTGCCCTGGCTCCCGGTCCACACGCGGCCTTGCCCAATCGAATCGATGTAAGCCTTCTCTTTGCCGCGGCCCTTCCCAACTTTTGAAATGAAGTCGTCGTAAGTCGTGCCCAGGAATTCCTGCCACTTGGCCCGTTCAGTGTCACTGAATTTTTCGGTCTCCCGGAACATGCCCGCGTTTTTGCCACGCAGCACGTATTCGTTCGTCACTCCGATCCAGTCATAGAATCCCTTAATGACCGGCTTACCGCCGAGCACGCCGATCGAACCGGTGATCGTTGAGGGTTCAGCCACGATCTTGTTGGCGTTGCAAGCGATATAGTAACCGCCCGAGGCGGCCACATCGCTCATCGAAACCACGACCGGCTTTTTCTCTTTAGCTGACTCAATCGCACGCCAGATGATATCGGAAGCCAGGCCCGAACCGCCGGGACTGTCGATGCGCAAGACGATGGCCTTGATGCCTTTATCATCGCGAGCTTCATTGATGGTTTTCACCAGCGAGTCCGATCCAATCGTCTCTTCACCGGAGCCACCAAAAGTGGACTTGCCGGAAACGATGTCGCCCGAAGCGTAAACCACGGCTACCCGCTCGCCTTTATTCAGACCCAAAGATTCCTGTGTAATCTGCCGGTAGTCACCCGCTCTGGTAATCGGCAATTCGTCAGCCTCTTTGTAACCGAGTCGCTTCTTCAACTCTTTCTCGACTTCGTCGTGATACAAAGTGCCGTCAATTAATCCTGCTTCTTTCGCTTGCGTGGCGGTGTACGGCGCGCTATCGATCAGCGCTTTCATTTCGTCCGGCGTTTTCTTTCGTGCTTTGGCAATTCCTTCGATGTAGCGGCCATACAGATCGTCGAGCAGCGAGTTGATGAACTCGCGATGCGCGGGCGTCATCTCTTTTTGCGTGAACATGTCAGCCGCGCTTTTGTATTTCCCGATCTGGTAGATGTCAGGATAGATGCCGAGCTTGTCGAGCGATCCGCGGAAGAACATCACGTCCGCGGCCAGCCCAATCGTGAACAACTCGCCCGGCGGCGGCACAAAGATCTTGTCGCAGGCGGTGGCAATGTAATAGTCCTTGTTCAATCCCGTCTCCATGTAGGCATAGACGGGTTTGCCTGAGGCGCGAAAGTCCGTAATTGCGTCACGAATCTCTTCCGACTTGGCCCAGCCCGCTTCCGACATGTCGATCTCCAACATCACGGCCGAGATGCGCTTGTCGGTTTTCGCTTTGCGGAACTGCGTCAGCAGACTGCCGAGAGACTGTGGCTGAGAGCCGAAGAGCCGCCGAAACGGATCCTCTGGAACATAGTCAGGCAGCGGGCCCGAGATTTTCAGCGCCAGCACGCTGTTATCGCGAATCGATGGGCGATTCCCGCGCACGGCCGAGACGATGATCGCGACCCCGATAACTACGATGAGCATAAGCGCGAGCAGAATGCCCCCGACAGTGAGCAGGACTTTACGGGTTGTTGACATTGCCATAAGCGGATTTCCTATTATTTCCTTAAGAATTTTGGCTGATTGTGAGTACGCGCAGAGGGCCGAAAAGGTTTAGCAACTGTCACAGATTACGTGGGTCGGACTACATAAAGGTGCCGCATAGCGGCAGCCTGAATATAGCCCGGCGTTTCAACGCCGGGAGAAATAGTCGAGTCAGACCTTCGTCGCGTAGCGACGGTTGAACTCATCTTTTCAGTCGTCGCTATGCGACGTAGGTGCTCTTGCTGTCCGTTCCCGGCGTTGAAACGCCGGGCTAAACTCAGGCCGACGCTACGCGTCGAAGAACTTTCTCAGAGCTTCCTAGAGTTACTCCTACTTTACAATCCAACCGCCACCGACAACTTCATCTCCTCGATAAAAGACAGTTGCCTGCCCCGGAGTGATCGCGCGTTGCGGCTCGTCAAACCGTACCTGGACGCGAGCATCGGGTAAAGGCGTAATCGTTGCCGGCTCAGCCGTGTGACGGTAACGCACGCGCACTTCGGCACGCACCGGCTCAGTTGGATTATCGAGAGCGATCCAGTTAACGCCGGCCGCCGTGAATTCGTCCCGCAACAACTCGTCCTGATTACCTACTACGATGCGGTTGCTGGCTGAATCAATTCCCGTGACATAAAGAGGCAGCGCGCTGGAAATGCCAATCCCGCGGCGCTGTCCGATCGTGTAGTGATGTATGCCGTTGTGCTCGCCGACCACTTCACCACTGGTGCTAACGATTTCGCCCCCACCCGGCAAGCGTGCGGATTGATCTTCCGAAGCGAGATAGCGATCGATGAATCCCGCATAGTCGCCGTCGGGAACAAAACAAATCTCCTGCGACTCAGACTTCTCCGCCACGGCGAGTTCGTTACGTCGCGCGGCCTCGCGCGCCTCGGGCTTGGACATCTCGCCCAGCGGAAACATCGAACGCGAAAGCTGGTTCTGAGTCAGCTCCCAAAGAAAGTAAGACTGGTCTTTCTGCGGATCGCGTCCGCGCAAAAGCCGGTAACGATTGGTCGACCTGTCGAATTCAACTCGCGCGTAATGCCCAGTGGCCACTTTCTCGCACCCCAGACTGAGCGCCAGACGATCCAGCGAAGCAAACTTCAGCCGGCTGTTGCAGGCCACACAGGGGATCGGCGTCTCTCCATTCAGGTAACTGGCAACGAACGGCTGCACCACGTCGCGCTCAAACTCGCGCTCGAGATTGAGGACATAGAACGGGAAGCCAAGCTCTTCGGCCACTCGGCGGGCATCGTAAACGTCGTCGAGAGAGCAGCAGCGCGACGGCAGCGACTCGCCGTTCGCGTCCACACTGATCCCGCGGTTCTGGTTCCACAACTGCATGGTAAAGCCGACCAGATCGTGGCCCTGCTCTTTCAGAATCGCGGCCGCTGCAGAGGAATCGACACCGCCAGACATTGCTACTGCTATTTTCATTCGTTTCGAGTTTCGAGTTGTCTTGCTCGATACACTAGAATAGCGTAGAACGTGCGAGTAGTCAGGTGAAGAGCGCTTTATGGGAAAGGACACCACCAGATGCTGACCAGAAAACTCTTCAGATTTAGCGCTGCCTTAATTTTATGCCAGGCAATTGTAGCGGCGGCGGCGGCGCAAGATAAGCGAATTGGTTTCACCGTCCCGGCTGCCCCATGGACGTTGACGCTGCCCGCGAATGACCTCGTGGTTGAGCAACAGCAAATCAAGCCCGACGGTCGCTATGGTTACTTCTTAATGACCGATGAGGTGCGACATCTAAACGTCTCGTTTTTCATCGAGCCCGTGGACAAATGTAAAGACAGCAAATCATGCCGAGACATGGTTTGGAAGATGGGAAATCCAGCGTGGGGAAAACCGAAAAATGTAGCTCAGTCGGAAATCGGAGATGTAAGCGTACTCGAACTACTCGTCCCTACTTTCCAGGGTCAACCAGTTCAACAGCAGAATATGTACGCGGAATTTGTAGTCGACGGCTTTTGGGTTGATTTCCATATTTCGAAAGTCCTTTACAAACCCGAGGAGCACGAGTTGTTTGAGCGCACCATCAAGTCAATAAAGTTCGAACCTAAGAAAGATTCAAAACCCTGAACCTGAAATCATGTCTGAACGCGCCATCGAAGAATACCGCATCGCCGACGAGCCCTATTACCTGCCTGTCGATCACGAGGTCGATCTGTTTGCCGCAGCGCACGCCGCGCACCTGCCCGTAATTCTCAAGGGCCCGACGGGCTGTGGCAAGACGCGCTTTGTCGAGCACATGGCGTGGCGCCTGGAACGGCCGCTGATCACCGTCGCCTGTCACGAAGATCTGTCCGCGACGGATTTGGTCGGGCGGTTTCTGATCGAGGGCGAAGAGACTGTCTGGCATGACGGGCCGCTGACTTTAGCGGTGCGCCACGGCGCGATTTGCTATCTTGACGAAGTGGTTGAGGCGCGAAAAGATACCGTGGTGATCATTCACCCGCTCACCGATCATCGCCGCCGGCTTCCGATTGAAAAGCGCGGCACGATCCTGGACGCGCCGCCGGATTTCATGCTGGTGGTTTCCTACAATCCCGGTTATCAATCAATCCTCAAAGATTTGAAACAATCGACCCGGCAACGCTTTGTCGCAATCGACTTTGATTATCCGCCGCCCGAGACCGAAGCCGTGATCGTCGCGCGCGAAGGCGGCATTGACGAAGGCATGGCGCGCGATCTGGTCTTGATTGGACAGAAGGTGCGCAACCTGCGCGGTCATGGTTTGGAAGAAGGAGTCTCGACCCGCCTGCTGATCTACGCTGCCCAAATGATCGCCCACGGCATTCCGCCTACGCGCGCCGCCGAGGTAGCGATGTGTTCACCCATCACCGACGACCGCGACTTGCAGAGAAGTATTCGTGAGATCGTCACTACGGTGATCTAGAAGTGTCCGACGAACCCCAAAACGACAATCTGGACGAATCCATCGCGGCAGAGATCGACGAGCGGCTGCGCTCGATCAAGAGTCCAACTGAGCGCCGCACAATTGCCGGCCTGCTTGGTGAGATCAGCCATCTTCCTCTCGATCAGACGCGGGCCGCATTGGAAACGAGCGCAACGATTGCCTTAGTGTCTTTGCGCGCCAGCGTCGAGTTTCTGCGCGCGGCGCCTGGCGTCGCGCAGGTGCTCGAGCCGCCGGAACTCCGTGCCTGGGGCGAACTCGGGCGACGTCTGGCCATGAGCGATGTGGAAAGCGGCATTGGCTTTTTTGCCGCCGGGCTCGGCGATTTCATCAGTGTCCCGCCATCCGCTCGTCCATTTATTTTCCAGGTATGTGCGCGACAGATGATCCTGTCGGCCTCGACGGCTGCGGAGACATTTCGTCAGGCGCCTTTGCTTGCGGCGGGGATTAGTGACGCTGAGTTACTTCGGTCCATCTACGAAGTCGCTGCTGAAATTTCGCGGCGATCGGCAAAGCACAGCGCCGATTTCTTGAACTCGGCGCCGGTGGTGATCGAGCGGCTTCAGCAACGAGCCGACTCATCGTTTAGCGGCAGGCTACCGCCCGCCGATCTCGAATCCTTGGCGGGCAGTAGCCCGCCTCTAAACGAAAATTTGGTGCACGCGTCGATTGCTCTGGCGGCGGCATTCGCTGAGCGCGCCGGCGGCATCGCCGCGGACGCCTGGGCCGCGCTTCCCGACGCGCTTGATCGTCTCGACGCAGAGCCAGCACTAAAATTAACTCGACGCACGGCGAGCTTTCTGGAACGCGGGGGGGCAGCCGCACTGCACCTGCTAATTGCCGGAGGCACTATTCTGCGAACGTTGCCGGAATGCTTTGACGAGTGGATCGATCTGCTTTGGGCGGTCGCCTCTCACGGCAACGCTGGGCTGGTCGCGTTTATTCGTTCGAGTCCTGCGTTCTTTCAAACGATCGCAGCGCAAAAAGATCACGCTAAAGCGATCACTCTGGCGCGCCGCGTGATCGCTCTGACGCGCGAAGTCGCCCGGGTCGATTCCGAAGCGGCCCTCGCATGTTTGCGATCCAGCGCAAAAGCCCTGCACACGGTCTCGATAGAACAATTTGAGAGTTGGGCGCGGGCCGGTTTGATCGCGGGAGACACGCGCGCCCGGCGCAGTTATTACGCTCTCGAAACGCGCAGCAGCAACGAAGCACTGCGGGAAGGCGGCGCGGGTGTGTCGCTGGAATCTGTGCAGCTCTTGTTAAGACTCTACGTCGAGGGCTTGACCGGTCGCGCAGTTGAGATCGAGCCGCTGGCCGCAGTACCGGTTGAGTCGCGCATCGGCGACGGCCGCACCATTCATCTGCCTTCGATAGTCACTGAGTTTGGAGACGAGGAACTGGATTTTCGACTCTACAAAGTCCTCGCGGCGCACGCGGCCGGACAGATCGAGTTTGGGACCTACGCGCGTGATACTGATGATCTGCGGGCTGCGTACCCGGCTCTCGCCGAACTCTATGATCCGGCGAATCAGGATTCGCGAGATTCTTTTGCGCTCGGTGGGTATTTAGAAAACACAACCGGCAAGGATGCCGGTGAACCGCAGGCAGGGACGGCACCCCAGCGCGGCTGCCGCGCCGGGGACCCCGCGATGCCTGCGCTCCCAGCGACGATCGACTATCGTCACGTCCTCAATTTGTTTCCCATTCCGGCGCTGGCCCGCAGGATCTTTGGCACGCTCGAAAACGGGCGCATCGATCGGCGTCTGCGAACAACGTATCGCGGTCTGGCCCGCGACCTGGATTTGATCCGCGACCATTT
The DNA here is from genome assembly GCA_038210455.1 of Pyrinomonadales bacterium. Classification (GTDB taxonomy): domain Bacteria; phylum Acidobacteriota; class Blastocatellia; order Pyrinomonadales; family Pyrinomonadaceae; genus UBA11740. Next base: position 32,316 of record JBBQWP010000019.1, on the reverse strand, counting down.
GCAGGCCCGACGTCCGGACATTGTCGATCTACCGGCCACGCTCGTACCCTTTGAACTGCTGTTTCAAATTACACTGCTCGCCGGCGCGCGGGACGATGCGCGGCAATTCTATGGCCAGATCGTTTCGGAACTTGAAACGATCGTAGCTGAATACTTATCGAATCCGCTGGCGACAGTCGCGGACACTTTGATGGCCACCAGCCGCGTTTATTCTTTGTTTCAATCAATCTCGATGGAAGACTCCGAGCAACAAGTCGAAGTTCCCGATGAACTCGACCAGGAGGACGAGAGTAGGACCGCTGAAGAGATGATGACTGAGCGCGAGGCGAACCGTCAGCCGCAGCGGCGCGATGCGCGTGAGCTGTTCAATGCCTGGAACACCGAAGCCGACGGCGAATTTGACGAACTGGAAGGCAGCGAGGCGTGGACCGAAGGCGAATCTCCCGAACAAGATTTGGAGGCCGGCGAAGTTGCCTTTAACTATGACGAGTGGGACCGCGAGTTGACGGATCATCGCGTCGGCTGGTGCCGCGTGATCGAAAAGAAAGTTAAGCGTGGCGAACGCGCCTTTGTCGATGACACCCGAGAACGCTACAAAGGCGTCGTCTCGTCAATTCGGCATCAGTTTCAATTGATGAAGCCCGAGGACCTCGCCCGCGTCACTAACGAGATTGACGGAGACGATTACGATCTGAACGCCGTCGTGGATTACTTCATCGATCGCCGCGCCGACGGTCACCAGTCAGACCGCATCTATACGCGTAGGCTGCGCCGCCGCCGCGATGTCGCCGTCTCATTCCTGCTGGATCAATCTTCATCGACCGCGCGCACGATCGGGCGTCATCCGCTGCAGCCCTACACTCATCCGGGCCGCCGCATCATCGAGATCGAGAAGGAAGGTCTGGTGTTGATGAGCGAAGCCCTCGAGGCTGTCGGCGACCGCTACGCAATCAACGGCTTTACCTCCGAAGGCCGGCGCAACGTAAAGTTTTACGTGCTCAAAGATTTTGCTGAGCATTATTCGGACGAAGTGATGCGACGCATCGGCGGGATCACTTATCAGAACAACACGCGTCTGGGTGCAGCGATCCGGCACGCTGCGGCAAAGTTGAGCAAGCAGGACGCGCGCACCCGCCTGCTGATCGTTCTGTCGGACGGCCGTCCATACGATCATGACTATGGTGATGCCCGTTACGCCCGCGAAGACACCCGGGAAGCTTTACGACAAGCCAAGACCCTTGGGATCACGCCTTTCTGCATCACCATCGATCGCGAATCTGAAAGCGAGTTGCGCGATCTCTACGGCGAGGTCGGTTATACGATTATTGATGACGTGCTTTCATTGCCGGAACGTCTGCCGGGGATTTATCGACGGCTGACGACGTGAAGGCCCCGTCCAGATCGATCGCGTCGTGAGGCCATCTATTACTGGGAACGCGGGCGTCCCCGCCCGCACCCCGCCGACGGCGCGAAGCCCTCTTCGATCCATTGACGACCGCCATGCCAACAATTCGTGGTTCGCGTTAATGCGGGCGAGGGGTGCCCGCGCTCCCACTGAATGGATGTCTCGTACTCTGACGGTTGAGGGCTGCCGCCTGCCTGATCGTCTACTCGTTGACTCGCGCTCTTCGCACGACTCGTACACCGCCGCGCCAGCCCTCATTAATATCAAAGCGATAAACTTCGATATCCGGCGCAATGGTTCGAGACAGGGTGGCGAATGATGGATGGAAGCGGAGTGTCGGAGCGACCAGATAGACAAGGGGCGATTCGTCGCTGATCTCGCGTTCACCAAACAGTTTGGCCGTGCTGATGTGACCTCGGCGGCGATGCGCTTCGACGCGTCGCCAGTAGTCGACTCCCTGAAAGACGTGTTCGCGATCTTCGTTGACCTTTAGTTCGATCACGGCCAGCCGGCCATCGTGACGCAGGGCGAGTAGATCGATCGGCCGGGCGCCGGTTGGGCCGCCATGCGACGTGCGAAATTGCGCGTGCAATGGAGCGACGATCAGACCTGGATCGAGTTTTGAGATATCGCGGCGCAGGATTGATTCCAGCCAGGCCTCTCCCGCCGCGCGATAAAACCAGTGGCGTTTGTCAGGACAATCCCGGTGGCGATGACTTTCCAGATCGCGAAACAGCTTTGCCCACTCCGGCTCGTGATAGTCATCCAGCAAGCGCCGGCGCGAACCTTCAATCCCAAACCAGATCCGATCGCGATCCATCACGCGCCGAACTCGGGCAAAAGGCAGACCGTGATATCGAAGTGTCTGGCCATGCCGAGCGCTGACCACGTCGATTGCGTGCGGGGCCAAGGCGACGATTTGCTGCACGCGCTCGACCGGCGCCTCTTCGGGAACCGCGGGAAACTGTCTTAGCCGGTGGCGCCACAGGTTCTTTCGCTCCCATGGGCGCACTGCCTCGAGCTGCTGCCACGCCTCGTCAATCTCCCACAGATCGATCCGCTGTCGCAGTGATTCGCGTAGCAGAACATGCCGTTGACGCGCCGCTTCTAGAATGTTGTGCTCGACGACAATTAAAAGCTTTTCAATGTAAGGACGCTTGGGCCGCGATTGCAGTCGATTGAACCAGAGCAGCGCCGAGGAAAACAGCGAGTCGACGTTTCGGGCGTCGCTCTTGGACACGGTGGCGGTCACCGCGATCCGTTCCTGAGGTCGGCGCAGGACAATGCGCGCGTATCGTCCCGGCTGATCGCGCCGCATGCCGGGGCTCAAGAGCGCGCTTTCGATCTTAAGTGGCCCAGACTTTAGTCCGTGATCTTCCGCGGAGGAATCACAGACTGAAGTCTGTGCCACTAAGGCATCGCACGCGAGCTGCGCGAGCTTCACACAACGCGCCTGGCGCGCTGCTGCGATGCCGGCCACGATCGCTTTGGCAGATTCGCGCGGCACCAAAGCGATCGTCGCCGCCTCAGCACCCATGCGCCGGCTGGCTTCGAGCACGAGCTTCTGGCCAGTCCAATTCCAGGCCGTGATCCGCCACGAACGCGAACCGGTTTCAGTCCAACTGGAAAAAATCAGGCGATTATGGTCGATGGAAAAATCGAATTCAGCAGTGCTGATGGCGAGCGGCGCGCCGCCATCCTGTGCCAGGAGCCATTCCGTGTGCACGCTGAGCAGCGCATCAATCCCGCGCTTGGCGTCAGTAACGGTGACGGCGTCATTGAGTTGAAGCAGCATTTGCGGGAGTCGTCGGGCCTTATGCTAACATCAGTGCCATAGACTTTAGTCTGTGGATCCTGTACTCATTATCACAGACTGAAGTCTATGCTACTTTGCGGGTTTACTTCAATGAAAACCATTTTTCTGGCCGGCGCGGTGCGCACTCCGATTGGACGGTTTGGCCGAACCCGAACGGCGGGGCGATCGCTTTGGGTCATCCGATTGGCTGCACCGGTGTGCGTATTACCACGACGCTGCTGCACGAAATGAAAAGGCGAAAGGCAAAACGCGGCCTGGCGACGCTTTGTATCAGCGGCGGCATGGGCATAGCGTTACTGGTCGAGCGGGTTTAGACAGCGAGGTTGGTATCGAGCTGTAATGATGTCAGTACCGGGAGCGATAGCGACCGGGTCTCAACGCTCACACGCGATTCTCAAGGCAGCCGACCCGGTCGCTATTGCTCCCGGTACTGACTCCATCACGTTACGGGCATTGGGCGCTTTAGCCAACCATGGCGCGCTGCTAACGCATCGGACTCCTACACCGTCATATACGGTTGGAGTTTACTTCCAGAGGGAAATTAGAAAGAGGTTCGCACTGTGAATAAGAAGTTTCTTGTGTCGTCGTCAATCGCTTTAGCATTCATTTTAGTCGCCATCTGTTCAGGTTTCGGTTCGGGATCAACCAGTACTTCCGGTACCAATCCGGCTCTGCCTCCAGACACCTTTAGTTATCTACCCGCCTCGGATGGCATCGCGCTTATCGACGTGCGGCGCATGTTGAGCGAAACTATGCCGCGCATTCTGGCCGGCGATTCCGCCAAGCTGACGCAGGCCAACGCCGATCTCGACAAATTCAAAACGCGCACCGGCATCGACCCGCGAGCTTTCGATCGCGTGGTCATTGGCACGCGTTACACGTATCCCGCACCCAAGGTGACCAAGCTCGAGACGGTGGCCATCGCCCGCGGCACATTCGACGCCAAGGCGCTGGCTGCCGCGGCTCGGACAGCCGCAAACGGAACGTACCGCGAAGAAAAATATCGCGGCCAGACGATCCTGATCGTTACTATCAACGATCAGATGAAGCTATTTGGCGTGTGGGACATGCAGATCAAAGACCTGGCAGTGTGCGTTCTGGACCCGCATTCTCTGGCTATCGGAACGGTCGCGAATGTGCGCGCAGCTATCGCGGCGGGCCCGAAGGGTTTGGCCGCCACCGATCTGGTGGCGCTTGCGACGCGCGATCCAAAAGCCGTCGTCGGCTTTGGCGCCAATGTTCCGAAAGAGTTGATGACCAGTCTGAACGTCGGCAATGATACGATAGCCAAAGACGCCAGCTCGATTCGACAAATTTATGGATCCATCGCATCGACTGAGAACGACGTTTCATTGCTGCTGGTGGCGCGCACCGATTCCGCGGAGGCTGCAAATAATTTGAACGATACGGTGACCGGACTAAAACAACTCGGCGGACTTTTTCTCGGGCGCATGGCGCCGGCGCGAAAGGCTTTGGCGCAGAGCGCTCTCGATAATCTGAAGATCACAACCCGCGGCACTGAAGTGGAGATCAGAACTCAGGTCGCGGCCGCGAACTTAGCCTCGGTAATCTAATCAACTTGGCGAAACCAGACACTTTACAGGAAGGACAACCAGCTCCGGATTTCTCTTTGCCAGACAGCGAAGGCGCCCAATGGCGCTTGTCGGATCACCGCGGCAAGGTCGTGGCGCTGCTGTTTTATCCCGGCGACGAGACACCCATCTGCACTCGCCAAATGTGTTCGGTGCGCGACCGCTGGGAAGACTATTCGGCCACCGGCGCCGAAGTCGTTGGCCTCTCGACTAATACCGTTGATTCGCACAAGAATTTTACCGAACATCACGATTTGCCGCTGCGCTTGCTGGCCGATGTCGATCGTAAAGTGGCGGATCTGTATGGCGCACAGTCTCTGATTCCGGGAAAGGTTGCGCGTTCCGTTTTCGTTATCGACGCGAGTGGCGTTGTTCGTTATCGCGACGTGCGGCCGCTCGGTTTGTTTCGGCCAAAGGATGACGACATCATTAAGGCGATTCGAAAAGCGCAGAATTAAGCGTGGCCGCTGAGGAAGCAAGTCAGTACCGCCTGCGTGAGCGGGCGGGCCCAACGAGCTTCTTTAACCCACCCGCTTACGCAGGTGGTACTGACTTCATTTCTACGGCTATAATCCTCGCGAGGTAACTTAAATCAATGTCTGATCAAATCAAGTGTGCCCGTTGCGGGCAGAAGCGTCCACCGCTCGGCTTCTCGCCGTTGCCCACCGAACTAGGCCAGAAAATCGCCACCGAAGTTTGCCAGCCGTGCTGGGCAGAATGGTTGCAGGCCCAGACGCGCATCATCAATCACTACGGTCTTGATCTCATGAACCCCGATGCCCAGGGCTTTCTGATGGACAACATGAAGGGCTTCTTCTACGGATCGACCGAGCTGGCCCAGATCGACACTACGAAGGAAGGCTCGATCAAATGGTGAGTCCGGCAAAATGCATTTCTAAAACCGGGCGAAAAGTCAGTACCGCCTGCGTGAGCTGGCGGATCCAAAAGGCATGATGAACCCACCCGCTCACGCGGGTGGTACTGACCTCATAATTTTTGCATCGTCGCACTCCACTCAAGACCCGTTACCCAGGGTAGCCGCGCAACGCGGCAACCCTGGGCTCTGTGGCTTAAACGCTTCGCGCTTACCTCACCGATTCTTCACCGGATAAGCCGGTCGCTGCGGTTGTCGTGGCGGATTCTTCTTCAACTCATCCATTACGACTTGAATCGCCTTCTCCAGTTGCGGATCGTGGCCGTTGATTACGTCCGCGGCTGTTTGCTCGACTTCGATGTCGGGCGGCACGCCGATGTTTTCTACTACCCAGCCTTCTTCGGGGGTCCAGATGGCGAAGTTCGGCGCCGTGAAACTTCCGCCGTCCATTAAGACCGGGAAACCAAGGATGCCGACCAGTCCGCCCCAGGTTCGTTTGCCGACCAGTTTGCCCATGCCGAATTTGCGCCACATCCACGGCAGGAGATCGCCGCCTGACCCTGCCGTCTCGTCTATGACCATTACCTTCGGGCCCTGGATCGAAGCCGCCGGCGTCTTCATGTCGGCCCCGTAACGCATCGCCCAATAGGCACCCAGCGGCCGGCGCAGCAGGTCGATGTAATAGTCGGCGTACTGGCCTCCGCCGTTGAAGCGTTCGTCGACAATGATCGCGTCTTTGTACGCCTGCGGGAAGAAGTATCGCTTGAAATAATCATGGCCGGCGCCGGCCGTATTGGGAACGTAAACATAAGCAACGCGCCCACCGGTGGCCTCAGTAACTTTCCTAAGATTGCCTTCGACCCAATCGCGATTGCGCAGGGCACCCTCGTTCGCAATCGGCACGACAGAGACGGTGCGCGAGCCCTTGCCATCCGCGTTTGGCCCCACAGTGATCTCAATAATCTTGCCGGAAGTATTCTCAAACAGTTGGTAGACATTTGTTGGCGGTCGCAGGTCCTGGCCGCGCACAGCGATCAGGTACTCGCCGGCTTTGACGTTCACGCCCGGCTCAGTCAACGGTGAGCGCAGCTCCGGATTCCAATTCAAGCCACCGTAAACTTTCTTGAAGCGGTAACGGTCACCCTCGATCGAGTAATCCGCGCCCAGCAAGCCACCGGGAACAGTCCTTGGTTGATAGAGCGTGTCGCCGCCGCCACCGCGATGATGCCCGACGGAGAGCTCGCTGCACATCCACTGGATGACGCGGTTCAGATCACCGCGCGTAGCCAGGTGCGGCAGGAACACGCCGTACTTCTGTTTCATCGCATTCCAGTCGACGCCGTGCATGTTCGGCGCATAGAAATAATCGCGATTGATGCGCCAGGCTTCGTTGAAGATCTGGTTCCATTCCGCGCGAGGATCGATGCGCACTTCAATGTCGTCAACGTTGATCTTGCCCGTGCCCGGTGCCGGCTTGGGCGTAACCGCGACCATGGACCAGGCGGCATTACTACGGTACAGAATCTTTTTCTTATCGGCTGAGACCAGATAGCCGCTCACACCGGGAATGAAGGAATCGTCCTTGCGCTTGTTCAGATCGTATTGGTGCAGGACAGATCTTTCGGGCCCGCCCGGTATTGGGTTGTCATCGTCAGGCGTCTCGATGTAGTAGAGCTGGCCCGCAATGCCCGGCTGCAGGTCGCGATAGTTTCTGGCCGGCAGCGGGAGCGACAAAATGCGATTGTTGAGCCCCTCAAAGTCTATCGAGAATGGTTCGGGAGTTTTCGGCGGTTCCTTCGGTTTCTCTTCTTTCTGTACGCCCTTTTCTTCGTCGCTTTCCTTCGCCAGCGGATTCGGCAAATTATTCCGCAACACCGCGAGATAAAGCGAGCTGCTCGAACGCATGTCTGAGCTGGACTGCGCGAACCACTCTTTGACCGGGCCGGCATTGGTCGAGCCAAGGAAGTAGAGATATTTACCGCTGTCGTCAAACACGGGCTCAGTGACTTCGCTCAGGCCATCGGTCACCGTGAAGGACTTGTCCTTCTCGGTCGAATAGGCGTAGACGGTTTGAATGTTCGCTTTGGTGCTCAGCGTATAGGCGACCCATTTCGAGTCAGGCGACCACGAGTGATAAATCGTCCGCGCGCGTGATGGCCCATAGAGATACTCCGAGCCGATCTTTTTCGAAACCCCGGTTTTCAAGTCGAGCCAGTAAAGGCTCCACGAATTGTCGGTGTAAGAAATCTTTTGACTATCGGGTGACCAAACTGGGTCGTCGTAGAACCCCGCGCCCGAAAGTTTTATCTTGCGCACATCGCCTTTACCGTCCTGAGCACGAATATGCAGTTCGTATTCACCCGATTCGTCAGAGAAGTAAGCGATCGATTTGCCGTCGGGCGACCACGCGGGCGAACGCTCGTGCACGGCGACGGTGTTGGTGAGGTCGCGCGTGTCGCCTTTCTCGGCAGGGACAGTGACAATCTCGCCGCGAAACTCAAAGACTGCTCGCGCGCCGGTTGGCGAAAGCGAAACGTTGCGGATATAGCGGGCGCCTTTCACAAAGCGTGGCCGCGTCTCAACCAAATCAGCAGCGACTCCGATAGTGAGTTTCGCGCTGCGTCCGGTCTTTGGATCAAAGGTGTGCAGATAACCTGCTTGTTCGTAGATTATCTTGCCGTCACCCGCCGAAGCGCTGAGCACCGGAAAATCTTTGTGATCGGAAAGTTGCTTGACGGCCTTCGTTTTCAAATTGTAGGAGAACAGGTTGAACTCGCCGTTGCGATCAGAGCGAAAGTAGATCGTGTCGCCAATCCACATCGGGTCAACGTCGTTTGAGCGCCCTTCTGGCTGGGGCAGCTTCTCGCTTCCGTTGTCGCCAAAGTTGTAAAGCCAAATCGTCGAGGTCAGCCCGCCGCGGTAATGTTTCCACTCAGCAAACGCCGGCGAGATGGGGTTGTATGCCAGGCGCGATCCATCCGGCGAGTAAGTCGCCTCGTAAGCATTCGGCAGCTTGAGTGGTTGTTCGATGCCCCCTTTGACGGGCACCGTGAAGAGCTGCGTGTAGCGGCCGGTGAAAACGGCGCGCGCTGAAGTGAACAGCACGGCCGATCCGTCTGGCGTGAATCCCTGAACTATGTCCGCCCCGGGATGCCACGTCAGCCGCGTCGGCACGCCGCCGGCGACCGGCACCACATAGACGTCAAGATTGCCGTCGTATTGAGCAGTGAAGGCGATCAGCGTTCCGTCGGGCGAGAACGACGGATTCGCCTCGACCCCTTCATCGGCAGTTAAGCGCCGCACGTTCCGGCCGTCGAGGTCGGCTGCCCACAAGTCACCGGCATAGATAAAGGCCACGTGAGTTTTGCTGATCGCCGGTTGCTGGAGAAGCCTGGTGTCGTTGATGTCCACACCCTGCGCAGCGGCAACAGAATTCAAAGTAAGTAACAACCATAATGCGAGCAGCGCGTAGCGCATCGAGTCGGGTAGATAGAATTTGAGTGTGCGCATCTTTTCCTCCGGAAGTTGTTGCTGTCAGCGGCGAGTCTTAGCTTTGGGTGCCCGTGGCAAACAATCAGCTTCAGACCCACAACCGATCGGTCGATTGCAATTGCAGGATTACGAGAAAGCGCATTTTAGCCGAGACGCATGAGAATCCCTAGGAATGCGGTAGTGCTCCGCTGCACTAATAGAGCACTACCAGGAATGCGGGGGCCTTGTGCTACACCAAAAGTGTCAGAAGCCCGCGCGTAAGCAAGGGCGTTCAACTCGCGGCATTCGAGAAATGTTATGCTGGCCCACCGCCGATTCTTAACCGGAGATTCCCTGCGGGGGGGGGTGGCCCTCCCTAACGGTCGGGCTTCTGACATACCCTGAGGTCCTCGCTGGTTACGGCTTCACTACCAACTTCTCAAGCGGCAGAATTGCCGGCATGCCCTTATGCTGAAAGCAGCGCTCGCCGGCGGTGTGCACGCGGCGATGACAGGGCGTGCCTTTCTTTGTGCGCGCGCCGCAGAGGTAAACAGGATCGTCAACGCTTGAAACGACCTGGGAAGAGTTTGTCGGGTTGCCGTCTTTGCGATTGGCCGTGCGGAGAGAATCGCTGAGGTTCACCGGCAGATCAGAGAGGGGCGAATTTGCAGCACGCTGAATGAGCAGAGGCGGAGCCGTAGGACGCAAAGATCTTCCCAGGGCAAAGGCCAGGACGCCGACGATCGCGATTACCGCGATCGGTTTCACCAAACCATTTCGGCCGAGCCGGCGACCACACGCAACGCAAAACCGCGCGCCAATCCACGCGCGCCAACCTCCGCGCGCCAGGCGCTCGCCACATTCCACGCAAAAGTTGGGACGGTACATCGCGGGAGACTCTGCAATTACAAAGGCGGATTATATTCGATTGACCGGGCTCAAGAATGAGAATCATTTTGCTGGCGGAGCATGATATTGAGTGGCTGTTAGTTAGACTCGATAGCAAATCATAGTATTCGCCCAGCCGGAGTTGATTTGGCTTTCTTAGCGCCTTCCGCATTGTCTCTTTGCGCCTTTGCGTGAACCCAACTCGAGCCTGATGGGTTTCGCGCAACGGCGCAGAGGAGAAGCGAAAGGCGCAAAGCTAAATCCTCAACGCGGCCAGTTGCAAAGCGATCCACGGCACAGGCATACTCAGTCACCCCAGCAAAGCAATTTTAGTTAGTTAAAGACGGAATGAATCCCATCTCAGTTTGTGCTTCAGTTTTGAATCTCGCTCAACGCACAATCCTGGTTCTGTCGATCGCGGCGCTCTTGATTTTCATGCCTGCCGGCGCTCGCGCCCAGCAACCGGACGATGTCATTACGACCAACACGGCGCTGGTGCAACTGAATGTCGGCGTGGTTGATAAGCAGGGACGCGCAGTAACTTCTCTGTCGCGTGCCGACTTCGCGATCTATGAAGACGGCGTGCGCCGGCCGATTGCGAGTTTCGAACCGACAGAGGCCCCGTTCAGTTTGGTTCTGCTGCTCGACATGTCCGGCTCAACCATCACCTTTCGCCAGCAGATCCAGGCAGCGGCGCTGCGTTTTCTGGATGCGCTCGCTCCGGAGGATCGGGTTTCGGTGGTGCAGTTCAACAGCAAGGGAGTGAAGTCCCTGCTTGGATTCAGCACCGATCGCCAGCGCACTGCTTACGCAATTACCCTCGCCACCGGCGCGGGGGCAACGCCGTTGTACGACGCTTTGAAATATTCGGTCAGCGAGTTGGCGCATGAAGGCAAGCGGCGCAAGGCCGTCGTGGTTTTGACTGATGGATTGGATACTGAGGTGCGAAACGAAGATCGCAAAATAGTCGAGAAAGCTTCCGACGCCGAAGTCAGCACGGCGATCAAAGCAGAAACGAATTCACAAGTAGTCTCTCTGCTGAACCAGACCGACCGGGAAGGTGTGACGATTTTCCCGCTGGCCCTGCCGTCCGGCGATCCGAAACGCTTGCCGCTGCCCGACCCCTTGATTACCGCGATGTACGGGGCGGCGCGGACGCGTCTGCAATTGCTGGCCGATCGCACCGGCGGGCGCATGCACGAGATTCGACGCCTGGATGATCTGGCCCGGCTGTACGCGCAGGTGGCAGCGGATCTCCGCACGCTTTACACGATCGCATACCAACCACCGAACCCGGGCGCGCACGATGGCAAGTGGCGCAAGATTCGGGTCGAGATCGCGCGCGCCGATCTGGTCGCCAGCACCAAGCCGGGATACTACGCGCGGTAAGACATTGGAACTGTCCACATCAATAGTTGAGCGACAAACGGAAGGAAGATCTGATCAAGGCGTCGTCTACTCCAGCTCGCTCTGCTCCTCGCCTCGAAGAGGCGAAATATTTATAGCCCCAGGTGCTTCCTCATGACCCGCTCCGGAGGAGCGGCACATTTCCGGGTTGCGCTCCTCTGGAGCGGGGCAAAAAAGATCTAGCCGGAGCTATAGACATTTCGCTCATACGGAGCCGAAAGACTCACAAACTGAAGTTCGCCGGACAAAAAAGACTCCCAACTTGAAACTTCAAACCTTAGACCTTAAACTGATCTTCGATTCAGCCGCTCACTAAACCAATCAGCACCCGTAGCTCAGCTGGATAGAGTACCTGACTACGAATCAGGGGGTCGCACGTTCGAGTCGTGCCGGGTGCACCAAAATTATCAATAAGTTAGGGCATCCAGAATGGATGCCCTTTCCTATTTTGTGTGCCAGTACTGTGCCAAACGCAAAATTGGTGCTTTAAGCACTACGTTTCTTCTTAAAGAGTATCGGTTCCAATTTCTCTGAAGCAGCTCGCTGCATAGAAGGCAGCACATGAGAGTAGGTATCTAACGTCAGCGTAATATTCGCGTGGCCTAATCGCTCGCTCACAATCTTTGGGTGTTCGTTTGCCGCTAGTAAGAGCGTCGCGCACGTGTGGCGAAGATCATATAGCCGAATCGATTCTGGCAGACCAGCCCTCTTTAGAATTGGCCGAAAATGGCGCCGCAAGAGATTGCGTCTTATTAAGGGCCCGCCTGTCAAGGGCGGAGTAAAAATAGACCAGCGGGGCGGAGCCAGAATAGACCACGTGTGCTGGTGAAATGGGTTTGCTTGGTTGGATCTGCGGGGGTGCCTAAAGCGGAGGCCTGCGCCGCCGTTAGGCGGCGCGTTTAGGCCGGAGCGGAAGGCACCCCCGCAGATCGCGACGACTACGAGGGCTGGGTTGCCGGTGGAGGTAGTTATCGGGTGGATGGCTGAGCGGGTTTGTGCCGTTTGCTTTCTTTGAGGCGGTAGCTTTCGCCGTTCAGCTCCAGGATGTGGCCGTGATGAGTGAGCCGATCCAGCAGGGCGCCGGTGAGGCGCTCGGAGCCGAGCACCTCGGTCCATTCGTTGAACGGCAGGTTGCTGGTGACCATGGTGGCGCCGCGCTCGTAGCGCAGGCTGAAGATCTCGAACAGCATCTCCGCGCCGGTTTTCGAAAGCGGCACAAAGCCCAACTCATCGACGATCAGTAGTTGGTAGCCGGCCATCAGTTTCTGGAATCGGAGCAGGCGCTTCTCGTCCTTGGCTTCCATCAGCTCATGCACCAGGGAGGCCGCCGTGGTGAAGCGAACCCGGTAGCCCTTTTGACAGGCCGCCAGTCCCAGGGCGAGAGCGATATGCGTCTTACCGGTGCCCGAGTTTCCCAGAGCCAGCACATTCTCCTGGCGCTCGATGAACTCACTTCTCGCCAGTTCCAGCACCAGCGCCTTGTTCAGCGACGGAATCGCCAGAAAGTCGAAACTGTCCAGGCTCTTCACGACTCGGAATCTGGCTTGCTTGATGCGCCGCTCGGTCGCCCGCCGCTCCCGGTCCAGCAACTCCTGCTCGGACAGCCGCAGCAAGAAACGGGGATAATCCACACCTTCGGCGGCGCACTGTTGGGCCACCTTGTCGTACTCGCGCAGGAAGGTCGGCAAGCGCAGCGCTTTCAAGTGAGGTTCCAGCAAGACCTGCGGAGTCTCCATCAGCAGACTCCTTCTGGCGCGGAGGTCAGCAACGCCAGGTAGTCGCAGGCTGCGGTGTTGGCCACGTGCGCCACTGGCAGGTGCGGGTAGTTCTCCAGGTCCAGCCGCGGCGGTCGTTCTTCGAGGTGGCACAAGAGCAGATGCTTCACCGCATCGAAGGAGATCGCTCTCAGCCGCAGCGCGTCTGAGACCGCCCGCGCGACCTCCGCCAGCGAAAAGGTCTCGAGCAACCGCAGCACCTGCACGTACTCCCGCTTGCCGCGTTTCGACAGCCGCGCTTCGAGCCGCCGCCGCAGTTGGGCGAACTCTGCCGGCAACTCCCAGCCCACCAGGGCCGCCGCCTGATCCAGCGCGTTGGTCTTCTGCTCGAGCAGCGCCAGGTAATGCAGAGCATCCGGCAGCCGCGGCGGGTCGTCGCGCATAATTGCGCCCACCATTGCTGTAGAGTCTTGCTGATCGTAGGGCAATCGTCCCGCTGTGGGTTCGGTCATAAAATGACTTTCGTCGGGCATAAAGTGAGATTTGTCGATCACCTTCTTATCCTGTTATTAGATTCAAAAGGGGTAACGGCCCTTGAGATTGTACCGACGGTTCCCAGAACAAACAATACTTAGTCGCAAGGGATCCTGCGCGAACCACGACAGTCATTGAAGGCTGTGAGACGACATCCTCGCGTGTAATCTGCAATAGATTTATGAACAGCAGCCCCGCAAAAACTCTTGACAGCGAAGGGGCACAGTGTAAACTGCCCAAGTCATATTTATTTGCATCGGCTCAAGTACTTCGACCACACGCAAGTCTTAGACAAGCATCATTGCTTTGAAATTAATAGTTTGAGTAAGTAAATCTAATGGCGAGGTGACTCGCGTGCCTAAGCGAAACGACAGAGCTTATTCTGTTTCAAGCGCTCCACGAACTTTAGCAATACTGATCGTTCTCCTGTTGGTCGCACTCGTCTGTGTTTTTGTTTGGACGACTGGGCGTCCGGCACAAGCGCAGCGCGCCGAGCCATCCATCCAATCACAATCCATGGGCGCGTCTGCTCAGCAGAGTTCGGTTGGCGCGAGATGTGTTTCGTGCCACCGGCCTTATGTGAATGCCTTCCTTCTGGAAACCCACGGCAAGAGCGCGAAATTCTTGAAGGACTCGCGCGCGGCTACCTGCGAAACCTGCCACGGTGAAGGCATAAAGCACATCGAGAACCGGGAAAAGCGCATCGCCGCTGCGGATATCGAAAATCCTGTCGAACTAAAGACCCCAGAGCAGAGAGGAAGAGCAAACGCAGCGTGCCTTCAATGTCACTCTGGCGATCGTAATCATTTTGGGTGGCAAGGAGGCGAACACGACAGAAGCGACATGAGTTGCATGTCGTGTCACAACGTGCACCATACCAAATTCGCCCAGTGGGCATTTGCCTCGCGCGAGCGTGCCAAAATCGACGGGCCGTTGGCAGACTCGGAGGAAATCAAATTCCCCGAGAAGATGTTGGCCACCTTTAGCGTCGAAGAAACCTGTCTCCGCTGCCACGCGGAACAACGGAAAGCTCTGTTCCAGCGCTCCACCCATCTGTTCCGCACCGAATTACGCAACATGAAGGTCGGCTGCACTTCCTGCCACAATCCTCATGGCGGTGAAGGGGGGAAGATGCTCGTGAGTCAGACGGCCAATACTGTCTGTTACACCTGCCATGCCGAGAAACGGGGGCCGTTTCTCTGGGATCATCCGCCGGTTCGCGAGAATTGTATGAACTGTCACGCGCCGCATGGTTCGAACAATCCTAAGCTGCTGACTGCTCGGGCTCATCTGTTGTGCCAGGAGTGCCATATCCACATGTTGCCGCGCCATTCGACCACCGCCGGCAAACCTCTGGACATATGGTCCATAAATCGCGGCTGTATGAATTGCCATTCCCAGGTCCATGGCTCGAATCACCCTGGGGGTAGAACCTTTGCACGCTAGGAGGAGCAGATGAGAATCCAACCAGACAGACTCAAGCCGATTCTTCGCGTTGAGTTCGTTTTCATCGCGTGTGTCGTCTCAGTGCTCCTGTTCGCTCCCCATGCGTTGGGCCAAGCGCCGGAGACGGACAATACGAAGCCAAAGGCACAAGCAACACCCAAGGTCCACGGAAGCATAGAAGTAGGCGGCCAGTTTCGGGATATCTCCGGAGACCATCCAGCCAAGTTCCAGGAAACGCGAGATGTTCCGCAAGGGTTCTTTATCCAGAAATTGAAGCTGGCTTACAAGCCCGCCGATTCTCCCTACTTCCTCGCCTTGAAAGGGTTGGAGATTCTCCAGCGTGACCAGCGTTTCACTGTGGAGGCAGGAAGGTTTGGAAAATACCGGACGGAGTTTGTGTGGGACCAGATTCCTCATTACTTCGGCACCGGAAAATCTTTCCTGCAGAGAACTGCGCCCGGGTTGTATCAAGTTAGCCCTACGCTACGAGCGAGTCTGCAGTCCCTGACGCTGGCCGACACAGTCCGAACACCTGCGGGCGGCCCGCTGGCCACATTAGTGCGCCAGGAGCTGCTGACTGCGCCCACAACCGAGGTGCGGCTCCGCCGAGATCAAGCTCTATTCAGGCAGACTTATCAACCCTCGGATAAGGTCGAGTTGTACGCGCAGTTTAGTTGGCTCCGCAATCGCGGGACGCGCCCCATGTCCGCCGGAACATTCGTCCGGCGACCAGTTCCTGGGAACGGCCTGGCAGATATTGGAGGTTCCTGGGAAGGGATCGGACAAGAGTTTCTCGAGCCCATCGATCATCGGACGACCGAACTCAAGTTGGGAGCGCAGTTTCGTGGCAAGCGATGGAGTGCCGGCGTGGAGTACGATCTTTCGCTCTTTCGCAACCGTATCGGAGAGGTGACTTTCGAAAACCCTTTTCGGATCACCGATGAGCAGGGATGTCTTCCTAATCCGGCGAATCCGCTCGCGCCAACATGCGGTGCTTCGAATAGATTCCGCATGGTCCGGTGGCAGACCGACCTGCCTCCAGATAACGATTCTCACACCATCACAGTTTGGGCCAAGGTAGACTTGACGCCGAAAACTCTGGTGCGCGGCCTCTTCTCGCTGGCCTACTGGACACAGAATGACGCTTTTGTCCCCTGGACACTTAACACAGCCATCGTACCCAGGAACTGGGACGCGGCCTCTCCGGTCACAAATCCGACTGACGTAAGACAGCTTCCGGCGATCAGTCTGAACGGGAAGATGCGAAACATAAACCAGGAGTATGCCTTGGTGAACCGCAGTAAAAACTTCCGCTTCCTGGCTCAGTACCGTTCGCAGGACCTGGACAGTCAAACAAGCACGATTGTGTTCCCGGGCTATGCGGCGTTTGGGGATTCGACATGGCGCGCAGCGAAGACAGATTTCTACAACTTGCCCATCGAAAACCTCGATTGGGATTTTAGACACCAGAATGTTGAAGCCGGCTTTCAATGGGACGTGCTGCCGCAGCTAACCTGGAAGATGGATTATGAGTGGGAGGTCTGGAACCGCAAGTTTCGCGATGTGAACCGTAACAATGAGCACAGCATTAGAGGCCGGCTGGATTTTGAAACCAATCTTTCAGGAGGGCGAAAACCTTCAGGAGATGAAAAAAGCAGTGGCTCAACCAAGGCCGCTGAGTCAGAAGCCGTCACGACCCTTCGACTTAAAGCAGACTACCGTTACTCGAACCGACGCGCACAGGCGTACAACACCCAGCCGTTGTCCTTTAATGCTAATTTAGCCGGCTCGCCCCCGGGGGGCAATACCACGGGGTGGGAAATTACGCGATTCACGGTGATGAACGTAGGCGTCCCCATGGAATTCAATCTCCTGCGCCGGTTTGACGAGTCGGATCGAACCCGAAATGACGGAACCTTTTCGCTGGAACTGCTGAGGGGCCCCCACACGAATTTCTCGGCTTCATATCGCTACCTGGGGGACAAGCACGACCAGCGTTTTTACGGGCGTTTATTCAATCGCTCGTCCTTTATCGACACCCAGTTCACGCAGGCATTCGAGAACGGAATGTTCTTGTATGCCAACTATTCCCGAGAGACGAACAGCTACGCGTATCGGGATCTTGCGCATCTCCTGCCCAACCCGCCCGCTCCCCCAGGCACTATAGTTCAGGGCACTCTTTCTCAATACCCGATCGCCAATACCTGGGAGCGTACCAGCCGAAACAGTCTGGACAGTTTTGAATTCGGCATCAACGCAGCGCCCCAGGAAGGAAAGTGGCAGTTTGATCTTTCTTATGCGCTTTCCTTTACCCGCGACCGCATCAGTACTGCGAACCCGTTCACTGTGCGCCCAGATTCGATTCTTCATGCGGGGGCAAATCCCTATCCCGATACTGTAGTACGGCGCCAGGACCTGAATATCGCCCTTACGCGCCGAATAAACGAGAGTTTCGAGATAGGCGGACGTTACTGGTATGAACCCTATAGGCAGGATGACTTCAGCTTCAACGTTCTCCAGCCCTACACGCATGGAACTCTCACCAACGATACTCCGAAGTATCTGTTCCAGGATGCGCGTTACGGTAGCTATCACTCGAACGTAGCCACAGTATTTGTGCGTTATTCGTTCTGACGGTTAGGTAATTGAGTTTGAAAAATTCTACTCTTTCTTAAAAAGAGTCCACTCCCATGCTTCCAAGTGCCTTTGACGCTTCGTGGCGCAGTGAAGCCATTCTGAAGAACGTCGATGACGGCCCAAGTTGAGTCCTCAAGCCGTGAGCCTGCCTCGCAAGACTTGAAACTAAGAAGTCTTATTCTTTCTGAAACAGAGTCCACTTCCACGTGACCCCTTCCTGGTTGGTGCCTTCGCCTTTCATCACACTGCCATCGACTGTGCCCTGCAAAACTGAATACGAGTTGCCGATTACTATCCGGACGTTGTTGCCGGATTGCTTCCATGTGCCTTTGATTGTTCGCGGTGCAGTGACGCCATTCTGAAGCACATCGATGATGTACTCGATCTTACCCTCTTTCAAAAGCTTGATCGTGTACTCTCCTGAGTCAGGACTGTTGCCGGTCCAGGTTGAGCCCTCAAGCGACGTGCTCGCATCCACCGGCTTAACTTCAATGCCCGCATCACGACTGCCGGTGCCTGTGCTGGCTACAGTGTTGGTCGCATCGGTCTGAGGGGCCGGGGCTTTCGGATCGCGTACTGAGATAACCAACTCGTCAGCACGATAACCTTCAACGACCGCAAAGGGTTTCTGATCTTTACCGGGGCCGAGGTCTTGCAGTACACGCTTGGGCACGCGTTCCTGTAAGTACTTCACCAGATTCGCCAGCGTTACTTCGCCTTTCTCATTGGCCGCTCCACCTCGCAAAGCTTCGACCAGAATCCAGGTGAAATAGCCCTGCCTCTTCTCCTTGTATTCGTAAGCACGGTGACCGACCGCGGTCGCATAGAGGGTGGCGAACGCCTGCACTTCACGGTTGCGCACATCGAAATTGAAACCACGCGTGTAGGAGGCAGTCAAAGGATTATCGGCATTCGCTCTTCCGACAGGATCGTTCCGGCAAGCGTCGAGAATAAGCAGTACCTGCGTCACGCCGATCTTTTTGATCCGATCTTTGACTTGCGAAACATTGATCGCAGTTTGTTCGAGCAGCTCAACGTCATTACTAACCTGGGCATCGGCCGGCAGCAGAAATGCCTGGCCGCCGCGTTCGATGCCGTGACCCGCGAAAGAGATGAGCAGCAATCCGTCTGGTGGGACAACGGCAGCCATGTTCGACAAACGCCGCAGAATGTTGCCACGCGTTGGTTGTCGTTCAGCAGGTTGATCCGAAGCGAGCAGCGTCACCTGCTCGCTGGGAAAACCTGCGTATTGAATGAGCGCATTAGCGAGTGCCTTCGCATCATTGCTGGCGCCGCCCAGGGTAGTGATCTGCGTGTCTGCATACTGGTCAACGCCGATGACCACGGCGTAGCGCTTGCCGGAGGCGGGCAAAGTCTTGACTTGTTTATTAGATATCCCAAGTCCTCGATCGATTGGTTGTGCTTTGATGTGCGCTCCGGACAGGACAATGAGAATGAGAGCCAGCACGGTTAATACAACTGGCAACTTCGCCTTAGCGACACGCAGAGATATTGTCTTCATAATTCGCCCTCGTTTGTTTCGAATCGGTCGGCTAAGATTCTACCTTTCTTAAGCCAAATAATGCTATAAGTACCGGGCGAGGACGTCAGAAAAGCGAATCGGATGTGCCCAGCTGTCCGCCCTCTCAACCCGCCCAAAGGAAGAGGGCGTCTCAAACTTAAGGGCGTCTCAAATCAACAAATAGGACAGGGACCGTTTCATGCCCCGCGAAATCACACACCACGGCGAAATCCTCGAAGCCATCGGTAACAGCGGCATCATCTCTGAGTTGGTCGAGGAACACGAAGGCCATCTCACGCACGAGTTGGACGTCGAACTTGTTGCTTATGGCCGAGACTATGCCGGCAAGAAGGTGGGCCCCTATGCACGTCTGTATGTCTATCAGCCTGGCGAAGTGATCATCCGGCAAGGCCAATGGCGAGGTAACAGTTTTTACGTTTTGGTTACCGGCCGTCTTGATGTGTGCGAAGAGGAAGAAGATGGCGCCAGCCGAAAGAGCGGCGAGATTGAATCCCAGAATAGTTTTGGCGAGATGTCTTTGCTCTCCGGACAACCGAGCACCGCTACCGTGATGGTGTCGTCTGAAGGGGAAGCAACTGTCCTCGAAATCCAACGCCCAGCGATGCGCTTATTGCGCCGGTTTAAAAAGTTCGGCGACAAACTCGAACGGGATTATCACCGACATGGCCTCGCTCACACACTTTCCGAGGTCCAGGAGACGTGCAAAAACTCGTTCAGTCCTGAAATGCTTGAACAGTTTGAGTCTGCCGCTCGATTCACGGTGTACGCCAGGGACCATCTTCTCTTTCAGGAAGGGGATCCGATTGAAAAGCTCATCTTCATTAAGAGCGGCTGGGTGCGCCGGGTGCATGACGTTGGGTCGAATCCCAGATATACCGCGGTTTCCGGTCCGCTGCTAGCTGACATGGTGACGGAATTGAGTCAGGAGGTAGGACTCGATTTTCTGGGCGCAGGTAACTGGCTGGGAATGGACGCTGTCTTTCGCAAGGACAACCCAACATGGAATTACTCAACGACCGTAATGGCGCGCACGGAAGTCCTGGAAATCGAGATCTCACGCCTTCGATCTGAGCCCGCGCTGGTCAATATGATAGCCGAGCACTTTCCGCAATTCTCTGATGTCGATGATCAGCCTCCGAAACCGCCTTCAGACAAGAGAAGCATGGTGGCCATTGGAAAGGAAATAGAAACCGGGATTTTGGATGGCACGAACCTGCTCGTGATGGATATGGATCTATGCATTCGTTGCGGAAACTGTTCGCTCGCATGTCATAAAGTGCATGGGCAATCAAGGCTCATGCGACACGGTATCCATATCGCCCGCCCCGTCCAACCAAATAGCCGCTCAATCCAGCACGTCTTGTCACCGTCGGTGTGCCTGCACTGCCAGGATCCTGAGTGTCTCACCGGATGTCCCACGGGCGCCATCGCGCGTTTCTCTGAAGGACAAATTGATATTGATCCGCACACATGCATCGGCTGCGGAGACTGCGCGACGCAGTGTCCATATAACGCCATCTCGATGATCCCGAAGAACGCGACAGCGCTTCCCTCGCCGGGACTGCTCGGTACTCTCAAGAGCTGGCTCAGTCTAGCTCCTCAAGCGGAACCTCCAGAAGTTACCAACACCAAAGACTTGCTGGCGGTCAAATGTAATCTCTGCGCAGGCACAGGGCTCAATCCGAAAGGAGCTAAAACGCCGGCGTATTCATGCCAGGAAAACTGTCCAACGGGCGCACTCGTGCGCGTCAATCCTCGTGAGTACTTCAGTGAAGCGAAGAATGCCATTGGGATTGTTTTCAAAGACCGCACCCACGCGATCGGACGCAACATTCACAAGCGAGACACCCCCGCGCAGATTCTTCACGTTTGTGGGATAGTCGCCATCATCGCCATTGCCAGCACGGTATTTTGGGCAGCGCGCCGGAACGGATTAGACGGACATTTCAATGGAACCTGGCTAACCATGCGTTGGGTTACAGGCCTTATCGGCCTGGTCAGCATCGCCGTGGTGATTACTTATCCGGGACGTAAGCAGATCTACAGGCGACGATTCGGTCCTTTGCGCTATTGGAAGTTGGCACATGTCTACCTGGGACTGATCGCGGGAATTGTGCTGCTGATACACGGGGGACGCGATTCAGGGGGCCTATTAACGTCCTGTTTGATGATCTCACTCGATGTAACAATCGTCGCCGGACTCTTTGGGATCAGTTGCTATTTCATTGTGCCGCGCATCATGACCAGCATTGAGGGTGATCCTTTGTTGATTGAAGATCTCCGCGATCGACGCCAGGAATTGAGCAAGCAACTGGGCTTGATTGATACCAGCAATGATCAGCTCCGGCATTTAGTTAAGGAGAAACTGCGTAAGCGTTTTTTCTCTCTAGGGTATCTCCTAAGACAATACGTGCGCCGTGAACCGCTCACGACGATACTGGCCGAGGCACGCGAAGAATTCCAGGAGGATGCCGAAAAGTTGAATGATCCCAAAGCCCGGCGTTCCTTAATGGAAGCCGTTGAAGCCACTGCGACCTTACGCCGCGTGGACTCGCTTATCTATTTGCACCAGTTGCTCAAGCTCTGGCTCGCGCCACACGTCGTCGCAGCTTCGATCATGTTGGCGCTGCTGTGTGTACACATAATTCAGGTGGTGCTCTTCACGGTCCGGTAAATGGAATGAGCGTTGTAAAGCAAAGCACTTTCGTCATTATCCGTGAGGACCGTTCGGTCGATCCTAAGACTATCTTCAGGCAGGGATTACGCATTGGACGGGCACCCGATTCCGACATTTGGCTCAACCATGAGACGGTCTCGCGGCTTCATGCCGGCATAAACGAAGTCGCCGGGTATTTCTTCATTATTAACCTCAGCGCATCCAGCGCAACGGCACTGAATGGGAGGATCGTCCCTTTTGATGAAGCCGCCGCGCTGACCGTCGGTGATGAACTCCAGATTGGTCCCTTCTTCCTCCACATTGAGCAGGCTGATACGATTCTCAGGATCAGAATTGTCGCTCAGTTTGCTCTCGCTGTGGGCGAACGAGAACCACGTCACAAAGCAGAAGCCTATAAGAAACAACGAGCTGCGCGGAGTCGAATCGCACCCACCTCTGAAGTCTCCAATTCGCTTAAGATATGGTGGGACGACAAGCGTACTCGGGAGAAAGCAGGCCGCCTGTCACCCCTACACCCGCAAGCTCCTCCCCGACTCGGGAAGATTCGTTTTAACTGGAAGCCGACGCGCGACCTCGTTCGTCCCTGGCCTTTCGCAATCTTCATCTGGGCCATCATTGTTATTGGAACACTGTCGGCCGTGGCGGCGGTCAAATACAAGAACGCTTTCGCTCCAGAGCCGATCTCGGCCCCCCATACTCAGACGACTCTTAGCTTAACGCCCGCGATTGCCAAACAAGCCAATGCCGGCTCCTGCACCTCCTGCCATGCTCTGGGTATCAGCGTCAGGAACAAAGAAAGGATGAGTGCAAACTGCGCCAGCTGTCATCAGACCGAAGCTTTCGCGCCGACTATCATTCGAGCGCATCTGGACGCCGGGCTGACCTGCATCAACTGTCATGAAGAACATCGGGGCGAGAGCTTCAGGGCTATGAATGCTGCGCTGGCCTCCTGCGCGAAATGCCATGACGACGCTAACAAGAATCAGTACAACGGCAAGAGCGTTCGCACTGCTCACGGCGGAACTTTCGGTTATCCGGTAAAGGACCGTGTATGGATCTGGAGGGGTTTGGACGCAGAAGAGTTGGAAGCGAAACCTGAAATCGCGTCACTCTTGAAAAACAACCGGGCGAATCCAAGCGACGCGCAGCAGTGGCGCAACGCGCAATTTCACGTTCTCCACGTTCAGCGCGTTCGTGTCGTCGCCGGCACTAGCGGGATTGAAGACCTGGACTCGGGCAATCAAGTATTGTCATGCAGTAGCTGTCATAAGACGGGCTATATGGGGACGAACGTCGATCGCGACTATCCGCGTAAGACCTGCGAACGCTGTCACACCGTGCAAGTTTTCGAAAGACCGACAGTCGCTACGAGAGCTGAAACGCCAAGCTGCACGTCCTGTCATGTTCAGCACGTCAAGGACACGCATTGGGCGTCCTCTCTGCGTATAGCTGAAGTAAGAACGCCTGCGGAACCTGAGACTGCGAAATAGGATTAGGTCGCATGAAAAAGTCGCAACTACTCATCATCCTTGCTTTGCTGGCGTCGCTGGTGGCGATCAATCAACTCTTCACCGAGGCTTCTTCATTCAGAAGGTATCTCGGTGGTCTGCCCTGGTACGGGTGGGCTGGCATTAGCGTTTTTCTTGTGGTGATGGGTATTTGGTTTGCGCTTCGTGATGCTGCGCGGGCACGCCGGCTGCTTGAAGAGCCGATCGAAGACCACCTGGACGAGAACCAAAAACGAGTTCAATTGTCGAAGAGGTTGCTCGAAAAGTACGATCCCGATGGGCCGGACTATCCGCACCCGGTGGTTATTGCGGATCGGTGCATAGGCTGTCAGGCCTGCGTAGACGCTTGCCCCCATAACGTGCTGGCAATGGTCAACAACATTGCCGTTCCCATAGCGCGCGCCGACTGCATGGAAGATACGGCCTGCCAGGTGGCATGTCCGGTCAACCCTAAAGCTTGTATCGTCGTTAACACGACGAAAGACATTAAGCCTCGCCCAGTCCCAACGCGCGATGAGAAATTCATGACCAACGTTCCCGGTTGCTACATTATCGGCGACGTTTCCGGCACTCCTCTGATCAAGAACGCCGCCAACGAGGGTGCTGATGTCATTAATCACATCGCGCAAGAGCTAAAGAACTCGCCGCCTGAACCTAACGCGGAATTCGATGTAGCAATTATCGGCATCGGCCCAGCCGGATTATCTGCCGCAGTAGTCGCTCGGCAACAGAATTTGAGATATATCGGCATCGAGCGAGACCAGGTGCTTTCGACCATCGATGCCTATCCCAAAGATAAGTACATTTTCTTTAAGCCCGAGACGATGGAAGCGCGCGGCGGGATCACCATCGCAGGCCACGGTGATCAGTGTGCGGGAATTCTTGAATCGTGGCTCCAGACAATGGCGCATAGTGGCGTAGAGATTAACGAACATGAGAGCTGCCAGGGCGTCAAACGCGCGGCCGATGGTGATTACTTTATCGTCCAGACTAAAAAGAAAGATAAACCGGAAGCATTCACATATCGCGCGCGCCGGGTCGTACTTGCGCTCGGCGGTCGCGGCGCACCGATGAAGCTCAGAGTGGATGGCGAAGACATGATGATCTCGCGTAACGGCGAGCCCGAAGCCAAAGTCATGTACATGCTTTCTAAGCCGGAGAACTTCAAACGGAGGAAGATTCTGGTTGTCGGCGGTGGTAACTCAGCAGTAGAAGCCTCGGTGGACCTTGTCGCTCGGCGTAATCGGGATCAAATAACATTTCGACCACCCGAAGAGATAAACGAGGTCACCCTGGTTGTCCGCAGCGGATTTACGAATGACATAAAGTTCGGTAACAAGCTAAAACTTTATCACTGTATCGACGAAGGCAAGATCAAGGTCTTCTGGGACACCAGCGTCAAAGAGGTTCGCGACGATGAAGTGGTTTTGATGGATCGCGATACCGGAGACGTGAAGGCGACACTGGCGAATGATTATATCTTCGCGTTAATCGGAGCCGACCGTCCCACTTCGTTCTTGAAATCAATCGGCATCACCGTTCCTGAAAGCTAGCCGAAGTCACCACCAACTCCTCCTTGACCGAAGGGATGAGCACAACCCTCAACTAAACGAGAGTCGCTGAGGGTGTCGAGAAATATCTTCTCTTCACTCAGGTCAACTAGAGTCTGTTGTGCGGATATGCGACCGTTAGGTTTCCGCATGATGTAGAAGAACACGTGTGCGTAGGGGTACAAGACACCCTCCTCATAATGAAGCTCATTGCTGACGCTTGATCGAGGCGGTGGCAATCGTACTAGCTAGCCTTTCTTCACATGACATTCGGCACACCCTTGTGGGCCCTTTAGTTTTGCATCTCTTTTTGTGGCAGCCATGTGGCAGGAGATGCATTTAACGTGGTATGCGACCCGGTTAGTTAAAATCGGTTCTCCCTTAGCATCCTGTGGTTCGGTTCCTTTAGGATACTTAACCTTCTTGGGGGACCCTTCCTCAGTTTGAAAGTGGCAATGCCGGCACGAATTCACGGCTTGATTCGACGTCTTGAGTTGCTCCTCGGTGAGGATCTGGGTTCGCTCAGATTTGACGAGGTATGCCAGCCCGGCTACGGGCATTGGTTGCTCCGTATGATGACAGTAGACACACGAGTTCAAAGTCTTACCATCGAGGCTATGCTTTAGATCGGTATTGTGCTTTGTGTGATCAAAAGCGGCTTCCGGTTTGAGTTCGAGGTACGACGCGTCCTTACTGTCTTTCGACAAGATAATGGGCTTGCAAGGCTGCGTCGCGCTTGAGTCCGGGAGTTTATTTCCGTCGGTATCAACCGCATGCGGCGGATCAGTGCCGTCCGACACGGCCGCTCGATCATTCAGCCTGGTCAGAGATACCGAGCCCACACTGTTATAGCCAATCGTCATTGCTAGGAACCCCAGCATGATAACCAGAGTGATTAGTAGTTTAGATTTCATGTTAGTTGTCATTACAGTCGACCGGCCCAGAGGCGGTTTGCTCGATAATAACTTAGGAGAGTTTTTAGTCGAGTCACAGCTGTCTGAGATTTAGCCGTGACCTTGGCCACGATTGAGATTATAAGACGTTAGCTTACCTGTCAAACTTTTCCGATCCTAACCCGCTATTCTGACATGCCGAATGTCTCTTTCTTGTGACAACGCTTGCAGTCATGAGTGTCTGTGTCCCCGAAAGCGCGGCGGCCATTGTGGCAGGTCATGCAGCTTTGTGCGCGGCCACTGGAAAAATGTTGTGCCGGTGAGATGGAACTAATCTGTCGCCTCTGCGGTAACCCGCGTGCTCCAATATTGTGGCAGCTCGTGCAAGTCAGTTGCCTGCTGGCCGTATGAGTCGAGTGGCTGAAGCCCACGCGGTACCCACGAGACGCGGTCGAAGTCGGTGCGTAAGATCCAGGTCCATGGCAGACCCCACACGAAGAAAGATTACTCGCCTTCTTTGTCGAAGCATGGCAGTCATAGCAGATTCGGTGAGCATTCAGGCCTGCCGGAAGGCTCTCAGTAACCCCACGACTCACCGCATGACAGTGCGCGCAACCTTTTTCAGGTCGGGCAGATTCCATTCCTTGCAAATGTTGCGCGTGATCAAACTCCGCCGTAAAACTGCGTAGCCGCGAAAACTTTTTGGGCGAAGCTTTTGGTGAGTTGAGATCTGTCTCGTTATGGCAAATCGTGCAAATTGGGTTGCTGGCTGAAGAACCATTATTCGCGGTGAATTGGACCAGATGGCACCCGGTGCAATCTCTATGTTTGGGGAAACTCGGTTCAAGTGAACCATTTGGACGATGGCACGACGCGCATTTCTGACGGCCGGTCAGAGCCGCATGCTCTGCCGGACTTGAGTGTGAGAATTTGGAATAGGCTGCCAGCGGTGTGACGAGGGTTGACTTTAAGAACACTGGTTGCACTTCGGCTGTCTGTTCGTTAGCCACCGCGAATGCGTGCTTTGCACTGAAGGACGCAAACGCAGCGCAGATCGAGCATAGAATCACCACAGCAACGGCATGCCAACGCTTCGTAAGGCCGGCCGCGATTTGCGTTGCCGGAGCCTGGCACGCTTGTTTTGCGTTGTGCGGGTCGCTCATTCTTTGCATCGCTCGGCAATCCTGGGAAAATCGGCGCTCAGGTACTTATCCTCGTCCAGTCTGAAATGGCTACATGGCGGCGACGCACTCCCGACTAGGGTGTTGTGACAACCGCTACATGCATGCTTGCCTTTCACTGAAAGTAGATCATTGTTTCTCCATTCCTTACTATCTTCATCTTCAGCCTCCAGCTCATCGAAAATCTTCGGTGGTTGCCGATTGTGACATTTAACGCAGGAGGAAATGGGCACGTCTGGAATATCAAGCGTCGCTGTCTCGACGAGGTTCGTGTGACAACTCGTGCAGCTTCCACTGTGTTCCTTTCTGTAGTGCCAAAACTTGATCGAAACTCTCCTCGGCCATTCGCGCGGCCAGTCCTTGAACCAGAGCGTGTGAAGGGGTTGGTACTGGGGCAAGAGGTCGCGTTTCTGTTGCGCGAACTCCTTTTGCGTACGATGACATCCAGCGCAATTATCTTTGCCGGGCTTTTTTGGGTCATTCGATTCAGAGTGACAGGCGAAACATGAGGAATGGCCGGACGGGGTGGTACGAAACGTTCCTGCCGGCGGCATGAAAGAGTTCTCATTGCCGCCTGCGGGCATTGCAACTGCGGTGCGCTCGTCCTTCTTATGACAATCCGCACAACTTACTTGTTTCAAAGCGGCGTCCTTCTTCAAGTCCAGGATCACCTGGTGATGGGACTTGTGCGGAAAGTAACCGGGAAACTGCCGCAGGGTAAAGTCGATTTGTTTCGGAAACTGTGAGTAAACATCGCGCGCGGTCGCGCGAGGCGAAACGCGCGTGTGGCACACTGTGCAAATTGCCGGACGATCGCCGCGGTAAATCTCCTTTCGGTGACACCCAAAGCAGGAATCATGGTACGGGTAACCTCGCACAATATTCTGTCGTTTGGCGTCTGCGATTCGATCAGGCTCTGCAGGCGAAGGGATTGCGTGACAGCTATTACACTTCAAGTTTCGCGCGGTCGCGTCCGTTGAATCCTTTCCATGGGATTTATGAGTAAAGTTAGCGTACCTGCTGGTGTTCTTGCCTGGTCTTGAAGCGCTGGGACCGCGAGGGCTTTGCCGCCGCCGCTGCGCTGCGACCGTGGTCGACGAGGTTTGATCGTAGAGAAGGAGCAACGGCACGAGCGCAGCCAGGAGAGAAATAGCTGTCTTTCGTCCTCTTATCCGGCAATTCAAAGGAGCATCCTCCTCACTTTAATATGCCTTTCGATATAGACAACGAGCGGCTCACAACTAAGCTTCAGCCAGTTATTCGCGGTTGACGGCGAAGATCGTTAACAAGTGGATTGAACCTTACCAATCTCTTAGTGTTCTTTCAAGACTTTCTGAACGGTGTTGATTAATGGTGACGTCGTTACAATCTCCAAAACAACCAATGTCATTCGGAAAGGAAGCGACGTTACAAGACGCTCTGTACAGCGATTTCAGAGATTGCGAGATGTCTAATTACGACCGCCCGCCTACTTCGACGAGCAAGACTGACGCATCCATTTTGGTGACCGAAGCAGGCGCCTATTGAAGATCACTCATAGTGCCATGACCGATCTAATCGCAGCTGGCGACGTGGGTTTTGTCATTAGGAACCACGGAACAGGCGAGGGACATTCCCGAAGTCCTTTTACCCAAGGACCTTTGGAAAAGGTGGCCCGGGGAGAGCGATCCCGCGTTCGCAGCCTTCAGGCTCTATCTTGAGATGGGTCCTAAGCGATCAGTAACAGCGGTAGGCAAGAGGTTGCACAAGAGTCACGCCCTGACAAGTCGATGGTCATCGCGCTGGGAATGGAAAAAAAGGGCTGCTGAGCACACTGATAACATTACAATCCAAGCTGATACGAGGGCGTCAGCAGAACTAACTCGAATTCCCTTCCGCCGCATAATGGACAGCCACGAAGTCCTGGCGCGCATGACACTGATCGGCATGGGATCCCTCGCCTACGTCCTCGACGACGATGGATATTTCGATAACGAGAAGGCCAAGAGGACCGGCGGAATCCACTTACTAACGAAGCATGAGACCACAAGAGTCACCCGGCACCACAAGGACGGTAGTTACGACGTGATTGAGACTATGAAGCTCGCCATCGACCCACCGCGGCGCGCACTCGAAGCACTGGGCAAGCACCACAGCCTCTGGACGGGCGAGGAGGATCCCATGGATGCGTTTGCCAGACTACTTGGTGTCCCAAAAGAAAAGCTTCAAATTCCATCAAGTTTCGACCCGGCGTCTATACCTGGGGAGTTGTTAGAGGGAGTTGAGCTGAGCGATGAAAGCCGAACACTTTGAAAACAAGGTTCTTGTTAATTATGACGTTCCCAGCACTCTGGTCGCGCGTTCGGAATCACGTGATCTAGGTGCGCAACATTACTTCGATAATTGGCTCAAGTCCCGCTATGAGTTCCTTAGTCGGTGAATAAGTTGCGGCTCCCGCAGGACCGGGTAGACGCCACTGTATTGCCTACTTCCAATTTGGAGGGCCGAATCACACACAGATACTTCCATGGTTCCCCTCATCAACCGATTCGGCAACGGATTCAGCGCCGCTGCCGCAATGCGTACGACTGCGCCCATGGCGGTCCACGGACAGGAATCGCAATCACTTCCCGTACAACAAATTGTTAAGACATTTCCCTCAAACCAAAATGAGACGAGTGCATCATCTGTGGCAGCAGTCAATTGCAGGGCGAGCGTCTTCAGTGCAACTCGGGCCCAATCGCGCCGCAGCCGGCGCACACACGACGAGTAACATTGAAATCAGGAACAAACCCCAGCTGATCGGTAATTGGTGTTTCTTCATCTTCATCTCCTACTGCACGGAATTTCCGTCATGACGATAGTTTGCAAGTGAGCGCGCGATGCAGAATGCAGACCCCCATCCTTTCTTACGGACAAGGAATCGAAATCGTAGACATGGAGCCGGCATTGCTGACTGTGATTAGCCAGCACGCTGCGTTTGGCGACGTGATAATCACGCCGTTTGGATTGGCGATATTCAGAAATTTCGCGGTCCGCTGTGCCGCGATTCATGGCCCCGACTGCACTACCATATTACCCGCGATTTGCACGGCGCTGAGGCGGCTAACAACCGCAAAGACCTGAGTAGTATTAGTAAGGGTATTCGCCTGGCATGAAAGGGCTACATTACCGAAGATGATACTCATGACCGAGTGATAGCTCACTGTTTGACTGGAAGTATTGAAGATAAAAGTCGCGTATTGTGCCGGATCATTCTCGCTCGGAGTATTAGCGTTGCCGGTGAACTTGCAGAGAAGGAGGCGACCGTCATTTGCCTTGTTGTCGAACTCGACAGTGGCCGAGACCAGGTAGGTACTCGAGGGAAGATTATGCAATTGGAGTATCGGACCTGGGGTAAACCGGGACACTTCAACCTCTATAACGGAAGTTTTCGTATAGGCGTCAGTTGCAGGTATCACCGCGGCTGTGGTTTGCACGCTGCCATCAGGAAACTTGAAGCCGCCTGACGTGCTTTGAACTGTACCTGCCACGGTAAGCTTCTCAGTGAGACTACTCGTCCCGACGCCGACATTCCCATTAGGGAATACGATGCTCGAAATCGCTGTGTTATTTCCGCGATTGACCTGGAGCCAGGGAGTTTCAGCGTTCTCTGCAACGTTTAGCGCAGTAAAGTTCAGACCGCCGGAGCTCGCATAATTTTGCCATTTCTCGTTTACAAGACCGTCTTTGAGATTGAGTGAGAAGCGAGGGAAGATGCCTTGCGTACCTTCAACCCGTACATCCTGACCAACCACATGCAATTTGAATTGAGGCGAGGTGGTGCCGATGCCGACGTTGCCGTTGGCTAGAATTCTAAGTTTCTCGCGCGAATCAGCCCAGAGAGCTAAGTCTTTACCAGTTTGCGCTCCAACAATAGCCATGCCTATGTCCCAGCTTAAAACACCATGGTCAGCAGCATTTCCCCATGTTAATGCGCCATCTTGGTTTACTTGAAATTTATTTAATACTGAAAAAATTGAGTTCGGTACAGTCGTCTTGATACCGACGTTGCCGGCAGGCGTTATCCTGATTACCTCAGTCGCGTTTGCGCCCAGGGTCAACGCCTTACCAGATTGTCCAAAAATACTGGCGAACCCAGTGTCCCACGACATTCGTCCGTAGCCTGCTCCCAACCCCCATGACACTACGCTATCGCTGGTGACGGTGAAGTTGTTGGCCACGGAAAACGACGCACTCGGGCCGGTCGTCCCGATGCCGATGTTGTTTCCCGATTGAGTAATGATTGAGTCGTCCAGAATGCCGTTAGGCCCATCGAGCCACTTCGGCAGTCGCCCGGTCGTGCCGTTGCCGCCGATGAGCGGTTGCACGGAATCCGCAGCCTCGGTGTCTGCCGCTGTGTCGCTGGTCTTGTTGTTGCTGTTGTTGCCGCCAGGCTTAACGATGAGGAAGCGCTGAGCGCGGATTGTACCCGCGACGTCCAGCTTCGCCTGTGGCTGAGAAGTACCAAGGCCCAGATTGCCTTCTTCAGTCAGCCGCATCTGCTCCTGGTCTATTCCGGTGAAGAAATTACCAACGCGAAACGTGAGTGCGCCACGACCTCTGATCATCTGGCCGTCGGTGCCGTCGTGCGCGATGACGGTAGTGGTCTGGTTCTCGTCTCCCGGAATCGTCCACGAAGCGTTCTCTTCCACCGGCCCGATGGCCTGCGCCTGCTGGACCGAGAGCTGCTGCGAGTCGCCGGGCTGCACACTGGCGGAAGTCTCTGCAACTGTCACTCGGCCAATCTTCTGCGTCAGCTTGCCGGAGAGGCTTTTGGCGGTGACCACACAAACGTAAGTGCCCGCCTCGAGCCGCTGAGCCTGTCCATTCTGCAAGTGCCAATCGAAGACATTGCCGCCGCGGATCTCCTGATCGAACAGCTTCTCACCGCTGCTCGCATACACTTCCAGGTGCATCTGCACCACGGAAGACGGCGCGGTTACGCGAATCCGCTCGCCGGAAGCATTGGCCGTTATGGTCAGAGACGATCTCTGCGCGGGGTTAGTGCTGTCCTGAGCTGCGGCTGTGCCAACCACAGACAGCAGCAGAAGGGAAGCACTGACGATCTGTTTTAGAGTAGACATAGACCTTTTCTCCGCTAGATGAATGTTTGTCACTTCGGTCTTGCTCACTTGCACATCGTGGCGCGCGCGTGTGA
>JBBQWP010000018.1:0-113265 GCA_038210455.1 Pyrinomonadales bacterium | reverse complement strand
CCTCGCCCGCATGACTGCAAAGATAGGATTCATGCCAGCTTGAAAAAACTCGGCGCTTGCGGCGCGATGCGGGCGAGGGCGCCCGCGCTCCCAGTGACTTATTGAGCGTCCTTATTCGGTGGTGGCTTGCGGAAGTTGTAGCGCAGCAACACGCGCATGGGGATCGCCGCTCCATCGCGTTGAGCGGGGAAGAAGTGCATCTGCTTGACGGTGTCGATCACTGACTGATCCAAACCATAGCCGGCCCAGCGAGCAATCTCGACGCGCCCAACTTCACCTCGAGCATCGATATCCACCAGCACATCTACAGTCGCTTCTACTTCCGCGTGGGCCGCACTCTCTGGATACGGTGGTTTCAGGCGGCGATAGGGGCGGGGCGCGCGAACTTCCTGATTGTCGTTGGTTTGATCGTCGGACATTACTTCGATAACGCGAGCGCTGTTCTCAATCGCGGTTATGCGCTCGGCTCGTTCGTCTTCCTGCGCTCGGCGCATCGCCGCGAGATAACGTTGACGAGTGTCCACCGCAGCCAGGATTGCGAGCAAAGCCTTCTCAGATTCTTCAGCCGTATCGCGTTGCACCGACGGTCTTTCCCAGAGAACCAGCCTGCCGGTGCGGGCGCTCACCAGAAAAACCGTCGCATAGGATTCGAAATAAGCGGGCTTGGTAGAAGGCACTCTCCTGAGCGTCTGCGCATCACCGATGAAGTAAAAGTCGCAACCAATCGCGGCCCCGATGTCTCGCGCCTCTTGAATCGTCAGGTTGAGCGATCCGTCGAAGCCGGCGCCGCGGGCGGCGGCATTGGTTTGATCGCGATCGATAACAGTTGTCTCGCGCGCCTCCTCTTTAGGTGGCAAGGTGTCGCGGATTGCGGCGGCCGCGCGTAAACCCGTCCTGTCTTTGCCAAAATCAAGAATTGCGAGACGGACCGGCCGGGTTTGCGAAATGGCTGACGGCGCGATCGGCAGCATGCACAGGAACGCCAATGAAAGTTTCGCCCAAACCTGTGAAGCTGAGTTAGTCAAGGATTGAATGATCCAGTCTGACGCGTTTCTATTTCCCGCGATTCGCCACGGCTTGGTGGGCGGGAGTCGTGCTGTGATAGAGCCGGTAGACTTCGTCTTTCACTTCGGCCGGGAAACAAATTCGATGCAGTTCGTAACCGCGTCCCAAACCGCGCACGGCTTCACTGACCTCGCTGATTTCGCGTAGCCGCGGATGGGCATAACCATCCTCAACATAGATCCGCGTGCGCGGCTCGACGCCTTCGGGTGTGTAGTAACCATAATAGGGAACGTCGCTGGCGCGATCTTCGATGAAATAGTATTCGGGCAGGAAACCGCCCTTGACGACTACCGCTCGGGCCGCATCCAGAAAATCTCTTCGCTCGCCCTCAGGCATGTCGAGATCGATGGCCTTAAATAGCCGGCGGCCCACGAACCGTTGGCTTAGATCCTTTAGCACCTCATCGTCTGAATGTTGCCACTGCTTCATGTGAAAGATGACGTCCGAGTCATCCATCTCGAGATGTTCGGTGATACTCAAGGCCTGTAGTCGCAGAATTTTTTCAAACGAAGTGCCGGGCGCAGACCAGACCGGCTTGCCTTTCTCAACCAACTCGAGCGCCCGGCGCAAAGCGGATCTGAGCACTGCTTCCGCCGAACGCAGGGTGCGATGAAAGTAAACCTGGCGAAACATGTAATAGCGCGCCTGGAGGTATTCTTCCACCGCATAAACTCCGCGCGCTGCGACATAAATACGATCGCCCTGCTTGTCAATCTGGAGCGCATTGATGATCCATTCGAGATCGTACAAACCGTATTTCGCTCCGGTCATCAACGAATCGCGCAAGAGATAATCCATTCGATCTACGTCAAGCTGAGACGAGACCAGTTGAGCCAACGCCGCCGGCTTGAACGTTCCTTCGATTATCGAAGCCACGCGTTCCGGCAGTCCTGCTGAATATGATTGTAGTGCTTTGCAGAGAGATGTTTCTGTTGATGTCACGGCCTGCATAGTCAACTCTTCGTGATGGACACCCAGGACCTTCTCCATTGCGTGCGAGAAAGGACCATGGCCGACGTCGTGCAGCAGGGCTGCCGCACGGGCCGCGGCGCGGTCCGCCAATTCGATCTCGTAGCGATCGCTTAGCTGATCGAGGATGCGCGTCATCAGATGCAGCGCTCCCAGACTGTGCGTGAACCGCGAGTGCTCCGCGCCCTGGTAAGTGTAGAGACCCAGGCCAAGTTGCTTGATGCGACGCAGCCTTTGAAACTCAGGCGTGTCGATCAAACGAATCATCAATTGGCCTTCGGCGCTGTCGTCGCGCAAAGGAATGATGTTGTGGACCGGATCGCGATAAATTCGCTGGGACAAGCTATCGAACCTATTCAGTGGATTGGGTCGCAGTCTACCACATAGCGGCTGGCGTCATGCGGCTAAAGGCAGGATTCTGCCTGGCTTGCCGAAATTGACCCCGCAAGGCATTTACGGAATTTCGGACTAAAACCGAATTTTCGGATTTACCGTCTGCGCGAAACCGCCCCAAATCAGCGGTTTTCCGGCCAGCCAAGGGGTAGTCACCTATGGCACCACCATTGCTTTAAAGCGATTGGAATCGAATCTCTGGCGGGTTAGATGTGAACGAAACGATTACGGGCCTGTGAACAACTGCCCGATACCGCCAACGAAATCGGAATAATGAAGGCCAGCAATACGAGGGTGTCACAAGTTTTTGGGTTGTTGGCCATTGACTTAATTAAGACCAAATAGAGGTCCCTGCAAAGGGGCGCTCTTCACGAAAGGACAGAGATGATGAAAAAAGCTTTTATGTTCGTTCTGGCTCTGACGCTGGCGATGTTTGCCACGAGCGCGATGGCCCAGTCGAGCACGACAGGCTCTATAGAAGGGCAGGTCATTGACCCGAACGGCGCGGCAGTTAAGGGCGCCACGGTCACGGCGACTAGTCCCAATCTGATTACACCGCAGTCGGCGACGACGGGCGATGAGGGTCGCTTCCTGATCAGCGCCCTTCCGCCTGGCAAGTACAAAGTGACTGTCGATGCGTCAGGATTCGGCAAGTTCTCAAAAGATGAGGTGTCAGTCAACCTGGGACGCACTTCTACGGTTGACCCACAGCTCTCCCTGGCGACGGCGACGGCGACAGTGAATGTCACCGGCGGAGCCCAGGTGGATGTCTCAGCCAACACTACTGGATCTAATGTTTCGACAGAGCAGTTCTCGAACTTCCCGACCCAGCGCACAGTTCAGGGTCTTTACACAATCGCCCCGACTGTTACCCGGTCTGGTCTGCGTGATGCAACCGGCCGCGATCGCGACCCGTCGGTTGGCGGATCTTCGGGACCAGAGAACAACTACATTCTGGACGGTGTGAACACCACCGACCCGGCTTTTGGCGGATCGGGTGCGAACCTTCCGTTTGAGTTTGTTCAGGAAGTCGAAATCAAGACCGGTGCTTACGGCGCCGAGTACGGCAAGTCCACCGGCGGTATCTTCAACGTCATCACCAAGAGTGGCGGCAATGAATTTCACGGCGACGTTTTTGGCTATGTTACTACCAAGGGCCTGGTTCGAGCCGTCAAGAATTTCTCGTTCACGGGATCTTCGGCCAATGGCTTCTCGGAAACTGATGTCGGCGCCGACCTCGGCGGTCCGATCATCAAGGACAAGCTGTGGTTTTTCGGCGCCTTCAATCCGCAGCGCCGGACGAACTACTATCTGACGCAAACCTTTCATAACCCGGCGCAAAACCAGGTGACCATTCCTTTCTATGCCGGCAAGCTCACTTGGGCGCTCAATGGTAAGAATACGCTGACGGGTTCGACCTTTGGCGATTTCACCAAGGTCAAAGGGTTTCTGGCGACCGGTGCCCTGACAAACGCTTCCGGGTTTGGCTCTGACATTAACGCTTTCCAGGGCACGCAGGAAACGGGCGGTCATAACTACGCGGTTCGTCTCAACTCAACGATCAAGAACAACTTCATCGCTGAATTCTCTGGCGGCCTGCACTTTCAGAGGGCCAACACCATTCCGGCGGCCATTGACAGGCCACTCATCGCCGATAACTTTGCGGTGCTGAGAGGTGGCGCGGTTTTGACGCCGGTATCAACCGGTGTCACTTGCCCTAATGACTCTACCGGGTTTAGCTCATGCGTCCGGACCGGCTTCATTGATTTTGTCGATGGTCGGGGTGGCTCGTTGCAGCGCGGTTTCTTGCGAGGCCCGGGCTTCGGCTTGTTCTCAACCCAGAACCGCGATCGTTATGAGATCAATGCTCACCTGCAAAATATCGTAGGCAAGCACACGGTCAAGTGGGGCTTTGAATGGTTCCGCAATAAGTACAACATCAACACGCTGTCCAGCGGACCAGCCGTTACTTACGGGTTTACGCCGGGTCTTGGTCTGACGTCTACGAATGGTGCTGCGAATGCGACGAATGGCGAGCGCATAACCAATAACTGGTTGGTTTGCACAACCCGCGGTACGGTAATTAACTGCCCAAGCTCCGCGGGTGTGCTTCGTGTGTCGTCCATTCCGGCGGCTACGTTGACGGCATTAGGCCTGACCGTGAATCCCACGGCAAATGCGATAACCACGGCCGAGGCATTTGGTAATCCGTTCATCGTCAGGAACACCACGCGCGTCCGCGATTTTGAACTCGTGGGCAAGACGTACACGGATGCGGAAGCCTTCTATGTCCAGGACGACTGGAAGTTCCTGCCAAACTGGCAGTTCAACATTGGAGCGCGCTGGGACTATCAACAGTCGTACAGCAATGGCGGGACCGCCTACATTAAGTTCAATAACTGGTGGGACAACCTGGCTCCGCGCCTCGGCCTGACCTGGGATTTCACGGGCAAGGGCAAGGGCAAACTTTTCGCCAACTACGCCACCTTCATCGAAGTTCCAATTCCGTTGGATGTTAACGTCCGCGCCGCGGGCGGCAATGTGCAAACTGACAAGAACTTCAACGTCAATACTCTGAATGGCCCTGCGGGAGCACTCATTGTTCCCGGTATTAGCACGGGCGCCACGAACCTGGGCAATGATGCAACACCACCAGATCCAGGTCTCAAGCCGCAGAGCATTGGTGAAGGTTCGGTAGGCTTTGAATACGAAATAGCTAAGGACCTGGCCATCGGAAGCCGGGCCATCTATCGGCACATGAGAAACGTGATCGAGGATGGTTCGTTTGATGACGGGGACACCTACTTCATCTTCAACCCGGGACGAAATGAGCCGGGCACAACAGAAAGAGCAGCGTGCGAAGGCGGTCCTGG
Organism: Pyrinomonadales bacterium; assembly: GCA_038210455.1. Lineage (GTDB taxonomy): Bacteria > Acidobacteriota > Blastocatellia > Pyrinomonadales > Pyrinomonadaceae > UBA11740. Next base: position 107,965 of record JBBQWP010000018.1, on the reverse strand, counting down.
CCGCAATGCGCGTTGTTTCGGCAGGGCGCAACGTTATTACCGCGCGATTGAGTTTACGGCGACCAAGCGATTTACGAACAACTATCAGTTCATCGCTTCCTACGTATTCTCGAGCCTGACCGGTAACTACGAAGGCTTGTTCCGCAACGACAACGGACAGTCTGACCCGAACATCACTTCGTTGTTCGATCTGCAGAGTCTGTTGGATAACACCTATGGACGTCTGCCGAATGATCGTCCGCACCAGTTGAAGTTCAACGGCAGCTATCGGACTCCGTTCAAGCTGCTCATCAGCGGAAACTTCAACCTGCAGTCCGGCACGCCGTTCAACCAACTGATTCCGCATCCCATCTATGGCAACAACGAAGGGTTCGCGGTGCAGCGCGGCACGGCCGTCGTACCGACAGTCTCGGCCACTCAGGCTGGGTTCCCGAACATTGTTCAGGGCATTGGCGGGAATCGGACGCCGATGACAACCAACCTGGATCTGGGCATCTATTACCCGATCAAGTTGGGTGAGAAACGTGAACTGCGTCTCACCGGAGACTGGTTCAACGTCTTCAACAGCCAGCGTGCGGTCACTCTGGACCAGACTTTCTCGATTAACAGTGGTGTGAGCGGAGTTGCTCCAGTAGCCAATCCCTTCTGGGGAGCGGCCCTGCTGATTCAAGCTCCGTCGGCGTTCAGGTTTGGCGCCAAGTTCACCTTCTAACCAAAGCCATCGCCCGCTGGGCGACGTGCATTAACCTGATGGGGAGAGGCGCCAAGTATTCGCGTCTCTCCCCATTTTCTTTTTCCGGAGCCTGAAAGACTTGACCGCCGTCAATTTCAGGAGTCCAATGTTCAATACTCGATCGGCTTTTGAAGGAGTCTTCCTGATGCCTCGTCTGCTTCCGCGACATCCCGAACACCTGCCTGCCCGGAATTACCTGCACCTATTTGCACTGACCATGATTCTGTTGTTGGCGTGCGGCACTTTTGGGCAAGGGAGCGGCAGAGAATCAACCGGAAACGGGGGCAACCACATGATCCTGGGCAAGGTGTTTTTTCCGTCCGGCCGCCGGGCGGAAGGCACTATTCAGGTGAAACTCGAAAGCCTTGGTGCGGGCGAACTTTCAGTGATCGCCGATAGCAGCGGCGCTTTCACCTTCACCTCGCTCTCTCCGGGCAATTACACCGTAGTCGTCATCGCCGGTAACGACTATGAGATTGGTAGAGAGGCTGTTTCCATCGATAGCGATTTGAATCTCTCCAGAATGAATCTGCCGACCATTCGCACTACGCGACGCTATACGGTGATGATTACGCTGCAGCTCAAGCACAACGCGGCGAATTCCAAAACATCCGTAGTCAGCGCGGCTCTGGCAGAGGTGCCCGAGAGTGCCCGCACGCTTTATGAAAAAGGTTTAGAGCAGGGTCGCGCCGGAGATTCACTCAGGGCGATCGATGACTTGAAGGCCGCTATTTCACTCTATCCAAAATTTCCTCTGGCCCTGAATGAACTGGGTGTGCAATACCTTAAGCTCCAACAGCCACAGAAGGCCGTCGACCCGCTCAGGTCGGCAACAAAACTCAGCCCGGATGCTTTTTCACCCAAGCTCAACTTAGGAATTGCACTGCTGGAGATCCAACAGTTCTCCGCGGCCGAGGCCCAGTTGCGTGAAGCGCTGGAGCGGAACATGAAAGCCCCAACGGCCCACATGTACCTGGGCATCTCGCTGATCAAACTCAAACACTATGACGACGCTCGAAAAGAGCTGGAGCTGGCTATTAGTAACGGCGGCGAGAATCTAGCCCCGGTCCATAGATATCTGGGTGGCCTCTATCAGGTGGCGCAGAAGAACAAAGAGGCGGCCGACGAATTGGAAAAGTATCTGAAATTGGATCCAAAGGCCCCGGATGCCGAAGTCATCAAGGGCATAGTTAAAAATCTGCGTGCCAAATCCTAGCCCGCCATCCGGTTTCCAAAATTTAATCTGATTGAGATAAATTTATCGATAGTTGAGGTCCGAATTCTATGATCAATTCAGTCGAGTCACTTAACGTTTTGAGAGTCCGCTGTCATTACCTCCTTCTTGTCACCGGGCTGGTTTTGTCGGCTGCGGCTGCGGCGAGTGCGCAGGCCCCGGGCAGCTCGCGCGGACTGTCCAGCGGCGATGGTAACCACACGATCCAAGGACGAGTGTTTTTTCCGCCGGGCCAGGTCACGACTGGCCGGACCGTAAAGATCCGTCTCGAAGCCACCAATGGGGAAGGGGCGTCCACGGTCACGGATCAAGATGGCTCATTCAGATTCAATAGCGTGCGCGCGGGCAACTATTCGGTCGTGGTTGACGGCGGGAAGGATTTCGAGACTGCGCGCGAGCCGGTCTACATCGACCCCGGCGGAACAAGTGGCCCGATCAGCGCCGTAACGATCCACCTTCGTCCCAAGATGGACGGGTCGAATCCGGCTTTTGCCGGCGTGCCCCAAAATGCGTTGACCTTTTACCAGCAGGGCACGGCCGCGGCGCAAAAGGGCGATGCGAAAGGCGCCGTCGACCTGTTTGGAAAAGCGGTTGCCGCCTATCCGAACTTCTCGCAGGCGCTGAGCGATCTGGGTATGCAGTACATGAAACTCAATCAGATGGACAAGGCTTCGGAGAGTTTCGAGGCGCTGTTGAAATTAAAACCGGGCGATGCCACCGGTCAACTAAACTTAGGGATCGCTCTGTACAATCAGGGCGTTGCGCTCATGGGGCAACAGAAGTTGGATGAGGCCGAAAAGAAATTCAACGGATCCGAGGCCCATCTGCGAGAAGCGGTTAAGCTCAATAGTCCCGGTCCAGCGGCGCACTACTACCTGGGAATGATGCTGATCAAATTCAAAGCCTATGAAGAGGCCCAAAAAGAGTTGCAATTAGCAATCAGCAATGGCGGCGACGGCCTGGCCCTGGCCCATAAATACCTGGGCGGCGTCTACATCAGCACCAAGAAAAACAAAGAGGCCGCAGATGAGTTGGAGAAATATTTGAAATTGGATCCAAAGGCCGCGGATGCGGATCGTATCAAAAGCTCAATCAAGGAACTTCGCAGTAAGCAATAGAGACAGGTTCAATGGGCACACTCCCCATTCGCCGCGCGCCTGATTATGCCGTGGTCCTGCTTTGCCTGATTCTGGGTGCTGCGCTGGTCCGGGGCCAAACCAAACCTCCGCAACAACAGCAACCTGAGCAGGAAGACGTCGTCCGCGTCAACACCGAACTGGTGCAGACTGACGTTATGGTCTTTGATAAAAAGGGCCATTTCGTCGACGGATTAAAGCCGGAACAGTTCGCGCTAAGGATCGACAACGAACCGCAGACGATTGCTTTCTTTGAGCGCGTTACTTCGGGAAGTTTGCGCCAACAGACCACTGCGCAGACAAATCCCCGGACGAATGTCGACCCCGCAGTACCAGCGAATCCTGCACCTGTGGTTCGCGGCCGGACCCTGATCTTCTTTGCGGACGATTATCACTTGTCGCCCAGCAGTCTGGTTCGGACCCGCAAATCACTGCTCGAATTCATCGATCGCGGAATGGCCGACAACGACCTGGTGGCGATTACTTCATCGAGCGGCCAGATCGGATTTCTCCAACAGCTCACCGATGATAAGGTCGCTTTGCGCACTGCCGTGGCGCGTCTTAACTATCGCGCAACCACAAAAATGGACATGGACAACCCGCCTATGTCCGAGTACGCCGCGCTCAAAATTCGGGAGGGCGACGAACAAGCCATAACTTTTTACAGCCAGGAGATCATCAGGCAGAACACCTTTAAGGTGAATGGCCAGCTGGTCGTGATGGTCTCACCGCTATCGGCCAGGCAGTTAGTCATGGAACGCGCGCAGCAAATCACTTTGATTGCTGCGCCCAGCATTGATACCACGCTGATTCTGTTGGAAGGACTAATGCGCACTGCCGCCCAGTTGCCGGGACGCAAAGTGGTTTTTCTCATTTCCGATGGCTTCTATCTAAACGATCGGAAGTCGGGCGCGCGCGATCGAATAAAACGGGTTACCGACGCAGCCGGGCGCGCGGGCGTGGTTATTTATACGCTCGACGCTCGCGGGATGGTCAGTGACGCTTTGGATGTCACTAATGACCGGCCGATTGATTCAAAGGGCATGTTGGTGGGCTCAACCACCGGCGAGGTCAGCGCTTCGCAGGACGGCCTTAACGCGTTGGCCGGAGACACCGGCGGACGCGCTTTTCGAAACACGAATGCGCCGATGGCTGAATGGGTGGAGAAAGTGCTGGACGAGACTTCCAGTTATTATCTTCTGGCGTGGCGACCAGACAGCGAAGAGCAAAAGCGGGGCAAGTTCAATCGGATTGAAGCGAGCATCATCGGTCGGCCCGATCTGACCGTCCGTTTGCGCACCAGCTATTTCAAAACCGCACCCTTGCCCGTTTTGACGACCAAGAAGAAGGCCGACAAGGACACCACCCCGCGTGAAAACGACATGCGCATGGTGATTGACGCGCCGGTTTCGCAGCAGCAAATCCGCACCGATTTGACGCTCAGCCTGATCCAAATGCCCGGCGTGGGAACGAAGGTCAACGCCTCGATTCAGATCAAACGGGACGCGCTGGCGTTCGATCTCAACGATGGCAAGCAGGTGGCCGATCTGGATATTGGCGGGATTTTCTATGACAGCAAGGGCAAGCCGGTAAGTAGCTTTGTCGGCCGCCTAAAAATTTTTCCGATTCCTGAAGGTTCGTCGCTGGCAAAGCAAAGCCAGGCAGTCTATGACTTCCACGCCTGGTTGCCGGCGGGGCTGTATCAGGTTCGCGTCGGCGTGCGCGACCTCAAGAGCGGTCGTATCGGAAGCGCCATGCAGTGGATCGAGGTTCCGAATATCTCAGCGCATTGATGTCCGACCGGCTCAGTTTGTGTTGGTACAGAACCCGGAGCGGTAGCGACGGGGTCCAGCTATGCAACTCAGTGGGTCGAGCAAAAGGCAGAAGTCATCGATCGTATAGAACAAGCCATCGCGCAGGTTGAGTGTTTGACCCGGTCGCTACCGCTCCCGGTTCTGTACCGACGCAAACTAAAGTTTGTCGGACAAAACTAGCGGGCGTTGAGGTTGAGCAAATGCCCCATCTTCTCTTTCTTGGTCCGCATATATTTTGCGGCCGGCGCAGAAGAATTAACTTCAATGGACACGCGCTCAGTAATCTCGAGTCCGGCTTCCTCAAGTGCTTGCAGTTTCCCCGGATTGTTTGAGATCACTTTCACTCTGCATAAACCGAGATCAAACAGCACCTCGGCGCATTGCCGGTACTCGCGCGAATCAACTGCCAGACCCAAACGCTCGTTCGCTTCGACGGTGTCCGCGCCCTCGTCCTGCAAAGCATAAGCCCTAATCTTGTTGAGGATGCCGATGCCGCGCCCTTCCTGTTGCTGGTAGACGATGGCCCCGCGCCCTTCTGCCTCAATCATCTGCATGGTGCGATGAAGTTGCTCGCCGCAATCGCACTTTGTCGATCCAAAGACATCGCCCGTCAGACACTGCGAATGGATGCGGACCAGCGTCGGTACGTCCGGCCGCAGCTCGCCTTTATAGAGCACCACGAACTCTTCGCTGCTGACGAGCGATCGATAACCCGCGATGTGAAAGTCACCCCATTCGGTCGGCAGTCTGGCCTCAGCCACGCGTTCGACGGACAACGTCCGTGGAGAGTTGGCACAAACGACAACCGGCGTTTTATTAACAGTGCATGCCATTTAAGGCTCCTTACGATGAGTTCGCTCCGAAACGCGGCGAACACGCCGCTCACCCAGAGCGAAATTGCCTTGACGGCTAAGAAAAGGTCTGGAGAAAGTATAGGGGCAGGCTTGCACATCGACAAGCAGGCGATTTCCCGTGTAGTGGTTCATTGAGAGTTCATCAGCGGGAACAAGCCTTCAAAGTTGATTAAGCCGCCTTCAGGCGGCTTTCCTGATTGGCTAATAGCCCAGCGCTTTTAGCGCTGGGTAAGGCGGGGCACATTGACGCTTAGCGCGCTTCAGCGTGCTTTGAGATTAGGTGATAGCACTCTGGCTGAACCCTTCAACCTTTGAGACTCAGCCGCGTCCGCACCCGGGCGAAAACGCCCGGTCTAGTAACCCTGCGGGCAAGCCGCGTGAACGCGGCTCGAAGAAACAACTGACTCGCAGTTCCCCGCGACTATTGCCGCAGCGTGCCGCCCGCGATAAGATACGCCGATTGGATTCAAGTCGATGTGCCGGCACACTTCTCGGTCTGAAGCGCAGCAAAGATCAAAAACTAAATGGCCAACGATTCGGAAGAGATCTCAGTAGTCAAAGAGCCGCTTGAAATTGACACTTACTCTGGCCAGTACCAGCGGCCGGGTGAACGCCGGCCTGCGCTGGTCTTTCTGCGCGGCGAATTACTGGCGGTGCCGATTCCTCTGGATCGCGCGGAGGTAACGCTGGGCCGCGCGCTCGACGCCGACATCCGCATCAACGACTCGCGAGCATCGCGCCTGCACGCGCGTATTATTACCGAGACCGAAGGCGAGAGTGGCGGGACACGTTATCGTCTGAAGGACCTAGACTCGACCAACGGCACCATTCTCAACGGGAAGGCAATCGATCAGGCGCTGCTGCAAGACGGCGACAAGTTCGAAGTTGGCGATCAATTGATCCGGTTCGAAATGCTCGACGAGATCGACCGCGAGTTTCAGCAACAGATACATCGCCTGCTGGTACATGACGAGCTGACCGGACTGCTCACCAGCAAATCATTCTTTTCCGAACTGCGGCGCGAGGCCGCGCGCGCCGCGGCCGACTCGATGCCGTTCTGCGTCCTGATGATGGACATCGATTATTTTAAGGAAGTGAACGACACCTATGGGCATTTGGTCGGCAGCGAAACAATCGAGCAGGTCGGTGCGGTGATCAAGCAGACGCTGCGCGCCGGCGACGTTGGGGCTCGCTTTGGCGGCGAGGAGTTCGCTGCTTTCTTGCTTGACGCGGATTACGCGCAGGGCCTGGTAGCGGCTGAACGCGTGCGTTCGGCAATCGAGAAACACGATTTTCCGGCAGTGCGTCGCGGGAGCACTGAAGCCGCACGGACCCACAAGATCACCATCAGCATCGGGGTCGCTTCGTTTCCCGAAGATGGTCGCGATCCGATTCAGCTGGTCGAGCTGGCCGACTCGGCGCTCTACCGGGCTAAACGCAGTGGACGGAATCGAGTCTGTCCTTACCGGCCTGCGGGGACGGGCGAGGTCGTGCGCTTGCGTCCGCGGGTCGAAAGCTGAATTGTCACGGAACACTTGGAGGAAACGGCGAGATGCCGCGACGAATCTACGCGAAAATGTCCTGGCTTTTCATTGTCAGCCTATTCCTGATCGGAAGCGGTTGTGGATCAACGAACAGCACCGCGCCGGTGAACTCCGGCAATGCATCAGCCCCGGCCACGACAGCGGTGAAATCAATAATTGACGTCTGCGCCCTGCTCACCAGCGATGATCTGAAAGGTGTCCAGGGTGAGGCACTGAAAGAAGCCAGGAGGTCTGATCAGATGTCGGGGAAACTTGTTGTGGCCCAGTGCTATTACGAGTTGCCCACGGCCGCAAACTCAGTGGTGCTGAACGTGACGACCGCAACCGACGGCGACCGCGATAGTAATCTGCGATCATTCTGGCAAGAAGAGTTTGGTCGCAAAGAAGAAAAAGACAGCGAGCGCGAACGTGAAGGCGCGCGGGACACTAAAGCCAGGAAGGAAGGCGCCGAAGAAGAAGGCGCGCCAAAGGAAAAGGTCACGGGCCTTGGTGAAGACGCTTATTGGGTAGCGAGCTCAGTCGGTGGCGCGCTGTACGTGCTTAAGAAGGATGTGTTTTTCCGCCTCAGCGTCGGCGGCGCCGGCGATCAGAAAGCCAGGCTCAAAAAGTCGAAGACCCTGGCGCAGCAAGTACTCAAACGAATCTGAGGCGGGTCAGAAGCCCGATCGTTAGGGAGGGCTCCAAACCCAGCCACTATCTAAAAGGAGATCCAATCGTGAAACGATTCTTACTTGTCATAACGCTCGTCGCCTCTTGCGCAATTGCCGTCTCGGCGCAGCAATCTGCCGAACAACGCGCGGGCTTGAATGAAGCAGCTACAGGTTTTGACGCCAAGGGCGCGCCGGCAATTGAAGGAAAGTTATTGACGCAGGTGCTTAACGGATCAGAAGACTCGCCGGTCACGAACGTGCGGCTGGTGGTGAAGAACACCAGTTCGAACTTTTATACTTATGTGACCGGCTGGGCCACCTTCTATGACTCGAGCGCAGTCCGTTGCGGCGAGGGTCTGTTCAAAGTTGACGCCCTGGCGCCGGGCGAGTCTGCTGAAACCGACACGCCGGGGTTGCGTCTGAAATGCACGCCGGCGAGTTGGCGCATCGCGCCGAATAATTTATTAACCCGCGCAGCCGACATGGCGGTCCTCGTGGCACCTCCAGCACCGGAACCGGCGCCGGTTGAAAAACGACCGGTGAGCAACTTTGTACTCAGCATCAGCGGCGAAGATCACCCGATTCAAGTTGGTAATCCCGTGGTCGTAAAAATGGGCGGCAAGAGAGTAAAGATTGTGCTCCGGGAAGCCGGGCACTCGCAATAAGATCAGTTGCGCGCCAGTCTCCTTCCGGCTGATCGTATCAGAAGCCCAACCGTAAGGGAGGGCTCCGCGCGAGAGCCGCAACGTGCCCCTCTTGCTTCCAGACGACGCCATCAGCTAGTAGCCCGACAATGTCAGATTCCGAGACCTCACAAAACACACAATCCCCGAACGCGATTTCCTTAGAGTCAGAACCCGTGGCTCCGGCGACTCCTATCGCGCCGGCAAGTCTTTGGTCCGCGATTCGCGAGTCATTGCGCGGCAGTCGACAGGACTACACGGTCGGTCCCATCGGCCGTTCGATCATTCTGCTGGCGATTCCGATGGTGCTCGAAATGTGCATGGAGAGCATCTTCGCGGTCGTTGATATCAAGTGGGTTTCTTATCTGGGCGCAGACGCGATGGCTACGGTCGGACTTACGGAGTCAATGCTGACTCTGATGTATGCGATCGCGATAGGCCTGAGTATTGGCGCTACCGCAACGGTCGCGCGCCGAATTGGCGAACACAATCCGGAGGGGGCGGCGCGCGCAGCCATCCAGGCTCTCGCTCTTGGCCTGATCGTATCAACCGTTATCGCGCTGGTGGGCGCGCCATTGGCGCCCAGGTTGCTTTCACTCATGGGCGCTTCGCCTCAGGTGGTGGCCCACGGCTGGGGCTTTACCACGATCATGTTGGCGGGCAATTTTACGATCATGATGCTGTTCATGATCAACGCTATCTTTCGTGGTGCAGGCGAAGCCGCGATTGCGATGCGCGTTTTATGGTTGGCCAACGCCATCAACATTCTGCTTGGGCCATGTTTCATATTCGGCCTCGGTCCATTTCCGAAGCTGGGCATCGTGGGTGCGGCCGTGGCGACCAATATTGGCCGGGGCACGGGCGCGCTTTACGCCTTCAGCCGTTTAATTCGAAAGGGCGGACGATTTGAAATCAAGCGACGGCATTTCCATCTCGAGACGGAAATCATGGGCCGTCTGGTGCGTTTGTCAGCGACTGGAACGTTTCAGGTTTTCATTGGCATGGCCAGTTGGATTGGTCTGGTGCGCACCATCTCGAGTTTTGGTACTGATGCGTTGGCCGGCTACATCATCGGCATTCGCGTGATTCTTTTTGCGCTGCTGCCGTCGTGGGGGATGAGCAACGCCGCGGCGACGATGGTCGGTCAGGCTTTGGGTGCAAAGAAACCCGAACGCGCCGAACGCGCAGTGTGGAAGGCGGGCTTCTATAACTTGATCTTCCTCGGATCCATTGGATTCATCTTCGTCGTTTTCGCCAGACAGATCATCGGACTGTTCACACACGATCCGGCTGTAGTGCCCTACGGCATTGATTGCCTGCGGATCGTCGCCTGTGGATTTCTCTTCTACGCCTACGGCATGGTGCTGACCCAGTCGTTCAATGGCGCCGGTGATACCTGGACCCCTACAGTCATCAACCTGTTCGTGTTCTGGTTGTGGGAACTACCGCTGGCTTATGTGCTGGCAATTGTCCTTGGCTTCGGACCCCGCGGAGTATTTCTGGCGATCACGATAGCGTTTTCCACGCTGGCGATTGTGAGCGCGCTGTTCTTTCGGCGGGGGAAGTGGAAGACGAAAGTTGTGTGAAGCCACTTTAGCAGCGGCCTGATCTTCTCTTCAAATTCTTCCAGCGATCTTCATCGCTAGATCACTCCAGCACCCTTGTATGCCTGATTCTCTAGCGATTCGGTCCAATCTCCGTTAGAATCCCGCCGGTCGCAGCGACGGTAACTGGCGCTTCACGATCAGCTCCGATCATCCTTGCTGCATTGTTCGCAGGCCGTTAGATGGACGCACAACTATCCGCTGGCACTCGTCTCGGTCGCTACGCAGTTAAGTCCCTGATTGGCAAGGGCGGAATGGGAGAGGTGTATCTGGCAGAGGACATGCAACTGCGCCGGCAAGTGGCGCTGAAAATCCTGCCCGCTGATGTCGCTGCTAATCAAGATCGAATGCGCCGCTTCGTTCAGGAAGCGCAGGCCGCTGCCGCCCTCAATCATCCCAACATCGCGCATATCTACGAGATCGGCGAAGCCGGCGGCGTGCATTTCATCGCTATGGAATTCATCGATGGTGACACATTTCGCGATAGCATTCACCACCGGCAAACGGAGATGAAAAGACTCCTGCGTTATTTGCAGCACGTCGCCGAAGGGCTGGCCAAAGCCCATGCTGCCGGCATCGTGCATCGAGATTTGAAACCCGACAACATCATGATCACCCACGACGGCCACGCGAAGATTCTCGATTTTGGTCTGGCGAAACTGATCGAGCAGCAACCTCCATCAACCTCGGGTGAAGGTTCGAGTGAAGTTGCCACGGCGATGATGCCCCTGCATTCAATCCCCGGCCTGGTGATGGGCACAGTAGGTTACATGTCACCCGAACAGGCTCAGGGAAAGACCAATGAGATCGATCACCGTTCAGACATTTTTTCCTTTGGGTGCATTCTTTATGAAGCGGCGACGGGTCAGCGTGCCTTTGAAGGAAAAGATGCTCTCGACTCGCTACACAAGATCGTGCATGCGCCGACGCCTCAGGTTAAAGAGATTAATTCCGAAGCGCCTGATGATCTGCAAAGAATTGTCCGGCGATGTCTCGCTAAGGATCCGGAGAAGCGCTACCAGTCGATGAAGGACCTGGCCCTTGAGCTTGATGACTTGCGTCACGAGCTCGAGGACGAATCAGAGCCGCACGTTTCGCGTCGGCCAACCTTGACGGATGGGGCCGCACGAACCGGCGGCGGTCACACAAGCACTGGCAGCGCTATTCAATCAGCAGCAGGGATCGACGAGATTAAAGCAGCGCGACGGAGGTCCAGCGCTGAGTATCTGGTCACGCAAATCAAAGGTCACAAATTCGGCTCAGCGTTCGTTTTTGCGCTTATCGCTATCGTGATCGCCGTAGTTGGCTTCGGTATCTACAGACTGATCGGTTCCTCCAAGTCTCATGCCACGGTTTTGAAGGTCGTTCCCTTCACAAGTTTTGCCGGACATAAATTCCAACCTGCTTTTTCACCTGACGGCAAGCAAATCGCCTTCGCCTGGAACGGTGAGAAGGGTGACAATGTCGACATTTACATTAAGCTTCTTAGCGAAGGCACGCCGCTAAGGCTGACCACCAACCCGGCGAATGATCGCAGTCCCACGTGGTCCCCGGACGGACGCTTCATAGCCTTCATCCGTACTTCTCCAGAGGGCAATGATCTCATGACGATTCCAGCTCTGGGTGGAGCAGAACGTAAACTGACAACCTATAAAGGCGTCCCCGATGTGACTTGGTCTCCGGATGGTAAGCATCTGGCGATTGCCAGTTACGACTCACCGGACCAGATAACCAACATCTTCCTGGTCTCTGCTGAGACCGGTGAGAAGCAAAAGCTATTAACATCGCCCAACCAGTTTAATGGCGATAGCAAGCCGGAGTTCTCTCCTGACGGACAATGGCTAGCCTTCATTCGCAGCTCCAACGTTGCGGTCGAAGATATTTACCTCGTGTCTGTTAGTGGCGGTGAACCGCGACGGGTCACCAGTGACAACCAGCGGATTGACGGTCTGGACTGGACCGCTGATGGTCGGGAGATCGTTTTCTCATCAACTCGCGGCGGGCCGTATGGTTTATGGAGGGTATCAATCTCCGGCGGTGCACCTGAGGCTTTGCCGGGCGTGGGAGAGAATGCTTATGGTCCCGTCGTCTCTCGTCACGGAAATTACCTGGCTTATGTTTACCGTAAACAGGACGTGAACATCTGGCGCGCCGGCGGGCCAAACTCAACGGTTAAGAATAGTCCTCCGACCAGGCTAATCGCTTCCACCCGGGAGGATCTTTCTCCCGCATATTCGCCGGACGGGAAAAGGATTGCCTTTGCCTCTGATCGCTCCGGGAGTCTGGAGATCTGGATCTGTGATAGTGAGGGATCAAACCCGGTTCAAGTTACTAATTTCGGCAGCGGCCACAACGGCACGCCGCGCTGGTCACCTGACGGTCAGCGAATCGCCTTCGATGCCCGCGTAACCGGCAGCAGTGACATCTACGTGGTTACCGCAGACGGCGGTCCACCACGCCAACTCACCACGGAGTCTTCTACGGACGTAATGCCGGTGTGGTCTAAGGACGGGCGCTGGGTTTTCTTTGGCTCTGACCGCGGCGGAGAGTGGCAGATATGGAGAGTTCCAGCAGAAGGCGGTCAGGCCATGCAGGTCACGAAGGGTGGGGGTTACGGGACTGTAGGAGCGAAGGATGGCTTTATTTACTACACCAGAAACAGCGGAAATGTGGCGGCCAAGAAGAGCAGTGAACCCGGCGTCTGGGTAGTTCCAGTCGACGGCGGTGAAGAAGTCCGGGTGTTTGATAAAGGACGTGCTCTGTTTCTGTTCGTCACCGAGGATGGCGTCTATCGCTACGATGCAGGGACAACGCCTGGTCCTACGATTGAGTTCTACAGCTTTGCTAATAAGCAGACGACGAAGCTGGTCACCATCGAGAAATCAAAAGGGCACGGCCTTATCACGGCCTCTCTAGACGGCAAATGGATTCTCTATTGCCAAATAGATCAGGTGGATAATGACATCATGCTGGTTGAGAACTTTCAATAAGCGGGCCGCGAACCGATTTCAAAGATGCTTCAATCACGACTTTGCCTGGTCGTGCGATGGCAAATGGTTGGCCTGCTCGCGCGGCACGGCCGCTAGTGATGCGGTGCAAATCAGTCAGATCAAATAAGAGATGTCGGCCTGAGCTAGAGCGCGTTTCGGAAACTGAAATTAGTTAATGTGCTATGCGGACACGGTGCGTTTGCCAGGACTTCGGACGGTGGTCTAATAAACTTCATGGGACAAATAGAAAAGGCCGAGCCCTCCCACAAGCCCAGCCTTTTCTTCACAGCTTTTGGAGCTGTGTTTTTTTGGGCGGAGACATTCAGCCTCGGCGCCGATGTGTCCTCACCCCACAGCGGCATCGCCCGAGTTGCGGCTATTGTATGCCGATTTTGTTTTTCGTCAATAGGAATTTCGCATCCGGCAGGTCGTCGAAAAAACGGGTTGATCCGGCGGCCCAGGAAATTACATGAAACAGGCTAAACTGCTCGAATTTTCGAGCAAATTCGGCTGATGTTCGTAGAAAGGGCTGAATTTGGAGTGCGGTACCTTGTTACCATTTTCGCCGGCCGCGGACTCGTCCTGGCCACGAAAACGCAGTTGCCGGCCGCGCGACAGCCACCACTTACTAAAGGTCAGCTCGCTCCAAAACCGGCAAAAAGGCCGCGCCCCGCGGCATGATGTAACCCTTTGCGTCTCTTGAGACGGTGGACAATGCTTCCTCGATCGAGCGCGCCGGGAACATTCGCATGCGTTGCACCTCATCGCCGGCCAATTCGGTAACGACCTGAACGCGAAAGCGCTCGGTCTTAGTCAGCAGCGCCCACGCTGTTTGACCGTTCACTTCATACGCGGTACGCAGGCGAGTTTCCAGAGCGCTCGAGTTCGTGGATTCGAACCACTTGAGAAAATCCGGCCGCCCTAACCCATCTCCACATTCAGCCAGGAAAACAATCGTGCCGCCACCGACGCCAGCGTGCGCTGCCATGTCCAGGGCTTTATGTGCCTGGATCATGTTGAGGTCATACGGCGAGCCGCCACAACTGACAACCACAACTTCGCGCCGCTCCCTGATTCGCAACGAATGGCCCGCGATGTAGTCATCACAAGCTCGCGCGTGTGCCGCACGCCAGTGGCCGGCGAATACTTTTTCAGCGCGCCCGCGGTCGTCCACAATCGCGTTGATCGAAAATGTGGGATCGATCATCGCCGCAACGCGTTCGCATTCTTCATGCACCGCATTGCCTGCCAAAAGGCCCGAGCCAACACCCTCGCGTCGCCCGCCGCGTTCAAAATCAAGCGCCAGCATGTGCGTGGCTTCGATCGTTTGCGCCGCAGCCAGTCCCGGACAGATCGATTTGCGCCCGCCGGTAAAGCCTGCGAAGTAGTGAAAGCCAACCGCACCAGTGAGAATGACTTTGTCGAATTCCTTAAGCGCCCGGTTGACCTCGATCGGTGTGCCGCGCTCGATGATCCCAAGTTGAATCAGTTGCGCCGCGTCATAAGCGTCGTGGTCGATCGTGCGAATGCGCTGAGCAATAAACGGCGTGAGCAGCTCTGTCTTTTCATCAGGCCGCACAGGCCGGTGAATACCCGTGGCAAAGATGATGGCAATGTCGCCGGGCGCGGAACCGTTCTGAATCAGGCGGCGAACCAACAGGTTGACGATTTGCGCGCTGCCGGTCGCGCGCGTGGCATCTGACACGACGATCAGCACGCGATCGCCGGGCGCTATCAGATCGTCGAGCGGCGGCGAATCAATTGGTGCGTCGAGCGCCGCGCCGATCTCCTCGTCAGAGAGCGGACGCGAAGCCTCTTCGCCGGCCGCAAGCACGTCAAAACGGGTGGGGTCGTAGTCGTAGTTGATCGATGCGCGGCCGTAGCCGAGGTCAATGGTTGGCATAGTCATTCGCCGCGCAGCGGCGTCTGAGTTTAGGCAGGCCATTCATCGCCTGCACGGATAGCAAGACAATAATGCGTCGCGTTAGCGACGGTTGATACGAGCTCGAGCGGACGCACCGATGTTTCCGTCGTCGCTACGCGACGAAGTCGATCAACCCAACGCACTTCCCGGCCTTGAAAGGCCGGGCTACAGTCAGTCGCCGCTAACGCGGCGAGCCAACCCTATTCGTGTCCCGATCGAAAACAGGCGGTGCCGGCGTGGCAGAAATGAATTGCTTCGTCTTCAAAATCTGCCGTTTCCATCTGGATGGTCAGGTGATCGACTCCGAAACGATCGAGCAGTTTCACCCGCAATTCCTTAAGCAACTCCGGCTGTGAGATCGAGTACGAGTGAATGACGTGCGCGCTCAACGCCTCGCGCCCGGAAGTAATGGTCCAGACGTGCAAGTCATGAACGTCTGACACGCCGTCCGTCTCCATGATCGCTGCTTCGACCGCAGCGAGATTTATATGCGCGGGCGTTCCTTCCAACAGGACATTCGTCGCATCTCGAATCAAGTGCCATGAGCTCCAGACGATCAGCAATCCTATGAACACGCTGATGAGCGAATCGGCAGCGGTCCAGCCGAATAGCGTAATCAGCGCGCCTGCGATAATCGCGCCGGTGGAGCCCAACGCGTCGCCGATGACGTGCAGCCACGCGCCACGCACGTTCAAGTCTTCATCTCGATCACGATGCAACAGTGCTGCGCAAATCAGGTTTACTATCAGGCCTCCACCCGCCACGATAGTCATCGGAACACTGCGAATGACGGGCCGCGCAAACCAGCGCTGATAAGCTTCGTAGAAAATAAAGAACGAGATCAGAACGAGTCCGACGCCATTGATGAGGGCGGCCAGAATCTCGAGACGGTAATAACCAAAAGTTTTGCGCGGTGTCGCTGGCCGCGCCCCAAACCAGACGGCCATCAAAGCCAGAATCAGCGCCGCCACATCAGCCAGCATGTGGCCAGCGTCAGCCAGCAACGCCAACGAACCGGTCCACAAACCTCCCAGCAACTCGACAATCATCACCAGCGTCGTGAGCAGCAAAACGATCGACAGTCGCTGGCGGCTCCTGGGCGGGCCATGGCGGTGAACATGCGGCTGGCCGTTGGACGGGACCGAATTTGACTTTGAACTGCTCATCCTCGATCGGTGGCTCAAACCCCTGGCGATGAAAAGTAGTACTGGAATCCTTTAGCAAAGATTAGCAGATTAGATATTCGGAGCAAACGCAGCTCGCGCTGACCGCCTCGACCACCGTGATGAGGTCAGTACCACCCGCGTGAGCGGGTGGGTCAGACACTCAATCGTCGGAGTGAGTCTCATATCTGAGTGTTGAGTGGGGGATCCACCGCTCACGCAGGTGGTACCGACCTCATGCTGGGGTGTAGCGTCTCGCTCGCGAATCCGCTTTAACGTGTCTCGCGTGTCGGTGCTAGAATCGAGCGCGCTCTGGCTCGTCTGATCCGGAAGCCTTGGGAAAGGAACATACATGCGTCACCACCTCAATCGAAAACTAGTCGTGTTTGGTTTGGCGATATCGTTTGCGGTCATCGCCACCTCTGCACGCGCCCAAACCTTCAGCCTTGAACAAGTGATGAGTTCGCCTTTTCCTTCAGAGCTCACCGTCACCAAACGCGGAGACAAGATCGCGTGGGCTTTTGACGCTGCGGGGAAACGCAACATCTGGATCGCCGAAGCGCCGTCGTTCACCGCGCGGCAATTGACCCGATACAACAACGACGATGGTCAGGAGTTGACTGATCTGCTTTTCTCTCCGAACGGTAACGCAGTTGCTTATGTCCGAGGTGGAGACGCCAACCAGGCCGGCGAAATTCCGAACCCTTCGAGCGATCCGAACGGCGCGAAGCAGGAAGTTTGGGCTGTCGACGTTCGCACCGGTCGCGTGACTCGCATGGGCCAGGGCAGCACCCCGATTTTTTCGCCGGCCGGTGATCAGGTTGAATATCTGCGCGGAGGGAGCATTTGGACTGCTCCTCTTCTGGGCGGCAAAGAGAGCAAGCTGTTCGAAATTCGGGGCTCTGTGAATAGCCCGCAATGGTCGCCAGACGGATCACAGTTGGCCTTTGCGTCGTCACGAGGCGATCACGGCTTTATCGTCGTTTATGACAAGCGCACAAATGGTTTCAGGTTCTTGTCGCCGAGCATCGATCGAGACGTCGCGCCGCGTTGGTCATCTGACGGTCGCCGGATCGCTTTCATCAGATTGTTCAATGTCACGGATACATTTTCCAACGACCGCGAACGTCTGCAGCCATGGGCCATTGAAGTTGCCGACGCGCAGACCGGCAACGCAAAGGAGATCTGGCGCTCGGGTAGCGGCGATTTCGATTCGTACACTGGCTCTGGCGGCGACTTCTGGCAGTGGGTGGCCGGAGATCGGATTCTGTTTTCGTCAGAGAAGGATGGGTGGGCGCATCTCTATTCCATTTCGTCCGGCGGCGGAGCGCTGACGGATTTGACGCCCGGCAATTACGAAGTCGAAAACGCTACGCTGTCTTCAGACAAGTCCTGGATCATTTTTTCAGCAAACAAGAACGACATCGATCGCCGGCATCTGTGGCGAGTGAGCGTGAATGGCGGCGCGCCTGAGCAAATCACAAAGGGCGACGGAATCGAAATGGCTCCGGTCCTGTTCGACAACGGCCGCCAGATCGCTTTCTTTCACTCGACCGCGCGCGATCCCTATCTTCCATTTACCAGTGCTCTGAATGGATCGAACTCAAAGCCGTTGGCGCCGCAAGCTCTACCGGCTGATTTCCCCTCCGCTCAGCTCGCCACGCCCGAGCAGGTGATTTTCAAAGCCGCGGACGGCACCGAAATTCACGGTCAATTGTTTAAGCCGGCCAACGCATCGGGCAAATCACCGGCGTTGGTGTTCATGCATGGCGGGCCGTCGCGGCAGATGCTGCTCGGCTGGCACTATCTTTATTACTATCACAACTCTTACGCGATGAATCAGTATCTCGCCAGCCGCGGATACATGGTGCTGTCGGTAAACTATCGCAGCGGGATCGGTTACGGCCGCGCGTTTCGCACTGCCCAGCATCGCGGCGCGCGCGGAGCGTCGGAGTATCAGGATGTTGTCGCCGGCGCGAAGTACCTGCGCGAGCGCGATGACGTGGATAAGAAGCGAGTCGGTCTGTGGGGCGGATCGTATGGAGGTTATTTGACGGCGCTGGGCTTGGCGCGTAATTCCGATATCTTCTCGGCGGGTGTCGATTTTCATGGCGTGCACGATTGGAGTATCAGCGTCGCCGGACTGCGCGTGCCGACCGATACGTCTGACCGCGCACGTATCGCGCGCGAGTCTTCGCCGATCTCATCGGTGGATAAATGGAAATCGCCGGTGCTCCTGATTCACGGCGATGACGATCGCAACGTCGAGTTTGCCCAGACAGTGAATCTGGTCCGCCGCCTGCGAGCGAACGGAGTCTACTTTGAAGAACTAATCTTTCCTGATGAGATTCACGACTTTCTGCGTCATCAGGATTGGCTCCGCGCCTATCATGCGGGTTCGGATTTTTTCGATAAGCACTTGAAGTGACCTTCAACCCTCGCAACATTCTTGTCATTGATTTCGGCCAACTGGGCGACGTCGTTATGAGCCTGCCGGCGCTGCGCGCACTTCGCGAGCGCTATCCGAGCGCGCGGATCACTGTGATTGTCGGCCGGCCTGGCGCCGAGATCATCGACATGTCCGGATATGCCGATGCGACGATCGAAGTCGACCGGATCGAGTTGCGCGATGGATTCAAGCCGCTGTCCGTCCTGCGAATCTTTCGGGTCGTCAAAGACGTGCGCCAACGCAAGTTCGATTTTGTCATCGACCTGCACAGTTTTTCCGAGACGAATCTGCTAGGCTTTTTTTCCGGCGCATCGAAGCGTCTGTTTTCTCGCCGGCCGGGACGCTCGCTGGACTTTCTATCTAACTTCAATCCGAGACCGCCGGTTGATAAGAACGATCCCGATCAGCATTTGATCGATCGTTACCTGGACGTGCTCGTGCCGTTGGGAATCAAGGACCAACCGCGCGTGCCGCGGCTCACGACGAAGATCGAAGACGGCAGAGCGATTGACGCGATGCTGCGCAAAGCAAAAGCCGAATCGGGGGCTCCGTTAATCGGGCTGTTTCCCGGCGCGGGTCATCCGGGACGCTGCTGGCCGCTGGAGCAATTTGCGCAACTGGCCGACTTCCTGATCCGCAACGACGGCGTGCGGCCCATCATTTTTGTGGGCCCGGAAGAGGGCCACCTGGTCCAGCGGATGCGCGCGATCTTTCCCGCCGCCTGCGTTATTCTGGAGAAGCTATCCATTCCGCAGCTCGCGGCCGCGCAGGCCAGACTGGCTGTATTTGTTTCGAATGATACCGGGCCCGTGCACATTGCGGCCGCCGTGGGAACACCCATCGTGGTGCTGATAGATTTACCACGGCCGCACGCTTATGTGCCTACTGCCACTTCACAGCGCCTGATTTTTAGTGAGAGCGTTTCAGCGATTGATGTCGAACAGGTGTACGGCGCGACCCGCGAGTTACTCGGGGCGGGACGAACAGAGACGTTGTTCGCCAGCTGACGGACTTAAGTCTTTGTCGCTTATCTTTGGACTGGCGCCTGATGAAGAGAACGCAAAAGAAAGAAGCTCTGAACAATCTCTTTCGACGCGTAGCGTCGACCTGAGTTTAGCCCGGCGTTTCAACGCCGGGGAAAAGGTCCGTCCAGAGCACGCACGTCGCGTAGCGACGTCTGAAAGAGATGAATTCAACCGTCGCTCCGCGACGAAAGAAATCTCACTCCACTGTTTCCCGGCGTTGAAACGCCGGGCTAAATTCAAGCTGCCGCTACGCGGCACTGTTACTTAATCAGAGGTTCCTTCAAGTAAATGTCCAGGCGAAATACCACGCTCTTCCTGTCGCTGGTCGCGCTCGCGACCTGTTTCCTGGTCCCGTTGCTAATTGGACGGACTACTGCTATTGGGTCGCGCACCGAGAACAGGCCGTCCTCCGTTCCGGCTTCTTCCATCAAGGATTCAATTTCCAAACAGCCGGCAGACCTGGCGTTGGCCCGCGAGATTGATCGAGCAATCGACACCAGCGAACTGACCCGCGCGCGCTGGGGTGTGTTCGTCGTGTCGATGAAAGACGGTCGCGTGCTTTACTCGCGCAACGGCGAGAGGCTGTTTACGCCGGCGTCGAATATGAAGATCTATACGACGGCGGTGGCGCTCGATCTGCTCGGCGCGGATTATCGTTGGCGGACTTCTGTTTACGTTGAGAAACAACCTGATGCCGGTGGTGTCATTGAGGGCGACCTAACCCTCTATGGTCGCGGGGCTCCGGATCTGGACACGAAGAGGGGCTTGGTCTCGCTCGCTAATCAGGTTTACGCTCGCGGGGTGCGTCAGGTGCGCGGCAACATCATCAGCGACGAAAGTTATTTTCGCGGCGAACTATACGGACTCGGTTGGCAATGGAACGATCTCCAGTGGTACTTTGGCGCCGAACCCAGCGCCCTCACTATTGATGAAAACAGCGTGGAGTTAACGATTGCACCGGCCAATAAAGTCGGCGGCAGCGCGACGCTCACGATGAATGGCGCAGGTAACTACATTCATCTGACCAACCACACGACTACGGCCGAGCGTGATGCGCCGACCACGATCGGTATCAACCGCGGATTGTCAGACAACGAACTTCTGGTGTGGGGCGACTTTCCCGCCGACGGCCGCCGCTTCAGCGCTTCCCTGTCAGTGCCCAAACCTTCACTTTGGGCAGCGTCACTTTTCAAAGAAGCGCTGATCGCTCGAGGAATCAAAGTCGAAGGCGAGGCGCGCAGTCGCGACTTTCGCGCCGCCGCAAGCGACAAATTCGATCCGCAGAAGTCGTTCGAGATTGCCCAGGAGAGTAGCGCGCCGCTTAGTGAGATCGTGCGGCACACAAACAAGGAAAGCGACAACCTCTACGCTGAACTCATTCTACGAACGCTGGGAAAAGAGCGAGGCGCAACTGCGCCAGATCCCGATCCGCGTAAGAATCGCGAGCGTGGCGATGACGAAGCCGGCACGGCGGTGATCAGGTCATGGCTGGATCACAACGCCGTTAGTCCCGACGCCCTGGCGATTCGAGATGGCTCGGGTCTCTCGCGTCTGGATCTGGTGACGCCGGAAGCAACCGCTCGCCTGCTCGTGGCTATCTCCAGGACGAACTCCGCGACTGCCTTTCACGACTCCCTTCCCGTCGCCGGCCGAGACGGCACACTTAGGGGGCGCCTGCTTAGCGAGGCCGGTCGCGTCTTTGCCAAGACAGGCACGCTAACGTATGACCACTCTCTTTCCGGCTATGTAGTGACGCCCGACAACGAGGTTCTGGCCTTCTCGATCTTCTGCAACGACGCCAGCGAACCAGGCAGTCCAGTCCATGTTGTCGACCAGATTGCCGAGCTGATCGCCCAGTTGGGATCCGCTCCTTTGTCAAAATAACCTCAAAATGCGACCGTTTTCGATGGGTTTCATCTGGATTTGCTCTAGACAAACGTGGTTGAACCCGGTAGTATAGTACACGGCTGCTCACGCTTGCCCCGTTGAATAGCTCAGCCGGTGCCCCTCACTTTCAGTTCACAGTCAGGAGATCAAAAATGTCGCAGGTCAATCGTATTCTCTCCTCAAGTTTCTTCCTTTTAGTACTCGGAGGCGTTGCTTTTGGGCAAAGTAACTTAACGGCGAAGGCGAATGTTCAGCCACAGCCGGCCGCCGTGGACGGCGCCGCGGGCGAAAGCGATCGCGCGCGCGACGGGCTGCTAGGTCCGGTGCGGCGTATTCGCACGGAAGTCGTCAAGCTCTCGGCCGTAGCTGGAAAGACGGTCGAAGACGCCAAACACCTCGTGTTGGAAACGTCAGAGTACGATCTCAAAGGAGTGAAGACTCAGAACCAATACTTCCCGATCGAGGGAGCGACGCTGACGGGACGCGAAAGTTACAAGTACGATGAAAAGGGCAACATCAGCGAAATGACTTTGGCCAATGCAGATGGATCATTGTTGAGCAAGGAAGTCTACAAATACGAGTATGATTCCGTTGGCAACTGGGTGAAGATGACTACGTCGGTGGCCGTGGTAGAAAACGGACGTCTCGGGTTTGAGCCCACTGAAGTTACCTACCGAACAATTTTTTACTACCTCGACGCGGTCATGGCGAAGATGATCCAGCCCGTCAGTTCTCCTGCGCCTGCTAATACCACAACCGGCGCGACCATGAGCCAACCATCAAAGCCCGCTGATTCCCAAACCACTTCGGCTTTGCCGCCGCGGATGTCTCTCGACAAACTGAGAGTGTCTCAAGTCACGCCGCCGGTCAGCGATTATCGCGGCGCTGCTGATGAAGCCAGGAAGGTCGTGGTTGCGAACAGCGATCCGCCGCCGGCTCCGCGACCATTGATGAAGCCCGTATCGGGTGGCGTGCTTAATGGGCGAGCGTTGAGTCTGCCCTCGCCCTCTTATCCCGAAACTGCGCGACGAATGCATATCGGTGGCCTGGTGGAAGTGGAAGTTGTAGTGGACGAAACTGGCAAAGTCATTTCCGCGCGCGCACTGTCTGGTCCAGGCACACTCCGCGACGTGGCTGTGCAAGCGGCGTATCGCGCACATTTCTCACCAACCAAACTTTCAGGTCAGCCAGTAAAGATCGCTGGCAAGATCAACTATAACTTCACCAATCCGCAATAGTCTCTGGACGCGGCGCGTCTGGTATGCGCCGGCGTCCCCCGCCCAAAACTTTTAAGGAAGAGGGACCCACCTATGGCACTGACTGGAGAGCTGAGCGATCTTTCGCTGGCCGAGCTTATTGAATTCTTCTGTAATCAACGAAAGACCGGCAGACTGAAAGTTATCTACTCGGTCGGCCCCGGACATTTCTATCTCCAAGCCGGTTCAGTTGTGCACGCCAGGATTGGCATTCTGCGCGGCATCGACGCGGTGTACTATGCGCTGACCCTGCCGAACGCCTCTTTCACTTTCAGCCCGGCGTTTGAAGCTCCGGAGCACACCATCAATCAGCCATGGACTTCAGTGGTCCTGGAAGGTCTGCGTAGAATGGATGAAGGCGTTCAGCCCAGCGATCCATTTCCCGATGGTCATCATGCCCTGGTCGAAGAGGCTAAAGTAGAAGAGCCCGCGGCGGAGCACGTTAAAGCAGAAGAGCCTAAAGCAGTTGAGCAAGTTGTCGTGGCTGAAGCCAAGCCGGAAATCGTCCCGGCCCCAACTCGGAAATTTGAAAAGCCGCTGTTCAAAGCTCCAGCCGTTGAGACCCCGGACTTCGGAGCGTTTCTATCTGAAACCGACAGCTCGGCACGGTTTGGATCCTGGAAGCTTGCAGCCGTAATCACCGCCGTAGCTTTAATCGTGGGGGTGATCGCAGTGCCATGGGGATGGTACGCGCGCAGCAAAGCCGCGAAGCTGGCAAACGCTGCCCAGACCCAGGCCGTGCCCGCGGAAACTTCCGAGCCTGATCCCCAACCAGTAGTCACAAACGAAATGCCTGCTACTCCGGCAGCGAGCGACAGCGTTCCGCCATCGACGTCCGCCGAGACGGCTGACCAGGCAGCGAAACGCGCCCGCGAAGCACGTCTGCTGAAAGAGCGAGCCGCAAAGGCGGAGGAGACCGGGGCGGTCACTGCGCCCGCACAGCCAACGCAGGCCGCAGTTAACCCAATCGCTGCCAAAACCCAGTCGTCCCCTCCAGCTGGCTCGAAGAAAGCCACTGTCCAAGTTACTTATGATGAGAACGGACGGGTGACGCAGGCTTCGGGTGGTGACGCGACGGCGCTGCGCATCGCACGACAGAAGAGATTTCCTCCGGGTAAGGCCGGTTCGGCGACGGTTACGATTCCGATTAACTAAGTCCGCAGTAAGCGGTAGTCGTTCGTCTGGTTGACCTGCCCACTGCCCACTGCTCACTGCTCACTGCTCACTGATTATCGCCAACACTTCTGCTTCGCTCAAAACCGCCGACGCTTGTTTCGCTCGTTCATAGATGCGCGTCACGCGCTCTTCACTAGGTTCGAGATCGCGACTCTCGAGCCAGAAGATCACGTTTGACTTCCCGCTCATTGGACCGATCTCGATGACTTGCTTCAGACCAAATTGTCCGGCGGGCACGCCGGAGTAAATCAGGTCGGCGAGTTCCGTATCGCCTTTGCGATAACTCTTAATCACCGCGGCTGCATGCACGCCGGTGGCTGTGCGAAATGCGTCGCGGCCGAAGACGGGATAATTGAGCGGGATGGTCCAGTGACAAGCCTCGGCGGCCTTCTCACAATACTCACCCAAGCGCATCAGATCGTTTTCAATCCAGCCCAGCAGTTTCAAGTTGACCAGCAACTGATCCATCGGCGTGTTGCCGACCCGCTCGCCCATGCCGAGGGCCGAACCATGAATCTGGTCGGCGCCGCCTTCGATCGCCGCGATTGAGTTGATCACTCCCAAGCCACGATCCTGATGACCGTGCCAGTCAAGGCGTACCTGCTCACCCTCTTCATCGATTATGCCGCGCACAAATTTCACCACCTCGCGCGCGCCGTCGGGCGTGGCGTGACCGACCGTATCGCAGACGCAGACGGCGCGGGCGCCGCAACGGATCGCGGTCGTGTATAGCGCCCGAATCGTTTCGGGATTAGCGCGGGTGGTGTCTTCGGTCACGAACATCACCGGCAGGCCTTCTTTCACGGCGAACGTGACGGCGTCTTCAGTCATTTCCAGAAGTTTGTCGAGGGTCCAACCTTCGGCATAAAAGCGAATCGGCGAAGATCCGATGAAGGTGCAGGCTTCGATGGGAATGCCGGCGCGCTGCGAGATTTCCACAATCGGGATGATGTCGTTGCGATGCGTGCGCGCGGCGCAGTTGGGCCGGATTTTGAGTTTCTTATCGACGATCTCGCGGGCCATCAATTCAACGCCGGCCGCGTGCGTGCCGCCGGCGCCGGGCAACCCGATGTCGGCCGTGTCGATGCCCAGCGCGTCCATCAAGTGAAGTAGCTCTAACTTTTTTTCGACGGGAGGTTCGCAGACCGACGGTGACTGCAAACCGTCGCGCAGCGTCTCGTCGTCGAATCCGATGTGTCGATCGGGTTTGAACAACTCTGGGTCGATCCGGTTCCAGTCGTAAATTAGATTGTCGATGGACATTTGTGACCTCTACGAAATTACAGCAACGCGAAGTTTGAATGTCAAGCAAGTCACTTAACAGAAATTGCCTGTTACGTCTGTTTGGTTTAAAGTCTTGACCTACTTAGACGCCAACCATGAAAACCGGCCAGGAGAATCTCAGGAAACAACTTGGGCTGTGGACGAAAAGGTTCCTGCTCGTCATTGCAAGTGTGTTCGTCGCGCTGTTGGCGGTCGAAGTCTATCTGCGCGTGACAGGCTTCGCCAATCTAAATCCTTACATTGTCGACAAGGATGTTGGATTCTTTTTAAGACCGCGTGCGGAAGGCTGGTGGCACGGCGAGGGTGTTACTTACATCAAGATCAGCCAGGACGGTCTCCGTGATCGAGAACACACGAAAGAAAAACCGCCGGGAACATTGCGGATAGCAGTACTGGGCGACTCGTTCACTGAAGCTTTTGACGTTGAGATGCAGGAAGCCTGGTGGGCGGTAATGGAGCAAAGACTGCAGGGGTGCGAGGCTCTGGCAGGGCACAGAGTCGAAGTGATCAATTTCGGCGTAGCAGGATTCTCCACCGCCCGCGAGTTAGTTACTTTGCGCACCAGAGTGTGGCAGTATTCACCTGATATTGTGGTGCTCAATCTCACGACCATAAACGATATTAAGGACAATTCAAGAGCTTTAAACCGGGAGTACGCGACTCTTCCAATACCCTACTTTGTGTACAAGGACAACATACTCATTCTGGATGACTCGCTATTGCAGACCAGGAACAGTTCGCTTTACTTTCGACTTCAACAATCAAGTTTGGGTCAGGTAATCGACACAATCAGAGATCGCCTGCGGATAATGGCCCTGATTGACAAGGCCCGTATTGCGTACACCAAGCGCCGGATTATGGCTCAAAAAGCCAAGGAGGGTTCGGGCGTTTGGCGCGAGGTAGAGGGTTGGGATGCAGAGGTTTACTCTGAGCCTGCCGATCCGGAGTGGATCGAGGCCTGGCGCACGACAGAAGGGATTCTTCTACTAATGCGCGACGAAGTTAAGGCCAGGGGTGCAAAGTTTTTGGTAGCAACCGGAACCAGTGGCATTCAGGTCTGGCCCGATCCTTCTGTGCGACAGAAGGCGATGAGTGAACTCCACCTCCAGAATTTCTTTTACCCTGATTTGCGGATAAAGTCTCTGGGTGAACGCGAGGGATTTGCGGTGTTGAACCTGGGCTCGGGCATGCAGGAATACGCCGACCGGCACAAAGTATTCCTCCACGGTCAACGCGAAATGACAGGCTACGGCCATTGGAATCAGACGGGCAATCGCATCGCCGGAGAATTGATTGCCCAAAAGCTATGCGCTGAGCTGATTCCGCAAAAGTGACGATGACTTACGTGCTTGACGAGGCGAGCAGCAAACACCCCTTTGCCACATCATACTAGGACTTCTCGCATCGAAAGGATCGCCCTGGGCTCCGATCGCGCTGCGAAAATCATGGCGGTGCGCGCCAGTATTGCGCGCGTGGCTGAGATTGATTCGGCCTGGCGCGACGCAAATGTCGTGGCAAGATCGGTGCAGACCGACGCGCCGGCCATGCCTTTGACGGATTGGGAGTTGATGAGTGGCGCGCGGCAACGCGCCCTGGCCGTTCGGAAAATTCTCATCGAACAAAACCTCGCTGCGGATCTCTATGTTGGCCTCGAGGGTGGCTTTCATTCGATCTCAGTCGACGGAGATTGGCACACGTTCCTGCGCGGTTGGGCGTTCGTGACTGACGGCGAGCGAAATAGCTTTGGCATGTCACCTTCCATCGGCGTGCCGCCGGCCATCGTGAAGAGTGTGATCGAGGGGAAGCGCGAGCTTGGTCTGGTGATCGATGAAGTTGCCGGCGCGCGCGACGTACGCAGCCGCCAGGGCGCCTGGGGCATCCTCTCAAGAGATCTACTGACGCGCTCGATGAGTTTCGAGGCGGCGCTGATCGCGGCCTTTGCGCCTTTCTATAATCCGGAGTTGTACTCAACGAAGACTTAGCACTTTTCCCTCTCCCTCTCCCTCTGGGAGAGGGTTGGGGTGAGGGCTTGAGGGCGGGCCTCCTTTTGATCCTCAAGCTGTTTTCGCCAAACACGAGGATAACTAGAAAAAAGTATTTCTTCCCATGCCCTCATCCCCGGCCCTTCTCCCAAAGGGAGAAGAACCATCGGATACGAAGCACAACTCAGCTTGCCGGAGCTCCGCGACTCGCATGCATCAGTGCTAAAATCATTCTTCACATGCGAGTCACCATCGGGCAGATCAATACAACCAACGGCGACTATGACGGCAACGTCGCGCGCATCCTCAGCGCCATCGACCAGGCCAGGAAAGACGATTCGGATCTTATTGTCTTTCCGGAGGTTACCATTCAGGGCTACACCTCGCTGGACTGGTTTCTGGACAAGGACGTCGTGCGATCCTGTCTCGATCCACTCAAACAGATTATCGAAGCGACCGAAGGTTTGACGGCGATTGTGGGCACGGTGCGTCCCAACGATCAGCCGACGGGCCGCCCGCTCTATAACTCAGCCGCGGTGATTTCCAACGGGACTTTGTTGGGATTTGCCGACAAGACCCTGCTACCCGAGTACGACGTCTTTGACGATCCGCGTTATTTCGAGCCGTCGCAAAAGCGCCGCTTGTTCGACCTGGGCGAAACCAAACTCGGCATCGCCGTCTGTGAAGATTTCTGGAACGACAAGACCTTCTGGAAACAGCGACTGTATCCAAACGATCCTGCTCAGGAGTTGGTCGAGATGGGCGCGAACCTGCTCGTCTCGATCAATGCTTCGCCTTTCAACAAGGGCAAAATGAAAATTCGCTGCGAGATGGTGGCGCATCGCGCTAAAGCGGCGCGGATACCGATCGTGTTTGTGAACCTGATCGGAGGGAACGACGGCGTAATCTTTGACGGGTCGAGTATTGCTGCGGATGCCAGCGGAAAGATCATCATGCAGGCGCCGCCATTCGAAGAGTTCGTCGGAACTGTCGATCTCGGTTGTGGCGTCCCTGACACGCGCTGCTTGCCTGGTGACGATATCGAAACGGTGCGCGAGGCACTGGTGCTCGGAATACGCGACTACGCTACCAAAAACAATTTTACGAAAGCGGTTTTTGGCTTGTCCGGCGGAATTGACTCGGCGGTGGTGGCCGCCCTGGCGGCGGAAGCGATCGGCGCTGAGAACGTGCTGGCCGCGATGATGCCGTCTCCATATTCTTCGCGCGGCAGCGTTGATGATTCAATCGATCTCAGCCAACGACTGGGCATCAAGACTGTCGAGAAACCCATCGGCGAAGCCTTTCACGCGCTGCGGAACGAACTTGGTTTACCTGAGCCCGCCGCTGGCAGCGATTCGCCCGCGATTGAGCTCGCCGTAGAGAATCTGCAATCGCGTCTGCGTGGAAATATCTTGATGACGATCTCAAACGCCGAGAACCGCCTCTTGCTTTCCACCGGAAACAAATCAGAACTGGCGCTGGGTTACTGCACGCTCTACGGCGACACGAACGGCGGCCTGGCGGTGATTGGCGATGTTTTGAAAACCGAAGTGTACGAACTGGCCCGGCTCTACAATCGCGAGCGCGAATTGATTCCGCTGTCGATCATCAACAAACGACCTTCGGCTGAACTCGCGCCCGAACAGTTTGACGATCAATCTCTGCCGCCCTACGACAAACTCGATCCAATCCTCAAACTTTATTTTGAGCAGAAAGCTTCGCCGGAAGACATCATCGCGGATGGTCACGATACTGATCTCGTCTATGACATCCTCAATCGAGTTGAGTCGCCGGCGAACGAATTCAAGCGCCGCCAATTGCCGCCAACGCTGATCATTTCGCGCAACGCGATTGGTATTGGCCGGCGACGACCGATTACGCATCGTTACCGCCGGCAGCCCGCGAGCATCGGGCGCAGTGCGAAAAAATAACTGGCTAGAGTTAGGGAGGCTCTGATTGATTGTGTCGCGTAGCGGCAGCCTGAATTTGGCCCGGCGTTTCAACGCCGGGAAATAGTCGAGACAGATCTTGTCGTCGCTTAGCGACCGTTGAATTCGGATCTTTCAGACCTCGCTACGCGACGTGGTTGCTCTTGCTGAATCCTTCCCGGCCTTGAAAGGCCGGGCTAAACTCAGGTCGACGCTACGCGTCGGAGCATGTTCACATCTTCCTTTAGAGTACGAACTCGTCTCTTCCTTGAAACCCAGAACCCAACTAAAGTTGGTACTCTAAGCTCTTGCGAGTCGCCCGGCTCGCGGGCTCCTCAACTTGCTGAAATCGGACCACTCAAGCAATATTGTTGCCGTCTTGCAGCAAATCCATTTCCACGAAATTCTTAGCAAGGTGAAATAATGAGAACCAAATCGTTTGTAGCACGGACCGCTTTCGCTTTGACGGGGGCGCTCGCCGTCTGCCTGATGAGCGCAGGTGTAACTTTGACGCTGGCCCAGGGCGGCCGGTCCGGCCAACCTACTCTCTCGTCGGACGAGCAGACAATGCTCAAGGCGATCACGACCGCGACTGAACCAGCGGCGAAGTTCAAAGCCGTCGAGGTCCTGATCAAAAAGCACCCCAAAACCCCGGTGCGTGAGCGCATCGCTCGCGAGACCGCGAATCAGATTGGCGATCTAAAAGACGCAGCGCAGAAATTAACGCTGGCACAGCAGTACGCAGCCCTCTTCACCGAACCTTCCGAACAGCGGATGATCATGCCGATCCTGATCGAAGCACTTGCCGGCGCCGGCAAATTGGATGAAGCCTTTGCGAGCGGCTCAGATTTTCTGACGCGCAACCCGGACGCGTTATTTGTGTTGGTCGAACTGGTATCGGTTGGCACTAACCAGGCCAGGCAGAAGAACCCAAAATTCATTTCGCAAAGCCTGCAATACGGAGCCCATGCGATCGAGTTGATCGAAGCCGACAAGAAACCTGCTGACATGGATGACGCTGGCTGGAAGAAATACAAGGGCGAGATGTTGCCGAGCTTGTACCAATCAACGGGCGTGATAAATCTGGTGAAAGGCGACCACGACGGCGCCAAGGCTAGACTGGCGAAGGCTGCCGAACTCGCGCCCACTGATCCGTTTAACTACCTGCTGCTCGCCGGGATTCTGAACGACGAATACCAGTTAGGGACCACGCACTATAAGACTACTCCCGCGGGTCCGGCCAAGGACGAAGAATTGAAGAAACTTCTCGCGGCGCTGGATCAAGTCATCGACGCCTATGCGCACACAGTAGCCTTGGCGGAGGGCAACGAACGCTACCAGGCTGTGCGACAACAATACCTCGGCGATCTTGAGTCCTACTACAAGTACCGTCACAACAACTCGACCGCAGGCATGCAGCAACTGATCGACAAGTACAAACTGCCGGCTAAGTAATCGCTCAAAGAGCGGGCAGGGATGCCCGCGCACCGCACCCAGGATGCGTGCGCTCCCTTAATGGAACTTCAATTGATCGAAGGGCCGCTTTTGCTACGGCCATTTCGCGACGCGGACGCGAGCGCGTTGTATGAGGCTGTGCGCGAATCGATCGCTGAAGTCTCTCCCTGGTTGCCATGGTGTCATCCGAACTATGCCATCGAAGAAACCAGAGAGTTCCTCGCTTCGAGGGAATTGGCGTCGCAGGGTGGGGAATGGTACAGCTTTGGAATTTTCGAAACGGACGGCGGCGGGTTTCTGGGTGGCGTGGGGATAAACTTCATTAACCGCATGCATCAAATGGGGAACCTTGGTTACTGGGTGCGGACCAGCGCTGCTGGTCGCGGCGTAGCCACCGCGGCGGCGCGTCTGGCTGCGAGATTCGCGTTCGAAGAACTTGGTCTGCAACGCATTGAGATTGTCGTCGCCATCGGCAATGTTCCGAGCCAGCGCGTGGCTGAGAAAGCGGGCGCTACGCGCGAAGGCGTCTTGCGCAACCGGCTATTGATTAATGGCCAGTCGCTGGATGCGGTGCTGTTTTCGCTGGTGCCGGGCGATTTGTGACGCAGGCTGTAAGTTGTGAGGTCAGTACCACCCGCGTGAGCGGGTGGATCAGCCATCCAAGTGCGGAGGTAACAGAACTTAATCCTAACCTGGCTTACCCGCTGACGCAGGTGATACTGACCTCATGCTCAACAGCAAATCACAGACTGAAGTCTGTGCCACTTATGCTACCCTCGTGGTGATGTCCGAACGCCTGCACCAACGCGATCTGGTCCGCGAATTCCTCAGCTACATTCAGGTCGAGAAAGGCCTCTCTACCAACACGCTGCAAAGTTATGCGCGCGATCTCGCCAGACTGAAAGGCTGGGCGGAAAAGAAACCACTGGAAAAACTTGATCGCAAAGACCTGCGCGAATGGATTGCGAGCATGTCGCGCGAGGGCCAGTCGCCGGCATCAGTGTCGCGGGCGGTGAGCGCCGCGCGCGGCTTCTTCAAATTCCTGATGCTGGATGGGCACATCAAAAAGCATCCGGCCGAAGACATTCACACGCCGCAAAAGACTTCACGCCTGCCGCAGTTCTTAACTGAAGAAGAGATGGAGCGGTTGCTCGAGGCGCCCGACCTCAAGACTGACATCGGGGTGCGCGATCGAGCGATGTTGGAGGTCCTGTATGCCGCGGGCCTGCGGGTTTCTGAGATGTGCACGTTGAAGACGAGCGACATTGAGATCGACTCGGCCCTGCTGACTTGTCATGGCAAAGGCAGTAAGCAGCGTCGCATTCCGATCGGTAAGAGCGCAGTGCACTGGGTTCAGCGCTATCTCGGCATCCGCAAGCGCCTGGGGAATGAAGCGAGGCCTGAGTTGTTTCTGCATCGCGGTCGGCACATGACGCGACAAAACGCCTGGTCGATCATCAAGACTTACGCGGCGCTGGCAGGCGTGCCGGATATCTCGCCGCACACCCTGCGTCACAGCTTTGGCACGCATCTGATGCAACACGGCGCGGATTCGCGTTCGGTGCAGGCGCTGCTGGGCCACGCGGATATTTCGACCACTGAGATCTACACGCACATCACCGACCTGCACATGCGCAAGGCTTATGATCGATTTCATCCCAGGGCGCGAGCGGCGGGTGGGAAGAGCGGCAAGTGAACCAGACACCACTCGATCAGCGCCGCCTAGTCAGTACCACCTGCGTGAGCGGGTGGATCAATCATTCAGCACTGAAGTTGATAAGTAATAATATTGCTTGAGTGTCGGGCCCACCCGCTCACGCGGGCGGTACTGACTTCACTCTGCTGGAAATGAACACCACCACAACCATCGAAGTCACGCGCACTTATATCGAGATGCACGACCCAGCGGAGCTGCACCCTGCCCGCTGCAACGATCCGCGCATTCTCGTCGAGCAGATGCATGAGTGTTCGGCGTCCTTCTTCCGTCATCTCTACGTTGAGGTGGGCCGGAACTATCACTGGATCGATCGCCTGCCGTGGACCGATGCAGACATCGTTGCTCATCTAAGCCAGGCAGAGATTTCATTGTGGTTGATGACGGACGATGGCGCGACGGCAGGTTACTTCGAACTGCGTCGTTGCGAAGATGGCTCAGTCGAAGTTGCTTATTTTGGATTGTTGCCGGAGTTTATCGGGCGGGGCTTAGGTAAGTACCTGCTGACGCGCGCCGTCGAGCAAAGCTGGGCACAAGGAGCCAATCGAGTCTGGCTGCACACCTGCACGCTCGATGATCCAGCGGCCATGCCGAATTATTTGAAGCGCGGGTTTCGACCGTTCAAGACTGAAAAATATTCAGTTGAGTTATGAAGTCAGTACCACCTGCGTAAGCGGGTGGATCCATCAGTCAACGAGGAGACCTGACTCCATTCTGTTGGTTGAGTGTTCGACCCACCCGCTCACGCAGGTGGTACTGACCTCATTGCTCACATTGAGTCGGACAAGCATCATGACTCATCCCCAAATCTGATACGCGAGCACGCGGCTGATCCACACGGCGCCCAGTCCCAGCACCAAATGCGCCGCGATGTTGGCCAGCGCCAGCGCGTTCTGCCCTTCGCGCCAGAGGTTCATGGTTTCGTTGCCAAACGCCGAGAAGGTCGTGAACCCGCCGAGGATGCCGATAAAGACAAAGGTGCGTGATTCGGCGGTGAAGACGCCGCGTGACTCAGCCAGTTGAGAAAGAAAACCGATGATGAAGCAGCCGACGAGATTAACGGCGAGGGTGCCGTAAGGAAAGTCTGCCTGGCGGCTTACCTGTTGGAAATATCCGGTGGCCACGTAGCGGAGCGACGAGCCAATGAATCCGCCGATGCCTGCCAAAAATATTTTGCCCACGTTGACAACTCCTGACCAAGGATTTGGTAGGAGTCATCAGCCGGGCAGGCATTTAATGGCGGACTCCATCGCCCGAAAATTAGTTGTAGCACAGAACGGGGCAGTAGCCCGCGCGTCAGCAAGGGCTCAGTATTTACCTTGTGAGCCCTCCCTGACGGTCGGGCTACTGCCCCGGATTCCATCGCGCGAATTTATGTTCGCGCTTCGCGCTCAATGCGGACGGGACGTCCGCGCTCCCAGCCTATACAAACGCAAAATCAAACTGTTCCTGCAGGATGCGCGGGTCGCTGTTGATGTCCACTGAGCCGAGATAGTCTTCGACCTCATTCAGCACTTCGCGCTCAGTTCCGCGCAAAGCTTTCGCGACTTCCGGATTGATACGCAGCATTGCCTGCCGCTTACCTGATTCGCCTTCGCGTCCCAGCCGCCGCGCCTGCTCCAAAATCTCATAACAGATTGTCTGCGGTGACTTCACCAGACCTGCGCCCTGGCAGTAGAGGCAGGGCGTGCACAGAGTGCGCTCGAGCGATTGTTTCACGCGTTTCCGCGTCATGATTACCAAACCAAAGTCGTTGAATGAAAGCACCTTGGTCGGCGACTTATCATGTCGCAGCGCGTCCTGAAGTTGAGTCATCACGCGCTGGCGATTGCGCCGCTCTTCCATGTCGATCAGATCCAGCACAATGATTCCGCCCAGATCGCGCAGACGAATCTGGCGAGCGATTTCCTCGACGGCTTCCATGTTGGTGCGCGTAATCGTATCTTCCAGACGCGTAGCGCCGCGGCCCACGAACTTGCCCGTGTTCACATCGATCGAAACCAGGGCTTCGGTCTGATTGATCACCAGATAGCCTCCGGATCGCAGCCAGACGCGCGGCTTGATCGCTTTGTCGATCTCGGCCTGGACGCCATAGGCTTCAAGGATGGGCTCGTCGCGCGTGTAGAGTTTGACGCGCTTAACCAGACGCGGCTGCATCCGGTTCACAAACTCGACCACCTCCTGGTATTCATCTTCGTTGTCGATCCGGATCGCGGTAAAGTCTTCCGACAACTGATCGCGCAGAATCCTCTGCACTAGATCCAGATCTTTGTGCACCAGCGCCGGAGCTTTTGCTTTCTCCGCCTGCTGGCGCAGGTCCTGCCAGGTGCGCAACAGATATACCGCGTCGGCGTGCAAATCAACTTCGCTGGCGCCTACGCCAGCGGTGCGAACGATAAAGCCGCCGGCCGGCTGTCCTTCTTCGACGTGAATTTTCTGAATCAGCTTGCGCAGCCGAGTGCGTTCGCTGTCCGACTCGATTTTGCGCGACACGCCCAGATGTTCGACCGTCGGCATGTAAACCAGAAAGCGGCCGGGCAAAGCGATGTGCGAAGTGATGCGCGCGCCTTTCTTGGCGATTGGCTCTTTGGCGATCTGGACCAGAATCTCCTGACCTTCTTTTAGGAGATCGGTAATCGCCGGCTGGCTGCGCTCGTGCCGCGCGGGACGGCGACCACCCCGACCGCCACGAGGGGCTGGCGGACGTCGTTCGCCGCGAGGAGCAGTTTCCGGAGTCTCTTTCGCTTCGTTCGGTTCCGGGGCTGCTTCGATTGGCACCGGTTCCTCTTCGATCGTGTGATCCAATTGGGCCTCGAGCGGAAGGTCCACTACCGCAACCTCTTGATCCAGACCGTTGGCCCCTTCGGCTCCCTCTACGCCTTCGGTGGCTTCGCCTTCGCCGGCACCCGCTGGCCGTTTCGATGAGGGGCGACGGCGGCGTCGGCCACCGCGACGGGTAGCAAACTCTTCATGCACGCGCCCGGTGGTGATGCTGGCTTCGGCATCAGGAGGGACAACCTCTTCCAGCGTTTCCACTGCCGCACTTACATTTTCCGATTCGTCGTCTTCGGCCTTCTTCGATTTGAACAAGCGGCCGATCACGCTGGTCTTTTTCTTGCGGGGGGCCGGTTCTTTACCGGCCGGGCTGCGCCGGGCAGGACGCTTCTCAGCCACGACAGGCTCAGGTTCAAAGACGGCAGGTGTAAACGACGTGGGCTCGATCGCGGGAGCTTCCGCCGCTTCGTCATCACTGACGCGCTCGAACGAAAGGCTGCGCGAACTCTCCTCGTCGATTTCGTCGACAAAATTGCGGACGCGTGCGGCTTCCAATTCCCGGGTCCGGTGCAAGGGCGCAGCGCTGGAATCGTCGTCATCAGCGATGCGCTGAAACGATCCACTTTCGGTCAGACTGGGATCGGACAGCAGCGAGCCGACCGGCGCGCTGGGCAAATCTTCCATGTCGAACTCAGCCGCATGGACTTCATCCAGCAGCCGTTCCTGGAGCCGCGCGTCTTTAAACATCTCACCATTCATGGCGCGTTCTTCATCGTCGCTGATGCGCTCGAATGAAGAACCCGTGGTCACAAACGGGGTATTGATCGGTTCGGCGGGGACTGGGGCTACGCGGCGCTCTTCCGGCCCATCGGTCCGGGTTGAGCGGCTGCGGCCGCGGCCGCCGCGTCGTCCACGACGACGTGGTTCGCCTTCTTCATCCGCCTCGGTTTT
Organism: Pyrinomonadales bacterium; assembly: GCA_038210455.1. GTDB lineage: Bacteria > Acidobacteriota > Blastocatellia > Pyrinomonadales > Pyrinomonadaceae > UBA11740. Next base: position 71,754 of record JBBQWP010000018.1, on the reverse strand, counting down.
ATCAGCCACGATTGCTGCCCCGGCCTCGGCTTCGATCAGGGGTGCATCGCGCAGTGGTTCGGCGCGCTCCTGGGCGCCTTCGATGTGATGCTCGCGCTCGACGCGGCTTTGCTCGATGTGTTCGGCCGCGGCACGGGTGGCAGTTTCGGGATCGACCTTCTTTGATTTATCGACGACGATCCGTTCGAACTCGGCTTCCTCGTCAAAGAAATCGGTGACGTAAAGAAACGCGTCGCGTTCCAGTCCGATATCCACAAAGGCGGACTGCATGCCGGGCAGGACGCGCATCACGCGCCCTTTATAGATGTTGCCGACGATGCCCTGGTTCTGTTCACCGCGTTCGATGTAGAACTCTGTGACGCGATCGTTTTCCACAATCGCAATTTTCTTTTCTTTTCCGTTGACACTAACAATTAACTCTCTTGACATTGTTATCCTCTTCGGTCGATGCGCGGGCGGGGCAGTAGCCCGACCGTTAGAGAGGGCTCCGCGACAAAACATGCGGGCGCCGCGCTGCGCAGACTGTGAGTGAGCTCGATCGCACACAGTGAAGCGTGCGGCTCGCAGGCCTGTTGGCCCGCGTTTCTTAGGCTCGTTGATGGTTGGAGGTTACCGGCAGGATTAGCCGGTGGTTTGGTTAAGGGTCGATCGAGAAGATCGCGATCCCTCGCGTGATTTGTAAGCACCACCTGCGTTTGCCGGTGGATACGCGTTTGATTCAAACGGGAACTCCGCGAAAACCGCTCGGCTGCTGCTCAATTAGGGCAACCACCACCAGGGAGCCGGGCGTAGCCAATTAAGGACGCGCTCTGAAACCTGGTTTGCGATTTATTAATGGCCGTCCGTCGGGACGGCTTCAAAAATCCTTGCTCGACTTCAACTGCATTGGAAACTAAGTTTGCGATGCGTTGCGACCGGGCCGAATGCCTGACCGAGGCGAGCAGGGGGAGTATAACAGACCAAGGGGAGCAGGCCAAATCCACAGATTAGGCAGATTACACAGAGGAATAAGATAAGCGGCCGCAAAAAACACAAAAGGCACAAATGGATTTCCAAACCCTTTTTGGGCTTCTTGTGCCTTTTTGTGGCCGGTTCTGTGAAATCTGCGGATGGTCCTAACGTGTTATCCCTCTAATCAACTCCCCAAATCTCGGATCATCACGCACGGTACTCAAATTCGAGTCGTGCTCGAACAGCGGTTTGTTTTCGTTCCCCAGGGCTACCGAGCGCTGCAACCATTCGAACGCCTGATCGCGCTCGCCTTCCAGCGCGTAGACGGACGCCACCGCGTACGCAATGTCCGGATCGACCGATGCGTTGCGCTTTACCGCTTCGTTCAATTCAGCGTGCGCCGCCTCGTGCTCGCCGCGCGCGCTCAAACACATCGCCAGAAACGGGCGCACGCCGTGCAGGTTCGGATTCTGCTCCAGCACTTCGCGCAGAAGGTCGCGCGCCGCGTCGATCTCGCCGCGGTAATACATCGTAATCGCGCGAAACATCCGCAACAGTGGGTTGTTCGGCTCGACCGACGCCGCCCGATCCAATTCGCGCATTGCGTCTTCGGTCTTTCCTTTATATAGAAAGATCAGCGCGCGGTTATAGCTGACCACGACGAACGAAGCCGGATCCAGATGCACCAGCCGGTCGTAACTGCGCAACGCGCGATCGTATTCGCCGTCGAGTCGGTGCAGCGTAGCCTTGACGAAATGCACGACGGCTTCGTTCGGCGCTTCACGCCGCATGCGCCCAACTTCTTCGCGCGCTTTCTGCTTCTGCCCGCGCCAGAGATAGACAAAGACCATCAGCATGCGGGCTTCGATGATGTTGCGGTCGACTGCCAGGGCTTTATTGAAAGCCGCTTCCGCGGATTCAAAATCTTCGGCGCCGCCCAGGCCCTTGAAAACGCGATTCACGTAACACGCGCCCAGCCCGTCATAAGCCAAACCGAATTCCGAATCGAGTTCAATCGCCCGACTGAAGTGCGCTATCGCCGCATCGCAATCCGCGGCGGCGACGCTGCGAAAGATAAAGCGGGCAAAGCGGTCGCGGCCGCGCAGGAACTCGTCATAAGCTTCGGCGTTGACGGTGGCGGGTTGCGCCAGACCGGCCTGTTCGTCCGGACTTAGCTCGAGCCGCAACCCGTCGACGATGCGGCGCGTGATCTCGTCCTGTATCGCAATGATGTCTTTGGCCGAAGCGTCCACCCGATCGCTCCAGATAATCTCGCCGCTCTTGATATCCAGCAGTTGCGCGTTAACTCGAAAATGATCGCCGACCGCGAGAAACCCAGCCGACAACACCGCATCGACATTCAATTCTCTGCCGACGTCGGCCGGATCGGCCGGCTGGCCCTGGTACTTCAACATCACCGAAGACGGGCGCACCACCAGCGAGCGGATGCGCGCGAGCTCAGTAATCACGGCGTCAGCCAGAGAGAATTCATAAAAACTCGACTCGGGATTGTTGGCGAGGTTTTTGAAAGGCAGCACCGCCAGACTCTTCTTCTCGCGGTCCGCGATCGTAGTCATCGATCCTTCGCCTGGATCGGTGGCCGGCTTTGCGGAGAGTTGCGGTGTGCTGGTCTGTGTATCGGGGCTCCCGCCTAACCTGCGCAGCCAACGCATAGCCCGAGACACCGGGCTGTGCCCACCCAAATGGCGCGGCGCGGTGGCCTCCTCAAACTGCACGCCTGAAGCGACATCGTGGAGAACCTTGCGCAGCTCATCGCGCAGATCGTCGATCTTTTGATAACGATCGCGCGGATCTTTCTGCATTGCCTTGTCCAGAATCTGTTGCAGACGCGGTGGCGTCGCGCCAGGCCGCGCGGCAGCCAGCGGCTTCGGCTGATCGTAAATCACTGCATGCCGCACATCGATGGTTGATTTGCCGCGAAACGGCCAGGTGCCGGTCAACATTTCATAAGCGAGCACTCCGGTCGAGAAAATATCCGCGCGCGCATCGACCTTATCGCCGCGCGCTTGTTCCGGCGCGGCATAGGTGGCGGTGCCGTAAGGCACGCCTAGCTCAGTCAGTTCAGTTTGATGAATCCCGGTGTTCGTCGCTTCGGTTTCATCGAGCAGCTTAGCCAGACCAAAATCCAAAATCTTCACCTGGCCGCTGTCGGTGACCATGATGTTGCCACTCTTGATGTCGCGATGAATGATGCCGCGCGCGTGCGCTACCGCCAGCGCGTCCGTCACCTGAATCGCGATGCGCAAAGCGCTCTCCAATTCCAGCGGCCGGCCGTTCACCAGTTGGCGCACGTTGCGGCCTTCGACGTACTGCATCGAGATAAAGTGCAGGCCGTTCGCTTCATCCATATCAAAGATGGTGCAGATGTTCGGATGGTCGAGCGACGAAGCCAGCCGCGCTTCGCGTTCAAAGCGTTTCAGGTTGGCTTCTTTGACGGTGAGTTCGGCGGGCAGCACTTTGACGACGACCGTGCGGCCGAGTTTCTGATCGATGGCTTTGTAAACCGTGCCCTGACCGCCCGCGCCGATCTTTTGCGTGATTTTATAATTGCCGAGAGTCTGCCCGATCATGAGTGCGTTATTCTAGTGCAGAAGGCAGGTCAGTACCACCTGCGTCAGCGGGTGGGCCGGGGACTCAGTGCGCGAGTTGAAGGAAGGACCCACCCGCTGACGCAGGTGGTACTGATCTCACCACGCCGCCGCTTGTCTGCCTAACTTTCCCGCATTTTCATTGACTTTTTCTGTGTCTGTCGCGTAATCTTCGCGAACATTTTTCTGGTATATCCAAGCGCTTTTTGGGTCTCGGTTCTTTCGTCAGACAGGCAAATTGCCCAGTCCGATCGAGCTGTCATTTGTAGTTTTTATTGCTAGCAGCTGCGTCCCGACGGCCTACTGAAGTTTAGGAGTTCGCCCTAAGAATGCCCCGCTCAGATCGCTCGCCCGCCGATCCCAGCGCGCACTCGTCTGCGCGCCGCAGGCTTGAGGATCAAGAACCCCCGATTCGCGGCTCAGCCGCAGCCCGGGCGGAACGCCTTGGGCTCTCCGATGATCGAAAATATTTCCGACGCTATGCCTCTGAGGCGGAGCCTCAAAGAAATAAAAGCGCGCGCCGGAAAGCTGAAGGCGTTCCGCACGGGCTGCGGCAAAGCCGCCCAACTGCTCACTGCTCGGGCCGCGCCCGGGTCAGCACCCTGATCGTCGCCTTCATTCTGATTAGCGTCGCCGCCTCCGCCTTAGTCGTGGTGCGCGGCCGCGCCGCCGAAGGTAGGTTCGCGTGGTCGGCTAGTCTCAGCAGAATCTTCGCGACTCGAAGTGCTCTGCCGTTGAGTCCGGCTCCGCCAACAGCTCTTACCGGCATCAAGACGATCAAAGCATCGGGTGGAGACTATGCAACGTTCACCGCCGCCATCAACGATCTGAATACGAACGGTGTCGGTTCAGGCGGTGTGACCTTCAACGCCGATGCCGGATTTGTTTCCACTGAAGATACCCCGGCGATCACCGCGACCGGCAGTTCGTCGGACAAGATCGTCTTTCAAAAGTCGGGCGCGGGAGCGAATCCGATTATCAAGCCGACGGGTACTGGCGGATTAATTGACTTTGGAATCTGCATCTCCGGTGGCGACTACATCACGCTTGACGGAATTGATATCACGATCGCATCTGGCAGCGCAGTTGAGTATGGATACTTAATCCGGAACGCATCGGCCACCGATGGTGCGCAGAACGATACGATCAAGAATTCAGCGATCACTCTTAATAAATCAAACGCTGGCTCAATCGGCGTTCTGCAGACTGTCGCTGCGGGTGCAGGCGGTGCGACTCCGAGTAGCGCGGCTGGTGCGAACTCAACCAACAAGTATTACAACCTGACAATCGGGAATGTTTACAATGGCATTCAATTGACCGGAAACTCTGCCTTTCCCGATTTGAATACCGAAATAGGGATAATTAACGGCGGCACTACGACGATAGGAAGCAGCACTAATCCGATTGGCGGATCCAGCTCGGCGGCGACCGGCATTCGTGCTACGTCACAGAGCAGCGTGAAGATTTTCAATGCGGAAGTGCAATTCGTTTCGACCAGCAGCACTGCGGATGTTATCGGTATTTATGTCGAGAGTGGTAAGGGTGCAACCAATGAAGTTAAGAACAACAAAGTTCATGATATCTCGACTACTTCCACGTCAAGCTCAATAGTTCTTTACGGTATTCGCACGGACATAAACAGCGGAAATACGGCGAGCGTCTTTAACAACATGATCTTCGGCTTCTCGCACGGCATCACTACTCCCAGCGCCACGCAAGTCGGACGAGCGCTGGCCGTGAACGTAGTCGGTTCCGGCACGGTTACCTGTTATTTCAATAGCGTCAGAGAATCACTGGGAACTGCGGCGAGCAGCACGGCCCTCTATGTCGCGGGCGGCACTATCACAACCAAGAACAATATCTTCGCGAACTTTACGGCCTCGCAAACTACAGCGAAACACTATGCTTACTTTTTGAGTAGTGGAACAATCACATCGGACAAGAACGTTGTCTACATAGGTTCGGGGACAAGCGGCACAAATGGCTTCACCGGATTTAGTTCGGCGACGGACCGGATCGCTTTGACTGATTGGCAAACAGCTACCAGTCAGGACGCTGGCTCATTCGCCACGGATCCACAATTCACTTCAGCTACGAACCTTCACCTCACGTTTAGCGGTTCGCCCGCTTCTAACGCTGGTACCTCGATCGCCGGCATCACAACTGACATTGATGGTGACAAGCGCACCGCAACGCCCGACATTGGCGCCGACGAATCAAACACCGCGCCGACGATAACGGCGGGTGGGCCTTTGACCAGACCGCAAGGTACGGCCGCCATCAATTCAACTATCGCAACCGTCAGTGATGCGGAAACTTCGGCCGGAAGTTTGACGGTTACTGCCACTACCGTCCCGGCTGGCATCAGTGTTACCAACATAGTCAACACAGCCGGAACGGTTACGGCGAATGTCTCTGCTTCCTGCAGCGCGGCCATCGGCAACAACACGGTGGTTCTGACGGCGAGTGACGGCACTCTGTCGACGAACGCCAATCTGACGCTTACCGTCACCGCCAACAGCGCGCCGACGCTCAGCTATGCAAATCAATCGGCCGCTTCGGGTGGTTCGCTGAGCTTCAATCCGGCGACCGGGCCCAGCGACAATGGGAGCGTGTCGTCAATCGCGCTTCAATCTCAGGGCACGTACACCGGAACAATCAGCGTCGATAACACTGGCGCGATTTCAATCAGCAACGCCGCGCCCGTCGGCACGCACACGATTACAATTCGGGCGACGGACAATTGCTCGGCAATAACCGATGCGCAATTTACTCTTACGGTTCTGCCTAACATCAGCGGCAGTCTCTTTGCTACTCAAAACACATCAAAGACCATTGCTTTACTAAAGAACGGCGCCAGCGTCTCCACGACCACGACCAATGGCGCGGGCGATTATTCCTTCTCTGGAGTTAGTTATAGCAGCGGCGATGTGCTGACTGTGTTCGTCTCCAACGACACCGTCGACAACGTCAAGGGTGCGACGGTCACCCGCGGCAACAGCGGAAATATCAGCAGCCTTAACATTACTCAGGACACTTTGACTCTGCGCCAGGACGATTCAGGGCCCTTTACCAACGCGAACCTCGCCAGCGGTAATCCCGGCACCGACGCTGATCTGAATGCGATTTACACAACCGGCGCGTCGAGTCTGCTGACGACGAAACCCGGTAAGGCTCTGGTCATTCTTTCCGGCACGAACTTTACGCCGGGCGGCAATACTTTCGCCGGCGGCAACTGGACGAATAACGGCACCTTCACGGCCGACGCATTCACCGTCGACTTCAATAGCAGCGCCGGAAATCAAACAATCAGCGGCAACAACGATTCAAATTTCAGCACGCTGACTATCGACAACGTTCCCGTCAATCCGACGCCGAGTACAAACAACATCGTCTCGATCAACGTGTCGACGACCCACATAACGACGGCGCTGTTTGTCACTCACGGCGTGTTCACGCAGGGCGAGACAGACACCAACGATTTCAGTTTGATTACGAACGCGGTCACGGTCGCAACGAGTGCGACGTGGCGGAACTTTGGTAAAGGCGACTTAACGCTTTCAGGCGACGTTTCGAACGCCGGCACCATCAACTTCAATGCGAGCGGCACGGCGTGCGGTGACACCAACGACATAGCAATTACTTCCTCAAACAGCTCGCAGCGCACATGGTCGGGAACGGGCACGTTCTCAATGACTGACGTGGCCGTCGATCATCAGAAGGTCCCCGGAGGGTTGAATCCGCCGCTCTTCATTCTGGTTAACAGCGGCGCAAACAACGGCAATAACACGGGCTGGCAGTTTGTCGATCAGTGCACTTCGGGAACCTATACCTGGATTGGCGGCACGGTTGGGGCGAATACAGATTGGAACGTTGGCACGAACTGGAATCCAACGCGCGGGAATCTGAACAACGGTGACATCTTGATTTTCGACGGCATGTCGACCCCGACGCCATTTGTGACCAACATTCCCACGCAGACAATTGCCACGCTGAAATTCATTAACGGGGCCGCGGCAAACTTTAGTAACGCGTCTGTGCCCGGCGCCACTGCACACACATTGACCATTGGCGGGGCGAGCAGCGACTCGCTGGTAATATCGAGCCCCAGCTCTTTGACGCTTGATGGCAGTCCGGCCATAACCGTCTTACTAACGGCGGGTTCAAAGGGCGACATTCAGGCCGGCAGTGGCCTGACGTCCGGCGGACAAATCACGCTCAGGGGCAGCGCGCATAGAATTCTCGCCAGCGCCGCGGATGCGATTACTTTCGCGGACAAAGCTTTCTTCACCACCGATACCGGATTTTCAGGAAGTCCATTTGGTGACGGGAGCAGCGGGGGCGCGCCGCAGTCAGTTGAGTTTCTGAGCGGATCGTTCGCTGACTTTCATGCCGGCGGCAATCCATTCGGCACGAGTACCCCGGCGGTCGTAACTTTCGATTCAGGCAGCACGCAGACCTTCTTCACCAATTCGGCGTTTTCTTATGACAATCGCAGCTATGGGAATCTGATACTCGACGGCAGCCAGGCTTACAGCGGCGGCGCGGCAACCCACCCGCTCCTTTGCCAGAACAATCTTACGATTCTCAGCGGCAGCTCGTTGAGTTTGTCGACGGCTGCGAACGGCGATCTGATTCTGTGGGCAAATCTGACTGACAACAACGGCTCAGGCGGCATCACGCACAACAACGGCACGATCAAGTTTCAGGGCGCGGGCACGATTCCGTCGCCGCTCATTCAGCATGTCACTACCGCCGCGACGCTCGGCGGCGTCCTGATTTCTCAAACCAACGGCTCAGTCCAGATGGATGCAAATCTCACGATCGAAGGCGAGCTGAAATTTAATGGTAGCAATGATCTGCTGATACTCAATGCGAAGACTCTGACATTGAATGGCACCGTCACCGGCCTGGGTAATCTGAAGGGCGATGGTGCGGCGACGCTGAACATTGGCGGCACGGGCCCGCTGGGAACGCTGAACCTCTTAAATGGCTTCCGGACATTGTCGGCAATGACGATGGGCCGCTCCACTTCAGGTTCGGTCATCTTTGGAAACGACATGACGGTTGGCGCGAGCCTGACGTTGACTAACGGCGTCGTCGACATGGGAGCGTTCACGCTCACGACCAATGGCAGCGTCGCGCGCGGCAATGGTTATGTCATCGGCAACCTGCAACGCTTCTTCGGCTGCAACACCAGTTGCACGATTCCCTTTGATGTCGGAACCGCGAATGGCTATTCGCCTGTTAGTGAAGTCTTTCATGTCAACACCGATACGACTTACAACCAAACCATCAAAGCGACTGCGGGAAAGCATCCCAGCATCCACAATGTGAGCGCCCACGCGTTGCAACGCTATTGGACAGTCGGTACCCCCAGTCCGACGATCGGCTCAGCGGACATTACCTTTAACTATCTCGCCGCCGATGTGCCGGGTGCTGCTACCGAGAGCAGTTTCAAGCTGTTTCGATACGCTGGATCGTTCACGCAAATCGAACCGGACACGCTGAATACTTCCAGCCACTTTGCCACCAAGAATTCCGTCTCGACATTCAGCGCTTGGTCTCTGGCTGAGGCAGGCGCGGTCTCGCCGGGTACGATTTCATTTGTAAATGCTCCTTATGCGGATAGCGAGACGAATTCTGATCATGACTTTTTGATAACTTTTCGTCGCAGCGGCGGCAGTGATGGCGCAGTATCGGCGCATTGGGCCACCAGCCCCGGGACGGCAACCGCGGGATCGGATTATGTCGAAGCGTTCGGAGACGTAGGCTGGGCCGATGGTGATACGGCGGACAAAATTTCCCCGGTCACGATAAAGGGCGACACCACTTACGAAGCGAACGAGACGGTGAATATCACGCTCTCGAATCCGACCGGCGGCGCGACTATTAGCGGCACGAACCCGACCACGCTCACGATTACCAATGACGATATCAAGAGTTGTCCGTCATCCCCGTTTTTCGTCAACAGTACCGACGATAACAGCGATGCTAATGCCGGCGACGGCGATTGTAAGGACTCGAACGGTAACTGCACTTTGCGCGCGGCGATCGAAGAAGCCAACCAGACGCCCAGTTCCTGCGGCACGATTGATATCAACTTCGATTCGAGCGTGTTCGCGTCTCCTGGTCCGTACGAAATTTCTTTGTCCAACGCGCTGCCCGCCATCCAACATAACGTCAACATCAACGGGCCGGGCGCAAGCATTCTGAGAATCAATGGCGAGGACAGTAAGGCTTTCACCATCAATTCCGGCTTTACGGTGACGATATCGGGTTTGACGGTCACCCTGGCGTACGCTTCGGATGATCACGGCGCGGCAATCTCGAACGAAGGTGGCACGGTCACCGTCAATTCTTGCGTCTTAACTGAGAACAGTGCGGATGACGATGGCGGCGCGATCTACAGCAACCGCGGCAGCCTGACGCTGAATAACTGCGCCGTCGTATCCAATGACACTCTCGGCGGGAATGGCGGTGGGATTTACGGCTGCGGCAATGGCTCTTTGATAATTAACTCGAGCACGATCTCGGGGAATTCGGCGTCGAACAGAGGCGGCGGCATTTTCAACGACGCGGGCGCCCAGCTAAGCATCACCAACAGCACCATCTCAAGCAACGACGCGGTTAACGGCGGCGGCATCTACAATGAAGGTTCACTGAAGATCCTCAACAGCACGATTTCCGGAAACACAGCCTCAGACGACGGCGGTGGCGTGTATAACGACCCCGGCGGCAGTTTCACTTTGGCCAATGCCACCATCACTGAGAATCATTGCGATACCGGCGGTAACCCTGGTGGTGACGGCGGCGGCATCGAAGCGCATGGCGGCATCAGCACGTCGCTCAGATTGCGCAACACGATCGTCGCCGGCAACTTCCGGGGTGGAGCCATTTTCAATTTAGGTACGGGTCCTACGCCTAACAATCTTGCAGGCAACGGCGGCTTTGCCGGATCCTTTAATTTAATTGGGCCGGGCAGTAATGGGCTAAATAACGATCCACCCAATCACAATAATCTGCTCAATATCGCTAATGCGAAACTGGCGCCGCTTGGCAACTACGGCGGGCCGACCCAGACGCACGCGTTACTGATTGGCAGCCCGGCAATCGATGCCGGTGACAACTGCGTGGTCGGTGATTCGTGCAGCGACGACACCTACGGCAGTCAGTTGGTGAGCGATCAACGCGAACGTGGCTTCCCGCGCCAGGTCGACGGCAACGGCGACAACACGGCCACCGTGGACATCGGAGCATTCGAAGTTCCGGGCAATACCGGCGCACCCGCTCCTGACTTTGAAGTCAACACGACGGACGATCATGACGATGGCTCGTGCGATCCTCTCTCTGATGGCGATTGCACTCTGCGCGAAGCCATCAAGGCCGCCAATGCCAAACCGGACAAAAACACGATCAAGTTCGCTATCCCGACTTCCGATGTGGGTTATGTAAATGCAGGCACCGGCATCTGGACAATCAGTCCGAATTCGAACCTGCCGGCAGTTATCTATCCGGTGAAGATCGATGGCTTTACCCAGCAACCCTGTTCAGCACCCAATCCAATGCCCTGCTCGCAGCCGAACGACGATCCGGATTGTAACGACGCCCTGCTCTTGATCGAGCTGGAGGGCAGTCAGGTCGAGGATAACATCGGCATCGGGCTCAACATCGTGGCTGGATCGAGCACCGTCACGGGTCTCGTCGTCAACCGGTTCATCGGCTACAGGTCTGAAGGCGCCGGCATTCGGCTGGCCGGAAACGACGGCAACACGATCGTTGGTAATTTTATCGGCACCGATGCCACGGGCACGTTGGCCGTTGACAACTCAGAAGAGCCAATTGGAAACGACATCGGCGTGCAAATCGACAACTGCGCGAGCAACACGATCGGGGGCGCTGTTACAGATAGCGCCAGCGCGGCGGCACGCAACCTGATTTCGGCGAACTTCGACGACGGGATCCAAATCAACGGCGTCAATTCCAGCGGCAACATTATCCGCGGCAACTTTATTGGGACTGACTCGAGCGGCACTTCGATCATCGACGATTCAGCTGACAATAACCCGATGGGCAATGGCTTCGGGGTCGAAATTTACGATGGCCCCAACAACATAGTCGGCAATTCTGAATTAGCCGTTGCCACGGTGCCTGCCGCCTTGGGCGCGGGTAATGTCATTTCGGGTAATTTACTGGGCGTCGAAATCAGCAGTGGCCAAATCGCCGGGCCGACCGGTAATGGCGTCGGCAAAAACTACATTGGGACTGACCTTACCGGAACCGCTCTTTTAGGGAATTACGGCGCTGGCGTGGAGTTTTGTCAGGATTCCCACGACAATCTCCTCGGCGGATCGACCACCGATTTCCGAAACGTCATCACTGGTAACGGCGGCAACGGTGTGACCGTGCTCAAGTCGGCCCGATCCGGCAACGCTATTCGGCAGAACTCGATCTACAACAACGGAGCGTTGGGGATTGATCTGGGCGACGATGGACCAACGGCCAACGATTCGGTGGACCACACGGGCCCAAACAACTATCAGAACTTTCCAGAGAACCTGAGCGCCATGGCCTTTGCCGGCACGGGAACAATCAGCGGCACGCTGAGATCGCCGGCGGGCGCCTACATCATCGATTTCTATCGCAACGAGAGCCTGCCTTGTCTATCACCGCCTTGCGTTGGTTACCTGGGCGCTTCCGCCTGCGATACTTCGGGCTATGGTGAAGGTGAGTTTTACCTGGGCTCGAAGACAGTGACGATCGATTCAAGTGGCTCTGTCAACTTTATGTCGGATCCCTACCCGATCGGGGCCGGCAATGACATCTCGGCCACGGCCACCCGGGTCGAGACTCATGATACATCTGAGTTCTCACTCTGCGTCCGCGTTACCGCCACCCCGCGACCGAATCTGTCGGTTAACAAGAGCTCGCCGTCGCCGTCGCTCGTGGTTGGGCAGAACTCTACCTACACCATCACGGTGACCAACAACGGCGCCGCCGCCGTGACCACGGCTGCGGTTGCTGAAGCCATCCCGGCGGAACTTGATCTGATCAGCGCCAGCGGGACCAACTGGAGTTGTCCGACTCCCACCGGAAGCGATCCGGTCACCTGTACGTTTGGTAGCGGGACGATCACCGCGTCGGGCGGCCTCAGCACGATCGATGTCGTAGTGCGACCAAAGAGCGGGACCGCCGGCCAGGGCGCGACCAACCATTACTCGGTTGATCCGACCGGCGGCGCAAATCCGCCGGCCGCGAACACTTGTAGCGGGCTCGATAGCCCGAGCCCGGGTTGTGGCGCGCCGGTTGGCCCAAACCGGATTGTGGCGGCGCCCACTGCCGATCTTTCGATCACCAAGACCGATTCACCTCATCCGGTCTATGAAGGAAACCTGCTGACTTATACGATCACCGTTAACAACGGCGGACCGGACGACGCGACCAACGTCACGGTAAACGATACTTTGCCGCCCGACACGACATTCGTTTCGGCGATACCGACGCAGGGCACTTGCTCGGGGACAACGACAGTTACGTGCAATCTGGGAACAATTTTCGCCGGCGGTGGAACTCAGCGGGCTCGCAAAGATTCTACGAGTATGGCGCAGTCATTCGACCCAGCTCAGCCGCCACCCAGCGGGGGTGGCAGCGCTAAAGTCACGATCGTGGTCAAGCCAACGCACGCTGCGGCCGGCACGACCGTCTCGAACACCGCAACGGTTACGGCGGATCAGTTCGATCCCACCACTCCGAACAGCGCGACCGCGGATACGCCAGTCCTGGCCGCGACCTGTACGACGCCGCCGCTCGGCTTGATCAGCTGGTATCCGGGTCAAGGAAATGCCAACGACATCTTTGGCACACACAATGGCGAGTTGGTCGGCGACACTTCGTTCGTGAGTGGCAAAGTCGGGCAGGCATTTACGTTCGATGGCGCCGGCGACTACGTCAACATTCCTGCATCGGCTGGCTTTGATCTGACCTCAGCAATTACGATCGATGCCTGGGTTAAAGCCACGAAGGCGGAGTTCGACTCAATGGATCAAAACGCCGCGATCGTGACCAAGGGCGATTCTGCCTGGCGCTTGCAGAGAGGTCCGGGATCCGGCGGGTATGGGTTGCGCTTTGGCTCAAACAACAACTCCGGTTACCACGATCTGGATGGCAATATCGCTGTAGCTGATGGGCAGTGGCATCATGTCGCCGCAGTTTTTGATGGCACGACCAAGTATCTTTACGTCGATGGCGCTCTCGACGTGTTCGCCAGCGTGCCCGGGAACTTCAAAACGAACGTATTCGATGTACGCATTGGTGAAAATGCTGAGGCGACGGGTCGCTTCTGGAAGGGCCAGATCGACGAAGTCGAGATAGTCAACAGCGCGCTTTCGGCGGGTGACGTGGCCAGCATCTATAACTCGAGTTTTGTCGGCAAGTGCCACACCAGCAAGATTCAATTCAGCGGCGCGCCCTATTCCGGTAACGAGACCGACGCGAGCTCGACGATCACCGTAACGCGAATCGGCGTGCACGACACTACGGTGACCGTGCACTACGAAACTTCCGACGGTTCCGCGGCGGGCGGGGCGAACTGCACGGCGGGGGTGGATTATAAGAGCAGGTCAGGCACGCTGACTTTCAATCCCAACGAGACGCAGCAGACCTTTACCGTGCCGTTCTGTGACGACAACGTCTTCGAGGGAAATGAAACCGTGAGTCTCGCGCTGTCGAGTGTCACTGGAACTGGGGCGTCGCTCGGGACGCCGGGGACGGCGATCTTGACGATAATCGACAACGAAACGGCGCCTAACAATGTAAGCGTTGCCGTGTTGCCCTCATCAGTACTTGAGAATGGCTCGACTAATTTGACTTACACGTTCGCCCGTACCAATACGAGCGGACCGCTGCCGGTGAATTTTTCAGCGAGCGGTACAGCCAACTCAAGCAATGACTACACGGTGGTGAGCGATCCCAACGTGACGTTCAATGGCTCAACCGGCACGGTGACCTTCGGCAACGGCCTCTCCGTGGTGGACGTCACGATTCATCCGACACCCGATACGAATCCCGAAGCAGATGAAACCGTGACTCTGACAGTGACCTCGGGCGGGGGATACAGCGCCGGCAGTCCGAGCACCGCTACCGGAACGATCACGAATGACGATCCAACTTCGATCAGCGGCAATCTGAACTATGCCGATAGCGCGAACGGCGTGAAGAACGTAATCATGACGCTGACTGGTCCAGTGGGCTTTATGCCGCGGACCGCGACGACGGATCCCAACGGAAACTATTCGCTGACGGGTATTCCAACCGGCAACGATTACACCTTGACTCCGTCGAAGACGGGCGACGCTAATGGCATTGAGTCTTATGACGCGTCGTTTGTGGCGAGGTTTGTAGCCGGTTTGGATACGCCGTCTGCCAATCAGCGCATCGCCGGCGATTCTGACAGCGATAACTCGCTTACTTCCTTTGACGCTTCTTTCATCGCGCGGCGAGTGGCCGGCCTGAACGATACCGCCAACGTCGGCACCTGGAAGTTCGTTCCCAACAAACGTCTGTATCCGTCTTTGATTGCGAATCAGACGGCGCAGAACTTTACCGCGATTCTGGTCGGGGACGTCTCCGGCGATTGGTTCGCCTCGGCGGCTCGACCGGATGACACAAACACCTATGCGACCAGTTCGCCGGTAATCGATCCGTCGGGCCCGTTGATGCAGAGACCCGCGGCTTCTGCCATCGCTCCGGCGGCAGGCTCAGTATCGGTTACTCTGCCAACTGCTACGGGAGCGCCGAACGCCAGTGTCAGCATTCCGATCACGGTTTCCGATCTTACAGGGTTCGGTGTCCGCTCATATGACTTGCAAGTGACTTTCGATTCCACGGTCCTGCAACCGCTGGCGACGCCTTACGATACTGCGGGGACGCTCAGCAGCGGCATGTTCATTACGCCAAACGCTAACAATACAGGTCATCTGATCATCTCAGCCTTCCAGAGTACGGATTTGAGCGGCGCCGGCATTTTGATCAATCTCAGATTCAAAGTTGTGGGATCGATTGGACAGTCAACCCCGCTGACATTCGAGGACTATACCGATCCTAACAGCATCTTCCATCCGGCCTTCCGTTTCAATGCGGGAGATCCTTCGGCACGTACCGCGAACGGAAGCTTAACCGTCGTTGGTGGGACCGCAGCTAATGGCAACGTGTCTGGCCAGATCGTTGACAGTAACGGCAACCCGGTCGAAGGCGCTGCGGTGCGGATGAGCGGGACGCAAAACCGTCTGACCGTGACCGATGCGCAGGGCACCTATCGCTTCGACAATGTCGAGACGAACGGCTTCTACACGGTGGCGCCGTCACGAGCCAACTTCAGTTTCAGTCCGGCGCAGCGAAGCTTCAGTGCGCTGGGTCTGCATACCAACGCGGCTTTTAATGCAACTTTGACCAGCGGGTTTGTGAATCCATTGGACACGACCGAGTACTTCGTCCGCCAGCAGTACCTGGACTTCCTGGGCCGCGAGCCAGATGAGGCGGGCTTTAATTTCTGGGTGAACAATATCGAGAGTTGCGGAGAGAATGTCCAATGTCGGGAAGCCAAACGCATTGACACCTCGGCAGCCTTCTTCCTGTCGATTGAGTTCCAGCAGACTGGTTACCTGGTCTACAAGACTTACAAGGCTGCATACGGCGATCTGCCGAACGCTCCGGTACCGATCAGACTCAGCGAGTTCAAACCTGATACGGCTGAGATTGGTCACGGCGTAGTAGTGAACCAGGCTGGTTGGGAGACGGTACTGGAGAACAACAAGCGAGCATTTGTGACCGAGTTTGTGCAGCGCCCGCGATTCACTGTGGCATTCCCGACGACCATGACGCCCATGGAATTTGTTGACCGCTTGTTCACAAATGCCGGAGTGACACCGTCCGCAAATGATCGCACGGCAGCCATCAATGAGTTCGGTTCCGCCGCAACGTCGTCAGATGCGGCCGCGAGAGGACAAGCCTTGCGAAGGGCAGCCGAGAACTCAGCGCTGGCTCAGCGGGAGTTCAATGCGGCGTTCGTGCTGATGCAGTACTTTGGCTACCTCCGTCGCGATGCCAACAGTGGCCCCGATCCGGACTTCTCGGGTTACAACTTCTGGTTGGACAAGCTGAATGCTTTCGACGGGAACTTAAGCAATGCTGACATGGTGAAAGCATTCCTGGTATCGGGCGAATATCGCGGGCGATTTCCGCTGTGATCGGACTTCGATTGGGTTGGCTTGCCGGTTCCGTCGCGCTGCGCCGTTTTACTCGCAAAATAATTAGCTGTCCGCGTCGAGAATTTCTGTTCTTAGCGTCGAGAATTTCTTGACATCGCGCGACTTTCTTTGCTAAAAGGCATGCTAGCTAAAATAAGCTGGACAAAACCATCAGATCCCTCGATCGCCAGGGTCTATCTACTTTGACTGATGGCGTCTTGAGTTAGGAAACAACACAGGAGGTCTTCCAATGAGATTCCAAAAGTCTTTTGCGCTGGTGATGTTTGCCGCGTTCATCCTCGTCGGCTCACAGGCAACTGCCTTTGGCCAAAAAGAGGGCAAATTAGCTACTGAGGCTTCGTCCGGCTCAAGCGTCAGATTTAGCGTGGCCGTTGCGAATAGCGGCGGCACCCTGACGGTCTCGGCGCCTGATGGCAGGGTCTTCAGCCGGGAGTTTGCCGGCGGGGCCTCGCCCGAGTTCACGCTGGTCGACAATCAGGGAGAGCGTCTGCCAGATGGGTCGTACACCTATGAGCTGCGTCTTAACCCGGGGTCGGGCGTATCGAAAGATTCGCTGAAGGCCAACCGAGCCAACGACGACGACTCGGAAGCTGATCGAGTTGGGCGTAAGCACGTTGCGCTACCCAGCCAGGTCCAGTCGGGATCCTTCATGATTCTAAATGGCCAGGCGATCGTCGCCGGGGCGGTCGAAGGATCGCAACGCGACAAAACGAATGACCAGCCTCGCGGGGGCGCGATGTCCGGCAACACTTTGAACCGGCTGCGCAACCATAGTCTGGCTCTGCGTGCTATGCCCGATCAAGTGATCCCGGACGATCTGATCGTGCAGGGCAGTGCCTGTATCGGTCTTGATTGCGTCAACAATGAGAGCTTTGGCTTTGACACGATCAGGATGAAAGAGAACAACACCCGGATCAAGTTCGAGGACACTTCAACTGGCACGGGTTTTCCAACCCACGACTGGCAGCTCACCGCGAATGATTCCGCCAACGGCGGCGCTGAAAAGTTCTCGATTGAAGACATCACGGCCGCCACAGTGCCTTTCACCGTCACCGGCAGCGCGCCTACGAATTCGATCTTTGTTGATTCCACGGGCCGAGTGGGATTGCGCACCGCCACTCCGGTGTTGGACTTTCATATAAACACCAGTAATACGCCGGCGATTCGGCTCCAGCAAACCAACTCTGGCGGCTTCACTGCGCAGACCTGGGACATTGCCGGCAATGAAGCCAACTTTTTCGTCCGCGATGTCACCGGAGGTTCGCGCCTGCCGTTCCGCATTCGACCCGGCGCGCCAACGAGCAGCATTGACATCAGCGCCAGCGGCAACGTTGGGGTCGCGATAGCGAGTCCGACGCACAAGCTGGAAGTAAACGGCAGCTTTCAGGCTGACAGCGTAGCCATAAACCCGGCCTATGGAGTTTTGACCTATGCTGGTGGCATTGTGGCAGCTTTTGATGTATTGGCTCACTCAGGTAAAGCTCTTTCGCTTGGCAGCAATGACGTTTATGACAGGATGGTTTTGGACACCTCCGGTAACGTTGGCATCGGGACAACTGCGCCCGATCTGAGACTGTCGGTCAGCGGAGACGCCGACAAATCCGTCGGGGGCGGGTCCTGGCAGTTTTTTTCGGATGAGCGCCTGAAAGACATCAAGGGCCGCTTCAACAGCGGAATCAAAGCCGTCATGCAGTTGCAGCCGATCCGTTTCCAGTACAAGCGGGATAACGCTCTTGGCCTTTTGTCGGAGCGAGAAGAAGTCGGCTTTGGCGCCCAGGCGTTGCAGAAGGTCATTCCGGAAGCCGTGACCCGGAACGCAAACGGCTACCTGATGGTCAATAACGATCCTATTCTCTGGACGATGCTCAACGCGATCAAAGAGCAGCAGAAAGAGATTGGGGAACTGAAAGCACAAGTCCAGAAGTTGCGTGCCGCTTCGCACCGGCGAAGGAAATAAGGCACGCTTAGCGATCGAGCCACGAAAAGGCGCGAGCTGCAAAACGAATTCCCTCGTTTCGCTCTCGCGCCTTTAGTGCGTCTTGCGGCAGGTTGTTTTGAAAACGGCGCCGTCAGATTACTCTCCGCCCTCCTGAACAAGATCCAGGAAACCTTTTAACTCCAGGGCGCGTTTCTTGACCACTTCCAGCCGCGCATCTATACGCATCGGAATATACATCGTGCCTTGCATCGTATCGTAGATGCTGTCTATAAGCTTGAAATCCAAGTCCCGATACTTGATCCATTCAAGCTGCGCTAATCTTAGCCCTTCCTTTTGCGGCGGCTTCAGGGTGCGCATCAGCTCGCCATAGTTCTTGTTCAGCTCTTTGTCCCAGGCAGCGTAGGCTTTGTCGGTACACTCAACCATACCCGCCGTCGAGCCGTTCTTATCGATGCAAGCTTCGAGCGTTTTGTCGATTGGGTGTTGGGTTTGTTCTTGTGCCAAAGAACCCCGACAAGTCGGGGTAGCGAGCGAGTAAAGGAGGCCTGTCAGCATTAGAAATAGAACTGGGAAGAACTTCTTCATTGAGAAACTCCTCTGTTAGTGGACCCACTCGCTACCCCGACTTGTCGGGATTTCGGTACCAGCCTAGTTGACGAACCGTCGCAGTTGCACGCTAATCGCGAAACCGATGGCGATGAACGTGGCCAGCACGGAAGAAAGACCCGCGCTCATCAACGGCAGCGGCACGCCGATCACGGGCAGGAAACCGAGGGCCATGCCCACGTTAATAAAAATCTGAAAGATGAGTCCGCCGACAATCGCCATGATGACTAACATGCCGGTGCGGTCGCGCGAGCGGCGGGCATCAGCAATGAGGCGGGTCAACAGCAACGCGTACGATGCCAGTAACAGGAGGCAACCGACAAAGCCGGTGGTTTCAGCCGTGACGGCGAAGATAAAGTCCGTGTGCGGTTCAGGCAGGAACTTCAGACTGCTTTGCGAGTACTCGGAACCATGGGCCCCCACCAATCCACCTTCGCCGACGGTGACCATTGATTGCCAGGTGTGATAGCCGAAGCCGCGCTTGTCGGCATTCTCGGGATCGAGAATCACGTTGATGCGCTCGAGCTTGTATCCATGTAAGAGTCCGGTCTTTACTCCCACAGTGTAGGCCAGCGGCGCCCCGGCGATCATCGCAAAAAGGACCGCCGCAACCACCCACATGCGTACAGACGAAAGAAAAAGCACGATCGCCAGTAGCGGCAAGTATGTGATCGACTGACCCAGGTCGGGCTCCAGCAAGATCAAACCCATCGGCAAACCAAGAATCAAGCAACCCATGAACAGTTCTTTCCAGGTCAGCAAGCCGGTGCGATGTTTTCCAAAATACCTCGCCAGCATCAGGACTACCGGGATCTTTACAAACTCCGACGGTTGAAACTGACCCAGCGGGCCGGGTAACCTGATCCAGCAACGCTGGCCATTGATCTTCATTCCGATGCCCGGTATCAGCACGATGATCAGCAACACCAGTCCCAATGCGTAGAGAATCGGAGCCAGTTCAACCAGGCGGCGGTAATCAGTGAATGCGATCGCCACCATCGCTACCAGGGCAATGCCCAGGCCGATCAGTTGCTTCTGCCAATAGGGCTCGGTAGGTTGGGCGTTATGAATCTCCCACGCGCCAAAGCAGACGATGCCGATCGCCAGCACTGCGATCAGCCAATCGAAATCGCGCAGCTTACGTCGTTGTAGGATGGCCACCATGGGTTAGATCGAGCAGCTCAGTTGAGCGAACCTAAAAGGATTGCGTTACTTGGCATCTTAATCTCATTAGCACCTCGCTTTAGCGAGGTGAAAAGAAGAGTTTGGAATAGGCGTGAACCATTTCAATGGTTTTCTTAAGCCGTTGAAACGGCTCACCCATTTGTTTTTTTTGAACCGGGTCACCTCGCTGAAGCGAGGTGCCAATGAGATGAACTTCAAATCTTCCACACTTAATGTTATCGAATTCTAATGGCGACGTTATTTGTCGGAGTTTCTTTGGCGGTCCGCGTCTTGGCATAATAGACATCATAAATCGCGCGTACGGACGGAGCGCCAAAACGCGATCCCAGGCCGGCGTTTTCAATCATCGCCACGACGGAAATCTCAGGCTTAAAGGCCGGAGCGTAGGAAACGAACCAAGAGTGGTCCTTGTGCTCGGAGCCTTCTTTGCCCAGACTGACGACCTGCGCGGTGCCGGTCTTGCCGGCAATATCGAACCCGGCCATCTTGATGCCGGTGGCAGTGCCCGCCACGTTCACCACCGACCACATAGCGTGAACGACCAGATCACTCTGGTCGATTGGAATAGGAAGAACTTTAGGTTGCGGCCGATCGAAGGTTCGGGCCTGTCGTTCCGGCCGGTAATCGGGACGACTGGGATCGTTGCCAACCGCGGCGATCGCGCGTACCTGTTTCAAAAGATGCGGGACGAACATTTTTCCTTTCATCCCGATCGCTGAATGAGCGCGCAACAAAGCGATCGGTGTCAGCACGTCCTCCCCTTGCCCGAACGAAGAATAAACCGTGTCGATATCTTTCCACTCCGGATCGGTTGGATAATTACGGGCCTTGAATTCGCGCGAAGGAGTCGTGCTGATCACTTCGTGAGGCAGATCGATCCCGGTGCGCTTGTTGAGATCGAACTCATCCACCATTGCCTGGATGCCTTCCAGTTTCATCTTCAGACCGAGGCGATAGAAATAGCCGTCGCACGACTTCATGATGGCAAAGTGCACGTCCGGCGATCCGTGGTTACCACCCATGCAGCGCGTGAATTTGTTGCCGATGGTAATGCCGCCACCGCAGACCAGGTTTGAACTTTGAATCGAAATTGCGCCCTGTTGCAGTCCCGCCGTGGCCATCAAAGGTTTCCAGGTTGAGCCCGGAGGATACTTGCCCTGAATCGCGCGATCGATCAGGGGCTTGTCCGGATCGTTCAGCAGCTTTTGATACTCAGCGCGGCCTTCCTTTGTCGTGATGCGCTTCGAAAAAAGATTCGGATCGAAGGTCGGAGCCGAGGCCAAAGCAAAAACTTCGCCGTTGTTCGGGTCCATCGCAATGATCACGCCGCGGCCCTGTGGCGATTTGCGTAGCTGCTCCTCGGCGGCCTGCTGCAAATCAAGATCGATCGTGCTCACGATGTCCTGCCCCGATTGCGGCTCGACCCGCTCTACCTCGTTTTGAATATGGCCGCGACTATCGACGATCACTTTCCGGTAACCGTCTCGGCCGCGCAGGTATTCGTCATAGACAGCCTCGATTCCTTCCTGGCCGATGATGTCGCCCGGCCGGTAGCCTTTGTACTCTGGTTTGTTTAATTGCTCAGGACTGATCTCGCCGACGTAACCCAGCACATGGGCCAACATGCCGTTTTCCGGATAACGCCGCTGTGGCGTTTGCTCGACCCGCAGCGCCGGTAGTTCCAATTGGTGCGCGTCCACCCAGGCAATCTCCGCCTGCGATGCGCCTTCCTTAATCAGGATCGATTCAAAGGCCGGCTGTGACTTTAGTTGGTCAAAGCGCTCGCGCAAAATCTCACCGTCAATCTTAAGTCCTTCGGAAAGCGGCTTTATTAGTGAGTAACGGTCGATCCCTTTGGTGTCTTCCCGCGAGAGAATTACGCTGTATATCGGCGTAGAGTCGACCAGCTTGTTGTTTCCGGTGCGATCAAAAATCGCGCCGCGTGGCGCCGGGATTGGCAGCAGGCGGATGCGCTGGTTCTCAGCGATTTCAGCGTAGCGCGAGCCGTTGATGATTTGCAGGAGATAAAGCCGGACCCCGAGCAGGCTCAGCAGGACCAGGATCAACGCCTGAATCAGCCGCAGTCGCAGCCGCAGGTTTTGTGAATCGTCGACGAATTTCATCGGCTTCTCCTGCGCAGACCGCCGGTGCCGCCGCGAGCCACGCGGCGACGAACCGTGAATTGGCGCCGTTGCCGGGCCTTGGCGCTAAAAAAAGAATCGTAAGCGTAAAGCAAAATCGTTCCGGCAATCGTGGTTGCG
The DNA here is from genome assembly GCA_038210455.1 of Pyrinomonadales bacterium. Classification (GTDB taxonomy): domain Bacteria; phylum Acidobacteriota; class Blastocatellia; order Pyrinomonadales; family Pyrinomonadaceae; genus UBA11740. The sequence goes on along the minus strand of JBBQWP010000018.1, from coordinate 48,938 downwards.
ACCAGTTTGTACGACAAGGACTGCATGAAAGGCATCGGGGGCGGCTGTCCGAGCAGTCGATGCATCCCGACATACACCAGGTTGTCGATCAGACTGGCGCTGGCCAGGACGGGGATGCGCAATATCGTCGTGTCCAGCATCACCCGCGAGGCCACGAAGTAGACTGCGTAGGCAGTCAGCACTTTCGAGAATCCACCGGCTCCCAACAACGCGGGCCGTCCGCTGATAATGTCGGTCGCCAGTCCGGCCGCCGCGCCTACGATGAGAGCCTGCAAGGGCTCGCGTTGCAGCGCGAAATAAACCACCAGGATCAAGGTGAGGTCGACGTAACCAAGCGGCTGCCACACGGCTCGCAGCGACGATTGCAAAGCGATAGCCACGATCAACAAGACCGCAATTGTTACTTGACGCATGTCTTGAGCAGTGAGCAGTAGGCGGCAGGTGGCGAGGCGGACGAATCAAGTCGACAGCAAATGATCGCTCGCATACTTCTATTATTCATCTTACTTATTCTGCTGAGTATCGAGCGGACGTTGACTCGTTTTACTGCCCACCGCCTACTGCCTACTGCCTACTCTTTTCTTTTCTACGTTGGGGAGCGCTTGATCGGATTCGGTGCGCTGGGGCGGCGTGTACTTCAGCACCGCGACTTCTTTCAATCGATCCAGACCAGCACCCGGTCGGATATGAATAACTGGTGATTGCGCCGCCGAGCCGGACTTCACTTCGACGACGGCCCCGACGTTGTAACCTGGTGGATAGATCGCGTCCTGGCCGGTAGTCGTGACCGTGTCTCCCACCTGCACTTTTTCCATTCCGGAAACGTAGCGCATTTCCAGCAAACCATTTTCGCCCATGCCCTTTACTGATCCCAGAGCATTCGATTGCCCGAGTTGACCGACAATCGCGCCGGCGCCGGACCTCTCGTCGGTGACCAGCATCACCTGCGCGCTCCACGGACTGGTGGAAACGATGCGGCCGACGATGCCGTCAGAGGTGACGACGGGCATGTTGACTTCGACGCCTGCCCAACGGCCTTTGTCGATCATGACGCTGTCGAACCACATCGAAGGGTCCCTGGCGATCACGCGCGCCACCACAGTTTGATAGCTGCTCTTTTCATTCAGCTTAAATAAGTATTCCAGCCGATCAGCTTCAGCCGCGCGCAGGCGCGTGTCGCGCAGCTCAGCCTGCATCTGGTCGATTTGTTGGCGCAGTTGTTGATTTTCAGTGGAAGCCCGGCGCAAGTTGCCGAAATTTCCGAACAGCCCGCCAATCCAATTCCCGACGCTCGAGGTGCCCTGTTGGATGGGATAGGTGATCGTGTGGGCGATCGACCGAATCTTTCGTTGTTTGGTCGCGTCGTCGCGCGCGTCGTAGGTCATCAAACCGAAATTCAGCAAGAGCAGCCCAAACAACCACCAAGGGGCGCGTTGGCGAATCTCTCTTTGAGTGCGAATGGCCGCCATAAGCCAGATGTCAGATGTTAGATATCAGAAATGCAGATGGCAGATGTCAGATGTCGGGCCGTAGAGGCCGAATGCTTTTTCTAACATCTGACCTCTAAAATCTGACATCTGCCTTCAGGTGCCGCTGGTCAAACTATTGTCCCACTTTACTCGCTTGAGCAAGTCGAAGTCTGAAAGCATCTTGCCAGTGCCAAGTACAACTGAGGCCAGCGGGTCCTCGGCCACTGAAACCGGCAGGCCGGTTTCGATCGAGAGCCGCTTATCGAGATTCTTCAAGAGCGCGCCGCCGCCGGTGAGGACGATGCCGCGCTCTACGATGTCGGCTGACAGTTCGGGTGGTGTTCGTTCCAGAGCCACGCGTACCGCGTTGATGATCGTGGATATTGAATCAGCCAGCGCTTCGCGAATTTCTTCGTCACTGATCGTGATCGTTTTCGGAATTCCTTCGATTAGATTTCGACCGCGTACTTCGAACGAAAGTTCTTCGTCGAGGGGAAACGCCGAGCCCAGTTCGATCTTGATCGCCTCAGCCGTGCGCTCGCCAATCAGGAGGTTGTATTTTCGTTTAATGTATTGCGTAATCGCTTCGTCCATCTCGTTGCCGGCGACGCGCACCGAACGTGAATAGACAATTCCGCTCAAACTGATCACCGCGATGTCGGTTGTTCCGCCGCCGATGTCCACGACCATGTTGCCGTGCGGTTCAGTAATTGGCAGCCCGGCGCCAATCGCGGCGGCCATCGCTTCTTCCACCAGGTAAACTTCTGAGGCCTTCGCGCGATAAGCCGAATCTTCGACCGCGCGCCGCTCGACCTGAGTAATCTCGGACGGAATGCCAATCACTACGCGCGGGCTGACCCAGGTTTTGCCGTTGTGTGCTTTACGAATAAAGTGCTGCAGCATCTTTTCAGTCACTTCAAAATTCGCTATAACGCCGTCCTTCATGGGACGGATCGCGACGATGTTACCCGGCGTGCGTCCCAGCATCTCTTTCGCGTCGCGGCCCACGGCCTCGACGGCGTTCGTTACCTTGTTAATGGCGACGATCGAAGGTTCAGAGACGACGATGCCACGGCCCTTGGCGTAGACCAGTGTGTTGGCGGTGCCGAGGTCGATCGCCAAGTCGCTGGAGAAAAGACTAAATATAGATTTAAAAGCCATCTAGAAGGGGTTTCCTGACTTGTAAAATGAATCCGCCGAAGATCTGAACGGTCAATCTCAGCTTTGGTTAATGCCGCGAGATTTCGCGAAGTCGGTTGGCAAATCCGCAAACAACCTGTCGAAGCAGAACCAACCAACAAGATACAACGATCTTCGTGCTAACGCTATCACGAAATTAACTTCTCGTCGGGAATTCTCTGAAATTGTGGCAGCTCAACCAAAGTCGACTCAGGTGCGGTGTCTTGACCTGCCACTTCCGGGTCGGCGGTGACTCGGACACAGTTCTTGTTCGCGGCCTTTGCCTGGTACATCGCACGGTCGGCAGACGCGATGAGTTGCTGTGGAGACAAAGCGTGGATGGGAAACACGGCGACCCCGAAACTCGCGGTCAAAGAGAGGTGCAGGCGCCGTCCCCCGGTGAACTGATGGGCTTCAATCTTTGCCCGAATGCGTTCGGCAACCTGGACCGCTTCGTCGATGCCCGTCTCAGTCAGGATGAGCACGAATTCGTCGCCGCCATACCGCACCACGCAATCTGTATCGCGCACTGACGGCAGTACCACGCCCGCGATTTCCATCAGCGCGTGTGAACCTGCCAGGTGTCCATGCAAGTCGTTGATTCGTTTGAAGTCATCGAGATCGAGAAAGAGCGCCGCGACATTCGAACGAAAGCGCCGCGCGCGTTTGATTTCATTCACCAGAAACTGTCGCAGGTAGCGCGCATTGCGCAACCGGGTGAGATCGTCGGTGAGCGAAAGGCGTTCCGCCTCGGCGATGCGGACCGAATTGGCCAGCGCCGCGGCGATCGGAATCGCCAGCGCGCCGAGTAATTCGCTTTCCGAGCGCGAGAATCGCGCGCCCGGACGAGTGCGCAGGCCTTCCAACACGCCCACGACCCGCTCTCCATGGACCAGGGGCAAGGCGATCACGCGGCGGCCATTTTCAGTCTTACGAATAGTTTCAATTCTGTTCACAGCTTCGTGTGCAGCTTTTGATTGCGTTCTATCTGGTGGTCCAACATCCAAAAGCAATTCGCGTTGCCACTCTTGATCGAAGCGCAAGGCTCCGGCGCCGGCGAAATTGCGACTGGCCAGAGGTTCTAGCTTCACTGAATCGGGCCCGCTGTTTTGCGTGGCCAAAGATATCGACCAGTGATCGGCGGAGACCAATCGGACGACGCCGGCCAGCGCGGCGAGACCGGCTTGTTTTTGATCCGATGCGAGATGAAGCGAGGTGAGCAGCGCAAATGCACCACGCAACTGCAGACCGCGAAGGGATCTCGGTAGCGAGAAAGCGCGGCTGTCCGGAATCGACTTGAAACCTTCCGGCAGTTTCAGTTCGCCGGTGTCCAGGTTGTCTTCAACTTGCCTGAGCACCGCTGGCAACTGCGGCGGACTATCAGCGATGGCTTGAAAGCCCAACGCGGTCAGACTTGGATTGTCCGGCGTCGCATCGCCAGGTCGGAACATCTCTGGACGACAAGCAACAATCGAAACGCCGGGCCACAACTCGTTCGCTCTGCCCACAACGCATGACAGATCCCGAAGCTTAGCGCCGGTCGGAACCTCGTAAAGAATGGCCAGCGGATGCGAATTTTCCTGGCACGCTTCGCCCAACGCCTGAGTTTCGGTCAGGTCGTGCACAAAAACTGAAATGCCCGATGAACTCAGGCCCGCGAGGAGTTCAACGCCGGGCGCATTTTCACCGTCCGTGAGCAATATTACCTGCTTTTTCATCCGGCACCTGGTCCTCCAAGGTTCGTAACTCTTAGCTGAGGATTCGTTGTTTGCCGGGGCTGGCTTTAGTCGATATATCGGATCTGCGTTTAGCTTGATCTGGAGAGCGCGACGCGATACTGGGTGCGGTTGCCCTGAACATCAGTTGCTTCAATAGTCACTTCCCGCATTGCCGGTGGCGCGCTGATTTGCACTTGAAAGTTGCCATCGGCGGCGGCTTCGGCTTCACGACCGGCGACGCGTACGCTGGTCCCGACTGAAGTCGTGCCGCGAATGATGTAGACGTTGCCGCCGAGGTACACCGCCGTTAAGTTTGCCATAGGAACGGTGGCCCGGTTGGCGCCCTGGGTAGTAACGAGAAACTTTAGGGGCTCACTCCAGTTACTGGTCTGTCCCGAAGATGCAGTTGCGCGAATGCGCCAGAAATAAGCTCCCGGGCGCAGGTCAGTGGCATTGAATTGCATCACCACCAATTGATCGCGCTCAATTACTTTTCCTGACGGAACGAAGAAGGGCGAAGTGGCAACTTCCACGCGATAGTAGGAAGGAACTCCCGATTGCGGTTTCTGCCAGCGCAAGATGAGACTGGCCGAACCGTTTCCGCCTGCGAAAATCTTTTCGAGGTCATGCGGCTCCAAAGGTTGTGGCACCTCCAAAAGACGTTGAGGCTTGGAAACAGTTCCCGTTTGATTGACCGAGACATATTCGCCACCCTGGAGTTTCTGGCTCTCGCCGGCGCGATTAGCGCTTTCCACGTTGCCGCTGTTGACGCGAATCTCTTCCGTGCCTTCCGGATTGACACCAAAGCTCGCCTGGGTCTGCCCGCTGATCTGGTTCTGGGTCTTCGGTGTTTCGATCACGTTTCGGTTGTCTTCACTCTGTGGTTGGGTGCGCACCGTCATCTGTCCGCTGTCCACTAGCACGTGAACATTGGAACGCTTCCCATCTCCAGCGCTGGCGTTGTCCCGGATAATAATCGTGCTGTTGGGTCTGACTACTACGGTCGAGCCGTCGGCCATGCTGATGCGCGCGCGTCCGTCGGCCTGCGTCTGCACCGTGTCGCCGGGATAAAGTTGCACGTCGGTGTTGGCAACTACTACCTGTCGAGTGGCCGCGCGAATGACTCGCACTTCACCTTCGAAAGACATGAAGCGCGCGCCCGCCGTTGGATCAGAGTGCAGGGCCACGTTCTTGAGAGGGTTACCGTATTTCCAGACATACAACGCTGAGCCCGCCGCCATGACGCACAAAACCAATATCAGCGCCGCCACATAGAGGGCGCGCTTTTGAATGATCCACCAGTCGTACTCGAAGTGGCTGACTTTGGCTGTCATTGGTCTTGATTCATCGGAGGTGAAGGTGGAGCGTCAACGGGGAGTGGTCAACTTGTGCCAACACAGATTAACACACAGGGGTAGAGAGCTTCAAGAGGCTTGTTTTATTGAGGTTTATTGCGAGATGCGGACGGCCGAAGTGGGCCTGAGTCTCACATAGATTGGATTGGAGATGATCCAGGCCTGGCCACTGACCGGAGCGGGGAGCGAATCGAGATACACTTCGACCCGATAAACGCCGGGTGCGGTGATCGGGAAGTCCACGTCGATGCCGGATTTGTGATCGATCACCGCTCCGTCTTTCGAGAGAGTGAAACGACTGTTGAGGGGCGCGCCGGCTTTCAAACTCAATCCACTCGCGAAATCGATCTCGTCTCCGAGGATCTTTCGCGCGTTGCCCGCAGCAGTGAAGCTGAACCCCTTCGCATCGCCGAAAATGTCAAAGGATAAGTAGCAATGACCCAGCGCAATCGCTTCCCGCAGTGATGAGTCACTGAGTCCTTTGTCTTTCGCAATCAGGACGTGCGTGCGCACGGTACGAAAACTTCGTTCATAAGGATCCAGCTTGACGCCGAGCCATTGTTTGCCTGAAGCATCATCCACGCTGACGCCGACGTTCGAATGAGCATCGTTTCCCGCCGTTGCTACCAGTTTGCGATTGCTTGCAGAGATGGCTGCGTCCCAACGCTTCAAGTTCTCGGCTGGTCGAGCAAAGAAGTTGGCGAACATTAGTTCGGGATAGCTGCCGTAGGACCACAGTCCATCAAAGAACAATACGACGGGATTGATCTCGCGAGCGTTGGTGAACAGGTTATAGGCTTCCACTCCATCCACAGAAGTTGTTTGCCAGTTCTGCGAGTCGGCCGGATAGGCTGCGAAAGAGAGACCGCCGCTGGTTCTTTGCTTGTCGATAACTTCCTGCGTCGTCTTCGCGCCGGCAGATGCGGCGTCGGCTGAACCTGGAATCAGCAGCAATCGATCTCCGTTGGACGTTGCTACCTCGTTGCCGTTCACGAATAGCACCCCGCCGTGTATTCCGTTCAGCGTCATCGCCGCAGTATCAAAGTCCGGCTGGGGATGCTCGGTCATGATCACGAAATCGAGTTGGTTCGCTTTGGCCGCGGCGATTAACTCGGCAAAGTTCCCGGTGCTGTGTCCACCCAGAGAAGAATGAACGTGAATGACGCCCTGGTAATCTACAAACTCGCTTTCAGTTGATGGAGTCACGCGTTGTGCGGCGAGCTGTTGAATCGTATTGCGGAGACGGCTGAGGCGGTAACGACGATAAGCGAAGGGGATCTGGGACAGGATGATGAGTCCCAGCACTACGATCAAGATTCTTCGCTTCATGGGAATTGAGTGGCACAGACTTCAGTCTGTGATTTGGTTTCGAAGATTCACAGACTGAAGCCTGTGCCACTAGTTCACTAATCCTCAAAATCGACTTTGGCCATCGTCTCTGTGATGCTGCGGCCGAACTCAACGACCTTAACGTGATCGGGGTGGACCGTATAGGCGTCCAGGACGGCGCGGTCACGAAAGATCCCCACCAGACCAGTGTCATAAGACTTCGGCGAATGCAGCGTGTCGACACCGACCGACAGGCTTTCAATTCCCGGCACGACGGAACTCAGCGATCGCAGGCGCGCCAGGTGTTCGTCCCGGGTAGCTTGCGAAGTTTCGGCGCGATATTTCCAAACTACGATGTGGGTCAGCATGTTTGTCCTTTCGAGCTTTCATGGGATTCACTACAAAGATTTATTGACAGGATTAACAGGATTCCAGAAGAGAAGAGACAGCGTCGTTTTGTTCCTCATCATGTGAATCATGTGAATCCTGTCAGACTACTCAGTTCGTTCGCACCATTCGATTGTGACCTGGTGCCGATACGCAAAAAGCTTCCGCAGCCGCGGCTCGATCAAAAGCGGCGCCACGAAACGTCCCAGAAACCCGAGCGGTGGAGTGTAGTCTATTTCATCCCGCAGCGTGGCTCCATCGTGGTGCGTTTCGACGATGTGTCGGTGACGCCAAGTGCGAAATGGCCCTTTCACCTGAACGTCTTCAAACATGCGCGGCGGATCATAGGCCGTGTGTTCTGCGATCCAGAGCATTCGTATTCCCAGCGCGCTGATGTCGACTGTCGCACGTGAACCGATCGATGAAATCTGCGCTGCTTCGATAATCCGTGAGCCTTCCCAGGGCGGGATCAAGAGCTTCAGCGCGTCCGCTTGTTCGTGAAACGCAAAGACCCGCTCGGGAGTTGCGTGAATCAGACTTTCTTTCACAAATCGCATTTGATGTCCGACAAACTTCAGTTTGTCGATGTCGTCCGTTACGACGGAACTTGAATGAAAATCGGATGGGCGACAAACTAAAAAGTTTGTCGGACAAGAACCACTCACTTCAAAAACCGATCGAACCACGCCAGCGTGCGTTCCAGTGAATCGACGCGATGTTTTGGCTCGCGCAGACCGTGGCCTTCGCGCGGATAGCGCACCAGCACAGTTTCTACGCCGCGACGCCGCAGCGCCATGTACATCTCTTCCGCCTGCGTGATGTGGACATCGTTGTCCTGCTCGCCGTGAATGAACAGCGTCGGCGTCTGCGCCTGCTTGACGTAGCGCACCGGTGACCACTGCCACAACAGATCGTAATTGTCCCAGGGAAAGCCGCCAAACTCCGCATGGATCAGATCCTGGTAAAGCGAAGTCGAATAGAAGCTGACCAGGTTACTGACACTGGCGGCGGATACCGCGGCTTTGAAGCGCGGCGTCTGGGTGATGATCCAGTTCGTCATAAAGCCGCCATAACTGCCGCCGGTAACACCCATGCGGCCGGCGTCGATCCAGGTGTACCGGCGCAACGCCTCATCGACGCCGGCCATCAGGTCGCGGTAATCGCCGCCGCCCCACTCGTTGATCGTGCCGTCGGAAAATTTCTGGCCATAGCCGGTTGAGCCGCGCGGATTCAGATAGAGCACAGCGTAACCGCGGGCCGCGTAAACCTGGAACGTGGAATTGAAAGCATAGCCGTACATGCCGTGCGGTCCGCCATGAATGCTCAAAATCAGCGGGTACTTTCGATCTTCGCGCCAGCCGACGGGCTTCATCAGCCAACCCTGGACCGTAGTCCCGTCAAGGCCGCGAAAGTCCATGCTTTCTGCTTCAACCAACTCAAACGATGCGGCCGCATCATTGTGTCCGCTCAGCCTGACGATGGTTTCGTTACGACTCGGGAAGCCCGCCCATGCTTCAGCGGGATGCGTCGGATCAGTTGCGGTGAAAGCGAACACCGGGTTCGCCGTCGCGGTGACGCTGAAATTGCCAATCTGAAACACGTTGGGAAATCCCGGCCTTACATAGTCACCTCGCTCGTCCTTAATCAAGGGTTCCGGAGTTGCTGGAAAAGTGCCCAGACAACTCGCGCCTGAGCACGACACACCGATGCTGTGAATGCGAATCAGGCCGCGATTACCCGCGAGAAAGAAAACCGTCCTGCCATCGCGCGACCAGCGCGGGCTGCGAGCGCGTCGATCTTGTTGAGTGGCTAACTCACGCCGGTTTGACCCGGCCGCGTCGATGACCCAAACGTGAGTATCTTCGGCGACACTATCGATCGTGGTGAGATCGCGTTTGGTGGCCGTGTAGGCGATCCACTTCCCATCAGGTGACCAGTTTGGCTCGTACTCGCAACCGGGAGTGCTGGTAATCTGGCGCACCTGTCCCTGCAGGTTCGTGGCAAAGATATCCGAGTTGTTGTTGGCGTCGGGATCAGATTCGTGGTTGGAAAGAAAAGCGATCTCGTCACCGCCAGGGCTAAAACTGAGCGCGTGATCATAGAACGGACCCGAAGTGAGTTGCCGCGGCTGCGGCGCGTCGACATCCGTCAGCCAAACGTGCGTGCGCAAACGATCAGAGAACGAAGTGCGGGACTTGTATTGAATGCGATCGATCACGCGCGGATCGTCGCTCTTACTCGAGCCGTCAGATGGATCTCGATCAGGCTCTTCGCCGGCTGAGATGTAAGCCAGCATACGCGAGTCGGGTGACCACGAAAAGGACTCGCCGGCATAGGTGATAAAGAAATTCGTGTCGCGAACTGCGGCGACCAGTCGGGGAATTCGTCGTTCGGGCGCGCTCACCCAAATTCCGTGTTGCCCGTCATGAGTTGCGAGAAAGGCGATGCTCTTACTGTCTGGCGACCAACGGGGATTCGCGCCATTCCAACCGGGTGGCAGCAGAGTTCGGCCGGCGGTCCTGATGAGATCCCAGTTGCGGCGTGGTTCAGGTTGGCGGCTGGTTGGTGGAACGTTAAAGACCCTTTCGCCCAACCGCACTAGCCACAGCGTGCTGACGCTTTGATCGCCTTCGATTGTGGACACTGTGTAGACGACCCAGTCACCGTTGGGCGATATCTGCGCGTCGCTGACATTGGCGATGCGCAGAATATCGGAGGGCGCCATCGCGCGGCGTGATTGGGCGTAGTTTGAAGAATCGAGCGAGAGGGCGCTTAGTAAGCCGAACAGAAATGCGCCAGCTATCGCTTTTCGTATTGGATTCATGATCGTTCTCGTTATGAGGTCAGTACCACCCGCGTGAGCGGGTGGATCAACCACTCAACCGGAAGATTAGGCCGCGATCCCGTTGAACTTAAGTCTCGTACCCACCCGCTTACGCAGGTGGTACTGACCTCATACCGATGCCGACGAAAGCAGTCTTAATTGCTCGTTCAGCAATTCCCACACCTGCTGCACGTGCCGCTCAGTCGTCCGGATATTCCCAATTGAGAGCCGCAGAGTGAGCTTGTCATTTAACTTGGTGTGGGAAAGAAATGCTTTGCCGGTGGCGTTGACGCCGTGCATGATGGCTTCGTTAAGCTCATTGAGACGTTTTGCTTCCGCTTCTTTTGTGTCCGCCTGCGCTTGCGGGCGGGCGCGAAAACAGACCAGTGCAAACGGCGTGGGCGCCATCATCTCCCACTCTGTTGATTCTTCGACCCAGGACGCGAAGAGTCGGGCCAGGCGGCAATGTTCACGAATGCGCGCCGCCAGCCCTTGATGGCCAAAGTAGCGAATGATCATCCAAAGCTTCAGCGCGCGAAAGCGGCGGCCAAGCTGAACGCCATAATCTGATCCGCTGCGAACTTTTGCCTGTTCAGGCGTGCGCAGATATTCAGGCACGAGCGAAAACGCTCGACCTAACAAGTCCATGTGGCGGCAATAGAGCACCGAAAGATCGAACGGAGTGAACAACCACTTGTGCGGATTAAGCACCAGCGAATCTGCGCGTTGACAGCCGTCGAGGATGTGACGCATTTCCGGAACAATCGCGGCCGAGCCTCCATACGCCGCGTCGACATGCAGCCACATCGCGTGTGGCTCGCAAACTTCCACAATTTCAGGAACGGGATCGATGCTGGAAGTCGAAGTTGTGCCGACGGTCGCGACTACACAGAAAGGAAGAAAGCCGTTGCGCTTGTCTTCGTCAATCGCTGCCCTCAACGCATTCACGTCCATGCGAAACTTGCTATCGCACGGAATCTTTCGCAACGCCCGTTGACCCAATCCAAGAGTAATAACTCCCTTGTCGATTGAGGAGTGCGCCTGATCCGAAGCATAGACGCGTAGGAGCGGCAGGTCCGTGCGGCCGCTCATGCCTTCTTCGCGAATCCTCATCTCGACTCCTTCGCGCGCGGCCGCGATAGCATGCATGCTCGAAACCGATGCAGTGTCATAAATGATCCCGCTCATCCCACTGTCGAGGCCAATCATCTGTCGCAGCCAATCGAGCACGATCTCTTCCAACTCAGTCGAGGCCGGCGAGGTGCGCCAAAGCATCGACTTCACATCGAAGGCGGCGCTCAATAACTCGCCAAAGATTCCAGGCGCCGAGGTCGAGGTGGCGAAGTAGGCGAAGAAAGAAGGATGACTCCAGTGCGTCAGTGCGGGAACGATCAATCGATCGACATCGGCGAGAATCGCTTCCATCGACTCGCCGTTAGTTGGCGGAGCAGAAGGCAATTGGGCTTTGAGATCGCCGGGCTCTATTTGAGCCAGCACCGGGAGGTCTTCGATGTGCTCGAAATAGTTCGCGATCCAGTCGACGATCTCGTGACCGAAGCGGCGGAATTCTTCGGCAGACATGTCGCCGGTTGGTGGGGCGTTAGCGCTTGTGGCTTTTTCTGAATCAGACATGAACCTTAAGCCATCATGACTGCTCAACATCTTCCAGCATCCGCTTTCCGTGAATTACCGCAGCGACCGTCACTGTTTGTTCGTGAATGCGATAGATAAGTCGATAGCTATAAACGAAACGCTCTCGCAAAGTCTGGTCTTCGAATTCGGGAACGATGCGACCTGAGAAGGGAAATCTTTTGAGGACCCTCGTCGCGCGGATTATCTTTGTGACAACGGCTGACGCATGCGCCGTCGAATCGCGAGAGATGTAAGCAGCGATAGAATCAACGTCGTCGAGCGCTCGCGGCGACCAGACTACTCGGTAAGCCATTTGCTCAACCGCGTCTCAGCTTCTTCCTGTGGAACAGTCCCTTCGGTTTCCGCGGCTGCCATTCCATTTCGAACCTTTTCGAGTACATAGAGATGGTACTGAATATCCTCGAGAGAGCAGTCGTTTGGTAGCTTGCCTAGCAACTCTTCCACTTCTTCTTTCGCCGTCGCCATAAACAGTTCCTTACCGAATTAGGTGCTCGCATTATAGCCAACAACGTGCGCGAGCGCATATCGCGAGTGACCTAAAACCCCAGCGGCTGCAGCGGTCTCGGTTGCGTACCTTCGAAGAACCAACTCGCTCCTACTTTCAGCCGATGGTGCCAGGTCGGCAGGCGCGCGGTGTACATCGCGAAACGCGCCTGGCGCGCCAGCGGTCCGCTGATTACCTTGCCGGCAGAGAGGACGGCAGCGTGTTCAGTTCCGAGACTGACGGCCTCGCCGAGTTCGATGAAGCGTTTGGTCTTCAGTGGCTTGCCTTCGATGAACGCGCGCACGTTGCGGGCGCACAATCCTGACTCCTGCATCGCCAACTGAGCAGTGCCCGCCAGCGTCGGAACCACATCCGGATAAAAAGCCACGTCGCCGAGCGCGAAAACATTTGGATAGCCGCGCAGTTGCAGCGTGCGTTCGACCAGCATCAGTCCGCGCCGATCCTTTTCAACGGTGAGGCTTTCAGCCAGCGGACTCATCCGCACGCCGGCGACCCAGACAACGGCCGCGGTCTCTAATTCAGTGTGCACCTGATTATGTTCGAGCGTGATTCCGCTTTCAGTCACCCGCACGACGCGGGTCTCGGTGTGCACCTCGACGCGGGCTTCATGCAAAGCATCTTCGACGAACTGCCGAAGATCTTCACCCATGCCGGGCACCAGGCGATCGGCCATTTCTATTATCAACACGCGCGGCTCGCCTTTGAGGGCGCGCCGTTTCACCGCGTCGCGCAAGAGATCGGCCATCTTGGTTGAGAGTTCGACGCCGCTGGCGCCTCCACCGACGACGGCGAAGGTCAGGGCGCTGCGCGTGTCCTGCGGGGCCGCGTCAGGCTGCACGTGATCGAGGGCTTCGGTCATGCGCCGTCGCAGGCGGTTGGCATCGTTCAAGGCGCGGAAGGGCAGGGCAAACTGTTCGGCCCCTTCCACACCCGCATAGTTCGTCGTGGCGCCGGGAGCGAGTACCAGCACGTCATAGCGGAGTGGTTCGGCGCGGCCGGCGATGGTGACAGCTTTCGTATCGAGGTCAATGTTCGTAACCGCACCCTGAATGAAACGGACTTTTTCGTCGAGGAGTTCCGTGCAGTTGGGCGCGATGTGCCAGGCTTCTACTTCACCGCTCAAGTACTCGTAGAGCATCGGCTTAAAGAGAAAATGGTCCTCATCGTTGACCAGGGTAATGTCCCCCGCGCCGTCGAGGTCCAGGGCTGTGAAGAGCCCGCCAAATCCGCCGCCGATGATTAGAATTCTTGCGTTGTTTGCTGGCATTAGTAGTCGAATTAACCTCTTTGCTTTGGAGCGGCAAATCTTATCAGACAAAGTTGAGAGGCGCACGGTTATGAGGTCAGTACCACCCGCGTAAGCGGGTGGATCAGGCATTCAATGTTCAGGATGATGAACTCAATCTTGTTCCTTGAGTGCCAGTACCACCCGCTCCCGCAGGGTGGTACTGACTCTGCTCCGTCTCTTGAATCGTGCTCCTGGCAGGTACTGCTTATGCTTTTCGTCCAGGACTTTTGTGGGTCAATACCGTCGGGTCCTCAACTGGACACCACCGTTACCGAAGTGTTAACTTCTCGGTTGTAATTTCAAGTTTTTGCGGTTTGCCCTTGTTTCATGTGGGGTTTACTGCGGTCTGGGAGGGCCATTTTTAGCAGTGTTAGCAAGAGAAGCGAAAGAGAAAATTGTGACCGACTATCGGGCACACGAGACGGACACGGGTTCCGCCCCGGTTCAAATCGCGCTGTTAAGCCAGCGCATCAACGAACTCACCGAGCATTTCAAGATCCATAAGAAGGACAATCATTCCCGTCGCGGACTGTTGAAGATGGTCTCGCAGCGAAGGAGTTTGCTCGACTATTTGAAGAAAACGGACATTCAGAGCTACCACGCAGTCGTGGGGCGTTTGGGACTGCGCCGTTAGGTTTCCATCGATCAACTGTTGGACGACTTATAGAACAAAAAGCAACCAGAGAATCTTCGAGTCTCTGAATTTAGACAAAAGCACGCGTCAATCGAGGAGCCTGAGCCCGAGCCGAACGTGACGGCGATTTAGGGAGCCAGGCGACGCGTGCGGCCTTACAAAATCCGAAGGCGGCATAGAGCTTCACGATCAGGCTCTCTGCCGCTTTCTCATTTTTGGAGTGCGCTGACTTGTCAGCGCTTTAGAAAGCGGCGACAAGTCGCCGCACTCCATATTACTCAACCCAAAGCGCAGCGGATGAGACGTTGCGTGCCCGTCCCCAGAGGCGGGCTCAGAAGGAGACGAACGAAAATGACAGTTAAGAAGTATCTCAAGGAATCAATCAAAGTCGGTGAACGAGAACTCAGTGTGGAAGTTGGCCGCGTCGCCAAGCAAGCCGACGGATCCTGTGTGATCCGTTATGGCGACACGATGCTTTTGTGCGCCGCAGTCGGTGCATCGACGCCCCGCGAAGGCATAGACTTTTTCCCGCTCACGGTTGAATATCGTGAAGCGAATTACGCCGCCGGCCGCATCCCGGGAAACTATTTTCGGCGGGAGGGCCGCCCCACTGAAAAGGAAGTATTGACCTGCCGGATGATCGATCGGCCCGTCCGCCCGTTATTCACTCCGGGCTATCGGAATGAGACGCAGGTCATTTGCTCGGTAATTTCTGCCGACCCGGACAACAATCCGGATGTGGTGGCGATCACCGGCGCCTCCTGCGCGCTCTATCTTTCCGACATTCCGTTTACCACGCCTATCGCTGGAGCGCGAGTCGGGCTTATCGACGGACGCTACATTGTCAATCCGACCTACGATGAGATTCGCGAATCGAAGCTGAACCTGATCGTGGCCGGCACTGAAGAAGCGATCGTGATGGTCGAAGCCGGCGCTGAGGAAGTATCCGAAGCGATCATGGTTGAGGCGCTGATGCTCGCGCACAAAGAGATCAACCGGCTCTGTCGCTGGCAGAAAGAGCTTTACAAGGCTTTGGATATTCAGAAACGCCCGGTCGAAGCACCGGTGCTAAACGAAGAGATGATCGGCGAGATCGAGAGCAAATTTGCTGAGCGTTTGCGGGCGGCGCTGGATACTTCCGGGACGGAAAAGCGCGCGAGTTATGCGGCTATCGATGCTTTGAAGAAAGAAGTTGTCGAAAGCTACGCCGAGGACCAGCCCGAGTCGCGGGCGATGGCCAAGAAGGCTTTCGATCATCTCAAGGAAAAGATTTTCCGCGACGATATTCTGAACCATCGTCGCCGGCCTGACGGCAGGCGTTTCTCTGAAATTCGACCCATCACCTGCGAAGTTGGTTGGTTGCCGCGCACTCACGGTTCGGCGCTGTTTACCCGCGGCGAGACGCAGGCGTTGGTGACCACGACCCTGGGCACGAAAGAAGACGAGCAGTTCATGGACGACATCGAGAAGGGCGAGGTCAAACGTAAATTCCTGCTGCATTACAACTTCCCGCACTATTCGGTCGGCGAAGTTGGCCGGTTTGGTTCGTCTTCGCGGCGAGAGATTGGCCATGGCGCATTAGCACGTCGGGCCCTTGAGGCAGCGCTGCCTGACGACACCGTGTTTCCCTACACGATTCGCATCGTCTCGGACATCACCGAATCGAACGGTTCATCGTCGATGGCCAGCGTGTGCGGCGGGACGTTGTCCATGATGGATGCCGGCGTGCCTTTGAAAGCTCCGGTCGGTGGCGTGGCGATGGGCCTGGTGATGGAAGGGAACAAGTACGCAATCCTGACCGACATTGCGGGCGCCGAAGATCATTACGGCGACATGGATTTCAAGGTCTGCGGCACCGCGGAAGGAATTACCGCGCTGCAAATGGACATCAAGATCGCCGGCGTCAATTCACAGATCATGGCCGAAGCTCTCGAGCAGGCCCGGAAGGGACGTCTGTACATTCTCGAGGCAATGCACCAGGCAATAGCCGAACCCCGCACGGAGATGTCACAGCTGGCGCCAAGAATCATCAAGATCAAGATTAATCCTGATAAGATTCGCGACGTCATCGGACCAGGCGGCAAGGTCATTCGCGCTTTGGTCGAAGAGACCGGCGCCAAGATCGACGTCGAAGATGACGGCACGGTTTCCATTGCCACCGCTGATAGTGCCGCGGCTGAAGCGGCAGTCGCCCGCATCCGCGGGATCACCGCCGAGGCCGAGGTTGGCGCAACTTATGTCGGCACCGTGAACCGGATCGTGGACTTTGGCGCCTTCGTCGAAATCTTCCCCGGCACGGATGGACTGCTGCACATCTCGGAAATCGCCGATCGACGCATTCGCGACGTTCGTGACGAGCTGCGTGAAGGCCAGCAGATCATGGTCAAATGTATCGGCAAAGACGGCAACAAGATTAAGTTGTCCCGTAAGGCCGTGCTGAAAGACGAAAACCACCAGGGCGGCGAAGCCCCTCCGGTGGAACAAGAAGAAGAAGAAGAAGGCTAAGACCTGACTGAAGCGGGCGGCTCGGCCTAACGCCCCGCCCGCTTCATCTCAGCCTTCAGAGGTCCGTGCCAGAAGTCCGCGCGTAAGCAAGGGCAGCGCCGACGGGGCCGACCTCTTGGCATTACCTAAAGATTCAAGGTTTCCTTCACTATGACGAGTCCTCGCACGGGCGGCCTCTCCCTCACCGCCGGGGCTTGCGGAAACCCGCCCAAAGATTGGGCTAAATCCCTTCCTGAAACTGGAATACCCCGCGCATTCGCTCTGTTTTCCTAACAGGTAACACAAGCCCCCGAGGGTTTTGTAGGCTTGTACCCACGGCAGGCGTTCTCGGCCGTGTCTCCGAAATCGAAGCAATTCACGGTTTGGGGCACCTAAGTGCAGAGTCAAAATGCCGTTCGAAAGTCTTGAGGAGGGAGTTCCTAATCACATGAGGACTCGAGTTTTTAGCACTATCGCGACGTTTAGCAGCTTGTTGCTTTTGGTGGCTGTCCCCACGCAAGCTAGTCCAATCAAATTCGCAGACGTCGTGAACGTCATGGGCGACCTGCAAAACGGGGGCCAGCTCCAGCGCATTCGGCTGCGGGCAGTCGCACAGGATCCGAGCGTTTCTGGGAATGCGACAACGGCGTCAAAATCTTCAGCGGCTTCGGTTGCTCCGGCTACTGAAGGAGATCCGTTGGCGTCATCGGCTTTGGTTTCCAGCAGCCAGGCGATCGCGCCGACGCTGGTTTCGGGAATTGAAGTCGCACCCCAAAAGCCCGCGGGCGATGTCCAGGTGTTCCAGCAGGACAGCGTCGATGGTACGATTTGCGACTGCGGCGAGATTCCGCCCGTAGGTGGCGGTTTCCCGAAGTGGCCGTTCCTGGCCCTGATTCCGCTAATCTGCCTCACGGGAATCTGCACACACGAGTCCCGCAAAGTTCCGCCGCCGCCTGAAACTCCGACACCGCCCGTACCTGAGCCGGCGTCGTTGTTGTTGTTCGGTTCGGGAATCGTGGCCCTGAGTGCAGGTGCGCGACGTCGTTATGCAAAGATGCGCGCCAGCAAGGAAGCAGCAGCCACGACGGAGGTCTAACGATGAACACGAAAACATTCAAAGCAGCCATGCGCCCAAACTCAGCCGTTATTAAAGCCGCGGTCATGATCATGATCGCAGTGACCTTCGGTCTGGCCTGCACGTCTACGACTGCCTATGCCAAGAAGAAGAAAGTGAAGTACGGCACGATTGAGATCAGGACCAACCCCGGCGGATTTCCGCTGCGTATCGATGGCCAGCCGCAAGGCGATACCTCGACGACGGTCCAGGTGATCAAGCTCGAGCCCGGCCACCACAATCTGGAAATCGCTCTGCCTAACGGTGGACGCTGGGTGCGCCCCTTCGACGTCGAACGGGGACGCAGACTTTGCCTCAACCTTAATTACAACGCGAAGACTTACACCATCACTCCGTCTCCTTGCCCCTATCCGGTCAACATTACTGCCCCGGTAAGCGTAAATGACGGCATCTTGATCACGTTCACAGCGGATGTCGCGTATTCGGGTTCAAGACCTCTTAATTACACGTGGACGGTCTCTCCATCCGAAGCCAGAATTATGAGCGGCGCCGGCACTACTGCGATCACGGTGGACTCCACCGGTTTCGGTAGCCAGCGGATCACCGCAGCGCTGGCGGTTGACGATGGTTCGGGCGACGCGACGTGTCATCAGACGGCGCAGGCTTCGACCGATGTCATTAAGAAGATTCCGCCGCCGCCTGAGTGCAAGCCATTCGACCAGTTTCAATCTGTGGCCTTTGACGATGACAAGGCCCGTTTCGACAACCTGGCAATTGAATTGCAGAGTGCTCCTGATGCGCAGGCTTACATCATCATCTACGCCGGCCGGAACAGCCGTACCGGCCAGGCAGATATGCTGGCCAGGCGCACGATGGACTATCTCGTGAATCAGCGTGGAGTCGATGCGCGCCGGATCACCATCACCAATGGTGGCTATCGTGACACTGATTTCATTGAAATCACGATCTGCCCGTCGGGAGCGAAACCTCCGCAGCCGTCGCCGACCGTAGAACCGGGCGACGTGCGGCCTGCGAAGGAACGCACCCGTCCCAGAAAGCCTCGTCGTTCCGGCAGCGACTGAGCTTCGAACTCAACATGCGCCCTGAACGTGGGCCTTCAACAGCAGGTGACAACGCCCTTCGGTTGTCACCTGCTTTTTCTTTCTGGACTGTTGACGTTTTTTCAGCCTCTGTGTTAAGAATTTCAGTGTAATACTTTCCCCTTTATTCAACCCCCCGGACAATTAAATAGCTCTGCGGAGCTTCCTTCAAGGAGGGTCAAAATGGGTGACAATGGTGGTGGAGGCGGTAGCGCCGGCGTTCTTAGCCTATCGCGGAGGATTGTTTGGCGGGAAGAAAACCCAGGTTGATATCAACGTGACTACGCCACAGAAGTAGACCGATTCAGCTTAGCTAGGAATCGGATTCCGGTTGTTTGCCGCTTTCCAGGAGCCGCTGCGACTTGCTCGTCCCGGTCAACTCGTCAAGGTTAAGCCGAGTTGCGCCACCGGCGTCTGAGTAGAGAGCGGCCTTCTGGGCGCGGCGGTGTCGAAATAGTAAGGCGCCGATCAGGCCGCCCAGGCCAAGGCAAAAGACTAACGACAGGCCAGAGCTTTTCAGGACTGCGACCAGGACGCCGGAAGTGGTCCGTGAGAAGTACTGCTGTAGCCTGTCGGCCATATGCGGGTCGTCACCCAGCCATTGCACGACCTGCTCGTACTTGACCTGATCGACCAGAGCGTTCGCAGTCTTTTCGTCCGGCGCGTTAAAAACAAAAACCGAATAGTTGCCCACCCGTCGATATGCGGTCGGCGCCGGCTGACCCTGACTTTTCAATTCCTTAATCTTTGTCCAGATGCGCTGATCGTTGTCGATTGAGAGTTGCGGTGTGGTGAATTCAACTATCACCAGTTGCGATGGGCCGTAGTTCGCCGTAACAGCTTCAGTCCCACCATCGAACGACAGTTCGTTGAGGACCGGCTGAGTCGGGATCGCGTCCCGCAGGGCGCCGATGTTCACAGCGTAGATTGCATTTCGTTGAGACGTTTGCCAGTCAGGCAGATGCTTCACGAGAACCGGAATATCGTCTTCGCCTTTGTCGAACGTGCCGGCCAGGAGGAGCGCCAGGGCGATTGCAGGCTCAGGATTTCTCCCGTTCTCATTCGTTACGCGCGCGAAAGTCGTCCCCTTGAAAAACGCGACCGCGCGAGCCGTGACAACGCTTTCAGTGCCGACATTGCCGCTTTTCAGGTCTGCGGATTCAGTCTCACGCATTTTCTTGCGAACCAGACTATAGGTTGAATAAACGTCCGAATCGTTTTGAGCTCTGACGATCTCAACGAGAAGCTTGTCGCCTGCGGCTGACAGATATTCAGCCTCCGCCCCGACGATCGGCGCCGGCTTGGCGGGATCTGTATTCGGCGACTCCGGCTGAATGACTCCGTCCCTAGCTAGAGTGAGCAGCGGCCTCACTGATTCCAGCTGGTGGAACCCGCCCAAATCCATGGGGAACATTTTGATAACTTCAGGGGACGGAGGATTCGCCCTCAACGACGTGACTACCAAGAGGCCCATCACGGTCAGGGCCAGAAACCTGATCGCGTGTTTGCTTCGCGAGAAAATTGTGAAGTAAGACAGAATCATGCCTCTGCTTAGAACCCACCGCCCCAATAATGTTTCCAGAGTAGCGATATTGGAATAATGCAGAGAGTTTACTGCCAGCGCCTGAGCGCGCGCAAAATCAGGTCGGCATACTCGCGTGGATGATTGATATTGCTGAGAGTTGTCGTGCCGCCGATTTCGCTGGCATTGTCCACCACCACACTCCCAAAACCCAGCAAACGCTGGAGGATTGACGCGGAAACCGTAACGTCCTGAATCTTGGCGAGGGGAATATTCCGGGTGGTGCGGGCGATCAGTCCGTAGTCGATCTCGATCTTCGAGTCTGTAAGTGTGTAGCGGACCATGTTGCGCTTCAGGTGGTAATAGGCCGGAATCAGAAGCAGGGCCAGCGCCAACGGCAGCGAGACATATAGGGGTATGTTTATTATCTGGACCATGTTGAGCCCGATCGTCAGCAGAATCGCTCCCACGATCGCCGCGGCGTAGCCAAATTTTATGAAAAGCATTGTCGGCCGTACCGTGAAGATCACGCTCTCTATGTCGTCATCGTCGTGCCGCACCGGAACGGAGGATTGTGGCCGGGCAATCCTCGTCTCTTCCGCGTCGGGCGTGGGCGCGGCGCATTGATCGCAAAAGCGGCTGTTAGGGTTAAGAACTGATCCGCAATTAGTACAAAGCATAGTCAGGGAACTCCAATCTCATTAACGGAAAAGCCTCGCGTTTGTTCCATGATACATAAAGAGCGCGGGTCCCGAAATGAAAAACGAGGCGACTCGCCATCCCGGGCGCGTCGCCTCGTTACAAAATTAATGCCTGAAACTAATTTACTGACTAGTCAGCTGTAGTCTCCCGTCGGGCAGGCGCACAGTTAAGACAGTTCGCTCGTAGACCGTCAAAGGCACCGCTTCTTTTCCCGGGAGCTTTTGAAATTGGGCCGTCGACACGCGCGGTGCGTAAAGCGCAGCGTTTGGATCGCGTAACAACGAATAGCGCCGAGAGATCCTGCGGACATATTCTTGCGTTTCAGCGTAAGGCGGAATGCGCCAGCCGTATTTCTCCACCGCCCCTTCGCCGGCGTTGTATCCCGCTAGCGTGAGGTTAACGTCTCCATCAAAGCGGTCGAGGAGGAAGCGAACATAGCGGGCGCCTCCCTCGATGTTCTGTTTGGGGTCGAAGATATTGAATACGCCGAAACGCATCGCCGTACCCGGCATTAATTGCATCAACCCACGCGCTCCCTTTGGCGAGATCGCGTGCGACTTGAAACTCGATTCCTGATGCATGATCGAATAAAGCAGGAGCGGATCGATTCCGTTCCGCGTGCCCGCGGCGATCAGGTAACCGTCGGTTTGCGCGCTGCCCGTGGTGTAGCCGTGTAGGGCGGAATCAGCGTTGGCCTTTACGGCAACGAGAGGAGAATATGTGAGCACTGTGGGCTTGAGGAGAGTTGTCGAATTATCCGGCGCGCTCACCGCACTCGGAACCGCAGCGGCCCTGTTCGATTGGTCGGCCCTTGAGCGTCGCGTTCGAGGAGCAGGCGCGCTAGTCCTGGCCGGTGCAACCGAAACGTTCACGCCATTGCGCGTGTCAAAGTTATCGAAAAGGTAATTGCTGCTCTGAGCGAGAGCGGGCGCACTAATGAAGAGTAGTACGAGGGCGGCAGGGGGGAATCTTGTCATGTTCAGCTTTCTTGGTCTTGTCAGTTGATCTCTCGCGGTGGGGTTCTCAGGAAGAGTGACTCAGCAACTCCTAACGAGGCCGTAGACATAATAACAATTCCGTTAAATATTTGCCAACCATTTTGAGCGCAGGGCCGAGGCTGTTTGTTTGCCATGATTACAGCAAAGCATCCTTAACCTAGAGGGCAGTACAACCTGACTAAAAACTGCATCTTTTGTGATTGACAGTGACGATATGATGGCGGCTCAGACTCCGAAAACGCGGTGTTGGCCTTATCATTTTGGGCGCTGCCGCGCCTCTTAAATCATGAAGGAGAAGAAATGAAAAAACTTCTGTTGCTTGTGCTCTCACTGCTGCTGGCCGTCTCGCTGACGGCGGCAACGCAGAACAAGAATGCTAATTTGTCGAATGTTAATAAGTCTGCGAGCGCGAAACGAAAGCCGATCTTTCGCGCCACCGCTGATCAAATCAAACAAGCCCAGGCGATTCTGAAACTGCGCAGCTTTTACAGCGGCGGGCAAACCGGCAAGCTTGATGCCGACACTCGCGGCGGCTTGAAGAAATATCAGCAGGCCGAGGGTCTGAAAGAAACCGGCACCTTGAACAAGGTGACCCTGGAGAAGATGGGAATCGCTCTCAGCGACAAGCAGAAAGCGATGTGAGAAAACTGTGGGAACGCTTGATCGCTCTCAGATGATGTCGCGTCTACTGAACTCGCCCCAATTGAGTTGGGCTGCAAGTGAGTTACTTGCAGCCTGATTCGATTTGACGACATACAGCGGAGATCATTCTGTTGCGCGCCGCGGCGCACGGCGTGTGCTCACTCGGTGTGGACATATTCGGCGCCAATATCTCCC
Source organism: Pyrinomonadales bacterium (assembly GCA_038210455.1). GTDB lineage: Bacteria > Acidobacteriota > Blastocatellia > Pyrinomonadales > Pyrinomonadaceae > UBA11740. Next base: position 25,879 of record JBBQWP010000018.1, on the reverse strand, counting down.
AGCAGAGTTTCCAGTTTATCAATCTCGTCACTCGCTCTGGCTTCGACGCCCAGCAGGATGCCGCCGCCGCGCACGCCCGCGTCATAAACCTTGGCGCGATGTTCAGGAATGCCGGTGCCGATTAGGAGCCCGATCAATCCGCCCGTGACGCCGCCGGCGCCGGCTCCGGCCAGGGCAGCCGCAATCGGACCAGCGACAACAAAGCTGAGTCCCGGGATCGCAATCGCAGTTCCGACCGCAGCAATCGCGAGCAAAACCGCGCCGACCGTGCCGCCGATCGCGCCGCCGATCCCGAGCCCGCCCGCTGCGTGCGATCTGGTCTGAACGGCAAACTCTTTGTTCTTGGTGGAGTCCGACATTAAGACGCTGATGTCGTCACGCGTGTAACCCCGTTTGATAATTGCGTCAACTGCCGCTTCGGCTGCAGTTCTCGTTTTGAAAAGCCCGCTCACAAAAATCTTCGCCATAAGCTCACCTCTCGTCTGTAAGTCCTTACCAATTCTGTTAAAGCGGGGGAGGGAAACGACACTTCGCGACCAACCTTGTCGGAAAGGCCTTACCTCTGCTGTTTTGGGGGATAGGCTTATCTTGCGGCAGGTGCGCGCCGGTGTCAAACGCGGCTATTTGATTTCATTAAGCACTGCCTGCAACTCGACTGGTATGGGGCTGGAGAAGCGCATGTCTGCGGCAGTTTTTGGGTGACGAAAGCCGAGTTGTTCGGCATGCAGGAACTGCCGGCCCAGGGCTGCGACTACGGATCGAAGCTTGTGATCGGGAATGGTCTTATCACGTCCGGTGCCATACGCCTCGTCGCCGACTACCGGATGTTTTAGCCAGGCCAAATGCACGCGAATCTGATGAGTACGTCCGGTCTTCAATTCGACATTCAGGAGGGTGAATCGTTCGAAGCGCTTGCGGACCCGGTAAATTGAAAGCGATGGGCGCCCGCCGCGCACGACGGCCATGCGCGTGCGATTGCCGCGGTCACGCGCGATGGGCTGATCGATTTGACCGGTTCGCTTTTCGACTCGTCCGTGCACCAGCGCCACATAAGACTTAAAGATTTCGCGATCGCGAAATTGATCGGCGAGATTCTCGTGCGCCGATTCAGTTTTGGCTACGACCATCAGACCCGAGGTTCCTTTGTCCAGCCGGTGCACAATGCCCGGCCGCACGACTCCCCCCGCGGTAGACAGTTGCTGAAAATGGAAAGCGAGCGCGTTCGCGAGTGTCCCCGACATAACGCCCGCGGCCGGGTGGACCACGATGCCGGCAGGTTTGTTCACGACGATCAACTCATCGTCTTCATGAACCACATCGAGTGGGATATTCTCTGGCGCGAACGATGTAGACGGAGGGGGTGTCAGCTCGACTTCAATTTCGTCGTTGAGATGAAGTTTGTAGGAAGACTTGACGGCGCGGCCGTTCACCAGCACGTCGGCCTCTTCAATCAGACGCTGTAAACGCGCTCGGCTCCAACCCTCGACACGCGACGCCAGAAACGCATCGAGACGTTCACCTTCGTTTTCTGCCGGGACCGAAAGGTGCAGCGAAGGAGATTCACCTGGCGCTATGAGTTCAGGTTCTGTCACTGCTTACACGGCGTAATCACAGCGTTGGCAGCGAGGTGATCGTGAATGAATTTGTCCACATCAGCTTCGATCAGTTCGCCGTTCACGACCCAGGCCTTTTCCATGAGCACGTCGCCGGTTGCGCTGCACTTCGACGGTTCGAGGAAGATGTTCCATGGCGAGCCCCATCTGCGCGTGTCGCCAGTGAGTTGGCGGTAACCGTAGTGAGCGGTCTTTTCGCGGTCTTCGCGCGACTCTGATTCACTGACGACCGGATAAGGCGCGCCTGTCGCGCCAAAGTACGCCTTGACGTCGTCGCGTGATCCGTATTCGCTGACGCCCACGATCTGGAATCCCTGCGCCTTATATTTTTCGTAGAGGCTCGCGGCCACCGGCGCCTCGTTTTTCCAATTCGGACACCACGGCGCGAAGTAGAGCACCATGACCAGCTTCTTGCCCTGCATCAACGAACGCAGCTCGACGGGTTGGTTGCCGGCCAGGTCGTTGAGTTTCCAGTTCTTGTAGTTGACCGTCTTCTCTTGTAGCGGCGAGTATTCGTGGCTTTGCGCGCGCAACGCGGCGGGCGCAAGGGCTAGAACGAATAGGATCAGCAATAACTTTTTCATTTTGTTACTCCAATTCTGAATCAATGCGGGTCAAGGATGATTTGCGCCGTGGTTGGGCTTTCATCAAGCAAGGGTTTGATCGCCTTCTCAAAATTTTCCTGTGACTGTGGTCCAATGAACTTTTGGCGGATGCGCCCCGAACGATCGAGTATGTAGGTAACTGGCAATCCAGGTCCGTTGCCAAACTTGGCTCCAATTTCTTCGGCGCCGCGCAAAACGGTGTAGTCCTGCTTAATGTCCTTTTGAAAACTGCGAATGGCATCCGACGTATCGACCGGTGAAACTGAAACACCGACTACCGACAGCCCCTTCGATTCAAGGTCGCGCTGCAGGGCGTTGAATTCCGGAATCTCTGCCCGGCAGGGCAGACACCACGTCGCCCAGAAGTTCAGCAGCACGACGCGGCCGCGCAGCGAAGAGAGCCGAACAGGTTTGCCATCGAGCGCTTCGAATTCCACGTCGGGCGCGGGCGCAAAAGTGGTGTTCGCGTTAGTGGGTTGAGGCGCGGGCGCCGAGACCTTAAGCATCCCCTCGAGATTAGGCATGATTGAGGCCAGCCTGGAACTGGCGAGCAAGCTGGAATAACCTGTCGCGATCAGTAATCCGATCAAGATTAGAACGACGCCGGAAACAACTTCAACTTTGTGCAGGTGCTTGCGAAATTTCGAGTAGAAGCCCAAGAACTTATTAATCCCGAGACCGGTGATTAAGAAGGGGACCGCGAGCCCGGCCGAATAAAAAGTGGCCAGCACGAATCCGCCTTTCCAGCCGCCGCTGGTTGCGGCCAGTGCCATGATGCCTCCCAGGATGGGGCCGATGCATGGAGTCCAACCCGCCGCGAACGCGATACCCAATGTTAGAGAGCCGAGGATGCCGCGCGGCTTCTCGTTCGAAAACTGTCTCGTGTCTTTGTAGAGATACTTAATCTTCAGCAACCCGATCAGATGCAGGCCGAAGACTATGATCACGAGGCCCCCGACAATTCTGATCCAGGGGTTACTGAGGACTGACGAACCAACCAGGCCCGCCGTGGCGCCCAGGGCAATGAAGATCACGGACAAGCCGATATTGAAAGCGATCGAGTTAGCTACGACTGCTCTCATGGCAGCACTGCGCGAGCCGCCCTCGCCTTTGAGATGATCGATGCTCACTCCCGACATCAGCGAGAGATAACCAGGAACCAAAGGCAGGACGCAGGGCGACAGGAATGACAGGAGCCCGCCTGCGAAAGCAATTAACATGTTGACGAAAGATATTTGCATTACTTAACTTCGCCGGAACAGTTTCCCAAACCACATGGATAAATTCAAATAGAGGCCCGACAAGGCTGAGATGCCGGCTAGGCCCGCCACGGCTATTAACATTGGGACCTGCCATGAACCGGCAAAGAAATAAAAGTGCGCCTGGCGAAAATAGCGAGTCAGCGCTCCGGGTGGCGGGGGTTTCACGACCGCTCCTGTTTCAGCATCGATCAGCAACGAATCCGCGCCCATGCCGCCGATGGCCTGATAGACGGGACGCCCGTCGCGCATTAGCAGGGTTAAAGCGGTAGTAGGTAACTTGCGCCCGGCAAACTCGCTCGCCTTTGCCAAGGCTTCTGGCGGTGAGACACGAACTCGGCCGCCATCGATGTTTTCGATCTTCCCACCTTCAACCGCGCGGGGCCAGGCATAGAGAAGTCCACTCGAGGCCCAGGCCAGAACGGGAACCGCGACGATCAGCCCCAGCCAGATGTGCAGTTTGTAGATTAAAGATCGCATCGACTATTAGCGGCTATTCCGTCCGATGTATGTAAGGGGACTCTCTGTTTTCGCTCCGTTAGATACAAGGAGCGAGATATTTATAGCCCTCGTCGTCGGAATAGAATCTAAGCTCCTTTAGGAGCGAAATGTCGGTGATGGAATAAGCCAGGTTGCGCTCCTAAAGGAGCTCCTCAAATTAATTGCTTCGTAGCTATAAACATCTCGCTCCTCACGGAGCGAAGATAGAAAGCCTTTGACGCATCGGGCTGAGCCGCAATCAAAACCAACTCACTGCTGTGCAATCCCCGCAGTGGCTGGCGGCGCTGGTTCATCAACCAACTTCTTAATCATCGCATTGAGCGCCGCGTTCTCCAGGTCGCCTGATCCGGTACTGATGAATCGCACCACGCCACGACGATCAATCAGGAACGTCGTGGGAATGCTGGCGACTGCGTAGTTTCGATCATTCTCTTCCGAAGCGGCGACGGCAAAGCCATAGGGCAGACGAAAAGTCTTCTTGAAACTCCGCAAGTAGTCCAGCTCCTGTGCCGGCGTGAGGTTCTTGCCTTCAGCGCGGCCGTAAAAATTAGTGACGCCGAGTATGACCAGGCCTTTCGCTTTGTAACTCTCGTGCCATTTTTGCAGCCGTGGGAATGTCACGCGGCAGGGCCCGCACCATGGCGCCCAGAAATCCAACAGCACTACCTGCCCGCGCAGGTCTGAGAGCTTGGCCGGCTTTTGATCGATCCATTCGTCCACCAGGAGTTCCGGCAGCGCCGCGGCTTCGTTTGCAGTGTCGGGTAACTTGAACGGATCGATCGCTGGATCAACCTGGACCAGCCGCCGCATCGCCAGCTTATATAAGTTTCCCGACGGGAACTTAAGCGCCAGCGCGCGCATTTCCTGCACCACCGCCGCCGCTTCGGCTTTCTTCGCCAACTTCAGATCCGTTTCAGAGAGGAGCGCGACCGCATCGTTCAGCATCGAGTCGCGCGCGAAGGCTCGCTTCTTAATGGCCGCCGATTTCGCTGCTTTCCAAAGTTCCTGGGCGTGGGGCAGCGCGTGCTCGTAGTCTTTGTTCTTAAAGTACCCTGACACCATCCAATTCTCGAGGACGTAGCGATCTTCGACGACTTGCGGCTGGTTCTGCGCATACTCGGCCAGACGAGTTTCCGCTTCCGGCAGCAAACCCTTTTTTGCCGCCTGGATGGCGATCAGCGCGCGCGCGTTCTGCGCGGGCTCGCCCGTTGCGCTCTTGTCCTCATTAAGAAAACGGCGCATCGCCTCGAGTGCTGCATCAAAATTCTTGGCCAGGTTGTAAAGCAGCCCGAGAAAATAGACGTCTTTGCTTTCGAGTTTGCGTGCGGCTAGGACCGTCGCGTGCCGGCCGGCCAGGTCGCGCTGCTCCTGATTGATCTTGTCCTCCAGCCGCTGGTCATAAGGCATCTTTCGCTTTTCAAAGTCAGCAAACTTTTTCTGCGCGTACGTGTCCGCGTCTTCGAACAGCTCTGCCGCTGTGCGCGAGTCGTTTAGATCGGGCTTTTCGTCGTTGGGTTTTTTGGTCTCGACGGTAGAAGTTGGCTCGGCAACGTCTTTCACGCGGCCTGATTGGCCACGCGCTGAGCTGCCCAGGGTCAAAAAACCGAGCGAAACCAGTAGCAAAAGTTGAATTCGTTTCATTGGTAGTTCAGAAGCAAACGCAGTGATGTTGACCAGCATTGTCAGGGTGACGCGAGTATGTTAGGCCACGGTGCTGGCGCTGTCAAAATCGCGCGCGCTTAATGCGATGAGGTCAGTACCGCCTGCGTGAGCGGGCGGGTCCATCGGTCAACCCGATGTTGAGTGCCTGGCCCACCCGCTTACGTAGGTGGTACTGACTGCTTATTCCCGGTTAAGTGCGGACCTCAACCAAACCGATCCGGCGAAAACGCTTTGAGGCTGTCCGGCATATTTCCATCCACAATCGCACCCGCAATCACCTTGCCCGTTATCGGAGCCAGCAGGATCCCATTTCGATAATGACCGGTGGCATAGAACAGACCCTCGATCCCTTTGCTCGGCCCAAGCACGGGAAGTCCATCCGGGGCGCGCGGCCGGAATCCAGCCCACGAATCGATCATCGGAAAGGCCGCTATTTCTGGAGCGATCTCAATCGCCATCGAGTTGATCGCAGCCACACCTTCATCGGTAGTGCGCTTATCAAAGCCCACGTGCTCGGCGGTTGATCCAGCCAAGACGCGGCCGTCGCGTCTGGGCACCAGATAGCCGCGCGAACTGTAAACGACATGCCGCGTGATTTGTGGCTGTGCGGCAAAGCAAAGCATCTGTCCGCGCACCGGCTCGATGCCGATCGCCGGCAGTTTGGCGTCCGGAGATTTTATTGATGAAGCCCAGGCGCCCGCCGCGACTATCACAATCGTTGCGTCGATAAAGCCGTTTGAGGTTTCGACTCCGCGAACTCTTTCATGTTCGACCCGCAGCGAGTCCGCGGGCACGCCGGTTACAAATTGAACGCCCAGCTCTTCGTTCGCTCTTATCAGCGCATCAATTAAACGCCGGTTCTCAACCTGGAAATCTTTGGCAAAACGTAAGGCACAACGAACGTTCGCAGATACGCAGGGTTCCAAACGCCGTGCTTCGTCGCCAGTCAGCCATTCAACTTCCAGGCCTTCGCCTTTTTGCCATTCATAACGCCGCCACAGCTCTTCTTCATCATTTGCCGTAAAGCCGAGACAGAGAGTGCCGGTAGTATCCAGCTCAACATCGACGCCGGTTTCTTCTTTCAGAGCCGCGGCGAACTCGGGATATAGATCACGGCTGGCGCAGGCGAGCTGAAAGAAGTCGTCCTGGCGATCGACTTCTACCTGTGGCGCCAGAATCCCACCCGCGGCCCAGGAAGCTTCCGCGCCCGGCCGGCCGCGTTCAATCAACATCACTTCGCGCACACCACGCTGCGCCAGCGCGTGCGCGATCGTTAATCCGATCACGCCGGCGCCGATGATCACGACATCGGCGGTTTCGTTTGGCCCCCATGTCTTGCTAACAGCCATAACTCGGACTCGTCAGTTGTCAGTTATCAGTTGAAGCCTTATGCTGAAACGCGACGGGGCGGTAGCCCGACCGTGAGGGAGGGCTTGGGATCGTCGGTTAGAGCCCTCCCTCACGGTCGGGCTACTGCCCCGCTCTCTGCCCACTGATTTTTATGCATCGTATCACACTGATTCCTGGCGATGGCATCGGCCCCGAAGTCGCTACCGCCGTTGTGCGCATCATCGAAGCTTCCGGCGTCGAGATCGAATGGGAGAAGCACGTCGCCGGCCAGCAAGCGCTGGACAAATTCGGCTCGACCCTGCCCGATGAACTGCTTGAGTCACTAAAGCGCAACAAAGTCGGGCTTAAAGGTCCGATCATGACGCCGATCGGTAAAGGCTTCACTTCCGTCAACGTCGGCCTGCGCAAGTCTTTGGATCTCTACGCCAACCTGCGGCCGATTCGCGCGCTGCCAAACATTCCCTGCCGTAATCCTAATCTCAATCTGGTAGTCGTGCGCGAGAACACAGAGAGTTTGTACGCCGGTCTGGAACACGAAATTATTCCCGGCGTGGTTGAGAGTCTGAAGATCATTACTGAGAAAGCTTCGACGCGCATCGCGCACTTCGCGTTCGACTACGCGCTGCGTGAGAACCGCAAGAAGATCACCTGCGTGCACAAAGCCAACATCATGAAACTGTCCGACGGATTGTTTCTGGGGTGCTTTCACAAAGTCGCTGAAGATCACCCGGAGATTGAAGCGGTGGATATGATCGTCGACAACGCCTCGATGCAGTTGGTGATGCGGCCGGAACAGTTCGACATGCTGCTGTGTGAGAATCTCTATGGCGACATCGTTTCGGATCTGTGCGCCGGCTTGATTGGCGGCCTGGGCCTGGTGCCCGGCGCGAACATCGGCGAAAAAGGCGCCGTCTTCGAAGCCGTCCACGGTTCAGCCCCTGACATCGCCGGCAAAGGAATCGCCAATCCCACCGCGCTATTGCAATCCGCGATCTTGATGCTACGTCACCTCGGCGAACGCGCCGCTGCGGATCAAATCGAAGGCGCAATGCTGAAAGTTTTCGAAGAAGGCCAGATCCGCACCCGCGACATCGGCGGCACGTCGAGTACTGATGAGTTTGCAGATGCGATTATTGGGAAGATCTAGTTCGACCAGTTATCCACAGATTACGCAGATTCAAAAGCCGCAAAAAAAGCACGAAGGCGCCAAGACACTCTGAGGACCTTTGTGCTTCTTGTGCCTTTTTGTGGCTTGCCCTGTGTAATCTGTGAAATCTGCGGATTCTTCTCATCTTAAAACCGAAACCCAACTCCCGCCATGACCTGAAGGGTTCCGAGGTTGATCGGCGGAATCCTGACCGGAATGAGCACGTTCTTGCCCGTCGTCGAGTCGAAGAACCCAAAATTATTCGTTCGCGAAGGGTAGTGGATAATCGTGCTGCCGAAATCGAGTCGGGTGAAAATGTGTTTGGAAGGATAGAATTCCAGCACGCCGCCAACATCCACAGCGGGCACGGTTAGACGTTTTGTCTCGACAACAAATTCAGTCCCGGCAGCGCCTGACGGCAGGATGGTGGCGATGGGGACGACATTGAATTGTCCGTCACTAAAGCTAATGAACCCGGGTCGAACCTTGGCGAACAATCCCCACTTCTCGAAGCGCTTCCCAATCTTGACGCCAACGAGCCCTTCCGTACTCCGGCCACTGTTGCTGCGCACACAAATCGGGCACTTGCGCGGAAAGAAGTAACCCGCGCCTTCCAGCGCGACGTGTTTGTTTAAGTTGTAGGTAAGTCGTCCGCCCAATCCCAACTCTGTGCGTCCCGAGCCAAACGTCATGGTTGAGAAGTCTGCGCCCACTTCAAACTTCGGCAGGTCGTTGGGTGGCGCCGGCTGGGCCTTCGCCTGATCAAAACCGAGCATTACGAACGCAGCTATCATCGCAGTCGTAAAGAAACTTCTTTTCATTTCAATTTCTCCTTCATGTAGTGCCTCGCTTGCGCGAAGGTGGTTTATCCGGGCGCACACTTATCCCCACTCCCCGGTTTCAACTTCAAAACGCTGGAGAGAAATACAGAGCGTGTGTTTGGTTGAGAACTCTTAGCTGTGGCACGCGCATCTTGCGCGTGAGTCACGGGCGGGTCGAGCACCCCAGCGGGGCTGCCCCGCCGGGGACCCCGCCCGCCCGGGCCACCTTACAAAACCTCATGGACTTTTGGGCCACAAATTTTCGATCCGATCGGCGCCTCCGATCATCACCCGCCGCGGGGGTTTCGGCGTCGGGGCACGCGGCGGACTTGTCTTGTTCGTCAGCGTGCTCGGCTGTACAGTGAGGGCCTTCCTGGCGTTTTCATTGGCGGCCGCAACCGCAGAGTTGAACTTTTCGAAGACCCCATCCGGTTTTCTTGCCGGCGGCGTGTCCGACCCAAACAGCGGCGTGTAATTTGGATCATGCAGAACCCAAAGGTTCCACGTACCGCCGCCCGGCAAGATTGGCGAGCTCGAGAGCCATTCATAATGGTTGCCACTGGCCGTGAACTCGATCCGGTTGTCCTCAATGATGCCGACTTTATGAAATTCATAACCTTCGCGAGGCACAAGCGAGACTATGAAGCGGCCACGGTCCGGAACATAAAACCACAGCAGCGTGCCGGCAGCACCTTTAGTCGATTTGCCCGTCGATACCACGTTCCCGTTGACGAGCAGACGGTAGTCCTTTACTCCCAGCTCAACCGCGTCGAGGCTGAAATCGCGTGGCAATGCGCGCGGGTTGTTGTCCCAAATATTTGCCCGGTCGAATGCCACCCTGACTACGTCGACGATCTTTACGCCGGCGCTTTGGTTAACCAGCAGATCAAGGGAGAACGCATCGCCGTCATCGAGCGTCTGCGCCTCGGCCGGTTTTGCAAAGGTCGAGATGACCTCTGATTGCGGCGGCTCTCCTTCGCTCTCGTTTCCCGCTCTCAGTTTGCTTTCGTACTGCGGATCGAGGGGCCTGACGACGATCTTGAACTGTTTTGCCGCTGTATTGGGAGCGATCCAGAGATCATATCCAAAGATGAATCTGCCGCCGGTGTCCTTTAGTACTCGATGGACGATTCGATTGTCATCGGCGAGCGCTCGCGAACCGAGAACCGCCGGCATCAGTTGCAAGTCCGACGCCTTCTTCGTGTCGGTCCAGGCGGTTTCGCTCTTGAAGGCCACGAACCCGCCTTCAGCCAGCGGCACGATTAGTTGACGCTTCGCGGCTTCCTGCGCCGTCGCCATGCCGGCCGCCATGCCGGCCGTCGCCAGGAGGCAGAGAGCCACGGACAGAGCCTTACTTCTCGTCATGGTAACTCCCCTTAATGATCGTAAGCTTGATGTCGTTCGTAGGTTTGAAACCGACCAGGCTGATCGGTGTCTCTCCGGACGGCTTGTTCCGCTGAGACCTAATGACGTTGGCTCTAGCGCTCAAAGATTGCCGGGGATCTCGATCACGATAGACAACCCGAGTTACGACTTTTTCGCGGATCGTTTCCTGCGGCACCGGCACCTCCACCGTTTTGGTTACGACGATTGGCGTCCTTGTGTTTACCGGGCGGCGAGATTTCAGCGCGAAGACAACCGACACGCCGAGAAGTAACAACAGCGCCGCGGCCACTGGAACAGGCAAGCGCACAGAGGCCTTGATAAAGTTTTTCAGCAGAAGTCCCAGGCTGGTTCGGGTTTCGAACGCAGGTAATGAAACTCCTGACTTTGTGCCAGCTTCCAGACTCTGTCGCAGGCGGGTGTGATAGCCGGGCCAAAAACTTTCCGCGGGCAAGGCCGTCTGCTTTGCCTGATCGGCGACGCCCAGGACATTACGCAGAGCGGCATACTCTTCACGGCAAGTGGCGCACTGTTCCAGTTCAGCGGGCAACGACTGTGTTTGATCCGGCTCGTTAAGGGCCAGCTCGATTAACGTCTCTCTGATTGCTTTGCAGTTGTGCATTTTCCCTGGGCTCCGATCTCTCTTAGTTGAGTCACGCGCATCTGCCGCGTGACTCACGGGCGCGACGCCCGTGCTAACTCTGTTTCTGTGTTCAGCGGGAACTCAGTGGTTGATTGGACATCAACATTCAGGTGTTCGCGCAATTTGATAACCGCGCGCGAAACCGATTTTTTGGCGGTCCCCGTCGAACAACCAACCTCTTTCGCTATCTCTTCGTAAGTCATTCCTTCATGATGCTTGAGCAGGAAGATCAATCTTTGCGGCGCGGTTAGTTCGGACAGCGCCTGCATAACTCTCTCGACCATGATCCGGTTGAGCAGGGCCTTTTCGGAATCTGCCGCGGGCGCCAGGTGCGCAATGGCTTTGATTGAGTCCGCGTCAACGAGCTGGACGACAGTCGTTTGTCCCTGCCAGCGAAACGAACGGCTCCGCTGGCGGTTGAGGAAGCAGTTGATCGTGATCTTACGCAGCCAGGTGTAAAAACTGGATTCGCCTCTGAAGGTGTGGAGCGCCTGATAGCTCTTCAGCCATACCTCCTGTGAAAGATCCTCGGCATCCTGATGATGTTGGCAATAGTGCAGCGCGAGTGAATAAATCCGGCGCTCGAATCGTTGGGCGAGCAGACAGAAGGCGTCCATGTCGGACGACTGGGCCCGCCTAATCAATTCAGCTTCGCTTTTGGGCAGCGGCACTAGCTTGAGGACCTTCATAGCAGATTATTCAGCACCATAGACACGCCGGCTGAGATTTGGTTGGCCGTCGCCTAGCCGTCTTCATTTGAAGAGTGGCACGGGCGTCCCGCCCGCGAATCACGCGCAAGGTGCGCGTGCCACCGGCAACGCTCTCTTTCAAATACTGCGAGACTCATCGATAATTGTTGCTCAAATGAAAACCCCGCAGCGCTTGATTTCGTTCGTCGCGGTCATTCTACTCTTCTCTGCCGCGTGTAGTCGTGCGCCGAGACAGAACAATCAGCAGGCCCGCCGATCGGCTTCTCTTTCGGTTGCGCAAAGCCTAACGGGTCGAGTGGTCCGCATAGCTGATGGTGACACGATCACTGTTCTTGATTCGGCAAATACTCAACACCGGATTAGGCTCGAAGGCATCGATGCTCCGGAATCGCATCAGGCGTTTGGCGCTCAGTCAAAGCAGAGTCTTTCGCAGATGGTTTTTGATCGTGACGTCACGGTCACCTATCAAAAGACAGATCAGTACGGGCGGCTGGTGGGAAAGATCACGATCGATGGCAAAGACATTAATCTGGAACAGGTGAAATTGGGTATGGCCTGGCACTACAAGGAGTATCAGAACGAGCAAGCCCCGGAGGATCGAGAGCTTTATGCCAAAGCCGAGGACGACGCACGCGCTGCCAGACGCGGACTTTGGCAAGACGCCAATCCGATTGAGCCAAGCGCGTTTCGGAAAGAAGAGCGGGATGCGCGGTAGAATTCGTCTCTACGCGAGTTCGGAAAGACATCGCTCGATCAGGTTTGCCGGATCGATGTCATAAACCACTCGCGCCTTTGTCGGTTTCTGGAAAGTCGTGACAAGTTCTTCCACTCGATCAGCGACCCCGCCAGTACCAGTCAAGCACCCGATGACTTTACCTTCGTCATACGCAATCGTGAATTCGTTCAATGAGCCAATCGATCCGGCAATGAACAGAACGACATCGCATGATCGGACCAGCACCACGTTGCGGCCTTTCAAACCAAAGCCGGTGTAGACAATCGCCGTGCAGGCATCCAGAGGCATTTGATATCGCTCGATGTGTTCGCGCTCATCGCCGGCCGGAGAAATGCCGAGGTGAAAGGCGCCGGCGTCGCTGGCGGCTTTGCCGGTTTCATAAACTAAGCCCGTGGACGCGCCGGTGAGAAGGATTACATCCCGACTTGCGATCGCGCGTCCGAGGGCGATCGCTTTTTCATGCGGCGAGATCGAGGCATTTGTTTCAGCCGATCCCATCACGCCAATCTTTATTTTCATCTCACGACCCTAACTCATTTTTCTTGACTCCCTCTCCCATTGGGAGAGGGAAAATAATCCTAAAGCTCAAAATGCTCTGTCTCCAGATTCGCTTGAATCTCTTCGGACTGTTTTGACATCAGTTCGCTTTCAGGCGCTTTCGTTTTCCGATCCCACCACTTCTCAGTCGCAAACCAGATCAATCCGGGCAGCAGAAAAAAAGTGCCCACGCCAACCGTAACTACTCGCGGCGAGAAGCCAAAACGATCCATCAGTTCGCCAACCAAGTAGTTCGACGCGGCCATCGTCAGCGTCAGTAGCGCCAGCTCGGCCGCGAACACGCGCCCGCGGAATTTATCTTCAACCTCGCGTTGCAGCAGAACCGTCGAGAAGACCCAGAGGATACTGCCGCCACAGTGCGCTATGGCCAGAAACAGCAGCGCCAGAGTGAAACTACGCGAGACGCCAAAAGCGATGTAGAAGGTTCCGCCGATTAGGAACGCAATGCCGATTGCGCTTTGCATTTGCTTGCGAGTCTCGCCCGCCCACCGCCGCGCGAATATCGGTCCCACTGCCGTGCCGATGCCCCGCGCCGTAAACAACACGCCGATTCCCGTGGCAGCCTTACCGGCGACGGGAAACACTCGTTCACCGAATACGGCCAGCAAAGTCAGAATGCCGCCACCCATGCCCCAGGAAGTTTTCACCATCAAGTACGCCAACACGCGCGGTCGATGCTTGACGTAACGAGCGCCTTCGATCGTGTCGGTGATGCCGAGCGCTTTGCCGACGGTAAGCTTTGCTTTGACGCGAGCCGGGCGCTTGGGCAGCTTCACGCTCATGATCAGCAGCGCCGACGCCACGAAGGTTAATGAGTCGAGCACGAATGCTACGTCTGTTCCGAACGCGCCGGCTACGACTCCGCCGATCGCGGCTCCCAAAGTTAGCATCGCCGACCAGGTAACCGACGCGATGGTGTTCGCGGGCAACAACTCGCGGTCAGAGACGATCGATGGAATAGCGGCGGTCTTGGCCGGCTCAAAGAACGCCGAGAACGCCAACTGCACAACAGTTAAGACGTAGACCAGCCACATCTGATCGGGACGGCGGACGAATAAGAATCCCAAAACCACGACCGCGCGCAGCAGGTCCGCCGTAATCATGATCGAACGCCGGCTGAATCTATCGGCGACGACCCCCGACAGCGGCCCCATGACTACGCTCGGCAGAAAGCGCGCGACCATGATCAAAGCGACTGACCGGCTTGAACCAGTCAGGCGCAACGCGATCGTGTAGACCGCGATCGTGTCAAACCAATCGCCCATCTGGCTGACAACCTGACCCAGCCAGAGAAAACGGAAGCTGCGGTTGCCACGCAGCAGTTCTCCGTAGCCGATGGTGGGCTCGCGTTTTCTGGATTGGGTGACTTTGCTCATTGGTTTGAGAGTTTATGGAAATCGATTCGAAGACCAGAAGGTGCACTTTGGAAAAGGCGCTTGTCAACTTTCAGGCGCTTTCTTCACTCCATAGGAGTGAGATGTTTATAGACCGGAATGCAACGCCCTTCTAAACGCTCAAGCTCATTCCGCTCCTCCGAAGGGAGTTGGAAGGTTTTGGATTCGTAATCTATAAACATCTCACCCCTAGCGGGGTGAAAGCCCAAGGCTGACCGAACCTTCACTTTGACCTGTCACATTGAAGACAGGAAGAGCGGGTAAGAGATAGTCACCTTTCGTATCGTAGAAACGCCTTGTGAATCGTAATGTTTCCAGTTTTCCTCACCATAAGTCTCCGGCACAGGCCTTGTTATCCAGAAGTCGCGGCTAGGAAGCGTTAACCGCTGAATTGGCCCACCGCACTGGGCCAGCTAGCCGCGCAACATCAACTTTCCAAAGCGAGTGCCAAATCGCGAGGATAAGAATCGGTGAGTTCATACACCCCAGGAGGCGGAGGCGTGCCAGCATCCGCCAACTTGCCCAGTCATGCGTCGAAAGCGAACCGCCCAGTTGCCGGGACTTCGCTTTCGGCGCAGACACTTTTCCTGGCGACGATCAGCACGCTGTAAGCATAGTCACGGGGCGTCCCGCCCCTGAATCACGCGCAGGATGCGCGTGCCGCCCACACCTGAGAGACTGATGAAACTGATCGACATGTCCGACTACAATCGCGCGGCCAAGACCTACTGGAGTGTCATGGTCATTGCCGGCGCCTGTGTGTTCGTGTGGGCTGTCCAACATTCTTTCAGTCTTACACGGTTCCAATATGCAGGATTCGCCGGCCTGCTCGTGCTGGTAGTCCTGGCAGGTTCATTTCCGATCCGAATTTCCAATACGCGATCAAGTTTCACCGCGGGCGATGTATTTATCTTTCTGGCCGTCCTATTTCTCGGCATCCCCTCCGCGATCGTGATTGGCGCTGTCGATGCCCTGGTCAGTTCTCACCAGACTTCGAAACGAGTGGCAAGTTGGATTGCCGCGCCGGCGATGATGGCCCTGACGGTGTTCATCGCGGGTCAAGCGTTTTATTTTTCCCTGGCGCATTACGCTCATGTCACGCAGCAACCGCTGGGTCAAGCGCCCTTGCGTTTGGATCATCTGGTCGGAGCACTCGCAGTGCTGGCAATGCTGCAATACTTCATTAACGGTTTTACGATTTCGACCATCTATGCCTTAAGAACGCAACGCCCGATTCTGAAGTTCTGGCGCGATGGCTATCTGTGGACCTTCTGGTCGTTTCTGGGGTCGGCGATTGCGACGGCAGTCATCTACCTGGCAGCGTCGCATCTGGGGTGGGCCTACGTTGTGCTGCTCGGGCCAATCATTGCGGCCACTTTTTGGACGCACAAGATCTACTTTGAGCGCGTCAACGCCAAGACCCGCGAAGCTGAAGAGCTAAGCCGTCTGCATCTGGCAACGGTCGAAGCCCTGGCCACGGCGATTGACGCCAAGGATCAAACGACGCATTTTCACGTGCGCCGCGTGCAGATTTACGCCAAAGGGCTCGGCAAGCTGCTGCATTTGTCTGATGCTGAGATCGCCGCACTCGACGCTGGCGCCCTTTTGCATGACGTAGGGAAGCTGGCCGTGCCGGATCACATTTTGAATAAACCCGGAACTCTGACACCCGCGGAATTCGAGAAGACAAAGATACACACAGTCGTCGGCGCAGAGATTCTGGGCCGCGTCAACTTTCCCTATCCGGTGCTGCCGATAGTCCGTCACCATCACGAGCGCTGGGATGGGAATGGATATCCGGACGGTTTGAAGGAAGACCAAATTCCGATCACCGCGCGGATCATGTCGGTAATAGATTGTTTCGACTCAGTGCGCGAGGTTCGTCCCTTTCGTCCCGGCATGTCGCGCGAAGATGCGATCGAGTTATTGCGTGACGATTCAGGCACGCATTTCGATCCCGCGATTGTGGACCTGTTTATTGAGCACTTGCCGCGCTTTGAAGCTGAGATAGCAGCGCGGGGTCTCGCCGATGAAATTCATATCAGCGTACCCGGTAGTCCGATCGCCTCGCAGTCCGAGCAGCTAGCCCATGATCGTGAGAGTACATCCTTCGCCGCCTATGACCAGATTCGCAACGCACATCGCGAAGTCTATGCGCTGTATGAGATCGCCCGCACGTTTGGATCTTCACTCGAAGTTAAGAACACTCTGTCGGTGCTGGTAGACAAGGTAGGACAGATCGTTCCTTTCGATACCTGCGTGGTTTACCTTCATGACGAAGTCAAAGGGTACGCCACCGCCGCGCTCGCAGTGGGACGGAATGCCGATCTGCTGCATGCGAGATGCGTTGCTCCGGGCGAAGGCGTAACCGGCTTTGCGCTGTCAAATCGGCGACCGGTGAACCGAATTCATCCGAGCCTGGATTTCGCGAACATGAAATTGCCCGCCGATGATAACTATAGCTCGATGGCCTCGCTGCCGTTGTTCAAGGACGATCTGTTGCTGGGCGCGCTTTCGGTGTACTCGGCGAGCCTCAGGGAATACAGCGACGATCAGATTCGCTGGTTGGAAACGGTGACGCGGCTGGCGTCCGACGCACTGGCTAACGCGGTGAATCACGCTCGTGCGGAATCGAACGCGCTTACGGATTCGCTCACCGGCCTGCCGAACGCGCGACGGCTACACGTGCGTTTTGAAGAAGAAGTGTCGCGCGCCCGACGCACCGGCCATCCATTCCAGGTGATCATGCTGGACCTCGATGACTTCAAGTTGGTCAACGACACGTTCGGGCACAAGCTCGGCGATCGCATGCTGCGCGAAGTCGCCGGCCTGGTTCATGCCCAATTGCGCGAATACGATTTTCTGGCGCGCTATGCGGGAGATGAATTTGTCGCGATCGTAAATGACGCGACGGTTGCGCAAGTCGAGGAACTGCGCGAACGCATCGAAAGGATCGTTTCGGATTTCTCGATCGACGTGCGCGCGCAGGGTCGCGCCCGGGTCGGGATCAGCGTAGGCTCAGCTGTCTTCGGAGTTGATGGCGAGACCCTGGATCAGCTCCTGGTCGCCGCCGACCAGGCGATGTACCGCGCGAAATCAATCCATAAGACCGGGGTCTTCCGGCCGTCCACCAGGCTAGCCACTCCCTCCAAAACCTCCACCGAACGCGCCGATGGCCCGTTGGTCACTACCGCGATCAACTAGATTCTCTTTCAATGTCACCGATCAATCGAGTTCTAGCTTCAACCGCCTGTTTGCCCTTCAAACCGCTCCCGGATTCCTGCTTGCCCCCAAAAATCCTAATAAACTCTTGACAACTCGGCCCCCACCCGTCAAATTGGAAGAGTGGTCCGCGGGTCCACGTTCTGTCTACCCGCGCACCGGCCGGCGTTCTGACTGGCCGGCTAAATCCAGCGCCTTTGTCCCAGGCTCTTAACCGCTCGCTAGTTGCCGGCGGTTCTCTAATTACGCCTCCTCACCTTCCGAGAGCCACTTCTCAAAGCGAAGGACTGCCACAAACCCGTGCCACCAAGAATGCCAGTTTCACCGACACTACAAACCACCAGCGCCACTCTCCTGATCGTCGATGACGATCGATCAGAACGCGAAGGTCTGCGCAGCATTTTCGAAAGCGCCGGCCATCATACGATTGGTGTGCCGGACGCACCGTCGGCACTGCGCCTGCTGCACAAACAGATTTGCGATCTGGTGGTGCTGGACGTTGAGCTTCCCGAAGTCGACGGGATCGCGCTTTGCCGTTTGCTGCGCGCGCAGCCCGGTTTGACGCAGATGCCGCTGGTTGTCTTTTCCGCCACCGACAGCGAAAGCCGCAAAGTCGAAGCCTTCACCGCCGGCGCCGATGATTACATCGTCAAGCCATCCACGCCGGGCGAGTTGGTTTCGCGCGTCAACTCTCATCTGAATTTTGCGCAACGCGAATCCGATCTGATCGGCAGCAATCGTGAATTGACGTTTCTCGCCGACCTGGGTCGGGGCCTGCTGCGCACGATCGTGCCTGAACAAGTTGCCAGTCGCGTCGCTGGAGCGATCTACGAAGGGACGAACGCGTCACAGAGTGCCTGTGCCGTGAACAACAACGGTAAGGGACTCGCGGTGTGCGTGTTTGATCGCGAAGGCAGCGCCGGCAGTTCTGACCTGATCAATATGGATCGGTTGGAAGGATGGTTGGCCTCTTCACGATCGAAGTCTCCCGGCTGGCTCACCAACAACCGCGAGTTTCTGCTGCGCGACGCCCAGCATGAAATGGAATATCTGGTGCCAATTCGCTCTGGTGAAAAAACCTTTGGAGCGATGGTGGTGGCTTTTGCCACGGCCGAGGATTGCACCGAGGACGAATGCCGTCTCATAAATGCCGCCGCGCAACAGGCTGCCCTGGCGGCGCATATCTCGACGCTTTACCTGGGCGCGCGCGAATCAGCAGCGACCCTCGCACGGGAAGTCGACCTTCGCACGGCCGAATCCGAAATGCAGCAACGCTTCACCGAAGCGATCATCGACACGCTGCCCTTGTCTCTCTACGCCATCGACCGCGAATACCGGATTGTCGCCTGGAACCGAAATCGCGAACTGGGCGAACTTGGACTGCCGCGTGGCGAGGCCCTGGGACGCAATATTTTTGAAGTGCTCACTAAACAAAGCCGCGAACTCCTGGAACGCGAATTCGGCCGGGTCTTTGCCACCGGCGAGATTCATCGGGTCGAACAGGAAAGTTTTGCCGAGTCAGGCGAGACCAAGCACTGGTTGATCAGCAAGATTCCCATGCGGGCCGACGAAAGCGACGAGGTGACGCACGTGATCACGGTGGGTGAAAACATTACGGCTCGCGTCAAAGCCCAAAGCGCAGTTGCGCGCGCCGAAAAGCTGGCCGCAGTCGGCCGTCTGGCCGCCGGCGTGGTGCACGAAATCAACAATCCGCTGGCCACCATCGCGGCGTGTGCAGAGTCACTCGAGAAACGAATGGAAGAAGGCGCTTTCAACGACTCGCCTGACGCCGACGATCTGCGCGAATACCTCGGCTTAATCCGTGATGAAGCCTTTCGCTGCAAGTCGATTACCAATGGGTTACTTGATTTTAGCCGCCTCCGCGCCGGCCAACGCGTGCCGGTTGATATCACGGAAATAATCAAAGGTACCGCGCGCCTGGTGACGCATCAGCAGCGGGGCGAAGACGTCCAGATCGTGATCGAAGCCGCCGCCGATGTCCCGAAGGTCTCCGGCGACGTCGGCCAATTGCAGCAGGCCGTGGTCGCTTTGGCCACCAACGCGATAGACGCTATGCCGGACGGCGGGACTCTGACGTTGCGCGCGCTTCGTTCGGGCTCCCGGGTGCTGGTCCAGGTCACAGATACCGGCATTGGGATTGCGCCTGAGAACATGACCAAGATTTTCGATCCCTTCTTTACCACCAAGGACATCGGCCACGGCACGGGGCTGGGGCTGGCCGTCTGTTATGGTATTTTATCTGATCACGGCGGCCGTCTGGACGTGCGGTCCACCCTCGGCAGCGGCACCACGTTTACTATTACCCTGCCGATTGCCGATGAATGAAGTTACCTTCCCCCAAGTGCGGAGTATAAGCAGTGAACGAACAGCGTGACGCAAGGTTGTTGATAGCGGAAGACGAAGCCAATCTGCGATTGGTTCTGCAGAAGGAACTGCAACGCCTGGGCTACCGGGTGCAGGCCGCGCCTGACGGCGAAGCAGCGCTACGCAAACTGGAAGAAAGCAATGTCGACGTGTTGCTGTGCGACATCAATATGCCGCGCATGGACGGCATGGAACTGTTGCGGCGCGTACACGAACGGCCAAACCCACCTGAAGTAATCATGCTCACCGGTCAGGGCACCATCGAAACTGCTGTCGAGGCAATGAAGAACGGCGCTTATGATTATTTGACCAAGCCCTACAGCATCAACGAGCTTGATGTGCGCGTGCGGCAGGCAGCAGAAAAACGAAACCTGCGTGTCGATAACGTCAGGTTGCGCGCGCAACTCGAGCGGCAATCTGCGTTGCCGGAAATCGTGAGCCAGTCACAGGCAATGCACGAGGCAATTCGTTTGGTCGAGCGCGTCGCACCGTCGGAAGCTTCGGTTTTGATTTCCGGCGAGTCGGGCACCGGTAAGGAATTGATTGCGCACGCCATCCACCGTCTCTCGAACCGCGCCAACGGATCTTTCATCGATTTGAACTGCGCGGCCTTTCAGGAGACGCTGTTGGAATCAGAATTGTTCGGCTACGAAGCCGGCGCATTTTCCGGCGCCAAGGCGCGCAAGCTGGGACTGATTGAGCTGGCTGACGGCGGCACGCTCTTCCTGGATGAAGTGACTGAGCTGCCGGCGAGCTTGCAGGCGAAATTGCTGCGAGCGATCGAGACGCGCACTTTTTTCCGGGTGGGCGGCGTGCGCAAAGTTGAAGTCAACGTGCGCATCGTCGCGGCCACCAATCGCAATCTTGATTCGGTCGTCGGCGACGGGACGTTCCGCGCGGACCTGCTTTATCGCATCAACAGTTTTCAAATTCATCTGGCGCCCTTGCGCGAGCGGCCGGAAGACGTCGAGCCGCTGATGAATCACATGCTGAAGCAACTGGGGGGCGCCAACCCGCCTGAAGTCACGGCGGACGTGCTCTCGCGGATGCAGGCGTACGCCTGGCCGGGAAATGTGCGTCAACTGCGCAACTGTCTGGAGCGGGCCATCCTGTTGTCGAATGAAGGAGTAATTACCGCCAACGAATTGCCGCCGGAAGTTGCTCGTGCCAACGGCGCGGCGCCCTTTGTTCCCGGTAACTCACCAGCATCTGTTTCGTTGGGCGATGCTTCGATGTCGGTGAATGCGGGCGATACCGGCAGCTTATCAGGCGGCACGGGTTCGCTGCGCGACGTCGAGAAGCAACAGATCATCGCCGCGCTCGAGCAGACGGGATGGCATCGAGGGAAAGCTGCCGAAAAGTTGGGTATCTCGCCATCGACCCTTTATCGTCGGTTGCGCGATTACAATCTCGAAGGGCGATTGCGTTCGTAAGAAGGTCTGCTTCCCCTCTCCCAAACGAAGAGGGAGGTCGAACCCAAAACAAGAAAGCCGCAGGCACCTTTGCCTGCGGCTTTTCTATGTGACAAATCGAATGCGCTTTTAGCTAATCGCGCGCGCCTTTTGCTGCTGGCGCTTGCGCCGGTAGTACATTCCAGCTAACCCGGTGCCGAGCAGAATCATTGTAGTCGGCTCTGGTACGGTGTTCGGAGTTGTGGTAAACGAGAAAGCAATGCCGTCGTTCCAGAAGTGGCAGTCAGGATCGAAACCAAACGCGATGTCGCTGCCATTCAGGAAGTAAGCACTCAAGACTTTCAGTTGGTCCGCGGTGAACGTATAGACAAAATCATGACCCACGGTCGTGAACGACTGCTGCGTCAGAAAAGTGTTCTTAGTCCCCGCAGCAACCAGCGGATTATTCAGATAGCGGGTCCCCGCAAAATCGTCATTGATGTCGATTACCGGCACCTGGTTCGCCGGAGCATCCTGAAACGAACTAACGCCCGCGGCTTTCGCGGTGTCGAGCAGGTGAATGAACAGCATGTTCTTGTTGGCGTCCCAGTTGCGGATGTTCTTGAACGTCAGCGTGGCGCTGGTGATGGTCTTACCGCTAAGATCCACTCCGCCAATGCGCCATGCGTAGGCTTTGTGATGGTCCAGGTCAAACTGCTTGGCGCCACCCAGGCCCTGGTTCGCGCCGGTTGCCGGCGCTTGAAAGGTGATGGTGTCGGCTGCGGCCACCGTCGGTAAACCGAGTAAAATCACCGCCGCTAACAATAGGATTAACTTTTGCACGAGATATCTTCCTCCGTCAGGTCTTCTGCTACTCTTCTCGCTTAAAGGAAATGGTTAGTCCGTACGCATTTCCAAGAAAAACCTCGGTTCCGGCGCTTTTTTGGAGGAATTAGGCCGATTCAGGCCCTAAATGTGGTACGGACATCCTGCGCGCGGTTCATGCGACCGAGACCCCGGGCCAGCGGCCTTTCCCTGAGGCACTAGGTCTTGAGGAGCTTGCGGTCGATTTTCCCGCGGTCGTTCTTGGGCAGACTGGGAACAAACTCAATCCAGCGAGGATACTTGTAGAGCGCTATTTTTGACTTTACGAACTCCTTGATCTCGTCAGCCACCGATTCGAGTGGTTCCTTGCCTTCGCGGAGGACCACAAAGGCCTTCGGCTTGACCAACCCGTCGCCATCGTCGTGACCGACGACCGCGCATTCCATTACGGCCTCGTGTTGCAGCAGGCAGTTTTCAATTTCGGCGGGCGCCACAAAGACACCGCCGACTTTCAACATGTCGTCGGTGCGGCCGTGGTACCAGTAGTAGCCATTCTCGTCGACGTGAAACTGATCACCTGAAGTACACCAGTCGCCGGCAAATGTCTCTTTCGATTTTTCGTGCGCGTTCCAATAGCAGAGCGCGGCCGAATCGCCCTTGATTCGTAACGTGCCCATCTTACCAGTGGGTACTTCGTTCCCGGCCGCGTCGACGATCCTGGCCTCGTAGCCTTCGACAATGCGACCCAGGGTGCCTGGCTTCACCTCTCCCGGCCGATTGGTGATGTAGATGTGAAACATTTCAGCCGAACCAATGCCGTCGCAGATTTCCACGCCGAAGGTTTCCTTCCAGCGATGATAGATCTCAACCGGCAGAGCCTCGCCGGCTGAATAACAAAACCGCACGCTGGAAATATCGTGCGCGCGCGCATCATCAGCGTTGAGCATCGCATTGATCATCGTCGGCACAGTCGTCAGGATGGTCGGGCGATAGCGTTCGATCACTTCGAACATCTTTTCCGGCGTCGAGCGCTCGGCGAACAGCGCCGTGGCGCCGCCCACCGCGAAGGGAAACAGCAGATTAGTACCGGTGGCATAACCGAAGAAGAGTTTGGGGACCGACACAGTCAAATCGTTTTCGTTAACACCCATGGTTTGCTTTGCGAACACTTCGGTGTTGTAAGGCAAATCGTGTTGCAGGTGGACGGCACCCTTGGGATGTCCGGTTGAGCCGGAGGTAAACAACCAGATGGCTATGTCGTCGCGGTGCGTATCCGCGGCGCGACAAACGCCGGGCTGTGACGCGACACTATCCTTGAATGGGAAAAACTTGACGCGGCTGTGCTTCGGAGCGACACGATCTTCGTCAAGGCCATCCTCATTTTGCACGACCAGAGTGGCCCGCAGATAACTCGCATCCTGGGCTGCTTCGGCGAACGGCTTAATGAAAGATTCGTGAACGATCGCGGCGCGCGCGCGAGTGTATTCGAGGTAGTAGCGGTAATCGGCGGCGGGCAGCAGCGGATTCACCATCGTGATTACCGCGCCGATGCGCGCCGCGCCAAACCAGGCCCAGACAAACTCAGGACAATCAGGCAGGACGATCAGCACGCGATCTTCCATCGCGACGCCGGCTTCGCGCAGCGCGTTGCCGACGCGATTCGACATCCGTGCCGCATCGCCGTAAGTGTAGGTTTGATCTTTAAAGTAGAGACAGACTTTATTTTCCCGGCCTTCCTCCAGATTGTGATAGAGGAAGTAGTCGGCCATGTTGAATTGTTCGGGAAAGTCGATTGGCATTATTAGGCAGCTGCCATTCCATTTTGGGGAGATCCCACCGGATCAATCACTCTGCTTCTCGCTTAAGCGGCTCAGGTGCGCACCTCTCTTTGAATAGCTGCCAGTATGATCCCCAGCATTCGCTGTAGATCCTCATTGTTATCTCCAAGGTCTTGACGCACTAGTTCAATACTCTTAATAAACGAAGGATCGGCCCGGACATTCTTGTTCTTCCTGTACTCGGATTCCAGTTCATAGATTTTTGGTGCGATCTGCTCATCCCTTCTATCCAGTATGCGCTGGAAAATAATCTGCACCTCGCGATCCTCGGTGAAATAGAATTTCAACTTGCTCCGGATCATCTCTTTGGCAATGCGCCAGTCGCGACCGCCCTGCTTCTTCCATGCTTCAAGACGTTCTTCGGTTATTTGTTCTCGGCGCGGATCTCCCTGGCGCCACTCATCCGAGAATGCAATTAACACGTTTTCCTCAGTCTCATTGCTGTCGACAATTGCTTGAACCAGCTCTTCCATAACCTTTTCTTGCTGGTCAGCCCTTCTGATGTGGACGAGCCGATCTTGTTGCCTATTCCACTCCTTTCGTTGCCAGGTTGAGGTTACGAGAGTTCCAATAATTCCAGTTAGGATGAAGCCGATAAAGAGCAAGAAAGCGGGATGCGCAGCGACTTTGCCGATAGAGAAATTTCCTTCCTCCGATCGGATTTCCTTGAGCAGATCTCGTTTTAGCTGGTCGCGCTGCTCAGCTATTGCTTCTCTTGCGAGAGCCTTGATATCACCATTGTCCGGGGGAAGAGGAGGTTGTTCACTCATGTCATTGCTTCATATCAAGGCATGTCTTTGGAGCAGGATGCGAAGCCAAATCAAAAGGTCCTGCGGCGTCGTCGTCATCCGCTCGACACCGTGCCGGGCAGGAAAACCGTTCAAGTCTTCGCAAACGGGCACCCTTCGCTTTCATGTTTACTGCTCAGATAAGTACGCGCGTCCCACAGCTCCGGAAAGAATTTTTTGTCCATCGTCTTTTGCAGATAGCCGACACCCTCGGAGCCGCCGGTGCCGGGTTTGGCGCCGACCATGCGCTCTACCATCTTGATGTGGTGCGAACGCCAGAGAGAAAAATATTCGTCGTGCTCGATTAGCCCTTCGGCGAGTTGGGCTTCTTTGTCGAACCGCTCCTCGTGGGTGAGCACTTCGACCAGCGCGCGTTGCCGCTTGCCGTAATTGCTGCGCCGTTCCTTCGCGTCGCGCGGCGAGTCGCTGGCCGGAGTGTCAAACCCATGACGGCGTAGCAAAGCAAAGAACGCCTCAGACAGCGAAGGCGCGTCCATCCGGGCCTGCAAACGCTGGAAAGCGAAGTCGTCGCGAGCGAACGCCCGCAAAATCTCTTTGTCTTTGAGGCCGGAGGCGAATTCAATTTCGCGAAACTGCATCGACTGAAAACCGCTGGCCGGATTCAGTTCGTCGCGGAACTTGAGAAACCGCACCGGCTTCATGGTTTCGAGAATGTGAATCTGCGCAATCAGCAGCTTTTCGATCTCGACAATGCGGCGCAGCGCTGCGGCGGCTTCGGTGGCGCGGTCTTCTTTCATCAAAACAATCGCCGCGTCAATCTCGTGCAGGATCTGCTTGAACCAGAGTTCGTAAGCCTGATGCACGGTGATGAAGAGCAGTTCATCGTGATGCGCCGGGGACGACAGACACGTTTGCAAGTCGATCAGCTCAGGCACACGCAGATACGTGTTGTAGGAAAGAGGTGGGTCTTTGCTGTTGTTGTTTGCCATTTAATTACCAGGAGCGGCGGGCTGCGGCACCCCAAGCGGGCGGCGCCCGCGCAAGTCTTTTAAAAAAAGAGGTAAAAAAAAAAAAAAAGGGTTAGGGC
>JBBQWP010000017.1:0-114538 GCA_038210455.1 Pyrinomonadales bacterium | reverse complement strand
GAGAGTGTGACGCACCATAGAGTCGTGCCACGAATAGCAGTCAGTCTCTCTTAAGGTCGAAGCAGCTAAAATCATTTGTTCAGTCCGACTGGACATTCACATAGCAGTGCGGTGGCAGAGCGAAGCGGCGACACCGCTTTGGATGTCCGACAAACTTCAGTTTGTCGCTCCCACGGGGGAGAAAAGCGCGAGCAACGACAAACTGAAGTTTGTCGGTCATAAAGCGCCGTCGACGCTGCGCTCTGCCCGCGCACTCCAAACGTGCCTCCAAAACATTAGCCAATTTCCTTAACTTCGCGTATAAACCTTCGCGCGGAGGAATCTACAAAGATGCTCACTGTGAAATCGTTCGATGACGGAGAGTTTGATGCCTATCTGGCCCTGCCCGCCGGTGGTTATGGTCCGGGCATCGTTGTTCTGCAGGAGATTTTTGGCGTCAATGAATACATGCGCCAGGTGTGCGACTGGTACGCGGCGCATGGCTTCGTCGCCATTTGTCCCGATCTGTTTTGGCGCCAGGAGCCAGGCGTTGAATTAACTGATCAGACGGAAGCAGGATGGCAGAAAGCGTTTGCGCTCTACCAGGGGCTGGATGAAGCGAAGGCGGTCAAAGATTCAGCGGCCACGGTCGACTTCTTGCGCAAGCACCCGGCGTGCAGCGGCCGGGTCGGCGCGGTTGGTTTCTGCCTCGGAGGCAATCTTGCCTGGCTGCTTTCGGTTCGCTTCAAACCAGATTGTGCAGTTGGTTATTACGGAGTCGGCATTGAGAAGAGCATCAACGAAGCAGGCAATCTCAGCTCGCCCTTGATGCTGCACATCGCCGGAAAAGATCAGTACTGTCCGCCCGTGGCTCAACAGCAAATTCACGCAGCGCTCGATCAGAATCCACTGGTGACGATTTACGATTACCCGGAACAGGATCACGCCTTTGGGCGTCCGGGCGGAGAGCACTATGACGGGGCGGCGGCGGAGCTGGCGAACCTCCGCACGCTGGAATTCTTCGTGCGCAACCTGTCGGGAGAGGGAATAGCGAGCGCGCAGAAGTCGCTCTCTGAACGCTGGGACGAGCACGTCAAATATGAATTCGCGACGCGCGACACGGAAGACACTTTAGCGACGATGGTGGCTGATGCCTACGTGAATCACGTGCCGGTGCTGACCGGCGGCGTGGGGCACGAACAACTGCGCGAATTCTATTCTAAAAGATTTATTCCGCAGATGCCGCCGGACACTTCGATGACGCCGGTCTCGCGCACCATCGGCACTGACCGGGTTGTCGATGAAATGGTTTTTGAATTCACGCACACGATCAAGATGGATTGGATGCTGCCCGGCGTCGAGCCAACTGGCAAGCATGTAAAGATCCCATTGGTAGTCATCGTTCATTTTCGCAATGGCAAGCTGGCGCATGAACACATCTATTGGGACCAGGCGTCGGTGCTGGTGCAACTCGGTCTGATCGATAGCGCAAAGCTGCCGGTTGCTGGTATTGAGACGGCTGAGAAAGTGCTCGATCCGAGGTTGCCGGCGAATGAGTTGATGAAGCGGTAACGCCGCCCTGAGTGGACCCTTCAGGATAAGGAGCCGCGTTTACGCGGCTTGGATCGAAGGGTTTTATAGCCCAGCCGTTTTACGGCTGGGTTGACGGCAGCCACAGGACATCAGCCCGCTTTAGCGGGCTTACTCCTAAAGGCAGGATAAGCGCGCTGAAGCGCGCTCGGATGTTTATACCGACAGGTCCCCAGCCGTAAAACGGCTGGTCTAGTAACCCTGCGGCAAGCGCGTTAACGCGGCTGACCAAAGACAGCGGGATCAACTCCGGACCGAATATGGAAAGTCATACCAACGCCCCCATCGTCTCTCGCCTGCGCCGCGATCTGGGCACGATCGAATCCTACGCGGCGCTGATCGGCATTCTGATCGGCGCCGGGATATTCAAAGTAACCAGCGATGCCTGGAACCTGACGGGTCCCAGCGTGATCCTCGGTTATGTGGTCTTGATGCCGGCGATTCTCGCGACGTCGATTCCGTATGCGGCTTTTATCTCGACGCCGTTGGGGCGCGAACCGGGCGGTGAATACCTGCACATCTCGCGCACTTTGGGCGGGTATGCTGCGGCCTACATTGGATCCTGGTTAAAGATCATCGCCTACATAGGCGCGGGCGCGTATCTGGCGAGCGCGCTGGCAGATTACATAATCGAACTCACCGGCAAACGTTTTGGTGGCGAGTTCGCTCATCAGGCGTTGGCGATCGGCAGTCTGGTTTTCTTTTACATCATCCATGTTGTCGGCGTGCGTTGGTTCGGCAGAATCCAGGTGGCGATGTGTGTTTTGCTGGGGCTCTCGATCGTGGTGCTGGTGGTTCCCGGACTGTTTGCCATTCATCCGGCCAACTACTCTCCGTTTGTGACGCACGGCGCGAGCGGGTTTGCTTTGAGTCTCGCTCCCATTTTCTTTTCGTATGCCGGCTTTGAATCGCTGGCGCAAACTGCCGGTGAAACGAAAGACAGCACGCGACGGTTGCCAATCGTTTTTCTGAAAGGCATCACGGCGACGTCGTTGATTTTTGTAGCGATGTCTCTGGTGGCGTTCGGCGTGCTGCCGGGCGCGCGTCTGGGGGCGAGCAGCGCGCCGATGACCGAAGTCGCCTCGGTCTACCTGCCGTGGGGCGCCGCTATCCTGGTGACGCTGGGCGCGATCATGGCGATCACGACTTCACTCAATCCGACGTTGATCGTCCCTTCGCGACTGGCGCTGATCTTTGTCGAGGATCGGCTGGCGCCGCGTTGGCTGGGAGTAGTAAACGCGCGCACTGCAACGCCGGTGCGCTCGCTCACCCTGACGCTGCTGGCCTGTCTGGTGCTGCTAATCAGTCGACAACTTGCGCTGGCGCTGAACATCGCCGTATTCGCGCTGGTGCTGCTTTACTTTTTGCACAGCTTGACCTTTCTATTGTTGCCGCGGCTCAATCCGAAACTCAACCAGGAGATTACGATCGGGTTGCCGGTATGGCTACAGCGCCTCGCCGCTTACTTTTCGGTGGTATCGATGGGCGTGCTGATCGTCGTCCAGATCGTTAGCGATTTTCATACGCTCAGGACGACCAGTTTGCTTGAGAGGATCCACGGTCATTCGCTGACTGCGGTGGAGCTGGCGGTCGCATGGTCTCTGATCGGCGCGGCGATGTATGCTTACGCCCGGATGATGCAGAAGCGCTCGCAGTAATAAGCCGACTCGCTCAATTTGATTGATGGTGAGTGGAAGCGCGGCTCTGCCGCTAAGAACGTATGGATATCGAAGGACGCAGAATCTTGATCACCGGCGCGAGTCGCGGCCTCGGTCGCGCTCTGGCTTTCGCGTTTGCCGAAGCAGGCGCCCGTGAAGTCTTCGCCGGCGCGCGCAGAGCTGAAGACCTTGCGCAGTTGAAGAGTGATGCGCAGGCGATCGACGCGCCGATCACTCCGATCAAACTGGACGTCACTAATGACGAGGACGTCCACGCCGCCGCGGCGCTGAACTTCATCGATATTCTGGTGAACAATGCCGGGGTGGCCGGTTACGGCGATCCGCTGCAAATGAACTTTGCAAATGCGGCGGCAGAGATGAACGTGAATTACTTTGGCGCGTTGCGCATGGCGCGGGCGCTCGCCCCGGCAATGATCGCGCAAGGCGAAGGAATGATCGTGAATGTGGCTACTGCCTTCGCTAAAGTTAACCTGCCGCTGGTTGGAACTTACTGCGCCAGCAAAGCTGCGTTGCTCTCGCTCGGCCAGGCTTTGCGTGCTTACCTGACTGATAAGGGTGTGCGCGTGATGACCGTGATGCCGACTACAATTGATACTGACATGAGCAAGGGCGCCGATGTTCCGAAGATGACAAAAGAATTCGTCGCCGGTGAGATCCTGCGGCATATCCGTGAAGAGACAATCGATCCGCCGATTGGTGAAGAAGCGAAAGGCGTCCTCGATGGGCTCTTGAAAGATCCGGTCGCGATGGAAAAAATGATCGGGCAGATTAGAGCTTAAAGCTCCGTAGGAGCGGAATGTTTATGTCGAACCTAGTCGAGGATCTGCCACCTTCTTTCGGCAAGACATTGCGCTCCTAAAGGAGCTCGGGATCCAATTTGTCGTGCGGTTCTATAAACATTGGGCTCCTAACGGAGCTGCGGAAAATCGTCTTCCCAACGCAATTGAATCTCGAAAACTTGAACCGTGAAGCCTGAACCACAAATCAACCGCCGCCGCGATGAATTCCCGACGCTGGCCTCGGGCATTCACCTGCTGAGTCACAGCCTTGGCCCCGTGCCACGCGCAGCGCGCGAGTCGATGCTCGCTTATTACGAAGCCTGGGAACAGCACACCAGCGAAGATGCATGGGCCGCAAGCTGGTGGGAGATGTCCACGCGGGTGGGTGATCGCCTGGCGCAGATAATCGGCGGCAAGCCCGGCTCTGTTCAGATTCAACCCAATGCTTCGATCGCGCTTTCCAGCGTCGCATCCTGTTTTGATTTCAATGAGAATGAGCGAAACAAGATCGTGACCAGCGCGCTGGATTTCCCTTCGATGGATTACATTTGGGAAGCGCAACGACGCCTGGGTGCGAACATCGAGGTCGTCCACAGCGATGACGGCATCACGGTGAGACTCGAAGACATTCTGGATGCGATTGATGACACGACCTGTCTGGTCGCGCTGTCGCACGTTTCGTTTCGCAGCTCGGCTCGCGTCGATGTCGAGGCAATCGTCGAACGCGCGCAGAAGTATGGCGCGCTGGTTTTGCTTGATGTCTATCAATCCGCCGGCGCAGTTGAGTTGCACGCCAGCGAATGGGAAGTTGATTTTCTGATCGGCGGCACGATCAAGTGGTTGTGCGGTGGGCCGGCCTGCGGATATCTCTATGTGCGCCCCGAACTCCAAGCCGAACTGACACCGCGTCTGACCGGGTGGGTAGCGCACGCGGCGCCGTTTGATTTTGCGTCGGCGCCCATGCAGTACGCTGATTCCGTGCGCCGCTTTGCGCAAGGGACGCCCAGCATTCCCGCGCTCTACTCCGTTCTGCCGGGCCTGCAAATCATCGAAGAGGTCGGCGTGAAGACAATCCGGTCCGAATCACAGCGCCGCACTGAATGGATGATCGACTTCGCTATAGACAAGGGTTGGAAGGTGAACAGCCCCCGCGATGTTAACGAGCGCGGTGCTTCGGTAATGATCTACGCCGAAGACGGGCCGCGGATGGTCGAACTTCTGGCAGAAAGAAAAGTTTTCGTCGACTGCCGCCCCAAAGTCGGCCTGCGCATGTCGCCGCATTTCTTTAATACGGATGAAGAGGTGCAGGAGGCGATGGGGATTTTGGCGGAGTTGATGTGATTTCGGAGCGCGGACACGGATGTTAACGCCATCTCCCAAAGGCAATAATATACCTGGCTCATCTAAGCCCGGCTTGATCCTTCGAAAGAGCGGCGGGACGGCAACCCGTAGGGTTGCGAGAGAGTAGCCGGAGGTCGAAGCGAAGCGAAGACCTCCGGTAAGCGGGTTGAACGCTCCGCACCCTGAAGGGGTGCCAGGATCTGTTGAAGCAGAGAGTCTGGCACCCTTCCAGGGTGCCGATGACTAATGGCGTCGTTCCCGGTGGTCTGCGACCACCGGCTACTATCTCGCAGCCCTTCGGGCTGCCTAACAGTCTCTGCCGTAATTGATCGCTCTCTGAGCCAAGTGTGTTATTGCCCTCCCAAAGGGAGAAGGTTGGGGTGAGGGCTTAGCCGCGCGCGCGCTTTTTTGGAGCCTGAGTTGTCCTCGATAGACACGACGAATAGGTCAAAAGAAAAAACCTTGCCCTAAGCTTCGCTCCCTCATCCCCAACCCATCTCCCAAAGGGAGAAGGGAGAAATCGCGCTCCCCCTACACCTCATACCTAACGCTCGGGCTCCCCGCCGGATAGAACACCCCCAGCAAACGCAACTCATTCGTGCCAGTATTCTCGACGCAATGCACCTGTCCTTTCGGCAGATAGATGCAGGCGCCTGGGCCGATGGGGGTGTTGGTTTCGCCGGCCCACATGCGGCCTTCGCCTTTCAGAATGAAAAGCACTTCTTCGTATTGATGAAAATGATCGGGCGCGCGGCCGGGTGGGATTGAACCTACGAATTGCGTAGCGTTAGTGCTGCCGATTTCGTCGTCGACCATTACGCGGTACCAGCGATCGGACGTGGGTTGGGCCGGACGATCGGCGAGACGCACGAGCGGCCTTTGCCGCGGACTCGCTTCGGACGGGGGCGTAGTTGATGGCGCCGTGGGGGCTTGAGCGACGTCGGGCTCAGGACATCGTGAACTTATGAGCACGATTGAAGCGGGGCCGGGATTATCGATGGCGAATCTTTCGTGTGGGCGAATGTAGATGCCGGTGTCGGGGCCGATGTCATAGGCATGATGGTTAATCTGAATTCGTGCTTTTTGATGAGTGGACGGTGTTCGCTCGCTGCTCTCGCTCAGGCGGGCAAGATGCCCGCGCTCCAAATCGAGCTCTGAGTTGAGCACGTAGAGAATTTCATCGCAGTTGCCGTTTCGGATTTCCGGGGACAGACCCGGTGCGAATTCCATCGTGCGAAGCGAGATCGCCTGGGCGCCCGTCGAGCGGCCAATTTGATTCCAGATACGCAGCGTCCCTTCGATGACCTGCGCGCCTTCGCGCATTTCGGAGACGCGGCAACCGCCTGCGAGGGTTATTGGCATGAGGTTAGTCTAGATCAGCCGCGGAGGTTTCTTTGGAGTGCGCCGATTAGGCGGCGCTGCCAAAGCGGTGACAAGTGACCGCACTCCATAAAGTTGATTCACCGTTCCTGCTTCAAATGATGGGTCGTATGCTCAGTGACTGAAGACCCCGACGATCTGGCGAGGTTTGAAGTAGTCTGCAATCGAAATGAGGGTGGTGCTTCGCTGCCCGATCTCAGTTGTGGCGATGCGTGCCCAGTGTCGAGCAGATTCTGAGCCCGAGCATCCGAAGAGTGATCTTCCAACCCTTTGGGTGGCCGAGTGAACACCGCGCCGTTGAAGACCAGGCCAATGCCGATGGCGAAAGCAACAGCTCCAAGCCCAATAACCATTAGAGCCGCCTCGGCATCCTGTCCGGTCAGAGCAAAGGCCATCGTTAAGCCGAGCAGTCCCGTGCCGAGACCGCTCGCAGCCACGATGACGCCAGCTCGCATTCTTCGTAGACGTTTTTCCGCGTATGACTCCAGGAACTTTTCGATTTGCGGCAGGACGTCTTCAGCGACTCGCTTCAGATCGCGGGTGTCTTCGACTTCACGGATCCGATCCGCGAACGCGCGTCCGATCTCTTCGCGCGCCGTCACTGCTGAGGCGGTGATCGAGTCCGGCTGTTCGAGGCTGACACGCACCTTCCGCAGATCAGTCCCGCAGGCGCGACAATACTGGGTCGCCTGACGTTCTTCGGATCCACAGCTGGGACAAAACATATCGGTGGGTTATACGGACGATCTTCGTTGGTTGTTCCGACGGATCGCGTTGGTTACTCTAAGCTCCGCCGCTGACGGCGGGCATTATGCAGACTTCGGCATGGCCTACAATCCCTGTCTGCAAAACTTGATCGCGCGGAACAGTCTGGCTGTTGACGAAAACGTTGACATGCGGGCGCACTGCGCCCAACTCGTTCAGCACGCGATCACGCAAGCTGGTGTGTTCACTCCATAAACGATCCAGGGCTTCACCAACATTCGCCGGCGAAATGTCCAACACGATTTCTGCCCGGCCTCCCGTGAATTCGGTCAAGTAACCTGAGATCTGAAAAGTAATCATTTCGATTGCCGCGCCATGGTATCCCGAGCAAGGACGCGAAGTCCACGAGTCAGGGTTTAACTCCCTTCTCCCTCTGGGAGAAGGGTTGGGGATGAGGGCGCGAGGCGTAGGGCGACGGATTATTACTTGTTATCGTCGTGTTTAGCGAGGACAGCTTGGGAAGAAAAGGCTTTGCGCTCAAGCCCTCACCCCAACCCTCTCCCAAAGGAAGAGGGAGTTCAATTATCCAATTTCAGATATACTTCGTGAGTCTAACTGGCATTCCATGTCGCAACCGACTCCAACAGCAATCGACTCAAACGCCGATCTCAAGGAACGCGTACGCGCTTTTTGGCAGGCCCATCCGTGCGGCACGAAGTTCAGCGATGCCGAAATGGGTACGCCCGAATTCTTCGAGCTGATCGAAGCGCATCGCTACACTAAAGAGTGGCATATTCCCGAGGCGGCGGATTTTGCCGGCGCGCGCGGGTTGAGCGTCCTGGAAATCGGATGCGGGATGGGCACGGACGGGGCGCAGTTTGCCAAAGCGGGCGCGCACTACACTGGCGTGGACCTTACCGAGGCAGCGATCGAACTGGCGCGCAAACGATTTGAGATCGCCGGCCTGACGGGCGAGTTCCGCGTGGCCGACGCCGAGAACCTGGACTTTGCGGACGGATCGTTCGATCGAGTTTACTCTCATGGCGTTCTGCATCACACGCCCGATACCGCGCGCGCCGTTGCAGAGATCCACCGCGTGCTTAAACCGGGCGGGCGCGCCATGGTGATGATGTATCATCGGGGCAGTTATAACTATCGCGTCGGTATTCGGGTCTTGCGTCGCGCCGGCGCGCGGCTGTTGAAAAGCGAAGGCGGCATCAGAATTATTCATCAGATGACGGGCGAGCCGGTCGAGTCGCTACGCGAGCACGCGGGTTTGCTGACTGGTAAGAACCACGCCA
Source organism: Pyrinomonadales bacterium (assembly GCA_038210455.1). GTDB lineage: Bacteria > Acidobacteriota > Blastocatellia > Pyrinomonadales > Pyrinomonadaceae > UBA11740. The sequence goes on along the minus strand of JBBQWP010000017.1, from coordinate 105,784 downwards.
AGGTTTCAGCAGACGAGTTTCTCAGCCAGAGCACGGACGGCGCCGGAAATCCTTTGGCGCGCGTTTATTCGCGGCGCGAAGCACGCGAGCTGTTCAGGAACTTTTGCAAAGTTGAATTGCGCGCATACTTTCTTAATAAGCGATTCATTCCGCTGATTGGCCGGTTGCTGCCGCGTTCGATTGAGTCAGCTTTAGCCGCGCGCTGGGGCTGGCATCTGTGGATCTATGCGACGAAGTGACTGTGGAGTGCGCCGGCAGAGCGAAGCGGCGACGGCGCTTTGGATCAGCTCGTCGAAAGCCGTAATCAGAGCGGTGTCGCGGTGCGTTTGCCACCGCACTCCAAATAGTAGCTTTTATGAAGAACATCCTTATCACCGGCGGAGCGGGTTTCATCGGATCGCACCTCGTCGATCGCCTGCTGAGCGAAGGCGGCTGGCGCATCACGGTGGTCGACGACTTCAACGACTTTTACGATCCGGCGATCAAGCGCGAGAATCTAAGCTCGCTGATCTCTAATCCGGATTTCAAACTGGTCGAAGCCGACATTCGTCATCAGGAAGCCCTCTCACAGGCTTTTAGCGAAACGAACTTTGACTGCATCGTGCATCTGGCGGCGCGGGCGGGCGTGCGGCCGTCTTTGAAAGAACCGCGGCTTTACGTTGAGACAAACATCAACGGCACGCTGAACCTGCTCGAGCTGGCCCGCGTCCACGGCGTGAAACAATTTGTCTTTGGTTCATCATCGTCCGTTTATGGGATGAACGCGAAAGCCCCTTTCAGCGAAGACGATCCGATCTTTAATCCGATTTCTCCCTACGCCGCGACCAAAGCCGCCGGCGAGTTGCTCTGTCATTCATATGCCCATCTGTACGACCTGCGCGTCGTATGCCTGCGCTTCTTCACGGTGTATGGCGCGCGCCAGCGGCCTGATCTGGCGATTCATACATTTGCCAGGCTGATTAACGCGGGCCAGCCCATCTCTGTGTTTGGCGACGGCACGACGCGCCGCGATTACACTTACATTGATGACATCATCGCCGGCGTGCGCGCCGCGATCGATTATGACCACAGCAACTATGAAGTAATTAATTTGGGCGAGTCGCGCACTGTCGAATTGCGCGAGTTGATTTCGTTGCTCGAGAAAGCTTTGGATCGGCACGCAGAGATTGACCGGCAGCCATTACAACCCGGCGATGTGACCCAGACGTTCGCGGACATTACTAAAGCGCGAAGGTTACTCGGTTACAACCCGCAGACGCAGATTGAAGCGGGAATCGAAAAGTTCGTCGAGTGGTTTAGGGAAACTCAGTCCGACAGACTTAGAAAGATCTGATCAAATGTGCGCAGCTCGCCGGCAGCGGGGGCAAGCCCGCCTTCCCTACCTTGAACTTGATCAGGTTGAGGTGCTAATCCTGAATTGAAGGGCTTTCAAGGCTGGAGCTCCAAACTATTGTGAGAGTCTCTCAGGTCGGAAGGCGGGCTTGGGCCCGCTGCTTCGCATGATCCGATGCCTCTCTTAGTTTGTCGTTGCCTTCGGGATAAGCGATCATAGACTTCGCACATGGCCACCACCGCTGACAACGTTACCAGCCCGCTGCCGCGCGAGATGGAGCAGCACACCTACTCGATCATGTACGAGGTCGAAGGGAAGCACTGGTGGTTCGCAGGCCGGCGGCGCATCATTGCGGGGTTTGTCGAAAAGGTTTGCCGGGACGTTGGAAAGGCGCAGCCGAGGATTCTCGATGTCGGCTGTGGCACCGGCGCAAATCTACAGATGCTCGGTCAGTTTGGCTCCGCCGAAGGAGTTGATGTCTCTGCCGACGCCCTCGACTTCTGCCGCGCGCGCGGTTTGGCTGAAGTGAAACAAGGCGCGGCAGAGAGTTTACCGTTCACTGACGCTTCGTTCGATCTGGTCACCGGGCTTGATGTCGTAGAGCATCTCGATGATGATGTTGCCGGGCTTCGCGAAATAAGCCGCGTGCTCCGTCACGACGGGCGCGCAGTTCTGTTCGTGCCGGCGTTCATGTTCCTGTGGGGAGTGCAGGATGACATCAGCAATCATCGACGCCGTTATACTTTACCTGAACTGAAACAAAAGCTTGCCAGCGCGGGTTTGACGATCGAGCGCGCAAGTTACGCGAACATTACCTTCTTTGTCCCCATTCTGATTGGCCGAGTGATGATGCGCCTGACAGGGTTGCGGCCGGCTTCGGAGAACAACATCAACATTGGCGCGCTGAATGGTTTGCTGGGAAGAATTCTGGGCGCTGAGAGCTGGTGGTTGCGGCGCATGAGTTTTCCGTTTGGCGTGTCGATAATCTGCGTCGCCAAAAAAACCTGATTGTGGCACGCGCCTCTTACGCGTGATCTTCACGGGCGGGACGCCCGCGCCACTCACTTAAGTTATGAGCGTTTACGAAAAAGAGATTTTAGAAGTCCAACCGGCGCGAGTCGTTGAGCCGAGCCATGACGGACCCGACATTTCAGTCTTTCTGCCAGTGCTCAACGAAGAGCCGAATCTTCGCCCGCTGCATGAGAAGTTAGATCGTGCTCTGGCTCAAATTGGCCGCTCAGCCGAAATCATCTATGTCGACGACGGCTCGACGGACGGCAGTTTGTCCGTGTTGCGCGAGCTCGCCGCAAAAGACAGGCGCGTCCGCGTGATCGCGCTGCGACGAAATTATGGTCAGACACCGGCCATGGCGGCGGGCATTGATGCGGCGCGTGGCAAAGTCCTGATTCCGATGGATGCTGATTTGCAAAACGATCCGGCCGACATTGCGCGGTTGCTGGACAAAATCGACGAAGGCTACGACGTGGTTTCAGGTTGGCGAAAGCACCGGCAGGATAAATTGTTCACGCGCAAAATTCCCTCGATGATCGCGAATCGAATCATCTCGTGGATTGGCGGCGTGCCCTTGCATGACTATGGTTGCTCTCTGAAAGCTTACCGGCGCGAGTCGCTCGCCGATGTACATCTTTATGGAGAGATGCATCGCTTCATCCCGATTTACGCGTCCTGGTCGGGAGCGCGCGTTACGGAAATTCCGGTCGAACATCACGCGCGCACGATGGGCACATCGAAATACGGTTTATCACGCACGATCAAAGTCATCTTTGATTTGATGACCATAAAATTCATGGCGTCTTATCAGACCAAGCCGCTGTATGTATTCGGTTGGGCCGGCCTATTGACGTTCTTCTTTTCGTTCTTGTGCGCCGTCTTTGCTTTCCTGATGAAGTTTGCGAGCTGGCCGCATCACGCTGATTTCATTCAAACGCCGTTGCCGGTGCTGACGACGGTGATGCTGGTTCTGGGCGTACAGTTTTTTCTGATGGGCCTACTGGCGGAAATGCAGGTGCGCACTTATCACGAATCACAGCAGAAGTCGGTTTATGCGGTGCGGGAGAGAATCAATTTCACCACAGAGGACACAGAGAAATTCAAGCAATAGCAAAAGACAAGAACGAGATTAGCGGCGCGGTTGTCGATGAGGCGATGAAAGTCCATTCGGCGCTGGGACCCGGCCTGTTGGAAAGCGCGTACGCAGCTTGTCTGAAGCATGAATTGATAAAGCGTGGTCTGAAAGTGGCTTGTGAAGTTCCTCTTCCGGTCGTCTATGATGGCATCAGGTTAGATGCTGGCTATCGGCTGGACCTTGTAGTTGAAGATACTGTAGTTGTTGAACTCAAAGCGATCGAGGCCCTGGCGCCGATTCACCAAGCCCAGATCATTTCGTACTTAAAACTTAGCGGCAAACCCATCGGCTTGCTGATCAATTTTCACTCACTGCACTTGAAAGATGGAATCAAGAGATTTGTAGTCTGAGTAGTTTAATTTATTTCTCTGTGTCCTCTGTGGTGAAATATTTCTTATGTGCGGCATAACCGGTTGGGCCAATCTCGATCCTCGCACACCGCCGCCTGAGGGCGGCGAAGAACTCCTGCGCCTGATGTGCGACCGCATGATGCATCGCGGTCCTGATTCAGAGGGTTACCTGCTCGATGATGGCGTCGCGTTGGGCATGCGGCGCCTGGCGATTATCGATCTGCTTACCGGCGAGCAACCGACTTTCAACGAGGACCACAGCGTTGCCGTTATCCTCAACGGTGAAATCTACAACTACCGCGAGCTGCGTGCCGATCTCGAAGCTCGTGGCCACACATTTCGCAGCGCTTCAGACACCGAAATCCTGCCTCACCTTTACGAAGAGTACGGCCGCGAAATGGTCCAGCATCTCAACGGGATGTTCGCTTTTGCTTTGTGGGATGATCGGCGCCGCAGTTTGTTCATCGCGCGCGATCGGTTTGGCGAAAAGCCGCTGTACTGGGGTGTGTTCGACGGCACGTTGTTGTTTGCTTCAGAGCCAAAGGTGCTGTTGGCGCATCCATCGGTGCGGCCGAATCTCAATCTGAACGCGCTGCGCCAGTATCTTTCATACGACTATGTGCCGGCGCCGCTTTCGATTTACGAAGGCATCAGCAAGCTGCCGGCGGCGCACACGCTCACGCTGGAAGATGGGAAGATCGAAGTAAAGCGTTACTGGCAACTGAGCTACCAGACGCGGCAGCCGGTGCCGAGCGTCGCGGAGGCCGCCGATCAACTTCGTGATCTCCTGGCCGATTCGGTGCGCATGCGCATGGTTTCCGACGTCCCTCTGGGTATCTTTCTTTCGGGTGGCATCGACTCTTCCGTGGTCGCCGCTTTAGCCGTGCGCGCCTCGTCAGAAACTGTAAAGACGTTTTCGATCTCGTTTGCGGAAAGCTCGTTCGACGAATCGCATTACGCCCGGGCAGTTGCTAAATTCCTCGGCACCGATCACCACGAAGAAAGATTCAGCGTCAGTCTGGCGGCGAACCTGGTAAGCGAGATCGGCGCCTGGATGGACGAACCGATTAGCGATCCATCGGTGGTCCCGACATTTCTGTTGTCGCGTTTCACGCGCAAGCACGTCACCGTGGCGCTGGGCGGAGACGGCGGCGACGAAATCTTCGCGGGCTATCCCATGTACTTCGGCCATCGCATGGCCCGCGCTTACAAGCGCATACCCCGGTTCTTGCGCCGCGGCTTGATCGAGCCGGTCGTAAACCATTTGCCGGTTAAGACCAGCAATCTCTCATTCGACTATCGCGCGAAGAGATTCATCACCGCTTCGCATTACGACGAAGTTGCCAGGCATCACGTTTGGTTTGGCTCGTTTACGCCCAGCGATCAGGATCTACTGCTTTCCGAAGATGTAAGACGAGCAAGCGAGCCGGATATTTATCGTGATGCACGGCGGCTGTTTGCGGAATGCGACTCGAATAATCTGACCGAATGCATGCAAAGCCTGGACACACAACTTTATCTGGCTGAAGACATCCTGACGAAAGTCGATCGCGCCAGCATGGCCGTCAGTTTGGAAGTGCGCGCGCCCTATCTCGATCCGCGGGTAGCTGAGTTCGCCGCGGCCCTGCCGTCGCGTTACAAGCTGCACGGGTACACGTCTAAGTTCATTCTTAAGCGCGCGGCCAAAGGTTTAGTGCCGCCATTTGTCTGGCGCCGTGGCAAGAAAGGATTCGGCGTCCCGTTTGCCCAATGGCTGAAAGGTGAGCTGCGGCCGCTGGCACACGACCTGCTGTCGCCCGACCGCCTGCGCCGCGGTGGCCTCTTTAATCCCGAGTACGTCGCCCGGTTGCAGGACGAACACGAACGCGGCGTCGCCAATCATCGCAAGTTGCTTTGGACGCTGCTCTCATTTGAGTTGTGGCGCGAGAGCTTTGTCGAGACGCCGAGACGGATCGAGACATCGGTAACAGCTAAGCAATGAAGCAGTAGCCCTCTCCCTCTGGGAGAGGGTTGGGTGAGGGATTTAGGCGCGGATGTTTTTTGGCCTCACTGTGTCACGCTAAACACGACCGATGATTAAAGAAAACTTCTGGCTAAGCTTCGCACCCTCTCCCCTGGCCCCTCTCCCAAGGGGAGAGGGGAAAACCTAATGACCCCGGATGAAATCACACGCGCGCACCATGACCTCTGGCAATGGTGCCGCGCACAAGGTTTCGCCGGCTATGATCCTTACGACGCGCTGAATAGCCGTTGGTTCCAATCCACACCTTTCAAGCGTTCACGTTGGGCACGGCTGGCCTGGACGCAGTTCCACAAACGCTCCCCGATAAACTTCCGCCCGCTGGTCCGTATTCCGCGAGAAAGAAATGCTAAAGGCATCGCGCTGTTCGCCCTGGCGGCTCTGGCTGAATACAGACGCACCCAAACCAAAGAAGCGGAGATGGAAGCCCGAGAGTTATTGGAAGATCTGATGCGGATGCGCCTGAAGGGTTTCAAGGGAGCGGCCTGGGGCTACAATTTTGACTGGCAATCGCGGTCTTTCTTTGCCCCAAGGGGTACACCGACGATAGTGCCGACAGCTTTTGCAGCGCGCGCGCTGTGTGAAGCCGCCGAGGCCTTTGGTCACGACGAATATCTACCCTTCGCGCGCACCATCTGTGACTTTATTCTCAACGATCTAAATCGATCTGATGAGTCTAGTGACGAAGTTTGCTTCAGCTATTCGCCGCTGGATCAAACGCGAGTTTTCAATGCGAGCTTGCTGGCCGGCGAGACTCTGGCCACGGTGGGCCGGATGAGTGGCGAAGGAAGTCTGAGCGATTGGGCGATCCGTGCGGTGCGTTACGTAATTCGCCGTCAACGCGCGGACGGTTCGTGGGCTTATGGTGGCAATGACTATCAAGCGTGGGCCGATAACTTTCATACAGCGTTCATTCTCTGTAGCCTGGCTCGCATCAGCGACAGCATGGAGTCAGAACCGGGAGCGGACCGGGGTCCCCAAGCGGGCAGCCCGCTTGGGGTGGCGGATGCGAGCGGGTTGATCGACGAATTAGACAACGCCCTACGTCGTGGCTACCAGTTTTGGAAGGAGACCTTTTTCCTGGACAACGGCTGGCCCAAGTACTATCCGAATCGGCTGTATCCGGCGGATGTGCATTCGGCCGCTTCTGCAATCGTAGCGTTGGTAGATTTGCGCGGTCGTATTCCCGGCACGATGATTCTTGCTGAAAAGATCGCGGAATGGGCCATCAGTAGTCTGTGCGATCCGCGAGGCTTGTTTTACTATCAACGCCGGCGGTTCTACTCAGTGCGTATTCCTTATATGCGTTGGTCTGAAGCGTGGATGGCGTACGCGCTGGAGCGTCTGTTAGAAATCAAAGGAGCTTAGAATCAAGAGGCCCTCTTTCACTGGGAACGCGGGCGCCCTCGCCCGCTCGGCGCCGCAGACGCTCAGACCTTCTTAGGATAGACTGACATTCGCGCTTCGCGCTCAATGCGGGCGAGGGCGCCCGCGCTCCCAGTAACGAGAGCTGTGTTCTGCCAAACGAGTCAATAAGTTTTTTCTTGGGTTCCATGCGCATCTGGATCGATCTAGCCAACTCGCCGCACGTGCCTTTCTTTCGCGCGCTGATCCCTGAGTTTGTCGCGCGCGGGCATCAGGTCGAGATCACTGCGCGTGACTTTGCGCAAACGGTCGAGTTGGCGTTGAATGCGGGCATGACACCGCACGTCATCGGCGGCCACGGTGGCGGGTCCATCGCCGGCAAAGCGGGGAACCTGATCGGGCGTGCGTCCGCGCTGCGCAAGTGGGGACGCGATCGCGGCTTCGATCTTGCGGTCAGTCATAACTCATACGCACACATCGCTGCGGCCGCCGCGCTGGGAATTAAATCGGTCACCTTAATGGATTACGAACACCAGCCGGCGAACCATCTGGCGTTTCGTCTGGCCTCGCGCGTGATCGTGCCGCGGGCGTTCCCGGCAGCTGAGCTAAAGAAGTACGGAGCCTCGACGCGCAAAGTAAAACGATATGAAGGCACGAAGGAAGACGTCTATCTGGCAGATTTTGTGGCCGACCGCGAATTTGCGGAAACATTGCTCCAGCTGGGAATTGCGAGCAATGAGGTGTTGGTCGTCGCCCGGCCCCCCGCGCGCGAAGCCCTCTATCATCGTTTTGAAAACGAACTATTCGATGAATTGCTGGTGAGCGTGAGTAAACGCGCACAAGTGAAAACCATTCTCTTGCCGCGTTCTGAGGCGCAACGTGCTGACTATGAGACGCGCAAGTTAGCCAACCTGATCATGCCGCGGAAAGCTCTCGACGGCGCGAACCTGATTGCCGCCGCGGATCTGGTAGTCAGCGCGGGTGGGACGATGAATCGCGAAGCCGCGGCGCTGGGGGTTCCGGCTGTCAGTATCTACGCCGGCAAGTGGGCGGCGATCGATCAAACGTTAGTGGACGAGGGAAGGTTGCAGCGCATCTCTGCGCGTGAGGAGATTGATGCTTTGCAAATCGCGAAGAAATCCGGCTTGTGGCTCCGCCATGCGACCCGCGTTCGCGAAAAGATTGTCGAGCTCATATTGCAGGAAGATTAAACGCAGAGGTCGCAGAGGTTTTCGCAGAGGAACGCAAAGGTTTTCCTCTGCGCTCTCTGCGCGATCCTCTGCGTCCTTTGCGTTTAAGAAAGCGCTCATTATCACTTATCATCAAGCGAATGAAGGCTGAACCAGCCCAAGACCTGGCCACCGATGCCCGCGCCGTGCGCGTACCCGCGCGCGCGCCGCGTTGGGTTGTGCCTTTGGTTAAGACGCTTTTGGCCGCGACGGACATCGTGCTGACGATCGCTTCGTTCACGCTGGCCTTCTATCTGCGGCATCACGACCAAGTCCTTCATCGAACCGGACCAGCGGGCTGGACGTGGAGCAGAGAGTTTGCGCCGTACGCCTTGCTGCTGCCACTGGTGATTCCAATCCGGCTGCTTCTGCTTCGCTATTACGATCTGTATCGATTGCGCGGCGAGTTTTCCTTTGTCGAAGACATGGCGCGCGTCTTCCGGGCGACCGCGATTGGCTCGCTGCTGATCGTGGCGGCGACCTTCATGTATCGCGGCGGCGTTGCTTATCGCGCCTTTTCTTATTCGCGCGCAGTTTTTCTGTTTGACTTCCTGCTGGCGCTGGCGAGCATCGGCGCGGTGCGAATGCTTTTGCGGGGCGGCCAGGTCCTGGTGCGGCGGCGCGGCGTCAATCTGATTCCGACCTTGATCGTCGGGCGCGGACCAGAGGCAGTGCTTTGCATACAAGAGATGCGCGCGCGCCCCGAACTCGGCTATCGCGTGATCGGTATTGTCGACAATGGACCTGTTGATGCGGGGTCGACCTTTGAAGGCGTGCCGGTAATCGGCGATCTGCGCAGTCTGCCCGAAGCGATTCGCGACTCAGGAGCGAACGAAGTGATCATCTCTGATCCGAATGTTCCGGGCGAAGCTCTCTTTGAAGTCATGATTCAGACGGGACGCCGCCGCGGCGTAGAGTTTCGCATCGCGCCGACCCTTTTGAATTGTCTGCCAAGCAAGACTGAAATCGATCAGGTCGGATCGCTGCCGATGGTCACGCTGTTTCGCTCGCCGCTGTCGAGCACTGCGCGCATGGCAAAACGGGGTTCAGATCTGATAATAGCCTCGTTGGCGCTGGCTATACTTTCGCCGTTATGGCTGCTGATCGCTCTGCTCATCAAACTGGATTCGCGCGGTCCAGTGTTTTACAAGCAGGAACGGGTCGGGATGGATGGCCGGGTTTTTCTGTTTTATAAATTTCGCACGATGCGGGCGGGCACTGATGATGCTGAGCACCGGGAGTTTCAGCGTCGTTACATCAGTGGCCAGCCGGATTCGAACCTCGGGGACGACGAGCGGCCGGCTTACAAGCTACGCGCCGACGATCGCGTAACGCGTTTGGGGCGCATCCTGCGCCGCATGAGCATTGACGAGCTGCCGCAGCTCTTCAACGTTCTGCGCGGTGATATGAGTGTTGTCGGTCCCCGGCCGCCGATTCCATACGAAGTCGAAAGCTATGAGTTGTGGCATCGCAAGCGGCTCGACATGAAGCCGGGCATCACCGGTCTGTGGCAAGTCTCGGGTCGCAACCGTCTGCCGTTTGACGAGATGGTGCGGATGGATTTGTACTACATCGAAAACTGGTCGCTGCTGCTGGATGTGAAGATCATTCTTCAGACACTTCCGGTGATGTGGCGCGGGGAAGATGCTTACTAGAAAGCGGTGCAGTAGCCCGACCGTGAGGGAGGGCTCAATAGATTCTTATGAGCAACTCAGATACGAAACGCGAAATGCTGCGACACACCCTGGCGACGCTCGCTTATCGTGGCGCGAAAGCCGTGCGGGGGGCGCCCGATTCGTTTGCGTCGTTCCACGCTTCGGAAACCACGCGCACGCCGGCGCAGATTCTGGCGCACATAGGCGACCTGCTGGATTGGGCGTTGTCGATCGCGCAGGGCGCGGAAGCCTGGAATAATTCCGAGCCGCTCACGTGGAATCAGGAGGTTGCGCGTTTTCATCGGGCGCTGGAAAGTTTCGAAAACTATCTGGCGTCGGATGCGGATCTGAGCGCTACTTGCGAGCGTCTGTTTCAGGGCCCAATTGCGGACGCCCTGACGCACGTGGGCCAGCTCACGATGTTGCGGCGAATAGCCGGCGCGCCGATGAAAGGCGAGAACTACTCGCGCGCAAAGATTGAAGCCGGAAGAGTGGGAGCAGAACAAGCGGCGCCGAAGCGTGAGTTTGATTAGGGGAATGTAGTCTTCCTTTGCGCCTTCAGTTTTGTTTTGCGCCTTTACGTGAAACCATGAAGCGCCTGCTAAATTTCACGCGAAGGCGCTAAGAAAAGCCGAAAGGCGCAAAGGAAACCGGGTCGCAGCCCGACCATAACAGTTGAATGGCAAAGGAGGCCTTATGCGAACACCAATTCGAATCGCGCTCGTTGGAGTGTTAATTTCTTCGCTGGCAGGAGTGACTATGGGACAAGAAGGTGAGTCGGAAACCAACGGCGCGTCCAGGACGATGCGTCCGGTCGTGCGCGGTCAACATTTCGCGGTGGCGGCAATGAAAGCGGAAGCGACGCGCGCCGCTGAGCGAATTCTGGAAAAGGGCGGCAATGCATTCGACGCGATCGTCGCCGGGCAAGCGGTGCTCGGCGTTGTCGATGCGGCTATGAACGGCGTCGGTAGCGATGCCGTGCTGCTGGTCTATGATGCGAAAACGAAGAAGGTCTATTCGATCGACGCCGAAGGCACAGCGCCACGACTCGCTACCATTGCCTGGTACAAGGAACACAACGGCGGCAAGCTGCCGGTCAATGACTCTTTGCTGTCGGGCACTGTGCCGGGCGCGGTCGATGCCTGGTACATCCTGCTGGATCGCTGGGGCACGATGAGTCTCGGGCAGGTCTTAGCCGAAGCGATCGACCTCGCCGAAAATGGATTTCCGGTGGGCGATTCGCTGGCGCGCGCTCTGGCAACTTCGCAGAAGCTGCGCAAGTACCCCACCAGCACGAAAGTCTATCTGCCCAACAATCGAGCGCCGCAGGCTGGCGAGATCTTTCGCAATCCCGATCTGGCGCGGACCCTGAAAAGACTGGTCGAAGCCGAAAAGCAGAATGCCGGTAAAGGTCGTCATGAAGCTTTGAAAGCCGCGCGCGATCGTTTCTACAAAGGCGACATCGCGCGCGAGATGGCGACGTTCTCAGAAGCGAACGGCGGGCTGTTCCGGTATGACGACTTTGCCAGCTATACGGCGAAGGTCGAAGAGCCCGTCTCGATAGATTATCGCGGCTATCAAATCTACAAAAACCCTTCGGCCAGCCAGGGTCCGGCGGAATTGTTCGCGCTGAAAATCCTTGAAGGCTACGACCTCAAGGCCATGGGATTGAACAGCGCCGACTATATCCACACCAGCGTCGAAGCGATCAAGCTCGCTTTCGCCGATCGCGAAAAATATCTTGGCGACATGGACTTTATCAAGATCCCGTACGCGGGTTTGCTCTCAAAAGAATATGCTGCCGAGCGCCGCCAGTTGATCGACCAGGCCACGGCGTCGCTCGTATTTCGGCCGGGAACTGCTGAGAAATACGCTCTCGACAAGACTCCGCTTGATCGTCCGGTCAAAGTTACGACGGCGGGCGATGGCAATCATGACGGCGACACGAGCTATATCGCAGTCGTTGACAGCTCGCGCAACATGATCACTTTCACGCCGAGCCTGCACAGCGCTTTTGGTACGGGCGTGGTCATGGGCAATCTGGGTTTTATTTTTAATTGCCGCGGTGATTACTACACGCTCGAGCCCGGTGAAGCGAACGCCCTGGCGCCGGGCAAGCGGCCACGAAGTACTTTGCAAAGCACGCTCGTGATGAAAGACGGCCAGCCGCACATGGTTATGGGCACGCCCGGTGCCGACCAACAAGTGCTGCTGACGATGCAGGCGTTGCTGAATATGGTCGAGTTCGGCATGAACGTGCAGCAAGCGATCGAAGCGCCCAAGTGGTTGACGCGCGCTTTTCCGGCTTCGCCTTTTCCGCACACGATGTACCCCGGCGATCTCTCGGTCGAGTCACGCGTGCCCGAAGCCGTTCGTAAACAGTTACTCGCGAGAGGTCACAAGCTGCACGTTACGGGTGCATGGTCAGATGGATCGTTGGCAGCGATCGTCGTGGATTTGAAAACCGGAGTGCTGCACGCGGGCACTGATCCGCGAACGGAAGCATACGCTTGGGCGTGGTAAGAGTTCGTTCCTGCTGCGCCTTGAGTATTTTCTCAGCGCCTTTGCGTGAAACGATGAGACGCCTTTAACATTTCACGCAAAGGAAATCGAGAGGCGCAAAGGAACCTCGCTTACGCACTCTCTCAGTAAAGGACGGCATGTTATGAAACCCATCGCGGTGTCGGTCCTAACCTTCTTTTCGTTGACTCTATTAGTAGTCGGCCTCTATCCCGCTTACGCACAAAAGCAAAAGCCACCTGCTACTACCGATCAGGGCGTGAGCGAAGACGATGTGGTCCGGGTCAGTACAAACCTGGTCACTGTTCCTGTCAGCGTCATGGATCGCCAGGGGAGATTTATTCCCGATCTCAAAGAGGGACAGTTTCAGATCTTCGAAGACGGCATCGAACAACACATCGCTTATTTTGAGAGCGCGGAAAAACCTTTTACGGTTGCGCTCTTGCTCGACGCGAGCGAATCAACTCAATTCAAACTTAAAGACATCCAGGACGCCGCGCTGGAATTCATCGACCAGTTACGACCGGATGATCGAGTGATCGTCGCAGCCTGTAATAAAACAATGACAGTGATGGCTGAAGCTACCAGCGACCGCCACGTGTTGACCAGTGCCATTCGTCGCGTGAAAACCGGCGGCAGCACCGGTCTCTATGATGCAATTGACGTGATTATTAATCAGCGTCTCAATCGTATTCGTGGACGCAAAGCTATCGTGCTGTTTACTGATGGCGTTGACACGGCCAGTCAGAGTGCGACCTATGAAGGCACCTTGCGCTTCGTCCAAGAGTTGGACGCGCTGGTTTATCCGATTCAATTCAACACGCTTGACGACCTCACCACTCAGGCAAAGGAAATAGGCGCTCAGATGGTGACGGCCAAAGGCGAGCGTCTAAGCGTAGCCTATGCCCGGGCTGACCGTTATCTCCGCCAGATGGCGGACAATTCAGGCGGACGCTTCTACTATGCCGGCGGCCTAAAGCGTTTGCGGGAAGTGTTCACCACCATCGCCCAGGAATTGCGCGAGCAATACAGCATCGGCTATTACCCGCAGAGTGAAGGGCATCATACTGAACGACGAATCAAGGTGAAGGTCAGCGCGCCCGGCTCAGTCGTCGGCGCGCGCAGAGGTTATATCTACAAGGCCCCGGCACAGTAAGCGGTGCAGTAGCACGACCGTGAGGGAGGGCTCCGCACGAATTCGTCTAGTAAAAATCGCTGGATTGACAGGCTTTCTACATCGCGCAAAAATGCGTGAAGTATTATGAAGAGAGAAAAGCTAATCAGGGAACTGAAGCCCGCGCCGCGCCGTAGTGTCTGAGAAGGAAGCCGTAAAGCGGATGAAAGACTTCTCGAAACGAAGGGAGCAATTCCTTGCCACTGCTCGAACGGGCAAGAGTCGAAGTGTACGTCCCTGCCCTGCCCGCACCTCACTACCGCAATTTGCTTCTGTCTTTCGAGGAAGAATTCACCTACCCTGTGGCTATGGATGTATGAAAGAATGAAGAATGCTTCCCTGTCAAGGTTGACCAAGAACCAGATTGATCGTCTAGGTGAACGACTTCGAAAGGGCGATATTAGTGAAGATGACCATCAGCTACTCGATAGTTATAGGCGCTCGTTCTCTGGCTCGTATGAAGATGTATTTGGAAGAATACGAGAGCAGATAGGCTTAGAGCCCACGGGCAGGTCTGCCAAGTCTACAAATTCGATCATAGAAAAGCTTCGTCGAGAGAGTATCCGGTTGAGTCAGATGCAGGACATTGCGGGATGTAGGATAGTTGTGCCGGATCTCCCAAGTCAGGGCGAGGCCGTCGAACGACTTAAGATGCTATTTGACAACGTCAGTATTGATGATCGCCGAGAGCAGCCCAGCCACGGATATCGAGCTGTTCATGTGATCTTCGAACATTCTGGTAAGCTTGTTGAAGTTCAGGTACGCACGTCGCTCCAACACAGATGGGCTCAGCTGTCCGAAAAGCTGTCAGATGTCGTCGATAGCACGATAAAGTATGGCGGCGGTGATCGGGACGTAGCTATAATTCTTGGAGTGATGTCGGAGAAGATAAGCTCTCACGAGAGTGCTGAAGCTCGACACTTGGAAATCATGGCGTCAGACGAAGAAGACGAGCAGATCTATCACGAGGGAATGCGGTTACCGAATTTGATGAATGAAAGGCTCTCGATCAATCAGATGCTTGACGCAATAGGTGAAGTGATACCCAGGATGAAAGGAGGGAAAGATGATTTTTCTGATTGAATACGACAGGGAACGGGGTCGCATCGAAACGATCACATCCTTCAACGAATCCGAAAGAAAGACGGCGGAAGACGCTCGCCTAGAACTGGAGCGTAAGCTTAATCTCGAGGGCAACCGGAATGAGATTGTACTCCTCGAAGCCGCAAGCGAAGATGCGCTGCGACGAACGCATGGAAGGTACTTTAGTCTGAACCCTGAAGATCTACCTCAAATGGATATTGAACAGAGCAAGGCCTTTGCAACCGGTCTCTTTCAGGGCGCTCAAATCGTGGCGCAATACATGAAAGACCGTTACCCGTCGATCAGTGATGCTGAAGGTGAATCCGAGACGGGTTATAAGGCTGGCTGCATGAAGAGACTGTGGCTTCGTGCCTACCTTTGGATGCAGACACTGCAAAGATTGAATGACCCGTTAGATTTTCAGGCGATTTCCGTTGGCAATCGTGCCCTCCTCGAGATTCTCGTTGACTTAATCCTTCTCCACGATGACACGAGTCACGAATTGGCAGCGAAAATGTTTTGGTGGGGTGAATCGGAGAAACTAAAGGCATCTGAACAGATCGTTACCTTCTATACCGAGAAAGGCCTCAGTGTCCCTGATGAATTTGAAGCTCAAGAGATATTCTACAAGACCAAAAAGACCAATATTGAGAACATGAGGAAGACCCTTTGGCCCGACAGGAAGAATCCCGGCAAGCATCCCGATCGATGGACAGGCACGAGCAACCTATTTCAAGATATTGAACGAGCCGATCAGCTATTTGGTTCTGTCGTTGAGGCGGAGATTGGCTCAACTCTGGTTGAGTATTACCGAACGCAATATCGTAAGATGAATTGGAGGATTCATTCAGGAGTGGCAAGTCTTGGAGACCAGCCCGCCGAAGCCTTCTATTTGATCTGTGGTTTCGGCTTCAAATGGTGTGCTGATTTCGCCATGCTATCTACGAAAATCACCGTGGCTGATTTTGGGCTTAGTGTAGATCTTGGAGATCTCGAACAAGAGTGGGAGGGCGTCAAGCGCAAACGAGACTATGTTTATATCCAGGAACTCTACAGGTTTCACTCAGGAACGCAGCATCAGCTGGCAGTCTCTGAGCATCTAGCATAATTCAGTTAGGTACTCCCGCCAGCGCTACCTCCAACAACAAAATTTTCTTAATCCCCTTATAAAACGGTTCGATTTCGCAGTTCTCGGCGAGGCTGTGGGCGCCGTCGCAGGGGCCGGCTCCGGTGGAGATTGAAGAGATGCCTGCGAGCAGAGCGGCGCTCGAATTATTCGAGCCGGCATTTCCAATCGGCGGATCGAAACCCATCACGCGATGCACGGCTTCTGAGATGCGCACCAGATACGATTCGCGGTGGCCGGGGATCATCGCGGCCGGCGCGGTTGAGATCACGTCAGTCTTAACTCTCATGCCGGTGCGCGCGGCTTCTTCATCCAGAATCAATTTGATCTGCTTATCCAGTTCGGCGATCACCTGGTTACTCGTCGAGCGCAAATCGACGGTGAACCAGGCGTCTGATGCTTTGGCGTTCACTACTTCCGAACCGCCGAGCATGCCGATGTTCAAGTTCGAAGAAGGATTCACCGGCACCTTTAACTGATAGATGCGATCGATCGCGCGGGCCAGCGGCAACGTCGCGGAGTAAGGCGGCGTGCGTGAACGCGTGTGGCCGCCCGGGCCGATGAAGTGGTGCCGATACCAGTTGATGCCAATGCCGGCATAAGTGAAACCCTCATAGCCGCCGTCGAGCGCGACATACTGATCAATCTTGCCTTTGTTTTCGTTCACGAAGGCCCGGGCGCCGTTCATCGTGGTCTCTTCCTGGACCGTGAACACGAACACGAGATCTCCTTTCGTCTTCATCTTGGCTTCGTTCAGGGCGCGAATCGTCGCCAAAAGGGCTTCGACATTGCGGGTATCATCGCCGATGCCCGGCGCATAAATCTTTCCATCGCGAATAGTCGCTTTGATCTGCAACCCGGGTTGGAAAACCGTATCCAGGTGCGCATCAAAGACGATCGATGGGCCGCCGCCGGTGCCTTTGCGCACCGCGATCAAATTGCCGGTCGAGTCATAATGAATGTCGTCGAGGTGGTACTTCCGCAAGAGATTTTCGATATGTTTCGCGCGTTGCTGCTCCTGACCCGAAGGCGCATTGATTTCAGTAATCGCGATCCATTCGCGCAGAATGCTTTCGTGGTTGCGATCGATATAGTCGTTCGCGGCCTTTACCTCGGCGCGATCAGACAGCGCCTGGACTTGGGCGATGTATTGGGTGACGCTCTTAACGTGCGCGAGCGAGGGAGTCATCACAAGTAAGAGAACTGCAAGGAGGGCGATCAGTTTACGCATGTGGTTTCCACCAGAGTCGAATATAATCTGAGCGTCTCGGATTCTAAGCGTTTCTCTTCAGTTGTGAAAGATCTAATCAACCACAGAGGACAGGATCACAGAGAATGGACCAGGAGAGATCAGACAGAGCCCACGCAGGCTAGAGACGAAATGACGACCATTCAACGCGCCAAGTCTCAAGAGAGCACACTCGCCGTGTGGCTCAATCGTGCGATCCTCGGCGCACTGGTTTTGTTCGTCGTTGCGGCGCCGCATTCTATCGCCGCGACGCAGGGGGCCTGGTTGCTGGGACTGCTGTTCTGGCTTTTACGCCTCGCCGTTTGGCCGCGCCCTAAGCTCGAGCGCACGCCGCTCGATTATCCGATGTTCGGCTTTTTTCTGCTCACCAGCTTGTCTTCGTTCCTTTCTTACACGCCGACTGTTTCAATCGGGAAGCTGCACGCAGCGTGTTTGTTCACGATCGTCTACCTGTTTGCCGAAAATGTTTGCTCGCCGCGAGTTCTGCGCTCGCTTGTGATCGTGCTGATAGCGTCATGCATGGTTAATGTCTTTTACACATTCGGCCAATATGCGTTCGGACGCGGCGTGAAGGTCTATGGCGTCGCGGCGAACAGCCCGCTGAGCGATGCCAAGCGCGTCTCGCGCGCGAAGATCGAACCGATACCTATTATCAGTGGCGACACGCTTGAAGAAGTTGATGGCCGCCGACTGCGCAGTTTGCAGGATCTGATCGAAGCACTAAATCAACCAACGAAGAACGGTCCGGCCAAAATCAAGATCTATCGGGTTGAGTGGGTTGCCGAACTCGAAGTTCCGCGTGGGCAGTTGCTGGCTGGGGCGACTCCGGAAGAGCAACTCGGCATACAGCGGTGGGGCAGTGGTCGCGACTGGCGCGCGACTGGCTTTTACAACCACTGGACGACCTACGCTGAGATGCTGCAACTGGTCGCTTCTCTGACGATCGGCCTCTTCCTTTCGCTGCCGCGAAAGCGCAGCCGTAACGGTGGATTGCTGGCCTTGGCAATCGTCGGGATGGGCGTTGCGTTGCTGCTGAGCGTCACCCGCGCCTCCTGGCTTTCACTGCTGGTTTCCGCTGTCCTGATGACTGCGCTGAGTGTCAGCCGGCGCAAACTGATCCTGATTGGCGCCTGCGCGCTGCCGTTGGTCTTAGTCGGATTGTTTGTGTTGCAGCAGAAGCGCAAGGTTGGGTTCTTCGATAAGAGTGACGATTCGATCGTCTGGCGGCAACGAACGTGGCACGACGGTTTTCATTTGCTGATTAGTAAGCCACGCCATTTGCTGGTAGGCGTCGGCATGGATTCGATCAAGTCGCACTGGCGGGAGTGGGGGTTGTTCGATAATGGCCGCATGCCGATGGGCCACATGCATTCGGACTATTTGCAAATTGCGCTCGAGCGCGGCGTGCCGGCGCTAATCGCCTGGCTGATCCTGCTCGGGATGTACGCGCGCATGCTGTGGCGGGTAAAGCGCCGGATTCCGCCGGAGAACTGGATCGAGCGAGGACTAATCATAGGAGCGCTCGGCGGGTTAATCGGTTTCATGTGCAGCGGCCTGGTGCATTACAACTGGGGCGACTCCGAAGTGGTCATGGTGTTTTATCTGATCATGGGTTTGAGTTTGGTGGTGGAGAGGATGACGCGAGAGCAAGCCGTGTCGTCGAGTGGCCGCGCATGATCGACGTGAGGTCAGTACCACCTGCGTGAGCAGGTGGATCAAAGAGTCAATCGTGCGCTGAGTGTTTGATCCACCCGCTCACGCAGGTGGTGCTGACTTCGTACCGCTAGTTCGGTGTTTTACCTGTTTCGCGCCTTGGAAGTACGAACAGTTCTTTCTTACCGGACACTTCCCACACAACGGCGCATTGGTCTTACACAACTCCTTCCCGTGTTGGCGCAGCAAAACGTGAGCGCTGATCAACCAGTCATAGTCTTCCTTCAATAGAACACTGATTGCTTCCTGAACCGATCGATACGTCGCCGTGTAGTTCTTCTTCTCTTCGCCAAAACCCAAACGCACCAGCACTCGCAAACCGTTCGACTCCAAACCAAGCACTGGATAGCTGCGAGTGAAGAGGAGAATCTTTTCGGCACTGGGCTCGCCGATGCTGGGGAATTTGCTTAGCGCTTGCTTAGCTTTTGGCAAGGGCAACTTTAACGCTGGTCGTAAGTCACCGCCAAATTCATTTATCGCAATCAAAGCGATCTCGCGCAGCCGGCTCACACGCTGTTCGGCGTGCATGCCGCCGATTTGCGTGGCTTGAAAAATCTGCTCGTTTGCAGCGGCAATAATTTCGTGAGGCTTAGTCCCGGCGTGTTGGCGCAGCGCCTTGAAAGCTGCTTCACGGCGTTCGTCGCTGACAAGATAGGCGACATTTTCCAACAGAATGAGCTCGAACGGATCGCTGGTGAGCGGCGGTTTGGGTTTGCTGTAGTGCGCCGCTAGTTGCGAAATGACCTTCGCTAAGTTAGGGGCAGTCGGCATCGTTTGTTCAGTTGGTTCACGCCACCTCGCGCGGCACCTCGCTCATTAAGGCGAGTATGTTTCCTTCCGAGTCACGAAAATCTGCGAGCCACAGATCATAAGCAGGCATGGGCGCGACCAGATGCGGTTTGACTATGAACTCAACCCCGCGCGCTTTGAAGACTTCGTAAACGCGCTCAATGTCGTCAACCTTGTAGTAAATGATCGAGGCAGGATGATCGAGCTCCGGCTTGTCCGCGACCCCCAGCATCAGACGGATTCCATCACAATCAAAGAACGCCATGCTCGGCGGCGCCTCAAACAAAAACGTCATGCCCAGCGTGTCACGATAAAAAGCGATCGCGCGATCGAGATCCTTGACGTTAACGAAGATTTGGCCGATGCGCGACAGACTCGGGCCGATTGGTATCGGGTTAGTCACGGTTTGCTCCTCTCGACGTCGAAACGACTTTCGTATAGCACGGCTATTGACGTATTATCAATGTTCTTCAGGAAAAGAGACTATTCATGAAACGATTTGTGCGGGCCGCCGCGTTTGTAATTACGCTTCTGACCGTTTCGGGTTTCACCGAATGTTATAAGCCGGTGACGAAGAGCCAGATGCCGTCGTATATCAAGACGGTGGCGGTGCCGGCGTTTCAGAACAACGCGTTGCGCTTCAAGATCGAGCATCGCTTTACCCAGGCCGTGATGAACGAGCTGATTCACCGCGGCCACGGCTTGCGGGTGCAGAGCGAGCGCGAGGGCGCTGACGCGGTGATTGAAGGCAAGGTCAAGAGCTTTGGATTCTCCGGCGTGCTGCTGGATGACAAAGGCCGCGCGCGGGTTTTCGAAGTAACCATCACGGCCGCCGTTACGGTCCGCGACCAGCACGAAAACCGCGTGCTCTATGACAATCAGAATTTTGTTTTCCGCGGGGAGTTTGAGTTCGCCAATGACCCGCGCAACTTCTTTAACGAAGAAGACCCGGCGGTGCAACGCATGGCGCGCAGCTTTGCCGAATCGGTCGTATCGACTTTGATTAACGGTTTCGGAGTTAAGGACGATAAGTAGCTGTGGAGTGCGCCGGCAGAGCGAAGCGGCGACGGCGCTTTGGATCGGCTGCCTGCGTCGAATCAAAGAGCACGTAGAACCAAAGCGGTGTCACGCTGCGCTTGCCACCGCACTCCAAAAAAACCATGCCGCTTCGCGCGCCCAAAGATCTCACTCAATCGCTAAAGCAGGGAACGATCGCCCCGGTCTATTTCCTCTTCGGACCAGAGGCCTTTCTCCGCGACGAAGCCGCGCGCGCCATCGCCGATGAAAGTTTGCGGAACACGCTGCTGCGCGAATTCAACGAATCATCATTTAACCTTCTGACCGACGATGTGCGCTCAGCGGTCGCCGTCGCGGAACAGTTGCCCATGATGTCCGATCGGCGAGTGATCCGGATCAGGAATTTCGGCAAGCTCAGGGAAGCCGATGAAGCCGTGCTGCTCCATTATCTTGAACGGCCGGTCGAGACTTCGGTTGTCATTTTCGCGGCAGACGATCTCGACAAGCGCAAGCGCCTGGCCAAATTGTTAATGGCCAGCGCCGCGTTTGAGTTCCAGCCACTGAAACCGCCCGAACTGCAAACCTGGATCAAGGCCCATCTGAAGAAACTCAAGGTTGAGATTGAACCGCGGGCCGGGCATCTGATTATGGAAATGGTTCGCAGCGATCTCAACACGCTGACCAACGAGCTGAACAAGTTGGCGGCGGCCTCTTTGCCATCGGGCCGTATTACCTTTGAGTTGGTTGAGGCGCTAATTAGTCGTTCCCGCGAACATCTGAACTGGGACCTCAGCGATAGCCTGGTGGCGGGTAATCGCCGGGCGGCGCTTAAGATAGTGGGCGAACTGTTGGACGATGGAGTCGAGCCGGTCATGCTCGTTGGATTAATCGCCGGAACCTACCGACGCATGGCTTTAGCGAAAGCACTTCTGTCGCAGGGAGCTAAGCCACGCGAGATTTTCAGCGAAGTTCGCATGCCGTGGGACAAGCAGGGCACGTACCTCTCAATGCTGAACTCGCTTGAGTCCGGAACTATGGCTCAGAAGACTAAGCGAATCGCAGAAGCCGACCTGGCGATCAAAACTTCCAAAGCGACTCCGCGGATGCAGGTGGAAATGCTTGTCTGTGAGTTGATGAGTTAGTTCGGGCTACGCGCTCAATGCGGACGGGACGTCCGCGCTTTCAAAAAAAGAGGCGGACCGCTCAACGGTCCACCTCATCCTCTTCGACAGTTCCTCGCCTACTAATCGCAAGCAAAACCGCACCGAACTTACTTCGCGCCGGCCTGGGTCACTCGAATCGTCAAGCGCGATTTGTGGCGGGCGGCGGCGTTGCGATGCAGCGCGCCTTTCTTTACGGCTTTGTCGATCTCGGAAACCGTCGTCGGCAAAAGTGAAGTAGCCTCCTTGGCGTCTCCGCCTTCGAGGGCGCTGCGCAGTTTCTTGATCGAGGTGCGCAACTTGGTGCGATTGTTACGATTAATAAGGCGGCGGCGCTCACTTTGGCGCACCCGCTTTTCTGCTGACTTATGATTAGGCATTCAAATCTCCGTTAATTTCCGTACTCTGGACGCCGGCGAATTGCTCAAGCGAAGTTAGAGATTATGGGGAGGGGAATCAACGCTGTCAAGCCGAGGCGATCAGCGGCTTTCCCGTCCGATGTGAGGAAGGCCTCCGGCCTTCCGGAACTCGTTAACCAACAAAAATGGGCTATGCCCGTCGTATTTCAGGGCATAGCCCATCTCAAGATTGCGAGAGCACGGAAGGTCAGAGACCTTCCGCACATCAAGTGGCAGAGCCACCAACTAACTAGCTTTACCTCAATCATTCAACTGCACTGAACGCAGAATATTCTGAAAAGTACCCTGATAGTTCGAGTAGTCACTCTCGGGCGCGACCATGATGATGTAGAGCAACTCACCATTTCGCAATTGCGTGGTGACTACATTGACC
The DNA here is from genome assembly GCA_038210455.1 of Pyrinomonadales bacterium. Classification (GTDB taxonomy): domain Bacteria; phylum Acidobacteriota; class Blastocatellia; order Pyrinomonadales; family Pyrinomonadaceae; genus UBA11740. The sequence continues at coordinate 83,063 of JBBQWP010000017.1, read as the reverse complement.
ACTTCCGGCTGCCCGGTCGCTTCGTTGGTGTTGCTCAAACTGATCGACAACCCGTTGCGGCCCGCAACGTAAGTGCGTTGATAGCCACTGCGCGAGCGCAGGTTCCCATTGCCCTGTTGCAACCCGTTCAGAAAATCGTTGGTGGCCTGTTGCAGGTCTCGACTGTTCGTCTGGGCTATCCCGACGTCGACGCCATGGGTGAAAACATTTTGGCCATTAGCTGATCCGTAACCGCCATCCGGCGCGTACCAGACCGAGCCCTGGTCAGAAAGCTCGCGCCAATTATCCGGAAGGCTGAGGCGCACTACGCCGAGCGCGGTCGAAGTTCGAAACCGCGATGAAGGATAAGCAACCTGGCCACGTGGCGCGGATGGATAGTTAGTGCGGTCGCCCGTTGGATAATCATTCCCCTGATTTGGATTACGCCGGCCGTTCTGCTGAATCTCCGCCATGGTCTGGGCCCGTGGATAACCACGCAGTCTTTCCTTGATGGCAAGAAACTCACGACTGTTAGTGACCCGGTTATTTACTCGCAGATACTGAGCTTCCTGATTGATGCGCGCATAGCGATCGCTCGAGCTCGGGTGATCGCTCAAGAAACCGCCGCCGCCACCGCCCTGAGCTTCAATCGTGCGGAACATGTTCGCGAGATCGCGCGGGTCGTATCCGGCATTCGCCATGATGCGCGCGCCGAGCAGATCTGCTTCAGTTTCGTATTCGCGACTGAACCTCAGAAAAGCGACGGCAAATGGAGCTTGAGCTACTTGCCCGAGCCCCGGCCCGCCGAGTATTGTCCCGAGAATGCCGGCAATCGCAGCGCCCGTCTGATATTTTCCCGCCTTGGTTGCCTGCGCCGTGCCATGCCGCAGAGCGACGTGGCTCAACTCGTGCGCCATTACGCCGGCCATCTCACCTTCGGTGCGCGCCGCTTCGATCATTCCCCGGTTCACATACATTGGACCACCGGGCAGAGCGAAGGCGTTGATGTCACGCGCGTTGATAACTTTGAAGTAAAAGCGAAATTCGGGATGCTGGAATTCCGGCGGAATCGAAGCCACCAGACGCTGTCCGACTCTCTCGACATAGGCGCTGACTTCCGCGTCGCGCAACAGGGGAAACTGTTGCTCTGCTTCGGCGGCTGCCTGCCGGCCCAGCTTTACGTCGTCGGTAGTTTTGAATTTGTTGGGATGATAAGTAATTTTGGTTTGCGCAAAAGCCGCCAGCGGCATCATCACCATAGCCACGGCCATCAGCCCTACCAGCCACTTATTCGCAGTTCGATAAACAGGTCGATTCATGTTGTTTGCTCCTCTAAAGCCTTCGCGCACGCTTCAACTCCAGTCTGATGGTTGAATGGCGGACGGGTTTACTCCCGCACCTGACAATCAAACCCAGTGCCACGGGGGCAGAGATGCCGGGACGCAAATGTTGTTTTTTGAACACATCCAACAATGGGCCGCCTTCCAGCGTGCTTTGACGTAAGCGGCCGCTAAATTCCGGTCCTCAGGTGTTCTTCGTGCGCGCGGGCGCGTGTCGCAAAGTCCTAAATGCGTTCAGGCGAAGACCGATATGGTTCATTCGCCGAATTGTCCGACAAACTTCAGTTTCTTGGTGAGGGTCAGTAGACGAAAGCAGCAACAAAACTGAAGTTTGCCGGACATTGGGTCGTACTCACTTGCGAGGTTTGATCTTTTCATCCAGCCACTTAGTGAGTTCGTCGAGTGCCGCGATGTGGTGAGCTCTGCCCTTAAAGGCCCGGATCATTGAAACGATTAGAAAGATGGTTGAGGCCGCGCCGAAGAGCCTGCCTCCAACCGAACTTCCGGAGATCAGAGTGACAAACCCGAACACGCCGGTGATGACCAAAATCGCCGCTTGCAGCGCCAATCCCTGCGCTGCGTGAAAACGCGTGCGCGTTTCTGTGCGCGGCACGAGCAGCAGTTCAACCACGGCGGCGACACCTCCGATGTGCCCGGGGATGTACGGCAGCAGATTGGCCCACTTTTCAGAAATGCCCAGTCCCTGCACTGTGTGCGGTCCCCGACTGAGAGAAACCGGCAGCGGCGGCGGCTGATAGACATTTGCGGGTGCCGCCGTGGGCGCCTGATAGGCCGTTACATCCGGATCGGGCGGAGGCCGGTAGGCCGTGGACGTACGTGGGGCTGTGGGCGGAACAAATACAGAAGGATAAGACACGCCGAAATTCTCATCGATGCGGCGCGTCGGCGCTTCGCTTTCGGGATGAGCACGGGCCGCTTCATTCTCGGTGCGGCCGATGTCTCGAGTAGGCCCGCCCTGCACTTTTTCCGTCGGCGCACCCGGACGCGACCCAAACGATCTATCCGCGCGGTCCGCGACCTTTCCGTCGAGAGGATTCGTGTCGTACTTCGTTCGTTTTGGCTCCATCTCAAGTCCCTACGAGAGCCGCGCTAATACGGTTTCAGAGATTGGTGTCAGCCACGATTTCGTAATCAACCGGTTCCCAGCGTTCCTCACGCCCCGAAATCCGAAAGGCGCCCAGGCTTGGCTCTTTACCGCCGAGTCCAACAATAAAGTAAACCGCTGAAGGATAGTAGGCAAGCCGCACGTCCGTCGCCGAAGGCTTGGGATCGTCAGAGCGTGGATGGGAGTGGTAGATAGCCAACAGTAGTTCGCCTCGCTCGCGCATCGAGCGCTGGGCGGCGAAAAGATCTTCCGGGGCGGCTTCGTAGGTGACTAGTGGATTCGGCGCGACATTCCGCATCGGATAAATGGTTTGAATGCGAGCATCGATACCGCCGATTAGTCCGCAGCATTCACGGGGAACTTCTTCGCGCGCGTGGTCGAGAATTTTGTCGACGTGTGCTCGCTGGATGGAAATGATCACGATTAGAGGAGCCAGTCAGTTTGTGGTTTTGCCACCTTAGGTGCGGATAAGGCCCGGTTGCCTTCGCTCCGTCAGGAGCGAGATGTTTATAGAACCGCATCCGAAATTAGCCAAGAAAGCTCCGTTAGGAGCGAAACCCAATTCGCGTTCACATTACGCTCCTAACGGAGCTCGATAGGTTGTGATGACAGGTTCTATAAATATCTCGCCCCTACGGGACGAACGAACGCGGCCTACTCTCTCACAATCTTCAAATGCAGCTCAGCCAACTGCTTTTCATCAACTTCGCCGGGCGCATCGATCATCAGGTCTTGCGCCGAAGCAGTCTTGGGAAAAGCCATCACGTCACGGATATTCTCGGTGGGCACCAGAACCATCAGCGTGCGCTCGATGCCCGAAGCGATGCCGCCATGCGGCGGTGTGCCGTAAGCCAGTGCGTCCAGGAAGAAACCAAAGCGGGCCCGGGCGGTCTCTTCACTCATGCCGAGCGCTTTGAAAACGATCGCCTGGACGTCGCGCCGATGAATTCTGATCGAGCCGCCGGCGACTTCGACGCCGTTGATGACCGCGTCATAAGCTTTCGCGCGCAGGCTGCCAAACAGTTGCGCCTCGCCATTTACTGCACGTTCAAGCAAGGGCACGTCTTCATCCAACGGTGACGTGAACGGATGGTGCATCGAATAGTAGCGGCCGTCGTCTTCGTGGAACTCAAACATCGGAAATTCAGTCACCCATAACGGTGCGAACACGTTCTGGGGAATCAGGTTCTCGCGTCTCGCAACTTCGTTGCGCAACGCGCCGAGGCTGGCGGCCACTACGCTCGATTTGCCGGCGACGATAAGAACTGCGTCGCCCTTCGTGGCCTCGGCAAGCTCAGCCATCTGACGCACCGTATCACTGCCCAGAGCTTTCAGCAGCGATGATGAGGTTTCATCCCCCACCTTGATCCAGGCCAGCGCCCCGGCGCCGTAACGCTTCGCAAACTCCTGCAACTCGTCGAGTATTTTGCGCGACATGGTGGCGCCACCGCGCACCGTGATGCCACGGACCTGTCCACCAGCTCCGAGCACTGACGCAAACGGCGCGAATGTCGTTTCGACAAGCGCGGTCGACAAGTCCCTCAGCTCCATCCCCTCGATGCGAATGTCCGGCTTGTCCGAGCCAAAGCGCTCCATCACTTCAGCGTAGGTGAGGCGCGGAAATGGAGTGGGCAACTCGACATTAATTATGCGAAAGACGCACGCAAACAATCCCTCGACCAGCGTGTAAATCTGATCGGGAGTAGCAAAACTCATCTCGACATCGAGTTGAGAAAACTCGGGCTGTCGATCGGCGCGCAGGTCTTCGTCGCGGAAGCAGCGGGCGATCTGGTAGTACTTGTCCAGACCTGCAATCATGCAGATCTGTTTGAAGATTTGCGGTGACTGTGGCAGCGCAAAAAATCTGCCGGGCTGTACTCTCGACGGCACGATGTAATCGCGCGCGCCTTCCGGCGTCGACTTAATCAGGTTCGGAGTTTCGATCTGCGTAAAGCCCTGCTCGTCCATATAACGATTGATTTCCAGCAGCAGGCTGTGCCGAAGTCGCAGATTCTTCTGCAACTGGGGCCGGCGCAGATCGAGATAGCGATACTTCAAACGCAGGTCCTCGCTGGCCAACGCTTCAGATGACGGAGCATCGAGTTGGAAGGGAAGCGTGCGCGCGTCGTTTAGGATAACGATCTCGGTGGCCTGGACCTCGACATCGCCGGTGCCGAGCTTTGGATTGCGCGCGCTCTCATCACGCAGAGCTACCTCACCGGTGACGGCGAGCACATATTCACCGCGCACTTCCTTGGCTTTGGCGTGAGCGTCTGGCGCGTTCTCTTCGTTGAAGACGATCTGGGTAATGCCGTCGCGGTCACGCAGATCGATAAACGTCAGCGGACCAAAGTCGCGCCGCTTGGCACACCAGCCCATCAACGTCACCTGTTTGCCGACATCTTCTTTACGCAGAGCACCGCATGAATGCGTGCGTTCCAGATTGCCTAAGTTTTCGATCATTTCAATTTTGGAGTGCGCCCGCAGAGCGAAGCGGCGACGGCGCTTTGGATTATTCGCATTGGAGTTAAAGCGGCGTCGCGCTTCGCATGGCCGCCGCACTCCAAATCAGAACAGCACTGTCCCGCCGTCGACATTTATGGCCTGACCATTTATGCCGCGGCCTTCCTCCGAAGCCAGCAACAACGCCAGCGCCGCAACTTCTTCCGCGGTCACCAAGCGGTTCTGCGGGCTCGACCGCTTGAGAACGGCCAGCGCATCTGCCGCCGACTTGCCGGTCTTGGCGACGATGTTGTCGATCCCTCGCGAAGTCATTTCAGTATCGACATAGCCGGGACAAATTGCGTTTACGGTAATTCCTGAGGCGCCGACTTCCAGCGCCAGTGATCGCGTCAAGCCCAGCACGCCGTGCTTTGACGCAGCATATGCCGAGATGTATGGCGCGCCTGTCTTGCCGGCAATCGAAGCGATATTAATTACTCTCCCCCATCCGCGCTCGATCATTCCCGGCAACGCCGCGCGCGTGCAACGAAACGTGCCGGTTAGATTTACTTCGAGATGCCTTTGCCACATCGCCTCATCAGTTTTCACAAAGGGCGACGTTTCCGCGATGCCCGCGTTGTTAACGAGAATGTCCGGCGCCCCACCAAACTGTTCGCTGGTGTGGGCGAACGCGCGGCTGACGCTCTCAGCATCGGCCACGTCGCATTCGATCGCCAGTGTCTCAACTCCAAATTCGCAGGCGACTTCGTCGGCTACGCTGTCGACTTGCGCGCGGGTGCGCGCCGCGACCGCGATCGAAGCGCCTTCACGGGCGAACGCGATCGCTATCGCGCGGCCAATGCCGCGGCCACCGCCGGTGATTAGAGCTAATCGATTCTCGAGTTTCATGGCCAACCTACCGATCATGCCCGGCGAGTGATTCAAGCAGAGATGATGACACACGAAAGCTCGTTTGCTTCAAATCTTCAAGCGCCTCGCGTAAGGTTATATGACCTTTTTCGGCTGCGGTGGTCAAGACGGCAAGAGTCCCAATCACGCTCAGGCCTCGGTTGTGGGCTACGCGCCGAGCTCTGCGATCGTCGAGGATAATGAAATCCGACCGAAGCTGTTCAGCCAGGAAAATTCACCGATTTGAATCTCGTCGAGTGCGCTGCCAGTTATGTCGGGAGCGTCTTGAACCCTTAACCAGTCCGGTCTGTTGAGAATCCAGTCTCGAACCAACTTCGGAGCTTTGTACGATGTGAGTTCGCCGAAGACCGCGGAGGGTATGAATGTGCGTTCGTAGAGTACTCTGAGAATTTCAGCTCGTCCGATTAGTATTAGATAGTTCAGAGGAGTGGTGTTTGAGACAACGCTCATTCGCCGCGTACCTTGCGAATAGTTTCGAGGTCTTCTCTCAGATTGTCGAGATCGTAATCGAGGTGAATGCCGGCTTGCTTAAGAAACGCATCTAGTTCCATCGGCGTCTCAAAACCAAGGAGGCGACGCAACTGCATCATGGTTAGCATGCCGGAACGGTAAGCCTCAAGCGCTAAGCTTTCCAGCACTCCACGCGGCAGGTTGTCCCACTTGGTATGTAGCTGCTGGGCAATGTCCTCAGGGATTTCGACCGTTACTTCCATATAAATATTCTAGTCCTGTAGCTATCGTCCCGTAAATCGGGGCGGTCGCTTCTCGATAAAAGCGCGCACGCCTTCGCGCCCATCTTCGGATTCAAAGCAACGCACCTGGGCTTCGACTTCGTATTGCAGCATCTGTTCCAGAGTGTCGTGCTCGCTGGCGTAAACGGCATGCTTCGCTGCGGCGATCGACACCGCCGGCCCCGCCCGCAGGCGTTCGGCGAGCCTCTGCGTCTCGGCTTCCAATTCTTCCGGGGCTACGACGCGATTGACTAAGCCGAGCCGGAAAGCTTCGTTCGCATCGATCGTGTCGCCCAGAAAGAAAAGTTCGCAGGCGATGTTCGAGGTCACCATGCGCGGCAGAAAATATGTCCCGCCCCAATCCGGATGAAAGCCGAGCTTCACGAAGGACTGGCTGAATGTTGCCGTCGATGAAGCTATGCGCAGATCGCAGGACAGCGCCAGATTGAAACCCGCGCCCGACGCCGGTCCTTCGATCGAGGCGATCACCGGCTTAGTCATCTGCCGAATAGCCAGGATCACTCGCCGCGCCGCGCCGAGCAGGCGTGAAAATTCTTCCGAGTCTTTGCGCTCGACCATTTCAGCCATGAATTGCACGTCGCCGCCGGCGCAGAAGGCTCGCCCTTCGCCCTTGATCACGACGACACGCACGTGCGGATCGCTGCCCGCTTCTTCGAGGCATTCAGCGAGATCCCGCCGCATGTGGCCCACGAGAGCGTTGAGGCGTTCGGGCCGGTTGAGCGTGACCGTTACGATCCCGTCGGCTTCGGTGACTTTGATATGTTCGTCATCCATAAGAGTTTTGGAGTGCGGTGGCAAGCGGAGCGCGACACCGCTTTGGTTTATTTCTTAGCGACACGATCCAAAGCGCCGTCGCCGCTTCGCTCTGCCGGCGCACTCCAGAGTCACTTTCCTTTGAACTGCGCCTTGCGCTTATTGACGTACGCGTCCAGACCTTCCTGCGCGTCTTCGGACTGAAACAGTTGCTGTTGTAACTCGCGTTCCAAAGCCAGAGCTGATTCGAAGGGAATTTCGGCTCCGGTTTGCACGGCGCGCTTGATTCGGCCGACGGCCCGGGTGGCTTTGTTCGGGGTGGTGAACTGGCGCGCGTAATTCATCGCCTGCTCCTTGAATTGCTCGCCCGTGTCGCCGTCATAGATCTGATTGACCAGGCCCAGCTCCTGTCCACGCTCAAAACTAAATAACTCGCCGGTAGCCATCAACTCAATCGCGCGTGACTTGCCGACGATGCGCGCCAGACGTTGCGTGCCGCCGGTGCCCGGCAGCACGCCGAGCGAAACTTCAGGCAAGCCCATTTTGCCGGCGTTGCGCCGCGCGATGCGAATGTCGGCAGCCATGGCCACTTCCAAACCGCCGCCGACGCAGTGGCCGTTGATGACCGCGATGACGAGCTTTGGCGTCTGCTCCAGCCGGTTTAGTGTTTCGTTCGCGTGCAAGCAGAAATAATACTTGAATTCCGGAGTGACGCTGCTGAGCATGCTGATATTCGCGCCCGCACAAAAAAACTTTTCGCCGCTACCGGTGATCACGATGACTTGCACGTCTTCGTCCATGCGGGCTTTGAGAATGCAAGCGTCGATCTGCTGCATCATGTCGTAGGAATATGTGTTCGCCGGAGGATCGTTGAGGGTCAACAGCGCGACGCCACTTTCAACGCTATATTCGACGAGACAGTTATGCCGCTCCATCTTATAAGGTTGCGAAAAATCTAAGCTGAAGGTTTATTAAGAAAATCCCAAACCCCGTCAGTCAGAGCTCCGTTTGCCTTTCTTGTATTGAACTCAGTGATTAGGAAGAATGCGTTTGGAAAGCGCCGACGCAAGACGTTGGTTAGCGTCTCAACACTAGCATTAGATACGATGAAAACGGTGTTAGGTAATACTGACATCCAGTTCAATACATCTCGCCTGGAGTTGAGGAATTCCAGCATAGATTCATCCGGTAGTTGTGGATCACTGAATGAAAGAACAAAAACCTTCATCTATTCGTCTGTCCCTCCCGAGCTCTCCAGACTAGGACCTTCAGGATTGGTCGTTACTGAATTTGACTTGGATTCTAATGTCGAGAGCCCCCGTTTCGTAAGCACAAACATTCCCTCAATTTCACACATTTCTTCAAATATGTCAGTCTGAGTTGTCTGATCTTTCAGCTTAAGACGTCTCTCGACGAGTACAAAGACCAAGCCACACAGAAGACTGAAAAGAAACAGGCAAACATACAGTGGTGCCACCCATGGCGAAAGATCTCGCGATTTTGCTATAGGGATGATTGAAAGGCCCGCTGAGCCCGCCACTCCGAAGAGCACTGAATAAATGACCGGGAGGCTTGAGCTTTTGGTGTCAAAGCGTTGGATCTTAGTCTTGATCCTTTTCCAATCTTGATGCCTAATCGCGAGCCTACCTTCACTCTCAGGTATAGGGAGGTCAATAGACTCTTCTCGTTTCCAATTAAGAGATTCCTCAGGTGGGGGCTGGATGGGCATTAGCCATTAGTCTCCGGAGATGACAGCTTGGAGGTGTTCAGGGCGCTCCGCAAACAAGTCCGCAACGAATGGATTAATAAATATCACGTTCCCGCAAACTCGACAGTGAACCATCGCGACCACCTGAAACGTTGGCACTTGCAAAGAAGATCGTTTCCATTCTCGAAGCTCCAACGCTTTTTCACTAATACTCCAATCGTTTGACTTGCAAATAGGGCAACGCTTTTCACCCTTCCACTGTTGTTCCAGCCAAGCAGCAAGCTTAGCAGGATCAATTCTGGTGGTATCCGGATATTGTTTTGCCACGATTATGCTCCTTCCTATATTACTTCATGTTGTGCGCCAAATGTTCACCATTTCGGCTGTGTCAGAGTTTGCAAAAGCCATTAAATCGTCTGCATGCAAAAGAAAACCGTTCAGGAACAGACGGGTAATATTATCCACCAGTTGACTGACAGACAACTTGCCGCGCGGATCGTACCAGTTATAGATCCAATTCATCATGCCGAACAGCGCATAAGTCGCAACTGTTAAATCAACCGGCTTAGCTTTCCTGGGATGACCATTGCGGTGCGGGGCGCGCGCGGAATTCATCGAGGCTTGCTGCAGGGCGGAAAGGATCTTGCGGGCCGTGCGCGTGTATTGCCTCTTTCGGGTTGAGACGTGCTCGTGCAAATCACCAGCGAGCGATTCAGCTTCGTGCGACAGCACCTTCATCTCAGCCATGTTGGCCGCAAAGAACGAAAGGTGATTGTTGATAAAGATGCGCAGTTTCTCGAGCGGATCTTCGATTCCTGCTATCCGCTCCTCGAACCGCTCGAGCACGCGACCGAAACAGTGGTCCTGGATCAGAAAAAGCAATTCCTCTTTCGACTTACAGTAGTGATAGAGTCCGGCGAGACTGACTCCCGTCGCGCGCGAGATGTCGCGCATTGAAGTCGAGTGATAACTTTTTTCGGCAAAGATGCGCGCAGAAACGCGCAGGATCAACTCCAGCTTTTGATCGTATCGCGTCAGATCACCTTTGACAGTAACGGTCATTGTCTTGCTGGGAGCGCGGACGCCCCCGTCCGCTCAGCAGGCGCAGCACGCCGAGATCCTTGAGCGGCTTTCTGTTTGATGTAATCGATCGCCGCGGTCAACTGCGCGTCGTTTCCTTTGAGCAATTCGGCGCGGGTCAAATTCACCTCTAGATCGGGAATAACTCCACGACCATCGATGACGACGCCTTTGGGCGTGCGCGGTTGACCGGCGGCATAAAGCAGAAACGCGCCCGTCGGCAGTTTGGCGCCATCAGCGTCCATATCGGCACCCTCAGTCTTCTTACCGATGACGTAGACGCGCCCAATCTCCTGCATTCCGGCAGTGAATTGCTCGCTCGCGGAAGCGCTGCCTTCATCGACAAGGACGACGATCGGGCCCGCGTACGGATGCCCGACCGGGCGTGCTCGATAGTAGTTTGAATCGCCCTTGCGGGTCCGAGTGATCATTAGTTGGGTTGGCTTGTCCAGCAGGTGGTTCGCCATCTTGATAGCGACGGTGTCCTCTCCGCCCCCATTGCCGCGCAGGTCGATGATCAATCCGGGGGCGTCGTGCATCGAGTCGATCGCTGCGCCGAGCTTTTTGTTGAGAGGTTCGATAAAGCTGGTGAAGCGAATATAACCAATTCCGCCTGCGAGCCGTTTGACCTCAAGCAAGGAGTAAAGAGAGATCTCGCCAAATTTCTGGCGATCGATTTGATCGGAACCAAGTAACAGGCGATCCAGAGCCAACTCACGAGGTTGGTCGTGCTCATCCAGGAAGGTCACGCGAACTTTGGTGTCCTGCGCTCCGCGGAGCCTGACTTGAGCGTCGTGCAAATCTTTCACCTCGACGCCATCGACCTGCCTTACCACGTATCCGGGCCGGAAGCCCGCACGTTCCGCGGACGATCCGGGCAGCAGGCGAAGAACAACCACCTGACCTTCCATGGTTCGCAGGCTGAGCCCGGTAGTTACAGGCGAGGCGCTGGTTCGTTCGATTACGCTTGGCGGGATAATCTCCATATGCGAAGTGTTCAGCTCATCGAGCATCCGAGTGAGCGTGGCATAAAGCTCGGCATCGCTCTTCACCGCGTCAACCAAAGGTGCATAGCGTGTGTGGATATCATTCCAATTTATGCCGCCGAAGTTTGGATCGAAGAACTTATCGCGAACGATCTCCCAGACTTTCTGAAAAGTCTTCAGGCGTATTTCTGGGGTGCTCTCTTTAGCGACCGGCACGCGAGTCGTTGTCGGCGACGATGAGTTGGCCTGCTGCGTGCGCGCCGGTGAAACGGCGGCGAGCAGACAGATAATTATTACGATGAGCTTTTTCATATTCAACCCCCGACGTTAAAGACGCGGAAGTTAGTCTCAACGTTAGCGGTTCATTCGCGCTTCCGCTAGAGTCTCACGTATTCAAACTCGAACGGCTTGCCTTTGATGCCCGAGGCCGGCGGCGCGATCCAATTGGCAATCTTGCCCGGCTCGGTTACCGGGTGCATTAGACTGCGCACGTATTCGCGATCCTCCAGAGTTGGCAGCCACTCATTCTGGCGCTGCTCAAATTCGTCGCGAGTGATCAAGTTGCCTTCCAGATCAAAATCGTGCCCGGCATATTCACCGACGTGCCGATGAAAGCGAATGTTGGGCAGGTAAAGTAGCCTGGACTTCAGTCTGGGTTCTGATTCAGCTCCACCGGCTGAAGTCGGTGCCACTACACCTTCGTCGGCCAGAGCCTTATTCCAGCGCGCCAGACCTTTCCCACAGTCTTTCACATACTCTGTACGCAACACTTCGTTCAAAGCATTTCGCAAAGGCACTTCGCGCGACGCCAGCCTCCCACCTTCGACTACCTGCATCACAAACGAGCCCTCAGCGGCGATGTGATCCGTGTATTGCTCCTGCTCTTTGAAGCGTCCTTTCAAACCCGCGGCAAAGAAGTCGGCTGAGTTCGAGCTGATCTCGCCGCCGAAAAGATCGAGCGAATAGCTGAACCAGAAATTGATGTACTTCTGAATAATCTCAAGCGGGATGCCGCCGGCTGCGCGCACGTCTTCGTTTGGACTCTGCTTCATTAACTGAGCGGTGCGGCGGACCACGCGGCTCAGCCCCGTATCACCGACGAACATGTGATGAGCTTCTTCGGTCAACATGAACTTGCACGTACGTGCCAGCGGCTCGAACCCGGATTCAGCCAGGGCCGAGAGCTGATACTTGCCGTCGCGATCGGTAAACATCGTAAACGCAAAAAAGTTGAGCCAGTCATCGCATGGTTGATTAAAAGCCTCCAGAATGCGCGGCTTGTCGGGGTTGCCAGAGCGGCGCTCCAACAGTGCATCCGCTTCGTCACGGCCATCGCGCCCGAAATAGGCTTGCAGCAGATACACCATCGCCCAGAGGTGACGGCCTTCTTCGACGTTCACCTGAAAAAGATTGCGCAGGTCGTAAAGCGAAGGAGAGGTGTGGCCGAGTAGGCGTTGTTGTTCAACGGAAGCAGGTTCAGTATCACCCTGGGTGACGATGATGCGGCGCAGAGAGTTGCGGAACTCGCCCGGCACTTCCTGATAAGCAGGCGCTCCGTAGTTATCACCAAAGCCAACCTTCGCGTCGGGCTGCGCAGGTTCAAGAAAAATGCCCCAACGATAATCCGGCATCTTCACATAATCGAAATGCGCCCAGCCTTCCGACCCGACATCAACCGCGGTGCGCAGCCAGACGTCCTTGTCCTGGAATCCGTCGGGACCCATGTCCTGCCACCAACCAAGAAAGTTCGGCAGCCACTTTTCCAGAGCGCGCTGCAGGCGCTTGTCTTCCGAAAGGTTTACGTTATTAGGAATGCGATCGTAAAGATTCATGATTCACCAATTCAGCCACAGATACACACGGATGCACACAGATAAGATCGATTTCTATCAGTGAAAATCTGTGTTCATCTGTGGCTCAGGTCCTCTTATAATCAAACTGTGCCTGCGTCGGCTTACCGTAATTCGTCAAAGCCCCCTGCGGTCCGACCGCGTTCGGTCGTTGAAAGATCCAGTTCTGCCACGCCGTCAAACGCCCAAAGATTTTCGTGTCCATTGATTCCGGGCCGGCAAAGCGCAACGAAGCTTCCATGCCGGTCAAAGCATCGGGCGAGAGCGACGTTCTTTCTTCTATAGCCACCCGCAGCTCGTCCTCCCAATCGAGATCATCCGGGGCGAACGTCACCAGCCCGGCTTCATCCGCGGCTTCCGTATCGAAACGATCTTTGTGGGCGAGTACTTCATCGACTTTCGCGGGTTCGGCCAGGAAACGAGATTGCAGCCGAGTGAGGCCGTTGCTCATCGGCAGCGCGGCTGCGTTGAGTTCACTGGTCGCGATCTGGCTGGTTTGCTCCGGATTGTTCAGCATGTAGGTTCTGTCCGATGACAACGCCAACTCAAGCAAGTTTCCGGCGAAGCAACTGCCGCGTTCGATAATCGCAAAGAAACTCTTGGCCGTGAGATCGAGCCGTCGCAGCACCCGCGCCATGTGCAAAATGATTTCGCGAACCAGCCAATGATCGCGATTCGACGCGAGCGTGTGGTCGACAGCGAGCACGTTGTCGATTGTCCCTTCCGTCCGCAGACACACCAGCCCGATCTCTGGCTCGTTCACCCGCAGATGCAAGAGCATGTCGTCGAGTTCACGATAGGCGCGCAGCGGCCAGTAGTCATCGCCAAGCTTTTGAATCTCATCCGGAGTTGTGGGTAAGTCAGCCCCTGGCCCGCGCACCGTGAGATCGGCGAAACGTTTCTCGCGATTCAGCTTTGCGGAAACGTATTTGTACTCCCGAGTGTCGTCGGTTGATGCAAATTCAAGCGGGTTTAACTTGATTCCGATGTGGCGCAAGTTGTTAACTTGCGCTTTCTCGTCGGTAATCGGGCGTTGAGTTTTATCCGCACTTCGCAAGTTAACAACTTGCGCTACACGGGCGTCGACGGCTTCCTGAAACTTGCTGGTAGGAAACGAATCATCGATCAGTCCCCAGTCTTTCGCGCGCTTGCCCTTCAATCCTTCAGCGAGAGTTGAGAACACATCGGCGCGATCGCGACGGACCTTGCGCTTGTCCACCAAGCGCGTTAGCCCCCCGGTGCCTGGCAGCACGCCGAGCAGTGGTACCTCGGGAAGGGAGACAGCCGAGTTCCCGTCATCAACCAGGTAAATCTCGTCACAGGCGATCGCCAATTCATAGCCGCCACCCGACGCCGTACCGTTCAGCGCGGCAATGTAGCGCCGGTCGGAATGCCGCGAATCATCTTCAATTGCACAGCGCGTCTCGTTCGTGAACTTACAGAAGTTGACTTTGAACGCGTGCGACGAAGTCCCGAGCATGTAGATATTTGCGCCTGCGCAAAAGATGCGCGGCTTCAAACTGGTGACGACGACGGCGCGTACTTCCGGATGTTCAAAGCGCAGCCGCTGGATCGCGTCCGCCAGTTCGATGTCCACGCCAAGGTCATAGGAATTGAGCTTCAGCTTGTACCCTTCGGCCAGCGTCGCATCCTCCCGCACGTCCATCGAGAGCCGGGCAACCGCGCCGTCAATCGAAAGCTTCCAGTGTTTGTATTGTTCGGGCGAAGTTTGAAAGTTGATCATGGAGTCATTGCAGCCAGCATACCGGCCGGCCTTGTCGAGCCGTTCGAACGTTCGTTCGGGTTACATTCTAATTGCGTGAGACTGACGGGTCAAGGCGAGATAGGTTGCTTGACACCGGCTTTCGCGGCGGGTACGGTCATGCCCTTGGCTCTGCAGACCCGGACTGGTATTCATGGTCGCGGTGAACACCTATTTGAGATTTAAGATCGGAGATTTCAAATCGGAGATTTGAAAACACGGAGGCGCATCTGTTCTGGTGAACGGCGCGGTCTTCAAAACCGTTAGTGAGCCTGCGAGAGTAGGCTCAGGTAGGTTCGATTCCTACACGCCTCCGCCACCTAATCAGTTGGCAGTGAGCAGTAAGCAGTGAGCAGAAAACCGTTTACTTTTTTCAGCCAGAATTTTGCTTCTTCATAGCCGCTTCTTGATAAAAAAGTTGCTGTAATGACTTGCTTGACGCTTCTTCCGCTAAGTGATATTTCCTCTCCTCGCATGGCTTGATTCAAATTTCTTTGATCCCAGATTGACTGCTCACTGCTGACGGCTTACTGCTCACTCATGAAGGATTGGATTGCCCTCAACATGACTCCAGGTGTAGGGCCAAGGGTTACGGCCCGGCTGCTCGAACATTTTGGATCGGCGGAAGCGATCTTCGATGCGCCGCGACGCGAACTCGCCTTGCTGCGTCTACCGCCGGAAGCTATTGAGAACATCGCGTCGCGGGAATTGCACGCGCGCGCCGAATCCGAAATCGAACGCGTGCGCCAACTCGGCGGCGACATACTTGTCTTAGACGACGGAGTGTATCCGGCGCTGTTGCGCGAGACCTACGATCCGCCCGTCGTCCTCTACGTCAAAGGCGCGTGGGAAGAATGTCTCGAGCGGCCGTGCGTCGCCGTGGTTGGTTCGCGGCGCTGTTCCACGTATGGACAAAACGCGGCGCTGATGATGTCGCGAGAGTTGGCGCAGCGCGGAGTGACGATCGTTTCCGGACTGGCTCGCGGAATCGATGCGGCGGCGCATCGGGGCGCTCTGGAAGCAGGAGGACGAACGGTGGCGGT
This sequence comes from Pyrinomonadales bacterium, assembly GCA_038210455.1. Classification (GTDB taxonomy): domain Bacteria; phylum Acidobacteriota; class Blastocatellia; order Pyrinomonadales; family Pyrinomonadaceae; genus UBA11740. The sequence continues at coordinate 67,312 of JBBQWP010000017.1, read as the reverse complement.
CACCGGTACCGGACTCGATAAGGTCTACCCGCGCGATCATAAAAAGCTGGTGGAGGAGATTTTGAATCGCGGGGGTGCGATCGTGACTCAGTTTCCGCTGGGTACGCCGCCGGTTTCAGAAAACTTTCCGTACCGCAATCGCGTGATCAGCGGCTTGAGCCTGGGGGTTCTAGTAGTCGAAGCGGCGGAAAATTCCGGCTCGCTCATTACGGCGCGGCTGGCGATGGAGCAGAACCGCGAAGTGTTTGCGGTTCCCGGCAACATTACTTCTCGAAATTCGTTCGGCACTAACTATCTAATAAAAGGAGCAGGCGCCAAGCTGGTACAGCAGTGGCAGGACGTCGCCGGCGAATTGCCGCCGGAGATTGCCGCGCAATTACTTCCGCCGCCCAGCCGGAAATCGAAAAAGAAAGGCGAGCTATTGGATCAGCTAGACCTCTCGCCGCCGGATTTGTCAGAACCAGAGCTGGCTGTCTTCAAGCTGCTTTCAACTGATACGCCGCTGCAGATCGACACGCTGGCGGAAACGACGAAGCTGTCGATCACTCAATTGACCAGCGCGCTGTTGGCGCTGGAAATGCGCGAGTTGATTCGCGCGCTCCCGGGCATGTGTTTTGTGCGGAGGATGTAGTTTCAACCTCGCTGGGCTGACAGGCCAAGTTTGTTTTCGGGCTTCCTTTTCGCTGGGAAGGGTGAACGATCCACGAAGGTACACGAAGCGGAGTTGGCTTTGTTCGTGCACTTCGTGTGTCTTCGTGGATTGTTCTTATCCGAAGGGAGAATCACTAACAATTTGGTGGACTACCTGAATATTGCGAGCAAATACCGGCTTTCCCAGCCCGGTTTGGCGTTTAGGGCATACTTAGTGTTATTTTCAAGCTCGCTCCTAAAAACCTCGGGAAACTGGTTTAGAAGCAACCCTCGATCATCGAACAGTCATCTGTGCGTGACCGGAATTGAATAAGCAATGACTAAGAACCTGGTAATAGTCGAATCGCCCGCCAAAGCGAAAACGATCAATAAATATCTCGGCAAGGACTTTGTCGTGATGGCCTCGATTGGGCATATTAAGGATTTGCCTTCGAAGGGCCTGGGCGTCGATGTCCAGAACCATTTTGAGCCGACCTACGAGATCATTCCTGATTCCAAGAAGCGCAATAACAAGAAGATTGTTGCCGACCTGAAGAAGACCGCCAAGACCGCGACGGCGATTTACCTCGCCGCTGACCCTGATCGTGAAGGTGAAGCGATCTGCCAGCACCTGGCCGAAGAAATCGTGCCGAAGAAGCCCGTAGTGCCGACCTTCCGCGTGATGTTCAACGAGATTACCAAGCGCGCGGTGCAGGCGGCGTTTGAGCATCCGAAACAGATTGACGGGAACCTTGTAGATGCGCAGCAGGCGCGCCGCGTCCTGGACCGTCTGGTGGGTTACAAAGTTTCGCCGCTGCTCTGTCGCACGATTGGCGGCCGGCTCAGCGCGGGCCGCGTGCAGTCCGTGGCGTTGCGCATGGTGGTCGAACGCGAACGCGAAATTGAAGCCTTTGTTAAGACTGAGTACTGGACGATTGGTGCGAATTTCACCGGTCAGCAACCGCCCCCATTCGATGCTCGCCTGATGAAAGTCGGCGAACAGACCGTTAAGACCGGCGGCTTTGACAACGAACTTAAGAAGAACGAAATCCTGATCGGCAACGAGGACTTGGCAAAAGAACTGGTTGCCGAAGCTGAGCAGCAAACCTTCGTCGTAAATGAAGTCACCAAGAAAGAGCGTAAGCGAAATCCGGTTCCGCCCTTCATCACATCGAAGTTGCAGCAGGAAGCTTCGCGCAAACTCAGCTTTCCGGTGAAGCGGACGATGATGATCGCTCAGCATCTTTACGAAGGTGTAGAAATCGGGGCAGAAGGCTCAGTCGGTCTGATCACTTACATGCGAACCGACTCGACTCGTGTGGGTGATGCGGCGCTTGGCGAGGTGCGTGACTTTGTAAAGGGACAATACGGCGCGAACTACCTTCCCGAAAAAGCAATTCAGTATCGCTCAAAGAAAGGCGCGCAGGACGCGCACGAGGCGATTCGCCCGACCGACGTAACGCGCACGCCGGACTCGCTGGCCCAATATCTCAAACCCGAAGAGCTGAAGTTGTACCGGCTGATCTGGCAACGTTTCGTCGCTTCGCAGATGATGCCGGCGCTGTTTGATCAGACGACGATCGATATCCAGGCCGGCCGTCTGGTATTTCGCGCCACCGGCTCCGTGCTGACGTTCGATGGCTTTCTCAAAGTTTATCAGGAGGGCCGTGACGAGAAACCGGCTGACGATGAAGACGAGCGGAACTTGCCGCGAGTCACTGCGGGCGAGACGCTAACTCTGAACAAGATCGATCCGGAACAGCACTTCACTGAACCCCCGCCGCGATTTACCGAAGCTACGCTGGTAAAGATTCTGGAAGAGAAGGGCATTGGCCGGCCTTCGACGTACGCGGCGATCATGACAACCATTCAGGATCGCGAATACGTGGAAAAGAAGGAAGGGCGTTTCCATCCGACGGCCCTTGGCAAAACAGTGAACGACGTTTTGATCGACGGGGGCTTTGACGATCTCTTTAACGAGACCTATACCGCGCGGATGGAACACGAGCTGGATGAAATTGAAGAAGGTAAGCTCAAGTGGACGGATGCGCTGACTGAGTTTTATGACAAGTTCAAGCTGGATCTCGCTCAATTTACGAAGTATTCGGCTGAAGTTAAAACAAAGGAAACGCCCACCGACGAAGTTTGTTTGAAGTGCAACACGCCGGGCATGGTTCAAAAGCTCGGCCGCTTCGGCAAGTATCTCAAGTGTCTTGAATGCGGCGCAACACGGGATGCTGAACCAGTGGCTCCGGCGGACGGCGACGCCCAGGCTGCGGGGAATGGAGACGCGGCTGAAGAACCTGAGGCCTGTGAACTCTGTGGCAAGCAAATGCAGTTAAAGCGTGGCCGGTTCGGGCCGTTCTACGGCTGTTCGGGTTATCCCGACTGTCGCAACATCCGCAAGATCTCCAAGAGCGGCCAGGTTTCGGCCCCGCCGGAAGTCCTCGATGAAAAGTGTCCGGTCGATCAAGCACAACTGGTGAAACGTCAGGGACGATTTGGTGAATTCATTTCCTGCTCGAATTATCCGAAGTGCAAATACATCAAACGCGAGACTACCGGTGTCGCGTGCCCGCGTCCCGGCTGTAAAGGTGAAGTCATCGTCAAGCGATCAAAGCGCGGCAAGATTTTCTACGGCTGTGCCGAGTATCCCAAGTGCGAAATCGTTTATTGGGACAAGCCTGTGATCGAGAAGTGTCCGCAATGCAGCGCGCCTTTTCTGCTGGAGAAGACAACCAAGAAAGGCACGACCCGCCGCTGTGCAAACGAAGACTGCGGATACAAGAGCGACCTCCTGCCCCTACCCGCGGTTGAGCAGCCCGCGTCAGAGAAGCACGCCTGATTATTTTCCATTTGTCCGTTCACCGGACCATCCTTATAACTAAGCCGCCGGTATCGTGAAGAATGTCTTTGTGCCCTGACTCGGCTGACTCTCAATCCGTATTGAGCCTCCGTGAGCGATGACGATCTGCTTGACAATAGCCAGTCCCAATCCGGCGCCGCCGGTGGCGCGATCGCGCGAGCTATCGGCGCGATAGAAGCGATCAAAGACGTAAGGCAAGTCTGCGAGGGCAATGCCGCTGCCGGTGTCGGCGACCATAAACTCAACTTTGGAGTCGATCCTCGATGCTCGAATCGTGATCGCTCCTTCAGGTGGCGTGTGAGCGACGGCGTTGTTCAGCAGGTTACGGAGAACCTGTCCTAAGCGCTGCGAATCCGCCGATACTTCGGGACAATTGTCGGGTAGCTCGATCTTTATTGACGGCCCGCCACCGCCCATCCTCAGTTGAACGGCGTTCACTGCAACCAGGACCTCTTCACTGACTGAGACTGGGCCAAGCTCGAGACTCAGCCGGCCAGCCTCCGCGAGCGACAGGTCCTGTAAATCATCAATCAGATGTTGTAACAACATTGCTTCGTCATGAAGCGAATCGATGACCTCGGGGCTGGGACTGGACAGTCCGTCCTGCAGAGCCTCGATCTGGCAGCGGATGTTTGTGAGCGGGGTGCGCAACTCGTGCGCGACATCGTTGGTCATGTTGCGTCGCAGCTCTTCGGCGCGCGCCAGGTTGTCGGCCATCGAATTAAAAGCTCGTCCCAGTTCACCAATCTCATCGCGGGACGAAGCGTTAACGCGCTGGCCCAGGTCACCGCCGGCAATTCGCCGCGCGGCACTCGTCAAAGCTTCGACCGGCCGAACTATCCGATGCGAGAGAATGACGGCGACAAGCAAGGCGACCGCCGCTGCTGCCAGAGCCGCCAGCAACAGGGTTTTGTTTAGAGCGCCGGCGAAAGTATTCTCCTGCTGAGTGGAAGGAGCGGCCGGCTTCCGGACTGAGTAAAGAATCCCGACAACGACATTGTGCGGATCGTGGAGGACAGCGTGAGGGGCATTATGAAATTCCATTTCTTGTCCCGATACCAACGGGCCGTCGCGCCGCTCCTCAAGGCTAATTGTGAGATCATCCGTGGGACGGATGCGAATATTTGCGCGCATCAATTCGGGCGGAGAGGTCGCCAGTACTTTTCGCTGTGAGTCGGCCAGAATGATTTGTTTGTCCGTCATTCTGCTAATTCGGTCCAACAGTTTCTGGGAGTTATCCCAACTCCCACGCTGTTGATACTGTTCCTCCAGGAGACCGCGAAACTCCTCCAGGCTGGACGTTTGATTGTCGTTAACGAAAGCATGAAACTCAATCAGGGTTGAGCGTCTTGAAAGAATGCCCACACACGCCACGGCAATCAGGGCCACCACCAGAGTCATCAATACGAGGCGAGCACGCAGGCTACGAAGCATTGGTTTCACCCGAGAATCTGTAGCCAACGCCGTAGACGGTGACGATAAATGATGGCTGCAAACGATCGGGTTCGATCTTTTTGCGCAGGTTCATTATGTGAGCGTCAATGGTGCGGTCCAATCCTTCGTATTGGTAACCGAATGCTTTCTCCACCAACTGCTGCCTGGTAAAGACGCGTTCGGGCGCCTTAACGAAAGTTTCCAGCAGCTTGAATTCCGCCGGCGTCAAATAAATTCGTCTCTCATTCAAGCAAACTTCGTGTCGATGAAAATCTATGGACAGCCCGTTAATGTTTGTCTTAGCGGACGCTTCAATTGGCAGCGGCCGTTGCCGGCGCAGGACGGCCCGCACCCGCGCCATCAGCTCGCGGGGGCTGAAAGGCTTTGTCATATAGTCATCCGCGCCCAGATCCAATCCGCGCAACTTGTCCTCTTCAGTCGTTCTCGCGGTGAGCATGATGACGTAGACATCCGATTCGGCCCGCAACAATCGGCACACTTCCGTGCCACTGAGTTGCGGCAACATCAAGTCGAGGATGACCAGTCCCGGTAGCAAGGCTCTAGCCTGCGTCAGGGCATCGCGGCCATTGCCGGCAATCGAGACCTGATAACCTTCGCGCTCGAGATACAGCTTGATTGTGGCTGCAATTTTGTGGTCGTCTTCAACAACTAAGACACTTCGGTTCATAAGAAAGAGGGCGCACTTTGTCTGGCGATTATAGTGGGTCTGACAACGATGCGCGATCTTTGGAGCGCGCGGCTATGAAAGCGGTAACAAGTTACCGCACTCCAAACAGGTCGTTCAATTTCGCTCGACCCGCAGGCCTTTCAATTTGCCGGGCTCCGACGGGTCCATCTCGAATCTGAATTGCACGACGCCATCTTTGGTTTGGGCTGTCAGAGCGATCGCTTGCGGGCTGGTTTCATCAACGCTTTCGACCTGCAAATCACCGAGGTTGTCACGCATCTGCCGGTAGATGCCCAAACGCTCTTCCATAGAACGGTTGGCCAGTGATGTTTTGGACAGATAGTTGAGGAAGAAGTCTTTTGCCACTTTCTCATCGCCGGAGTTGAAGGCCTTTAAGTAAGCACTAACGAGGCTGCCCGCTGGAGTGTCCGGCAATTTTGTAACCTTCGCCTTCTGGTTTGCCCCCGGTCCGGATGGGCCGGCGGCCTGACCCGGTTGCAAGCTCACGCTGAAACCATTGCCGCTCTCATTTGGCTTAAAGCTGATGTTTGTTGATTCACCAGTATTAGGATTGAACTTGACGAAGTCCGTCGCGGATTGAGGAAAGAATTCAACTCCGGGGGCCGCCACCGAAGGTCGAATGCCTCTGATCACTCCTCCGCCCCACATGAATTGAGCGTAGTCGACGCCGTGGTCGAAATCGAGGCGCGCCGTTGTGACCAGGTTCCCCTGACCCGGAACGGTGCCCAGGATCGTGACTTGTTTGAATTGTCCGAACTGGTCCTTGCGTCTTTGCCACAAGGCTTCCTGTCTCGGCTTGAACTCTTCAAAGGGCATCGCGGCGCTGAGGACCTTGTATGTGGGGACGTAGTCTCCTTTGGCGGCAGCTTCCAACATCACGCGGACCTGGTCGTTCATCTTGTTAATCTGTTCCGGATTGCCGGGTCTGCCACTTACCAATAGATCAAAGCCTTCCTGATTCGCGCCGCTTACGAGCAACCGATCACCTTTAATAGAGACCGTCAACTCCGCACCTGAAGCCAGCTTATAGTTCCCGGCCAGCTTCGCCAGCATTGCTGGATCCATTCGGGCAGTCTTTGGCGGAAGAGGAACATCCCGGCCTGCGGCCAGCGCCGCTATTTGTTGGTTGATTTCCGTGGCCCGTAGGCCGGCATCGCTGGAAGCAATCAGAACCACGACGTGATTGGCGGGCTCGCGCTGGTAAACGAAATAGTGAACGCCGTTGCCGCCCACCAGCACCATCGGACTCTCCATGTCGAATAGCTTCGCTTTGAATTCCTTTGAGAGTAACCGTTCGCGTTCGAGGGCGAGATGAAATTTGTACATGTCGCCCAGCGTGGAGAGCGTCCCACCGGCGCCACGCAGGCTCCATGACACTCCGTCCGGAATGTGCGGGATGTTGTAGGTTGAGCCGCGATCTTCTCCTTCCGCATAGGTGTGCGCGATCTGGCCCTCGCGCCGCTTGGGTATCGAGTATCCGGTAAACGCCATCGCGGCCGGGGCAAAGATGTGTCCCTGCACGTACTGCTCGTAGGACTGTTCGCTCACTTTCTCAATAATCGCAGCCAGCAGGCCGTAGCCTGGGTTTGAGTAGTTGTTCTTTTTTCCCGGCTCGGAGATCAACGGAGCCGAGAGCACTCGCCGGAGGAACTCGTCTTTCGTTACCTTCTCATCATCACGACCGGAATACATGCCGAAGCCGGCCGTGTGATCCATTAACTGCTGGACGGTGATCATCGCCTTGTCTGCCGGAACCTGGTCGAAGAATTTGTTGATTGTGTCGTCCAGGCTGATCAGCTTCTTTTCAGCCAGCTGCAGGATCGCCATTTTCGTAAAATCTTTTGTATTCGAGCCAATGTCAAAGACGGTCTCGGCGGTGAACTGGAGGTTACGCTTGCGATCCGCCATGCCGTAGCCGTTCTCAATCAGAACCTGTCCGTCTTTGGCAACCAGCACGGCGCCGGAGAATCCGAAGCCAGCCAGCCGGAGGAGGTATTCATCGATTTTTCCTCCTTCAGCCTTAGTCTTTTCGCCAAAGGAATTGTCTATCCGTGAACGTTGGACTGGGACGCTGTCTTCCGCGAAAGGTAATGTAGCTGACCCGGCGGGCTGGGCCGCCGTAGACGAAATAAGAAGAGCGAGAATTGAAGATACCACTGCGCGTTCTCTCAAAGTTATCACCTCGCAAAATGAAGTTTTGCTGCGGCTGCCGCAACCGTGGGACAGGTTTACTCCGAAGTTATGAAGATGTAATGAAGGGTGCGGAAGGTTATGAGATTCTTCACGAGAATTTCTGTTTCAGCCGACTGCCTGATTTCGTGAGAGTCACGAAGCAAGCGTCGTGAATATTGTCCGGTCTCTTTTGTGTGCGGATGGATAAAGGTCGGGGGGGGACGCCTCGGCACTGGGGTAGTCAATGAGGCGGAAGAGAGAGCATTACCAGCAGGTGCTTACTTTGGCTCGTCGAGATAGTGAGCTGAATACTCAACATAATTCTGCCAGTAGCGATCCAGACTCAAAACCTCTTCACCAGTCAACGGCCGCTTAACTCGCGCCGGCATCCCCATCACCAGCGAACGCGGTGGAATAATTGTTCCCGGAGAAACCAGAGAGCCTGCGGCCACCAATGACTGGGCCCCGATCCGCACATCATCAAGCACGATCGATCCAATCCCAATCAACGAGCCGTGCTCGACATAACAGCCGTGCAAAGTAACGCTGTGCCCGACCGTCACTTGGTCTTCCAGAATCGTCGGCAACTCGCCGGTGCGGGTGTGCAGAACGCAATTGTCCTGCACGTTGGTCCGATCGCCGATGCGTATGTAGAACATATCACCGCGCGCCACGGTGCCGAACCAGATCGAAGCCTGCTCGCCGACGTGCACGTCGCCGATCACTTGAGCGCTGTCGGCGATGAAGGCCGTTGGGTGAATTTGAGGGTGAACTCCGCGGAATGGTCTGATCATGATTGGCGGCGATTATGGCGATGGAAAGCGAACAGGGAAGGCGAGATCTTACGCGCTTCGCTTGAGACGATTGTTTGGCTTTGCGACCTGTCGACGTCTCTTTCCTGTAGCCGACGCAGCAGTGTCGGCCAGGAGTCTGAGCGCGCGGTTCACTGATTCCGTATCTGGAAAGACTTCAGTGAGTTCCGGTTCAATCAGCACGAGGTTCGTCCCGGCCGTAGCCTTTCGGTAGTACTTGCCGCGAACTCCACCCTTTAGCTTAGAGAGGTCGTATTCGGGCCTGAGGTCGTTATTACTTTTCTTTGCCGATGCTTTCTTCATATTGTTTGCGCTCCCACCGAGTTGCCTTTCGCGCGCCAATGATTCGGATGCGATCTCGTCTCTGCGTATGTGTTAGAAAGATTACTCCGAGTTTGGCTGAGTGGCCAATGGTAATTTCTCTGAACTCTTCGTCGGAATGGTCTGGGTCGGGATAAGTAACCGCGAGCGGATCGAGAAACACAGTAGCCGCTTCCTCAAACGACACGCGATGCTTGCGAAGATTTACTTTGGCTTTCTTCGGATCCCACTCGTAGATCATTCGGCCAGTTTACCTCAAGGCACAATGGCGGGGGCAGCTTGAAGTATCAAGAGGATGTTTTCACCGTGGCTTTGAGACTCACCCACCGCGCTGGGCACGTAGGCTGTCGTTTTCTAGTGTATTTCCTTAAGGGCCAGGCTGCGATCGCCAGAGCCCTACGAGCAGTCCCCAGTCACGCTGTCTACTCTTCCACCGCTGCACCCGTTCCGCTTCGTCATCCGGATTGGCGGAAGGCAGAATTCCTTCGCGTCTGCGGGTGAGCAGCGCGTGAACACCGGGTGGGTAATGACAATTCGCGCAGTCGCGCAGCGCGTCGTGTTGCTCAAAGTCGATGCCGTGGGATTGAAAGTGGGTAAACTGCTTTTCTCCGGCAGCGACTGAACTCAATCCACCACTTTCATCCGCAAACAGTTTCGGCCGGCTCAACTTGAACTCAAACACGTCCAGAGCCGTTCGGGCTGAAGTCCTATCGTTGTTAAAGATCTTCTCACTTGTCGGAGGAATTTTTCGATGGACTCTGATTTGGACGGTTTCAATTATGTTCGTTGGCCGGAGGTTACCCCCATTGTCGACCAATACGATCTTGCGAACCAAAGCGAGTTGAGTGCCCGTCGGAAACTGTGGCAGATCCAGGTTGGGCATTAAGCGCCCAGGGTTCGACGGATCACGAACCCAGGGCCTGGGAAACGCCGCGATCGTTTGCAGATACCTGAGTGTCGCATCTCTGCCGTCGGGCAATCGTATGAATACCAGAAAGATTGATCGACCGGAAAAACTGGAGACGTGACCTATGGCCGCGGGATCGCCACCGCCGGAGCTGAGTTGGACCCATGGCCCTTTTGGATTAAAAAGATCCGGCGGCAGGAAAGCCTGCGCAGGCTGGTTCGGATCGTAACCGGCCGCAAAGGCTTTGGCATGCGCAGCCTGATTGTAGGTGTCAGGCAGTCTGGCAATTTCATCCGGCGAGAGGGCCAGATTCCTAATCACCCGTGCCAGCTTAATCTGAAGATTTGTTTTCTCTTGCGACTCGACGTGTATCGCAGCGGTCCAGTCAAAGATCGCCCACAGGTCGCGCTGTAGGATCGCCCGCTTCGTCGGATCCGTGATCAACTTTTCCGCATGAGTGGAAGCAAATTCATCCAGCATTGCGCTTGCCTGCTGATAAGACGGGTTAGTTAAGAGGTGCGTGGTGGTGTCCCAGAGCAGTGGGTCGATCTCATCGTACCCATACTCTTTACCATCAGGCGCTACTCGCTGGTAGAGAGTTCGATAGAGACGATTCCAGAGATGCTTTGGATTGGAATCGTAGAGGTTCCAGTCCGCTGCGGCGGTGCGGTCTATCGCTTTCATCTTGTCGGAAGAGGATGGCCCGCTCGTGATCGCGCAACTCAAAAAGCCTAACTGCGATACTGCGAGCGGCAGCAACAGACTTATCATTGTGAGTTTGATCCAGCGCATATCGTACCTCGGGCAGCCCTTCTCCCAGAGTGAGAGGGGAGTCAATCAAATCGGAGCTAGTGTCTACTCTCGATTGTCGTCGGACAGAAATGCGAATTCGATTTCAAGCCATTAGCTCTGACGCGCGGCGCGCACGATCTCGAGGAACTGTCGCGCGCGGTCGGTGATCAATCCGTCATTACCTTCGCGTAAAGCTTTGGTGTCGACCAGGTCAGCGCCAACGCCGAGAGCCATCGCGCCGGCTTTGATGAAATCTGCGGCCGTCTTTAGCGAAACGCCGCCGGTGGGAATGAGTTCAATCTGCGGCAACGGCGCTTTCAACGCTTTGAGATAACTGGCGCCGCCGACCGCGCCCGCCGGAAAAACTTTTACCGCGTCGGCCCCCGCATTCCAGGCGCGCACAACTTCCGTTGGCGTTAGGGCGCCGGGGAAGATGGCCACGTCACTCGTGCGACAAAAGGCGATCGTTTCTTCGTTGAGTGCCGGACTGACGATGAACTGCGCGCCGGCCTGGATACATTTGTCCGCGGTGTCCGGGTCGAGAACTGTGCCGGCGCCTATCAAGGCTTCGGCGGCAAATGCTTTCGCCAGTTGCTCAATCACACCGATCGCGCCGGGCACGGTCATGGTCACTTCGAGGACGCTGACACCGCCAGCCATAATAGCTGCGACTGCGCGCATGGCCTGGTCGGCTGACTCCGCGCGGACAACCGGTATCAAGCCGATATAGCGGATGCGGTTGATGACTTCGGTCTTATTCATTGGTTAACTCATTACTGCGAAGCAGCGGGGGCAAGCCCGCCTTCCTGACCTGATTGGTTCATCCATTGAGTTAGCAGCTCTAGCTTGAAAGGCTTCCAATCAGAGAATTTGCGTCCAACTTGATCAAGCTCGAGGTCGGGAAGGCGGGCTTGCCCCCGCTGCCGGCGATCAATCTCAGATTGAAGTCTCTGCCACTTTCATCGATCAACTCGCGCCGTACCACCCTTCATCACCTTCTCAACTTCCGCCAGTGTCGCCATCGTCGTATCGCCCGGCGTTGTCATGGCCAGCGCGCCGTGCGCCGCACCACATTCAACCGCCCACTGTGATCCTTTGCCGGTCAAGAATCCGTAAATCAGTCCGGAAGCAAACGAATCGCCGCCGCCGACTCGATCGAAGATTTCCAAATTCTCGCGGGTAGGCGCCTGGTAGAGTTGGCCATCGCTGAAGCAGACCGCACCCCAATCGTTAATGGTCGCCGTCTTTGCGTTACGCAAGGTCGTGGCGACCACTTTGAAGTTCGGAAACTCAGTAATAGCCCGCTCGATCATTTTCTGAAAGTTGCGCACGTCAAGTTTCGTGTGGTGTGTGTCGAGCCCTTCGACTTCGAAACCGAGAGCCGCGGTGAAGTCTTCTTCATTGCCCAGCATTACGTCGATCAATGGCGCCAGTTCGCGATTGACTTCGCGCGCGCGGGCCGGGCCACCAATACTTTTCCAAAGCGAGTCGCGATAGTTCAGGTCGTACGAAATGATCGTGCCGTGGCGCTTTGCAGCCTCCAACGCTTCGCGCGCCACCTGCGACGTTGTTTCGGACAGGGCGCAGAAGATGCCGCCGGTATGAAACCAGCGCGCGCCTTCGCTGCCAAAGATCTTTTCCCAGTCGATGTCACCCGGTTTTAGTTGTGATACCGCGGTGTGGCCGCGGTCTGAACAACCCAAAGCGGCGCGGGCGCCAGACCCGCGCTCAGTAAAGTTCAAGCCATTGCGCACTTCGCGGCCGACACCGTCGTACCTGGCCCACTTCACATGAGACTGGTCTACGCCTCCCTGGAAGATCAGATCCTGCACCAGACGGCCGATGGGATTGTCAGCGAGGGCAGTAACGACGGCGGCGTCCAAACCAAAGCAGCGCCGCAACCCGCGCGCGACGTTGTACTCGCCGCCGCCTTCCCAAACCTGGAAACTGCGAGTGGTGTGAATGCGACCGTCGCCGGGATCGAGCCGGAGCATGACTTCGCCCAGACTCACCAGATCCCAGCGGCAATTATCTTTAGACTTGATCGTAAGAGGCATTTGTTCTTAGTCCGACAAACTTCAGGAATCCCGTATCAAGTTTATGCGACGCGTAGCGTCGGAATGAGTTTAGCCCGGCGTTTCAACGCCGGGGGGGATTCCGCGAGAGCACGCACGTCGCGTAGCGACGTTTGAAAAGCTGGTTTCACCCGTCGCTACGCGACGAAAGAATCCAACTCGACTGTTTCCCGGCGTTGAAACGCCGGGCTAAATTCAGACCGCCGCTACGCGGCGCGATTACTTAGTCAAAAGGCTCCCTTTGGTTTCCAGATCGAGATGACCGAAAAGTTATTACTAACCCAGAAAATCTTCGCGGATCGGCGAGAAGATATCCACCAAAATTACCTCCTCGTCAAGCATCGTCGCGCCGTGCCAGGTGCCCGGCGGAAAATGAAGCACGTCGCCCGCCTGCACGATGCGTTGTTCGTCGCCGATAGTAAAGAGCACCCGGCCGCGCTCAACCAGCGTCATCTGTTCGTGCGGATGATCGTGCGCTGGAGTGACCACGTGCGGCGCAAGGCGCAGACGACAGATCATCAGGTTTTCGCCCACAATCATTTGCCGCTGGATGCCTGGTTCCAGTTGCTCGACCGGAATGCTGGTCCAGTCTGTGTGCTGCGGTTGTGCGGTTATTTGTTCTATAGGTGACATTGTGTTTCTTTCAGCTTGATTATTCGGAGATGTAAAAATCGGACTCGCCCTATGGCCCCACAACCTTCTCGATCTTTATCGTCATGCGCCAATGGACGTCCTGCTGCGCCGGCAGGTGCAGGTTAGGTGATTCGTAAATCAAATGAAGCAGGACCGGCCGCCGTGCGCCGCGCCCGGTAGCGTTGTCGCCGGGCGTCCATACTGAAGTGCGCAGTGGCCAGTCTGCTTTGACAGTAATCAGGAGCCCGGAATTCTTGTCCTGAAGAATATCCTGACGCGGCGGGCCCAACAACGTCACGTTTTGATCCAGAGTGCTGGGCATGGCCACCCACCAGCGGTACAGCGTGACGTCTTGTTCTGATCTTAAAGTTTCGTCACGGGTCAGCGTCGAGCGGTCAATGCGCCACACCACCTCGCTGGTGATGTGCGGATCGACGAGCTGTCCGGGCTTGGTATCAACCTGGGCCCAGCGTCGCCACACCACCCGCAAAGACTTCCCGTCAGCGCCGGGTTCGATTTCATCGGCGCCGTCGGTTGTCACCAGGTTCCGACCATCGGCAAGTTGCAGGAACGGAACGAGTGACGCATAGACTTGCTCGACTGGATTCGCAAAACCGTTCAGTCCGTGCGGAGCAGGCAAATAGTCGGCGACGCCTGGCTTGGTTCCGGTCGTGATCGGCATAGTGAAATACAGTGGACCTTGCCGCACCAACCAAACTCCGGCAGGCCGGTCGCCGTGGCGGAAGAAAACGAAACGCGACACGTCTGGTCTGACTATCTCAGCGGGAAACGTCGCTATGTGTTCGCGCTTTAGCCCTTCCATAAATCGTGAATGGGCCAGCGCGCCCTTGCCAATAAAATTTATGGTCTGCTGCCATTCGCGCTCGCGCGTGATGTAGGCATAGTTGCCGCGGCCAAAAGCGAAGACTGAAAGCACGTGTGTCTTGTCATTATAATCATGTCGCAGCCATCGCCACGCCTGGTAATAAGCGCTCGCCAGTTGACCGAGGGGCGCCGGACGGAACTCAGGATGCAGCGCCAGAAAGCCGACGATCTCCATCGTGTCCATATAACTGACTACGCCCATGCTGCGACCCCAGGCGTAGCCATAGCCATCGGGCAAAACCAGGTCCCACCAAAGACGCATCTGCTCTTTCAGCGACGGCCGCACTGTGTCGAGAATGTCTTTTCGATCGGCGGCCTCCGCCGCTTCCCAAACAAAGCGCGCGTACTCATTCGAATAACGATCAAAACGACCTGTGGGTGGAGCGTCGTCGGAATAGATGCCGCCATTGGTGAAGGGCCGCGCCGCGCGCGTAATTACACCATCGACCAGCGCGCGATCTTTCAACAGGCCAAGCTGGTAGCTGACGCTGGCAATGCGCGCGGCCACACCCAGATAGTTTTCGGGCAGGTTGATGACCTGCTGCATTTTCGGATCATAGAAAGCCGAGACATCGAGCCATTGCCGCCATTGCGTGCGCTGCGCTTCGTCGAGATCCTGCCAGACAGGGTTGGTGTTGAGATCTGCTCCAAAGTACCGCAGGGCCAGCACGCCGTACAGTTGCGAGAACCGCGTTCCCTTCAAGCGATATTCAAGCAAACCAATCTGACCTACTTCGCGCGCGAGATCGCGTTCGCCGAGTTTGCGCTTCCCAGTCAACGCAGCGTACGCGCCGACTGAGTTCATGAAACTGCCCCAGGTGTATTCGCCGGTCGTGCCCGCATTGAAGACTTTGTCCGGCGCCGGATCGTAGGACTTGATGTCGAGGAGATGCGCAGCCATCTCTTTGTCAAAAAAATCAGTTACCTCGGTGTTCAGAGATGAGGTTTCGATAGTTGATGGGCGAGCAGGCTGCGCTTTCGAGACGACCTGAAACGATAGTAATACAACGAGAAGGATCCATAGTCGAGCGCTCGACATTTTTATGACCTGCAGCATAGAGTCCGACAACCTCTTTGGAGTGCGCTGACTGGTCAGCGCTTTGTTAGGTCGCGACTTGTCGCGGCCACTTCGGGCTTGAGCCTACTTGAAGATAGCGGCGTCAAGCCGCCGCATACCAAAGCGGCGACGAGTCGCCGCACTCCAAATAGTTGCACCTTCATTCATCTCCCCATCCAACCGCCATCAACCACCATCACATGTCCATTCACATAGTCGCTCGCCGCTGAACACAGAAACACCGCGGCGCCGCTAAGGTCAGCCGGCTCGCCCCAACGGCCGGCGGGAATGCGCTCGAGTATCTGCCGGTTGCGCGTCTCGTCCTCCTGCAAAGCTTTCGTATTGTTGGTCCGCATGTAACCTGGAGCGATCGCGTTGACGTTGATCTTCTTTGCCGCCCATTCGTTCGCCAGTGCTTTAGTCAGTTGCGCTACGCCGCCCTTCGAAGCCGCATACGCCGGCACGGTGATGCCGCCCTGAAACGAAAGCAGTGAAGCGATGTTGAGAATCTTGCCGCCGCCACGTTCGATCATGCGCCGGCCGGCGAGCTGAGACAGGCGAAAGACGCTGGAAAGATTCACTTCGATGACAGTGGTCCAGTCTTCTTCCGAGTATTCGGTCGCGGGCGAGCGGCGAATTGTGCCGGCGTTGTTAACCAGAATATCCAAACGACCGAAATGCTCGATCGTCTCTTCGATCAACTGTTGCGGTGTGGCGCGATCACTCAAGTCGCCCGTTACCCCGAATGACTTTCGACTGAGTTTGGCAATTGCATCGCAGGTTTCGTCCGGCGCGTGCGTGTTGCCGTGACAAGCAACATTCGCGCCTGCTTCGGCCAGTGCGATTGAGATCGCCTGGCCCAGCCCGGTCGAAGCGCCGGTTACCAGTGCTACCTTACCGTCCAGTCTGAATGCGTCGAGGATAGTCATGAAGTGGCACAGACTTTAGTCTGTGGTTCCTGCTTGAAATCATTCCCGGAAATTAATAATCACAGACTGAAGAAAGCTCTGAACAAGTTCTTCAGCGCATCGCGCTGACATGAGTTTAGCCCGGCCTTTCAAGGCCGGGACAGCCTTCAGGGGATGCCGTCGTCGCGTAGCGACGATTGAATCGAGTGCCAATTTCAGGCGTCGCTAAGCGACGCAAAGACTTTGTGGGCTTTTCCCGGCCTTAGAAAGGCCGGGCTAAACTCATACCGACGCTACGCGTCGAAGCACTTGATCAGAAGTTCCTTTAGTCTGTGACTATTGCATCCGAATAATCACAAACTTAAAGTTTGTCGATGACTTTGAAGTTAGCCGCTGCGACAAAACGACAGACTTAAGTCTGTGCCACCACCTTCAGGTGCGCGCCTTCGCTCCGGAACCCGTAATAATCAACCCGCTAATCACCCCCACAATTGATCCGACGAGCGCACCTACTGCCATGTACTCCAGCAGATGCGGGCCCGATACTCTCGATAGAATTCCTGTGCACCAGCCGGCAAACGAACCAAAGATAATGCCCATGAATCCAAAGCCGACTATGGTCCCAACCGAAAACGGTCTGGCGGCGACGTGCTCGACGTCGCCGATCGGTTCAATCTTTGGCACGAGCAAGTGAATGATGAGCAGCGCCGTCAAGTAAGCAGTTCCGCCAATGATGAACGGAATTTTGTAATTGCCGCCGGTGACTTGCAGGATGTAACCGACGATTACGGCCATGGTGGCGCCGGTGAACGCCCCGGCCATCCCGCCGATACCCACCACCGAGCCGACGGCGCGGCGCGGAAACATATCAGAGGCCAGCGTGAAGATATTCGCCGACCATCCCTGATGCGCCGCCGCCGCCAGTCCCACTAGCCCGACCGCTACCCAGAGACTCTTAACCCCCGAAACAAATACTATCGGCGTCACCAACAGAGCACAGATCAGCATGGCTGTCTTGCGCGCGCGGTTTATCGTCCATCCTCGCTTAATCAGACTCGATGAAAGCCAACCGCCGCCGATGCTGCCGATATCCGCGATGACATAAATAGCGATTAGCGGGGGACCGATCGTGGTGAGATCAAGCCCATGATTCTGTCGCAAAAACGGCGGCACCCAGTAAAGATAGAACCACCAGATGGGATCAGTCAGAGCCTTTCCAATCGCGAAAGCCGAGGTCTGCCGGTAAGGAATTAATTGTATCCAGGGAATTTTCGCCGTCGGAGGATCGGGCGGGTCGCTCTGGATGTAGGCGAGTTCTGCTTTCGTGACGCGGGGATGCAGTTCGGGGCGCGCATACATCGGTATCCAGAAGGCGAGCCAAATCAAACCGATGGCGCCGGTGATTATGAAGGCCCACTGCCAGCCGAAGTTTCGAGCAATATATGGAACCACCAAAGGGGCGACGATGGCCCCAATGTTTGAACCAGAGTTGAATATCCCCGTGGCCAGGGCGCGTTCTTTTTTGGGAAACCATTCGGCTACTGTCTTGATCGCCGCCGGAAAATTGCCGGCCTCACCGGCTCCCAGGGCGGCCCGCGCGACTCCGAAACCAAAAGCCGAACGCGCTAATGCATGGGACATCGCCGCCGCGCTCCAAATCGTCAGCGCCACCGAATAACCGACCTTCGTGCCGAACCGATCCATCAGGCGTCCGGCGGCCAGCAGCCCGAGCGCGTAGGCCGCATTAAAAGCGGCTACGATGTTGCCGTAATCCAGCTCGCTCCAATGAAGCGCGGCCTGAAGATCCTTTGAAAGAAGTCCCAGGACCTGTCTGTCGACGTAGTTGATCGTGGTGGCAAAGAAGAGCAGCCCGCAGATTACCCATCGATAGCGGCCGACGCGCCCGCCCAGAGACTCGCCGGTTGCACCGGCAAGGCTGGCGGCCTGACTCGATCCAAAGACTTCCTCTGTCATGGCTTTTGGCTCAGAGACGTTGGTTTCGGCGCACCGGGTTTCAATGGATCCTCATAAATCTTGATCAGGATCATGGTGAAGTCTTTGTTGGCGGTGCTGCGTTGGTGCGGAGTGCCGCGCGGCACTACGACCAGATCGCCTTTGGTGATTTCAAAAGTCTTGCCGTCGATAATTTTCGGACTGCGCCATTCGCCGGGTTCGGCCTCTCTGGGCGCGTCGAGCTTGCCGCCGAGCACCAGCGTGGCCGATCCTTCCAGCACGTAATAGACATCGTCCGAAGCATCGTGCAGTTCGGCCGCCGCGCCGGTCTTGTTGTTTTCGTGCTGCACCGCTACGCGAAGTTCCATGCCGGCGCTGTCGATCAACTCTTCAGTTTTGTTGCCAGGCTTTAATTTCTCTTTCAGGTCGTTCAGTGATTGGCCCGACATGACTACGACCGGGCGGGTGGCTTCAGAAGGTTTACGTTGAGCTGACGCGGTTATGGCTGAAATGGAAATGAGGAGTGCCAGGGAGATCAGATTGAGCGATGTGGAAGATTTGATTAAACGCAAAGGACGCAAAGTGCTTCGCCAAGGTCGCGAAGGTTTTCCTTTGCGTTCCTCTGCGAGATCCCCTGCGCCCTTTGCGTTTAGAACTCGAGTTGCTTGAGCATTCAAGTTGAGTTTTGACACGACCCCTCCCATTCGTTGGTCAGTACCACCTGCGTAAGCGGGTGGATCTAATACTCAATCATCCCAGTTGAGTGCCTGACCCACGCGCTTACGCAGGTGGTGCTGACTTCATTTCGACCTACTTGCGGCTCGCCTCAAGTCCGCTGCCGGCTTGATCGAATCCTGGTTGCACGGTCACCACGCCGAATTGGCGGTCTTCAACTTCACGGTGCGCCGCCATCATCCAGACAAAGTTGATCGGATGGCCGGGCACTGAAACGTTCGGATGAAAACCTTTCGGCATAATCACCGCGTCGCCGTCGCGCACGATGCCAATGAACTCCGGCTCGTCCGTATTCGTGTAGACGAATTGCACGCCGAATGCCGGCGCCGGCATGTCGTAATAGACGTAGAGCTCTTCGAGGATCGCCGCGTGTTCATGCGGCGGCCAACTGGTCCAGTGACCGGGCTCAGACGTGGTAAAGCCGGCGAGGATGCGTCCTGCTTCAACATTCTTGCCGAGTGTTATGTTGACCGTGCGCGTCGTCGATGGGCCGCCGGTTTTGAATCTGAGCGAACCGTCTTTTTCGACGTCGGCGTAGCGCACTACTTGCAGCGGATATTTCTTTTCGACTTCAGCAGAACATTCCACCAGGTCGACCGCGCTGTCGGTCGTGATCTCGACTTCAGTGTCGCGCGGCAAATAGATCGAATCATACTGGCCGATGTGATTCGTTTCGCCGCCGGCCGCGATGGTGCATTGGCCCGACATGCAAATGAGGCCGGATTCGAGTTTCCCCGTTGAAAACGCGGCTCGCGGCTCCGTTTGATCGAGAATGACACGGCCATAAACCAGATGCTTCATGGAGCTGTTCTCGGGCGTGATCGAGGTATGCCGGCCCTTCTGCCGGTTAGTGCCGCGAAAGATTAATTGATCCTTCGTTTCTTTCATTTGTGTACTCATAATTGTCCTGCTTTCTTCTTTCTTGTTACACGGGAGCCCTCCCTTACGGTCGGGCTACTGCCCCGTTTGTCCTGCCTTCTGCTTCCTGCTTACTGCCTACTCGCTTTATGCTCGTCGAGCCACAGAAGATCTTCGAGCAAGTAATAGTTTCCATAGATCAATGTCACGTCGCTGGGCCGCGTAACCGATCCGTGTCGCAAAACGCCTGGGGGCGTCTTGTCATCAATGCTGACTGGAGTCAAATAACGATCGATTAGTGACTGCACAATCCGCTCGCCCTCGCGCCGATAGTTAGCCGCTCGCGTTTGATCCTGCGTCAATTCAGACAGCCGCAACAATCCACCGGCCATGATCGCCGCCGCCGAAGTGTCTCGATTGCGAAAGTGCACGCCCTCATCGACAAAGTCGTACCACGGCACACCATCTTCCGGCAGGCGATCGAGCGTGTATCTGGCGATCTTTTCCGCGGTCGCCAGCAGGCGCGGATCTTTCGTTTCCGCCTCCGCTATTGAGAAGCCGTACAGCGCCCAGGCCGCGCCACGCGACCAGGTGGTGTCGGCAGCGAACCCCTGATGCGTGTGCACGAAGACCTTTTCTCCCGGACGCGCGTCGTTCGGAAGCTTGAGCGAAGAATTTGCTCCCTGGGAGGAAAAGAATTCCTGCCGATTATCACCAGGATTGTAGTGGACCGATTGCGCGACTGAGCCATCGGGGCGAACCAGCCACTCCGCCGACCGAAGCGCATGCTTCAAACCCAGCGCGCGCCATTGCGATTCGTTTGTTTCCCGCGATGCCCACCACCAGATTTGCAGATTCATCATGGTGTCGATGATCGTGTCGTCGCCGTTGACGCTCCAGGCGGCCACTAGTTCAGTCGTCGGATTGTAGAGCTCCTTCAGACGCTCGGCCGCGCGCAACGCTCCGGCACGATACTTCGCATCTTTCGTTTGACGAAACGCGGGCACCGACGAATAGAAGTTGAGAAAGCCCGTGTCATGGTTCTCAGTCATCTCCTTGCCAAGCAAACGCGCATTCCAAAGCTCGGCCCAGCGACGGAAGCGTTCGTCTTTGGTTTTGCCGTAAAGCTGCCACAGCTCGCCGACCCAGAAATTGCCGGTCCAGTAAAAGCCCTTCTGTTCCTTCCAATCGCCCGTCTGATTATCGCCTTCGGTAAAAAAGCCCAGGCCTTTATCGCGCGTCAGTTCTTCTGGAGATGTCTGTGAAAGAATGCTCTCCCACTTTGTCGCGGTGCGTTCGGCTGATTGCTTTAAGAGACCAATCGCCTCTTCATAAGTTTTCTTTTTCGCCGGTTGTAGCGTATCGGGAGGTGCTGACTGAGGTGCGGCCGCGCGCGAAAGAATATTCACCTTTGCCGGTTGAGTGATGCGACGGGCTGACTCGCGCGCCACCTCGGCGAAAGCATCAAGCGTCCTGGGCGTCGTCTCGGGCAGCACGAGCGTGCCATAGCGGAACCTGTTGTCGGCGCCGGCGTCGTTCATCGTCAGGTTGTCGCTGTTTTCCTGATCCCAAACGCCGAGCACATACCAGCTCGCCTTGCCACCGATCACTTGCGGTTGCACGAGCAAATTAAGCGAATCGTCTGTCACGACTTTGCTTTCGCGACCGGATGCGATAATTGCCAGGCCAAGGTTTTGATCGGGAAGCATGTGCGTCGCCGTCGCGGGCGGTCCTTCCTCTTCGACCTGATGTCCCCACCAGGCGCGAACCAGGGCAGGCTCAGCCGCCGTTGGCTCAAAGACTTTCTCCTGCAAGTCTGGCTGGCGCACAATTCCCGTTACAATGGTTAGGCCCTCCGCGCTTTCCGTCGTGATGCGATGTTCGAAGCCATGCTTGCCGGCCCATTGGGTCATGCGGCTGGTGAGATTTACTTCGCGGCCGCCGACCTTCCATCCTTTGTAAGTAAGTTCGACAATCACGCGCACCGGGCCGGCGTTGACGATTCGCCATTTGCGTTCGGTGACGTCGGAAACTTTAACGACTTTGCCGTCAACGAGAGCGGCTACCGCGCCAATCCCGATCGCATCGCCGATCCGATAGATGTCGCGTCCCAGCGGCGACTCCCAATGATAGACGTACTCGGGCGCGCCAAACATTTCCAGATACAGACCGGGCCGCCGCTTGCCGTAGATATCAATCGCATTGCGCTTATCAAAATAGATTCGCCACGCATTGGCTTCCGATTCCCAGGCGAGGCCGTCGAACTTCATGGTGAATTTGGCGGCGGTGCGCTTCGGGTAATCACTGCGCAAGCGCTGGATGGTCGCAGTCTCGCCATACGCAATGGTCACAATGCGCGTCTGTTTTGGTTTCAGCTCGATCTGAAAAGCGAGTTCATCGTATTTGTTGTCGCCATCCAGGTCGTCGGCCTGCGAAGGCAATTCGATCGTTTGCAGAGTCCGCGCGTCTTCATCAAGTGTCGAGGCATCGCTCGTGGTGACGATGACATCGCCGGCTTTGAAATCCGGAGCGATGCGTTTCAAATCAGCGATACTGACGACAATGTTTTCGTGCAGCCGGGTCTGATCGGCGGGGTTAGTGATCGAAAGCTTGATGACCTTGATACGCGGCGTGGCTGAGGCGGGTGCGCCGCCCCAAAGCCAGAGGCCGAGCAAGAACAAGCCTGCAACAACGGTTTTTCTCATATTCTGATCAGACGTACGTGGTGTCAAAATTCAGATTCCGTCATCCCGCCCGTCTCTCGAAACCAGACCGCTAGAGCGCAGCTCCGATACCGCGAGTTACCGGTAACACAGCCTAAAATGCCCGCTTGTTCGCATCGCTTTCAGTCTTCAATCCTCAGTCGCAGCATGAATCGGGCGCTGGCAGTGGGGACAGAAGTGGAAAGCAAAAGCCTCTGGCCGCGCACCTGCCGCTCGCCCTTGTCGACCGCGCCCGGTGGTCCCGGGGCGGTCAGCGTGTTCGCTTCGATCGCGCTCTGAATCTGTTTCGACGCGGGCGGGCCGCTGGTCTGTTCGATTGTTGGATCGATCAACAGTTTCACCGCCCCTGCTTTGATGCGGAAGCGGCTGCCGCTTTCTTTCTCGATGCGATCGTCAGCGTGCAGCAGGAAAGTCAGGATCGCAGGCGTTGTTGTTTCCACTTCGTCGGTCACGGTAAAGCCTGCGCCGGGACGGTAGACAAACTCTCTCACAAACTTTTGCAAGCCCAATTCTGTTCCGTAGGCAGCAGTGGCATCTCCGCGCACGATGACCTGGTTCTGCTCGACCTTTACTTCGCTGATGCGTATTCGATTCAGGGGTTCATAAGACACGCCGGCAAACACGTCGTGACCATTACCCTCTTTTGCCTGGCCCTTGCCATTGACCAGCAGAGTGTTGTGATGCTCAGTCATGGGCACGCCGGCGTAACCGGTGTCGCCGGTCAGATACTGGCCGCGCGCGAAAATGATAAAGCTGTTTGCGTCCGGATGCGCGTGGCCGGAAGATAAACGCCAGTCAGGAAAATCTCGCAGCAAAGATTCGGTGTGATGGCCTTCGGGCGGGCCGCACTTAAAAGCAAAGGCCGTCGCATCCTTTGACCAATTGCTGCGCCAGTAGAAAACATCATGATCCGGAAAGTAGTGCCAGACGGGTTGCCGCTCGATGGGCACGGGCTTGAGATTCGCGTCGTACCAAACCAAAGACCAAAAGTCTTCCGCGTTAACTTGATCGAGTCCCTTCAGCCAAGCGGCCACACCCTGCGCTTCGCCGCTTTGGAAGCGCTGCGCCATGCGATAGAGCAAATTGTAGTTCGTCGCAAAGTGTCCCTGCGGATGAGTGCGTGGGTATTCCTCGCCTTTGCCTGCGCGGGTCAGTGCTCCTTCGAAGACATCGCCAAAATCAAAGATGTAATTGCCGCCCGGCAGCATCGAGTGCGCGACGTACTGGTGCATCAGACGAAAGCCAGGACGATCGTAAAGGTCTTCACCGGTGGCGTGCGCGTGGGCGTCGAGGTAGTGAACCAGCCATGGCGTCGAAAAAATCCAGTATTCAAATCCTTCGTAGTAATAGCCGTCCGGCGAATACGTCGCCAACACGCGATCGTAAATCGCCCGCGTCTGGCTGGCCCAGGCGTGCGCTTCGGGAGTCTCGTCGTAAAGCGCATAGGCAGCGACGCCTAAACCGGTGATGGGAATAAAAGTGTGATTCTGGCTATAGGCGAAGGTCTTACCCGGCTTCGGTTTGAAATAGTCAGCCATCAGACGCGCCTGCTTGATTAGCTTATCGCGATACCGCGTCCGCTCTTTTTCGTTGAGGTCGTGATAGAGCAAATCATAACCCCACGCCAAACCATAGAGCAGATGACCCGCAGCCAGATCGACATTCGGTTTATTGCTGGCATAACCCCAGACTTCATAACTGACCGCGGCGTCCATGTATTTCTTTGCGGCGTCCAGATATTTCTTGCTGCCTTCGATCTTGTAGATGAAAGCAGCTTCCGCGATCGCGATGCCGACGTCATTCTGCTGGCGGCGCTGTTCCGCGGGCGGCGGCGGCGGATCGGCGGCAAGAGCGCGCACCTGGCTGATTGCTCGCTGCCAGAGTTCGCGATGCGAAGTGCGAGCGCGTTGGCGCAATTCAGCGAGCTCTTTGTCGGTGACGTAGACACGCGGGTGAACGCCCATCAACTCAGGGCGCAGAGCCGACTTGCGCGTTCGCATCAACTCAACCAGCGGGTGCTCGCCTTTGAGTTTCTTGCTTGCGGTTCGCTCCTGCTCCAGCTCACGCGCGTCCTGGGCGCGCAACGGCATAGCTGGCAGAATCGCTGAAGCGACTGCAAAGGTGAGCATTAGCTTTCGGCAATAATTCAAAATGACCATAGCGATTCCCAAGAGTACAGCTCAAGCCGAAGCAGTCAGCACCGGCTTCAGTGATACGCGCTGGATGCGACCGGAAAGCGCAAACAGAACCAAGGTCCCAAGCGGCGCCAGCAAACCAGCGAAGACCAACACCGGAACATATGAAAAGTGGTCCACGACCCACCCTGTACTGAAAATAAAAATCATCGAGCCAATGCCCGCGCCGGTTCCACCCAAACCCGCGACCGTGGCCACGGTTTTATCAGGGAAGAAATCGCTGGGCAGGGTCTGTACGTTGTTGATCCAGACTTGAAATCCGAAGAGCACTACGCCGATCAATGCCAGCGCGACCATCGCATCGTGCGCAAACGCCGCAAAGATTCCCGCGGGCATTAACAGGGCGGCGATCAGAATTACTAACTTTCGCGAACGGTCCACGCTCCAGCCACGGGCGATTAAGTACCCCGACACCCAGCCGCCTGAAAGACTGCCGGCGTCGGCCGCCACGTACGGCACCCAGGCGAACAGGCCAATCTTGACCAGAGAAAAGCCTCGCGCATCAGCCAGATATTTCGGCAGCCAACTGATGTAGAGCCACCAGACCGGGTCGGTCAAAAACCGCGCCAGAACAATCGCCCAAACTTGGCGGTAGCGCAGCAGCTCTCGCCATCCGAGCGGCGCCGAAGGTTCGGTTACCAGAGCATCAGCTCCTTCGACTCGCTGTCCGTCACGAATGAGTTGTCGTTCCGCTGCGCTCAACCACTTATGACGATCCGGCGTCTGATAAAAGATCAGCCATAGAACCAACCAGGCAAAGCCAAGCGATCCTGTCACGATGAATGTCGTTTGCCACCCATAGGTCAGACTAAGCCAAACGATCAGGGGCGGCGCGATCACGGAACCGATGGCGGCGCCGCTATTGAAGATGGCCATGCCAAAAGCGCGCTCGCGAATCGGAAACCACTCGGCCACGGTCTTGGCGGCGCCGGGCCAGTTGCCTGCCTCGCCGAGTCCGAGAACAAAACGGAAAACGCTGAGACTGGCCAAACCGCGCGCGAATGCGTGCGCCATAGCGGCGATGGACCAAAGCACGATCGAGCAGGCAAAGCCTCGTTTGGTGCCGATGCGATCATAGAGCTTTCCCGAAAGACCCTGGCTGATCGTGTAGGCAAATAGAAACCAGGTAAGAATGCCGCCGAACTCGGTATTGGTGAGGTGAAGATCGCGAGTGATCACGGGAGCCAGTACGGAGATAGTCAACCGATCGATGTAGTTGATCAGCGTGGCGAGAAAAATCAGCCCGACGATCCACCAACGCAATCCTGGGAGTTTGAACCCATTCTCGGTCGCAGTCGCTTCAATTGGTTGTGCGTTCAGCATTTCTTGGCTTCGGTCATCGGTCGACTAAGGGAACCTGGAAAGGGAAACCGGGGCACTAGCCCGACCGTCAGGGAGGGCTCCGCGTTTAGATCGCTAGGCTGATGAGCCCTCCCTGACGGTCGGGCTAGTGCCCCGCTCTTCTGTCACCGCCTTAGATACGAGACACTAGTCGTAACTCTTAACAACCTTCAGTTTCAGAAGGTCAGGCGCAAGCCAAACTGCATTTTGCGCATCGAGTTGGCCGATGTGATGACGCCAAAGGTGGCGGACGTTACACCTGCGGCCGGAACAGAGGCGCCCGGCAGTCCGAGGTTCACGTGGTTGAAGGCATTCGTGGCCTCGGCCCGGAAGCGCAGCTTGACGCGCTCGCTCAAACTAAAGTCGCGCGAGATGGCCAGATCGACAGTCCTATAGCCCGGCCCGTAGAGAAAGTTGCGGGGCGAGCTGCCATCGGTGGCGACTCCGGTAACGACTTTGTTTTGGGCAAAGGCGGCCGTGTTGAACCACTGCGCCGCCGTGGGATTGGCGAGGTGCGGATCGCCGACCAACTGCGCCCGGTCGTTAGTGCTGCCGTCGAGGTTGGCGTCAACGTTGCCGTTGGTCACGGTGAAGGGAAGGCCGCTGCGCATCTTGATGATCGGAGAGATGCTCCAGCCATTAAAGACATGGCGCAGCGGGTTGCTCTTGCTGAAGTAATCGGGCCGGTAGGTGAAACTCATGCTAAAGACGTGTCGCTGATCACTGTCGCCGGCGCCCTGTTCTGCCGCAAGGTTGCTGTAGTTCTGCGCCAATCCCTGAGTCGTGCTGTTGTAGAGCTCTACGCTACTAAGGGTCTTGCTATAAGTGTAGAACGCATTGAAGGTCAGATGGTGGCTCATCCGCATGGCGCTGGTGATTTGCAGACCTTTGTAGGAAGCGGTCTGGTCCGATTGCAGTTGTAGCACAGCACCGAACAGTGGGTTGGGCCGCCGTGCGAGAATGTTCGCTCCCGCACTGGTGGCGGTGGCGTTAAGCACCGGGTAGTTGATATCGCGGCCAAAGGGCAGGTCGCTGCTGGACGTGCGGACGAAAGCCGCGCCCATGGTTATATCTTTAGTGACCTGACGCTGCACAGAAACGTTCATCTGATACGTGCGCGGCCACTTGAAATCCGATGCCACCGGGAAGAGGCCTCCGCCGGTTGTAAATGTCCCCTTGTACGGGAAAGGATTTCCCCCAACGAAAGCGTTATACGGATTGCTGAGTGAAGCTCCTAGTGGGACGCCTGCCGCGTTTGTCTTTTGGTTAATATTAGTAAAACTCAACCGGGTGGAAAAGGGCTGGAAGTTGGTCATTGTGTTCCACTCGTTGCCTGAGATGCTGCCGTAGAACACGCCAAACGCACCACGGATCGACGTCTTTCCATTACCGGCAACGTCCCACGCAAAGCCGATGCGGGGCGAAAAATGGGTGAAGCTGGTCGGAATGCCGCCGCGTTCCACACCGGGGTCGCCGTAGAACAGCGCCCCCACTGGCGCAGTCGGGATAACCACGGACTTCTGGCCGGGGACATAATTGACGACCCGGTTTTGAGGGTCGGTCGGCGCCGTTTGAACATCCCAGCGCAGACCAAGATTGAGGGTCAGGCGTGGACGAACTTTGTAATCATCCTGCACGAAGAGTGCCGTGTACCAGCTATTGGTATAGCCCGTTACGGGAGCGTCTTGCGAGACCGCGCTCGGAATACCGATCAGGAAATCGGCCAGCGCGTTACCTGCCGCAGCTGTCACCGGTGGGGCAGCGATCCTTGCCGTTGCACCTGCATTGAAAGTGAAAACCCCGTAGTTGTTAAGCAGTGTCTGCTGGATGTCCTTGTTGAGCGAGATCTCTCCTCCCAACTTGAGCGAGTGGTTGCCCTTGATCCAACTGAAAACGTCGCGGGCGGAGTAAAAGTTAGTGCCGGCTACCGGGCCGCCGATTTGTTGTCCCAGGGTAAAATATCCCGTGACAGTGATCTGCGGCAAATTCGGCGTGCCCTGGATCGTGAATGCTGAACCCAGATCGGTAAGCGAGGTCGCCGGGCTGTTTATACGCCCGCCAAAATTCCGTGAAAAAGTCAGCCAGACCTGATTGATCTGTGCTGCGCTGATGATCCAAACGTCGCTGGCGTTGACGCTATGCTGCCGCCACGTGGAATTCTGGAGGCTCCAGGGCACGTTGGGGCTGCCCCCCTTCGTAGTGCTGGTGCCTCCGGTATTAAAGTAACTTACTGTCAGACGATGTGCGTCGTTGAGCTGGTAGTCCGCCTTGCCCAGATACTCGTTGAAGTTATAGGGGGTGGGAATATTGCCCTGCCATCCCGCGTTGCCAGTGCTGAGAGTAACGTTGGACAGCGGAATATAGTTGTTGATGATCTTCATCGCCACCGGATCCAGACGGTTGGGGCAGATCACGTTCGTGACGCCGTTGCAGACGAAAGCTGCGTTAGTTGCCGGGTCGGTGGGCTTGGTCGCGGAAGCCGTGAAGTTGCCGGTGCGTTCCAGGGCGGTGGGAACGCGGGCGCCGCTCAGGAACGTGCTCGTCGCCTGGCGCAGTCCCGAGTAGGAGAAGAAGAAAAAGGCCTTGTCGTGTTTGATCGGTCCGCCGATAGTGGCGCCAAACTGGTTGCGATGAAAAGGCGCCCGGGCCAGAGTGGATCCCCAGTCATTGGCATTGAACACGGTGTTGCGCAGGTACTCAAAGGCCGAGCCATGAAACTGGTTGGTGCCGGACTTGGTGAGCACGTTGATGATGCCACTGGCATACCGGCCATACTCCGCGTTATAGCTGTTGGTCTGAACCCGGAATTCCTGGATGGCATCCGGGTTGGGCAAAATGTTACCGGTGTTGCGCAGGTTGGTCATGTTGATGCCGCCGTCCAGATAGTAGTTCACTGAGCCGGTGCCGCCGTCGGTGCCGCCGTTGATCAGCGTTCGCTGTTCCGGATAACCAAGGATGAACGTACTTGTGCCGGTGGACGCGGTGGCTACCCCGTTATTGTTCGATTGCACGCCGGGCGTTAGATCCAGAAGGGTGTATACGTTGCGTTCAACCAGAGGCAGACTGCTAATCTCGGCGGCCTGGATCGTCCGGCCTATCTCGGAAGTGCTGGTGTTGACGGCTGGTGTCGAGGTATCTGAAATGGTCACCGTCTCGTTGACCTGCCCAACCGTCAGGGCGATATCCACCCGGGAGGTGTCGTTGACCTGCAGGACGATGTCGCTGAGTTGGGCCCTCTTGAAGCCCGTGTAGCTGACATCGATCGTGTACTTACCTACCGGCAGAAATTCGATTCGGTAAGTTCCGGCATCGCTGGAAGTGACGGTGCGAGTAAGGCCAGTATCGACATTTTTCGCAGTGACCTGCGCGCCGGGCACTATTGAACCGCCTGGGTCTGTGATCGTACCGACGATCGTAGCGGTGGTGACTTGCGCGACGGCCGTCAGTGAAATCGCGAGCAGCAGTGAGACAACAGCAAACTGAATTTTCAGTAAACCAAAGTTTCTTACGCTTAACATGTCAGCTGACCTCCAATGAGAAATTCGAAACCTGCAGAACAACCTGGCCATCGCTCAATAGCGATCCGGTTGCTTCCCGAAAAGCTGTGCGCCCCCTTGCCTCTGTCCAGCCACAGCGGATCTGTTCAACTCTAGGCGACTCTTGGCGCCGCAAAGGTTGGCGCGGCGATCAGGGCTGCGGCGCCGCGCAAACGCGGATATTCCTGCGTTGAAGTTACGCGCAACGGCGTGCGCGTGGCCGCTTCGGTCAAAGCACGCTCGGCGATTGCCCGCCGCACGGTGTCTTCAATCAAATCCCACGCGGTGATTATTTCTCCCGTCAGATATATGCAATCTGGGTTGACGACATTGATGATGGTGGCGATGCCCAATCCCAGAAAACGGCCGGTGCTCAGCAGGGCGGCGAGTGCCTTGGAATCTTTGCTGCGCGCGCGCGCGACGAGGTCGAGAACGGTGAAGGAACCTCTCTCTGCGACTTTAAGATGTTTTGGACTATGTTTGGACAAATTCCAGCCAAAATAACGAGACAGGGTCGCAAGATTGGAGGTGTAGGCTTCCCAACAACCATTTGCGCCGCACATGCAACGAGGGCCGTCCATGCTGATTGGCATGTGCCCGAACTCGCCCGCGATGTGATCGCGACCGCGAAGCAATTCACCGTTTACGACGACGCCGACGCCGACGCCGTCCGAGACACTGATGTAAACAAAATTGTGAGCGCCAGTAGTCTCGGTGGGCTCCGACCATAATTGGGCGAGCGCAGATGCGCGTCCTGAATTCTCGATGTGCACCGGCAGTCCGGTCGCGCCCGCCAGCTTGGTCCGAATGTCCACGTCGCGCCAACCCAGCGCCGGCGCGTTAAGAATCTTTCCAGTGCGCTGATCGACCATGCCCGGCACGACCAACCCGATGCCCTCGCAGGTAAACCCCAGCCCTTGCCGTTTCAATAGCTTACGAATGCGGGCGGCCAGGTCTTTGACGAATTCCGGGATCGAGAAAACCGTGTCGTAGGTTTCAATGGCGAGTTGTCTTCCGGAAAAATCGCACAGCATCAGATAGGTCCGCGTGAAACGAACATCGACCGCGACGACCAGGCGATCGTGGGTTCTGATGTGAAGAAAGGTTGGCTTGCGTCCGCGAGCGGCCTCGCCGGTGGCGCCTTCGTAGATCAGAGCCTGAGCGATCAGTTCCTGCACCAGCACGCTCACCACTCCGCGGGTCATGTTCATGCGACGCGCCAGATCGGCGCGGGAAATCGGTTGATGTTCGCGAATGAGATTGAGGGCGATGTGACGGTTAATGTCGCGCGAGGTGGTGCGCGTGGCAACGTGAAAATCTCTGGTATTGATCTTCCGCATCGGTTCCGGTGGTTTCCGGTATTGTTTGAAGTGCGAACAATATCCTCCGCGGCTGGTGCTGTCAAGACATTTTCTTGGGGTCAGAAAAATTATTTTAAGTCAGCGATTTGGAGAAGAAGTACGTGACGTGGTCCGACCAATCTTCCGATCACAGCGATAACACATCGGGCAGGAGATACTCGGCATCGGAGTCTGACTCGACGAGGATCGAAGGCCAACCGGGAGTCGTCGTAATTATTTCGATCCCCTCGTTGGTCGCGATGCATGTCTCTTCGATCTTTGATCCGGTGATCGATGGATTCCACGCGAAGGCCTGACTGTCTTGCACTCGCTCGGTACACGCCGGATGCGCTACCCAGTCGCGCGTGCGATAGCCCGCTGCTCCACCCTGGTGATGCAGATGTTCTTCACCGGGGAAGCCCGCATCGTTGTATGCGCGCGCGGCGATTTCATAAAGCTCGGTGCCGGACGCGCCGGGTTTGGTAGCAGCCAGCAGGCTGGCATTCACTTCGGCAATCGCTCGCGTGCGGCTTCTCAGATCGTCGGGAACTGATCCCGCGCAAAGGATTCGCGTGAGCGAAGCGATCAAGCCGCGGCGCCGCGCGCACACAACGATCATCGCGGTTTTGTTCCAGCAGAGATCGGTTGGGGCCGGATGGCGAAAGAGTCGCAGCCGCTCGTCCGCCGCCACCAGCGTCACAATTGAATCAGCGCCGATGGCAGCGAGAGAGTCTTTTGCGCGCCGGGCCACTTCGCGTTCTGATAGACCCGGTACGAGGGATCGTGCCATGCGTCCGATTGCATCGCCGGCCTCTTGACCTAGTAATCTGAAACGATCGATTTCGGCGGCCGTGAGTCGGTATCGCGCGCGCGCGATCGCAGTGTCAACAACGCGCACCGACGATCCGAACGGCGAATCAGAACCCAGCGGCAATTCCTTAGCCACCAGAGTGCGCGCGACCTCTGCCGCCAGGGACGGATTGGCCTTCTCGTCTTCCCAGGCAAAATCAACTGGTTCGTATCCCTGACCATTCAATTGTTCGTCCATCAGCCGCGTTAGCTCGATTCTGTTCGCGAGGATGAATCTTCGTCCATCGCGCCGCACGAGCAAGGTGCCCACGCCGGCCTCGCGACTTGAATCAATGCCATTGCTCCCGCCGGCGGACAGCCAGGCAAAGTTCGGCTGCGTGTTGATGAGCACGCCGGCGAGCCCTTCGTCGGCAATCAGGCGGGCCAACCGCTCGAGTTTCTCTTCGATTTCCCGGTTTATGTCCAAAGGTGTGTCAGAAGCCGACCGTCAGGGAGGGCCCGCGAAGATCAAAAATCAGCAGACTGGTCCGAGGTTCCTATAGAAGTGAAGGGTTTCACGGCAGCCCTCCCTTACGGTCGGGCTTCTGACACCGTGAGGTTCGAAAAACCTAGAATGCGAAGTTGCCGTAGAAGGCGCTGTTCTCTCCAGCTCGCTCCCAGTTATCGCCGACGGTGTGGCCGGTGTACAGTGCTTTGATCGTGTAGCCGACTCTGCGTTGACCCAGAGACACCAGCGGTGAATACCAGACCAGGTTTGGCATGCGGCAACAAAGATCGTTGGGCATCGCTTCGACGTTAATCGCCGCTTCGGCAGAATCAACTTCGTAGGATTTCCCTTCGTGCTTGAAATTGATGGGGGCAGTGCGCACTGAAACGATCTGGCCCAGCGCTTCGGCGTACCTGCTCTTGATCGCTTCGAGCATTGCGACTGTCTGTTCGTGACTCGCGGACTTGTCCATGATGAGTTCAGCGCGGCGACCAGCCTGGGCGTTGGAAAGGTTGTCGTCGGCGCTGACAACGGCGATCGCGCGCATGCCCGTCAGATCGACTCCGTTCCACTTGCCGGACGTAACGCTCCAGGCCATCAACGCATCGCGGCCGGTCGTGGTTACCTCGCCGTTGTAGTGGCAGGCTCCGGCAAAGACGCTGGCCGTGCGCACTTCAACATAATCGCCCTTAACGCTCGTGTTTTCAGCCTGTGAGCTGAACGCCACAGCTCCTATGCCGACAATTCCAACCAGCGTGATCATCCACAATCTCTTCATCTTGGGTACCTCCTGAAAAACTCTGGCTTAGTTTACAACGCTAAGCCTCAAACGCCGAGCTGTAGCAGTCCCTGCCGGCCACACAAGACTCCGGGTGAACCGTGCCTCCGTCGGGACCGATAACCTGTTGAGTCATCCTGCACCAGCAGTGATTGCTGGCATCCAGATACTGCGATGCGTCCGTCGGCAGTTCATCGATCATAAAAAACTTTTTTGAGCGCAGCGAGCTGCAAAAAGAACTCTGGGGCACAACGCTCGTGATGATCTCGGCCGAGCTCTCCTGATTAACGGATTCGTTTGCCATCGTAGTTGTCACCTCTGCTTCAAGCGTTTACTCCACCGGCCTTGGCGAGCGCGCGACGAACAAGTGCTTGCGCTAAAGGAATTTTGTAACCGTTCTTTTCCAGCGGTTCGGCGCCGGCGAGAGCGATCCTAGCCGCGTTCGTCAGCACATCGTTGTTCATAGTCTTGCCAACCAGGAAGCTTTCGGCTTTTGGCACGCGCCAGGGTATCGGCGCCACGCCGCCGAGAACCAGACGGGCCCCGGCGATCGTTTTGTTTGGTCCCATCGCGACTGCCGCGGCGACTGAAACCAGCGCGAAGTCCATCGACTCGCGCTCCTTAAATTTCAGATAGGTTGAATGCGCGGCAAACCTGGAAGCGGGGACGTGAATGTCAGTAATGATCTCGTCATTCTTCAACACATTCTCACGGCGCAGGTTTCCCTCGGCCGGCAGAGTGAAAAACTTTTCGAGTTGAATCACTCGTTTGCCGGTCGAACCTGCGACCGAAACACTCGCGCCGAGGGCCACCAGCATCGGCGCCAAATCCGACGGGTGCACAATATAAGAAGGACCGCCGCCGAAGATCGCGTGGTACTTATTTTCTCCCGTCGCGGCGTAACACTCTGTGCCGCCCTTCTTCAGACAGACCACTTCTTCGAGACGGAAGTACCAGCATCTTGGCCGCTGGCAGAGGTTGCCACCAACCGTACCAAGATTGCGAATCTGCGGCGTGGCAATGGAATGTGCCGCTTCTGACAGCCCGCGGAAGTTGCGACGCACGACCGGATGATCTGCGAGTTGAGCCAGAGTAACCAAAGCGCCAATACGCAAACCGCCTTTGCCGTCCGGCAAGATCCGATCGAGTCCGCGAATGCTTTTCAGGTTTACCACGCGCGTCGGACGCGTGATGTAATCCTTCATCGTCGTCAGGAGATCCTGACCGCCGGCGATTGGTCGCGCGCCGTCGTCGGGGTCCTTTGGCGCGGGAACAGATTTGAGCGCGTTCACAGCTTCGCTGACAGTGGTAGGACTCAGCCATTCAAAAGCTTTCATGCGGTCCTCCTTTCACTCATCATACCCATCAGGATCTTGTCGGGAGTAATTGGCAGCTCGCGCACGCGCACGCCGCAGGCGTTGAAGACGGCGTTAGCCAGGGCGCCGAGTGACGGGATGATGCAGGCCTCGGCAATGCCGATGACTACTTCACGTTTGTCGTCGTCATCGATGATCGGAACGAATTCGGGCATCTCCAGAGAGCCCGGCAATTTGTAATCACCGAATCCCGGATTGAGTTGCACCCCCAGATCTCGATCCATGACTCGGCCTTCCCAAAGGGCCATGCCCAGCGACTGAATCATGCCGCCGTTAAGCTGACTTTCCATCGTCAGCCGATTGAGCGGCAGACCGCCGTCCTGCACCTGGACCATTTTGATCGGCCGGATTTGCCCCGTCTCGACGTCGACTTCAACTTCAGCGAAGCAGACGCCATGAACGCCGCGGCCCTGCAGGTCTTCCCGCCATTCCCCATGGGCTGTGATACCGGCGGATGGCAGTGACGCGCAGGCTTGTTTCCACGCGAGCGTTTTGCCACCGCCGCTAACGTTGCCGGCGTTGAAGGCGATCTCTTCGAGCTTCGCATTGCCCAGCAGCGGGGCGAGTTTTTCAGCCAGCGCGAGCCGGGTCTTGATCGCTGCATCTTTGACCGAAGGAGATAAGGACGCTGCGGTGGTAGAGCCGCCTGAGGAATTGGCGCCGCCGAGTCTAGAGTTGCCAATCTTCTCGACCACGTCGTTTATCTGTAGTCCTAATTCTTCGGCGACGATCGCGCGCGTGAAAGTGCGGGTGCCGGTGCCGAGGTCCTGTGTGCCGACCGCCACTATCACTGAGCCATCGCGGCCGACGGTGACATCAACTTTACATTGATTGTTGCCACCGCCACCCCAGGTCCCTGCGCCACAGCCCATCCCGCGTTTCAGCGGCCCGACTCCTGCTCCTGCTTTCGCATTTCGTCGGGCCCAATTGATCTCGCGCGCGCCGCGATCCAGTTGTCGATGATAGACCTCGTCGCGCATGTTCTTCTTGCGAAACGCCACCGGGTCCATGCCGATCTTGTAAGCGAGTTCGTCCAGCAACGACTCCATTGCGAACGATGCTTGCGGGTGCCCAGGAGCACGCATCGCGACCGAAGAGTCTTCGTTGGTTTGCAGCGCATAGACCTCTCGATAAGATTCGCCGGCGCGATAGACCGCATAAGGTTGGCCCGCTTGTGAACCCTGGCCCACGCCGCCCAGCCGGTACTGCACGGCCTGCAGCGCAGCGAGCGTGCCGTCGCTCTTAACGCCGGCCTTAATTTTTTGCCACGAGCCGGAACGATTTCCGGCCATCAGGAATTCGTCAGAGCGAGTGAGCATGAGTTTGACCGGCGCCTTAGCTTCCTTCGAGAGCCGGCACGCCAGCATGCCCTCAATGCCAATGCCGAACTTCGATCCAAAGCCGCCACCCATGTGCTGCACAGTCGCCGTCACATCGCTGGTTGAAAGCCCTAATTCCTTCGCCGCATCATCAGGAATCGTAAACGTCCCTTGAGTTGTGGCGTAGATCGTGGCCGACTTCCCGCCCGAATAGTCAACCACCATTCCATGAGTTTCCAGACAAGCATGATGGATCCGCGGAGTGTAGTATTCAGCGTCGACTATCGCGTCACAGCCGGCCAGCGCGGCCTCGACCTTTTGCGGGTCTCCGTTTTTCTGCGCCAGTCGCAGGTTTCTTTCATTCGGCTTGGCATCGTTCCTGGGCAGAACTTCCGGCGACTCAGGTTTGATTGCGTCCTGGGCGCGCACGACATGCGGCAAGACTTCGTACTCGACGACGATCGCGCGGGCGGCGTCCTGCGCGAGTTCCGGAGTTGTGGCGGCCACGGCCGCGACGGGCGAGCCGGCGAAACGAAACTCTGTGAGCGGCGCTTGAATAATCGCTTTGACTCCGGGCATGGTCGCAGCCTTGCTTGAATCGAAACTCTTCACCCTCGCGTGCGCATGCGGGCAGCGGAGGACCCGCCCATAAAGCATTCCGGGCAAGCGCACGTCGTATGTGTAATGCGCCGAGCCGGTTGCTTTCAATGGACCATCGACACGTGTCAGACGATGATTTAGCAGCCGGTGCTTGTCATTAGGTCCCCACCCCGGGCCGGCGACGTCGTCGACTTCGATCTCAACTATCGTTTCGACGCCATTGACCACGCGCGGGACGCGCACCTTTTTCTTCTTTGGCGGGGTCGGTGTGGGTTGCTGTGGCATTAGCTGTCTCCGTTAAGAACTAAACCATCGACGAGTTATACAGCCTCGACTTGAAGGTCGACGGTTGATGAACATAAACGCAAAGGACGCAAACGTCTCCGCAAAGTACCGCAAAGAAGAATTCCTTTGCGCCCTTTGCGGAGACCTTTGCGTTCTTTGCGTTTAATCAAACTGCTCATAATCACTCTTCTGACTTGGTGAATTAGAATTCAACTACCTCCTGCCTTCGCAGCAGCCAGCGCAGCTTCGAATACTCGGGGATAGGTCCCACATCTGCAAAAATTTCCCTTGCAAGCTTCCCGCACTTCGGCGAGAGACGGGTTGGCATTCTTTTTCAGATAAGCAGAAATCGTAGTCACAAATCCGGGGGTGCAAAAGCCACACATCAGCGCATCGTGTTCCACGAAAGCCTTTTGCACTTCGTTCATGTTATCCGGAGTGCCGAGGCCTTCGACCGTCGTCAATTTCTTGCCGACCGCATCCACCGCGAGCACCAGACACGAATACACTGGCTTGCCATCCATCATCACCGTGCACGCGCCGCAAGTGCCCATGTCACAGACCAGCTTTGGCCCGGTGACTCCAGGTTCAAGATGATTGCGCAGAGTGTTGAGCAGTGTCGTGCGCGGCTCGACCGTCGCCTTTCGTCTTTGACCGTTAACGTCGAGCGCAAGGTTGACGCTGCCGCTGACGGGCGCGCCCGCAGCGTCGAGCTCTGGGTTGGCTGCGCTCGTGTCATGGGTCAGCAGAGAGTCGGCCAACGCCGCGCCGGCGCCGGCCACGCCGACACCTTTAAGAAATTTTCTTCGGCTGGGATCGTAACTCGAGCTTTTCTTTTTTGGCTCGTGGTCGTCTGACATCGGTCTCCTCCTGCGGACTTCTGTAACACAAACGGTCAGCACTGCGTTCGCGCAGGCTAATAGCTTGCGCAACTTGAATCACACTGGCACGGGTGCCCACATGTTAAGTCCAAACCAATCTGCCCGCAAGGAGAAATCCGGATCGCTGATGGTGCAGTTTGCCTGATTGGGCAATGCTAGAATTTGGTACAGAACCGAGAGCGGTAGCGACCGGGTCAAACACTCAACCTGCGCGCGGACACGACGATGATCAGGTCCCCAAATGCTTGGAAAGATTTCAGCGGGAATGCTTTGCTCGACCCACTGAGTTGATTTGCTGGACCCCGTCGCTACCGCTCCGGGTTCTGTACCGGACGCATCTCAAACAGAGCGCCGTACCCTGTTGCCCCCTAGATCGTTACCGCTATCGCCGCGATTTCAGAGCGGCAGTGATGGCTGTTTCAGCCAGCGGCGCCATGATGTCATAGCCCTTCTGATTGGGATGCAAACCGTCTTCGCTCAACTCTTCTTTCAAAAAACCCTTGTCATCAGCCATCGCCGAAAAATAGTCGAGATAGACGCCGCCGTGCGCCGCGGCATACTTCTTCATCCAGTCGTTGAGCTCCCTGATTTGTTCCGGCGGCCGTTGCTTACTACGAATGATCGGTTGCCCATCCTTGGTCTTCTCGTAGTCACTGATCGGAAGAACGGAAGCGAAAACTACGCGAATTCCATTGGCATGCGCGAGGTCAAACATGGAAATGAAATTGTCTTCGATGGTCGTCAACGTCATCGGTCCGGTATTGCCGGCAATGTCATTCGTGCCGGCGAGAATCAAGACGACTTTCGGTTGCAGCGCAATCACATCCGGCCGAAAACGTATCAGCATCTGCGGCGTGGTCTGCCCGCTGATGCCGCGATCGACGTAGGGCTTGCCGGGAAAAAAGCCGCCGTACCTTGGGTTCTGCCACGAATCGGTGATCGAGTCGCCCATGAAAACGACGCGGTCCTCCTCCTTACTCGGCGCCGTGAGTTTTGTATTGGCATCGTGGTAACGGGCCAGCGCCGGCCAGTCTTTTAGTTTAGTTTCAGCGCGCGTCGCGCGAGTTGTTATTTCGGCGCAGGGATCAGCCGCCGCGGGTGTTGGTGTCGCCGGTTGCGCCGCAGCCATTGCGGCAGATGCAACGACAATGCAAGTGACAATCAGAAAACGATTCATCAGAAACCTCCAGCTGATTTCACTAAACGCGCTCTCACAATACCGTCCTGCCGCCTAACATTTGACGGACATTCAGACCACCGGATTTCGCAGCACCCCCAACCCTTCAATCTCGACTTCATAAACATCTCCCGCTTTCAACAGCACTGGCGGATCGCGAAATACACCTACGCCTTCCGGAGTTCCGGTTGCGATCACATCGCCCGGCTCCAGAGTTATGCCCTGGGACAGATACGAGACGAGATAAGCGACCTGGAAGATCATCTTGCTCGTGTTTGATGACTGCATGAGTTCGCCGTTCAAGCGGCCTTCAATTTTCAGCGCCTGCACATCGGCGATCTCATCGCGTGTGGTAATGAACGGACCGAGGGGCGCAAAAGTATCCAGGCCCTTGCCGCGGGTCCATTGACCGTCGCCGAATTGCAAATCGCGCGCGCTGACGTCATTGATTAGCGTGTAACCAAAAATATATTCAAGCGCTTCTGCCTCAGTCACGCGCTTGGCTCGGCGGCCAATGACCACGGCCAGTTCCGCTTCGTAATCGACTTTCTGGCTGATCTCCGGCAGCACGATCGGGGCGTTATGGGCGCTCAAGGAATTGGAAAGTTTGTTAAAGAGCAGCGGCGCTGACGGCGGTGCGGCCCCGCCTTCGATCGCGTGGTCAACATAGTTACGGCCGATAGCCAGAATCTTGTTCGGATGCACGGCCGGCAAAAACTCGATCTCGTTGAATGAGTAACCTGCGACGGGCCTACCAGATCCGCGCGACTGGCCGCCGGCCATCAGCGCGCCGATGTCGCGTAACCCGGCCCCGCCTCGTCTAATCACATCGAGAGTGTTGTTAGTCTCCAGCAGCCAGCTTGCGGGTTCGCCACCCGTCGCCTTAACTGCGCGAGCCAATTCAGCGACGTCGCAGACAACATCGCCCACGGCTAACCCGAGCCGATGCTTGTCCGAATCTCTTGTTTTGAATTGCGCTAGTTTCATTTTTCAGTTTCGCTCCCTGACGGTTGAATTGACCGGGCGCGGCGATTAGCAACTACCTGCGCCGCGCCGAGCAAGTTAAAGAATCCCGATGCATCGGGACTCCGGTCCAACGATTTGTTCGACAGCCGGTTGAGGGTATTGTCTTCCGCGCAAGAAGCCTTCATTGGCGGTGATTCGCATTATCCATATCAGAGGCGATCAGCCAACGCCCACGTCTCCTGCGCAAGGTCAGGGTGAATTTCCCCTCATCCGAAACACCCTGCTCAGAACTGTAGCCTCCTATGATGTAGCCGACGTCTCCGTTTACCGCATACGCGAATGCACGCAGCGAGAGCGGCGAACCCCGGGCCGTATAGAGTTTTTGGATCGCCGCCCTTCCTCTTACCGGCGGCTGTCCTGGAGAAAGAACAAACCCGTCTTCTATGAACAGCCGTGCCAACGCCGCGGCGTTACCGGCCTTCCAGCCGTTCTCATAATCAGTCAGCACGCGAGCCAGGGATGGCGGCAGCGTTATTGACGCCTCGGGAAGCTTTGCGGCCTGTTGATTTGCAACAGGTTCCGCGCCGAGCATTAACAGTATCAGACCGAGTAAAACAGAACGCATCTTACTTGCCTCCCTTTCGATACCAGAGCCGCCGAACTTGATCTAAGATCCGGCGGTATCGAGCCGCCGTCTTTGATAGGCATCAAACGTCACCGCGAGTACGATCACCGCGCCAATGACGATCTGTTGGGTGAAAGATGAAATGCCCAACAGGTTCGCGCCGTTGGCGAGCACGCCCATAATCAGCGCGCCAATGATCGTGCCCACTACCGTACCCTGACCGCCGCTCAGCGAGCCGCCGCCGATTACTACCGCGGCGATCACGCGCAGCTCGTAACCTTCGCCGGTGGTCGGTTGGCCGGTCACCAGGCGGGCGGCTTCGATCGCACCGGCGAGTCCAGCCAGCGTCCCCAGGATCAAATAAAAAATAATCTGGCAGCGGGTCACGCGCACGCCGGCATAGCGGGCAGCCTCAACGTTACTGCCAATGGCGTAGCAATAGCGTCCCAGTCGCGTGCTCGACAAAACGAAGTGGACCGCCAGCGCGACGATCATCACGATCAAAAGCGGGACCGGGAGAATTCCAAACAGATTGCCTTCGGCGAGGTAACCGAACTTTGTGGGCAAGCCGACTACCGCTTTGCCATCGGTCACCAGCAAGGCAATCCCGCGATAGATTCCCATCGCGCCGAGCGTGACTATAAAAGGCGGAATCTTCAGCGTGGCGATCGCGGCGCCGTTCAGCAAACCACAGAAGGCGCCGGCGGCCATGCACGTCGCTATTCCGACAACCGTGGGCGCGCCGCCGGCCAGCGCAAACGCACCGGTGACGCCCGCGAGCGCCATCATCGATCCGACCGAAAGATCGATCCCGCCGGACACCATGACCATCGTCATGCCCATGGCCATCACCATGATCACGGCTGTCTGCCGGGCGACGCTGGCCAGATTGCCCGATGACAGAAACCTCGGCTCGAGCACGGCGATGATCACGCACAGCCCGATCAAGCTGGCAAAGGGAATGAAGCGTTTGATCCAGTCCGACATAGATTTCTTGGAGTGCGCGGACTAGTCCGCGCTTTGGAAAGCGGCGACTAGT
Source organism: Pyrinomonadales bacterium (assembly GCA_038210455.1). Classification (GTDB taxonomy): domain Bacteria; phylum Acidobacteriota; class Blastocatellia; order Pyrinomonadales; family Pyrinomonadaceae; genus UBA11740. The sequence continues at coordinate 26,087 of JBBQWP010000017.1, read as the reverse complement.
CGCCGCACTCCAAATCAAGCTGCTTGCGGCTCACTCTCATCGACTGCGGCATGACGCAGAACTTCTTCCTGCGTCGTGTTGCGCCCATCCAACTCAGCCACCATCCGGCCGCGGCGCATCACCAGAATGCGATCGGCCATGCCCAGCAACTCAGGCAAATCAGAAGAAACCATGACCACCGCCGCGCCTGCCTCCGCCAGCCGATTGATGGCCCGATAGATTTCTGAGCGCGCCGCCACATCGACGCCGCGCGTCGGCTCGTCGAGCAGAAACACATCCGACTTGGCAAACAGCCAGCGCGCCAGCAAAACTTTCTGTTGATTGCCGCCGCTCATCAACGCCACCGTCTTATTGGGATCCGACGGACGGATGTGGAGCTTAGCGATGTGCTCACCCGCGGCCGCCGTCTCTCGCTTACGATCCAAATGCCAACCGCGCATCAGCGCCTTTAGATTAGCCAGCGTCAGATTTGTGGCCAGTGGTTGATTCAGACAAAGACCCGTTCGCTTTCGATCTTCTGTTAGCAGCCCCAGACCTCGGGCCACAGTCAGATCGGGCTGAGCCAAGTGCAGCGGCGAACCATTCAAAAATATCTCACCGCTATCGGCGTGATAAGCGCCAAAGATTGTTTCCACAAGTTCAGTGCGTCCCGCACCCGCGAGTCCGGCAATCCCGATAACTTCGCCGGCGGCCACGGCAAAAGTAACGTCACGAAATTTTCCCAGGCGCGTCAGATTCGTGATGCGCAGGCGTGTTTCGCCCTTCTCCGCCAAACGGGGCGGAAAGATTTCTGTCAACTCGCGGCCGGCCATGTGTTTGATAATTTCAGGTCGCGAGATTTCTCCCCAGGCGCCGGAATAGACTGCATGTCCATCGCGCAGAACCGTCAAGCGATCGGCGATAACGTCCAACTCTTCCAGGCGATGCGAAATGTATATGATAGCCAGCCTGCGGCTTTTTAGTTCCCGGATCAAACGAAAGAGATCTTCGACTTCGTGCGCCGTCAAAGAGGAGGTCGGCTCGTCCATCACCAGCACACGTTTCGCTTCGACTGTGGCGCGCGTGATCTCGACCAGTTGGCGGTCGGCCGCGCTCAAACGCTTGATCGATGCGCGTGGATCGATCTTGAAGCCGTGTGCTTTGAGCATCTCGCCGGCGCGCAGGTTCATCTCGCGACGATTGACTATGCCGAGCAACGCAAAGCTGAGCGGCTCGCGGCCCAGAAAAATATTTTCAGCCACCGTCAGATCGGGCGCCAAAGACAACTCCTGGTAGATCATCGCCACGCCGCTGCCCAGCGCGTCCGACGGGCGGGTGAAGCGAACCGGCTGACCGTCGATGAGAATCTCGCCCGCGTCAGGTTGGTAAACCCCCGCGAGGATTTTCATCAGAGTCGATTTGCCCGCGCCGTTTTCACCGACCAGCGCATGCACTTCACCGGCGCGCGCCGACAGATTCACCGCCGCCAGCACGGTGTTCCCAGCGAATGATTTGTTGATACCGCGCATTTCCAGCGCGGATTGCTCGTTGGTCATTGGCTCCGATTTGGAGTGCGGTGGCAAGCGTAGCGCTACACCGCTTTGGTTTCTTCAGAATCTCACGCAATCGAAAGCGCCGTCGCCGCTGCGCTCTGCCGGCGCACTCCAAGGTTATGGCGACTTCAGCAACTCCTGCATCTCCGGCGTCTGAAGATTCTCCATACTCAAAAGCTTCACCCCCGTATCAATCACGCGCGGTGGCGTCTGGCCGTTGAGTTTCGCCACCATGGCCTTAACCGATTCGTAACCGATCTTGAATGGATTCTGTAAGACGAGCGAATCAATGGCGCCCGCTTTGAGATCGTCGATCAGATTTGGACTGGAGTCGAAGCCCACTAAGATCACTTTACCGCCAAGACCTTTTTGCTTCAGCGCCTGCACGACGCCAACCGTCGACGATTCGTTAGAAGCAAAGAAACCGTTGAGTTCCGGATGCGCGGTCAGAATATCGGTCGCGCGATCAAGCGAACGCGCGCGATCGGCATCGCCGTATTGAAAGGCCACGATCTCGATGCCCGGATACTTTTGCTTGATCGTGTCCTGAAAGCCCTGCTCGCGTTGATCGGTTGAGACGGACCCGGCTTTGACGCCAAGGATGGCGACCTTGCCTTTGCCGCCGAGTTTGGCGGCGAGCCTTTCAGCCGCCACAGATCCGCCCTGAAGATTGTTGGTGGCCACGTACGAAACATAATTCTCAGTCCCGATGCCGGAATCGAAGATGGCCACGGGAATATTTTCGCGCGCGGCCCGTTCGACGATCGGCACCAAAGCGTCTTTGTGAGTGGGCGCCAGGACGATGCCGTCGACGCGGCGATTGATGGCGTCTTCGACAATGTTGATTTGCGCCGCATAGTCGATCTCGTGTTCGGGGCCTTTCCACATGATCTCGACGCCGGCTTCTTTGGCGGCGGCCTCGGCCCCGGCATGGACACTCTGCCAGAAGAAATGTGAAGTGCCTTTGGGAATGACCGCGATGACGCGCTTGCCGCCGGTGGTTTGGCGGCGACAAGCGAGCCCGAACATCGCCAGCGTAGTGACCGCGATTAATAAGCCGACAGTTAGTTTGGTTTTCATTTTTCCTCCGTCATTGGACATCGATAATGCCTTCGTTCTTCTTTGCGCCTTCCGACTGGGCTTCGCGCCTTTGCGTGAAACCCATTTTGCGCAAGGTGATGGTTCACGCGGGGTCATACGCGGGACCGCTAATCAGTGCGACTTGTAGTTCAGTGCTCATTAGATAATGAAGTCAGTATCACCTGCGTTAGCGGGTGGGGCGAATTGGCAACCCACGTGTTGAGTCTTTGATCCACCCGCTCACGCAGGTGGTACTGACCTTACGCTACCCAGATATCCGATCAACTCTTCCATACCTCTCCATCCGGAAATTCGAATTGCTTGATCGACTCCGGCTTCATCTCGATGCTGTATCCAGGCGCTAGGGGCGCAACATAGTTGCCGTTACGGATCTCGACCGGGTAGACAAAGTGCTCGTGGAGATGATCTACAAACTCCACCCGACGATTCTCGATCGAGCCGCTGGCTGCGATGTAGTCGAAGATTGAAAGATGCTGCACATATTCACACAGCCCGACGCCGCCCGCGTGGGGACAAACCGGCACGCCAAACTTCGCCGCCATCAGCAGCACCGCCAGAACTTCGTTGACACCGCCCAAACGGCAGCTATCGACCTGGCAGAAGTCCAGAGCTTTTGCTTGCAGGAACTGCTTGAACATCACGCGGTTGTGGCAAGCTTCGCCGGTGGCGACGCCTATGGGCGCGACGGCGCGCGCGATCGCAGCATGACCCAGGACGTCATCCGGGCTGGTCGGCTCTTCAATCCACAGCGGATTGAATTGTGCCAGCTCCTTCATCCATTCGATCGCCTGGCCCACGTCCCAGACCTGGTTTGCGTCCATCATCAACACTCGATCCCGCCCAATTTCGTCGCGGATGAGTTGCGCGCGACGCACGTCATCATCCAGATTGGCCCCGACCTTCATCTTGAAATGGGTCCAGCCGTTTTCGATTCCCTCGCGCACCAGTCGCCGGATTTTTTCGTCTGAGTAACCAAGCCATCCAGCCGAAGTTGTGTAAGCCGGGTAGCCGCGAGCACGCATCTCAGCTTCACGCTGCGCCTTGGTTGGTTCAAGCCGCCGCAGAATTTCCAGAGCATCTTCGCGAGTGAGTGCATCGGTGATGTAATGAAAGGGAATGGCTGAAACGAGCTTTTCCGGCGTCATGTCGACGAGTAATTTCCAGAGCGGTTTCCCTTCCGCCTTCGCGTAGAGATCCCACACGGCGTTGATCAGTGCGCCGGTCGCCAGATGGATGACACCTTTCTCAGGACCGAGCCAGCGAAGCTGCGTGTCGCCCGCAACCGAGTACCAGAACGCGGCGAAATCAGTGGTGATCGATTCCAGAGTTCTCCCTCTGACATGCGGGCACAGGGCTTCGATCGCCGAACAAACGACATTGTTGCCACGGCCGTTGGTGAAAGTGAGGCCGTGACCTGCGAGACCCGGATTATCAGTACGCAGAATTACGTAAGCAGCCGAGTAATCAGGATCGACGTTGACTGCGTCTGATCCGTCGAGCGTTCGCGACGTCGGAAAACGAACGTCGTGGGTTTCAATCCCGGTAATGGTAATGGTCATGTGTTTTTGGGTGGCACAGACTTTAGTCGGTGATTGAGCTTGATCTGCCTCCGATCACAGACTGAAGTCTGTGCCACTAAGCCACTCGTTCCACTCCCTGCGCGGGCGTGCAAACATAGATTTCAGGTTCATGACCCGTGGCCTGTCGATAACCGTCCGAAACATTTTGCCTGAATGAATCGACACTCTCCGCCTTGACCAGATTGACTGTGCAGCCGCCGAATCCACCTCCGGTCATCCGCGCGCCAACCACGCCTTCGGATTTGTTTGCCAGGTCCACCATCAAATCAAGATCTTCACAACTGACTTCGAAATCGTCGCGGAGACTGCTATGAGATTCGCGCATGAGCGCGCCGAAAGTCTCCATATCCCCGCCTTGCAGGGCCGCGGCTGCTTCGATCACCCGCGCGTTTTCGCTCACGACATGCCGGCTTCGTTTCCTGCTGACCTCTGGAAGTTCGCCGCCGGTCTGCTCCAAAACATCAAGAGTGACATCGCGCAGAGACTGGATTCGCGGCAACTTCCGGGCAATCAGGCGGACCGCCTCTTCGCATTCCGCACGGCGCGCATTGTACTCGCTCGCGGCCAAATCGTGCTTGACCATCGTGTTGCAAATAACCAGTTTCACTTTCTGCGGCAATGGCAGCAGGCGGTAATCAAGCGAGCGACAATCAATCATCAATGCCTGACCAGCATGTCCGAAGCACGAAGTGAATTGATCCATCAAGCCGCAACGCATACCGACAAACTCGTTCTCAGCGCGCTGGCAAATCCTGGCCAGTTCGAAGCGATCGATTGGCGCTTCAGCAATATCAAGCAGAGCGAAGCCGGTCGCGACTTCGATCGCTGCCGATGAACTCAAGCCTGATCCGATCGGCACTTCACTACGCACCAGCATGTTTGCGCCGCGCAGTCGCCGGCCCGCGCGTTCCAACTCGATAGCGACGCCGAACGGATAGTCGCTCCAATGCCTCTGATCGCGCGTTGGCGCAGCGTCAAGATCGAGTTCAACCGTTTCCGCAAAATTCTCTGAGCGCAGGACGATCCGGCGATCGTCACGCACGCCGGCGGCAACTTCAGTTGGGAGATCAATGGCGGCGGGCATTACCAGACCCTGGTTATAGTCGGTGTGCTCGCCAATCAAATTCACTCGTCCCGGCGCGCGATAGATACGCGGTTCTTCGCCGTACAAACTCCGGAAGGCGTCGGCTAACGAGTTGGGCATCCTTCAAGGTTCCGAGTGAACCTAAGTCGAACTCATGATCGACTATCAGACTCTGTCGGTGATTTTCACGATCTATTCATGGGCTCAACGTTTGCTCTTCGCCTCGTGAGAGGCGAACTGTTTATAGCTCATCCTGCCTTGATGCACCCGCTCCGTAGGAGCGGAATGTTTCTTTGTTGCGCTCCTACAGAGCGCGGGAAACAAATCACTGCCCGGAGCTATAAACATTTGGCTCCTACGGAGCCGGAAAACTCAAAACAGACAGAAGTCTATGCTACTTCACCCACAGCACTGGCTGGCGAATAAAGAAATTGCGGATCACTTCCTCGACGCTTGAATCGGCCGGCAGCCTTTTCCATACCTCAAGATAGTCGCGACGATTCAACGCCAGGCCCGCGAACAACAAGCTGCCGTGGCGCATTGGCCATTCGCCGCCATACATAACGTCCGGTATGAGCGGCCAGGTCCGTTGATCGCGAATGTAGGGAAACATGTAGTCCATCGCGCGCCGCATGCTGCGGCCCTCCGACTCAAACGTCCAGAGGTTGTCAGCCCGAGTCGAGAGAATCTGACAGATCGTCGCGGTGGCGTCCAGATTAAAAAGTGAATAGCCGTAAGGCTTGGTGCGGCGCAACCCCTGCGGAAAGCTGCCATCTGTGGCGATCTGATTTGGCACCAGCACCGTCTTGAAACGATCGCGACAGTAGTCGAGCAGTTTTTCGTCGCCCGTCAGATGCGCGAACGCGGCGACCTGCATGACCCAACAGGTGCCGTGATTGTTCTTCGCCTCGCGTTCGCGACCGGTAAAGCGTTCCCTGGAATCGAGACCACGATACGAAGAGTGGCCCCACTATAAATCAGACAGTCATGAACTAATTTCCGCCAACGGAAAAGTTTTGGCTCACGAAATGTGGCACGTGCATCTTGCGCGTGTACAATAAAGCGTTCGGGCCATCCGGCGCTGCGCGTGCTCGGATTCTTACTTCGCATTATCCTGGGGCTTCGCTTCGCTCCACCTCAGGCTTTATGCTTCCACCTGCTACGCGGGCTGAGGAAACCGAAGTTCAGAGAGAGAGAACTCAGCGACAAACCAAATGAAGCAAGTTGGATGGGGACTGATCGGTTGTGGGGACATTGCGCAAAAGCGTGTCGCCCCCGCGATACGTGATTCGGCGTCGTGCGAGTTGATCGCCATAAATCGGGCACAGTCAGAACTGGCGCCGGCGTTTGCCAAACAATTCGGCGCCGCAAGATGGTACCTGGATTGGAACAAGCTGCTGCTCGACGAAGAGGTTGACGGGGTTTACATCGCCACGCCGGTTCATTTGCACGCAGAGCAGGCGATCGCCGCCGCTGAAGCAGGCAAGCACGTGTTGTGCGAAAAGCCGATGGCGATGAATGTGCGCGAGTGCGATCAGATGATCGACGCTTGTCAGCGCCACAACGTGAAACTCGGAGTCGCTTACTACCGTCACTTCTATCCAGTAGTCGAACGGATCAAAGCCATTATCAAACAGGGGGAGATTGGCACTCCCGTGTTGGCCCAGATCAATGCGTTCGAGCAGTTCAAACCGGCCGCCGATGATCCGCGCGCGTGGTTGCTCAGGAAAGACATCGCGGGCGGCGGGCCGATGTTCGACTTCGGCTGTCATCGGCTTGAAGTCCTGACCAACATCTTCGGCCCCATCGCCGAAGCCAAAGGGATGACCGCAAACGTGGTGTTCGATCGCGAAGTTGAAGACACGTCCTCGGCGCTGCTTCGTTTTGAAGCAGGCGCCTGCGGAGTTCTTTCAGTGTCTCATGCTGCGGCGGAGCCGAAAGATTCGCTGCATATCTTCGGTTCGCTGGGCTCGATTCGTGTTTCAGTATTGAACCAGGGAAAGATTCGTGTGACCGGCAAGTTAGGCGAGCGCTACGAAGCGCATCCGCCGCACGCAAATCTGCACGCGCCGCTAATTGAAGATTTCGTGAAGGCGGTTTTGACGGATCGTGCGCCGGCGGTTAGTGGCGCGACGGGAAGAGCAGTGGCGCTGATCGAAGAACAGATTTACGCGGTGCCCGACAAACTTTAGTTTCTCGTCGAAGTTTTTTCGCCCTCTCCCTTTGGGAGAGGGTTGGGGTGAGGGTCTACGGTGCACAGCTCATTTCTTTTCTTTGTTGTCGTACGCTGCGCGCCCTCACCCCTGGCCCCTCTCCCAATGGGAGAGGGGGAAAAGAACTGATACTGGATCAGAGCTTCCTGAAGTTTGTCGGACACTACAACGGAGGTTCCCGGATGAATCTGAATCGTTATTTCCCCCTGACTCTGCTTCTGGCATTGCTGCTTTTTCAACCTGGCCACAGTCGGGCTGCGTCCCGCGCGCTCGATATTTATTTCATCGACGTCGAAGGCGGCGCGGCGACGCTCATCGTGACGCCGACCGGCCAATCGTTATTGATCGATACCGGCTTTCCGGGTGAGCGCGACGCCGGACGAATAGCGCACGTCGCGCTCGAAATCGCGGGTCTCAAGCAGATCGATCATTGCTTGATCACGCATTGGCATCGAGATCACGTGGGTGGCGTGCCCTCTCTGGCAAAACTGATTCCGATTAAGAACTACTACGACCACGGCTTGCCGCAGGCGATCGCTGCCGACCTGCAGGCAGAGTATGTCGAAGCCTACAAACAGACGACTGAGGGCAAGTCAGGCACACTGAAGCCCGGCGACGAGATCAAATTGCAAAGGTCGCCAAAATCTCTGCCGCCATTGCAGGTACGAGTCCTGGCGGCGGGCGGAATTGTGTTGGGAGAGAAACCAGGCGCGCCACAGACACAACCGTGCGGCGAGGATTTCAAAGCTTTGGCTGATGACCAAACAGACAACGTAAACAGCGTCGGAATCTTACTGACGTTCGGAAGTTTTAGATTCTTTGACGGCGGCGACCTGTCCTGGAATATCGAGAACCGCCTCGCGTGTCCCAAGAATCTGATTGGACCCGTAGATGTCTATCAGGTCGATCATCACGGGACTGATGTCAGCAACAATCCAAAGCTGATTGGCGCGTTAAGTCCAAGGGTGGCGGTGATCGATAATGGGCCGCGCAAAGGCGGTGAAGCCGGCACCTACGCCAGGCTGAAGAGCAACAAAGCGGTCGAAGCAATCTACCAGCTTCATCGCAACCTGCGCACGACCGACAGAGACAACACAATGTCAGGTTACATCGCGAACGAAGCAGAGGAGTGTCAGGGAAATTTCATCAAGCTCTCGGTTGACCCGAGCGGAAGGTCATACACGGTGACGATTCCGGCAAAGCAGATTAGTCGGAGCTATCGAACGCGATGATCTGAGTGACGTAGGCACGAAATATTTATAGAGCCCCAAACAGACACGAAACCCAGCTCTGGAGGAGCGCAACGTAATGTGATTCGACGAATCGCTCCTCACAGAGCTTGGAGAATTTCGATTGCGTGAATTATAAACATCACGCTCCTCAGGAGTTGTAATCCAAAGCGCTTAGCCCGAGGTTCTAACGAGAAATGGCTTATCAAGCTTTTGATCTAACCGGCAAAACGGCAGTCGTCATCGGCGGTACTTCCGGCATTGGGCACGCAATCGCTCGCGGTCTGGCCCAAGCCGGCGCGGATGTTGTACCTACCTCGCGGCGAGTCGAACAAGTTGCCCAGGCTGCCACAGAGATTCGCGAACTGGGGCGACGATCTCTTGAAGTTGTTTCAGACGTTAGCGACAAGTCGTCACTGGAAGCACTGCTCGCGAAGTGTATTGGAGAGCTCGGGAAGGTCGATATCCTCGTCAACTCGGCGGGCAAGACCAAGCGCACCCCAACAATTGATGTCACCGAAGATGAATGGAACGACATCCTCGATACTAACGTGACTGGTACTCTGCGTGCCTGTCAGGTCTTTGGCCGCCACATGCTCGAACGCAGGTACGGCCGTATCGTGAACATCGCATCGCTCTCGACGTTCGTGGCGCTCTATGAAGTCGCTGCGTATTCGGCCAGCAAAGCTGCGGTAGCCATGCTGACCAAATCGCTGGCTATTGAATGGGCGCCACACGGCGTGAATGTGAACGCCATTGCTCCCGGAGTATTCCGCACGGCGTTGAATCAAAAACTTTTGGATGAGACTGAGCGAGGCAGGGAGTTTCTAATGCGCACGCCGATGAAGCGCTTTGGCAACGTCGAAGAGTTGGCCGGCGCCGCTGTGTTTCTCAGTTCGGACGCGGCCAGTTTCATCACCGGCGAAGTCCTGGTTGTGGACGGCGGTTTTCTGGCCAGCGGCGTGAATCAGTAAGGTGGCACAGACTTCAGTCTGTGATTCGATCTCGCGGCACATGAGGTCAGTGCCATCTGCGTGAGCGGGTGGGACCAACGGCCAACCAGCCCATAGAGCGTTTGATGCACCCGCTCACGCGGGTGGTACTGACCTCATCACGTAGACGACGTTAGTAATATGACCAGCGCAACTATGTCAGAGGTAGTCGGACGCGGCGCGCCAACGCTAGCGCTTTCACCGGAAGAATTACGCGCCATCGTTGCCGCGGCGCTCGCTGACGTCGAAACCGGTGAGCGCGTGCTGGCGATCGTTCCGGACAAAACCCGCGACGACAATACCGATCTCCTATTTCCTTTCGCGGCGGAAATACTCACGCAAAGAAAAGTGGCGCAGCTCGACGCATTGATCGCCCAAGGTACCCACGGACCGATGACTGAGTCCGAGAAGCGCGAAAAGATCGGCTGGAGCAGAATCGCGAATGGAAGCGTGGGCCGCATCTTCGATCACCAGTGGAATCGCGAAGACGAGCTGGTGACCTTGGGCGAGTTGAGCGCTGAACGGATTGCCGAGCTGACCGATGGGCTGATGCGCGAATCAGTACCGGTACGCTTGAATGCTTTACTGGCTCCTGGAAAGTACGACACGGTTTTGGTCTTTGGAGCCACGATGCCGCACGAAGTCGCAGGTTTTGCCGGTGGCGCAAAGTATTTTTTCCCCGGCGTGGCGGGTCCGGAGCTGACGCACCTGACGCATTGGCTGGGAGCGCTGGCGACGATCGAAAACGTAATCGGCCGAGTCGAAACGCCGACTCGGCGTGTGATCGAAGCCGCCGCTGAGTTCGTGCCCGCGCACGTGATCTCTTTCACTTCCGTGTCTACGCGCGATGCTGATGGGCTGCGCACTCATGCGCTGTTTGCCGGCGACATTTACGAATCGTTGCGCCGCGCTGCCGCCGTCAGCCGCGAAGTTCACATCAAGTACATTGGCCGGCGATACAGACGAGTGGTTGCTTTGCTTGATCGCCACTATGACGAACTTTGGGTCGGCGGCAAGGCCAGCTACAAACTCGGCAGCATTATTGAAGAGGGCGGGGAGCTGATCATCTATGCGCCGCACCTGACTCAACTTTCGGCGACGCACGGCCGCTTAATCGAAAAGTATGGGTACGCGCCGCTCGAGCAGGTGCGCGAAATGGTCGAAGGGTCGGATGAGTTGCGCGCGAACCTTTGTGTCGCGGCGCACCTGGCGCACGTCAGTTACGGCAGCGCTCGCAATGCCGCCGGCCAGCTCACGTCACGCTATCGCATTACGCTTGCCTCTGCAGTTTCTGAAGCAGCTTGTCGCCGAGTGAACCTCGGCTTTCTCGATTACAAAAACTTTCGCGTTGAAGATTATCAAAGCGATCCGGATACGCTGGTGGTCGAGGATGCGGGGCGCGATCTTTATCTCGTGTAAACGGAACCGCAGGACTGCGGGCAGGATGCCCGCGCACCGCCCGCAGGATGCGGGCGCTCCGCCCGAGCGCTCCGCCTTAGCCGAGCAGTTCGTATATCTCCGGTTCCTCTGGCTGGGCGGCCAGTTTTTCTTTCGCAATCACCAGCTCCAATCCGTCGGCAGCGAGATCGCCGATCTGCATCAGACGGGTGCGCAGCCTTTGGTTTTCCATGCCCAAAAGGTGTTTTGCTTTCATCATCTCATAGTGTTCCAACGCGCGGCTGACGGTGAGCCGCAGATCGTCATTGTTCCAGGGCTTGGTTAAATATCGGTAAACTAATCCGGAGTTGAGGGCTTCGATTAACGCGCCTACGTCGGTGTAGCCAGTCAGCAGAATCTTGACCATCTGCGGGCGAATCGCGACGGTTTTCGTCATCAGCTCAATCCCTGTCATCGCGGGCATACGTTGATCGGTGATCAGCAGTTCGACTTCGTGCCGTTCGAGCAGAGCCAGCGCTTCCGCGCCCGAAGGCGCCGTAATCACCTGATAGTTCGGGCGGAACAATCGCTCGAGTACCCGCAGATTCGCAGGCTCATCGTCGACGATCATGATCTTATAAGTCATTCTTGTTACCTCGTTTCATGTTTCAATTGCCGCGGCAGGTCCGCATCGACAGGAAGAAATACTGTAAAAGTCGTTCCCTTACCGGGAGCGCTCTCAACTTCGATTTTGCCGCCGTGGCGCTCCACGATTCCGTGAGAGATCGAAAGGCCCAGGCCAGTGCCTTCTCCGACCGGCTTCGTGGTAAAGAAGGGATCGAAAATTCTTTTTAGCTGCTCCGGCGACATCCCGGGACCGGTGTCGCTAACTGAAACCATCACGCTGCGGCCTTCACAGCGAGTCGTGATGCGCACTTCACCCGTAAGAGTTCCAATCGCTTGAGCGGCGTTGACCAGCAGATTCATCCACACCTGATTCAGTTGAGCGGCGTAACAATTCACCTGGGGAAGCTCACCGTAGGTACGGACGAGAGTAATCCGGCCGGAACTGTAATAGGTGGAAAGCAGACGCACGGTCGATTGAATTCCTTCATTAAGATCCACCCGTTTGACTTCGGCTTCATCCAGACGTGAAAACAAACGGAGGTTTTGCACTACGTCGCGGATGCGCTCGGCGCCGACATAACAATCAGAAAGAATCGAACCCAGGTCAGCGACGATGTTGTCGTAATCGCACTCTTTTTTGATGGCGCTGATCCGGGCCGCGGCTTCCGCCGGCAAGTCCAACTGGTCGTAGTCGGACAAGCAGTTCTCTAATCGCTCGACATACTCTTTCAGGAGGTCGATATTGCTGTAGATAAACCCGGCGGGGTTATTCAACTCGTGCGCTACACCGGCCGCCAGTTGGCCCAGCGAGGCCATCTTTTCCGCTTGCAAGACTTGCGCCTGAAGCCGCTCCGTCTCGGTTTTTTGACTGGCAAGTTCAAAGTTACGATGCTCGAGGTCCTGTTTGTATCGCCGCGCGTTGCGCAGCAACATCCGTCTTTCCAAGGCCCGCTCTACCGAGTTTGCCAGCACATCCAGATCGCATGGCTTAAGCAAGTAGTCTGACGCGCCAACTCTGATCGCATCCATCACGCGCTGAGTGCGATCGATGCCGGAAGCCACGATGACTGCCGTGTCTTTGTAGTGCTCAGTAATTTTGCGGAGCAGCTCTATCCCGCTCAGCCCGGGCATCTGGATGTCGGTGATGACAAGAGCAAAGGACTCGCGTGCGAGAATTTCCAGGGCCTCTTGGGCGTTGGCGGCCGTCTGGCAGGAATACGTCTCACCCAGATACGCGGTAAAGAATTCTCGCACCGACTCTTCATCGTCAACGATCAGGATCCGCCGGTCATGACTCTCAGCGTATTCGGGATCGAGAAATGAGAGATGACTCGTGGTGTTCATTGCGAACGCAGGGTCATGCGTTATATCCGTTGCCGGATTGGGCGCGGTGTTCATGTGGCGGTTTTCTTTGTCGAATGAATGAGCAAGTGAACTCGCTGGCGGCTGAGTTCGGAATTCAGGGTTTCGCTTGCAGCTGCAATCAGTCAACTTAAAGGTTGAGCTCTTAACGCAGACTGTTATTTTTCGGGAGCGTTGGAAGTCGCAGCGAAGACCGTTGTGGGATCGATGCGCAGACTCGGCCGTGCGGCGAGCGGCGGGAGTCCGGTGTTGCCGCGATAAAACTCGATATGCGAATGCTTGTAAGAGGCGGACGAACCCCCTGGACCACCCACCCTGCCGATGCGAACTCGCTCACCTTCATTACTAGTCTGAAAGTCAGCCACGTGAAACACAGCCAGGGTGACGTCTTTCAAATTTCCCAGACGCGGATAATAAAAAATTACGGCAGCGTCGGTGGGCGAAGGCTCCTCGCTGTGTTGAGTAAAACCAGCGGGCACATATAGAGGAGAGTCGCCGGTGCCGTCGGCACTTCCATAAAGGTGCATGGCGAATGTGAGATGGCCTCGTCGTTCGATCCCATCGTCACCAATAATATTTCCGCGATAGAAGGGATAGGTGGCAGCAAGTCCGGCCGGCTCAAATCCGTTGGCGCCGGCGACGGCGTTGGGCCCGCCGAAAATGTGCGCCAGGGTTCGGTCTGAAGCGGCCATTTCGGCTGTGTACCGCCGGACGACGGCGTTCGGAGGCAGTGCTTTCGCAAATGCGGACACTGAATGCGAGTACTTTAACGCCGGAACGACCGGGCTCTCTTGCTGGTCGCCGACGGTCCAGGTCCTGGTCAAACCTTCTGAGTTCGCCATCCAGGTTTGGGTAATTGATTTGATCCCATCACTCGCATAGTTGAAGGTGATCGTGCGGCCAGAGGAATCTACCAGGCCCTGCAACAGCAGGCCGTTGGCCGTGTAAAGCAGACTGAGCGAGGCGCCGCCCGGATCCTTGATCGTGGCGCACCTGAACTCGCCGTCAGGATAGCGAACAAAAATGTACTTGCTCCCGTCGCTCGTGCGCACCATCTTCATGTTGTCATTGTCGATGAGCTTGATATTGGCGCCATCGTTTGAGGTGTAGACGTTCTTGCTATCGGGTGCGAACTCGATGAAATGAACGCCGCTGCCCGCCGCCGAGAGCGACGGCAAGAGATACCGGAGATGTTCGTCGTCATAACTGAGTGCCTGAAAAATGGGAAAGCTGAATTGAGCCAGCGGGTAACTGAGTGATTGATCAAGCCGCGATGCCAGGTGATTATTCGGGAGGCCAAGCAGCGGTAGTTCCAGATCGCCGACATTCCACTTGAAACCGTTGAGAGACTCAGCCGAACCATGACCTGTTGCCGTGACGGTGACGAACCTGACTCGAGCGCGGCCGGCGTCATCCTTCGTTTTGCGAGTAAGAGTTGTGCCGGCGCCCAGTTGTGTGATGCAGAGAGTCAAAGCAGCGAAGCAAAATGCCCGGGGAAGTAGTCTTGGGTAGGAATGCATGTAAGTTTCTCCGTGTAAATCTGGCGTGCTGGCGGCGAAAGCTTGAAATGTGGTTCGGCGATCCGGAACGGCCGGAAAAAGGTGAGGGTGGTGGCTGTCTGGCTAATGGCAGTCTGGAATTGCTTTTGGAGCGGGGCTGCTCCGGCGACCATCACGGATTGTCTTGAATGTTGCTACAACTGAAACAGGGCTCGCAGCTTACTCGAGCGATAACAGGGCAAGCGTTGTGCCGCTGATCGCGCACGTACCCAGGAAACATTGATGGTGGTTTTTTGGCGGAACTCTGTGGCATGCACCGTGCTGAGAATCAGTTGGCCTTAGCCCCTGAGGCCATAAATAGAGTTTGATCGAGGCATCTCTCCCCGGCCAATCAACCTGGTTGTCCCGTTTCGCCCGGTCTGGCGATCCAGCAACTGGCGCGCAAAGGAATCAATTTCTTTTCCAAGAGACTCAATCGACATTTGCGAGACACCACTAAATTCAGCGAGAAAAAAATGATCGAGCCTTCAGGAAATCAAACACCGGACCGAGAGCGCCGCGGCAGCGACGTGACTTATGCGTGCGACTTGAGCGGGAGTCTTACTTTTCTAAGCGAGGAAGGCGAACGAATCTCGGGGTATGCGCGCGACGAAGCTTGGGGGATGAATATTGCAGAGTTATTAGATCCGGGAACGGCCGGGCAGGTTCACGAACAGATTATCCATGACGCGAAAACGCGCGTGGGCACTGTCTATGAGATCGATCTGATTGCTAAGGATGGCCGCCGCGTTCCACTCGAAGTGAGTACGCGAGTCTGTTTACGTGATGGGAAACCGGCTGAGATCCAGGTGATTGCCGTGCCGTCCGTGATTCGAAATCAATTTTCAACGCCGATGAGATCGCGATGTGTGGATGAGAATTTCTTCTGCGGCAGTTCAGCAAGGGTGGCCGAGGTCGTAGTCTGCATCGCTTGAGCAGTTTGGATACTTGCTTCTGTTGCCGGACACAGTCAGATATGACACCACCTTGCGTGTGACTCACGGGCGAGACGCTCGCACCACTTTTCAACCAGAATGTAGCGAAGTTCGCAGCATGCCGCGGCCAATAGCCAGGCGCAGCGTGCGCGCGAGTTTCTCGCTCGTAAAAGGCTTGGGCAGAAATAAGAGTGCGCCGGCCGCAAAACTGTCCGTGATGAGTTTCAGGCCGTGAGCCGCGGCGACGATCACCAACGGAATGCCCAGCAGTCGCTGCTCGCTCTTCATATAGCTAATGAGTTCGACTCCGTTCAGATGCGGCAACGGCATTTTGAAAACCGCGGCGGCAAAGTCAGAGTCCGATTTCAGCATCCGGTAGGCCTTCCGACCATCATCAACGCTGACGATCCGATAATCTTCTCTCTCGCCAATTGCGGTTAGTAACAGTCCGGATGCGGGATCGTCATCGACCAGCAGTATGCGCGCGGGCGCTCGCACGGCTGAGGGAGTTGCCACTGAGGTACGGTGCACGGCCATAGGCCCGGTTAGAGCTGGCATGGACATTTTTTGTCTTTCGATTGACTACTTAACTCGCCGTTTGAATTTGAAGACGCCTGATTGTCCGGCTTCGACGATTGAGACAATGTCGGTGAGCGAGGTCGAGCCAGTCGCGTCGCCGATGATGTGCCCACCCAGAGTGTCTGAGGCGCCGATCATGTGGACAGTAGTTTTTCCCCAATTGTTCGGGGCCGCGTTGCCGTTCTCGCTGATCACGAGGTTGTGGGCCGTCAGCAAAGAATTGCCGATTCCGGTGGCGCTGCTTACGTTCGAATAGCTGATCGCAAATTCAATCTCGGCTCCCGGCGTCGCCACCGCGGAACTAACTGTTCCGTTAGCGTCAACCACGGTCGCCGATTTATCGAGCCGGATGAAACCGGTGTAGATGCGATCGACGGTATCGTTCGCCGCCGCCGGCATTGCTGTCGAGGTGGCGCGGATCACGGTATCAAAGCCGGTGAGTATCTCAAGACCAGCGGGCGCGGTGATTCGCACCAGCACAATCGCCGCGGCCCGATAGCCAACCGGCAGCGTGACGCCCGGGCCTGATGGCGATAGGGTGACGTAGTGGTCACCGTCGTCGATGCTAATCTCAATCGTAAAACCTGCGGGCGCCCTGGGCGCGCTCATGAAAAACGCATCGTCACCGCCGCCGGTATTTTGGACAGTGTTGCGAAAGACGACTGTGCCCGCGGCGTTAGTCAGACCGCCGGGCGGAACGTTGCCGATGCCGGTGTTCAGGCTGCGGTTGGTAAAGTCATCGTTCACTCCGGTGGGACCCATTGCGCCCGGGACGCCGCAAGGCCCAATCAGGACGCTGCCAATATTGAGTGAGCCGTCGCCAGGGAGGATCGCGCCCTGGGCGCTGGTGCCGAACCAAAGAATGGCCAGGCAGAGTGACAAGAGAGTGAAAGAGCTACTGCTTTGTGTGAGGTTCTTCATGATCTAATTTCCTGACGCAGGGCTGCGTCATGCTTTGAGAGCGGGCGGTAGCAGTAGCCCGCGCGTCAGCGAGGGCTCCGTATCAATCCACGAGCCCTCCCTTACGGTCGGGCTACTGCCCGGCCATGGCTACGGTCTGCGGTTTCTGGTCATGATTGATTTGCGCCGGGGCCGCTTGGTGATGCCCAGCTCGTCGCGAAGTTTCTTGTGCCGGTTGTCCAACATGGCGAGCAGGGCCTGATGGTTATTGAGTCCTAAGAGGCGCGCCGCAACAGTCGGCTTGTTATTTGCCTCGACCAGTGCAAGCCGGATCAATTTCTCTTCACACTCAAAGACCGCAGTGCGAAAGTCCTGAGGCTGAGGCTGGCTTTCGCCATCAATGGTGGGAACAAACTCTGTCATTTGAAGTCTCCTTTTTGGGGTCCCGGGTTTTCGGGTGATGAATGAATCGGCGCGGGAAGTTATTGGTTGGCCTTTACGCGCCGGGGCCTTTGCGCTGGTTTGGTTTCTGTCTGCGGCGAGACTGGCGCAGGTTTGGCAGTTGGTTCAGTTCGATTTGAAAGTGACATCAGAACGCGTTTGACTTTGGCCGGCTCGCGAGAAACTGTTCCGGCCGACGCGATCTTCTTTGCGGCTGCATTCGGGGCGCTGTCATCGTCTGCGGCTTCAGATTCTTCGTCATCAGATGCCAGCGAAGTGTTTTCCAAAGCGGCGGCCGAGGCTTTTGTAGCCGCGGCGTCACTCTGAGTCCGCGAACCGCGTTTGCCGGCGATCCGGTCCATTCCTGGGGCGCCAAATCGGCTACCCAACTCGCGATAGATCTGGCCGGCAACGGCGGCGGGAAAGTGATTGCGACCGTCGGCGCCGCGCGCGATTACCACGACGGCGAGGCGGGGATTATTGATTGGAGCGTACGAAGTGAACAGACCAATCCAGACGCCCTGCTCGATGCAGGTGCCGGTTTTTCCCGCGATGATCTCCTGAGAGTTGGCGGCGCGACGGCCGGAACCATAACTCACTGAGCCGATCATTCCAGGCGCCATCTGGTTGAACGACTCGGCGCTGATATTGACCAGGCGGCGAACTTTCGGCATCGATCTGGTTTCGTCCTGCGGCGTGCGCGGGACGAAAGGGGTGATCAACTTGCCGCCGTTGACCATCGCTGAGGTTAGCGTCGCCAGTTGCAGCGCGGTGACTTTGAAGTCATCGCCATGCGAGGACATGTGATTGACGGCAAAACCGGACTTGAGTTTCGGCACCTGGCCCTTGGTTTCATTTTTTGCGTTGATGCCGGTCTTCTCGCCAAGTCCAAGCTGGTGCGCGTACGAAATCATTTTGTCAAAACCGACTTGTCCGCCCACGGTCTGGAAATATTCATTTTTTGAATGAGCCAGGGCGCTGGTGAGCGTGACGCGGTTTGAATCTGAGATGCGCGTGGTGTCCGCAGGATCGATCACACGTTCATTGAGTCCGGCCAGACCCGTGACCAGTTTGATTGTCGAACAGGGCTTAAAGCCTTCGCGCAAAGCCCACTGTTGATTTACTACTGAATAGATACGTCCGGTCTCCGGATCCATGACCACGACGGTCCCCGCGTGATGACCGAGAGCGTTAATAGCGATGCGGCGTATTTCAGGATCTTCTCCCGTGAGATCATCTTTTTCGATCAGTGATTGGACGTTGGCGCGCATCGCTTCTTCGATCGCGCGCTGTCGCGCGATGGCGGCCAGGCGCGCAGCCTCAGCACGACGGCGTGCTGCCTCGGCTTCCCGTTGGGCTGCCAGGCGTCGAAGTTCGGCGCGGCGGCCGCGCGGCGCTGGTTTCTCGGCGCGTCCGCGTTTCTGCGCTTTGGCAGGATGTCTGTTGGCGGCGATTGCGGTTTGAGAGACAGCGAGTGCCACCAGCAGGAATAAAACGGATACTGAGCGAATCAGGCGGTGGATTGAATTCATCGTTAGGGCCTTTCTTTGACAAGAGCAGATGGGCGAGATTGGTGCAAAACGAATTAGTCCTGCTCGCGGGATCGACGCCGGTCTCGAAGGTTGGGGTTTGTGGCGGAAGCGAACGGTTGGTAGCGGGGTGCCGGGGTGTTCTGCCCGTTGATGACGCGATCACGGCGCTTAAGTGGCGCTAGCAACTGTTAGTGCACGCGCTGTGCCAGTTGAAATCTCGACGAGGAGAAACGCAGGGGAGGCGATGATTGTCACACGCACGGTTCGATGGCTGAGGTTGATGCCACCGATGGTGACTGCAGAATCAATTCGAGCTGAGGCTTAACCGTGGTTTCGTAACAAGCGGGACAGATGCCGTGTGAGAATTCAGCTTGCGAATGATCGGTGACATAACTTTCAACGTTCTGCCAATAGTCTCGATCGTTACGGATCTTCTTACAGTATGAACAAATCGGCAGAATTCCCTGCAGCTGCTTGACGTGACTGAGGGCGATTTCGAGCTCACTGACCCGTTCAGCCAAATTCGTTTGTAGCTCGACGATTCTGACGCCAACCTGTACGCGTACGCGCAATTCATCAAAATCGTAAGGCTTGGTTAGATAATCGTCGGCACCGGCCTCGATGCCCTTTACGATCTCGCGGACGCCGTGCTTTCCGGTGAGCAGAATGATGTAAGGTGAAATACTACTCGGCGTCCGGCGCAGGCGACGGCAAATCTCTAAACCATCCACGCTCGGCATCATGACGTCCAGAATCGCCAGTGAGGGCGCGTCCGGTTCCTGCAACACACTCCACGCCGCTGCGCCGTCCAGAGTCGTCGTAACTTCGTAACCCCATTTTCCGAGGAGATTCTCCAGAATGCTCCGCGACACGGGATCATCTTCGGCTATGAGGATTCTCATGCCAGTCTCCGCTGCCGCTCGACGCCGAAGACCTTTTTCACTCTGGCAAACTCGTAACTCAGCAGCTCCACGAGGACGTCCACACGGTGAGGGCATTCGACAGGATCCACCTGCTCGAGGGTTGCGGAAATCTCTGCCACATGGCAGGCGCCAAGACTTGAACTGCTTCCTTTCAGGGTATGGGCTGCCACCTTTAGCGATTTCCCATCTGCCTTTGCGACCGCCAATTTGATGGCCTCGATCCGTTCAGACCCGTCCTGCAAGTAAAGATCGATTAGCTCAACAACCAGGTCCGAGCCATCGTCCGCTTGCAGCCCATCAAAGGCGTTGAGCGTCTCGAGGTCTATCGCGTCGCTCGTGATCTCGACCGGCGGGGCAAAGGGGAGGGGATTCGTTTCCCGGTTTTCATTATTAGTAGTCTGTTCAAATAACATTGTCTTCTCCTGTTGATAAAACTAGGCGGCCCTTCTGGTCGCGTTCCGGTTCCCGAGCAACATGCGAATCGCACTTTGCAGTTGCTCAGGCGTGAAGGGTTTGGGCAGAAACGCGGTAGCTCCGGCCGTGAAGCTACTGGCCATGAGTTTAATGTCCTGCTCAGCCGTAATCAGCATTATGGGAATCCGCATCAGGCGTTTCTCCGAACGCATGTAGCGAATCAGATCCAGGCCTTCGAGAAAAGGCATCGCCATGTCCAGAATCGCCGCCGCGAATTGTGAGTCGGACTGGAGAATGCGATAAGCCTCGCGGCCATCGTTGGCCGGGACTGGGTCGTGTTCCTGTTGCTTGACGATGGTAGTGATGAGGTGCCTCATCACCGGGTCATCATCCGCAATCAGGACCCGCCGGGAAGTCGTGCGATCGGATTTCATGCCAAATGTTTTCATCAGATAATGCCTCGGGGTCGATCTAAGCTCGGGTCACTTCAGGCGGCCCGGATGTGTGGGCGCGCAAGCTGCACCCGGTCCCTGATCAGATCCGCTGCAATCTGTCCGGCATTGAAAAGATCTTCAGGTTTTGCCAGATAGGCGGTGGCCCCTGCTTTCAGTCCTTCCTGTTGTTCCGAAAACAGCGCCGCGGTTGAATAAATAACAATCGGCTTGTCCGGACGCGCTTGCCGCAGTTGTTTGCAGAGCGACAATTCAGTCCCGTCAGGAAACTGGTGGCCCAACAGGAACAGGTCGAATGATTGATCGCGGATTTGTTGTAAAGCTTCGACGTTGGTCTTTACGCTCGTAACCAGATGTCCGGCCCTTTGCAACAAGAACGCCAACAAGGTCTTCATGCCCGAATGATCTTCGACCAGGAGGATGTTGCCGCGGGTGGACTGCGCGTAGGGCGCGGGCGCATCAGTTGGGCGGGTTTCGGCCATAACGCTGGAGGGAGAACTTGAGAGAGTGGCCTGAACCGATTCGAGAACGCGTTTAGGGCTGGTATTCAGCTTTGATAGCACCAGAGTTGCGCCGGCCTGCCAGGCTGCTTCAACCGCCCCGGGCTTGGTCAGATTCGAGAAAACAATAATCGGCAGCGTCTGAAATTCAGGGTTGGCCCGGACCTGCTTCAGAATTTCAAGCCCGCTCAGCTTTGGCAGATGCATGTCCAGCAAGACCAGATCAGGTCTTATCCGAGTGATCAGATCCAATCCCAGCTCGCCATCCATAGCTACTTCGACCTTGAATCCCTCGCCGGCAAACTTATTACGGTAAGCGCTGGCAAGCACCTGCTGGTCTTCAATGACGACAATGGTTTTCATAAATCGAAGTCTCCTTTTAGTTGACCGACTGTAATAGATGTTGCTCGAGAAATTCGCGGGTGCTGGCAAACAGTTTGTGGGCCGCGGCCAACGAAGCGGGAGCGAACTCCAGGCGTGCGGTTCTGCCCGCGTCTTCAAGTTCACGGAAAGGCACCGTGACCGCAGTCATGCCACAGTTGGCGCTGGTGCCCGCGCAGTTGTGGGCGATCGATTCGACCTCATTGTGATTGCCTGAGCTGACCGCTGCGTCGAGACCGTTGAGGTTTTTGTCCATCTCATGCAGATAGAGATTTACGAGCTCTGACAACTCGACCACTTCGTCGCCCATCATTTCGTGCATGCGCGCAACGTCTACCAGCGGCGCGCTTGCTTCGATCACGTGCTCGGGTGCGGGGTCGTTCTCACTCTTGAAAAAGAATTCCAGCACCTCGCTAAGTCTTTCCGGCTTAACCGGCTTGGTGATGTAGTCATCCATTCCCGCCGCAATGCATTTCGCCCGATCGCCATCCAAAGCATGGGCCGTCATCGCCACGATTGGCGTGTGTTTGATCTCGCCTTCGAGACGGCGAATCTCGGACGTAGCTTCATAGCCATCCATCTCGGGCATCTGGCAGTCCATGAACACGAGATCGTAAGGGATGCGGCTCAAAGCTTCGATCGCTTCGCGGCCATTGGCTACTACGTCAGCGCGATAGCCGAGTTTTAGTAACTGGCGCGCGGCGACCTTCTGATTCACGATGTTGTCTTCGGCGAGCAGAATTAGTTTCGAGGACATGCTCCGGGCCTCCAGCAGGGAATGTCTGGTAACCAGACTTGAGGGAGATATGCTGGCAGGAACACCTTGCGTCTCCGGGTTAACGTTGATGACCGTCGTCAGGCAGTCGAACAAATGGGATTGCCTGACGGGTTTAGTGAGATAGGCGGCGATGCCGGCCTCGCGCGCTTTCGTTCCGTCGCCGCGCTGGCCCGCCGAAGTCAGCAGCACCATCCGCGGCGAACCAAGGTTGGGATCTGCCTTGATCCGCTGAGCCAGTTCAAAGCCGTCCACCTCCGGCATGATTAGATCCAGAATTGCCAGGTCGTATGCCTTGCCGCCGGCCGCAGCAGACCTCAATAGAGTCAGAGCGTTCGCCGCGGAATCGGCCTCGTCATGGATCATTCCCCACGAGTTCAATTGATGCGCGAGGATTTTCCGGTTGGTGGCGTTGTCGTCGACAATCAAAACGCGCAGGTTCTCGAGGCTCTTAGCCTCAGCGAATGAAGCGATAGCACCGTTGGGCTGCTTAACGAAATTCGCCGTAAACCAGAATGTCGATCCCTTTCCTGGCTCGCTGTTGACACCGATCTGCCCGCCCATCAAAGCAACCAATTGTTTCGAGATTGAAAGGCCCAGTCCGGTGCCGCCGTATTTGCGCGTGGTCGAGCCGTCGGCCTGAGTAAAAGCCTGGAAGAGTTTTTTCTGGGTCTCTGCGCTGATGCCGATGCCGGTGTCTTTGACCGAAAAGCGAATCATCACCGCCTGGTCGTCTTCGAATTCCTTTTCCGCCGAGACAATTACTTCGCCCTGCTCGGTGAACTTCAAAGCATTGCCGGTAAGATTAGTGAGCACTTGTCTGAGCCGGCCGGGATCTCCGCGCAACTGCGTGGGGATATTGCTGTGGATGAACGAGGCAAACTCAAGTTTCTTTTCCCGGGCCCGATCGGCCAGTAACTCGACGGTGCCTTCGACGGCGTTGCGCAGATCGAAATCAACCGTATCGAACTGAAGCTTGCCCGCTTCGATCTTCGAAAAGTCGAGGATGTCATTGATGATGGTTAAGAGACCGTCACCGCTGCTGCGGATCGTTTCCGCAAATTCTCTTTGCTCAGCATCAAGATTGGTGTCGAGCAAGAGGCCGGTCATGCCGATGACACCATTCATCGGGGTGCGAATTTCGTGGCTCATGTTGGCCAGGAACTCTGATTTCAATCGCGCCGATTCGATAGCGGCGTCGCGGGTTTCCTTCAGCTCGTCTTGCAATTGTATTTGATCAGTAATGTCCTGCGCCGTGCCCTTCAGCTGAACTGGTCGACCATCAGCGAGTACCACCTTTACGTTAAGGTGATGGTGGCGCACCGCACCGTCCCCGCGGATGATGCGATGCTCATATGAGCAGTCCTGTCCGTCCGCAAGCACTCTAGCGACGACTCGGGAAACGAGTTCGCGGTCGTCAGGGTGAACCAGGCTTAGGTAACCTTCATAGGTGGGGATCCAATCTTCCGGTTTGATGCCATACACGAAATATAAGGCGTCGGACCAGGTAACCTTGTTGGCGGCCACATCCCATTCCCAGCTGCCTAGTTGAGCAATCTGCTGGGCTTCATTGAGTTGAGCAGCCCGCTGGTGCACTTCCACTTCCAGGCGCGTCTTCTCAGTAATATCGATATTAATGCCAATGACGCGCGTCACATTCCGATCGCGGTCCAGGACTACGCCCTCACCGGCCTGAATATGACGGATGGCGCCATCCGCCCGGACGATGCGAAACTCTGCGGATTGTACGCACTTCTGCTCCATGGCCGCTTGCAACGCGGCGTCAGCCGCAGGTAGATCTTCCGGGACCACCGTCGCCCTCCACTGGAGATGATCTATATTTGTCGACTGCGGCATTCCGTACATTTCGAACATCTGGGGATCCCAGGTGATCAGATCCGTTTGGACGTCCCAATCCCAGATCGCAATGTTGCCGACTTGAGTGGCCAGCGAAAGACGCTGCGTCGACAGCCTAAGTTTCTCGTCCGCCCGCTTGCGCTCTATGGCCAACGCAATCTGATCTCCTATTGCGGACAGAAACTCGAGATCGCGTTGGCTGTAGGCAGCCTCATCCTCGTAGTGCTGCACTACCAACACGCCGATAACGCCAGATGGCGTTCGCAGGGGCACGCCCAGCCATGAAGCCGAATCGGTGCCCACCCTGTCGACCTCGCCAGCGTCACACATGCGGTCGCTGATTTCCTTATTCAACAATATTGGTTGGCCCGTACGGAGCACATGACCACTGAAGCCGGTGCCGACCGGGCCCGGTTCCGGCACTGGATCAAACTTGTCGGCCCAAAACTCGAAATGCACCAAACTAGATGCCGGGTCATAAAGTGTGACGAAGCAATTCTCGGCGTACATGACTTTGCGGATTGAGTCATGAGTAAGCCTCAGCAGATCATCCAGATTAGACGTGGTGATAATGCCCTGAACTATTTCCGACATAATCCGGCGTTCGGCTTCCTCCCGCGAGCGCTCGGTGACATCCTGAGCATACCCAAGCACGTAGGGGCTGGCACCCGGCTCCACGACATACGAGTTGCGATAACTCCAAATCCGTTCCTCACCTTTCTTGTTCTGAAGATTCATCAAACCGCTAAGCGTCTTTTCCGCGGCGATACGCTTCAAGTAGTACGGAAAGACGGCTTGCTCAGATGGCGAGATATACTCAATCAGATTTCTTCCCAACATTTCGTCAGGAGCGTAGTCAAGCGACTCCGCGCCGGCGGGATTAACCGAAAGCAGTTTGCCTTCAAGGTCGTGCGTGCAAATCAGACCCTGTCCGTTATCAACCAGCTCCCGATAGCGCTTCTCGCTGATCGCCAGAGCCCGGTCCGCCCGCTTTCGATCCGAGATGTCCCGGGCCATGCCCTGCACTCCGGTTGGCTTTCCCTTCTCGTAGGTGAGACGAGAGTTCACTTCGAGCATTACTCGGTGGCCGTCTTTGGCGACGATCTCAAGCTCATAAGCTGACGGCGTTGTTTCCTGGACTTTGTGCGCGAGCAGCGACCTGGCTTCAGCGAGGTATTCCGGTGCGATGAGCTGGGAAATATTCATTTTGAGAGCTTCATCATTTGTATAGCCAACAATCCTCTCGCAGACTTTGTTAACTGAGGTGTAATTACCCTGGAGATCGTGGGTGTAGATGATGTCATTGGCGTTTTCGAATAGGTCACGGTAGCGCTCTTCACTCTCGCGCAATGCTTCCTCAGCCTGCGCGCGCTCTGCGATTTTCTCGTTTAGGGAGGCGTTGGCTCTGGTCAGTTCAGCGGTCCGCTGCTGAACCCGTTGTTCCAATTCCCGATGCGCATTGCGCAGATTTTCTTCGATCCGCTCGCGCTCGGCGATGCTGGCTGAAAGGGCCGCATGTGACCTGTACATACTTCGTAAAACCGCCAGCCAGCTAATTAACGAGAAAAGAAAAACGCCGAGGCCGGCAGCCGACGACCAAATCGCTCGGTGATATTTGGACATCAGAATTGCGCTATCCTTGGATTTGAGCAGGCCAAACAACCGAGTCATGCCCTCGGCATAGCTGCTCTTCAGCGTCTCGTATTCAACGCTGAACAAGAGGCTGCGGGCCTCGCTTGCCTTGCCTTGCCGAACCAGTGTCA
>JBBQWP010000016.1:0-115257 GCA_038210455.1 Pyrinomonadales bacterium | reverse complement strand
TTTTGCCCTTGAGTGGGCCGCATGCGCGAGAGTGTGACGCACCATAGAGTCGTGCCACGAATAGCAGTCAGTCTCTCTTAAGGTCGAAGCAGCTAAAATCATTTGTTCAGTCCGACTGGACATTCACATAGCAGTGCGGTGCCAAGCATAGCGCGACACCGCTGTGGATTGTTGTCCGACAAAAGCGCCGTCGCCGCTGCGCTCTGCCGGCGCACTCCACATCTAGAGAACACTTTCACATGCTCCGTCTTTGATGTTATCCTCACTTCGATAAGAGCAGCACATACATATGGCCCAGCAGAACTCATTTGACATAGTTTCGGAAGTCGACCGCGCCGAAGTAATGAACGCGCTGAACCAGACGATGAAAGAAGTCCGGCAGCGCTTTGACTTTAAGGACAGCAAGGCCGCGGTGGCGATGGAAGAGAAAGACCTGGTGCTTACCGCCGAGGACGATACGAAACTGCGCAACATGAATGACATTCTGCAGCAGAAACTCGTCCGGAGAGGCGTGCCGCTGAAAGCGCTTTCTTATGGCGACTCGGAACCTGCGGCCGGCGGTACGGTGCGGCAGCGAGCGCAGATCCAGCAGGGGATCCCACAGGAAAAAGCCAAAGAGATTGTCCGGTTCATCAAGGATTCGAAGGCCAAGGTCCAGGCGTCGATTCAGGGCGACGTGGTGCGGATCTCCGGCAAGGACCGCGATACTTTGCAGCAGGTGATAGCTTCGCTGAAGGCGAAGGACTTTGGCATCAACATGCAGTACACGAATTATCGATCGAATTAAAAGGACCGGTTTAGATGGCGGACTTGTCCGCCACGCTCCAAGGTCGCCGGACAAGTCCGGCGTCTAAACAGACGAGTAGGCCGTCGAAACATATGCAAGCAGCAGAACAAAGCGCGGTCCTCGATGATGCTCGCGAATCCGCCCGGCGCATCTTTGACCTGGTCTCGCCGGAGCTCGAACTGGTCGAAGAAGAGTTCGAGCGTCAGGCGCGTTCGAACATTCAGGTCATCGCCTACATCGGTGAATACCTCCGCCGCTCGGGCGGTAAGCGCGTGCGCCCGGCGCTGACGATACTTTCCAACTATGCCGTCGGTGGTGAAGGGTCGAACTACGGTTCGATTCGAATGGCTACGGTCATGGAGTTTCTGCACACGGCCACGCTGGTGCACGACGACGTGATCGACCGGGCGGCAACGCGGCGCAATCGTCCTTCAATCAACAGCGAGTTCGGCAATCAAACCGCCGTGCTGATGGGCGATTGGCTTTACATGTCGGCATTTGAGACGAGCCTGACGGAACGTTCGCTGGCAATCCTCGATATCCTCACCGCAGTCACGCGCAAGATGACTGAAGGCGAGTTGCTTCAGTTGACTCTGCTCGGACGCACCGACATTTCGGAAGAACAATATTTTGACGTAATCGCGCGCAAGACAGCATACCTCTTCAGTGCCTGCTGCGAGATCGGCGCTCTCCTGGGCAAAGCCAGTCCTGAGATGCAGAACATGCTGCGCGACTATGGGATGAACCTGGGAATTGCTTTTCAGTTAGTCGATGACTTGCTTGACTTCACCAGCACCGAAGATGTCTTGGGCAAACCTGCCGGCGCCGACCTGGTTGAAGGCAAGGTTTCATTGCCGCTTATCTTCCTGCTGCAACGCGAACCTGAGATGCGTCCGGTTATTCAGAGCGTGATCAGCGAAGCGCGCTACGAGAGTGTTTCCCGCGCGCAATTGCTGGCCGCGCTGGAGCGCACCGGGGCGCTGCAACTGGCGCACGAACGCGCGATCGAATACGCCGCTGCGGCACAAAGCGCGCTCGAAGGATTATCCGATTCACCTTATGCGCAAGTCCTCGCCTCTATTCCTGCCTACATCGTCGAGCGCGACCGTTAGACCTGTCCGACTGCCAATTCGCCACTAAATAGAGCCCGCTGGCTCTTTTCTGGCTACATAAGTGTTGTCAATCGGCAATCGGCAATCTAAAATCGACAATGACATATGGCTAACGAAACTCTCATCGCCAAACTCGAGCAAAGCTTGCGTCAATCGCGCGGGCAGCGGACGCGCCTGGCTGCGCGGCTGACTGAGCTGGAATCGGAAGCTGAGATCATCCGTGGCGAATTGGCCGAGATGGACACGCTGGCCGGACAGACTGAGGCGGCAATCTTTCGTCTGCTATCAAACGTCATGAGTGGCCCGTCAACTACAGTGGGCACGACTTCGGTCGGAGAGTTGGAACTCGCGCTCCAGCGCCGCCTGGCACAGGCTGAGCTTTCGCAGCACCTGCACCAGCCTGCGCCGCAGAGGCACAACGTGCCGGCGGTGCGGGGTGACATCGAAGCCACCAGCGATCGTTTTTATGATCGAACGATTCCGCAGGCGACGACGATGATTCTGCGCGAGTCCGGCGGACCACTCCACGTCAACGAAATCTACAACATCCTCATGGAAGGTGGATTCAGCTTCACCGGCCACAATCCAACCATCAGCATTGCGGTCTCACTGAATCGCAACACCCGCTTTCGTAAAGTTGCTCCCGGAACATTTGATCTCGTGATTCGTGACGCTGCTAAGGCGTCGTAACCAATCAGAGTGAATTGGATTTGTCTCCCTTCTCCCCCTGGGAGAAGGGCCGGGGACGAGGGTTTAGAGCGAAACTGATTTTGTTTTAGACATCGTTCTTAACCAAGACGCTTGAGGTTAAAAGGGAGGAACTGCGCGTAGGCCCTCACCCCAACCTTCTCCCAAATGGGAGAGGGAGCTCAGAACCTACGACCAGCGGTTTAGAGAAGTTCCTTTTGTAATTCCGCCAGCAGTTGTTTTGCTTCTTCCGGTGTGAGTTTTTCGGTATCCGCTTCGCGCAACTTGTCCGCGACTTTCTGATTAGCCAGATCAAACAACGACGACTGCGCAGCCAAACGACGACGACCGGCTCGAGTAGCGGCCTTGCTGAGCGCCTCATCCCCACGCATGGATGAACCGTCGGCTCCGGCTGCGGCCGCGCGCTCAGTCTGGGCGGCCATATGAGCAGCGGTCTCTTCTTCCGAAAACACGTCCAACTCGTAACGCTCCAGTCTTTGTAAAACTTCTCGGGCGCGGGCGAGCGCCGCTGGGGGCATCCCCGCGAGCCGGGCGACTTCGATGCCGTACGACTTTGAAGCGCGGCCGCGTTCGAGTCGATGCAGAAACACCACTTCGCCTTCGCGTTCAGTCGCGGTGATCTGATAGTTCTGTGCGCCGGGTAATCTCTCGGCCAGTTCTGTGAGTTCATGATAATGAGTCGCGAACAGAGTCTTGGCGGCGTGCTCGGGTGAATCGTGGAGGTATTCGGCGACAGCCCAGGCAATCGAAAGACCGTCAAACGTCGCCGTGCCTCTGCCAATTTCGTCCAGCAGGACCAGCGATCGCGGAGTGGCGCTGTGAAGTATCGCGGCGGTCTCGGTCATCTCCACCATAAACGTAGAACGGCCGCGAGCGAGGTCGTCTGACGCCCCCACGCGCGTCCACACTCGATCGAGCATCGGCATTCGCGCCTTCTCGGCAGGAACGAACGAGCCCGTCTGGGCGAGGATGCAAATGAGCGCTGTCTGGCGCAGCACGGTGCTTTTGCCGCCCATGTTCGGACCAGTGATGATCAACAAGCGATCAGTCGAGTTATTCAGATAGACGCTGTTCGGAACAAACGGCTCTTCATTAAAAACTTCGATCACCGGATGGCGGCCATGGATGATTTCGACCTCGTCACCGTCATGCATCGTTGGCAGAACATACCGGCGTCGCACGGCGGTTTCCGCCAGTGAGGAGAGACCATCCAGGCAGGCAAGGGCGCGGGCGGTCGCCTGGATCCGTGAGGTTTCAGCAGCAACCTGGCGGCAGATCAGGCCAAAGATCTCTGACTCAAGTTGCAGAATGCGCTCCTCGGCGCCGAGTACTTTGCCTTCCCACTCTTTTAAGGACGTGGTGGTAAACCGCTCGGCATTCGCGAGCGTCTGCCGGCGTTCGTAATCGTCGGGAACGCGTGCAGCGTTCGCCTTCGAAACTTCAATGAAGTAGCCAAAGACGTTGTTGTAACGAATCCGCAGGGTGCCGATGCCAGTGCGCGCCCGCTCATCCGCCTCGAGCGCGGCGATGGTTTGTTTCGCGTCGCGACTGAGCGAACGCAGCTCGTCGAGCTCGGTTGAGTAACCAGTGCGGATCACGCCGCCGTCAATCACCTTAGCAGGCGGATCGTCTTCGATCGCGGATTCCAAAAGCGAGCGCACATCGGCCAGTTCGTCGGTTGAGTCATTGAGCACCTGTAACAGTGACGAAGAGCAATTCGCGAGGATCTCGCGAATTCGTGGCACCTGATCGAGTGAACGGCGCAGGGCCAACAGATCCCTCGGGGTCGCTGAACCAAGATTCAAACGGCCGGTCAGGCGTTCGACGTCCGCAACTTCCTTCAGAAGGTTTCGCAGCCCATCGCGCTTCATGTGCGTGGCGTACAACTCCGCAACCGCGCCGTGCCGGGCTTCGATTTCACCGCGTCTAATTGACGGGCGCAACAACCACGAACGCAGCAGCCGGGCGCCCATGCCGGTAACAGTTTCATCAATCACATCCAGCAAGGTCCGCGTCACGCCGGCGCCGCCGAGCGCCTCGACCAGTTCAAGGTTGCGAACTGTAATGTGATCCAGGACGAGATGATCCTGGGGTTCGAAATAGACGATGTCACTGATGTGCGCTGCGCCGGCGCGTTGCGTTTCCTGAGCGTATCGCAGGCAAGCTCCAGCAGACCGAATTGCTTCAGTCTTACCAGTGAGACCGTAACCATCGAGCGAGCGAACGCCGAATTGTTTGGCGAGTAAAGCAAGGCTGTCATGGCCCTGCCAAAGCCAGTCATCCATCGATGTCAGGGTCGCACCGCCGTAGACGTCCGGAGTCGCGATGTCCGGCCGGGCTTCATCGTTTGCCGTTGATGAAGCGGGAGAATTCAACGGCAGCGGCGCCGTGTGTGGCGGATTCGCAAAACCGGCCCGCACCAGCGGCCCAAGCGACGCAGGGAAGAGCAGTTCTCGCGGTGAGTAGGATTCGATGTCGGCGACTATGCGGGGCCAGGCGTCTGGTCCGCTCGCCTGGGTCGCGCGAAATTCGCCGGTCGAGATATCGAGAAAGGCCGCGCCCACCGTCTCTCCGCTCGCACAGACCGCAGCGAGGTACACTGATTCGCGAGGCTCGAGCAATTGCGGATCGATCGGCGTTCCGGGTGTAACCACGCGAACGACTTCGCGGCGCACGAGCTTTTTTGTTTTTGAAGCCTCTTCGGTCTGTTCACAGATCGCCACACGATAACCCTTGCGCACCAGTTTGGCGATGTAGTTGGCGGCCGAATGATGAGGCACGCCGCACATGGGCATGGGATCGCCGCGCTCTTTGTGTCGCGCGGTCAGCGTAATCTGCAATTCGCGCGCGCCGATGACTGCGTCTTCGAAGAACAACTCATAAAAATCTCCGAGACGGAAGAAGAGCAGCGTGCCGGGATGCTGAGATTTCAGCTCCCGATATTGGCGAACCATTGGCGTGGTGTTACCAGCAGTCATGACTGTGCTAAGGCGCTCTTGAAGTCGGTGCGGCGGGGCAGTAGCCCGACCGTAAGGGAGGGCTCAGATGCCTAACCTAAGCCCTCCCTTACGGTGGGGCTACTGCCGTTTGCGAGAGCGAAGAAGCCTACATCGTCAGCAACGAACGTGCAAGCACGGTCATAGTTGCAACGGCGGTGAATTTTCTTGACAGCCCAGAACCAAACATTTAGTCTCTTGGCCTTAATCGAAGGAAACGGATTGGAACCCTGATGCTGGCAGGTTTGCGTCGCATCTGCGGCTCTGAGATCACGGAAGTCAGGGAACTTCCGTCGCGGCTCTTAGTCTCTCCGGCTGTCGACTCCGAGATACAAAAATGCTGAGTGGCAAAGGATCAACTGCGGCAGCCGCCGCCCCAGCAACCTACTCGTTAGGCGAGAATTCAGACCACGCTGTCGCCGAACAGGCGATGGCGGTGGTGGCCCTTTCTCATACCGTAGTCGAGCAGCAGCTTTACGCGGCGATGCTGGCTGAGATTGCGACCCTCGGAACTCGCGTCGCGTCAATCACCACGCGCCGTCTGATGAGCCTAACCGGCATTAATGGCTACAGCACTGTGCGTCGCGGAGTCACCGGGCTGGTTAACAAGCTCAGCATCGAACGGCAGCGAGTCGCCGGGCACAACGGCGGTCAACAACCGCTGTTGGTGTATCTGGTGTTCACTCCGGAAGAGATCCTGGCGCGACGCCGCGCGGTCGGTTTGCCTGCTTACCCGAAAGGACTGGAAGACGAACATGGCACTCC
Source organism: Pyrinomonadales bacterium (assembly GCA_038210455.1). Classification (GTDB taxonomy): domain Bacteria; phylum Acidobacteriota; class Blastocatellia; order Pyrinomonadales; family Pyrinomonadaceae; genus UBA11740. The sequence goes on along the minus strand of JBBQWP010000016.1, from coordinate 108,889 downwards.
GGCGTTGGGCCGGGCTGTAAAGCGTGTGGTAGACGTTGAAAGCTTGAGCCGCAGGGAAGCGCAGGTGGCATTGTGCTGCGCGCAGGGATTTACGAACGCCGAGATCGGAACCAGATTGCAAGTGAGTGAACAGACCGTAAAGTTTCACCTGCGGAATATTTTCGTCAAGTTTGGCGTCAAGCGGCGGGCAGAGTTGGTCTCGCGCCTGTTTCGCGATGCTGCGTTGAAAATTTGAAGCTGCCTCGCCAGAGAGGTTTCCCTTCGGGGTTGCTGCGTGTCTTCGGACCTTGAGTCCTTAATGAAGAGCACGCCCGTGGGTAGAGTGTGTCTTGGGATCCAATAGGAAGCTGAATGACAACGAAAGAAAAGAAAAAGAAGAAGCGAAAGACCGCGCTGGTTATTTGCCGCGATCGGAAGGAGTTCTGGACCACGCAGAAACAATTCTGGCAGTGGGTGAGGGAAGGCGTCATTGCGAAAACTGATGACAATCCCCTGACCGGCACGTTTCTGCGGGAGCACGACGAGTTGATGGTTCTGGTCAGCAATACCGTCCTGAACCTGGCCCATCCGAATCATATGCGCGAAGCATTGCATTCCCGGCGCATGAGCATGGGTAGAAAGTGAATACCATGAAAGACAATCGCGATTATCTTCGATTGATCCGCCTGACGGTGTTAATCCCAATTTCAGTGTTCGGGGGAGCTCTAAGTAACAAGGCTCAACCATCGACTCAAGCGGCGCCCGCAACAGACGCGGCACAGTCTTTACGCTATCGCATCGGCGCGGGCGACGTGCTGGACATACGCATTTTAAATCGGCCGCAGCTGTCGCGTGAGGCAGTGCGCGTCGAGGGCGACGGGATGATTCGCATGCCTCTGATCGAAGGATCGATTCAGGCGGCGTGCAGGAGCGGGGCCGAATTGGCCACTGAGATCGCCAAGCGCTATTTGAAGTATTACCGCAACCCACAGGTAGATGTCTTTGTGAAGGAGTATCACGCGCGCGAAGTCGCGCTGATCGGCGCCGTCAACGAACAGGGGCGTTACCAGATGCAGCGCCGCTTGCGCTTGCTCGAACTACTGAGCTTTGCCAAAGGGCCCTCAGACAAAGCCGGACAGACTATCAATATCGTACGCGGCCCGCGCACGGACCTTTGCGGAGATAACGGCGAGACAGAATCGGCTGAGGGCGACTTTATCAGCTTGCGCTTGAGCGACACTTTGCGTGGCGAAGAGAAATCCAACCCTTATATTCAATCCGGCGACATCATCACGATTCCCGAAGCCGAGCAGGTTTATGTTGTGGGCAATGTCTATACTCCGAAGGCCCTGCCGCTGAAAGAACCGATTAGCCTCTCGCGCGCAATCGCGATGGCCGGCGGCCCTCTGCGCGATTCAAAAACCGATCGGATTCATATCGTCAGGCAACAGCCCAACGGTCAAAAGTCCGAGATGTATGTGAGTCTGACTGCGATTGCACGCCGGCGGGCCGAGGACGTTATGCTACAAGCGAACGACATCGTTGAGGTGCCGGAATCAACCGGGAAAAGCGTGATTCGCAGCCTGCTTGGCGCAGTAGCGCCCTCGGTCGCACAGCTGCCTATCCGAGTCATTCCGTGAAGACGTACTCTGTGCGTTGCGACAAGCGACGGCAGGAGGTCAGTATTGGGAGCGCTAGCGACCGGGTCCCAACTTCCCCACAGATCGAGATCAGAAAGGCTAGACCCGGTCGCTATCGCTCCCGGTACTGACCTCATTCCAAGGGCGGAACATGAACGAAGGAACCAAAATGGCTAAGCGAGTTGAAGAGCCCGGTGAAATTGATCGGCGAATCAACGATGCCTCGCCCTACCGCTCGCCGGGATATGGTTACGGAGCAGAGTATCCGGCCGACGGCGAGGTCCGCCTGCTCGACTACTGGCGGGCGATCCGCAAGCGTCTATGGCTGGTGCTGGGCATTGCCGCATTGATGACCACGCTGGCCACAATCTACGTGGCGCGGAAACCGGATGTCTACGAAGCCTCTTCGCGGGTACAGGTTGATCTCGAAAACAACCCAATGTACGCGGGAAAAACTCAGCCGATGGTTTACAGCCCGGTGAACGATCCGGCTTACTTCAACACCCAACTCCAAATTCTTACCAGTCCCGGGCTGTTGCGTCGCGTGGTCAAAACACTTGACCTCGAACACAACCAGACATTCCGGCGGCCGCAGCCCACCCAAACGCGTTCGACCTGGAAAACGATCATGCAGATGTGGGGACTGCAGAGCGCCGAAAAGAAAGATCCGGTTCAGCGGTCAAACGAGTTGCCGCTGACAGCTACGGTTGCGCCGGCGAGTTCGAGCGATGACCTGGCCGAAGCGAAACGCCTGGCCCCGTACGTCGCCGCGCTCCAGAGCGGCCTGCACGTCGAACCGGTGCGCGAAAGCCGGGCCGGCTATTACAAAGAGACCCGTTTGATCGACATTGGTTACACCCACGGAGATCCCGAGATTGCCGCCCGAGTCACCAACGCAGTCGCCGAGACCTATGTGCGTTCTAATCTGGAGAAGAAGAACGAAACCAACACCAGCACCAGCGAGTTTCTTTCCAAGCGCGTGGCCGAACTCCAGAGTCAGATCCGGGCCGACGAAGAAAAACTGGTGAGCTATGCGAAGAGCAACCAGATTCTTTCGCTCGATGCCAGCCAAAACACCGTAGTCGAACGCCTCGCCGGACTCAACAAGCAACTACTCGAAGCCGAAAACGATCGCAAGATGGCCGAGGCCGAGTACAACGCCGCGAAGGCGCCGGGCGCCGCCGGTGCGCTCGCAGAAGCAGGCAATAAGGACGTTAACGACACCGAGCAGAAGCTGGCTGATCTGAAACAGAAGCGGGCGCAGTTGCTGGTTGACGCGACCGAGGAAGCACCCGAAGTCAAGGAAATCGATCAGCAGATTGCCGAACTGCAAAAGCATCTGAAGGAGACGCGCACTCGCAACACGAGCACTCTCCTGACCAATCTGGAAACCAAATATCGACAGTCGCTCAGCCGCGAACAAGCGCTGCGCACGTCTTTTAATCAGCAGAAGGGCGAGACTCTTACTCAGAACGAAGCCGCGATCAACTATCGCATCCTGCAACAGGAGATCGAAACGAACAAAGGCCTGCTCGACAATTTGCTCCAACGCTCGAAAGAGAACGACGTGGTGCTGGCGGGGCGCCCCAACAATATTTCGGTGGTCGATTACGCCATCGTGCCGGATTCTCCAGTGGGGCCGGCGCGCACGCGCTCTGTGATGCTGGCATTTGTCCTGGCGCTGGCGTTCGGCGTTGGACTGGCGCTGTTTCTCGAGTATCTCGACGACAGCATTCACTCAACCGACGACGTTGAAAAATTTCTGCGGCTGCCGGCGTTGGCGGTGATTCCCGCGATGGGCGCCGGCCCAGCGCGCCGGCGATTGCTTTCATCGGCCACGTCCATTCAAAAGCGCAACGGCAGTAACGGCGACAATCCTGAGTTACTGCTGAATGTAAATGGCCGCTCGGCCCTGGCCGAGTCTTACCGGCAACTGCGGACCTCGGTCCTGCTGTCCACCGCGGGACGGGCGCCCCGAACGCTGCTCGTCACGTCCAGTCTTCCGGGCGAAGGCAAAACCACCACGGCGGTCAATACTGCGATCAGCCTCGCCCAGACAGGAAGCAGCGTCGTACTCATCGATGCGGACATGCGGCGGCCGCGCCTGCGCTCGATCTTTCAGCTGACGGAACGGGAAGGCCTGAGCTCGATCCTTTCGAGTGAGATGGACGAGGCGAAGATGATGCAGACGATCTCGCGGGACGAACCTTCGGGCTTGCATATTTTAACGGCCGGCCCGATCCCGCCGAATCCGGCCGAGCTGCTCGGCTCTGATCAAATGCGCAAACTGATCGCTACCCTCAACGGCAAATTCGCGCACGTCGTGATCGACTCGCCACCGATTAGTTCATTTACGGACGGCGTGCTGATCGCTTCGGTAGTCGATGGCGTCCTTCTGGTCGTGCACGGCGGCAAGAGCTCGCGCGGCGTCGTGCGTCGCTCAAGGCAATCGCTGCTCGACGTCGGCGCCAAGATTTTCGGGGTGGTGCTGAACAACGTCAACGCGCGCTCTCACGATTACTACTACCAGCGCTATTACCACCAGAGTTATTACAGCACCGATGCTGATAGCAAAGAGGCGGACTCGGTTGCGGGTTCCTGACTGTCGCGGCCCGTTACCGTTAGCTTTCCCAACTCCTCTAACAGGTGTTGTTCGACCCCGGCAGAGACCATGCTCAGAGCGCTGATATTCAGAACCCTGATCGTCAATGGCGGAATTAACGCGCTTGGTCTCATTAATTCGATACTGTTATCCCACTGGTTAGGCCCGATCGGGCGCGGAGAGATCGCGGCGGCCATGCTTTGGCCGGGATTACTTGTCTACCTCAGTAGTATGGGCCTGATCGTGTCCTCGATGTACTTCAGTTCAATTCCCAATTCAAAGCCTCAGATTGTTTTGAGTAATGCGATCGTAATGGGATTGATATTGAGCGGAATCGCGCTGCCTTTGGGGTTCCTTGCTTTGCCCTACCTTCTCAGGAGTCAGAGCTTGCACGTAATAAGCGCGGGCCAGGCATACCTGCTCGTGATTCCTTTGTCACTCGTCACGCAGTTTGGTATGGGCATCTTGCAGGGTCGCATGCGCATGATCGAGCTCAACTGGTTACGAGTGATCATACCCGCCGGCTACCTGGCCGGCAGTGTGGTGCTGATGGCACTCGGCCGTCTGAACCTGGTTCATATCCTGGGTCTGCACCTGATGCTTAGCCTGACGGCCCTGGTTTCCACCATGTTGGTGCTAGCAAGAGCGGGCATTCGACCGGGATTTCAAACCGACCGTCGGATAGCAATGGAAATGCTGAGCTACGGTAGTAAGGTTCACGTGGGCCAGGTGTCCGGATTGGCAAACGTTAGTCTTGATCAGGTTCTGATGGCCGCCTGGCTTCCGCCGGCCTATCTTGGACTATACGTCGTGGCGGTAAGCTCGGCCGGCATCTCTCAACTCTTCTCCCAGGCCGTTCAGACTGTCACCATGCCGGCTATTGCCCAGGCATCGTCTGACACAAGACGCGGAGAGCTGCTCCGGGATGAGTTTCGCAGGTACTGGTTGTTCAGTCTGATAATCATGCTGGTGATGGCAGTCATGCTTCCGGTATTGATACCGATTATTTTCGGCGCCTCTTTTACACCGGCAATCTGGCCTGCGGAGATCCTCCTCCTGGCTTCTTGTTTTAAGGGCGCTGAACAGGTGCTGGGTGGTGGAGCGGGAGCTTCCGGCAATCCCTGGCTGGGCAGCAAGGCTAGCATGATTGCAGTTCTTGTGACCGTGGGATTGCTTTATGCGCTCCTGCGAAAGATCGGGATTATGGGGGCTGCAATTGCGACTGCGGCGGCCTATCTGGCTGAGCTTATAGTAGTGATTCATGGTTTGCGCCGGACGCATTTCATTTCGCCGGTCAGTCTATTTGGGTTCCACTTCAAGGATCTACAACTTGCGTGGCAGTCGGCGAGCCTCCGAAAACGGGGTGATCCGTCGTGAAATGTTCCGTCTCAATGTGCACCTTCAACGGCGGGCAGTTTCTCAACGAGCAATTGCAGAGTATTGCTATGCAGGATCGGTTACCCGATGAGCTGATCGTGTGTGACGATCGATCCACTGACCGAACCGTTGCGATTGTTGAAGACTTCGCCGTCCGCGCACCATTTCCAGTTCACGTGTTGGTAAACGAAGCACGTCTCGGTACGTCGAAAAACTTTGAGAGAGCAATTCGGCTGGCGGAAGGTGAAATCATCGCTCTCGCCGACCAGGACGATGTCTGGGACCGCCGAAAACTTGGGTTACTCGAAAGCATGTTCTCGCGCCGACCCAGCCTGGGACTCGTTTTTACCGATGCCGAATTAGTGGATGAAACGCTAAGTCCCGAAGGCGGCACTCTGTGGGAAGCGGTGGGTTTTGGTCCTGCGAGGCAGAAATTGATGAGTGCGGGCAGAGGACTAGACGTCCTGCTCGCGAACAATGTGGTCACCGGAGCGACAATGGCTTTCAGGGCCCGATACAAAGATCCGATTCTGCCAATCCCTACCGAAGGCAGCTTGTACCATGACGGTTGGATCGCGTTGATAGTGGCCGCCCTGGCCGAGATCGGTTTCATTGACGAACCACTAATCAAGTACCGCCAGCATCGGGCGCAGCAGATCGGTGCGCCTAAGGTCGCGACGGTACAAAACGTGATCAAGGCGAAACGGACCGATCGTAATTATTACCTGGCGCAGGCAGCTCGCTTCCAACAAGCCTGGGAACGACTAGATACAAATCCCGGCCAGCGTCCAAATCCAAAGGCTCTGTCTGCGGTGGCAGATAAGATTGTTCATCTGCGCGCGCGAGCCATGATGCCGACCCGAAGGCTAAGGCGTTTGCCGTTGGTCGTCAAAGAGACCATGAATTTTCGCTATCATCATTATTCGCGCGGTCTACTTAGTGCAGCGAAAGATCTCCTGGTTTGACGCTTGACATGATTACCGCCGAATCTCCGCTGGTGTGGATCGTTGTTCTGCACTGGAGAAACTACCGCAGTACATACAATGCTCTGCGCTCACTGGCGCGGATAACATACCCCAATTTTCGAGTCGTCATCGTGGACAATAATTCGCAGGACGGCTCAGCGGAAAAACTTTCCGACGATTTTCCACATCACTCTTTTTTGTTCAATGAAGCAAATCTCGGTTTCAGCCGCGGCTGCAATCGGGGAATTCGCTACGCTGTTTCACAGGCAGCGGACTACATTCTGCTGCTTAACAATGACATGGAAGTCGAGCCGGGCTTCCTCGCGCCCGCAGTTAGGATTGCCCAGGAGAATGCCGATGTTGGCCTGGTGACCGGTAAGATTCTGTTCGGTGACCGGCGCAACGTTATTTGGTCAGCCGGAGGTTACATCCACGGCCTTAAGATTCAGGGAATTGCGCCGGCATGGAATCAACTTGATGACGGCCGGTGGGACAAAGTCGTTGAGACAAACTGGGCCTCCGGCGCAATGTTGCTAATTCCACGAGCGACTCTTGAGAAAGTAGGACTCTTGCCTGAGGAGTATTTCTTTGGGGCGGAAGAGTGGGACTACTCAACCTCCGCGAGAAAGGCTGGCCTCAGAATTCTGTACGTACCGGACTTCAAGGGCTATCACGACGCCGGAGGAAGTTACAAAGCTGGTCACCCGGTTTTGATTGTCTATAACGGCATGCGCAACAAGATGGTTTACGCACAGAAGCATCTGTCGCGGCCGATGTGGCTCGCATGGAAGATGTTGTTCAGAGTCTATCTTCAGTTCGGCTGGCCGAAGCGTGCTCGCTGGGGATGTGTGACCGAGGAAGACTACAAAGCACGATTGAAAGCAGCACGTCTGGCATTCGCGGATCATTGCGGAGTCTGCAAGATCGAACTAAGCGACCTTGAACGGGCAGGAAAGGCAATTGGTCCAACACCAACCTGGGGCATCGGATGGGGGCCTATGAAGGGAACCGAAGGAGGTGACTCGTGCGCGAACTAGGCGTGTCAAGGCCGGCGCCCTTTTGCTTAGAGGATCTCCTGACGAAAGCGCCTCATTCTGTGAGTAATCGTGTCTATGACTTCATATCAAATCGAGAGGGCGACTACTGCGAGAATTTCGGCGCGCAGTGGAACCGGTTCAGACTGGTCCAACTCGATTCCAGCACTTCTAAGACGAGTTCTCGCGATCGTTTCTTCGCAGAGACTGGCTGGACCCCGGAAGACATTAAGGGGAAGCTGTTACTTGACGCAGGTTGTGGCGCCGGTCGTTTTGCTGAGGTTGCTCTCGAGTGTGGCGCCAGGGTTGTCGCGGTTGATCTCTCCGTGGCCGTGCTGGCGTGCCGCCAGACACTTGATCGATTCGACTATGATGATTACCTGGTGTTGAGAGCCGACCTGTTCGACCTGCCGCTGCAGCAAAATGTATTCGACGGAGTTTATTCATTGGGTGTGCTACACCACACTCCGGACCCGTTGGGTGCAATCGGCCCATTGGCCCGCTTGCTCAAACCCTCCGGCAGACTTGCTACCTGGATTTACGAACGACGTTCGTTGGGTCTTCGTTGGCTGCAGCCACGGACAATACTCCGCGCAACTGTCTCCCGTTTATCAAATGAACGAAAGCTTACGTTTTCAAGAACCGTTACGGCCACGTTTTTTCTCTTCGGTTGGAGCTTGTCATGGTTTGGCCGGACCGGCGAAAAAGTATCGCACTTTCTCCCCTATGCCGCCCGCCATCATCTGGCTCGTGGTGACTTGCGACTTCAGTGGGACTATAGCGTGATGGACACGTTTGACTGGTATGGACCTCGCTATGAGGAGCCTCAGCGCGAACGCGATCTAATGAAACGAATGAAGAAGGCGGGTCTGACAAACATACTTCGACGGCCCGCCCGGGGAATGGCAATTACCGGGGATGTGCCGTCGCTGGGGACAAGCGAATATTGACATGATTCATCTGGTTACATGGCTACCCCTCCCCTACCAACGCAGTTTGTGTCGAACGCTCGCTGAGGCCTATGGTCCGGCGTTCGTGGCCTGGTTCGCCGAAAGGGCTCATAAAGAATTTCCTAATAGCCCCGATGCTCATAATCTGTTTGTCCACCATTACCTGTCGGAAGTTGGCTACGGGAAGTTTCTGAGTGAACTCCGGTCCGACCCTGCGGCCGTGGTTATTTTATGCGGTTGGTCTTCGCCAATGACCAACCGGACGTTACTCTTAAGCGCACTGTCGGGCACACCGGTTTTTATTTGGGCAGATCACCCGCATCCACGCCAAAGATCGCTGCCGAAGAAGTTGGTACGAAAGATATTTCTAAACCTGCTTGCCCTCAAAGTGTCAGGGTTCCTGGCCTGCGGAAAGCCAACCGTCGAGCACCTGATCTCACTGGGGATCCCAGCAAGCAAGATCACAAACTTTCCATACTGGGTCGACCTTCCGAATGAGTGGGCCGTCCCCAAAAGGTGTGTGGCAGAAGCTGCGAGCCGGCAACCGTTTAGTCTTCTGGGCATCGGCCGGCATGTTCCCGTTAAGCAATTTGAGGTTGCAATTGATGCGGTCGCGCTGGCGAATACAAGGGCAGGCAGAGTGGTAGCAGAACTCGTCCTGGTGGGCGATGGCCCAGAACGTGCCCGCCTTGAGGCTCATTCTCGATCGGTCGCGAGTTCCGCCAGCGTGCACTTTACGGGTTGGTTGGACGGTGAAGAGATTCTTAAAAGACTCAGAGCGTCTGATGCTCTCGTGCTGCCAAGTAGGTTTGATGCCTTCGGCGTCGCTGTGTTGGAAGCAATGGCGGCTGGCCGTGCGGTCCTGGCCTCTGCCGGAGTGATGGCCGCGCGGGACCGTGATGAAGGCACTGGCGCAGTGATCATTCATCCCGTTGGAGACGTTGAACGCCTGGCCGAACACATAACTCTACTAGCCACCGACTGCGAGAGTCTGCGAAAGGCATCATTAGCCGCGCGTGCAACTGCTGACAAATGGCGGCCCAAACGTGCTATCGCGATTCTCGAGGAGGCCCTTTGCGCAGTGCCACAACGGCTAACGTCTTTCAGAATCTCACAAAACACATTTTAATGAGTCGCGCGATAGCCAAGTGTCGAAAGTAACAACTGTACCAATGGACACCGCGGGAGAAATTCTAAATAGGGCGAAGCCACGTTGGCCACGTAAGGATCCTTCGCGCGCGCTCCCAACATTACCTCGCAGGACTTTCAAGATTCAGATATTTCGACTTCTGACTGTACTGCTCGGAATAACAGTCGCGTGTACTATTGCTGAGATAACCTTGCGGCTAGTTGGCTGGCCAGCGCCTGGTCTTTATGTGGCGCGGCATGGCCCCCTTAAGCTCAGAACTCCTGGATATCTGGGAGGCGCGTACCCACCCAACGTGCGCGGCAGCTTGCGCCATTACGATTACGACGTGGAATGGATCGTTAATAGTCACGGGTTCCGCGATCGCGAAATTGTCCCCAAGCGCAGGGGAGAGTGGCGCATTGGCATCCTCGGAGACTCGTTCACTGCCGGTATCGGGGTGCGGCAAGAAGAACGTTTTGCCGACATTTTTGCAGCGGGGACTCAACGCCTTCAACCGCACATTACGGTGTGGAATCTCGGCGCTCCCAGCTGTGGGACTGCATGCGAAGCCGAGATGCTTAAAAGAGTGGATCAGGATTATCAATTGGATGAGATCGTGCTTGCGTTCTACGGAGGCAATGACTTACAAGATAATTCATCTTGGTATTCAAGCAATCCGGAGCGAGCGGTGTCGCAGACGAGTCCGGTTGACAAGGTGCAGGATTGGCTGCGTGAGCATTCGCGATTGTCGACATTCCTGTGGGTCAATGGGATCCGAGCTTGGGCGACTTTTGAGCCACCCGGTATCTACAGTCAGCCGGAGTTAGATCGCTTTTGGCCAGACACCGACCGATCACTCCAAGGTCTGGTGGACATCCTCGGGTCAAAGAAACTAACAATTTTATATTTGCCGGCGGAGCCCGAATGGAGCGATGTGGTTTGGCAGGAGATCAGATCGCGTTATCACTTCGTTGACGGGGAACGCCACCTCGTTAAGCGTGCCGTTGCAGATTGGTCAAATGGGCACCGGATTGAGTTTATCGATGCAACCGATTGGCTGCGCAAGTGTGATTCGTCGGCGGCATGTATTTTTCCAGTTGATGGCCATTGGAAGGCCCTCGGGCACTCGTTCGTAGCGCAAGGTCTATTAAGTCAAGCGACGTGGTCACGACCAAGTAAATGATTGACCATTCTGACGATAGCCTGACAATACCCAACGCTACTCGGGTCGTCGCCGCGATGATCGCTGTCCTCATATTTTACGGCGGCAGTAGGACTATTCTCATCACCGGGCAGGCTCCGTTGCTCTTGCCTGTTTGTGCGGCGGGACTGTCGGTTATCTTTCTATTCGGCATCAATGTCAGCAAGGATCCCGTCGTTAGTTTGGCTCGTCTTGGCTTCCATGTCGGATTGTTCGCTTACTTCCTCTCATTTCCGGTGCTTTACCCTGAAACGATCGAGCCGGGTTTCAGCGACGGCGTCCATCAGACTGTCGGGTGGATGCTAATACTCACAGTGTTGGGATTTGAGGGTGGGTATCATGCGCGAAGACTCGTTCGTCGCAGCAGGCGTCGGATTTTATTCCCACCATCCCTGACAGGAAACCAGAGGAGAATTCTGCTTGTTTTTCTGTGTGTAGGACTAGCCGCATGGTTTCTGCCCATTGTTGACTATTCGAGCGCGACCCGAGCCTCCACTTTGAATCTTGTTTTGTCGATGCGCGGGCGCATTGAAGGGGGTGAGTTGGGTCAATGGTCATATCTCTTGACGGGCGGTTTGTACCTCGCCGATGCGTCTGCTTTTCTGTTAGTCGCTTCACGGAAAGAGACGTCCATCACAATTAAGGTCTTTTGCTGGCCCGTCATGATGCTATGTTCGGTGCTGGGCTTTCTCTCGGGCTCACGAAGTCTGTTCCTATATTCCTTCGCACCTCTTGCACTCTCGGGTTGGGTTCAGTTGATAAGACTTGGGTTGGGCAAGACACTGCGCCTGCTGGTCGTGTGTTGGGTAGCCCTCGTCGTAGGAACTGTGTGGGTCGCCATGAGTGCGATCCGCGGGCAAGATGTCCCGAGCTATTCGGGCATTCTGGAGGACATGAGACCCGCTGAGGACGCAAGGGGGGCCTTTGATATTTACTCGTCGTCGGCCTTGATAGTTCAATCCTTTCCGAAGCAAAATGACTATGAGTATGGAAAGTCACTGATACCGCTCGTCTTTGGCTGGGTTCCGCGATCTGCCTGGCCTGATAAACCATACCCTTTTAGCGTCTATGCAAATACGATGAATGGCGAAACCTTGGACGACAGGTCCGCCAGCATAGCTGTTGGGCTTTCAGGCGAGGGCTATGGGAATTTTGGCTTGTTCGGTGTCTTGTTGTGGGGAATCTTAATGGGGTTGGCATGTTGTGGAGCCGACAACCATCTCAGAAGGTTCCATCCTTCAAATCCACTTCGATTATTTCTCGGTGCCTCGATGAGTATTTGGGCGGCGATGATTGTTCGTGGAGGCGTGGCTGAAATGTTCTACATGGGGCTGCAAGTGAATATGTTTCCCGTCGCATTATCATTCGTTCTGAGGTTGTTCGGAAACAATGCTCCATCAGAGCGTCCGGACCGCGCCGGTCTGCGACATGGAGCAGGCGTATCTCAGACTGAAGGCATGAATTATCAGACGGCATTTCGGGTTAGGGGATGAGCCATGCCCCTAAGGTAAGCTTGCGATGCGTGTTCTCCATATAGTTCCAAGTCTCGATCCAGCTTTCGGCGGCCCGAGTCAAACGGTGCCCGCTTTGTGCCGAGCTTTGGCGACTAACGGGACGGACGTGACGCTCTTCAGCACCCACGCCTCCGGCAACGGACTCTCAGTCGAGCCATCGCGAGAGCCTTACGAGATCGTGCTGTTTGCGGCGAGCAACGGATCGTTAACAGGGGCGCGCCGGATTAGTAAGGCGATCAGGGAACGCGCAACTGATTTTGATTTGATCCATATACATAGCTTCTGGAACTTCACCGTCACCTGGGCTGCCGCTGCGGCGCGCAACGCAAACATTCCTTACCTAATCGCGCCGAGAGGCATGTTGAGCGAAACTTGTCTGAGACAACATCGCTACGGGATAAAGCGTGCGTATGCCGGAGCCGTTGACCGGCGCACGGTTGAAGGCGCCGCTCGAATGCATTTCTTGAACGAGGACGAATGGCGCGCATCACAGAACGGGTGGTTCCGGTATCCGGACCACTTTCTGGCTCGCAATGGCGTGGATCAAGAACTCCAAAGCGTTCGGCCCGGCTTACTGCGCACGCGTTTTCCTAAACTCGAGGGCCGGCGTATCATGCTCTTTCAGGGCCGGCTCCATGCGATCAAGGGATTAGACCTGCAACTGCAAGCCCTGCCGCGGTTGATCCCAAAGTATCCCGATCTGATTTGGTTGTTGGTTGGTCCTGACGACGGAGAATGGCCACGCCTGCAGTCATCGATCAGGAAAATGCGATTAGAGGCCCACGTGAAATGGATTGGACCGCTGGCTGGCTCCGAACGGTTCATGGCACTCGCAGACGCGGATGTCCTGGTGCAGACGTCGTTCTATGAATGCCAGTCGATGACTGTTAACGAGGCGCTCGCCGTCGGCGTGCCCCTGGTCGTGACTGATTCGATTAACTATCGGGAAGTGCAGAGCGCCGGCGCCGGCTATGTGGTGGAGAGAAACGCTGACGAGCTGGCAAAGGCCATCGATGCGATCCTGAAAGATCCCGCGGCTAGTGAGGAGATGCGCAGAGCGGGGCGCCGATTCGCGGCAGCAGAGGTTTCATGGGGGAAGATTGCCCGCACCGTAAGTGACGCATATATCGAGATACTGTCACTCAGAGGGGATCGATCTGAAGTTTCGAGCGGCTGGCAAGACACCTCGCCTGCTAAGAGTCGTTTGACCGGATGAGCGCGACGTACACTGAATTCGAATGGCAGTCTGAGGCTCCTGGCAACGGAGAATCCGGGGCCGGTCTGGCGCAGACGTTCGTGAGAATTATTTCCGGATTGGAACGGGTCGAGCGGATCTGCGACCTCGGCTGTGGCAACGGATACCTCGCGGGGCTACTTGCAGACGCGGGTTATGACGTCACCGGAGTGGATGCGTCGCCGAGTGGGATCGAAATCGCACGGAGCACTTACTCAGCTCCGAAATTTATTTTCTCTCAGCTTGATCGCGCGGTCGAACACGCTGGAGCCGAGCAGTTCGATCTGGTAATTTCCAGCGACGTAATTGAGCATCTCTACCGGCCTGCGGTGCTGCTCGAAGCGGCCTCAGCGCTGCTGAATCCGGCGGGGCCAAATTCTGATTGGCGCGCCCTATCACGGGTATCTCAAGAATCTCGTCTTGAGCTTATCTGGAAAAATGGATGCGCATTTTGGCGCTCTAGACGATGGGGGACACATTAAGTGTTTTGGCGTTAAGACGCTTTCGTCGTTGTTCCGCCAGCATGGCTTCGTCGATCTCAAATTCGATTTCTATGGCCGGGCCCCGTTGCTTTGGATGAACATGATCTGTCGCGCGCGAAAGAGTGTCAAATGATCGAAGACGTCACCCCGCTCATTCTTACCTACAACGAAGCGCCAAATATCGGGCGTGTGTTGGAACAGCTTCGTTGGGCTCGCGAGATCGTCGTTGTCGATAGTGTCAGCGATGACGCGACGGTCGAGATTGCGAACAGCTTTCCGCAGGTCCGGGTCTTTCAGAGGAAGTTTGATGACCACTGGGCGCAGTGGAGCTTTGGGCTCAAACAAACTGCGATTTCGACGGAGTGGGTGTTGGCGCTGGATGCTGATTATGTTCTTACCCTGGAGTTTGTCGATGAGTTAAGCGCGCTTGAACCGTCGACGAAAACGAGAGGGTATCAGGCACGCTTCACTTATTGCGTCGACGGACGTCGTTTGCGTAGCGGCGTGTATCCGCCGGTCACCGTGCTTTATCGAAAAGCGTTCGCTGAATACTTACAGGACGGCCATACTCACCGGCTAATACTCGAAGGCGAGATCGAGAGGATGAGTGCGCGCATTCTCCACGACGATCGTAAGCCGCTGCGGCGTTGGTTTGAATCACAACAAAGATACATGGCCCTGGAAGCGAATAAGCTCGTTGCCGCAGATGCGTCCGGGTTAAGCAAGGCGGACAGGATCAGGCGGCTGCGGGTGATCGCTCCACTGGCCGTGCTCTGCTACTGCTTGATTGTCCGTGGCGGAGTGCTGGATGGCTGGCCGGGGTTCTATTATGCTTTTCAGCGAATGCTCGCTGAGTTACTGTTGTCGCTCTATCTAATCGAACACGATCTGAACCTGAGAGGGAAGCGAGCTCCGCGATCCGCACACAAGCAAATGCAATCCGCGGCGTTGGAAAGTGGCGAACAGTTGCCACGCGGCGAAGCGACTGACATCGCCCGCTAACTCAGCGGTCCGCGATCAAGGGTCGAGACTGAGTCGTCCTCCTAAATGGATTCCTGGTATTTGACTAACCTGGTATGTCCCCGCGACAGCACGGATCTCAAGCTGAAGGACGAAGGACTGGTTTGTTCTCAGGGACATGAATATCCAGTTGTCGATGGGATACCAGTGATGCTTTTGGATGATGTCGACCAAACGGTTCCGGTAGCTGTGAGTTCCCTGAAAGCTAGCAACAAATCGGATGCATCGGGTTTCTATCTGGACTCTATTGGCATCAGCGCCGAAGAGAAGCGTGGGGTACGGTCTTTGGCGGCAGGAACGAATGGGGACGTGGATCCGGTAGTCGCATTTTTGGTTAGTGCGACTAATGGAATCATGTATGCCCCGCTGATTGGAAAATTGCAGCGCTATCCCATCCCCGATATCCCTCTCCCCAACGGCGATGGAAAGTTGCTGCTCGATGTTGGGTGCAACTGGGGCCGATGGTGCATTGCCGCAAGCAGACTGGGTTGGAGTGTCGTTGGTATTGATCCATCATTGGGAGCGATTATGGCCGCTCATCGAGTAGCTAAATCGATGAAGCTGCCCATTCGATACGTCGTAGCCGACGGACGTTTCCTCCCGTTTCGAGCCAGCGAGTTCGACACGGTGTTTTCGTACAGCGTCCTTCAGCACTTGGCCCGACATGATGTTGTAGCTACCCTGCGCGAGATGGCCCGAACATTGAAGCCTCTGGGCACTTGTCTTGTTCAGATGCCGAACAATCGGGGGGTGAGGTCCATTTATCATCAGGCACGGCGAAGGTTTCGTGCGGCTTGCGGTTTTGAAGTCCGGTACTGGCGAATTAGTGACTTGCGAGAAACCTTCTCGAATACCGTGGGCGCTACTCACGTTTCAATCGATTGCTTTGGCGGCTTGGGAATTCAGAAGGCCGACTGGGATCTCATGCCGCCGGGGCGGAAGCTAATAATCCTGGGCTCGGAGACGCTTCGGAAAATCAGTCGAGTATTACCATTTCTCGTCCATCTCGCGGACAGCGTGTACGTGAAATCAATCAAACCGGCGCAGGAAGGGTTTGGAGTGCGGTAACTTGTTACCGCTTTCATAGCCGCGATCGGCCCGATCGAGGTCGCAAAGGAATTGCAGCGACGAGTCGCCGCTTACCAAAGCGCTGACGAGTCAGCGCACTCCAAAAGTTTTGCGCTTCATTCAACTGGTCTGGAAAACTGATCGATGTACATTCTCGGCCTGAATGCTTTTCACGGTGATGCGGCGGCGGCGCTGATCAAAGATGGACAACTAATAGCCGCTGTCGAAGAAGAGCGATTCAATCGCATCAAGCACTGTGCGGGCTTTCCCACACAATCGATTCAGTATTGTTTGCGGGTGGCGGGGATCGGAATCGAACAGGTCGAGCATGTGGGGATCTCGCGCGATCCGTCGGCGCATTTACATAAGAAAGTTTTGGCGGCAGCGCGGCGCGTAGTTGGTGGCGGAGGGAGGAGGAGAGCAGCAGGCGGGAAGCCGGAGTTGGGTTCAGTAGCTGTCCTCGAACAAGATGCGGACGGACAGTCCGCGCTCCCGGCAGGAAATAGCCTCACGCTATCGGACGACCTGGAAATTCCCGAGGCAAACGGCGCGGCAAGAAACGGCAACGGGCACGGAAGGGGATTGGCGCGGCGGCTTACTGATCGTTTACGAAATGCGGCGAGGATTCGGGATCTGAAAGCTGAGGTAGCTGCAGCTCTGAATGTTCCGGTCAGCAAACTGCGCGCTCAGTTTCACAACATCGAACACCACCAGGCGCATCTGGCGAGCTCCTTTTTCGTGTCGCCCTTCGAACATGCGGCGCTGCTTTCCATTGACGGCTTTGGCGACTTTGTCTCGACCATGTGGGCCGTCGGCCACCATCGGCGCATAGACATTCTGGGCCAGGTGGAATATCCGCACTCGCTGGGAATTGCGTACACGGCCACGACACAGTTCCTGGGCTTTCCGCACTATGGCGACGAAGGAAAAGTCATGGGACTGGCGCCACACGGCCGGCCGCGGTTCATCGAACAGCTTCGCCAAATCATTCGGACTGAAAAGAACGGCCAGTTTCGGCTGGATCTCGATTACTTTCGTCACCACGCTGAAGGCGTTGAGATGAGTTGGGACTACGGTTCGCCTTTGATTGGCAGAATTTTCTCTGACGAATACTCGGCCGCGTTCGGCCCCCCCCGCGAGCCACAAACACCGCTGACTGATCGTGATCGCGATCTGGCCGCGAGTTTGCAGTTGCGGCTCGAAGAAGTCGCGTTCCACGTGCTGCACCACCTGCATGATGAAACTGGCTTGACCGATCTCGGTCTGTCCGGCGGCGTCGCTTACAACTCCGTCATGAACGGCAAGATCTTGCTTAAGTCTCCGTTCCGGCGCGTGTTCGTCCAACCGGCAGCAGGTGATAGTGGCACGGCCCTGGGCGCCTGCTTTCAGATTTGGAATGATGTAGCGCACGTTGTTAACTTGCGCCGCAGTTCGCGGGAGAAGAATGATGGGTTGGACGGAGCGCAAGTCAACAACTTGCGCTACATCATGGACGGGGCTTACACCGGGCCAGAGTTCAGCGATGAAGAGATCCGGAAAGAGTTAGAGATCTCAAATTTGAAGTCTCACGATCTGAAGGTTGAAAAGTATTCCGACAAGGAGTTGACCGAACGCGCCGCACGCGACATCGCCGCCGGCGCCGTGGTGGGTTGGTTTCAGGGACGGATGGAGTTCGGTCCGCGCGCGCTCGGCAACCGTTCAATCGTCGTCGATCCGCGCCGCGCCGGCATGAAAGAGATTCTTAACGAGCGGATTAAGAAGCGCGAACCGTTTCGGCCGTTTGCTCCGTCAATTCTGGCCGAACACGTCGGTGATTATTTTGAGCAGACCCATCCCGCGCCCACGATGCTGATGGTTTACCAAATTAAGCCTGAGCGCCGCGCAGAGATTCCGGCGGTCACGCACGTGGATGGCTCCGGACGTTTGCAGACTGTCACCAGGGAAATGAATCCACGCTATTACCAACTGATCGAAGATTTCTACAAACTCACCGGCGTGCCTGTGCTCTTGAATACTTCATTCAACGAAAACGAGCCGATTGTCTGCTCTCCGCGTGAGGCGATTGATTGCTTTCTAAAAACCACGATGGACGTCTTGTACATCGGGAATCATGCACTGAGACGACAGGATTAGCGAAGGAAATATCCTTGAAAATCCTTCTCCTTAACCAATGCTTCTGGCCGGATGTTGTAGCCACCGCTCAACGGTCGACCGACCTGGCCCTTGAGCTGACCGAGCGAGGCCACGAGGTAACTGTGATGTGCGCCCGCCGCGGCTATGACAACGCGGACCTTCGTTTTCCCAAACGGGAACGTTGGAACGAAATCGAAATCACTCGCCTGCCATCATTGAGCTTAGGCAAGACCGGCCGCTGGCGCCGGGGATTGAATTTCGCCAGTTTCTCGATGGCCGCGGCCCTGCGGCTGATGTTGACTCGATCACAGGATAGGGTAATCGCCTTGACCTCGCCGCCGCTGATTTCATGGCTGGCGTCCGTCTTTACTCGGGTCAAGGGAGGGCGATTGATTTTCTGGGTGATGGATTTGAATCCGGATGAAGCGATCGCGGCGGGTTGGCTCAAGCCCAACTCGATGTCTGCGAAATTACTCGCGGCCCTGCTGAGCACCAGCATGCAGCGTTCGGAAAAAATTGTCGTCCTCGATCGGTTCATGAAAGAACGGATAGTGGCCAAGGGAATTTCTGAAGAGAAGATCGAGGTAATTCCGCCGGTCACGGACGATCCAGTTAGTTATGACGAGAAGGGCGGGAAAGCATTTCGCCTCCGGCACGGGCTCGCGGGAAAGTTTGTGGTGATGTACGCCGGAAATCACAGTCCCTGTCATCCACTTGACACTCTGCTCGGAGCTACGCACAGATTAAGAGCGCGCCACGATATCGCGTTTGTTTTTGTCGGCGGCGGCAGCGAACAGATCAAGGTGAAAGAGTTTGCGGAGACGAATCAACTAAAGAACATTCACTGCCTGCCCTATCAGCCACAGTCAGAGTTGGCCGCGATGCTTTCGGCTGGAGATCTTCAAGTAGTCATCATGGGTGAAGCATTTCGGGGCATCGTGCATCCGTCCAAGATATATAACATCCTGGCGATCGGATCGCCGTTTCTCTACATTGGTCCGACGCCGAGTCACGTCACGGATATCATTTCCAACTTGCCGGAGCAGCGCCAGGCGTCTTTAGCACAACACGGAGCGGTCGACGCGGTCGTGAAGTCGATTTGTCAAAGTAGTGAGAGTTGGTCTTCTCAACGCGGGCGCGCTGCGAGGTTCGCGAGTCGTCCAGTATCGACTTTGCCTCAGTTCATCGCCCAGATTGAATCAGCAGGTCTAGAAACGATCGCGGCTGATGTCGACCAAGTTAACGCTCTGTCTCGGAAGCCCGACCGTCAGGGAGGGCTCGCTGGATAACCAAGCCCTCCGTGATCGCCGGGCGTCTGACACCGAATTACATGAAAACCTACTTCGCGCTATTTCTCATTTCCGCCTGCTCGTCATTGACGTTGACGCCGCTATTGCGAAGAGTCTGTGAGCGCCATCAACTGCTCGACGATCCGCGTGTGGGGCAGAGCATCCACCGGAAGGCCGTGCCTCGGCTCGGCGGTGTCGCGATATTCCTGTCGCTGGCCATCGCCCTGTCAATACTGCCGCTGGTCAACAATCTCCTGACGCAAACATTGCGGCCGCAACTGCGCGAGATCGTCGTCTTTCTGATCTGCGGATCTCTGGTGCTGATGCTCGGAGTTTACGACGACTTGCGCGGCGCCAATGCCTGGGTCAAATTTGTGGGACTGACGACCGCGACTGTACTTTTCTATATACTCGGCGGCCGAATCTCGGGTTTGTCGATCCCGTTTGTCGGCAACGTCACTCTTCATCCCGCGCTGGGTTTCTTGTTAACGCTGGTCTGGGTAGTGGGAATTGCCAACGCTTTCAACCTCATCGACGGCGTCGATGGTTTGGCGACCGGCTCGGCCTTTTTTTCATCGCTGGTCCTGCTGGCGGTTTCGCTGATTCAAGGCCACGTCCTGGTCGCCTGCATCGCGCTGGCGCTGACCGGCGCGCTCGCGGGATTTCTGCGCTACAACTTTAATCCGGCGTCCATATTTCTGGGAGACTCAGGTTCGTTGTTCGTGGGATTTGCGCTCGCGGCGCTTTCAGTCCAGGGGTCGCAGAAGGCCTCGACCGCGGTGGCCGTAGCGATTCCGATTCTGGCGTTTGGCCTTCCGGTGGTCGATACGAGCGTGGCCATAGCGCGCCGTTTTTTGAGTGGCAAACCGATTTTTCAGGGGGATCGAGAGCACATCCATCACATGCTGCTCGAGCGTGGCTGGTCACAGCGCCGCGTCGCCCTGGTTCTGTACGGAGTCAGCGCGCTGTTCGGTCTGCTGGCGATGTTGTTTGTGAATAGCGGCAACGGTCTAACTGCCGTCGTCTTGTTCGTCGTCGGCGTGGCCGTCGCGCTGGCGCTGGGAAAACTTCGGTATCACGAAGTCAACGAGCTGAGGGCCAGCGTCAAACGAAACATTGGTGAGCGCCGCGTGCGCGCGGCAAATAATCTGCGCATGCGCCGGGCTTGCCAGGCTGTCAGGTCCGCGGCCACTCTGGGCGAATTGTTCGATGGCGTGCTGGAAGTTCTCAAGTTGGGCGAATTCGTTTATGCGACGGCGGAATTGAGTTGCAACGGTCATGTGGCTCCAATTGTGTCTGACGGGAGTGGCTCGATGCGTTACGCAACGATCAGTCAGGGACGAATTCACTGGAAGTGGAAGCACGCTGACTTCAGCAACATTGAGGTCGAGGGATCTGATTCTTTCTGGGCGATGCGCCTGCCGCTCGGGAGTGAACTGGGCTCCCTGGGTTATCTGAATTTATATCGCAGGTTTGATGCAGACGTTCTGCTCTTTGACGTGAATTACCTCACCACTGCTTTCCAACCGGCAGTCGCCCGGGCTGCCGAGCGGATATTCACTGCCACGAAAGAAGCGTCGCCGAGACATTTCGCCGCCGCCGGATAGTCTTATTTCGCAGCACCTCACTTCCGTAACCCGAATCCACGAGTCTTGGATAACTCGCCCAATCAGTCGCGGTCCGGCGCATCGGTTACAGGTGTGCTAAGCACAGCCCGGCGCAGGCCGTCGTTCTCGCTAATTGATGGCGCGATTTTCTATGGACTGATCGGTTTGATTGCGCTCACCGCGATTCCCTATGGCACCGTCCACCCGTGGTCGGAAGCGCTGTTTGAATGCGCAGTGTTCCTTCTGACGCTCCTTTGGATCGTTTGCGGATTCGTCGAGGGTTCATGGCAAATCGGCAATCTGCGTTTGCTGGCGCCGCTCATTGGCCTCGTGTTCCTAGCGGCCGCGCAAAGTATCGCGTGGTGGAAAACTGATGTTGCCGGCGCGCAGGTTTGGTCTGCCTTGAGCGCAGACCCCTTTGAGACGCGGGCTTTCGCCTTCAAACTGGCGGCGCTCGTCCTGGCAGCCCTGCTCCTGATTCGTTTTAGCTCGACCGCGAAGCGGCTGGGAATTCTGGTCCACGCGATCATTGTGGTTGCTGCCGCGAGCGCTCTGTTCGGGATCGCGCGCCAGGCGATGCAGCACGGCCAGGGCTTTTGGCTGTCACGACTGCGGCTCGATCAGGGCTATGCTCAGTTCATCAACAAGAACCACTTTGCCTTTCTGATGGAAATGGCGCTGGGCCTGGTTGTCGGCGTGGCCTTTATGCAGAGAGGGCGCCGCGACCGTCTCTTGCTTTATCTATCAGCTCTCCTACTCATGTGGGCGGCAATCGTTTTGTCCAACTCTCGCGGCGGTTTGCTTAGTACCACGGCGCAGGCAGTCTTTGCAGCGCTGCTCTTTGTTAATTCGAGAACTACCGGCAGCGAGCAGGTGACCGGCTGGATCCGCAGGAGCCGATCGATTGCAGTAACGACGGTGGCGATCGGCGCATTGCTGCTCATCATCATTGTCGGAGTTGTCTGGCTGGGCGGAGATCAATTGAGGACCGGAGTGGAAACGGCCACCTCGGAAATGATCGGCCTCGACGTTTCGGAGATTCATGAGGGCGCCCGCCGCCGCGACATCTGGCGCGCCACGTGGCTGATGTTCAAGGCCCATCCAATGGCGGGTGCGGGGCTCGGCGGTTTCTGGGCCGAGGTGCCGGTCTATCATTCAGCGTCAGGCGTTTTGACACCGGAACAGGCACACAATGATTATTTGGAGCTGCTTGCAAGTGGCGGCGTGGTGGGCGCTTTTCTGTTTGTTTGGTTCGTGGTGGTTTTGGTTCGGCAAGCGCGACAGAGCGTCAATGACTCAGAGGGATTTCAGCGCGCGGTCGTGTTGGGAACGATAATCAGTGTGGTTGGCGTCGGTGTTCACAGCATCGTTGACTTTGGCCTGCACATCACCGTGAACGCCCTGGTGTTCGTGGCGCTACTCGCGATATTGAGTCTAAAGACGATGGGACGTAGCCTGAACCTCAGCAAAGCGTGACGGTGCGCTAAAGGCGCCCTCGCTGAGGGTCGGGCTACGGCTCCGCATCCCCACAACGCGCAAGCGCATCTAATCGCGACGTTCAATAGCGACGTCACAATGGTTTCGGGTTTCTAATTCTTTGGGCGCAAGGTCTTTTGTTTGCGAAAACGCGTGACTAATTCCAGCAAGTCAGGGCTGTTCCTGATTCTGGCACTGCTGAGTCAGAGTCTATTCGGCTGGCCCCAGGATCTTGCCGGCGGCGCCAGCTCTTTGGTCGGCCAGGACATCATCGGCGGGGCTTCAGTCACTTTCAAGCGGCCACCCCGCGTCCGCGATCTCTCCGGCGGCGCCAGCGCCTTGGTTGTGCGGCATCGGCCCCCTCGCAAACCGACGACCGAACCCACGGAAATCGCTCGCAACCGGCCGCCGAAGCCACCCCAGCCCGGCCAACCCGAACCCGACGTAAAGACTCCGCAGATTTCTGCTGAAGAGAAAGCCGACACCTACAACAATCAGGGCAATACTCTCTACGACGTGGGCCAGTACGCGAAGGCAATCGAAGCCTACAAGCAAGCGCTGGATGTTAAGCCTACTGATTCGCTCACTCTCAACAACCTTGGCGCCGCGTACTTCGCGCTGGGCAAAAACAAGGAAGCCATCGACTCTTTCCAAAGCGCGGTCAAGGCGAAAGCTGACGATGCCGAAAGTTACTTGAACCTCGGGATCGCCTACAACACCACCGAAAAATATGAAGAAGCGGCGAGCGCTTTGAAGAAGGCGATCGCGCTAAAGCCGGATTGGCCCGAGGCTCTGAACGCGCTCGGCGATACCAACCTCAGTTTGAATCGATTTGACGATGCAGCCAAAGCCTACGAAGCCGTGGTCAAACTTCAGCCCGATAACGTGAACGCGCTTAGCAACCTGGCCTTTGCTTACGATCGTTTGTCGCGCTACGAAGACGCCATTGCCGCTTTGAAAAAAGCCGTGCGACTGAATCCAGCCGACGCTTTCACATATAACAATCTCGGCGCGGCTGCTTACAAGGCCGGCAAATTCAAAGACGCGGTCGACGCGTTTACCCAGGCGCTGCGGCTCAAGCCCAACGAGGCTGAAACTCAAAACAATCTGGGCGCCGCGCAGTATGCCCTGGAAAAATATGGCGAGGCCACGGCGTCATTCCAGCAGGCTGTCAAGTTGAAGCCGGGCTTTGCCGATGCACAATACAATCTGGGTAATGCTCTGCTGATGTCGGCAAAGCTTAGCGACTCCGCGGACGCTTTTCAGCAGGCGCTCAAGAGCAGACCGGACTATGGTGAAGCGCAAAACAATCTGGGCATTGCGCTGACGAACCTCAATCGGTTTGACGAGGCCGTGAAAGCTTTCAGAGAAGCGGCGCGGTTGAAACCGGATCTCGCGACCGTCTTCAATAATCTCGCCTTTGCTGAAGACAAACTTGATCACGAACCCGAAGCCATCGCGGCCTACAACGAAGCGATTAAGTTGAATCCGAAATATGCGAAAGCGCTCAATGGGCTGGGGTATGTTTATGATAAGACCGGCAAGGCGGCGCAAGCCATCGAGCCGCTGAAGCGGGCAATAGAAGCAAAACCCGACTATCTGGCGGCGCACTACAATTTGGGCAAAGCGTATTTCGATGCGGGCCGCTTTGCCGAAGCAGTTGAATCATACCGGCGTGCTACTCAGCTCAAGCAGGATTACGAACAGGCTTACCTCGGTTTAGGGACCGCAGCCTTCCGTGCCGGCAAGTTCAACGACGCAGCCGAAGCGTTCAAGAGAGCAGCGGCACTGAATCCAACGAGCGTTGAAGCTTTTTATGGGCTGGGAAATTCCAATTACAAAGCCGCGAAGTATCCGGAGGCCGCGGCGGCACTGAAAGATGCGATCAAGTTGAAACCGATGTACGCCCAGGCGCATTACAGCTTAGGGTTGACCTACGCCAGCCTTAACGACAAGGACGGCGTCACGCGCGAATTCGCGATTCTCAAGAAAATAGATCCGAAGCTCGCTGACCAGCTTTACAACGCAGTGAAGAAATAGGTTCTTTCTGATCACGACCCGTTACTGAAAACCGTTGACCTTCGGCGGGCAAGGGAAGTAAACTTCACACGCTAATTGAACCTGAATGGTTTCGGCCACTTTTTTAGGGAATCGACCACCATGGACATACGGAAAAGAAACGCGCTAAAAGTTCTCGCGGTATTTCTCGCCTTTTCGTTTGCACAAGTTTACGTACAAGCCGGGTTGCCGAACTCGGCCCCCGCGCCCGGCGCGCCGCAACGCGCCATCAGCGGGCGGCTGATCACGAAAAATAATGCGCCCATCACCGTGAACGGAAATGCCACGGGGACGGGCGCTACAATTCTCACTGGCGCGACGATCGAGACGCCGGATCAAGTCGGAGCCTCGATCGATCTTGGAGATGCAGGTGTAATTGAGCTGCAACCAAATTCAAAGATTCAATTGGATTATGACGCGAACGGTAATGTGAGAGTCAAAGTGATTCGCGGGTGTGCGGTCACCAGGAAAAAAACGAACGTGCTTCCCGGCGAGATGGAGATATATACCGATAAAGCTTCCGAGAAGACCGACAAGAAACGCCGCCACATGGGCTTTTGCATCTTGCCGGATGGCGGGCTTTCGAGTTTCAGTGCCGGACTCAGCGGCGCTGCCATCGGAGGGATTGTCGCCGGCGTCACCGGAGGCGTGATTGGGACCGGTATTCTGGTGAGCCGTGGAGGAAACCCGAGCCCCGCGAACTAAGGCCGGGATGATTTCCGTCTGTGATTAAGCCAGCCCTCTTTTGGAGGGCTGGTTTTTTATTACGCCGTTCCACTACGTGAATCAACTTCGGATCAGCTCTGATAGGAACTACGAAGCCCCGATATGTCCTGCCTTGGCTCAACCGAAGTTGTTTTGATCTTCTGAAAGTTCTTCGATGAAGCGCATCATAGTTACTGTGCTGGCATCCGCCCTCTGCTGCTGGGCAATCTGGCAAGCAGCGCGCATTGGTTTCGCGCGCACCCTGGATGATTACGTAGTCAAAGAGCCTCGCGACAACCCGACCGATGCCGTGCTGGCGCTGGCCGGGGTAAGCGATCCTAAGAACGCCGTTGACCGGGCGGTCACCCTCTTGCCATCCGACGCCGAGACTCATGCCGCACGCGCTGAGGTGCTCCAGCGACTTGATGAGTACGAGCGGGCCCGGGACGAATTTCAACGCGCAGCTCAACTTCGCCCGCGCGATTATTATCTGTGGATGTTACTCGGTGTTACGAGCGATCAGAGCGGGGATCAGGAAGGCGCTCTGCGCGCGCTGCGCCAGGCCGTGGCCCTCGCGCCTTCATACGCGCGCCCACGATGGCAGCTCGGAAATGTTTTACTGCGAATGGGCCAGTTGGATCAGGCATTCGTTGAACTCCGCCAGGCGGCTCAGAGCAATCCATCTCTGTGGCCGAACGTTGACGATCTTGCCTGGGGCGCTTACGGGCGCGACGCGAACATCGTGGCCGGAGTGATCCGTCCTGAGACGGACACCGCGCACACGGCTTTAGCTTTGTTCTTCGCTCGTCACAACCAGGGGGCGGCGGCGCTCGATCAGTTTCGGGTGATCCGGGTCAGGTCAGATAAGCCGACGGAAACGTTGGTTAGTGAACTGTTGAAGGGAAGAGCATTTCGCGAGGCTTTTGAAGTGTGGGCGAGCAGTCATGGCGTGGCTTTGACGAGCGCGGAGGTTCTCCGCGACGGAGGTTACGAAGAGCGACTCACGATCGGCGATCCCGGCTTCGCTTGGCAGGGCACGCCGAATGTCGCTGGCGTAACCATGTCGATTGACGAGGGCACACATCAGAGCGGGGCCAGAAGTTTACGCATAGACTTTCGCGGCAACTCAGATCCGGCCTTGGCTTTGGTGACGCAAATCATTTTGGTTAAGCCGCAAACCCATTATCATGTCGGCCTGTTCGCGCTTTCAAAAGAATTTGTGTCCGCCGGAGATCCGGTGATTACTCTGGCCGACGCCTCCGATCCAAAGAATTTGGTGCTGGCGAAATCACCGCCGCTGCGCTCAGACCCGAGCGTCTGGCGCGAATTCGCGATCGACTTCACGACCCGCGCTGAAACTCAAGCGATCCTGATCACACTTGGGCGACAGGCGTGCGCGAATAATCCATGTCCGGCGTTTGGCACCGTCTGGCTTGATTCATTTTCAATTGAGAGGTCAGTACCGGGAGCGATAGCGACCGGGTCCCCGTCGACGCGACCTGGTGTGGAGCGTTGAGACCCGGTCGCTACACTCCCGGTACTGACCTCGTGGCATCGTAAGCTGAGCGGCGTGGCCAACTCACTCATCGTACAAAGGTTGGCTCACCGTCAAATGCAACTATTGACCGTTTTACTCTCAGCGTGATACTTTCCGAATTTCCCGGGCCTTGAAAGAGAATCCCGGGCCTTGAAAGAGAATTGCCAACAGTGTGCTGGCGTCTGAATCGAACTAGAGTGCGGTTCGATGAGACGACACGACGCGCGCGACCAGGACCAGCTTAGGAGGCAGGTGTGAACGAAAAGGCACGAACCGCAAAACCAATCGCCAGAAAACAAGGTCTGGTGATCCAGAAATTGCCCGACGAGGTGCTGGTTTATGATCTCGAGCGCGACCGCGCCCATTGCCTCAATCAGACCGCGGCCTTTGTCTGGCAGCATTGCAACGGCCGCAACACGACTGCCCAAATCGCGCGCAGCCTCGGCCAACAGTTCGGCTGCACTGTTGATGAAAAGGTCATCTGGCTGGCTCTGGATCAGTTGGGAAAGAATCACCTGCTCGAACGACAAACGGCCCCGCCACCGCCGTTGGCGGGAATGAATCGGCGAGCCGTGGTGCGCGCGCTTGGCCTCGCAGCGGTAGTCGCTATTCCCGCCGTCACTTCAATCGTGGCGCCGACACCGGCCCAGGCGGGAACCTGTACCGCTGCGGGCGGACCCTGTACTACCTCAGCGCAGTGTTGCCAGACTCCAACACCATTATTCTGCAGTGGGAGTGTTTGTGGGCTCGGCTAATCCCCGATGATTCATCCGGATCTATCCTGAGAGTTCTCGGAATAAATTTTGGCAGCGCTTTTCTGTTTTGGTTCGTCGTGCAATGTTCCCATGACCTCATCGACTCCTAGATCCCGCGGTCAATTTGTCGCGGATTTCCTCGCCGGGTCGTGGCGAGAAAAGCAGAGCCCCGTCGTTATCTCCCCCGAAGAGCTCGATCTCCTTAGCAACTCACTTTATAACTCGGGAAGCGCCGGGCTCGCCTGGTGGCGGATCCACGAAAGCGCACTAGGGACCAGCACATTCGGGGAGGTGCTGCATCAAGGATATCGTCTCCAGGCGCTACAATCGGCGATCCAGGAGGAACGGATTGGCGTCGCCTTCGGGTTGTTGCGCGATGCCGGTATTGAGCCAATTCTCATCAAGGGTTGGGCCGCCGCGCGTTCTTATACGAATAGAACTCTGCGGGCTTATGGGGATACGGATCTAATCGTAAAGCCAAGTCTTTATGCAGCGGCGCGCGCGGCGCTGGAGCGATCAGAAACTGCTACGTGGTGGGTGGATTTGCATAAAGGTCTGGTGGAGCTTGACGACGTTTCGGTTGATGAATTGTTCCAACGCTCGCGGCTTGAGACTCTCAAGGATCTGCAAATTCGCATCATGTCCGACGAGGATCATCTGTCTTTGCTGGCAATGCATTTTTTCAAGCACAGTGCCTGGAGACCTTCGGGACTCTGCGACGTCGCCGCAGTGGTTGAGACGCTGCCGGCAAATTTTGATTGGAGCCTGTGCTTAGGATCAAGCAAACGGCGCACGGCATGGATTGCCTCTGCCATTGTCCTCGCGCACGAACTTCTGGGAGCGAACATCGATAAAACGCCGTTGACCCTGCGCTCATACCGGGTGCCGGTCTGGCTGCGTGATACGGTTCTAAGGCAGTGGGGTAGTCTTTTGTCAGCCGATCATTCACTGCCGTTTTCTCCGCGACCGCTTTTTAAGTATGCCTTGCGAAACCCGCGGACATTAGCGAGCGAGATGTACGCGCGTTGGAATCCAATCATCGCCACCTTCAACCTGCGCGTCTATCCAAACAACCTTCCGCGATTGCCTTATCAGCTTGGCGCTTTCGCTGCCAGCGCGGGGCATTATTTGGTTGACCATCTCCGATCGACTTAGCAAGCAGGTGCCCGGTGCAACCGAACCACTCCGGCGGGCCGAGGTCTTCAGTTGTCTCACTCTTCGGATTCGCCGATAATGAGCGCGCGCATCGACGCATTAATGAAACGCCAATCCTGCCAAAACCGGGTCGTTATCATTGCTTTGATGGCAGGCCTCCTCTCATCAGTCGCCCCAGCGCCACGCGCGTCTGTCTTGCCGCCTCGGGTTCCGCGCAGTCTTAACGCGGCCCAAATCATTTTGGTCCGCACTACCGACGTTAAAGTCACCGCGGGTCCAACGGGAGTGCTGATTGAATGGCGCATCTCCTTTGCACTCGACAATCTCGGTTTCAATGTCTATCGCGACGAGGAGGGAAAGCGTACTCCGGTGAATTCGGAGCTTATCGCCGGGTCTGTCTTGATCGTGGGCGAGGGGAGGCCGCTCAATGCCGGCTCGACCTATCAATGGTTCGACGGGGCAGGAAACCTCGACTCTAGTTACTATATTGAAGACGTGGATCTAACGGGCACACGGACAATGGCCGGACCGTTCACGCCGGTTTGGACTGAAAGCCTGCTGAAGCCTGCTCAACAAGCAAAGCTGATTAGCGAGGTCGCAGCGCAAGCATCGCTTACGGATCAGACGGGCGGACCCGCTGGGGTTTTTGACCGGCCCGCGCCAACATTCGCCGCCATCCAGAATCAATGGGCCATCGTCGCCCAGTCAGGACTAAAGATCGGCATCAAGCAGGACGGCTGGTATCGCGTGACTCAACCAGAGATGGCCGCTGCCGGCTTCGACGTCTCTGGCGATGCGGGCAACCTTCGCCTGTTTGTTGATGGTAGTGAATTGCCGATCGAAGTCAGCCGGAGTAGCGGTGCCCTCGGGCCAGCCGACTTCATCGAGTTCTACGGAACGGGAGTCGACACGCCGACCACGGACAGTCACGTCTATTATCTTGTCAATGGATCGCAAGCCGGTTTGCGTGTGCCGGTGTTCGGCGAGATTCAAGTTGCTGCTATTTCAACTCCGTCTCCGCAGGCTTCGCCGTTTGCATCGTTGCCCGCCGCCGGCAGCAAAAGCTTTTTCGGCATTCGTTCGCTTAGTGATCTCTCTCGTGGGATCGGAACCGTGATAGATCAGCCGAAACAACCAACGGTCGCGGCACGATTAGCATCGAGCGACGCTCCGCTTACCTTGGATAAAACGTTTCCGGCGCGTCCGCGATATGAGACCGCTGCGAAGCCGTTTTCGACTTCAGTCGAGACTGTGGACTCGGTGCCCGCCGTTATTGCCGCAGCTAAACCTGCAGTGACCGCGGCGATCCCCCCGGACCGCAAGGCTCAGCTTCGCTCCAGGATCAAGCGCCGGTACCGCCGTAAACTTCGGCGTCGAAGACGTCGCGTGTCCATACTGAAACGAAGCCACCCGCTGGCCCCGGCGGGTCCGACGGCCGGTTTTCTTTATGATTTGCAGTTAAAGGAGCGCAGAATCTATTTCAGTTCCTTGCTCAATGGCGATAGCGAAAACTTCTTCGGTGGCTCACTGCTTACACCGCCGACGACCAAAACTCTGAAGGCGTCCAATTTACAAACAGCTTCTCAGGGCACGGCATTCTTGCGCATCGGGTTGCAGGGAACATCGAATCAGGCACACCTCGTCAATGTCCTCGTCAACGATTCGATGGTTGGCTCGTTGAGTTATAACTTCCAGCAATACGCTGAGGCAACGTTTAGTATAAGCGTATCGCAACTACGTGAAGGCGATAACGTAATCAAGTTTGTGGTCGCCGGCGGCAGCAGCGATTTCTCGCTCTTCTCATACGCCCGCCTTACATACCCGCGCAACTACCGCGCGGCCAACGACACTCTGTCATTCGCGCTTAGATCCACGCAGGGCGCGACGATTGATGGGTTCACCACGCCGAACATCCGCGTGCTCGACATTTCAAATCCGGCGTCAGTGCAGGAAGTACATCCGCTGATCGAGCCGGTTGGCCCTGGCTTTGCCGTCACTGTGCCCTCAACCGGAGTGCCCGCGAAAGTGACCCGCAGGTTGCTGGCGATACCGGCGGGCGCTTTTCTCCATGCCGCGTCGCTGCTTTTCAATCAACCATCGATCCTGAATCAATCCAGCAGCGCCAACCCACAGAACGCGGCTGACCTTTTGATCATTGCGCATCGGAGTTTCGTTTCACTTCCCAACCTGGCTGTGCTGGTGGCCCAACGACAGGCTCAGGGCTTTGCGGTGAAGGTCGTCGACATCGAAGATGTTTTTGATGAGTTCAGCTACGGCGGGCACACTCCGCAAGCCATAACCGATTTTCTCTTGCGAGCGCGCGCGACGTGGGCCAAAGCGCCGCGTTATCTAGTGCTGCTCGGCGACGCCAGTTATGATCCGCGCAACTTCGAGGGAAGCGGAGACTTTGATCTGGTGCCGACGAAACTGATCGATACCACTTTCATGGAAACCGGCTCAGACGACTCACTCTCAGATTTCAATAACGACGGCATCCCGGAGATTCCGATTGGGCGACTGCCGGTGCGAACGGCTGCCGAGGCAGATCGTGAAATCTCGAAGATCGTGAATTTTTCCCCGGCTAACGTTCCGCAAACGGCGCTCATGGTGGCCGACACGCAAGGCAGTTACTTCTATAACTTTGAGCAGGCCAATGACGCTCTCATTCCGCTGCTGCCTGCGAACATGCAGGGCAACGTCGAGAAAGTCTATCGCGCCCGGCAACCATCGGACGCAGCGGCGCGCTCGAACATAATCAACGCGATCAATTCCGGCGCGGCGGTGGTTAACTATTCAGGTCATGGCAACGTCGATGTCTGGACGGGAGCGCCGATCTTTTCGGGCAGTGATGGTATGGGGTTGACCAACGGCAATAAGCTGCCGCTGGTGATAGTGATGGATTGCCTCAACGGCTATTTTGTCGCGCCGGCAATTGATTCCATCAGTGAATCGCTGATGAAAGCTCCGAACGGCGGCGCGGTCGCCAGCTTCTCGTCGTCAGGGCTCACCATACCTACGGGGCAACACGAGATGGGCCAAAAACTATTTCAACTGCTGTACAGCGGAGCCCCAATAGCGCTCGGCGATGCTACTCGCCAGGCAAAAGCCGCTACGACTGACATAGATGTGCGTCGGACCTGGATACTCTTTGGAGATCCGGCGATGAAGATCAGATAAGAGTGTCGTGAGAGTGAGGTCAGTACCGGGAGCGATAGCGACCGGGTCGCTTTTTTGACGCTGGCCCAACAGTCGCGAGGTTAAGACCCGGTCGCTATCGCTCCCGGTACTGACCTCATCGCTCAAGTTCGGATTGTTAACCAAAGAAAACCTCGGCCACCCGATAGATATCCTCATCAAGCCGCTTTAGCTCGCCCACAGCTTCGGCCAGCGGTACGCTGATAATTTTGTTGCCGCGGATGGCGGCCATCTCGCCCCACTTGCCATCGCGGATCATTTCGAAGGCTTTGATCCCAAACCTGGTGGCCAGGATGCGATCAAAAGCGGTGGGCGACCCGCCCCGCTGCACATAACCGAGTTTGGTCACGCGGGTTTGGATATCCGTGCAGCGTTCGATCTCTCTCGCTAAGACCTCGCCGATTCCACCGAGGCGATCATGACGGAAGATGGCGTTTGACTGGTCCTCATTGATGAAGGGTTCGTCAGGATGAGGGTGCGCATCTTCCGCGACTACCACGATCGAAAAGGCCCGGCCTTCTTTCTTGCGTGCCTCCAGCAGGCCGCAAACACGCGAGATTCGAAACGGGTGCTCGGGAATCAGAATCGCATCCGCCCCCCCCGCCATTCCCCCGTAGGCCGCAATCCATCCCGTGTGTCGGCCCATTACTTCCACTACCATTACGCGGTGATGGGACTCCGCTGTCGTATGCAGGCGGTCAACCGCGTCGGTAACGATTGAGACGGCGGTGTCGAAACCAAAAGTGAAGTCGGTGCCGTTGATGTCGTTATCGATTGTTTTTGGAATGCCGACCAAGTGAAGCTGATGATCCCGCCAGAGTTCGAGGGCCGCTGACAAAGAGCCCTCACCGCCGACGACGATCAAGCCCGCGAGTTCATGGGTCGCCCAGTTTTCCTTCAGACGCGGTAGGCACTGTGGGTCTTTGAGAGGATTGTATCGCGACGTGCCAAGAATCGTGCCGCCGCGCGGAAGTATCCCCGTCACTGAGCTGCGATTCAGTTCAATAAAGTCGTTTTCGGCCAGTCCGAGCCAGCCATTTCGGAAACCCAGAACGTCAACCTGGTCCGCGTTAGCGCGCCTGACGATGGCGCGAATCGCAGCGTTTAGTCCTGGGCAATCACCGCCTCCGGTCAAAACACCAATTCGCATAATCTAATCAACCCGCTCGATCTACCTTTGCTTCAGATACCATTGTGTGGTTTAAGATCATTGCGCCCACAGTCGGCCAGTGTCAAACGACCAGCACTTAAGTTTTTGTTACAGACGCATGTTGGAAACGAAGGAACCGCTGATCCTTGCTCTTGAGACCGCCACGCGTGCGGGTAGCGTGGCGCTCGCGCGCGGCGACGAACTTCTCTCGGCCGCATCGGGAGATGCTTCCGCTTCGCATTCGACCGACTTGATCGAAACGGTCGAAAGGATTCTGAACCGCGGCGGAGCGAAACTCAGTGATGTTGATTTGTTCGCTGCAGCCGTCGGGCCCGGGAGTTTTACTGGCCTGCGAATTGGTCTGGCGACAATAAAGTCTTTTGCGATTTGCACTGAAAGAAGTTGCGCGGGCGTTTCAACTCTCGCCGCGATAGCGCATGCCGCCGGTAATTCGGAGCACACGGTGGCGCTGCTGCCCGCAGGACGAGGCGAACTGTTCGCCCAATTATTTTCAGTCGGCGACGGGCAGGCGAGGGAATTGGACACGGCGGCGCACCTTTCGCCAGACGCGATTTTGGAAAAGTACGGAACGGCGCCAACGCTCGTATGGGCCGGCGACGGCGCTCACTTGCAAGTCGAAACTTTGCGAGACTGGACGAGAATTAGAAACTTCTCGTTTGATGAATCTGACATGAATGGAAGCGGATGGAGTCTTGCGCCAGCTACAGGCCAGCTTGCAGTTTCGATTGCTGCGCTGGGTCTGAATGCTTACCGCAGCGGCAGCACCGTGAGCGCGCATGAGTTGCGGGCCGTTTACGTCAGGGCCTCTGACGCTGAGATTAACGAGAAATGGCAACGCGTGAAGTAGGCAGTTCAATTTCAGGTCTTTCGATCGCCCGAATGACTGAGCATGACTTGCTCGAGGTCGTCCAGATCGAAGAACTTTCTGGCATCAGCGCTTGGGGTTGGGACGCCTACCACAAGGAATTGCAATCGCCGGCGGATGTGATCATGCTGGTCGCTCGCACGCCCTCGTCGAATCAAATCCAGGGACCTGCGGTTGCTGGTTTCATCGTCTCGCGGCTGGTGGCCGGTGAACTTCACATCAATAACGTAGCGGTGAGACCGGAATTCCGCCGGCGGGGGATGGCGGCCCTGCTTCTGGCGGCCGCGCTGAGACTGGGCCGGAGTAATGGCGCCGGACTCGCGTTCCTGGAAGTGCGCGAGGGTAACGCCGCTGCTCAGGGCCTTTATAGCCGCTGCGGGTTCCAAGTGACGGGCAGGAGGCGGCGTTATTACAATCAGCCGGTCGAGGACGCGCTTTTGATGTCGCTTTTATTGGAAACCTCCCCTTGATTTGCGCGCACTGTTGGGCTACCATTTCGACCATGACGAATTGCCCCGGGCTGTTCTCACCGCAAGCACTTTTTTCCAACCCCAATTCAATCGAGAGGAGAATACTATATGGAGATGACTGAAAGCGTGAAGGACGAACTAATGACGAGCAACTCTGAGTTTCGCGAGCTCGCTCGCGAACATGGTCGTTACGAAGAGCGTTTGAGCGAACTGTCCGCGCTGGCATATCCGAGCGATGAAGAGCAGTTGGAAGAGGTTACGCTGAAAAAGAAAAAGCTGGCCATTAAGGACCAGATGTACTCACTGATGCTCCAGGCCGAAAAGACTGCGAGCACTGCGCACTAAATTTTTGATGCGACCGCGCGGGCAACGCCCCCGGTTCGTGCCAGCCTCAACTTAAACGGGGACGACAGCCGCTGTTGCGCCCCGTTTTGTTCTTTATAAGTACCGCAAGTTGTTAACTTGCGTGGGTAGGCTCCAAACCAATCACGCTCTGCAATCATGGTTCGCGACGGAATTCCATACGTACTGATCCCGCTACTGCTGGCTGTCGTCGCGGTGGTTCCCGGTTATTGGCCGCTGGCGATTCCCTTCGTCGTGATCGCCGCGTTCATGGCTTACTTTTTCCGTAATCCGGAGCGGTCAACTCCTACTGAAGCCGGGATAGTCGTCGCTCCCGCCGATGGCCTGGTTACGATAGTCCGGCTGGCGGATGGCAACGCGCATCCCGAATCGCTGATCAGCATCTTTCTTTCGCCCGTCGACGTCCACATTAATCGGTCGCCAATCGCCGGAGTAATTACCGAAATCGCCTATAAAAAGGGAAAGTATTTGATGGCGACCAAGGCTGAGTCCCGGTTGCTAAACGAGCAGAATACCTTGACAATTCAAGGCGATGGGTTGACTGTGAGGTGCACGCAGATTGCCGGAATCCTGGCTCGCCGCATTGTTTGTTGGAAGCATCAGGGCGACAGGGTAAAATGCGGCGA
Source organism: Pyrinomonadales bacterium (assembly GCA_038210455.1). Taxonomy (GTDB): domain Bacteria; phylum Acidobacteriota; class Blastocatellia; order Pyrinomonadales; family Pyrinomonadaceae; genus UBA11740. The sequence goes on along the minus strand of JBBQWP010000016.1, from coordinate 73,289 downwards.
ACGCTTCGGCATGATAAAGTTTAGTTCGCGAACGGATGTATTGCTGCCGCCTCATGTGGATGTCACCGTCCAGGAAGGAATGCGAGTACGCGGCGGAGTCACGATCGTAGGTAGAATCAGAGGATGAGCGTTCCACGTTTTCAATCGGGCACGCGATTTAGCCCCGCGCCGGCGCCGTCAGGTCACAAGGGCCTGAAGAAGGGCGTGTACCTGGTGCCGTCGCTGTTCACCGCGATGAATATCCTGGCCGGCTTCTATTCGTTGATGGCCACAATGAGCGGGTTTCGGCTGCTCGGAATTGGCGGAGCCCAGCAAATAAAGGACGCCGCTGACCGGTTCGACTATGCGGCCATGGCCATCGGTTGGGCTTTTGTCTGTGACATGCTGGACGGCCGCATCGCCCGCATGACCAAGAGCACGACTGAAATCGGCATCCAACTCGATTCGCTGGCAGACATTGTTTCGTTCGGTTTAGCTCCAGCCATTCTTGCCTACGCGTGGGGCTATGGGACGGCCCTGCAGGATTGGAGTAACGCCCGCCAACTGGCCTGGTTTATCTCGTTCATGTTTGTAATCTGCGGTGGGTTTCGTCTGGCCAGGTTTAATGTTCAGGCTACGCGTCCTCGTCCCCTGGCAGAAGGAACGCAAAAGGTAGACAAGAAGAGCTTCGTCGGTTTGCCGATTCCGGTCGCCGGCTGCTTGATAGCCGCGATCGTTCACTTCGCGCCGATGCCGCTCAGGTACGCGCCTCATCGCTTCGAGATTCTGGCAATTTCGATGATGGTTCTGATGGGGTTCCTGGCTCTGTTAATGGTCACCACGATCCGCTTTACCAGTTTCAAGTCACTGGGGACGGGCCGGCGCAACGCTCGCCTGGTAATCGCCATGATTGCTCTGGTTGGGTTGATCTATCTTTACTCACAATGGGTCCTGCTGATTTTGTGCGTTGCCTATCTAGTCCATGGCCTGGTTTCGCGTGGGCTGACCTCATTGGGCCGTCGCTCACCTGAAAAACAATCGGCTGAGATGTACGAAGTCTGAAACCTGCGCCTGCCTCGCTCGTTTTTTATCCAGACAATTTATTTCGCGGGGCCTTGCGCCGGAGCAGCAAACGCCAGCACGCCGTGCGAGGTAGCTATGAGGACGAGGTCGCCGACAACTATCGGCGCTGCGCTGCTGCTGTTCTCTTCGCCAAGCGGTAAGGTGTTCGCCGGCTTGCCGTCCCGGAGACCCAGGACAACCGCGCTGTCGGTCGACATTGGGGTGAATAGAGCTCCGTCGGTCGTCGTAAAAGGTCGAGCCGGTATGCGTCCGGGTAGCTGGCGTCGCCAGACGAGCGCGCCCTTCTTGAGCGACAGCAGGTAAGCGAAATTATCCAGCGACGCGGCCAGCAAACCATTGTCAACTACAACTACGGCCTGCACTGCGGCGCCGGTGCGCCGTCGCCAAAGCAGCTTCCGGCGCGATTCGCTGAACGCGTACACGTAACCGTCTCCCGAACCAAAATAAATGATCCCGTTGGCGGCAGCGATTGGCCCTTGAATCGGTCCGTGGGAATGATACTGCCAGACCAACCGGCCAGTAGCCTGATCGAGCGCGAGGAGGTTGCCGGCGTCACTGCCGAGATAGACGAACTGTCCTGCCACCAATGGCTCGCTGCTAAATCCCTCGGCGTACTGATTGATCCAGAGTGTCAGACCGGTGCGCTTGTCGAACGCGTAGACTCTTCCATCGACGCCGCCGGCAAATAGAGCATTGTCGCCGGCAGCCAGACCGCCGCCGAGTGGCGCCGGCAGCGTTCTCATCCACAGAGTCACGCCCGTCGGCTTACTCAGCGCGCGCAGAGTCCCATGTACGTGCCCTTGCTCTAGCTCGGAATATTTGGTGGCGGCATAAACGCTTCGATCATCGGTGGTAGGTGCGGCGGAAAAATCACCGCCGGCTTCAGCTTTCCAAAGTAGTTTGCCGTCCGCGGCATTCAGCGCTATCAGCGTGCCCGCCGCCAGCGGGAGAAAGACGGTGGTTTTGTCAGCCGCAGGCGTCAGGTTAGTAGTTTGATCCGATTGATAGCGCCACTTCACGACGAGTGGTTGCGAGAGGGCAATTTGATTCGGCGCGGGCGCCTGCGCGGCAGATGGAATGGTAAGTCCTGACAGAGCCAGCAGACAACAGTAAATAAGTTTAGGTGCGATCTTGCAGAGTTTCATTTGTGAGGTCACAGAATTCCGGTTCATCTAAGTCAGCGTACTCTCATATCCGTGAACTTGCTTTGCTGACCTCTTTACTGCCAACCTATAATCGGAAATCTAAAGAGCGCCGCCACGTTTGACGATTGTCCCAGCACGGAGGTTTTCTTTTTTTGCAAAGCACAGGTCACGAAAACATAATCATACTCGACTTTGGCGGCCAGTACACTCAACTCATCGCCCGCAGAGTGCGCGAAGCGGGTGTCTATTGCGAGATCCTGCCTTACAGTGTCAGTCTCGAAGAGATTCAATCACGCCAACCCCGTGGGCTAATCCTGTCGGGTGGTCCGGCCTCTGTCTACGACGATCTTGCGCCGCGGCCCGAGGCTGGTTTGCTTGAGAGCGCCCATTGTCCGGTGTTGGGTATTTGCTATGGGCTCCAGCTAATCGCTCAGGACCTGGGCGGACAAGTGAAAGCCTCGACAAACCGGGAATACGGCTACGCTCGGCTGAAGGTGGTGGACCCAAACAGCCGTTTGTTCCTGGGGCTGCCGGTGGAAATGGACGTTTGGATGAGTCACGGCGACCATGTCACCGCGTTGCCTGATGGCTTTCGCATGACCGCCGAAACGACAGACGCGGTAAACGCGTTTGAGAATCCAGACCGCGGAATCTACGGAGTGCAATTTCATCCCGAAGTCGTGCACACACCGCTGGGCACGAATATCCTGCGCAACTTTCTTTTTGAAATCTGCGGCTGCAAAGGGGATTGGACGCCCACCGCCGCGATCACCGAACAGACTGAACGTATCAAGGCGCGGCTGGGCGAAAGTGGCCGCGCTGTTTGCGGACTCTCCGGCGGCGTTGATTCTTCCGTCGCCGCGGCACTGGTCCATCGAGCCATCGGTGATCGCCAGACCTGCCTCTTCATCAACAACGGTTTGTTGCGCGAAGGCGAATTCGAAACGACCCTGGCTTTGTTGAAGCAGAAGTTGGACCTCAACATTCAGGGCATCGATGCGAGCCAACGCTTTCTCGATGCCTTAAAGGACGTTGTCGATCCGGAAACGAAGCGCAAGCGAATCGGCGCCCTTTTCATAGAGGTCTTCGAAGAAGAGGCCAAACGGATTGGTGGCGTTGGCTTTCTGGTGCAGGGGACACTTTATCCGGACGTCATTGAGTCTGTCTCAGTCCGCGGCCCGTCAGCGACCATCAAGAGTCATCACAACGTTGGTGGATTGCCCGAGAAGATGAACCTGAAACTGATCGAGCCGCTCCGAGAACTATTCAAGGACGAAGTCAGGCTTATCGGCAGAGAACTGGGAGTGCCCGCTGAAATCCTTTCCCGTCATCCGTTCCCGGGACCAGGCCTGGCTGTGCGCATCCTGGGCGACGTAACCGAAGAGCGGCTCATTATCTTGCGCGCGGCAGATCGCATTCTCGACGAGGAACTGCGGCGGGCCGCACTCTATGATTTTGTCTGGCAGGCCTTCGCTGTGCTTTTGCCGATTTCCACCGTCGGCGTGATGGGTGATGAGCGAACCTACGAACGCGTAATTGCCATTCGCGCGGTTACCAGCGTGGACGGGATGACGGCGGACTGGGCGCGTCTCCCACACGACATCCTGGCCCGCATCTCGACCAGGATTGTCTCGGAAGTAAAAGGGGTCAACCGCGTCGTCTACGACATCAGCTCGAAACCACCGAGCACCATCGAGTGGGAATAGCTGGAGCCAGGAACCCGCCAGTTTGCAGGAGCACGGACATCCTTGTCCGCATTGAGCGCGCAGCGCGAACCTGCCTCGCGACTTAGGCGAATTCATTTCAGAACTCTCGCCGTCATGACCAGGATGAGCGCCTTGTCAGTGAACCCAGCCGTGCCCACAACTACCTTCTCACCGTCGCGAATACTCAAGTCGCTATGAATCTTCGACTCGCCGTTGGGCGACGCTAAACTAAAGGTGAAATTTCCCAGTCGAATCTCGGATCCGCCAGAGGGATTATTGGTAAGCGCAATCGAGCTCGCGTCAAACAGATAGTAAGAGACTTTCTTTTCAACTCCGCCGGCCACCGAGGTTGAGGGCAACATCACCTCCGCCGAACCTCGCCCCTGGAAGTAGCCGCCCCGCTCGCCGCGACTCTCCCTCGTCCGCTGCACAATCGATGTCACCAAAGTGTAGTTCTTATAGTTGAGCGTCGTCTGCAATTCACCGATCACGCTCTTTAACTCGGCGGGAAATTGACTGACTGTGCCTTCATTGTTAGACGCCAGTAAGACATGCATCCGGATCTCGATGTCGGGGCGCGGGGCGTCTGGTTTGTCGATCCGCTTGATTGCTTCCTCGATCGCTGCAAGATTTTCCGGGAAATCGCGGACGGTGATCGTCCGGAAGTCGTTGTTGGCGGAAAGCTGTGCGCCCTTAAATCCGCTGGTCAGTAGTCTGATAACGGAGACCACGTCCTCCGGCATTCGATGGCTGAGCTCGAACACGCGATTCTTGAAGCCGGTGTTGCTGACGTAGTTATCGGTCGGAGCCGGCGCCGGGCTCTGCGCCTGGCAGAGCGCGGCGGTAGAGAGGACTACGATTATTAGCGCAAGTGTTTTAAGTTTCATTATTGACATGATGTCTCCTGTTTTCGGTCTCCGGTTTCGGGTGGAATTTGATCGTGATTGGTTGGTTCGAATGAACGCGGTGGCACCGGAGCCAGCCAGATGATTCTGATGTTGGGGTCGGATGTCCTAATCTCAATGCGCGAGACTTCGGGTGTGGATCCCAGCCCGGATGGGGACGATGTAGCAGTGCCTGGCAGCCTACCCGACTCAAGCACAGAGCGCCCGATCTTGTTTGATGACGGCATCGTCTCGGAAGCATTGGCTCGCGCAACTCTATCTGTGACCTGAGCGTCCGCATTTCGTACCGCGATTTTTCGATGAGACGCCTGCGTCGTCAACTTTGATTGCCGCGGCGATGGTGACGGGTCGACTGCTTTCAATCCGCCCGAAACTGGCGGGACAGCGTTAAAGGCCAAGTCGTCCGGTGTCTTTGAAGCAGTCCGGTGATGCTGGAGCAAAATCCCGCCAGCAATAATCGCGACGGCAATCGATGTCGCATAGATCCAGCGGCCACCGAAAGGCGATCGCCTTGACAGCTGTTGGTGCTTAATCTCTCCGAGCACGGCGCTCCTGATCCCGGTATAGAATTCCGAGCCAAACTCCGGTAGAGCAGAGGACTCCAGGAGCATTCGATTGCTTTTTGAGAATTCCCCTGCGGTCCGGCGACAGTATTCGCAAGCGGCGAGATGCGTGGCAGCCTTTCGTTCGGGCGGGCCCACGAGATCGCCGGCGACGTAAAGCGAAATCACCCTGGCCATCCTTTTACAGTTCCATGCTCTCATCGTGACCCACCTCTCTGGCGCAACAACTTGTCGCAGTATGTCTTGATCTTGCCGCGAGCGGAGCTTACCTGCGAGCGCACGGTAACGGGGCGCGATCCGAGCGCGTTCGCCACCTCTTCAGTTGAGAAACCTTCCAGATCGCGTAGCACCAGCGCCGCGCGCTCCTTAGCCGGTAGCGACAGCAGGGCCAGCCGCACGAGGGCGAGTTGCTGCCCATGCAGCGCGCGGCTTTCCGGACTGTCGCCGCTAAGTCGACCTTCAAATACCACGCCTTCCTGATCAATATCGATCTCGCTCAAGGGCACGGCGCCGGTCGAGGCGCGCTTGCGCGCAAAGTCATGACAGACATTGATCGTGATGCGGTAAAGCCAACCGCGAAAGTCCTCTCCTATCCGGAAGCGCTCGAGGTACTTGAAAACTCGCAGGTAGACCTCCTGAGTGGCGTCGCGGGCGTCATCACGGTTCCCGAGCATCCGCCACGCGATTGAGACGACGCGCTGCTCAGTCGCGAGCATGATGCGCTCGAACGCGAGCGCGTCTCCCGCCCGTACTCGTCCGACGAGCATCGCGAAATAGTCCGCGTGTTCTTCCGCGCGAGCCGGCGTCGGAATCTCTCGCGCGTCAGTCAGAAAGATGTGGGCCATTTCGGCAATCATATCGTGTCTTCCTTTAATAACTACTCTCCGATTCGCGAAAGCGTTGAAAACTTATTTCCAGCGGTACCCGCCCGCGACATCGCCAATTACACGCATCTCACGCCGTTTGGTTGCACTGTGCTACTCAAAGTTCTGACTCAGATCCCGAACTAGTGAGGAGTCATCTGCGTCATTACCGCATAAACATAGTCAACAACGCTCCCGCATCCACCCCGCTTCCTGATATCCTCTCGACGTGACCCTGCTCGAAGTCCTCCAACTCATCGGTTACAGTCTCGGCGCGGTGCTCCCATTGTGGATGGGCTATCTCCTGCTCAAGCAAAGTCTGGGCATGGTGCCGATTCAGCGTCTGCTCTTAAGCCTCGGTTGGTGCATGGCCGGTTGGCACGCCGGCAATCTGGTTATTACTCTGCACAGGCTGCTTGGCCTCGACATTGAGAGTTGGTCCGGGGTCCTGCGGGCGGCCAATTCGATTGCCGTCATAAGTATTACAGTCTGCTACTCGCTGCTGCTGCATGTTCATATACACCTGTGGGCCGGCGCGCGGGCGCGCCCGCTGACTCGCACCGAACGTCTCCGCATTTATCTCTCTTATATTCCGTGCCTGTTCCTAATCGTCACCGTTCCACGTCTCTGGATCGGGCCCTACCAGCCGATGATTGCGAGGCTGTCTCAGTTTGTGCTGCCGTTCGCATTCTGGGTGGTTTATTCGCTGGCGGTCGTCGCCATCACTGAACTGCTGGTTGCACAGCGTGCGCCTTCAAAGAGCGAGCGGCGCATTCTGCGAACCCTCGCCGGCTCGTTCATTGCCATTGCCATGCTAATTCTGGCCGCGCTCGGCCTTGGGTTGGGCCAGGGAACTGTGGCCGGTCAATATCTGCAAACCTTTGCAAATCTGGGATCGCTTTTGCCTTCGGCGCTGCTGGCTTACTACATCTACCGCTATCGCTTTCTCGAGCTGATTATCAAAGAGAGCTTGATCGTCGCGACGTTCGCGGCGATGGTCCTGGCTGTTTACCTCTACGGGATTCGACGCATCAGCGACTGGGCCAACTCGCACTACGGCCTGCGCGCCGGCGTGGTCGAAGCGATTCTGATTCTGGCGTTGACGCTCCTGGCGGCGCCGCTGCGCGGTTGGTTAGAGAAACGATTTCGCGCGCTGTTCGAACGCGAGACCGCACTCTACCGCGAAGTCGTGACCCACGTCGGCGCCCACGCTGGACGTTACCGTCGGCTTCCTGAGTTGCTGGCTTTCATTGAGTCACAAACTGCTAGTGCGCTGTCACTCCGCCGCGTGAAGATAGTCCTACTGCCCAGCAATGATGATGGAGTGTCACCTGACGATTCGGATGAATCAGATTGGATTGAGAGTCTCCTAAGCAGAGCAAGGGCCGCGGGGGTAACCGCCCTCGAAGACGATGTGGTGTTCGGACAGCAAGAATACAGCATCGCCTATGTCCTGCGTCGCGAAGATTGCGATGCCGGGTTCCTCTTGATTGAATCGTCGCCGAACGCATTGACGCCGGAGGTGCGAGCGGTGTTGGAAGTGCTCGCCGGCCAGGTCGCGATTGCCATCGAGGATTGCCGGCTGGCTGAGGAAAACCTGCGCCTGGAACGAAAAGTAGCCGAAGGCGAACGACTCGCGGCGTTGGGCCAAATGGCCGCGACCGTCGCCCACGAGGTAAAGAATCCGCTGTCGGCCATCAAGTCGATTGCTCAGGTCATGAGCGAGGACGAAGCGCTCAAGAGCCAGCATGCGCGCGATCTGAGCTTGATCGTAGGCGAAACCGATCGTCTCAGCAAGAGTCTCACGCAGTTACTGAGTTTCGCGAGCAAACAGCCCCCGGCGTCACCACCCTGTAGCGCTGACGAGTTATTGCGGAGCGTCAACAGTCTGTTTCGGCTTGAAGCAGGCGAGAAGAATATTACGTTGGAATGTCGCGCCGCTGCGCCGCTCGAGTTGGACGGCGTACAGACCGCCGCGGTGCGCGATGCCCTGTCAAATCTCGTCTTGAATGCTTTGCAATCCACTCCGGGCGGCGGCACGGTTACGATCGAATCCTACCTGGACAAGAACGAAATCGTCTTTGCGGTGTCCGATAGCGGCCCAGGCGTCGCCGCTGAGGTGCGGGCCAGAATCTGGGAGCCTTTCTTTACCACCAGACAACGTGGCACGGGTCTGGGTTTGGCGATCGTTCGCAAGCGGGTTGAGGAAGCCGGCGGCACGGCGCGGTTGGCAAGTTCGCAGGACGGCAAGGGCGCGAGATTCGAGGTGAGACTGCCTGTAGCGCAAGTTGTTAACTTGCGTCCGTGATATTTGCCAGATACGAAGTGCCGAGGGAAAATCGCAAGTCTACAACTTGCGCTACTCCTTTGTTTGGAACTTTCCTAACACCATGGCGTGTCAGCATCCGGACGAGCCACTTTCCCTACCCGCGAGCAATCGCCACTTTTAATTCTACAAGGAGACTCGAGTGATGATCTTAACTAAAGTACATCGTGTGATCTTTTTTGCGCTCTGCTGCGTGCTCTTTACGATGATGGCGCCCGCAGCGTTCTGTCAGGACTCAAGCCAACCGGCGCGCTCGTCGGCGACACGCGACGACGAAACTAATCTCGACACGCATCTCTATCTGGTGCTGGCCACGAATCGTGAAACCGAAGACGGCAAGATGCCCGTCGCTCTCGATGCCGTCATGAAGCGGCTTCACGAAACGCTCACGTTCAAGCATTACAGCCTGGCCGGAACGTTTGTGAATCGCGTGCGGAACAACGGCCGGATTGATGTGAGTTGGGTCGGCGGATCTCTGCTGGTGCCCAGCAACTCTGTAACCAGCAATCCCAGCTTTAGCCAGTTCACGGCGCTGGTGAAACTGTCGGCAGACTTGGGTGGTCTGGAAGTTGTGCGCATGAGCGATTTCAAATTTGGCGCGCGCGTACCCATCGTGACTGCCTCAAACGGGTTCGTCACCACCTCGACGGCCGGATTGACGAGCGTGGCTGCGGTTAACTATGAGCCGATCGGCCTGCACACGGACATCAGCATGCGCGAGGGCGTGCCGGTGATCGCCGGAACGCTGAACATGGGACCCTCTGGCGACGCAATTGTGGTCGTCGTGTCCGCGCGACGCTCAGGGAACTGATCAGTTTAGGGTTTTCACACTTGTACCACTGGGAACGCGGGCGCCCTCGCCCGCGCCACTTCCTGTGAGAGGTCTCTTTCGAGGACATTGCGGGCGGGGGCGCCCGCGCTCCCAGTGAAACACCGCCTCCGATTTCGAAAGCGCATCATTGCTGTGGCACGCCACGCGCAAGCAAATCCCCTGGAAAAGTATTAAACTCTGGGGGAAGCGGTATGGAAAAGAACAGCTTGCGATTGTTGGTGGTGGACGACGAAGAGGCGGCGCGATACGGCATCAGGCGCGCGCTCGAGGCGTTCGGGCACGAGATTGCCGAAGCCGAAAGCGCCGAGGCCGCGCGCGTCCTGGTGCGTGATCGAAAGTTCGATCTGCTGTTGCTCGATGTGAATCTGCCCGGCATCAGTGGTCTGGAATTTCTCAAGGAACTGCAAACCGAAAGTGAAGCCAATAAAACGGAAGCGCCGCTGGTGATCATCATCACGGCCCACGGCTCTGAGCGCCTCGCGGTGCAAGCGGTGAAGAGCGGCGCCTACGATTACATCTCGAAACCTTTCGAGCTTGACGATCTTCGTTTGGTCGTCAAGAACGCTTTCGAAACGATTCAACTGCGCCGCGAGAACCGTTCACTCCGCCGGCGCATAGAAATCGAAAGCTCGCAGCGCGGCGCGCTGCTGGGGAATTCGGCAGCCATGCAGAGCGTGCGCGCGATGATCGAGAAGGTCGCCGACACCGATGCTACCGTCCTGGTGCGCGGAGAATCGGGCACCGGAAAAGAATTGGTTGCACGTGAACTGCACGACCGCAGTACCTTCCGAAGCGGCGGCGCTTTTGTCGCCGTGAACTGCGCCGCGCTGCCATCTGAGCTAATCGAATCTGAGCTGTTTGGCCACGAAAAGGGCGCTTTTACGGGGGCCGCAGCGCGCCGGCGCGGAAAATTCGAGCAGGCCAACGGCGGCACGCTCTTCCTGGATGAGATCGGCGACATGAGCGCCAACGTCCAGGCAAAACTACTGCGCGCGCTCGAAGAACGAAGGATCGAACGGCTCGGTGGCGATGAATCGATCGCCGTAGACGTGCGCATCATCAGCGCCACGCATCGCGCGCTGGAAGAAGAAATCGCGGACGGAAACTTTCGCGCCGATCTCTTCTATCGCCTGCAAGTGGTCACTATCGACATCCCCCCACTGCGTGAACGACGCGAAGACATTCCGATGCTGGCGGAAGCCTTTGCTCGCCAAGCCTCCGAACGTCACCGCTTGCCTGAACGCCCAATCGGTCGCGACGCACTAAAACAATTGATGCAGTACGATTGGCCGGGCAACGTGCGCGAACTGCGCAACGCAATCGAGCGCGCCGCGATCATGTCTGAAGGCCCCGAACTAAACGCTCTGGATCTAAGCGAAGCACCCGCCGAACGAACTCCCATCGCCGCCGTTGAAGTCTCAACGAATGGCAATCTACAAGTCCCTTACACCAACGACTTTCGCGACGATCGCAAAGAGTTCGAGCGCCGCTACATCGCCCGCTGCCTCGAAGAATCCGGCGGCAACGTAACCCGCGCCGCGGCAGTGCTGGGCATGCATCGGCAGTCTCTGCAGCACAAATTAAGAGAGCTCGGACTGGGCCGGCGGTACGTCGCGGTTGGGTCAGGAGCGCAGGAAAGCAACGACAAGTGAAAGCAAAACTAGACGCCATCATCCATCTCGACCAGGCTGAGTACCTGGATAATCTGCTGCCTCCCAGCGACGACTTGCTCGCTGAGATGGAAGCTTATGCCGCCGAGCATCGCGTGCCCATCGCCGATCGGGAGGTCGCGCGGTTTCTGGAGATCACTGCCCGCGCGATCAAAGCGCGACGGGCGCTGGAGTGCGGGATGGCGATTGGCTACTCCGTTATCCACCTCGCTCGGGGAATGACCGACGATGGGTTGGTCGTTACGATCGATCCGAGTGACGAGATGATCAAGGCTGCAGAAGGTTATCTGACGCGGGCGGGTTTGCGGGAGCGCGCGCGGATTGAAAAGGGATATGCCCTGGAAGTCATCCCGCGGATCGACGAGGAGTTTGATCTAATATTTCTCGACGCAGTAAAGGAAGAGTATCGCGGCTATTTGGATCTCGCTTTGCCAAAGCTGCGCACGGGTGGCGTGGTCCTCTGCGACAATCTTCTCTGGGGTGGTCAGGTTGCGGGAGAGATTCGTTCGCCGGATCAGAAGCCGTCGACCGAAGCGTTGCGTGAGTTCAATAAGTACTTTGTAAATCATCCGCAACTGCGGGCAGAGGTTTTGGCGGTTGGTGATGGGCTGGGGTATGGCGTGAAGATTTGACCACCGCGGCCTTGCCCACGTAACGTCGCGAATGGAAGGTCGCAGTTTTCGCTGCGATAGGAGCGAGATGTTTATAGCTCCGACAGTCACACGAATGAGAGCTCCTTTAGGAGCGCAATGTTGTTTCGCTCCTAAACGAGCTCGAAATGTTTGAGGCTATCGCGGGCTATAAATATTCCGCGCCTGACGGCGCTCCGGAACCGGCTAGGGTGATCATTACCCAAACAACCAGCTCACTTACTCAGGTTTCTGACGTGATCGCTCGCGGCGGCGTGATAGCGTTTCGCACCGACACCTTCTACGGTTTGGGCGCTGATCCCTTCAATGGTGACGCGGTTCGGAAAATCAAACAGCTAAAGGGAAGGGAAGATCACAAGCCAATCCTAATCGTTGTCAGCGATCGGGCTGCGGTCACTCGCTTTATCACCGAACGCACTCCAGCATTCGATCTGTTAGCCGACACCTTTTGGCCGGGACCGCTGACGTTAATTGGCCGAGCAGTGTCCGGTGTGCCTGAGGAAATCACGGCAGGCACAAAAACTGTTGGCGTTCGCTTACCCGCGGATGATAAAGTGCGCGCGTTGATAGAGGCCTGCGGTGGTGCGTTGACAGGGACGAGCGCGAATCCTTCGCATCAAGAGCCTGCAAGAACGGCGACGGAGGTCTTTCGTTATTTTGGCGACACAATCGATTTGATTGTCGATGATGGGGACGCCACGATTATTCAGCCGTCGACAGTCCTGGATGTTTGCGGCGCTGAGCCGCGGCTGATTCGCGCCGGCGCAATTCCCTGGACCTCTATTCAGACCGAACTGAACCTAAGCCAACACATCTGATCAATGGGATCTATCGAGCAGAGAAGACATCCACGCGTCAATGTAGACTTCTTTGCCGATTGGGGCTGGGGACCGGAGTGTGAGTTCTACGACAAGATTACCAGCCTCAGTCTCAGCGGCTGCTTCCTGAATACCAGACGTGAGCTAAGGTCAGGCGATGAAATCTATATCAGATGGACCGGCGAGCGGGTGGGGATGATTAAACTGAAGGGTGCGGTTCGATATCAGCTTCGAATCAGGGAGGACACGCCTCCGACGGGCGCGGGTATTCAGTTTGTTAGCGTGTCGGTGCAGGACGAACAGAAACTCCAGGCTGTCTTGGGTGTTTACCAGCAATTGACCTGAGAAGGAAGACTAAGCAAAACGCCGGCAGGGATGCCGGCGGACCGCAGGCAGGATGCCTGCGCTCCAACTCACTTCGATACCGTTAGGTCTTTTACGAATCCCCAATCACCACTGGCGTTGACGTGGATGTTACCCACGGTCTTCTTGGCGATCACCATGTTCGCCTGATACCACAACGGAAACACGGGCACATCACGGCTGATGATCTCCTGAGCCTTCGCATACAGAGGCGCGGCCTTCGCGTGGTCATAGGTGTCGGCGGCTTCTTCAAGAATCCTGTCAAGTTCGGGATTGCTGTAGCGGCTGCGGTTTAGTCCTCTGGTCGGCGTGGCAATTTCAGAAGTGGCGAACAAGTCGCGATAGAAGATCGGATCCTGATTGCCGCCGACCCATTGACTGTAGTTCACCTGGAACTGACCGTTTTGGACCTGCTGGCGCATGGTGTTGAATTCCGATGTTTCAATCGCCGCCGGGACGCCGACATTCTTCAAATAGTTTTGAATAACTCCCGCATACTGGCGCGCGGCGGCGCTGCTGCCGGATATGCGAAATAGCAGCGGCTTTGCCCAGCGCATCTGCGGCCCGTCCCCATCAGGATCGCGAAAGCCCGCTTCGTCAAGCAGCTGCTTTGCCCTGGTTGGATTAAATTGATAAGTAGTGGACTTTGCGTACGCCCACGATGCTTCCGGCAGAATAGTATGAGCAATTGCTCCCTGATTCAGAACCAGATCACGAATCATGCTTTCGCGATCGATTGCGTAGGCGAGGGCCTGGCGGACCTTGACGTTATCAAGCGGCGGCTCGGTCGTGTTAAAGGTGAGCAGGTTCAGATTGGATCCAACGAACTTCTGCACTGTCAAATTTGGATTATGGCTCAGCCCGTTGATCGCATCCGGAGAAAGACTGGTGGCCAAAGGCGCGATATCGACGCGACCGCTTAGTAGCTCAGCCTGCAAGCTGTTTGACTCGCTGATCACACGCACACGAACAACCGCGAGCTTAGACGGGCCGTCCCAATAGTTCTGGTTGGCTTCCAGATCAACCACCTGTTGCACTTGATCGTAACTCTTGAACTTGAATGGCCCGGTGCCGAGTGGATGTGTCTTCTCCGATTCATAACTGTCTTTCGGAATGATCGCGATTGGCACCAGGTTGGGCAGCAGTCCGGTCCATTGCTTGTTAAGGCTGATGATCAGTGTGCGCGGATCCGGGGCTTCCACGCTTTTTATGTAGGCTAACTTGTTCGCGCCCGAGCCAACAAAAAAACTGGTGGACTTGGCAAACGTCGAAGCCAGAACCGTATCGAGCGTGTACTTCGCATCGGCCGAAGTGAACGGACGCCCATCGTGAAAGGTCACGCCGTCACGCAGAGTGAACGTGAATACCAGACCATCTTCCGAGCGTTGAATGTTCGCTGCCAATTCTGGGACGTAATCAAACTTTTCGTCTTTCTTTACCAATGAATTGAACATCAAGGTGCGCACACGTTCGCTGGCAGCATCGACCGAAGGCGAGCCGATTGGATCGATTGTCTTGAGGTTATCTGAGAGAGCGATGACAAAAACATTACTTTGGGAACGCCGGCACGCTGAAGGCAAAACAATGGCTGTCAGCAGCAACAGGGTTAAGCCAAGACACTTTAAGGTGGTGTGGGCGTGCGGGGTCCCCGGTGGGGCAGCTCCGCTAGGGTGCTCGACCTGCCAGTGAATCAAGCGCAGGTTGCGCGTCCCACGTCTATTGCACATTGGATTCTCCTGGATAGCGATATTCAAGCGTGTCATTGAGATGTCGGATTTCATTTGCCAGTCGATCGTACTTGTCCATGTCCAGCGGCGGCGACGGCTTCACCAAAGCCTTGGTAGCAGCGATCCGTTTGAGGGAAGTTTGAATGCGCTTCTCACTGACTGAGCCGCTCCGAGCTGCCTCCAATAACGCGCGATACCCCCGCCGAATCGTTTCCGGCGTCGAACAGATCAGCAGCATGTCTTCGCCGGCGAGAAAGGCGCGTACAGAGGCGTCCTCGATTTCAAAATTCTTCGCGATTGCTCCCATCTCCAGATCGTCAGTGACTACCAGATGATTGTATTTGAGTTCCTGACGCAGCAACGTGGACACGATGCCGGGACTAATCGATGCGGGTTCGATCAATCCGCTGGTCGTGCCTTTCTTGATATCGATGTTGGGAAAGCCACCATGACTCACCATTACCACGCGAACTCGATCATCCGCGCGCTGAAATAGTTCGATGTATGGCGCCAGATCCTGTGCGAGTAAATCGTCGCGAGACAGAGGAACCATGGGCATCTCGATATGCGAGTCGATGTGACCAGCGCCAATGCCGGGAAAGTGCTTCAAACAACCAAGGCATCCGGTAGCTTGCAGTCCACGCATGTACACCGTCGTATATCCCAGAACTTCACCGGGCGAACTACCGAACGAACGCGAGTAGAGTCCGTTGGTGAGCTGGCTGCGCGCCTGTGTGATGATCGACATCACCGGCGCGAAGTTAATGTCCAGGCCGAGCATCCGCAGGACTTCGCCGGTGACACGTCCCAGCGTCCTCGCGCCTGAAAGATCACCGTGCTGGCGAATCGCTCGGGCCGACGGCATCGGCGGAAAAATATCCCGCAAGCGATCGACCAGGCCGCCTTCCTGATCGATACCGCACAGCGGTGGTATCGGCAACATTGCCCGCGCGTCATCCACCAGCTTACGCACCTGCTCGGCGGATTCCACGTTGCGTCCGAACAGAATTATGCCGCCCGGCTTAATCTCTTCGATCAGCGACCGAGCTTCTTCATCCAGTTCAGTGCCGGGAAGACCGATAAAGAAAAACTGTCCTATCTGCTGTTCCAGTGGTAACGAGAAGAGTTGTGTGAATGGCATTGATTATGATGGCCGGGTCTGTGAATAAGATATCGGGCGCTAGCTTACGACACCGAACGATGCCGATTCAACTACTAAGGTTTAGAGTGCCGACTTTTTTCGGCTGCTTTTTCTTCTAAGAACCCGACTGAAGTCGGTACTCTGAACAGTCTGTTAGAATGTCTGGACGATGAAAGCGATGATTCTGGCGGCAGGATACGGCGAGCGCCTTTGGCCGTTGACCTGCGATCGGACCAAGCCCGCTTTGCCCGTGCTCGGCAAACCGCTGGTCGGTTATGTGGCGGAGTATCTGGCAAAGTATGGAGTCGAGGATGTAGTGGTGAACCTGCATCATCAACCAGAGTCAGTTCGTACCGCGCTGGGTGATGGCCGTCAGTTCGGCGTTAGGTTGCAGTATGTTCATGAGCCGGTGATTCTGGGCACCACCGGCGCCCTGGATAATGCGCGCGAACTTTTGGAGGGTGGGACCTTCGTCGTGGTGAATGGCAAGCTAATCACTGATCTCGACTTGAAAGCTGCTTTGGAAACCCACCGCCAAAGGGAAGCCCTGGCCACCTTGGTTTTGCTGCCTAACCCAAAGCATGAGCGCTTCAGTATGGTTGAGACGCGCGACGGCCTGGTCACGCGGTTTACCGGCATGCCGACAGCGTCGACAAGGGCCGATGCGGACGCGCCGCTGATGTTCACCGGCATCCAGATTCTCGAGTCGCGCATCTTCGATTACATTCCGCGCGGCGTCTTTTCGCATTCGGTCACTGACGTATACCTGCCGGCCATAGCGAAGGGGGAGCGCATCGCGGCGCATATCGCCACGGGAATGTGGTACGAACTCTCGACTCTCAGGCGCTATCTGGATATTAGCCTGGCGCTGCTAAACGAGCGGGGAGAGGACGTATACGCGGGCCGGAATCCATCGATTGACAGTGAAGCAGAGGTGCACGAAGCGGTCCTATGGGATAAGGTGACGATCGAAAAGGGAGCCCATATACAAAGAGCGGTGCTGGGTGACGGCGTGCGCATTCCAGCCAATGAACGAGTCGAAGATGCGGTGGTGGTGCGGGCCGAACTAGTGCGTAACATCACGCCGCCGGCAAAGGCCCTCAAAGGCCACGTACAGGGTGAGAACTTTGTCGTCCCCTTATCGCAGTGATAAAATCCGCTGATTCGTGGCAGCGTCAGAACCGCCTGCGGTAGCGGGCGGTTGATCTTCAGTTAACGAATCAATACTAACGATCAACCGCTCGCTACCGCAGGCGGTTCTGATATGGTTCGCAGCATGAGTTCAGCTATTCAAAACAGCCCAAACACGTTCACCACGAGCGCTCACGATCGCCTGGAGAGCTATCTCGTTGAACATCAAAGTTCCCGCCAGACAGAAATTGTCGCGCTGACCCCGGATGCCTCAACCCGCGAATATTTTCGCATCCCCTGGGAGCGCGGGACCGCGGTCGCGGCCGTTTATCCTGAGCCATTCGATCCGGATATTCATCCATACCTGGATATTACTAATCTGTTTCTGGAATGCGGACTGCCCGTGCCAACCGTACATGATGCGGATGGCGGGATGGGAATCATCGTGCAGGAAGATCTCGGAGATCTACAGCTGTGTAAATTTTTTGAGACCGCTGACGAAGAGGCTGCCGAGACTTTGCTGGAACAGGCGATCGAGATCATCGCCCGGATCCAGGCAGCCACGCCCAAGGCGTTCGAGCGCGATTCGATTGCGAGCCGGCTCGCCTTTGACGAGGCGAAGCTCGCCTGGGAATTGAATTTCTTTCTTGACCATTACTTCGGCAGTTTGCGCGGCGAAAGCCTGCGGCATGGTGAGACTGCCGAGCTGAAAGTGGAACTAAACGATATCGCCGCCGAGTTAGCGGCCTGCCCGCGGGTGCTTTGTCATCGCGATTATCATTCGGCGAATCTGCTGATCGATCCGCGAGGTCAGATACGGGTGGTGGATCATCAGGATGCCCGTATGGGGCCGGCCAGTTATGATTTGGTGTCGCTGTTGATGGACCGTCAGCCTGAGCTGCCGTCCCTGGCCGCAGTGCGCGCGCACCGACTATTCCTTCTGGAAGAGCGGCGGCGGCTTGGTCTGGATGCGATTGACCCTGACGATTTCGTCAAAGAGTTTCGACTGATGACAATTCAACGCGGCTTAAAAGCGATTGGCACCTTCTCTTATCAAACGGCAGTTTGCGGTCGTGGCGCATTCTACGAGAGACACATCCTGCCAACTTTTCAGATTGTGTTGCAGGCCGCCGACTGGCTCGATCGGTTTCCAGTCTTGCGCCGCATGATCAATGAAAGAATAGGTCAGTGAGTGGCACAGACTTCAGTCTGTGATTTGGATCTTGCAATCACAGACTGAAGTCTGTGCCACATAATTAAATGCAAACTTACATCAAGGATTTATCAAAGCACATCGGTGAGGAAGTCACGCTCAAGGGCTGGCTTTACAACCTTCGTTCAAGTGGGAAGCTGATGTTTCCGCAACTGCGGGACGGCACCGGCATCGTGCAGGGCGTCGTGGTAAAGGCTTCGGTAGCGCCGGAACTCTGGGATGCGCTAAAGCCGCTGGGCCAGGAGTCCGCGCTGATTGTCACCGGACGCGTGCGCGAAGACAGTCGTGCTCCGGGCGGAGTTGAAATCGATGTCACCGGCGCTGAAGTCATTCAGAACGCGCACGACTTTCCCATCACGCCGAAAGAACACGGCCCCGAATTCCTTTTGGACAATCGACACCTGTGGCTGCGTTCGAAGAAGCAGCACGCGATTCTAAAGGTGCGTCACACGGTAGTTAAGGCCGTGCGCGATTTTCTTGATAACGACGGCTTCACGCTCTGCGACACGCCGATTTTCACGCCGGCGGCATGCGAAGGAACGACCACGCTCTTCGAAGTCGATTACTTCGGCGACGAGAAAGCCTACCTGACGCAATCGGGCCAGCTTTATAACGAAGCCACCGCGGCGGCCTTTGGCAAAGTCTATTGTTTTGGCCCGACGTTCCGAGCTGAGAAATCAAAAACGCGGAGACACCTGACTGAGTTCTGGATGGTCGAGCCGGAAATGACTTACGCGACGCTTGATGATGTGATGGAGCTGTCGGAAAAGTTTCTGTCATACATCGCGGCCAGGGTTTTGGAGATTCGCGGCGAAGAGCTGAAAACGCTTGAGCGTGATACCTCAAAGCTGGAAGCCATCGTGCCGCCGTTTCCGCGGGTGCACTATGACGACGCGGTAAAGATGCTGCACGAAGGGTTCGACAAAGGCGAAATTGAAAACAAATTCGAATGGGGCGGCGATCTGGGCGCCCCGGACGAGACTTACATTTCCAGCAAGTTCGACAAGCCGGTAATGGTCCATCATTATCCGGCCGCGGTCAAAGCCTTCTATATGAAGCGCGATCCGGACCGAGACGAGATTGCCCTGGGCGTCGACGTGCTCGCGCCCGAAGGTTATGGCGAAGTGATTGGCGGTGGCGAACGCGCGACGTCGTTCGAGTTTCTCCAGAAACAAATTGCGGCGCATGGCCTGCCACAGGAAGCGTTCGAATGGTACCTGGACCTGCGCCGCTATGGGAGCGTGCCGCACTCAGGCTTTGGCATGGGCATCGAGCGTTGCACCGCCTGGATGTGCGGGATTGAGCACATCCGCGAGACGATTCCATTTCCGCGAATGCTCTATCGTCTGCGTCCATAATTCAGCTCTCTTCATCTGCGAAGACCGGAAATGACAACTCAAATAAAACGCACAGCCTCGTTAGCCGTCCGCTTCCTGATTCTAACTTTACTGGTCGGCGGGCAATCTGTAGCGACCCGAGTCGCCCACGGTCAGGCAAAAGCGACCGTCTCCCAAGCCTCTGTGCGCAAGTACATGGAGGCCCTGGCGAGTGACGAAATGCGCGGGCGTGGCAGTGCAACTGCGGATGAGTTGGCGGCGGCGAAGTACATCGCCTCCCAGTTGAAGCTGCTCAAGATTGAGCCGGCCGGCGATGACGGTGGTTATCTCCAAACCGCGAAATTCAAAAGGCGACAACGCGGCGCGCCAGATGCGCCGCCGACGGAAGCGGCTACTACCAACGTGGTCGGTATCTTGCGGGGCAGTGATTCGAAGTTGGCGAAAGAGACGGTGCTGCTGTCGGCCCATCTGGATCATCTGGGCATCGGCCGAGAAGTGAACGGCGATAAGATTTATAACGGCGCAGACGATGACGCTTCGGGCGTCACCGCAGTTTTGGAGTTGGCGGAAGCGCTCGCAGCCGGACCAAAGCCAAACCGAACGGTCGTCTTTGCCTTGTTTGGCAGCGAAGAGATTGGCGGTTACGGCGCGCGATATTTTCAGGAACACCCGCCCGTCCCAGTCGAGAGTTTTGTCGCTAACCTTGAATTTGAAATGATTGGCCGACCCGACTCAGCAGTCGCCGCGCACACACTGTGGTTGACCGGCTACGAGCGCTCAAATCTGGGTGCTGAACTGGCGGGCCACGGCGCGCGCCTCGTGGCTGATCCGCACCCCGAGCAGCACTTCTTTCAACGTTCGGACAATTACGTGCTGGCCCTGAAGGGAATCATCGCGCACACAGTTTCAAGCTATGGTTTGCACAGCGATTACCATCGACCAAGTGATGACCTGGCTCACATCGACTTCGCGCACATGACCGAGGCCATCGCATCGATGGTTGAGCCGGTAAGATGGTTGGTCAACGCGGATTTCAAACCGCAGTGGAGCAAAGACGGAAAACCTTAACTGTGAGTTGGACGCGTAGGCTGGCTGGATTTCAAAGGCCTCTGTCACTTGGAACGCGGGCGCCCTCGCCCGCACTGAGCACAAAGCGCGAAAACTAGACAACAAATCTGAAATGCGCGAGGTTGCGGCGCTGGGGCGCCCGGGCTCTGGTAACAAGAGATCTTTCGCACTCACTTACTCTATGGACGATCAACTAAGAACCGAATTCAACGAATGGGCCCGCGCCGGCAAAGGCGAGAGCATGGAGAAGGGCCACGGCCCGGTCGGCACACAGGCGATTCAACTGATGCGTGTACCGGCTGATGCGCGCGTCCTCGATGTCGGCTGTGGATCGGGTTGGGCCACGCGTCTGCTCGCCAGTCACGCGATCAATGGTCAGGTGACCGGCATCGACATCTCTGACGAGATGATCCGGCTGGCGCGTGAATCATCAGCTGCATTTCCGAATGCTGACTTTGAAGTAGCCAGCGCCGAGCAGTTGCCGTTTACCGATAGTGAATTCACGCACGCCTTCTCGATGGAGTCGCTCTACTACTATGAAAATATTTCAGAAGCTGTGACTGAAATTCATCGAGTGCTGCGTCCCGGCGGATTGTTTGTCGCCGTGATGGATCTTTATTGGGAGAGCGAAGCGACGCATCAGTGGATTGAGACTTTGAAGGTCCCGGTCGAGCTGCTGAGCGTTGAGGACTATCGGGGACTGTTTGTCGACGCGGGTTTCATAAACATCCGAGACCAGCGTCTATTCGATCCGACTCCGATCCCTGATGATTATACCGGCGGTTCTTTCAAGAGCCGGGCAGACTTTGAAGAGTACCGGCGCGCAGGATCGCTGATGGTCAGTGGCGAGGTTGGTTAGTGTGGCACGCGCATCCTCCGCGTGATTCACGGGCGGGACGCCCGTGCCACCCAGAAATGGCGAGGTCGAACAGGTGAGCGCAACTCAGAAACGGATCGTCACCATCTTTGGCGGATCAAAGTGCCGCGAAGGCGATCCGGAATACGCCCAGGCCCTGCGCGTCGGGGCCTTGCTGGCCGACTCAGGGTTCACGGTCTGTACTGGCGGATATGCCGGCGTGATGGAAGCGGCCAGTCGTGGCGCACATGAACGTGGCGGTCGCGTCATCGGCATCACGATGAATCAGTTCAAGTCGGAACCGAATCGTTATCTGACTGAGAAGGTGCCTTCGGAGCATTTTTACGAGCGCCTACAACGATTGATTACGCGGTCGGTCGGTTACATCGCTTTGCGTGGCGGCATGGGCACGGTAACGGAACTCTCTCTGGTTTGGAACAAGCTGCAAACGCGTGTGCTCGAGCCGCGCCCGCTGGTCCTGCTCGGAGATTGCTGGCCGCCGATTGTAAGAGAGTGGCAGCGACAACTCGTAGTGAGCGATGATGACGTTAAGCTATTGGATTTTGCCGGCACGCCTGAAGAGACCGTGGCGATCATCAAAGATAAGAGTCCGCAGATCACGCAGATTTCACAGATGTGACCACGAGGAAGTACGGGCGGAGTTGGTAACACACCTCAGGTCCAAGGTGATATTTTCTCCCCTATGTAATCTGTGAAATCTGCGGACAGTCCCATGAAACGTTGTCCAAAATGCAATCGCAAGTATGAAGATGACACGCTGAAGTTCTGTCTCGAGGACGGGTCTTCGCTTTCTATCGCCGCCCGTGACCCCGATCCGCCGCGCACTCAGATCATACCGCCGCGGGTCCAACCCACCTTGAAGACTTCGGCCGATCCGACGATCCCTTCCTACCCGAATGCCGGAGACTTTCGCCCGGCCCCCAGCGAAGTCCGAGCGGCGAATCCAGTGTTAACCGCCGGCGTCATTGCAATCGTCCTGCTGTTGCTGGCGCTAGTGGGAATCGCGGCCTTTTTCGTCTTCAAGCAATCCGCCGGCAACGAGGTAAAGACTAATCCGGTCAATAGCCCCACACCGAACCGGGGCAGTAGCCCGACCGTCAGCGAGGGCTCACCAAACAACAACTCAGGGATCACAACGTCTGAATCCCAAACCAGCACACCTTTGAAGATCACGCCGAGTTCTTCTTCAGTCCGCCTGGCGGTGCAGGCTAATACCTACTATCCGGCCAATGCGATTGACGGCAAACGCAGCACTGCGTGGATCGAAGGCGTCGACGGTCCGGGGCTGGGCGAATGGATTCGCTTCGATTTCGATCGCCAGATCGATCTGCATCGCATACTGATCCAGCCCGGCTATTTCAAGAGTCCACAGATCTGGGCAGAGAATAATCGGATTTCGAGCTTAACCGCATACTTTTCCGACGGTACTTCGCGCGAGTTGGCGTTCACCGATCGCATGGATAGCCAGAAAGTCGATATCGGATCGGTAAGAACAAAGTGGGTGAAGTTCGTTATCAAGTCGGTCTACTATGGCACCGACCCCGACACAGCAATCTCAGAAGTGGCCTTCGAGTGGGACAAGTAGGGCCTGAATCGACTAGCTAAGGAATCTGTCTTATGACTGACGAATCAACTACTCAAGAAGGCGGCCACGATCTGCCGGGCATGGGCAAAAGCGTCAGCATCCTCGGCGTGCCGCTTAGCTTTGGCCAGAGCATGGCTGGTGTCGATCTCGGTCCCGGGGCGATTCGCGTCGCCGGGCTGGCTGCGCGAATCGCGAAACTGGATTATGAAGTTGAGGATCTCGACGACCTGACATTGGAAAGGCCTCGTTCAATCCCCGCGGCTGGTGTAAAGGTAAAGTACCTTAGCGAGATTCACGAGGCCTGCGAGCGCCTCGCTTCTGACGTCGAACGGATTGTTGACGCAGGGAAATTGCCGATCACCATCGGTGGCGATCATTCAATCGCGATTGGCTCGCTTGCCGGAGTGGTTAAGTCGTTTCGCAAACGCGATGAGCGGTTGGGCCTGATCTACTTTGACGCACACGCCGACATGAATACGCCGGACACTTCGCCGTCTGGTAACATTCACGGCATGCCTTTGGCTGTGCTGCTGGGTTATGGCGCGCCGGAGTTGGTCAACGTCGCTGGCTTTGCGCCAAAGTTTGATCCGAGGTTATGTGCGCACGTCGGCGCGCGCGACATCGACGCCGGCGAGCGCGAACTGATTCGGCAACTGGGGATGCGTTTTTTCACGATGCGCGAAATCGATGAGCGAGGCCTGGCCGTCTGCATGGACGAAGCCATTCAGATCGCCGGACAGGCAGCCGCCGGATATGCAGTCACGTTCGATGTTGATGTACTCGATCCCGGCGACGCGCCCGGCTCGGGCACGCTGGTCCGCGGCGGGCTAAGTTACCGCGAAGCGCACCTGGCAATGGAAAAGATCGCCGAGGATGGGCGAATGCGTTCGCTGGAAGTAGTCGAGATCAATACCGCACTCGACATAAATAATCGGACCGCGGAACTGGGTGTTGAGTTGATTCTGTCGGCGCTCGGAAAGACGATTCTTTAGTGGCACAGACTTCAGTCTGTGATCACGCTAGCTCAATCACAGACTGAAGTCTGTGCCACTCACTATGACGAAGAAACTTCGCATTGGCGTGATCTTTGGCGGCCGTTCGGGGGAGCATGAAGTATCGGTGCGTTCAGCTCGCGCGGTGGTCGAAGCGATCGACGCCACCAAATACGAAGTCGTGCCGATCGCGATCACCAAGGAAGGGAACTGGCTGGCGCCCGCCGCCGCAGCGGAGTTGTTGCCGCAGACTACGCAGCGCTTCTTATCGACGCGCGCCCGGCAGGGAAAGAAGGAAGACGTGATGATCGCCGGCGATCCTTCGCGCTCCGGATTGATGCGCCTGAGTCGGAATAGCGGCCCCGCGGAACCCGTCGACGTGATCTTTCCGGTTCTGCACGGCACCTACGGTGAAGACGGCACAGTTCAGGGCCTGCTGGAGATGGCCGCGGTGCCTTTCGTCGGTTGCGGCACGCTGGCGTCCGCCTGCGGAATGGATAAGGTCGCGATGAAGGCGCTGTTTCTGAACGCAGGTTTGCCAATCTGTGACTACGCATGGTTCTTGCGGACGCAGTGGGAAAGCGAGCCGGAAAAAGTCTCGCGCCGCGTCATCCGCAGTATTGGCTTTCCTGCTTTTGTTAAGCCCGCGAACCTGGGCTCATCGGTTGGGATTTCGAAAGCTACGGACAAAGCTTCTCTGGCGCGCGCGATTGAGCTGGCCGCGCGTTATGACCGCAAAGTAATCGTGGAAAAAGCCGTCGAAGGACGCGAGATCGAGTGCGCCGTCATGGGAAACGATCAACCGAAGGCGAGTCTTCCGGGCGAATATTTGATCCATGAAGAAGCCGCGCGCTTTCTTGATTACACCGAAAAGTACTCCGGCACCGGCAACGTCGAGTTTGTCGTCCCGGCAAGAATCCCAAAAGCCACCATGAAGAAAATCCAGCAGATGGCCATTAGCGCCTTTCAGGCAATTGACGGATCAGGCCTCGCGCGCGTGGATTTCTTTCTGCGGCCTGACGGCAGCTTGCTGGTTAACGAAATAAATACTCTGCCCGGACTTACCGACGTTTCCGGCTTTCCGAAAATGTGGGCAGCATCGGGAATCCCTTTTCCTCGCGTCATCGATCAACTAATCGAATTCGCCATCGAGCGACATCGCGAACGAGCGCGGAATGAAACGAGTATTTGAGGCTTCAAGGTTCCAGGTCGCCTAACTATTGAATCGCGATGGTAATCCCGATACTTGCCATAATAGTTCGCGCGTTGTGGCTGATCGTTGAATATCCTTATCTCCGCCGCTTCAAAATCAAACCCATTAAAGATTGGGACAAACACTCGGCGAAGCTTTGGGATGCTGCGGCCGTTATCGAGTTGGTGGGAATGATTCTCGGCTTTACCAGCACGGGGCGCATTCATACTGAGCCGAAGCTCATTGGTGTGATGGGCCTTACTATGTTGCTTGCCGGAATCGTGATTCGATGGACAGCCGTCTACACCCTCGGAAAATATTTCACGGGCACGGTTCTAATCAAGAATGACCATCGCTTGATTCGAATCGGACTGTATCGGTACCTGGGGCATCCTGCTTATGCGGGCGCTTTGCTGGCGCATCTGGGTTTGGGGCTGTCATTTTCAAATTGGCTCAGCCTTGCCCTCAGCTGCGCTCCCTATCTCGTCGCAGCAATCTATCGTATCCATGTTGAAGAGCGGGCGCTCACAGAAACATTCGGTGATGAGTACGTGAATTATGCGAGAGACACCAAGCGCTTGATACCGATGCTGTATTGAATTGTTCCGCCAGGTGGATCTATAACGCTCAACTTGCCAAACAACCATGACGATCAGAGAGGAACTCGAACAATTCGATGGCGGTGTGGAGGAACTGCTCGAAAGTGTCTTGTCAAAGCAGAGGTCGGCGAAATCGCTAATTAACGGGCTGGTGGTTCTGATTGGCGACGAGAAGAGGAAAGTTCAAATTCGCGCAACCTGGTTATTGAAGAGACTGGCTGAAAGCAAAACTCAATTCAACCCAAAGCAACTCGCGGCAATCTTGGATTCACTATCAGAGTTCACCCACTGGGAAGCAAAACTACATGTCTGCCAGATGTTGCCACACGTGATCATACCGAAAGCAAGCGAGCGCAAGGTCGTCTGGTTTCTCGAGATGAGCCTTTCAGAAACGAACAAGTTTCTGCGCGCCTGGGCCTACAACGGCTTTTATGAATTAGCCAAACAGCACCCGGAGTATTTTGCGTATGCGATGGAGCAACTTGATCGCGGCGAAGCAGAGAAGTCGGCAGCAGTGAAGGCGCGAATACGGAATATCCGGCAAGAGATGAAAAGACTTCTCGCGAGAGACGGCTAACGACCTTCTAGCTTTTAGGTGCGCGATAACCTTTGCGCGTGCGGACGGTCGTGTTTGGACGGTCAAGTTTTAGCTGGATCGCGCGCCACTTCCCATCGCGAGCGCGGTTGAGGGAGCGATACACAAGCGTGTATTGGTGGCCCAACTCTTCAGCGATGGCGGCGAATGAATCACGCAGTTCCTGTCCGCCGGGCGACGAGACATAGCGGCCGCCGCTTTTGTCGGTGAGGTTCTTGAGGATTCCCGAGCCGACGATGTCGCGTCCCGGGCCGGTGTCCGACATGTTCACGGCATAAATTGTCGCGCCCGCCTGCAAAGCGTGGTCGAGAGCTTTGTCAGCGCTGGCGCGGCTGGAATTCTCGCCTCCGTCTGAGAGTACTACGATCGCGCGACGCTTCTCGCTTCGCTTGGCCAGATCGTCGGCCGCGCGCAGCACTGCGTCGTTGAGCGCCGTCATCATCTTCGTATGCAAACCGAAAGCCCGCGCCGGCAGATCGCGACCCGGCGAGAAATCCTGGATCTGCTCGACCTTGCTGTCAAAGTTGTAAACTGCGGCGACGTCTTCATCGCGCAGACCATCAAGAAAGCGAATCGCTGCCGACCGGCCCAGTGACAGTCGCGACTCCATGCTGCCGGAAGTGTCGAGCAGAATCGCCGCCGCGAATGGCGTTTCTTCCGCTGTGAAACCGGCGAGTTTCTGTTCGGCGCCGTCCTCAAAAATCTGGAAGTCACTTCGCTTCAGACCCGGCACAAATTTCCCGTCCTTGTCGAGCACGGTGACATTCAAGACCACCAGGTCTGTATTCACCCGCACCACGTCATCGTCCTGGATGAGACGGCTTGTAATCGACGGCGGCTGAGCGCCGGCAGACCGCGGAGCAATTTGTTCCGCTGCCAATCCGAGCGCCACGGAAAACATCATTGCCAGCGCGATCTCCGAACTTCTGATTTTTTTCCGAGAGTGCATCCTTGTTAAGTAAGTAGCGTCTCGCAATTCTGAGTGGCGTGTCAGAAGCCCGACCGTCAGGAAGGGCTCTTTCGCACAGTGCCCTTGCGGCCGCGCGGGCTTCTGATGCTTTGGCTAATCTTACGTCCTGACTGATTACCGGCCTTCGCGCACGTGCTGAATTAATCCCAACAGTTTGTTGGCCTGATCTATGACCGAGGCCGAGATCACGTGTCGCGGAGTTTTTTCGACTAGTTTTCGCAGGTCGTCCGCCAGTTCACCTACCCGTTTGACCGCAGCTTCCATAAGGGTGGGAATGTCCTTTACGTCGGCATCGGTTTCTGATCCGCCGGCTTCGTTTCGAATTCTCTTGGTCAGCTTTTCCAGACGCTCCAGCTTCTTGCCGTCATCCGAACTGAATGCTTTTTTCGCTTCGTAGCCCTCGACAAGTTCTGTGGCAATCGTCGAAGCCTCGCGAGCGCGGGCGAGATTCTCGTCGTATTGTTTCTTTTCTGTCTTCAGCCTATTTCGTTCGAGCATTTCACTTTCGGGCGAACCGAAGTTAGGAGAATCCGGCTTGTCCTGCTTAGTTGACGGCGACTCGGGAGAAGGAGGCGGCGTAGGAGTTGGCTTGATTTGACCGTAGGTTGATACGGATCCCAAAAACAAAAGGGCCACCGCGAACAGCAGCGCGCGCTGACAAATGAACGGGCATGCTTGGGGACTACGCAAAGCCATTTTGGTGCTCGGGGAGCAATCCTAGCCGAAAGCTAAGGGCGCGCTCAAGTCAAAGTGCAATGCTGTGACGAGCAAACCCCCGCCGATCGTTGGCCGGCGCAAAGAAAGTTTACCGGGCGACTTAACTCTGACTATCTATGGAACTCGACCTGGAGTATTGGGAGTGTTGATGAACTCTTCACCGTTGACCGCGGGCCGTTTGACGATCACTGTTCTGGCGGCGGGCGACTCCATCGCTGGTCGTGGCGTTCCCGGGAAGGCTTTGAAGGCCACTGCTGCATGATCATCGCCGGCAATCACTCGAAAAAATGTGACGCTGACGTAGTCTTGCACAGGCAACTCGAGGCGGTAATAGGCGCTTCCGTTGGGAGGTAACTCCGGCTGGTCGGGCGTGACGGCTCGGGTTTCAACTCCGCCACCCGTGCGCCGGCGCAGTTGCAATTCCACCGCAACGTTATGAAGCGGTTCGTTTGAGATGTTGTGGATCGTTCCGCCGAGCAAGGTCGTCTTTCCGTTTACGGTGGCGTCATCAACGAAAACTTCGAGCTTCGGAGCTTGCTTGAGGTTCTGTACCACCAGCGCAGCCGAAATCTTCCGTTCGTGCCTTTTGCGAAGGTAGAGATAACCTCCCAGAAGCGTCCCGGTTAAGAGCAGGGCGCAGAGCAACCCGACAAGCAGGCGACGACCGTGTCGTTTTTCCTCTTCCTCAATCGGAATTGGATTCGTTTCTAATTGATTTAGGATCTGCATTACTTACGAAATAGCAAAAGGCGGGGCACAAATTACGGCTTTCGTCCCGGCGCGGAGCCAGTCAAGTTTTCAATTAGCGCGCTGAGAAAGTCCTGCTCGGCCAACCCGATACTTTGTAGCGTAATCCATTCGGCTCCGGTCGCGCCATCGGTGCGGCCTTCGATCTTTGCGTTCACAGAGACGTTGGCGCTGGTGCCGTCAATTGGCTGCACCTCGACCGTGATTGTGTAACGGCCGCGGGTCCAGCTGCGTGATTGTGAATTCTCGACCCGGGCATAACGATTGATCTCTGGCTGGGTAACGACGGCGCCTTTAATAAAGGTGAAGGGCTGACTCATCATCATGCCTTCGTCGGGTTTCGAGGTTGCGTCGTCGATGATCAGCTTGCGATCGCGCATTACTTCGGCGACGGCCTTGACGATCGCATCGCGTCGCGCGGTCATGCGATACGGGTTTGGGATAACAAATGTCGGAGCAGTCTTGCCGCCGCCAAAATTGATTCCCGATCCGGTCGTGCCGACGTCCTGCTTAGCGCCATTATTCGCCGGGGCCTTGTTGCTGCTGTTATCGGTGATGCGTTGGCTTTGGGTATCGACGCCTTTTCCCTGTCCGAACGCAGACGCTGCGGTTATGGTCAGGACCAGCAAAGCAAATAGGCAGGTTGGATATTTCATGAGATCACCCCAAACTTCGAAAGACTAAGGCCGAGGGGAAACAATCTGAGAATAGAGCACCTGATCTGCAAATACAAGCCGAAGAGCATGTTCTTGTCTAGGCGCGATTCATTCGTTGCTGAAAAACTCATGGGAGCGAGTTGGGCTAACGATTTTCTCTGTGTGACCTCTGTGGTTCTCTGTGTCTCGGTGGTGAAAAAGCTTCGCAAAACACTCACCACAGAGACACAGAGAACCACAGAGAGGATCTGTTAACGCTGCTCAAAACACTTTTCCAGCAGCCTGCTGGGCTTCGACCGTACGTCTCGGAGATATTTAGCGTCCCTGAGTTCGTTCCCACTCTCGCAGGGCACGCACGCCCTTCTCGAAATCCGCCACTTTACTATAGAAGTTGTGCGCGCCATCGTTTCGCGCTGGATCACGAACGTAGTAAAGATAGTCCGTCTGCGCCGGATTCAGCGCCGCATCGATCGAGCTTTCGCCCGGTGAACCCACCGGTCCCGGCGGTAGCCCGGAAAACAGACGCGTATTGTAAGGCGAGCGCCGATCGACGTCGCTCTTATAAACTTTGCCGTTGCCCTTCCACTTACCTGCCAGCTTCGACGCGTACACGATCGTCGAATCGATGCCCAGCGCGATGTGCTTCTCAAGGCGATTGTAAATCACCGAAGCGACCAACGGGCGGTCGTCCTTGAGCTTGGCTTCACTTTCGATCAGCGAAGCGATAATCACAATCTGCCGCGGTGACATCCCGAGGGCCCGAGCTCGGTCGGCCCTCTCAGGAGTCCATTCCTGGCGAAACCGCTTTACCATTCCGGCTATCATCGCAGAGGGTTTGGTGTCGTCGGGAAAACTGTAGGTCGCCGGAAAGAGATAGCCTTCCAGATTCGTCGCCGACGGATCTAGATCGTGAATCGCGGTCGTGTCATCCATTAAAGCCAGCGCCTCGTCCTTATTGCTTAGGCGCAACTCGGGCACGTGCGCGAGCGATTCGGCGATGTCCCAACGCGTCCAGCCTTCGATTACGGCGAAACGGCTGAGCCGTTGTTCACCCTCCTCAATTTTTCTTAGAACTCCGAGGGCTGTAACGGGAGAAGGGAAGCGGTAGTCGCCCGCCTTGATCAGCTTCGCGCTTCCGGTGAGCTTTATGTAGAAGAGCAACGGCCAGGTGCGGCGAATCACGCCTTCGGCCAGGAGTCTATTGGCGATTCCTTCCGGCGTTGAGCGGCGCGGAATCTCGATATAGTCGTTTGACTTTCCGTGGCTCACCGGCGCATGCAACTCACTGTACAGCCATAACGAGAATCCCGCGGGCGCGGCAAATAAGACAAACGCGACCACAATCAATATCCGCCACTTGGTTTTCCTTTTGATGGCCACTCGTCTTCTATGTCTGATTCACCAGGTTGCGGTGCGCGTTATGGGCGATGAAGTCACTTAGAATTATTGTGGCCGATTCGCTGTCGACCTGGTTTTCTATCTCGCTGGCGCTTCGGCCCGCCGCTTTCAACTGCTCGGTGGCGGCAACGGTCGTCAGCCGCTCGTCCTGTAAATAGACGGGAACAGGCAGAGATCGTTGAAACTTCCCGGCGGTGGCGCGCGCCTCCTGAGCGGCCGATCCCTCAGCCCCCGTCAAACTTAGCGGCAAACCGATTACCAGACCCTGAGCATCGTAAGACTCGATGATGGCGGCAACACGGCGCAGCAGGTCTTTCCAGCTTCGGCGTTCAATCGCTGGTAGAGGATTCACAGTGATTCTCAATTCGTCAGAAACAGCGACGCCCACGCGCCTGGCGCCCAGATCAAGCGCCAGTAGCCGGCCGGCGGAATCCGGCGACGTGTCGGTTGACCTGGCTGTTTCTGGTTCCTCCAATTTAGTAAGTCCAATCATCGTTCAAAGTAAGTGGCACAGACTTCAGTCTGTGATTCCCCGATGAAGATCACAGACTGAAGTCTGGGCCACTAAGCATCGCTTGCGCACGTTTTAGAGCCACGGTATGATACAGGCGTTTGGTAATTCGCTTAAGTCTTCCCTGTGCTGCCGGGCCTTTTCATTAATTCGAGGTTTAACTGATGTCCTTTAAAAGCAAATTCACCCTGATTGTTCTTTCGGCAACGCTCGCAGTTTACACTATCGCCGGCGCCTGGCTGGCCACTCGCGCCCAGCAACCAGCCAACGATCCCGGGGCGCAGCAAAAGATTTTCGAGAGCGTGCTCAAGCACATCCAGGACGATTATGTCGATGAGCCAAACATGGAAAAGGTTCGCGCCGGCGCCTTGCGCGGCCTGGCCTACGGTCTCGATCCTTACTCGACATATCTGACTCCCGATCAGGTTAAGGACTACCGGACCGGCACCAAGAGCGGCCAGGTGGGCCTGGGCGCTGAGTTGTCACAGGTCGCTTCATTTCTTTACGTAGTGGCGCCGGTAAAGGGCTCGCCGGCGGATCAAGGCGGCGTGCGCGCGGGCGACATCATTGAATATATCGACGGTAAGGCCACGCGCGACATTTCTTTGTACGACGCGCGACAATTGCTGAACGGCGCGCCCGGATCTGAAGTGAAGCTGCGTATTCTGCGGGCAAGTACCCCGGCTTTGACGCTTACGGTCAAGCGCGGTTCTTTCCGCGCCCCGGCGGCTGAGGCGCGGATGGAGGCCGGCAAGATCGGCGTGTTGCGAATCAACAGCCTGGACAACGGCGAAGCTGCCGATGTGCGCGCGCGCCTGCAAGACCTGATGAAACAGGGAGCGCAGAAAATTGTGCTCGACCTGCGTAGTGTCGCAGGAGGCGAGATTCAGGAAGGCGCCACGGTCGCAAATTATTTCATCCGCGATGGACAAATCGCGAAGACAGTCGGCCGCGAGCAGAAAGTTCTGAAGAGTTTTGAAGCTGATCCCAAAGTTACTCTTTTCAATGGTCCGGTAGTCGTTCTGATCGACACGGGCACGGCCGGAGCAGCCGAAGTCGTTGCCTCAGCCTTTCTGGAAGATAAACGCGGCGATGTCGTGGGCGAGAAAAGCTTCGGCTCCGGCGCCGAGCAGGAATTGTTTACTTTGCGTGATGGCGACGGATTACTGCTGACAACCGTGAAGTGGGCATCTGGTAGTGGCAAGCCGTTTCTTGGCGAGGACCGCAATCGTTCAGGTATTACACCTTCGGTAGAAGTTAAGCGGGCGGACGGTCAGGACGGCAGTGGAGTTGAGGACCTGACCGGGAATGACGAGGAGAAACCTAATCAGCCTAACGTCAAACCTCCGCCGTCTCAGCCGGTCGCGCCCAAACCGCAGCCGGAAGATACGCAGATGAAGAAGGCACTCGAGCTCCTACGCGACAAGGCGGCCGCTCCGGCGCAGCGCGCGGCGTAAGAGGGCTGTCATTTAATTCGGAAAGGCCGGAGCGACGTTTCTAGTCGGCCCGGTCTTTTCTTTTTCATTCAACCGTTCCGGAACCATGTTCATTTTGACGGGAGTCATTGGTCTGGCGCTAATCGTGGTCGTCCTGTGGGACGTCTTCGAGACCATTGTCCTGCCGCGTCGCGTCACCAGGCGATTTCGTTTGACCCGCGCTTTCTATCGTTTGGTCTGGTCGCCATGGTCGTTGATTGCTCGCGGCTTTAAGCGCAACAAGAGGCGCGAGACTTTTCTCAGCGTCTTTGGCCCACTTTCATTACTGGGATTGCTGAGCTTTTGGGCGGTGGCTTTGGTTTTCGGTTTTGCGCTGCTGCACTGGTCGTTTGGGTCCCACATCAGCTCGGTTAACGGGTCCGCGGGCTTTCTCTCGGATCTCTACTACAGCGGCACGACCTTCTGTACTCTCGGTCTTGGAGATATCTCGCCAACCGGACCGGCGGCGAAAGCGATGACGGTGATCGAGGCCAGTCTCGGCCTTGGCCTGCTGGCCCTGGTAATTGGCTATTTTCCGGTTCTTTATCAGGCCTTCTCGCGCCGCGAGGTAAATATTTCCATGCTGGACGCGCGGGCCGGTACACCACCGACCGCGGCCGAACTCCTGCGACGATATCAGGAGGGACAGAGCTTGCAGAGTCTCGATCAATTCCTGAGCGATTGGGAAATGTGGGCAGCCGATCTGATGGAGAGCCACTTGTCATATCCCGTGTTGTGCTTCTTTCGATCGCAGCACGACAATCAATCGTGGCTGGCCGCGCTCAATACCGTCCTCGATACATGCAGCCTGGTGATGGTCGGGATCGATGGCATACCAAAGTGGCAGGCGCAACTAACGTTCAAGATGGCGCGGCATGCGGTCGTTGATATCTCGCAAATCTTCAACACATCGCCGGTGAAGCATGATGGCGCGCGCTTGCCGCAACAGGATCTCGAAACCCTGCGTCAGGTTCTGTCCGAGACGGGCGTCGCGTTGCGCAATGAAGCCGGTGACGAAAAGACGCTCGAGGAATTGCGGGCGATGTACGAACCATACACACATGTGTTGTCGCGGTATCTCATGATGCCTTTACCCGGATGGCTGCCGAAAGGCCGCGCCAGCGACAACTGGCAAACCAGCGCTTTTGAGAATGCTCGCCCCGCGCCCGATCAGCCATTTCGCAAGTGCATGCTCGACGCGGCCGGCAAGAAGGTGGCACGTGGTTCAACCGTGATCAGCGAACGGCCTGACTAAGCACCGACCTCTTTCCAACCTGTGATCATATGGAATGGGTGATGATCCCATTTGGGTCATCCCTTCATCCTTATTCCCGGGACACGCGCTGCGGATTTTGGTTCCTTCCTTCTCAGAGTCTTGCGATTCAATTGCAATCAACAATATTGATTGGGAAAAATCGGGGGCGGTAGTCAAAGCAGCGAAGATCGCCACAATACTGACCTTTGGAGGCATGCGTCTTGCCGCAATAACTGCGCGACTATAAATTCAGGCTTCGCGGCCATAAGGCAAGAAGGAGAGTAGAAAGATGATTGTTACCAAAAAGATGCTAGTTGTTTTGACACTGGTCGGTGCGCTGGTTGGCGCCGGCATCGGCTCGCTTATCACCCACTCGGCCGCCAGCAATACCGCGCCAAGCACAAGCTACGACAATGCTAAGACGGCCAATGTGGCGAATCTGGATGCGACCTATTCGCAGGCCGCTTATCGGAGGGATGGAAAAACAGCTGACCAGATAGCAACTGAGAACAGCTCGCGGTTCAGCACTAGTCAGGAGCAGACAGCTTATCGGCAGGGTTTCGACGATGGCTTGGCAAACTGCACCCCGGGCGTCAACACGCGTGCTCGCAGTTATAATACTTCGACGTCGACCTATCAGGCGCCGGTTCGCCGGTCCAGCAACGGGAGCAGAGCTTATTACGATTATGGCACGGCTCCGCGCGGACGCACGTTCTGGCAGAAGCACCGCGATAAACTGACGCTGGCGGCGGGCACGGGCGGCGGCGCGTTACTCGGCGGCTTGATTGGCGGCAAGAAGGGCGCGGGCATTGGTGCGCTGGCAGGCGGCGCCGGCTCTGCGCTTTATACCTATAAGCTGCGTAAGAGAGCTCCGCGCAGATACTAACCAAAGGATCGCCGCATGAGCAGAAACATCAGACTTCTATTTGCGGTCTTGTTGTTCCTGACAACAGTCGGAAGGGCAGTTTCATTTGGAACTGCCCTTTCTGTTGCCGGTCAAAACCGTCGCGGGACGAGTAAGGCAGCGGTGGAACCGAAGATTCCGCAGCCAGTTTCGTTCCGCGAAGTCGCTGGACGAGGTTTGATTGTACGCACGTGGATCAACTCTGTCGGCCCGTTTGACTTCGCTATTGATACTGGAGCCGGCGCGACACTCCTGTCTCAGCGAGTGGCGGATGAAGCGCGAGTAACGATCAAAGCTGGCCGCACCTCAATCGCAGGTCTCAGCGGCATAGCGACGTCAGCCCGTAACGCTTCGATTCAGAGTCTGGCGATTGGTGACAGCGAGAATTACCTGCCCGCCAAGGGCGAGGCGATCGTTACCAGTGGATTGCCACGCAATCTAGACGGCGTGTTGGATCCGACCGAGGCCTTTTCGCCGTTAGGCTACGTGGTCGACTTGCCACAGCGAGAGTTGTCCGCTTTCGATCCGCGTAGCAACCCTCTTAGCGTAAACGAACAGCCCGACGAAGGCACGGTCGTGCGTTGGGTGCGCGCCGGGTTGAGCCGCAGACCTTTTGTGATGCTGGACAATGGCGACCGGGCGCTGCTTGATACCGGATCGAGTCTGGGTCTGGCAATCCGCGATTCAGGTTCGTCGGACTCAAAGGCGCCGGTTACCGCGGTGCGTGATGTAGGGGGCGGACAAATCTCGGCGAGGCGTGTTGCCGCGACCACGATTTCAATCGGTTCGCTCACGCTGCGACGGATTCCGACCGACATGGTTTCGGGAGCAGAAGCCGACGCGCCGGTCCTGCTCGGGCTAACCGCTCTGCGGCCGTTCAGGCTGAGATTCGATCCGCTGCATCGGTTGATCGAGATCGCGCCGGGGTTGAGCCTGCGAAGGTGACGTTTGGAGTCCCGACTTCAGTCGGAGTTTCCAATGAGGATCTACCCGCTAAGACCTCAACGCTCCGACATCCCCGCAGCATTCTCCTTAAAACACTGCCTGGTTAAGCTGAAGGTGTTAAGTCCATTGCCTCGACAATTCGGGTGAAGGGAATCTGTGCAGCCTCGTTCACCTCGCGCACCAGGTCGGCATTGTCTGCTTCAAACAGGCACATGCAGTGCGATTCGCCGGGCACGAACGTTGTGCGAATGTAACGCACGTTCTTCCCTTCTTCGGTAAACTTCTGCCCGGTTTCGATCGCAGCTTTCTGGGCAGCTCCCAGTTGATCCATTGTTACTCCCGGCAGGTCGCGGTCCACCATGTAAATAGCCATCTTCGTTCTCCTTCGGATTCGTTGATGTGTTCCAAAAGCAATTTGTACGCTGAGGGTTTTATGCTAGTTAGGGCGCGGAGTCAATGTTGATCCGGCCAAATCGGTCCATCGATTCACGGCCGGCCGGCCGGAGCGCGTCGCCGCTGTTAGCGTTTGACGATGGTGATCAGGCTCGAGTGTGTGGCTTAGATCGATAACTTGTTTGGTCGAAGACATTGCTCATCCCGCGTGTCACTTAAGTTATCTTTGCGCCTTTCGCCCTCCCTTTGCGCCTTTGCGTGAAACGTATATGGACTGCGCTGTTTCACGCAAAGGCGCAAAGCCAATATCGAAGCCGCGCAAAAGAAAACCTCAAGCGCCGGTGTGTGGTCAAAACCTAAAACAACGGCTTGGAAACATGCTCATGAATGATCAGCCACTGCCCGCCTCTCTTTTCCCAGACGATGGTGTGCCGGCAATCGAAATCTAACGCGGTGCCATCCTTCTGTTTGCCTGACAGATGAAAGGTCAAAGTGGTCAGGCCCATGTTGCCTCTGCGCGTGACCTTCACATCGTTGTTGGGCTTCAGTATGAGCGAAGAGAAACCCGGCGCCACATTCTTCTTGAAGTTCTCGCGATATTCCTGCCACCCGCCGCTGTACTTTAGCGGAGCGATGTCAAAGAAAACCAGGTCGGCATCCTGCGCGTAAAGAAACGAAGCGTTATCGGGATTCAGGGTATTCCACGCCGTATAGTAACGCTTGATTAGATCGTTGAAATCGTCTCCGCCCTTCTTCTGCGCCAACGCCGGCAAATAGAGCGCGCCTAAAACCAAAGCCACAACCAGCAATCGTTTCATTTGAAAGTAACTCCCGGATGAAATGAGAAAGCCCAAGGTTTCTATGCGAAGTGATGGAGGTAAGTCAAGGGTCTGGCATTTGGGGTGCGGCGACTAGTCGCCGCTTGTTAGAGCGTTGAATACTCAGCGCGGCCACATCAGAGCCGTCACAAAGTGGCTACTCTGTTGAGACTTAGGTATTCTAGATAGGTCTTCGGAGAAAAGGGGAAACTATGAAAGCGATACGTCATGTCCTTTTGATTATTCTCATCGCGTCCTCTGCGCTGATCGTCGCGGGTCAGGATCCAACGAACGCTTCCCAGACTGACGCGGCTCTGCGAAAAGCGGCCCAGGATGGAGAGATGCAAGCCGTCGAAGATCTACTCGCGAAGGGCGCGAATGTGAATGCCAAAGACGACAAAGGCAGGACCGCCTTGCTCTGGGTCGCACCCGCCCGCGACAATCCGGAGATGGCGAAAGTCCTGATCGGCAAAGGCGCCGACGTCAACGCCAAAGACAACGGCGGAGAAACCGCACTGATGATCGCCGCCAGTCAGACCAACCCGGGTATACTAGCAGCGTTGCTCGACGCCGGAGCTGAGGTCAACGCCCAAAACAATGAAGGCGGTACGGCCTTGATGGCGGCGGCATTTCGGGCGAACGTCGACGAGATCAAGATCCTGCTGGCGAAGGACGCGGACATAAAGCTGAAGGATAAAAAAGACCGAACCGCTTATGATGTCGCAGTGGCCGGGTCAAAGAATTACCAGGATGAGACCAACAAGAAACGTTTTGCTGAAGCGCTGAAACTACTGGAAGTGCCCATTGATTGATGCAGACGCTACTTCTGCTCTTCACGCTGAAAGCGTGAAGTGTAATAGCCAGGGGCAACGCCCCTGGATCGATAAGCAAAAGACTTCTAAAGCGCTGAAGGCGCGGAATAGATTCGGGAAGGGAATTGATCCGTTATTTCGCGCCTTCAGCGCTCGCAGCCTTTTGGGTCGCCGATCCTGGGGCGCTGCCCCAGGCTATTGATTGCGCGCCTTTGGCGCTTTCCAAACTCTTGCGGCTCGCGACGAATTGTCTCAAGGTCTCGGCGGTAGTCCAATTTCTTCGACACCGCGCAGCCCTCACAAGGGAATATTCCCATGCTTCTTCGGCGGATTCGTGTCGCGCTTATTCTCGAGCAGCGCCAGGGCGCTGATGAGTTTGGGTCGGGTCTGGGCGGGTTCGATTACTTCGTCGATGAAGCCGCGTTCGGCGGCGACGTAGGGACTGGCGAACTTGTCTTCTAATTCTTTGACGCGAGATCGGCGGGCCGACACCCTATCTTTGGCTTCAGCCAGTTCGCGGCGATACAGAATATCAACTGCTCCCTCAGCTCCCATAACGGCAATCTCAGCCGTCGGCCACGCGAAGTTGATGTCGGTGCGAATGTGTTTTGATCCCATCACGCAGTACGCGCCGCCGTAGGCCTTCCGCGTAATCACGGTCACTTTGGGAACGGTCGCTTCGGCGTAGGCATAGAGAAGTTTCGCGCCGTGCCTGATGATGCCGCCGTGCTCCTGCGCGATGCCGGGCAGGAAACCAGGCACGTCTTCGAAAGTCACGATCGGAATATTGAAGCAGTCGCAGAAGCGCACGAAGCGCGCGGCTTTCACCGAGCTATCGATGTCCAGCACGCCGGCGAGAAAGGCCGGTTGGTTGGCGACGATGCCCACTGACCGGCCGTCAAGCCGCGCAAAGCCCACCACCATGTTCAGCGCAAAGTCGCGATGCACTTCAAAGAAGTAGCCATCGTCGACAATCAAATCGATGACTTCGCGAATGTCATAGGGCTGGTTCGAAGCTTCCGGAACGATCTCATTCAGTTTCGCTTCAATTCGCTCGGCGTTGTCTGTCGGCGCCAGACGCGGCGGGTCGTCCAGATTATTCGAGGGGATGAACGACAGGAGCTCGCGCACCATGCGCAGCGCGTGCTCGTCTGAGTCAGCCGCAAAGTGCGCGACGCCGGAGATGCGATTGTGCGTCGATGCTCCACCGAGTTCCTCTTTCGTCACGTCTTCGTGCGTCACGGTCTTGATCACATCAGGGCCGGTGATGAACATGTAGGACGTGTCCTTGACCATGATGTTGAAGTCGGTGATCGCCGGACTGTACACCGCGCCGCCGGCGCACGGCCCCATGATGCAACTGATTTGCGGCACGACGCCGCTGGCCAGAGTGTTGCGCAGAAAAATATCCGCGTACCCGCCGAGGCTGACTACGCCTTCCTGTATCCGCGCGCCGCCCGAATCGTTCAGGCCGATGACGGGCGCGCCAACTTTCATCGCCAGGTCAATCACCTTACAAATTTTTTCCGCCTGCGTTTCGGAAAGGGAACCGCCAAAGATGGTGAAGTCCTGGGCGAAGACCATGACCTTGCGGCTGTCGATCAGGCCGTGCCCGGTGATGACGCCATCGCCGGGATAAATGTCTTTCTCCATCCCAAAGTCCTGCGAGCGATGCTCGACCAGCTTATCGAACTCCTGGAAAGAGCCGTCGTCGAGGAGGAACTCAACCCGCTCACGCGCCGTCAGTTTGCCGGCGTTGTGTTGCTTCTCTACACGCTCGGGGCCGCCTCCTGCCTCGGCGCGTTGCTCGCGCTCGCGAAGCTGATCGAGTTTGGAAGGTTTCGCAGGTTGTTGTTTTTGTGATGACATCTTGTTAGTTGTCAGTGGTCAGTGGTCAGGGGTCAGTTTTTCGTAGTCAGTTGAAACTCTTAGCTAAGGAGACAAGTATCCAGCTCACTGCTCAACTGACCATTCTTTTCCGCAGACTCCGCATCGCCCACTCACATGCGACCACTGCAAATATTACCAGATAAGCGGCTTCATAGACGTGCCTGAAGAGAAAGCGTCCGGTCAAGAACGCGCGCGTTAAGTCAATTGATTCGGTCAGGGGAACCAGGTACGCCACGATTCGCAACCATGCCGGCAGCACGTCGACCGGGAACCAACAGCCGCAGATCAGCATCACGGTAAAGAACGCAGCCATGTAGATATTGAAAGCGTCAATGTCGTGGACGTGCGCCGTCACGGCTAGCGAGAACCCCGCAATGAAGATACTGCCAACTAGCAAAGGCACAGGCGCCAGCACGGCCCAGGGTGAGGTCGCGGCGCCAAACACCACCAGCACGATCATGATGATCAGGGTGTCGAACGCCGCATGCGTAACTGCCCAGAGAATCTCGGCGAACGCCAGCGACTCAGCATCGATGGGCGTGGCCAGGATCGCGTCGTACGTCGATTGATAGACCATGCGAAAATAAGCGGCATAGGTCGTCTCAAACATGGCGCGCATCAGGACGGTGAGCCCCAGGATGCCTGCGCCGACGAACGATAGATAAGAAATACCCGAGACCTTGCCGGCCACCAACGCACCCAATCCCCAACCGAAAGCCAGCACCGAAAAGATGGGCTCGATTGCCGGCGCGATAAGATTCATCTTCCAGAGACGCAGATGGACCTCGACGTCTCGTCGCCAGACGGCATACGCATCGCGCAGGTTGATCTGAGTTGTGGCAAAGGACATGGGCGTATGTGAGGCTAACCCGTGGGTGGTGAGTTCGTCAAAAAGAGTGGCACGCGCATCTTGCCCTTGATTCACGGGCGGGACGCCCGTGCCACAACAAGAGGGCCGCTCGAATTTCTTCGGGCAGCCCTTTCGATCTGTGACGAGATCGGGTTTTGAGGAATTACTGCTCGGGGACTGGCCTTCGGGTCGTGCGGGGAAGGGACCGCTCTTCCCTAATCGCGTAGTCTGAAGGGACCTCGAAGAGCGAGTGATCCGGTTCTGTTCGACTGATATTAGTCAGACGATAAACAACTTCGCCCGATCGCGGATCAGAATGACGAGTCATTACCATGGTCTGCAGGTCGGCCGAAAACCAGCGCTCGTCGACTATGTCAATTGCGCGTTCATTTCCAATCTGCCCGGCCGGAATCGTGATGGTAGTCCTGGTTCCCACAGCGCTGACTCCCTCAATAGTTTGTGTCCCCAGGTCTTCGTTGCGGAAACCGGTGCGCTCTTTCTCCTCGCGGCCTCTTGCTTCTTCCGTTGCTCTCGTGACTTTAACTTCACCTCCATTAATGACGTTGAAAGTGAAGGGCTCGCCGTCAGCACCAGCCGTGGTCACCCACTTATATGCCGCCGCGGAGCCTGCTTCCATGCGAAAGCCCTGAATCTTTCGCGCCATATGGCTATGCGGTTCGAGAACATAAGCGACGCCGGCTACCGGATCGTTGATTGAGATGCTCTTGAACACCCCTCCGCCCGAGGCGAACGGACCGATCGCTTTGAGAGTTTGCTCCCGCCGCGTGCGGCCCTCGCCGTCTCGATAGAGTGCGCTGCTATTGGTGTTGACGATGCGATTCCCGTCGGAGAGCGTCTGCGTGGATTCCGTCACAGCCTGCGCTGAATACGGTGCACCCTTGACGAACTTTTCAAAGCTGAACTCAGAGTTCATGAAACTCACATTGTTGCCGGCTGGGCTCTGAGTCATAAGCTTGAATTCGGTCGGAGCAGGTGCTTCTCGTTCAAACGTGAGCGGTCTCTCCTTCTCCTGGCCAAAGGCGGACATGACGCTCGCCAGCACCACTAGCGACATGCTGAGGAATAGAATTGCGGTCTTCTTCATGATTCTTTTCCTTTCAGTTAGCGGGCCGAGCGGCCCGATTGATCTGTTCCGAACAACTTGTTTCAGAAATGTCTTAGCGAACAAAACGAATTGCCTGCGCCAGGCCGTCGACACCGAACAGGACGTCGGCCTTAACTCTTTCATTGGCGCGATCCATGTTGACCGGCAAACCGAATGTTGCCAATGCCGAGTGCGGCAAATCAACCCGCACCATCCGGCCGCCCTCTTCCAGATTCGTCGCCGCACCATAGGTCAAAGGCAGGAAATCTGTGGCAATCTCAGTGCTGCCGTTCTTAACCGGTCCAGGTTTGGTCGATACTCCAGATTTAGGTTTTGAGGACCGGTTTCGTGACCCAGCATATCCACTCACTCTCTGCCGACCGGTCGGCGGAAGAAACTGAGGATCAGTCGGGGCGCGCGTCCCGGCACTTGCAATCGGCGGTATCTCGGGGGCACGCGCTACCGGAACTGGCTGTAGCGCACGCATCGCCAGGAGTCCAAACACAATCAGTAGCCCGGCAGCGATTGCTCCGAACAGATATCGTCGCTGGTATTGCCTGGCGGCAGACACTCGCGGAGCAGGCAACTGGCTCGGCGCGATTTGATCGAACGCCGCGAGCAGGCGGGCCTCGACGCGCGCCGGAGCGCTGGCGGATTCCATGGCTTCCGCAAGCTCGCGCAGACGAAGCGTCATCGCTCGTTCATCTTCAAGCCTGACGGCACAGACGCCACAGCCATCGCTATGACTGAGCGCTGCCTCGCGCGCGCCGGCTTCAATGATCTGTTCGCGCGCGATATCGTTGACAACCTCTTCAAATCTTTGGCAATTCATGCGAAACACCTCGCTGATTCA
Source organism: Pyrinomonadales bacterium (assembly GCA_038210455.1). Classification (GTDB taxonomy): domain Bacteria; phylum Acidobacteriota; class Blastocatellia; order Pyrinomonadales; family Pyrinomonadaceae; genus UBA11740. The sequence goes on along the minus strand of JBBQWP010000016.1, from coordinate 30,630 downwards.
ATTTCCTTTTCGGCTGCGGTCTCGTCGCTGCTGGTGCGCAGCCTTTCGATGAGCAGGCCTCGGGCCCGGTGCAGTCGCGAGCGCACCGTGCCAATTTTTGAGTCAAGCACGGCGGCGGCCTCGGCGTAACTCAGCTCTTGCAGGTCGCACAAGACGACAACTTCGCGATAGTGCGGCGGCAACTTAAGCACTGCCCGCCGCATTGCCTGAATTGATTCGTTGCGAGCCAGGGCCTCGTTAACACTGGCGTTCTCAGCGGCGATTGTGTCGCCCAGCGTGTCATCGATCGAAACAAAGGAACGTTCCTTGCGTAAACGCCGGAGCACGTAGTTTCTGGTCACACCCAGCAAGAAAGCGTTAACGGAACCCTTTAACTCGTCGTATTCATTTCCTTTTTTCATTAACACAATAAAAACTTCCTGGGTCACGTCTTCAGCCAAATCGGCGGCGCCGGTCATGTGCAAGGCAAACCGGTACACGTCGCGCTGGCGACGGCGATACAGTTCAGCAAAGGCTGTCTTGTCTCCGCCGAGCATTTTCCGTACGAGTTCGCTGTCAGTGACCTGCGTCGCCATGGTTTGAACCGGAATTGCCCTTATCACAGTTAATTCACCTCGGCGCGGGGAAAGGTTCCCGAAAGTTTTCGCGATAGGATCCGAAAGAAACGGCGACCGGGCCTCTAAGAGAAAGGGAACTGGCGCGTGTCAATCAGTGAGGTTAACTCATCAACCGCCTGGTGCGCCCGCTGCTTGAGTTCCTCTGGATAACTATATCGCGCGGCATTTTCTGCAAACTCATCCAGATCGAGTACTTGATACGAAAAATCAGGCTGCACCAGAATGTCTATGTCCAGATCAACGTAGCTGAGCTCACCGCGACTGAGATCGGGCGGCATGTTTACGTTGCAGTAGTAGAGCTTCGTATTCCCGTCGTGCTCCAGGAAGCGAAAGATGTTGTACCAGCGGTCAAGCCAATAGTATTCGATTGTGCGGGTGCCACGGCCTATGTTCCCCAGCAAGTTGTGGTGGACATCGTATTCGAATTCGGCATCAAGGACGATTAGTGAATCCTCCTGGCGCTCCAATGTTGCGCCCCAGCGCCGATACTCGGCGCCGTCATACTTCAGGACGCGAACTGTGATTTGAGCTGGATCAGGCATGCGGGTGTATTCAAGCGTCGAGATGAAGTCAGTCCCACCTGCGTAAGCAGGTGGGCCATAGAGTGGACCACCGTAGTTGAGTGCGTGACCCGCCCGCTAACGCAGGTGGTGGTACTCACCTCATCACGTCGCCAAAGTCTTTTCCACCGCCGCGGCTCGGCTCTCTTCGTTGTCACTGACCAGTTGCAGAAAGACATCTTCCAAGTTCGATAGGCGAATCATCCGCCGTCGGCCCTCGTACTTCTTCATAATTGGGGTGAGCCTCTCAGCGTCTGCACCAAAGTAGAAGTGTGCGTTGTTCCGAGTCACCGCGCTGATGCCAGGTTCGGTCGCGCCAAGTGGAAGGTCGCCGGCGTCGCGGATCTCCAAGACAAAGCGCGAAACTTTCGCTGATACCAACTCGCGCGGCGTGCCTGCGGCCAAGATCTTTCCCTGATCGATGACCACCAGACGCTCGCAAAGCTTCTCGGCCTCTTCCATGTAGTGAGTTGAGAGCAGAATTGTGACCCCGCTCACGCGCCGCAACTCTTCCAGCTTCTGCCAGATTTCCTGACGCACCTGTGGATCCAGCCCTGTGGTCGGCTCGTCGAGCACGAGGAGCCGCGGCTCGTGCAAGAGCGCCCGCGCGATCATCAGGCGGCGTTTCATGCCTCCCGACAGATGATCGATCTTTGAATCCGCCCGTTCACTTAGGCCGATGAAGTCCAGCAACTCCGCGGCGCGCTGCGCCGCCCGTCTTTTCGGAATTCGGTAGTAGCTCGCGTAGACAATCAGGTTTCGCAAGACATTCAAATCAGGATCGAGATTGTTCTCCTGAGGAACCACACCGATCAGGGCTCGGATCTGGCGAGCCTGGGTTTGAACGTTAAGTCCTTCGACGTGGAGTTCGCCCGCACTGAGCGGCGCGCGACAGGCAATCATGCGCATCGTCGTCGACTTGCCGGCTCCGTTTGGCCCAAGTAGCCCAAACGTCTCCCCGCGACCTACGACAAAGTCGATCGCATCGACCGCCCGCTGCCGGCCATAGATTTTCGTAAGGGATTTCGCGCTAACGACTGTGGCTAAAGGATTGGGTATGGGGTGTAATGACGGAACAGAATTAGTCATCCGGCCCCCCCTCGCTGCGACACCCTAAGCTTTCGCGGCCCGCTTCTTCCAGTCTGCCAGGAACTGGTCCTGGCCCTTGTCGGTGAGCGGATGCTTCAGGAGTTGTTCGAGGACTTTGTAAGGCATCGTTCCGATGTCTGCGCCCAATCGGGCGGCTTCGATTACGTGAATTGGATGGCGCAGGCTCGCCGCCAACACTTCTGTCTTCCAGCCATAGTTGTCGTAGATCTCAATTATCTCTTCGAGCAGACGCAGACCGTTGTCACCGATGTCGTCCAGCCGACCGAGAAAGGGACTGATGAAGGACGCGCCGGCTTTGGCCGCGCAGATCGCCTGAGCTGCTGAGAAGCAAAGCGTCACGTTAACCTTGATTCCTTCGTCGTTCAGAATTCGCGTGGCCTCCAGACCGTCGACGGTGAGCGGGCACTTGATGACTACGTTCGGCGCAATCTTTACGTACTCGCGTCCCTCTCGCAGCATCTCGTCTCGATCGGGACTGGTTACTTCGGCCGAAACGGGACCCGAGACAATCTTGCAAATCTCGCCGATGTGCTCTTTGAAATCGACGTTGCCTTCTTTCGCAACCAGGGTAGGGTTAGTGGTCACTCCGTCGGCAAGTCCCAGCGCTGCTGCTTTGCGAATCTCGTCGAGGTTCGCGGTATCCAGAAAAAACTTCATAGATGCCTCCTGATCTTCGGTTGGAATAAATATAAGCGAAACGCCGCGGGAATGACAGCGGAGAGCTGGCCCTGATTCACTTTAGAGGTCGGAAGTGCCTTTCACTCGGAACGCGGGCGCCCCCGCCCGCAATGTCTTGAAAATACATTGTACCCAGGCGTAGTGCAGGGTTCCCAGTGGTACAAGCCGGAAAGCGGGAAAGGTGCATCAGTACCGAAGAGTCAGTGCACAAACGACCCTCAACTTTGAAGACATGGTGCGAATGCACCCGGTGAGAGTGTCGATAGCGATCAGCCCGACCTGCTTACCATGCCCGATACGGTTTATGGAATTACCATATCGTATTCGAAAAGCCCGCGGGCTCTTCTTGAGTCGAGTATTTCGGCGATCGGCGATCACCGGAATAGCAATTGCCCTGAGGGCGGCGAAATCACTTTCCCCTCAGTCCTTTCCTTTAGGAGGTAGTCATGAAGAGTTCTTACTTTGGTCGCTTTGTGCTGGCAGCGGCTGTGGGGGCGATTTCCCTGGCGGGCGCGAGTGGCTTCGCGCACGCGCAAGAGTCTCAGAACCGCGAAGATCGGCGCCTGCAACGCGAAGAACGACGTGAACAGGAAAAGCAGGAGAAACCCCAGCCACCGCAAACCGAACGCCGTCGCGGTGGCGGCGAAGACGATCAGCAGCGCCGCCAGGCCGAAGAACAACAGCGTCAGGCCGAGCGGCAGCGGCAGGAGCAGCAACGCCAGGCGCAGGAGCGGCAGCGTCAGAACGAGGACCAGCAGCGGCGACAGGGCGAGGCGCAACGTCGCAATGGTGAACTACAACGGCGCAATAAGGAACAAGAAGACGGGCGCCGCTTTGATCAAGAACGCGCCGAAGAACAACGGCGTCAGGGCGAGGCGCAACGTCGCAATGGTGAACTGCAACGGCGCAACAAAGAACAGGAAGACGGGCGCCGCTTTGATCAAGAACGCGCCGAAGAACAACGGCGTCAGGGCGAGGCGCAACGTCGCAATGCGGAGCTGCAACGGCGCAACAAAGAACAGGAAGACGGACGTCGCTTTGATCAGGAACGCTCCGATCAGCAGCGGCGGCAAAGCGAGGAGCAACGTCGCAACGCGGAACTACAACGACGCAACAAAGAACAGGAAGACGGGCGCCGCTTTGATCAGCAACGGCGTGGGGAAGACCAACGACGACAGGCTGACCAGCGCCATCGGGAGGACGAGCAACGGAATCAGGCGCGTCAATGGGACCGGCGCGGCATCGATGATCGTCGCAACAGTGAGCAGGAACGCCAGGCGCGTGACAGCCAGAATCGCCAGTGGAATCAACAGGCCAGGTTGTCCGAGCAGCAACGCAACGAATGGCGTCGGCGCGAGGAACAGTCCTGGCGTCAACGGCAGGATCAGTTTCGTTATCGGGAAGCCGAACGACAACGCTTCTCGCGCGAACGCGAACGACAACTGCAGCAACAGCGCCGACTAAACCAATACCGTTTTCAGCAGCGCTATTGGGAACGGCTGCGCCAGGATCAGATCAGGCTGCAAAGCTTCACCTATTACGATTACGGCGCCCCTGACTATCGCTACTATCGCAGTGGCCAGTACTACAACGTGAATCAGTATGGCGCGGACCTGCTGAGACGAGCCGTCAATGCTGGTTATGAAGAAGGCTTTAATGCCGGCCAGGCCGATCGCCAGGATGGATGGCAGTTTGATCCGGAGAACTGCGACGCCTACTCGGATGCCAGCTATGGTTACGACGGATACTATGTCGACGTCAACGAGTATCAGTATTACTTCCGTGAAGGCTTTCGCCGTGGTTATGAAGACGGCTACTACGGTCGTTCTCAATACGGAACCTATTCGGGCGGCAAGTTCGCCATCCTCGGTAGCATCCTGAACCTGATTCTGGATCTAAGGCGGTTCTAGGAAGGGAAGTGATACTGCTTCTTAGCCGGCCCCCGCGACCATGATCGTGGGGGCCTTTCTTTCAAAGGTCCGAACCAGAGAACAATTGTAAGGATAAGAGTGGCACACGACTACGGGACGGTTTCCGAAACAACTTCAGAGATCGGGCTCAAGTTACCGGCTTTGTCGACCGCGACGACGAAGTAGTAATAGGCTTTGCCTGTCTCAACGTTTTCATCCGTGAAGGTCGTCTTGGTGTATAAGGTTGGAGTCAGCTGGGTCCATTTTTCTTTCGGCAGACTTGGATCAGTTGAACGGTAGAGATAGTAGCCGGCCAGATCGGGTTCGGAATTCGCCACCCAGAAGATTGAAAGTTTTCCCGGTGAGGGGCCGATGGTAGGATGTTCGGGCGCAGCCGGAGGATAAGTGTCGACCGGCGACAGTTCAATGCTTTTCGAGTTGAGACTCTCAACCGGTTTGCCTTCAGTGCCCAGCGACACCGACCTGACGACATATAAATACTTCTCGCCGAACGTGAATTTTCGATCCTCATACCTGGTCGCGGTGATCGGCTGCGGGTTGAGCGGAGACTGGCCCGTCAGTGGCGGCGCGCCATTCTTTGTGCGATAGATGTTGTAGCCCAGCAAATTTACCGGCGTCGAACCATCGGTGTTTGCCTTCGGCGTTTCCCAGGTGATCGTGTTCGCCGTTTCCGAGTACTCTGTGCCGGTCTTGATAATGGTCGGCGGTCCCGCGACCTTGGCGGCCGGCTCCATCTGAAAGAAGTTTGAGAAGGCCGCGCTTTGACCAGCTGCGTTCACATAACGAACTGCGTAGCGCAGCCGCGCCGGCTCTGCCAATTCGAGCGTATCGACATAGGTGAGGGTACTGCCCGCCTTCTTAATCTCGTCGTAGGTAACCGAACCGATGAGTGTCGCAAGCGACGAGAACTCCTCTTCGGTCATCGCCGCCGGCGCGTTTGATTTTTCGGCCACACGGTATACGTCAACGCGACGAATACTCTGCACACTGCCCTCACTTGCATTCCGCAACGGCGCCGGCCAACTTAGGATGACTTGATTGCCGCGCTGTTCGCCGGTGAGGGACTCTGTCCGCTGTGGAACTCTCTCAACTGGAGGCCGAGGAGGCCGGCGTTTGCCGCACGTCGGCGCCATTGTGAGCAAACTGATCGCCAGGACCAGCAACAAATTTCGCGCGGCTGATTTACGCTTTGACTTGGACGTTTGTGGCGGTGCGGACACTGGAGTATGGGAATTAGATGATGAAAGCGTCTAAAGAATATAGCGACTTAGGTCCTGATCTTTTACGGTGTCGGCGAGCATTAGCTCGACGTATGCGGCGTCGATGGTTTTGTCTTTCGGTTCCAGATCCGGGCCTTCGAAGCTGATTTCGTCCAGCAGCCGCTCCATGATTGTGTGCAGGCGCCGGGCGCCGATGTCCTCCGTGTTTTGGTTGACGCGCGCGGCAAAGTTGGCGACCGCGTCAATGGCGTCCTTCGTGAACTCCAGCTTCACCCCTTCGGTTTCCATCAAAGCCAAGTATTGCTTGACGAGCGAATTCTTCGGCTCTACCAGAATCCGTTTGAAATCCTCGATGGTCAGTGACTCGAGTTCAACCCGAATGGGAAAACGCCCCTGGAGTTCCGGGATAAGATCGGACGGCTTGGAAACGTGAAAGGCGCCAGCCGCCACGAATAGGATGTGATCTGTGCGCACCATTCCATACCGAGTGTTGACAGTTGTGCCTTCGACGATCGGCAGAATGTCTCTCTGCACGCCTTCGCGCGAAACATCCGGGCCATGGCCTGATTCGCGGCCGGCGATCTTGTCGATCTCATCCAGGAAGATAATTCCCGACGATTCGACCCGTTCGAGAGCGGCGCGCGCCACTGTGTCCATGTCGATCAGCCGCTCTTCCTCTTCCTGCATGAGGTATTCCATCGCTTCGTCGACGCGCATCTTGCGGCGTTTGCTGCGGCCCTGGAACATATTGCCGAGCATGTCCTTCATGTTGATGCCCATCTCTTCGACGCCCATAGGGCCGGCAAATTCGATCGTTGGAAAATTCTTCTCGCGCACTTCCATCTCGACCAGGCGGTTGTCGAGCTTGCCCGAACGCAGTTGACTCCGCAGCTTCTCACGCGTGCGCGCAAAGTTTTCGTCTTTCGGTTCCGGATCCGGAACCAGGACGGGCGCAGTCGTTTCGCCGGAGTCGAAATCGAACAGAGGACTACCTGAAGAAGACTTTGGCGGCGGCAGAAGGATGTCCAGGATACGTTCTTCGACGTTCAGCTCGGCTTTGTCGGCTATCTCGTCAATCTTTTCCTGCCGGGTCATCTCGACGGCGATTTCGGTTAAGTCGCGAATCATGCTTTCGACATCGCGCCCAACATAGCCAACCTCGGTGAACTTTGACGCTTCGACTTTCAGGAAGGGAGAGTTCGACATGCGGGCCAGCCTGCGCGCGATCTCCGTTTTGCCGACGCCGGTCGATCCGATCATGATGATGTTCTTGGGAATCACATCGGCCGCGAGGTCGGCGGGTAGTTTCTTGCGGCGCACGCGGTTCCGCAGAGCGATCGCCACGGCGCGCTTGGCGGCGTTCTGTCCGACAACGTGCTTGTCGAGTTCAGCCACGATCTGGCGTGGCGTCATCTCGTCGAGACGCGCCTCTTGCTCTTCCGTATCGCCTGCCAGGTAAATAACCATTCTCTACTTCAACGCCACTAACAGATAAAAGTTTTGAGAAGTGTCGACGGCCAACACTTCATCCCGAACCTTGCGCGACAAATTGATCAGAGCTCCTCGACCACGATGTTCGAGTTGCTGTAGATGCATATGTCGCCGGCGATGCGCATTGCCTCCAGCGCGATCTCACGCGCAGAGAGTTGCGTGTTGGCAACCAACGCCCGCGCCGCGGCCAGCGCATAAGAACCACCCGAGCCAATGGCCAGCACGCCGTCATCCGGCGAAATCACATCACCATTGCCCGACAGTAGAAAGGAACTCTTCTCATCTGCCACCACGAGCAAAGCTTCAAGGTGCCTCAGGATCTTGTCGGTTCGCCATTCCTTGCTCAGCTCGATTGCCCCGCGTTCCAGGTTGCCATGGTATTGCTCGAGCTTTCCCTCGAAACGAGTGAGCAGGGAAAATGCATCCCCGGTGGCGCCGGCAAATCCAGCCAGGATCTTATCGTTGTAGAGACGACGGACCTTTCTGGCGCTGGCTTTCATCACGGTTTCGCCGACAGTTACCTGGCCATCGCCGGCCATCGCCACTCGTCCATTACGGCGCACCAGCAACACGGTCGTGCTACGCCATTGTAAAGAATTTTTTCTGCTCATCGGTGAAACAGCACTATAGGAACTCGCGCGAAGATTAGTCAAGCGATGCGCCTGGGAGTGTGCGATACTCTCGTTTGCTTTGAGCCACCGACCGGATTGGGAGGCCTCAAGCGATGTGCGCTATGATGAGGAGACTTGGGGTCATCATTTGACGAGCAGAGCGAACGAATGAAATCAGACATACGACCGCGCATCGGAATTACGATGCGGCTGGAGCTCGAATCCAATCGATTTTATCTCGCGCGATTTTACAGCGAAGCTGTCGAAGCCTCAGGTGGGTTGCCGGTCCATATTCCTTTGATTCCGCGCCCGGATTTTATCAAACAGGTGATGGCTGAGCTTGACGGCTTGTTGCTTCCGGGGAGTAACTCCGATGTCGATCCGCAACGCTATGGCCGAGAGCCACACCCCGAACTGGGAGAGGTCCACCCTGAAAAAGATGAAACCGATCTGCTGACGCTGGCAGAGGTTGAGGAACGCACCATGCCGCTATTCGCGATCTGTTTTGGCGCCCAGGTACTGAATGTTTCGCGCGGCGGCACCCTGGTTCAGGACATCGTCAGTCAATATCCCGGCGCCATCAAGCACGATCAGGGAGCGCCTCGTGATCGGCATTCGCACCGCGTCCGGCTATTGGAAGACAGCCGTCTTGGTCAATTGGCAAACGCCGAAACCGCGCCGGTGAACAGCCATCATCATCAGGCGATTGAGAATCTGGGCAGGGAACTGGTGGCAGCGGCCTGGGCGCCCGACGGCTTGGTCGAGGCCGTCGAAGATCCGCGCAGCGATCGGTTCGTGGTCGGCGTGCAGTGGCATCCGGAATTGGGTTGGGAGAAGGATGAGTTCTCACGTTCACTCTTCGATCGATTCATCGCCGAGGCGCGCGTTTATGCTCAACTGAAGCGAGGCGCCGGCGAAACTGCCACGGCTGCAACTCTCTAAGACACACTAATGGAAACCAAAATCTCATCGAAGGCAAATATACCCGCTTGAACGAAACTACCCTTGAATCTTCGCCGGCCCTGTTCGACTCATTGAACCTGAAAGGTAAGGTTGCGCTGGTGACCGGCGGATCGCGAGGTATTGGCCGCGCCGCGGTCAACTGCTTTGCCCGGCTCGGCGCCAACGTCGTGATCAACTATGTCACGGATGAGCACGCGGCGTCAGAAACAGTGAAGACGGCGGAAGACTTTGGCGTAAACGCCCTGGCTGTTCGAGCCGATGTGTCCCGTGTCGACGAGGCGCAACGGCTGATCGAAGACGCCGCCAAACGATTCGCTCGCGTTGATTTTCTGGTTTGCAACGCTGGAATCTGGGAAGGCGGTGCGGTTGACGCATTGACCGAGGCCGCTTGGGATCGGACGATGGATCTAAATCTCAAAGGCACGTGGACGGCTTGTCGCGCGGCCGTACCAGGAATGAAGGTCCAGGGGTTTGGGAAGATCGTCATTGTTAGCTCGACTGCTGGACAGCGAGGAGAGGGGAACGTCTCGAACTATGCCGCTTCAAAGGGCGGCCAGATTTCTTTCACGAAATCGCTGGCAGCCGAACTCGGCCCGTTTGGCATCAATGTCAACGCGGTCGCGCCGGGATGGGTGGACACAGATATGTGTGCGGATGTTTTCGCGGATTCAGCTTTTCGCAAGTCGATTGAAGACGGCATTCCGGTTGGCCGCGTGGCTACTCCTGAAGACATTGCCTGGCCCATCGTGTTTCTTTGTAGTGAATGGGCCCGTCATATCAATGGCGAGATTCTTAACGTGAACGGCGGTTCGGTGTTGTGTGGTTAGCTCGAACGGAACTGAAATGACTCAGAGTATCCAGCCGATTAACCTCGGCGTCGAAAGATTGCTCACCGAAAAGATCGACCTGCTGCGCGGCGCGCGGGTCGGACTGGTGTGCAACCAGGCTTCGGTCAATCACGGCTTCCGGCATATGGCCGACATTTTTCACGAGCATCCCAACATCGACCTGACTGCGTTGTTCGGGCCGCAGCATGGCATCCGCGGCGACGTTCAGGACAACATGATCGAGACCGATCACGCGATCGACCGCACGACCGGCCTGCCGATCTATTCGCTCTATAGCGAGACGCGCGAGCCGACCGAGGAAATGCTGCGCGATGTGGATATCATCGTGGTGGATTTGCAGGACATAGGCACGCGCATCTACACCTTCGTCTACACGCTGGCCAATTGCATGCGGGCGGCAAAGAAGTTCGGCAAGAAAGTAATCGCGTGCGATCGGCCGAATCCTATCGGCGGCGTCAAGGTTGCGGGCGTCGTGCTCGATCCCGCCTTCAGCTCCTTCGTGGGCCAATTTCCAATCGCGACGCGCCCCGGAATGACGTTCTGCGAACTGGGCCGGATGTTCAATGAACATTTCGGTATCGGGTGCGATGCTGAATACATAACGATGACGGGGTGGTCGCGCGAGCTTTGGTATGACGACACTGACGGCCCATGGGTACTACCTTCGCCGAACATTCCCATGCCCGCGACGACCACGGTGTTCCCGGCGACCGTGCACCTCGAAGGCACGCAGATGTCCGAGGGGAGGGGAACCACAAAGCCTTTCGAGTTTGCCGGCGCGCCCTATATCAATCCCGAAGACTTCGCCTCCGCGCTGGGGGAGCTCAATTTTGACGGCGTCTATTTTCGATCCTGCGTCTTCATGCCGACCTATCAAAAGCATGCCATGCAGGCCTGTGGCGGCATCCAAATTCACGTTACCGATCGGGAAACATTTGAGCCGGTGATTGCCGGAATCGCAATCGTGAAGACTGCCTTTGACATGTACGGCGATCAGTTTCGGTGGAAGGACACGCCGTACGAATACGAGTATGATCGCAATCCATTCGATCTCATCTCCGGCACGTCAAAGGTGCGCGAGGCGATCGAACGCGGAGATTCATTGGCGGCAATTCAGGGGTCCTGGTCAGAGCCATTAGAGGAATTCAAACGGCTGCGAGCGCAGTTTCTCCTTTATTAATAAGGTCAGCGGTGGTTGAGCCGACAGCTAAAGCCGTTATTCATTATCACGAGAATCAATTCCACCGTCTTCAAGAAAAACATTAAGACGGTGACGATCGCTTCGGTGCCTGAGGCGATTCATGAAGGGAGACTATCTTTGGTCGCGAAACAGATACAGCAACCCGCCAGAGCGGAGACGCCGGGCCACGCCTGGTTAATTGGACTGGCGGCCTGGGCCGTCCCTGGACTGGGGCACCTGATCCAACGTCGATGGTTTCGCGCGCTCTTGCTGGGCGGCGCCGTCTGGGGAATGTTCTTCACCGGCTTATGGATGGGAGGGCACCTCTTCAAACCCGGTCCCAACGATCAGGGCATTGCAGCTTTACTTCAACTCTTACCGATGACCGCCAACGTCGGCGTCGGCTTACCATATGTTTATTGCTGGCTCACTAATACCGGATTTGCTGATCACGCTCAGATGGTCACCTACGAGTACGGCAACACATTCCTGCTGGTGGCGGGGCTGATTAATTACCTGGCAATGCTCGACGCCTTCGATATCGCCGCGGGGAGGAAGCAATGAGGCACTTGTTCTGGATGACGGTATTCGCGGGTTTGACCGCGATCGTCTTTGGCGTGGTGGCGAAGGGCTCTGACCGTCAGCGTCTGGTTTACGGCCTGAAGGTGTTTGCAGAGTTTCTGTTCGTCGCGTTCGCCCTCGGTTGGATCCTTTACTTCCTGCCTTTGCGTTAACGAGTTGCCTTAACTCAAAACGAAGTGGGCCTGCACATGGGATTGGTTAATACAGATGCGGTGGTCCTGCGAACCTACAATCTGGCTGAGGCAGATCGCATCGCAGTCTGCCTGACACGTAGCGCTGGTCTGGTGCGCGCCGTGGCGAAAGGCGCGCGGCGAATGAAGAGCAGGTTTGGCGCCGCGCTCGAACCATTCACGCTGATCAGGTTGGCTTTTTATGAACGAGAGAATCGCGACCTCGTCTCAATTTCAAGTGCTGAGATACTAAAGTCGCACTTCGATCTTGCGGCGCAACTTGAAGCATCTGAAATTCTGGCTTACATGGGCGAGATGGTCGGCGAGTTCGCCCCGCCTCATGAAGCGAATGAAAAGCTGTTTAGGATGGTGACCGCGTGTATTGAAGCCCTGGAGACCGCGCCGGACTCAGCCCGTTTAGTGCTGCGCTACTTTGAAGTTTGGCTGCTCCGCCTGGCCGGGTTGTTTCCGGATGTGCGGTCGTGCGCGGATTGCGGCGCGCCGCTTAACGAAGGCGACACGGCCTGCCTGGATGTTGAGGTAAATCCTCATTGTCAGAAATGCAGCCGCGGCCCGGTGACGAGATTATTCCCTGAAACGCAGCGGGTGATCCTTGCGAGCCAGCGGCTGGCGCCAATCGATTTCGCGTCAACGTTCAAGGGACTTTCGGAGCAATCGGAAGCACAAATAGGCGAGTTAACGCATCGGTTGATAGTGCGGGCACTCGAGCGACGGCCGCGAACGATGGTCGCTTCAGTGGCTCGGGCGTCCCGCCCGTGAATCACGCGCAGGATGCGAGTGCCACAATCAAAAACATGCCGAACCGGAGATTAATAGAGCGTTATATCCTCCGCACGATATTTCCCTACAGTATTGCTTCGCTCATCCTCCTGACCGCGATCCTCTTTGCCCAGCAGACTGGCCGCTACTTCGAAACGATCTTTCACGGCGTCATGCCTTCCAGCTTCGTTTACGGACTGGCCCTGGCGCTTCTGCCCACGGTCCTGGTGTTCACCATTCCGATGGCGGTTCTGTCCGGGACGATCATCGGACTCGGCCGCATGGGCAGCGACAGCGAACTGGTAGCTATGCGGGCCGCCGGCGTCAGCACCTGGCGCCTGCTTTGGCCCGCGCTGGCGCTGGGCCTGATCGCCACTTCCGCCACTGGCTGGCTTAACCTGAAAGAAGCTCCCCGGGCGCAACAGCAATTGAAGTCGGTGGCCATACGCAGCGCACTTTACAAATTGGATTCTCCCGTTGAGCCCCGCACCTTTACCACTGACCTCGCCAACAAAGTCATATACGTTCGAGATGGCGACAAGGCCCGCGGCCAGTGGGGTCGCGTTTTCATCCAATCGCAACAACCTGGTCATCCCACGATCCTGGTCACTGCGCGTCTGGGCCGCATCGATTCTTCACCCGAGAAATCCGAACTCGTCCTGCAGGATGCAATGCAGACAACGCTACCGTCTTCAGAGGCGCGCGATCAATCATTCGTGGTTGAGCGGTTGGATTTGCTGCGCATTGACTTTAATACCGGACGCGGTGCTTTGCTGAAGCAAATGCAGAAAGAGGAGTCCGGTCCCGACGCGATGGGCTTCAGCGAATTGCGCCAGTTCATCGCCCAGAGCAGCGGCGCCGAACAGCGCGAAGCCAGCATGATTCTGCATAAGCGTCTCGCTCTGTCATTAACCCCATTCGTGTTTTCGCTCTTCGGGGCCGCACTCGCTTTGCGCATGCGCCGGGGCAGCCGCGGCTTTGGTGTGCTTGTGTCACTCGCGGTGCTGCTTGTCTATTATCTGGTAACGCTGGGCGGAGATCAGTTGGCCCGGACCGGCTCTCTGCCGCCGGTTGTGGGCGCGTGGCTGGCAACGGCCTTAATGTTTGTGCTGGGAGTTGCCTTGCTGGCTATTAGACGAAGGCAAGTTGGGTTTCATTTTCACCGCGCGCCGAAGGATCAGGCGCCGCCTCTCACCCGGGATCGCGTGGCTCATGGATTCGCTAACCAGTCTGCACGCCGCTGGCTGGTCACCTTTCCAACGCTGCTCGACGTGAGCATCGTGCGCGCGATGGCCTTGAGCTTCTTTTTCGGGTTTGTGTCGCTGGTCCTAATCTTCAACGTATTCACGCTTTTTGAATTGTGGCGTTTCATCGCGAGCAGTAAAGCCACGCTGACCCTGGTGGCCCAGTACCTTTTCTACCTGCTGCCGCTAGTTAGTATTGAGCTGTTTCCCGGCAGTGTTCTGGTCGCCGCGCTCATGACCTATGCCCTCATCGCGCGCCGAAGGGAAGCCATCGCCTGGTGGGCCAGCGGCCAGAGCGTCTATCGCCTGATGCTACCCGGCCTGGCATTCGCGATTTTGATTGCCGCGGGTTCATGGTTCATACAAGAGCGCGTGATGCCCCAGGCCAACGTGCGACAGGACAGCCTGCGCGCCAGGATTCGCGGAAACCCCGCGCAGTTGGCGGCCGGCTCGGACAGACGCTGGTTGGCGAGCACCGACGGCGCGCGCATTTATTCATACGATTTTGATGAACGCCGGCAGATGCTTCTAAAGCCGGCGATATATGAGTTTGACGAACAGCAGACCGCTCTGAGGCGCGTGACTACGGGCGAGGAAGGGAAGTGGCTTTCGCCCAATGAGTTTGAGATCAGCAAAGCGCAATGGATCGATGTTAATGACCGGCGAGTGACGCGACAGTCAGCGGCGCAACTGAAAATCAGCGGCGTAGATCCGCCGTTGGCGTTCCGGCCGACAGTTGATCGCCCTTCACAACTAAGCGCCGATCGACTGCGCGTCTATATCAAGACTCTGAGAGATCGCGGCGCCGACACCGCCGCCCTGGCCGTGGCCCTGCAAAGGAAATACGCCGCACCGTTTGGAGTGATCGTGATGGCCCTGATTGGAATGCCTCTGGCGATTTCTTTCGGCCGCAAGAGCACCGTAGTCGCGCTCTGTTCCGCAGTCGCCGTGAGCCTGGCCTTCTGGCTCGTGTCAGGAGGCTTTCAGCAACTGGGGGAACATTCTCTACTGCCCGCCGCGGCGGCAGTGTGGACCCCGATCGTAATCTTTGCCTGCGGCGGATTGTATTTCATCTCACGCGTAAGAACCTGAAGCTGGGAGCGCAGTCGCTGGAACCGCAGACATCCTTGTCTGCGGAGCGCGGGCATCCTGCCCGCACTCTTGTCAGAACCACCCGCGCTGGGCAGGTGGGCCCATCTACCTCCACCTACCCAGTTACGGCCGTTTGAAGGATTGCACTTCGCCTGATTCGAGACTAGCGCGCTTGTCAATCAGCGTCGCCTCGTATAATGTCGCTGGAAAGCAAAACGAGATTCTTAAGGAGAACTGTTGATGATACGAAAAGCTATTTTTGGTTCAATGCTCATGTCGCTCGTCGCTATGATGGCGGCTTGCGGTGCTAAGACTTCGGTTACGAATTCCACGACCGCGACTTCGTCGCCGGCGGTGGCTACCAGTCCAGCTGCCAGTACCGCCAGTCCCACGACCAGCAGCGCGGCGTCTGAGCCGGTGACGGTCACTGGAAAATGGGAGATGGTCGGCAAGGAAGGCGACTGGAAAGGCACAGTCGATATGGTCGGCATGGATGGTTTCTTATGGAGCGTCGAACCAGATGGTTCGCTTTATAAAACCGATCCGGCAACGGGTAATTACACAGAGGTTGGCGAGAAAGGATCTTTCCGGCGCCTGAAGCATCTTGAGGGAATGGACCACATGCTGTGGACTGTGGAAGGCGACACTCTCTACAAAACGGATCCGAAGACCGGCAAGTGGGAAAAATCCGGCGAGGGCGGTGGCTGGGCCAGGACGGTCGCGATGGTTGGATTGAATAGCATCCTTTATTCGATCGAACCGGACGGCTCGCTCTGGAAAACCGAGAAGAACGGCGAGGACACTCTGGTCGACAAGGGCGGCTTCAAGGGTTGCACGGACCTGGCGGCGATGAGCGGCAAGCTCTGGACCATCGAGGACGGGACGCTCTACAAAACTGATCCCACGACTTTGAAATGGGAACAGGTCGGCAAGGAAGGCGTGTTCGCGGGTATTACGGTGATGGTGAGTGGACCAACCTATCTGCTGATGCTCGACAAGAGTGGCTCGATGCACAAGGTTGATCCGGACGGCACGGATACGGTCGTGGGTGATCCCGGCAGCTATGGTCAGACTACGGTCCTGACCACTTTGAATGGCAAGCTGTGGACGGTCGAGGGGGGCAGCCTCTACAAGACGAACTAACGCGAGTTGAACGCCGATTGTGTAAGTGAGGGGCGGTCGAGAGGTTTCGGCCGCCCTTCAGCATGCAGTCAATGTCCTACTGGGAACGGCGTCTCCGACTTCGAAATGGATCAGGCGTGTATTTCACACTTGGAGTAGAAATGAATAAACGAATAATTATCAGATCGCTTAGGGCGATCCTTTTAACCGCAGCATTAATTCTCGCTCTTGCTCCCGCCCAAAGAACTGCGACGTTCGCGCAGCAGGCTGGATCCAAAGCGGACCTGACCCCGACTTTTTGGCAGAGAGATCCGGACGCCGACTTTGAGGACGAGGGACGGATGCATTGTGCGCCGACGGCGGTGTCTGACGGGCTGATCTATCTGGCTCGCGCCTATGGTTGGAAGGACCTCGTGCCCGGCGCGCGCAAGAAGGAAGACCAGATCGACTTAATAAAAGAACTCGCCGAAGAGTTCGGAACTGATCCGAGCATTGGTGGAACTAACCCCGACAAAATCCTGACTGGCCTGCAAAGCTATATGAGTTCGAAGGGCTATGAGTTCAATCGCCTCGAGATAATGACCTGGCGGTCGCTGAGCGCTAACAATAAAAAGTTCAAAATGGGTACAAAGCCTGACATGGCCTGGATGCGCAACGCGGCGCGCAGCAAAGATACCGTGGTGATCTTCAACTTTGGCTGGTACCGAGAGGGAGACGACGGTTACGTCCGCAAAGGTGGTCACTGGGTGTCCGTGGTGGGAGCCGGTGGTGCTAACGAGTTCAGCGTTCACAATCCCATCCTGCGGCCCGAACAGCAGACGGAAAAGCAGTCTTTGATACTCAAGCTGCTGGACGAGGATTTCATCGTGCCCAAGGACTCTGGAGAAGCGAACATGAAGGGTTACTATGAAGGCGAAGGTCCGGGTTTGCCTCATGGTGATAGCGTGAGCGCAATCCTCGATGCGGTGATTGTGTTTAGTCTGAAGAAGCAATGACGTGTTTCAAGCGCGAGCAAAGAGAAGAGGCCGCGGAGAAGGGAACTCCGCGGCCTCTTGATTTCGCGCTACGCGCTCCATTTAGGTGCCGGTCTCCCAGCTCGTCATGTACTCGATTTGTTCTGAGGTCAGCGTGTCGATCGACATCCCCAGCGATTTCAGCTTAAGACTCGCGATTTCCTGATCGACTTCCTTTGGAAGAAGGTGAACGCCAGGCTCGAGTTTGCCTTTGTTCTTAACCAGGTATTCAGCAGATAGGGCCTGGTTCGCAAAGCTCATGTCCATCACTGAGGCCGGGTGTCCTTCGGCAGCGGCCAGATTGATCAGACGGCCTTCGCCGAGTACGATGATGCGGCGGCCATCGCTGAACTTGTATTGCTCAACAAAGGGGCGCACCTGCTCGACCGGGTCGGACATTCCCTTCAGCGCGACGAGATTCAATTCCAGATCGAAGTGGCCGCTGTTGCAGACGATCGCGCCGTCTTTCATCTTGGCGAAATGATCGCCGTCGATTACGTGACGGTTGCCGGTGACGGTGACAAAGATGTCGCCGATGGATGCGGCGGCCGCAATCGGCATCACCCGGAATCCATCCATGACAGCTTCGACGGCCTTGATGGGATCGATTTCACAAACGATGACGTTTGAGCCCATGCCGCGCGCGCGCATGGCTACGCCTTTGCCACACCAGCCGTAACCGACTACGACCATGTTGCGGCCCGCCAACAAAATGTTCGTGGCGCGGATAATGCCGTCCAGCGTCGATTGGCCGGTGCCATAACGGTTGTCAAAAAAGTGTTTGGTCTGTGCGTCGTTTACCGCGATAGACGGAAATGTCAGCACGCCTGCCGTCTGCATTGCCTGCAAGCGGACAATGCCGGTAGTCGTTTCTTCCGTGCTGCCGATAATCGAGTTCTTGAGATCGGGCCTTTCCTTAATCATCGTGGCCACGACGTCCGAGCCGTCATCGATGATAATTTGCGGCGCAAAATCCAGCGCGGTCTGCACGTGACGACGATAGGTGTCGGTTGATTCACCCTTCATCGCGTACACCGGAATCCCGCAGTCGGCCACCAACGAAGCAGCGACGTCGTCCTGTGTGGAAAGGGGATTGGAAGCAATCAGGAGAGACTCAGCTCCGCCGGCCTGCAGCGCGCGGGCAAGATTTGCCGTCTCAGTCGTGATGTGCGCGCAAGCAACCAGGCGCACGCCTTTCAAAGGCTGTTCATTGGCGAAGCGCTCACGGATCAAACGCAGGACGGGCATCTCGCGCTCGGCCCAGTCGATACGTTTCTTACCCTGGGGCGCCAGGGAAATGTCTTTAATGTCATGTTCAATTGCAGGCATTGCTGTACTCATTTTCGTTAAGGTTCCTTTTGTTATGAAAATGCGTTGGACTTCAAACGGGGCGGTAGCCCGACCGTAGGGAGGGCTTTAACTCATCACGAGAAGCCCTCCCTTACGGTCGGGCTACTGCCCCGTCCTTCTTACACTCCCGCCGCGGCGCGCAGAGCTTCCGCCTTGTCAGTTTGCTCCCAGGTGAATCCGTCTCCCGAGCGGCCAAAGTGGCCATAGGACGCGGTCGCCTTGTAAATCGGGCGGCGCAGGTTCAATCCTTCGATGATTCCTTTTGGCGTCAGCGGAAAATGCTCGCGGACCAAATCGGAAAGGGCCGCTTCACTAATTCGGCCGGTCCCCCTGGTTTCAATGCGGACCGAAACGGGGTCAGCCACGCCGATAGCATAGGCGAGTTGCACTTCACACTGATCAGCCAGCTTGGCCGCGACAATGTTCTTCGCGATGTAGCGCGCCATGTAAGCCGCCGAGCGATCTACTTTGGTCGGGTCTTTGCCAGAGAATGCTCCACCACCGTGTGGCGCATAGCCGCCATAGGTGTCGACGATGATCTTGCGTCCGGTCAGTCCCGAATCACCCTGCGGTCCGCCAGTGACAAAGCGACCAGTGGGATTGATGTGATACTTGGTTTGATCGTCGAGCAGCTCTCCGGACACCGTGTGTCTGATAACGTGTTCGAGAATCTCAGCGCGAAGCTGATCGTTGCCGACTTCAGGAGCGTGCTGGGACGAGATGACAACGGCGTCAACTCGGAAGGGACGGCCATCGCGATACTCAACCGTGACCTGCGACTTGCCGTCAGGGCGTAGATAAGGAAGCTGGCCGGACTTTCTTACTTCAGAAAGTTTCAGGGCCAACTGGTGCGCCAGTTGAATCGGCAGCGGCATCAACTCAGGCGTCTCGTTGCAGGCGAACCCGAACATCAAGCCCTGGTCGCCGGCGCCGCCCGGGTCCACGCCCATCGCGATGTCCGGAGACTGCCGGTGTATTGCCGACAGGACGCTGCAAGTGTCACAGTCAAAGCCGTACTTGGCGCGGTCGTAACCGATCTCGCGAATCGTCTCGCGGGCCACGTCGGCATAGTCGACCAGGGCTTTGGTCGTAATCTCGCCCGCCACGATCACCATGCCGGTGGTGAGCAGGGTCTCGCACGCGACGCGCGAGGTCGGGTCCTGGGTCAGGGCAGCGTCGAGGATTGCGTCCGATATCTGATCGGCAATTTTGTCAGGATGGCCCTCAGTGACTGATTCAGATGTAAATAGAACTCCGCGATGATTGTTACTCAATTCCAAACTCCTCCAATAGATGGCTTCGGTGATTACAGTCGACACATTTGTGAAATCAAAAGACCGCGTACGATAGCAGCCCACCAAAAGAGGTGTCAAGCAGCGCAGCCGCCCGGAAGCCGTGAAAAACGTCCAAATCCCGGCAATCGAGCCCCCATTGCCGACATAATATGTGTTATCAGACGCGCTCAGTATAAGGCGCACTGTAGAGAGGTCGCGCTGTTTCGCTCGTTCAAGAGTGTCGGCTGGGCCGGTCTGCCCTTCTGCGGCCTCGGTGGTTAAGCTGTCATACAGTGCGCCGCGCGTCGATGGCTGTTTGAGCGGGGCTAGTCGTCGGGTGTGTCCATGGCTCGGGTTGACGAAGCATGCGCGGGTCTCCTAGAGTTCAGTGCTTCGCTATTATGCGCATGGTTAAGAAGGATTGGGTCTAGATGGCTGTCAAGATTGAGAATCAATACACGGGAAAGCTGCCGCGAAAAACTCTGGCGAATGTAGAGAGCGCACTGGCAAGTGTGCCGCGGGAGCATTTGCGCGGGATCGAACGGCTGCGACTGGTCAGTGTGATTACTGAGCCGCGGGCGCGCATGGCTGCGAAAGGTTCAGATCTGCCGGGGCTATATCATCCGCGACAGGGTAATCAGGGCGCCTGGTTCGAAGTGGCGCTAACTCCCCTCACCTCGGCCAACAAACCGTTTCACAAACGGATCATTCCGCGCCTGTCATTCAAGGGCAACCTATCAGCGGTGATTTTTTCATTGGTAGCGCAGCACTACCATCTGACTTTACGTCATTCGGTGAAGCGCGGATCGGTCGAGCCCGCGGTGCGGTCGTACGTCGAAAAGCAGTTGAAGGCCTGGAACGAGGACCAGCACAAGATTCGCGCCAAGCTTTTCAAACCCTTGCAGCCGACGCTGGAGCGTTGGAGTAAGTCTCTGGCAAAGAGAGCGGCGGCTGAAAAGAAGAAGAAGAGTTGAATGGGAAAGGCTTTTAGGAAGCTCTGACTTTGCGGAGCTCCGTAGGAGCCAAGTGTTTATAGCTCCAGCGACGTGATTTGTGTCCTGCGCTCCGTAGGGGCGCGACGAAGCAAGTTCCGCTCCTACGGAGCTGGATCACTCGGGAACGGCTGAGACTATAAATATCTCGCCTCTACGAGGCGAGGAACCGGCGGGCAGCTCAGGCTTGAACAGAGGTTCCTTTGATTCTGCGCTCACCAGGTCAATCACAGACTGAAGTCTGTGCCACTAAGTTGCTTCGTCGATGTTCTGAGCAGCGGCATTCAACGCTTCGAAGAGTTCTTCTGCCGAGATGTTTGCCTTCTTGAACTTCACCTCAACCTTGAATTCCCTTCCCGGCGCTTCGTAGCGATATACGTAAGGTTCTGAGGCTCCCGTAGGATCGACGAAAGCTCGTCGGGCCTTGCGGGCTCCATCGCGGGTCAGACCTTCAGACGCAATCTGTTCTGCCATCGTGCGCATCGATTCGTCATCAGGCTGACGGACGATCTGCAACAAGAGCGATTTCGAGGTGATGTCTGAAGCTCGACAAATCTCGCGGATCTCTTTGGGAATTGAGGCGATCGATAAAGCCTCGGTCACGGTGCTGCGGCTCTTCCCGACTTTGCGCGCGACATCTTCGTGGGTGTAGCCAAAGCGTTCGCACAACGCGCGCAGACCGTCGGCCTCTTCCCAGGGCGTCAGGTCCTTCCGTTGCATATTCTCGATCAGGGCAATCTCAGCGACGGCGCTTTCATCGACGTCCATCTCGATGCATGGAAGTTCGGTCAGGCCTGCGGCGGTGGCGGCGCGCCAACGACGTTCGCCGGCGATGATCATCCAACGGCCCAGGATCGGCTTAACCAGCAGCGGCTCAAGCACGCCCTTCTCCTTGATCGAGGCCGTGAGCTCGGTGAGGTCACCTATCTCAGTGCGCGGCTGATCGGGGTTCGGATCGATCTTATCGATCGGGACCAAACGCCCAACGTGAGTTGTAGTGTTGGTCTGCGTCAACTCCTCGACGTAGTGCGCATCGTGGCGCATGCTCAGACCGGCGGGCAAGCCTCTTCTAGACACGGCTCATCACCTCTTTGCAAAGTTTTTCGTATTCGACTGCTCCCGAAGACTGCGGCGCGAAAGTAAAAATGGATTCTTTGTATGCCGGCGATTCTTCCAATCGCACGCTCTTGGTGATTACTGTGTCGAAGAGCTTCGGCCCAAAAACGCGGCGGATTTGTTCGTAAACTTCCTTGCCCAGCGTCGTCCGCTTGTCGTGGAGGGTAACCAGAACTCCCACCATTTCCAGCTTGGGATTTGGGCGCGCTTTTACTTTCTCGATCGTTTCCAGCAAATCGTCTGTTCCCTCCAAAGCGAAATAAGACGATTGGATTGGAATCAGCACGTGACTCGAAGCCACCAGCGCGTTGACGGTGATCAAGCCAAGCGTCGGTGGCGTGTCGATCACGATCACTTTGTAGATTTTCTTCAGCGGCGCGATCCGGTCCTTCAAACGAAAAGGCGCATCAAAGTCTCCCACAAGTTTTGACTCAAGCTTCGCCAGACTAATCCGCGCCGGAATGATGTCGAGGTTTTCGACCGTTGTCTTATAAACCGGCAGTTCGTCAGTTCCCTGCCCGTCCATCATCAACTCGTAAGCTGAGCGATCGATCGTCAGCGGATCAAGAAACGAAATGGAACTATTGGCCTGAGGATCCAGATCGAGGAGCAGCGTCTTTGAGCCCTGCCGCGCAAACGCGGCGGCGAGGTTGATTGCGGTAGTAGTCTTTCCCACTCCGCCCTTCTGATTAGTGATTGCTATTATCATTGTCAGAACCACCTGCGGTAGCGGGTGGTTGAATTCGAACGGTTAGCTCACGAAGGATCAGCCACCCGCTACGGCAGGTGGTACTGACCTACATCGGAAGATCACTGGCATCGCCAATGACATCGGGCCATTCTTCCTCACTCACTTCACCTTCGGATTCGCCTTCCTCATCGGTTGCGATTGAGTTGCGCGACGCCTGAATCACATCCAGGTCGACGTAGATAGGACAATCCGCGCGCAGCGCCAGGGCAATCGCATCAGACGGCCGCGAATCCAGCCGCATCGGTTCGCCGTCGTCTCCGGTCAATTCAATTACGGCATAAAACGTGTTATCGCGTAAAGACGTAACTACAACGCGATCGACTCTTAAGCCCAACTCGACGATCAGATTCCGCAGCAGGTCATGGGTCATCGGGCGCGGCGGCGCAATTTTTTCAATCTCCAGGGCGATGGCGTTTGCCTCGTAGGCTCCCACCCAAATGGGGAGCATCGTTTCGCTGTTGATATCCTTGAGAATAATGATCGGCGTGCCACTATTAGGATCCATCATCAGCGCCCGAATCTTGACCTCGATCTCCATTGGCTCTACCCCGCTATTGTACACAATCCTGACTGACTCAGAATGCCGGCGTTACCTGACCATAGAGACTATTTGGCTTGGCCTCAGTCACGCGGACCGTAACTACATCTCCGGGCGCGGCTGTTCCGCCCGGAAAATTTACTACCTTGTGACAGGTTGAGTGTCCACTCATGTCCTGGTTTGACTTTGAACTGAGCCGTTCGACCAGCACGTTCATCTCACGACCAATGTAGCTCTCGTAAATCTTTTGCTGAAGCCGATGCTGCGTTTCTTCCAACTCGAGAAATCGCGCTGTCTTTTCACTCATGCTGACGTCGTCATCGAGGTTGGCCGCGGGCGTACCGGGCCGCTCCGAGTATTTGAAGATATAGAGCGCGTGGTATCCAACCTGCTCAATCAGCTTTAGCGTGTCGCGAAAATCACTTTCGGTCTCACCGGGAAACCCGACAATAATATCACTGGTTATGGCCATCGGGCGCCGCGCATTTTTGATCGCGGTAATCCGGTTCAGATAGTCACTCGACTTGTGTCCGCGGCGCATTGCGCGCAGCACTCGATCGCTGCCTGACTGTACGGGCAAGTGGATCCACTCGCAAAGATTCTCGTGCTCGTCGATCGCCGCCACAATGTCCGGATGAAAGTCGCGTGGAAAAGAAGTAGCGAACTTAACTCTTTCCATCCCAGTTGCGGCCGCGGCCCTCAATAGACGACTGAAGTGCGTCGCGCCTTTGTACTGTTCAAGACCAGCCAGAGTTTTCGGACGATAGCTATTCACGTTCTGACCGATCAGATGAATCTCGCGATAGCCGTGATCGCGCAGCTCTTCTATCTCGGCGATGATGTCACTAGCTTCGCGACTCTTCTCCCGGCCCCGTGAAAAAGGCACGATGCAGTAAGTGCAGAACTTATTGCAGCCTTCGATGATGGGAACAAAGGCCACGTACTTCGAAGTGCGTGCCGTGGCCGGAACATCCCACTTCTCACCCTCCGCGCGCTCGTCAAGATCGATGACGCGCCGTTCGCCATCAAGAGCGCGATTCACCAAGTCGGGCAGACGGTCTGTGGCCCGCGTGCCCACAATCAGATTCACCGAAGGGCTGTTATCGAAAAGACTCTTCCCTTCCAATTGCGCTACGCAACCCATGACTCCAACCACCGGTTCACTGCCCAGACGCTGCCGGCGAACTTCACCAATGCGCGTGAAGACTTTATGCGCCGCGCGTTCGCGCACGGAACAAGTGTTGAAAATAACCACATCGGCGGTTTCTGGTGATTGGCACAATTCGAATCCAGCCGCGCGCAGACGTACATCCGCGCGCTCGCTATCAGCGACATTCATCTGACAACCAAATGTTTCCAAGTAGACCGTCGAGCCCATTTCGCTTTTCGTCAACAACGGCCAAAGTCTAACAGATTTCGTCGTGACGTTCCTATGAAACGAGACACCATTGCCGGCAAAGCAGCTGGCTCAGATTGTGTCTAGAGTTCACCTTCAGGTGGCGATGCCCGACGCCACGTCTCAGAAGCCCGACCGTCAGGAAGGGCTCGTATCAAAGAATGCCCTCCCTAACGGTCGGGCTTCTGACACGCTAACGGAGCGCAAGCTAAATCTAAAGTGAACCACCACCCGTTGCAAAAATCTCGTCCTTGACGCTTTGCTTGGCTCCGAGTAGTATCGGCCATCTTGCTCTATAACTCCTGACTCGGAGAACGCAAAATGTCTTTCAATAAAATTACTTTGGTCGGTAATCTCGGGCGTGATCCAGAGTTGCGCTATACGCCGCAAGGCACACCCGTTTGCAGCTTCAGTCTGGCTACGAACGAACGCCGGAAAGACAAAACCACCGGCGAAAACAACGACATCGTTACCTGGTTTCGCGTCACGCTGTGGGGCCGCCAGGCGGAAACCGCGTCACAGTATCTAACTCGCGGCCGGCCGGTTTACATCGAAGGCCGGCTGCGCGTTGAGGAATGGACCGACCGCGACGGCAAGCCACGCCACACCCTCGAGGTCCATGCGACAGACATGCAGTTCATAGGCGGCGGCAGAGGCGAAGACGCCGGCGGCGGCGGGGCTCCTGCGCGCGCCGGAGCGGCGGCGCCTTCAGGTGATTCAGCACCTGAACCAACTGATCTTAGTGACGACGATATTCCGTTTTGATTTGCTTTGAAGGAACTGACAATGGTTTAGAGTACCAACTTTAGTTGGGCTTTTCTGCGGCCAAGAAGAACCCAACTGAAGTTGGTACTCTAACGCTGGTGCGTTTCAAGGTGTGCCGACGGCTTCACTGGTGCCCCACTTACCCAGTTCGCGGAGTTTGCGATAGCGGCGGGCGAGGCGATCCGGCACGTTGTTCGTCACTGACTCTGCCAGCCTTTCGCACAGCACTGAATCAAGGTAACGGGCTGCCTCATCGTGATTGTTTTGGGCTCCACCTTTCGGTTCGGTGATCACCTGATCCACGATTCCTTCATGTTGTAAGTCCTGTGCGGTAAGTCGCAGTTCTTCGGCAGCGCGCGCAGCCTGGCTCGAATCTTTCCAAAGAATCGCGGCGCAGCCCTCAGGTGATATCACCGAGTAGATTGCGTTCTCGAGCATCAGCACCTGATCGCCGACGCCAATGGCCAGGGCGCCGCCCGAGCCGCCTTCGCCTATCACTGTGACTATGACGGGCACGGTTAGTTTCGCCATCTCGCGCAGGTTGTAAGCAATCGCCTCGGCCTGTCCACGCTCTTCCGCATCGATGCCGGGATAGGCGCCCGGAGTGTCGATGAAACAAAAGATTGGGCGTTCGAACTTCTCCGCCAGCTTCATCGCGCGAATCGCTTTGCGATAGCCTTCGGGCTTGGGCATGCCGAAATTTCGAAACTGCCGCTGCTTTGTATCGCGACCTTTCTGATGGCCGACCACCAGCACCGGCATCCCATGAAAACGAGCGAAGCCGCACACGATCGCCGAGTCATCAGCATAACGTCGGTCACCGTGAATCTCGGTAAAGTCCTCAAACAATCGTTCGATGAAATCGAGCGTGTAAGGGCGCTCGGGATGACGAGCGAGCTGGACCCGCTCAAACGCAGTCGTTGATTGCTCTGTATTCGATTTGGGTTCTTCTGCCATTAGGAAGTTTATGCCGCGCTTTGCGCCGCGGCAGCCTGCCGTGCAGCAAAGCCTTCCCATCTGACTTCGCAGCCCAGGTTCCGCAACGCCGATTCAATTTCGGCGCTGCCCCGGACCTTCAAAGAAGGATGGGCGCGGACTCGCACCAGCATACCCTCCGAAGCCACTTCGACAAAGACGTCGCAGTCACCCTTTGACTGTTCCAACAGGTTCTTGACCGTCTCGCACAACTGTGCCGAGTCGGCCATGACCGGAAAACCGATGATCATTTCTGTCGCCTTCTGTTGGACTGCCTGGGTAAGTTCGGTGAGCCTTTCAGCGATTACAGTGATCATTCCGTCATCGCTAATCTCCGCCCGGCCGGTAACCAGAACTGTGGCTTCATCGGCGACGATCGCGCTCTGCCTTCTGAATGGCTCAGGCCACAGAACGCATTTTACCGATCCGGCCTGGTCTTCCAAACGGAAGATGGCAAAGCGGTCGCCTTTCTTCGTCGTGCGCAATTGCAGGTCGGTAATGAGCCCCGCAATCGTCGCCCGCGACCCAGTCTCCTGCTGACTTAGTTCAGCCGAGCTAACGCCGCCCAGTTTCGCGACGAGTTCGAAGTGAGCCTCGAGCGGATGCCCGGTAACATAAAACCCGACGGCCTTTTTTTCCGCCGCCAACATTTCCGAAACTGTCCATGCCGTGGCGTCGGGCAAATCGCTGGCGTCATCAGGAGCAGGCGTGGTCTCGCCACCGAATAGATCGTTTTGACCAATCGCTTTCGCGCGTCGCGCTCTTGCTGAACGAGCCATCGCAACATCGATAGCTGCAAAATGCCGGGCCCGCCAATGATTGCTATTGTTCCCGCCAAGGTCTAACGAATCAAACGCTCCGCTGCATACCAGTCCTTCCAGGACTCGCTTGTTAATCGAACCTTCTTCAACGCGCTCGGTAAAATCGAAAAGCGATCTGAACGGACCGGCCTGGCGCGCCTTCATGATCGCAGTCACGCTATTAAACCCGATCCCCTTGATCGCTGCGAGGCCATACCGGATTGCGCCTTTGAGCGCCGTAAAGCCGATGTCGCTTTCATTGACATCCGGCGGCAACAGAGCGATTCCCTGCCCACGCATCTCTTTCGTGTACCGAAAAACTTTCGCCGTGTCGTCGATTTCATTTGAGAGCACCGCAGCATAGAAATGCTCGCCGAAATGGGCCTTGAGATATCCGGTCTGAAATGCGAGATAGGCGTAAGCCACACTGTGCGCCTTCGGGAAACCGTAATCCGCAAACTGGGCCATGAGAGAGAAAATCTGCTGGGCCTTGTCGCGCTTAATCCCGCGCGCGACCGCGCCGAGGATGAACTTCTGCTCCTGCTGGGCCATCTCTTCGCGGTTCTTCTTGCCCATCGCCTTTCGCAGGCTATCGGCCTCAGCCATGGTGTATCCGGCCAGCTTCTGGGCGAGCTGCATGGCCTGCTCCTGATAGACAATGACCCCTTGCGTGCCGTCCAGGATCTCCTTCATCTCTGGGACTATGTACCTGACGCTCTTCTTGCCGTGGTGCCGCAGAATGAAGTCATCGACCATCCCGCCATCGATGGGGCCGGGCCGATAGAGTGCGTTAAGCGCCGATAGGTCCTCGATGCTCTTCGGCTTGAGCTTCCGGCAGATCTCCTGCATTCCTGAGGATTCAAACTGAAATATCGCATCCGTCCGGCCTTCGCCAAACAGTTGCATAGTCTTCTCGTCGTTAAGCAGAACCTTGGCCCACTCAACATCGTGGTTAAGCGAGCGCTTTATGCTCTTTAAGCAGTCGCTTATGATCGTAAGCGTGTTAAGCGCAAGGAAGTCCATCTTAAGTACGCCCACCTTCTCAAGGTCGGACATTTCGTACTGAGTGGTGACTTCATCTTTGGCCGAGACGGCGATCGGAATGAGCTCTTCCAGAGGCTCAGGCGTGATGACGACGCCAGCGGCATGGACCGAGACGTGGCGGGCGCAACCCTCAATTCGTCGCGCGAGGTCAATTACGTCCCGGACTTGGTCATTGGTCTCCATCGCCTTCCGCAGCTCAGGTACTTGTTCAATGGCCTGCGCGATGCTCACGTTCCGGCCGCGCACCGGCGGCGGAATCAATTTCGAGATGCGCTCGACGTCGGCATATGGCATGTCGAGTGCCCGCCCCACGTCCTTAATGGCCGCACGCGATGCCAGCGTTCCGAAGGTCACGATCTGGCAGACGGAATCGCGGCCGTACAAGTCGGCCACGTGATTGATTACTTCGCTGCGGCCGCGGACGCAAAAGTCTATGTCGATGTCCGGCATCGAGACGCGTTCGGGGTTAAGGAAACGCTCGAAGAAGAGGTTGTACTTTAAAGGGTCTATATCAGTAATTCCGAGGCTGTAGGCCACCAGTGACCCGGCGGAAGAGCCACGGCCGGGTCCCACCGGAATGCCATGCTCCTTGGCGTAGCGAACAAAATCCCAAACGATCAGGAAATACCCGGCGTAGCCCATACGCTTAATGACTTCAATCTCGTGCCAGAGCCGTTTCTCGTACTCCTCGAACGTGTGGGTAAGTTCCCCCCTACCCGATTCGCCGTCCCAGACCTGCGCCTTGCGGGTCTGATAACCATCGCGAACGGTCTTTTCAAAGTATTGGTCAGCAGTCAGGCCCGCGTCCGACGGCGGAATCGGATAGTTGGGCAGATAGTTCACTCCATGCGGTAAGGTCAGGTCGCATCTCTCGGCGATCTCAACCGTGCGCTGTAGAGCCTCTGGCAGTTCGTTACCAAAAATCTGCCACATCTCATCCGGCGAGCGCACATAGAAGTTAGGAGTCCCGTACCGCAAACGATTCTGATCGTTTACCGTCTTGCCCGAACCAATGCACAACAGCACGTCGTGGGCACGCGCGTCATCCGGCATCATGTAATGAGCGTCATTGGTCGCGACCAGAGGGATGCCCGTGCGCTTTGACAGTTCAACGAGCGGCTTCCGAATTCGTGCCTGTGGCTCCAGTCCATGCTCCTGAATCTCGAGAAAGTAATTACCCTTTCCCATTATTTCCTCGAACTCAAGCGCCGCCGCCGCCGCCTCATCGGGACACTCTTTCGCCAGCAGTGCCGCCGGCACTCCCGACATGCATGCGGACAAAGCGATCAAACCCTTGCTATGTTGAGCGAGCAGTTCCCTATCGATGCGCGGTTTGTAATAGAAGCCTTCGGTAAAAGCTTTTGACGTGAGTCGCGAAAGATTCTTATAGCCCTCTAAATCCTTCGCCAGGAGAATCAGATGATGATTGATTTTTTCGCCTGGTCCCGGACGGCCACCGCGATCTTTGCGACTGCCGGTAGCGAGATAGGTTTCGCATCCGATAATCGGTTTGATCCCTTCCTTCTTCATCGTGTTATAGAAACTGATCGCGCCGTACATGTTGCCATGATCAGTCATGGCACACGCGTTCATCCCCAGTTCCAGAGTGCGCCTTGCCAGTGGGTTTATTTGAATCGCGCCGTCGAGCAGGCTGTAGTCGGTATGCAGGTGGAGGTGAACGAAATCTTTGTCTGGCATGGTCAAAGAAGCAACTTAATTTGAATTGTGCAAATTACCTTTCAGAGGAACGACACTATAGCACGTCAGGAAAAGTTTTTTAACGCAGAGGACACACAGCGCAGTGTCGGCATATTGAAACTGTTAACAAAGAGAATGTGAAGATCATTTATTCGATAGCTAAGCTAAGAAAAGAGCGCGAGGCTGAGAACCCCGCCGCTCTAATTGAGTTTGCGCGTTTGAGTTAGCCCAGTCGCTCGCGACGGCGATGCCTTCTCGGCCGGATTTTGCGAATCTTCCTGATCTTCCGAATCTTACTGATTTTGCGAATCTTTCTAATCTTCCGGATCTTGCGAATCTTCTTAATGTTCTGTGGCGCTTCTGCCGAAGGACGTGAGCTCCCAGGCTCGCCCAAAACCAGGCCTCCCAATGAAAGAAACGCGCTAAGCGCAACAGCCGTCAGAATCATCTTTTTAGTCTTCATAATTTTCCTTCACGATTGGAATCATCCATGGTGTGAGCAAGTATCTACACCCAAGTCTCTCGACGAGTCAACATTTCCCCAAGCCATTACGGAAAGACCTTTGCCTACCCTCGGCGCTCTTTGCATCAAATCGGCGCCGAAAAGGCTTGCGGAAGCAGCGCGGTAGCCTCGATATGAGGTCAGTACCGGAAGCGATAGCGACCGGGTCGCTGCGTCCCGCGAGACTCGATCTCCTAACGCCGAGACCCGGTCGCTA
>JBBQWP010000015.1:0-117725 GCA_038210455.1 Pyrinomonadales bacterium | reverse complement strand
CGCGAGAGTGTGACGCACCATAGAGTCGTGCCACGAATAGCAGTCAGTCTCTCTTAAGGTCGAAGCAGCTAAAATCATTTGTTCAGTCCGACTGGACATTCACATAGCAGTGCGGTGGCAAGCGAAGCGCGACACCGCTTTTGGATCTAAGATTTGTAGGCTGAGTGCAATCCACAGCGCCGTCGCCGCTTCGCTCTGCCGGCGCACTCCAAAGAACTATCGGGGATTTGCGGTCTCGGCCTCGATGACGATCTCGAAAAGTCCTGAATTGTCGCTCAGGTTGCCTTCATTGACGCCCAGAAACAGCACGCCATCCCGCTGTACCACAAAATCCCGGCTGCGGCCCACGAAGATGAAGTCGTCGTTGTCGTCCCCGATGACGGCTATGAGGCCGCCGGTGGGCTGGTTGCGCATCAACTTGTCGCGGTCGGGAATACTCGGCAGACCATCAGGTGTCGCAAAGCGGTTGTTGCCCAGGCTCACTCTTCCGGAAGCAGTGATGCGCAGCCGCTGGCCCCGCCGCACCACCAGTCCGGTGTTGGTCCAGCCATTACTCGTATTGTCCGCCCGCACCTTTACATTGATAGTGAAAAACGCCGGATTAGAGGGCTGATTGGTCGGCGGAGTGTACGTCGGCTGTGTGTTTGCCGGCGGCTGATATGGAGGTTGATACGGCGGCTGATTGTTATTCGTCGTGTCATCGTTCTGAGTGTTGGAATTGTTCGTGTTGCCGGCCGAGTCGAACTCGATCGAATCAACGTCTTCCATAAAGACGGTGATCCTGCTGGTGCGCCCACGCGTGCCCCCGCCCACGACAATCGTGAATTGTTCGTTCTTGAAGCTGATGATTTGGCCGCGAATGATGCTGCCGTTTTTGAGGCGAATCGTGTCGGCCAAAACGGCGAGACTCGCACCCACGACCAGGGCGACAATTAGCAGGGAACGAAATAAGAACTTTTTCATGACGACCTCCAACCGAAGAGCGATAGTTTGATTGACTGCTTAAGCAGACGCGTCTGCGCGATGCCTGCTGGAGAGTAATGTGGGCTGCGATGCTGAACCATTTCTTCAGGGGGCGAGTTTATCACAATTCGCCAACCGGCGGGGCAGTAGCCCGACCGTGAGAGAGGGCTCAGTCAAGCAATGACAACCCATCCTTTTCGCGTTGCTTCGTGTAAATTCGTGGATCAGGTCGTTGTCCCGCAGAGGACGATCCACGAATTCACACGAAGAACCACGAAACCTGAAATCCGACTATTGCTTTATCCTTCAGGATGGTTTAGAAGTAGCGCCGCCTATGGAATTTCCTAACTTTCACAATGTTGGAGCCCTCCCTAACGGTCGGGCTAGTGCCCTGATCAAGATCGTCTATGCGTTGGTACTGATGTTTTTTTTCGCCGCGCCTTCCGCCATCTCCCAAATCCCGCGGACTGACGACGAGCCGAAACCGTTCATAACCAAGTCAACGTCGCGAAAGCCGGTAGAAAAGAAACTACCCAGCATCGCCACTCCTAATCTCGCTAAAGAACCAACTCTGTACGTCGTCGGCTACGCGCATCTTGATACGGAATGGCGTTGGGAATATCCGCAGGTGATTTCTGAGTATCTCACCAAGACCATGCGCAACAACTTTGCGCTGTTTGAGAAGTATCCGCACTACATTTTCAATTTCACCGGCGCGAATCGCTATCGCCTGATGAAAGAGTATTACCCTTCCGACTTTGAGCGTTTGAAACAATACGTCGCCACCGGTCGATGGTTTCCCGCCGGCTCGTCGATGGAAGAAGGCGACATCAACTCTCCCAACGCTGAATCGGTCATCAGACAAATTCTGTACGGCAACAATTGGTTCCGAAAAGAATTCGGCACGGCGAGCGACGAATACATGTTGCCTGACTGTTTCGGATTCCCGGCGTCTTTGCCGAGCATCCTGGCGCATTCAGGCATCAAAGGCTTTTCGACGCAGAAACTTTCATCCGCGTGGCAACCGGCCCCGCACGTCGGCGGGCCTGACTCTCCCGAGAAAACTCCCGTGGGCATTCCTTTCAACGTGGGGATCTGGGAAGGCCCCGACGGCAAGACGATCATCGCCGCCTTGAATCCACTCAGCTATGGCAGTCAGGTCACGTATGACATCAGCAAGACCCCGCCGCCTCCGCCAGGTCCCGATCCAACCTTGTCCGCGCAACAGAACCAGGCCCGCTCGCGAGGACAGGAAGATTGGGCCAAGCGAATTCAAATTAACGGCAATCTGACGGGAATCTTTGCGGACTATCATTATGTCGGGACCGGCGACGTGGGCGGCTCGCCGAATGAAAGCTCAGTGCGTTTGATGGAGGCGATTACTTCAAAGAGCAAGACTACGTTGCCGCCGCTGTTTCAGTTCGGACCGCCAAGCACGACACCTTCCGGTCCTCTGGTCCAGGTCGGCGATGGCCCAGTCAAAGTTGTCTGGTCCAAAGCCGATCAGATGTTTCAGGACATCGCGAACTGTTGCGCCACGGATCGCCTGCCGCGTTACAAAGGCGACCTCGAACTTATTAACCATTCCGCCGGGTCGCTTACGTCAGAGGCTTATCAAAAGCGCTGGATGCGCAAGAACGAACTGCTGGCCGACGCGGCTGAGAAAGCTTCAGTTGCCGCCGATTGGTTGGGCGGCCGCCCTTATCCGCTTGAGCGTTTGAACAATGCCTGGACTTTAGTGATGGGCGGACAGTTTCACGACATCCTGCCCGGCACAGCGACGCCAAAAGCATTCGAGTTCGCCTGGAACGACGATGTGATCGCGATGAACCAGTTTGCCGGTGTGCTTACCAGCGCGGCTTCAGCAGTGTCGTCCACGCTCAACACAAGCACGAGGGGGAACGCGATCGTTGTCTACAATCCGCTCAACATTCAACGTGAAGATGTCGTTGAAGCGACGGTCAACTTTTCCAATAATGCCACGCCGAAAGCTGTGCGGGTCACCGGACCTGATGGCAAGGAAGTGCCGGCGCAGATCATGAATGGCAGAGTTCAGTTCCTCGCTCGCGTCCCTTCCGTAGGCTTCGCGGTTTACGACGTCGAGCCGTCAGAGGCCGTCAATTTCAGCGAACTCAAGGCGACCGAGACTTCACTTGAGAACGCACGCTATCGAATCGCGATAGACCGAAACGGCGACGTGTCGAGCATCTTTGACAAGAAGATCAGCAGAGAGCTTTTGTCGGCGCCCGTCCGTCTGGCGATATCGACTGATAACCCGCGGCAGTGGCCCGCCTGGAACATGGATTTTGAAGACGAGCAGAGAACACCGCGCGCGTTCGTCAGCGGCCCGGCCAAGGTTCGCGTCATCGAAAACGGTCCGGCGCGGGTGGCGGTCGAAGTCGAGCGCGAGACCGAAGACTCAACATTTGCGCAGACGATCAGTCTCGCGGCTGGTGATGCGGGCAACCGCGTCGAGTTTCGCAACGTCATTGACTGGAAGACGAAGAACGGGAATCTGAAAGCTACTTTTCCCCTCGCCGCCGTGAACAACCTGGCGACTTACAACTGGGACATCGGCACGGTGCAAAGACCGAACGCCGAAGAACGCCAATTCGAAGTCGCGTCGCACCAGTGGATAGACCTGACCGATCAGTCCGGCGCGTTCGGCGCCACCGTACTCACCGACTGCAAGAACGGTTCTGATAAGCCCGATGACAAGACCCTGCGGTTGACACTCGTGCGCACCCCGGGCACTCGTGGCGGTTACGCCGATCAGGGAACTCAGGACCTGGGCCGGCACGAAATACTTTTCGGGATTGCCGGTCACGGGAACGGCTGGCGTGAAGGTGGCACCGACTGGCAAGCGTACCGCTTGAATCAGCCGCTGATTGCCTTTGAAAGCTCGAAACATCCAGGAGCGTTAGGAAAAACCTTTTCGCTATTGAGACTCGATAACGATCGCGTGCGGGTGCTGGCTTTGAAGAAAGCCGAGCTTACGAATGAAGTAATTGTGCGCGTGGTTGAAATGGATGGTAAGCCGGCCGAGAATGTTCGGCTTAGCTTTCCAGTCGCCGTAACCGCGGCGCGTGAAGTCAATGGACAGGAACAGCCCGTCGGACCCGCAAAGTTAGACAACGGCGCGCTGGTAACTTCGCTGGGAGCCTATCAGCCGCGGACATTTGCTTTGAAGCTCGCCGCGCCAAATGCAAAGGCGCCTTTGACTCAGTCGCAACCCGTGACTTTGGATTACGACCTGTCGGTCGCTTCGCGCCGGAACCGACCGGCGGACGGCAGTTTTGATTGGGCCCCCAATAATCAGGGCGCGTCACAGGGGAAAGCTCTGCCGGCAGAGATGTTACCGCGCGAGATAAGTTTTGCCGGCATTCGTTTCAAGTTGGCGCCGGCTGATCAGGGAAAACCCAACGCCGTAGTCGCGCATGGTCAGACGATCACTTTGCCTCCCGGCAAATACAATCGAGTTTATCTGTTGGCAGCCGCAGCCAATGGCGATCAGAAAGCGACATTCCGGGCCGGCGACAAATCAGTCGATCTAACCATTCAGGATTGGACCGGCTTCGTCGGCCAGTGGGATGACCGCATCTGGAGAGTGACCGAAGAGCAGATCCAGCAACGCCCCGGCGCTCCTGCACCACCGGCCGGAACGATTCCGCGAACGCGCACGAACATCTACGGCGAGATGTTGGGTTTGCGGCCGGGCTTTATCAAGCGGGCTGACATCGCATGGTTTTCATCGCATCGCAACGCGGCGGACGGCAGCGCTGAGGCTTATGCTTACTCTTATCTCTTCGCTTACGTGATCGATCTGCCGGCTGGCGCGCGCACGCTGGCTCTGCCGGACAATGATCGGATTCGCATCCTGGCGATTACGGTGGCGGACGAGCCGTCGACGATCTCGCCGGCGCATCCATTGTATGACACGCTGGAGCGTTAACGAATCAACGCATTTCTTTGCGCCTTGAGTCTTTCTTTGCGCCTTTGCGTGAAATGAATCTCTCAGTTTCACGCAAAGGCGCGCAGTAAAATCAGAAGTCGCAAAGGGGAATCTGAGATCGCGCAAAACATCATGAACTACCGACGCTTTGGACGCACCAACTGGAAAGTCAGCGAGATTGGCTACGGCATGTGGGGCATGGGAGGTTGGACCGGCTCGGATGATCAAGAATCGCTCGCCTCTCTACAGCGCGCCGTCGATCTGGGCTGCAACTTCTTCGATACGGCATGGGCCTACGGCGAAGGGCACAGCGAAAAGTTAC
This sequence comes from Pyrinomonadales bacterium, assembly GCA_038210455.1. Lineage (GTDB taxonomy): Bacteria > Acidobacteriota > Blastocatellia > Pyrinomonadales > Pyrinomonadaceae > UBA11740. The sequence continues at coordinate 112,488 of JBBQWP010000015.1, read as the reverse complement.
TGGGCCAGATCGTCCGCGCCAATAGCGAGAAAAAACTCTACACGGCCACCAAGATCCCGCCGAAAAATCTCCAGTGGCCCAGCCGCCGTGGCTCAACTCTCGATGATTGCTTTCCCCCTGAACACATAGACAAGTACGTCCACAGCAGTCTGGAGAACGCCGGTCTGGACAGTTTTGACCTGGTCCAGTTCCACGTCTGGGAAGATTCGTGGGTCGAAGACGATCGTTGGGCGAAGAAGATAGACGAACTTCGCCGCGCGGGATTAATCAAAGCCGTCGGGGTGAGCATCAATCGTTGGGAACCCTGGAACGGCGTGCGCACAGTCAAGAGCGGTCTGATTGATGCCGTGCAGGTGATCTACAACATCTTCGATCAAAATCCGGAAGATGATCTGTTCCCTGCGTGCGTCGAGATGGACACGGCTGTGATTGCGCGCGTGCCCTTTGACGAAGGCTCTTTGACCGGCACACTCACAAAGTCGAGCAAGTGGCCGGAGGGCGACTGGCGCAACATCTATTTCGTACCTGAGAATTTGATTCCCAGTGTCGAACGCGCCGACGCGTTGAAACCGATTGCCGAGCGCGAAGGAATCAGCATGCCCGAGATGGCCCTGCGCTTCATCCTTGGCAATCCGGTCGTCGGCACGATCATTCCGGGGATGCGCAAGCTGTCGCACGTTGATTCGAATGTCGCGGCGAGTGATGTCGGGCGGCTCTCTGACGATCTCCTGGCTGAGTTGACCGAGCATCGTTGGGATCGGAAGCCGGCGAAGTGGAGCAACTAGCAATGAGGCAACTTGTTACTGGGAGCGCGGGCGCCCTCGCCCGCACTGAGCGCGAAGCGCGAAAAAGGTGTCGTCACTAACAGATTGCGGGCGACGGCGCCCGCGCTCCCAGTATGACGTGATCGTCAGGTTCACGAAGATGCCTTTTTGCTTACTCGCAGCAGTATTCGCCATCCTCTGTTTGATCACCGCACTAGTCGCAGCCCAACCACTCGCTCAAGATCCCAAACCCGTCCTCTACGTCGTCGGCACTTCGCATCTCGACTCGCAATGGAACTGGACCGTTCAGGACACGATTCGCGAGTTCGTTCCCAACACGTTCTTCCAAAACTTCAAACGCTTCGAGCAATATCCCGATTACACCTTCAACTATGAAGGCGCCATCCACTACATGTGGTTCAAGGAATATCACCCCGAGAGCTGGCCGACGGTGCAGAAGTATGTGGCTGATGGGCGCTGGCGAATCTCAGGCTCATGGATCAATGCGGTGGATGTGAATGTACCTTCGCCGGAATCTCTGATGCGGCAGGCGCTCTATGGGAAATGGTTCTTCCGTCACGAGTTCGACAAGGTAAGTTCTGATGTGTACTTGCCCGACTGTTTTGGTTTCGGCTTTGCGCTCCCTTCAATCGCCACGCATTGCGGTCTCTCGGCATTCACGACTCAGAAGCTGACGTGGGGGTCGTCATACGGAATTCCATTTCCGATCGGACGTTGGAAAGGCTCGGACGGAAACTCGGTCGTCGCCGCGTTGAATCCGGGCGACTATGTCACGAAGATCCGGAGCGATATCTCCGTCGATCCTAAATGGTCGAACGATCTCACCTCGCTTGGTAACGGCCGCAAAGTTGGCTTTCGCTTATTTGGCACCGGAGACATTGGCGGTGCGCCTGATGATGAGTCTGTAGCCTGGCTCGAGAAGTCGCTGGCCAACAGGAATGGCAATGTCGCTATCCGCAACACGTCTGCCGATCAGCTGGCGAAAGATCTAACGGCGGAAGAGAGGGCATCGCTGCCGGAATACGAGGGTGAGCTGACGATGAAGACGCACGGCGTCGGCTGCTACACCTCGCAGGCGGCGATGAAACGCTTCAATCGCCAGAACGAATTGCTGGCTAACGCCGCAGAGCAAACTGCGGTCGCGGCGGAGTTAGTTGCCGGGCTTCCTTATCCGCGAGAGCGCCTGCGCGAAGCCTGGATCCGAGTTCTATGGCACCAGTTTCATGACGACCTGACCGGCACCAGCATTCCGCAGGCATACCAGTTTTCCTGGAATGACGAGCTGGTGTCAGCAAACCAATTTGCTGCTGTGCTGACGAGCTCGACCGCCGCGGTGGCCGCGATGATGGACACACGGGGCGCGGGTGTTCCGCTGATTGTTTACAACCCTCTGGGCTGGTTCAACCAGGCGCCCGTCGAGGCCACGGTGACCTTCAAAGGCCCAGCACCCGCGACAATGCATGTGATTGACACGCTCACGCAAGAAAGCGTGCCGGTGCAAATCCTCGAAAGACAAAACAACACAGCTCGCCTTCTGTTTCTGGCTCATGTGAAGAGTACTACGTTCAAAGTCTTTCGAGTGGTGGCAGGCGCCTCGGCGCCTAAAGAAGAATCTTCGCTGAAGGTAACGGAGTCTTCACTCGAGAACCTGTTCTATAAAGTTCAGATCGATGCGAACGGCGATGTCTCGTCGATTGTTAACAAGCTTACCGGCGGCGAGTTGTTGCAGTCGCCGATCCGCTTAGAGTTGCGAAACGATCCTTCACCTGATAAGCCAGCGTGGCGGATTCTCTGGGACACGGTCAATTCTCCACCGCGCGAGTATGTGCAGGCGCCACAGATCCGCGTCGTCGAACGCGGGCCGGTGCGGGTGGCGATCGAGATCACGAGGAAAGCAGCCGGCTCAACCTTTGTGCAACGCGTCAGCCTGAGCGAGCGCGGCCAGCGCGTTGATGTCGAGAACCTGGTCGACTGGAAATCGCCGAACTCGCTGCTGAAGGTTTCGTTTCCCTTCACCGCGTCTAATCCAAAGGCAACTTATGATTTGGGTCTCGGCACGATCCAGCGCGGCAACAACACTCCCGATCATTACGAAGTGCCGGCGCAGCAGTGGGCGGACATAACTGATCAGAGCGGTAAGTTTGGCGTAGCGGTTTTGAATGACAGCAAGTACGGTTGGGACAAGCCGGCGGACAACGTTTTGCGTTTGACGTTACTGCATACTGGCAAGGCGCGCGCTTACCCTTATCAAAGCAGCAACGATCTTGGTCATCATCGTTTTGTCTATTCGATTGCCGGGCATCGCGGCGACTGGCGTGGAGAACGCGAGCCCTCGATACCCGCGCGCGCTGCCGAGCTTAATCAACCGCTCCTGGCTTTTCAGACCGAAGCGCACGCGGGCGAACTCGGTCCAATGTTTTCGATCGTCGGCGCGTCTGACAACTACGGCCAGCTGGCGGTGCGGGCCGTCAAGAAGGCCGAGGACTCTGACGAGGTCGTGCTGCGGGTTCAGGAACTTGACGGCCGGCCCGTCACGACGAACATCAAGTTCGGCGTGCCGTCTAAAGCCGCGAGAGAGATCAATGCCGCGGAAGAGCAGGCGACCGGCCCCTTATCATTTACTCCCGACGGTCTCCGGATTACGCTCAAGCCGTACCAGCCGCGAACGATTGCCCTGCACCTGCAGACTAAACCCGCGCGACCTTCTTTCGATGCCGCGCCACTGGCATTGCCGTTCAATCTGGACGGAATTTCGACTGACGCGAATCGCGGGGACGGGGACTTTGATGGAAAGAAGCAGACCGTGGCGGGTGAGCTGCTGCCATTACAGCTAATGCTCGACGGGATTCCATTCAAGTTTGGATCGACTGCCCCGGGTGCGCTTAACATTCTGGTGCCGACAGGTGCAGCGATACCGATCCCGCCCAGCTCGTACAATCGAGTTTATGTATTGGCGGCCGCCGTGGGCGGTGACGCAACTACTATGATTGATGTCGGAGCAAAGTCGCAGCAGATCATTGTGCGCGACTGGCAAGGTCCCATCGGCCAATGGGACAGCCGGCTGAAAGAACCGCGGCAGTTACGCGAGGTTTCTGTGGCGCCGATGACGCGCGGACAGTCGTGGACGGCCGAAGCTATTCAGAACGATCTGGTAGTCAGCTATGATCCTGCAACCGGAAACGTCAGCGGCATCGATCAAATCCGTCCCGGCTTCGTCAAGCGCGATGAAGTTGCGTGGGTGGGCACTCATCGTCATGGCCCTGACGGCAATCAACCGTACATCGCGAGTTACATCTTTGCGTACGTGATCGATTTGCCGCCCGGCGCGCGCGCAATCCGGCTGCCCAGCGATCCGCGCCTCAGGATTTTTGCCATGACTGCCGCGCGTGTCCCATATCGGCTGTGGCCCGCGACTGCGTTGTATTCGCCGGAGCTGGTGGAGCCGAGCGCCAAAGGCGCGAACTGAAATAGCCTGGGGCAGCGCCCCGGGATCAACGAAGAGTCAAAGCAATCGAGCGCTGAAGACGCGACATAAACGCGCGATTCGCGAATCATTAGTGAACAACCAACCTCACGATCTATTCTGAGTTGATTCCGCACCTTCAGTGCTCAAAATGACTGTTGGGGTTGAATTACCTGGGCCGTTGGCCCAGGCTATTACATTTCGCGCCTTTGGCGCTCTCAATTGCGTTGAAGATCAAATTGAAGCTCATTCAACGAGGAGGTTGCGTGACAAAAAGAATAACCCAGATTGGATTAGTCATTTCGGCGCTACTCAGCGTGACGATCACAGCCCACGCCCAGGTAAAGGTCACCGTAGATCACAACTCCAACGCTGCCGCCAACAGCGCGTTCAAGTTCAAGACCGTTCCCTCACCGTCAAAGAACGACGACGCAGCGAAGGCCAAACTGTTGCTGATTGAAGGCGAGGTTGATGGTAATGGCGCAGACCTCAGTGCGCTTACCGACGGCGCGCTGCCAACTGAAGAAGATCAGCCGGCGGCAAACTTTTTCTGGAACGCCGGCACTGGTGGTGGACGCTTTCAAATGGATCTGGGCAGCGTGATCGATATCGCTCAGATCAACTCTTATTCATGGCATCCGAACACCCGCGGGCCGCAGGTGTACCGGCTCTGGGCCAGTGATGGCGCCGATGCAAACTTCAATGCCGCTCCCAGGACTAATATTGATCTGGCGACGCACGGCTGGAAGCTGATTACGGTTGTCGACACCCGATCGAAGGAAGGTGATGACGGTGGGCAGTTTGGCGTGAGCATTACCGATGCGCGCGGCAGCCTGGGGAAGGTTCGCTACCTGCTATTCGATTGCTACGTGACCGAAACGGCGGACGAGTTTGGCAACACCTTCTACAGTGAAATCGACGTTGTCTCAAAGAAGTGAGTCTTCAGCCTCTGGCAAAGGTTCACTCCGACAGGAGTGAAATGTTCATAGACTCAAACATGCTTCTCACCACGGGCGCCGTTGGAAGGAACGGATCGTCGTCCTAGGCTCGTCTGTCAGAAGCCCGACCGTCAGGGAGAACATGTTTGATGAAGCGACCCCTTTCTGAGGGTCGGGCTTTAGATACGTGTTTATCCGCAAACTGTTCATGCTTCAGGGGTCGCGCGACCAGCACCGGACACGGCGCCTGTCGCAGCACCCGGTCAACATTCGATCCAAACAGGGTCAGCATGCCAAAGCCCGCGCCATGCGCGCCCAGGCAAATCAGATCGATCTCATTTCTAACTGCGTAATTCAGAATCTCGCGATAGGCCGGGCCTTCGCTAACGGCATCTTTGATTGTGCACCAAAGATGCGCGCCGGCAGGTACGGCTTTCTGCAAGCGGCGCGCGGCCTGATGGTAAGGCCCGTCGTTGCCCAACGGGTACCAGGCGATTTCGGTTTCGTCCAGGGTGAAGCGCGGCAAGACATGCAGCAGGTGCAATTCTGACTGATACTCCTGCGCGAAGGTCAATGCATATTTCAGCGCCTGTTCAGAGTGATCGGAAAAGTCGTAGGCCACCAGGACCCGCTTCAGATCGATCTCGCGGGCCGTTGCGCCCACCCATTCACGCTCGTCCCCGTGCGTTACCATCACTGCACAGGGCGCGGTGCGACTGACCGACTCTGCGGTCGAACCAAGCAAGGCCGCACGATGCGGTCGCCGGCGGGAACGCATTACGATCAAATCCACTTTGTGCGCCGACGCCTGTTCACTAATTGCTTTTCCGGGATCATCGTCCTGACTCACGACGGCCTCCCATTTCAGCTTCATCAGGTCAGCCGGTTTCAGATACGGAATCAGCGACCGTTCGAGTAGCGCCTGCGCTTCCACCATATCCATTCCGATGGTTTCAGGTCGGCAGTGAAAAACGACGAGCTTCGCGTCGTATGCGCGCGCCAGGGCCAGCGCGTAGCGCAACGCTTCGTCCGATTCGCTGGAAAGATCCGTAGGACAGAGAATGCGCTTGATGATCATTAGCTTGCCGGGGGCCGTCGCCCCTGCCTCCTTGTGGCTTTCATTTCAGCAACGACTGACTATCTCTCTTGCTTAATCCACCGCTGCGATAGTCACGTACGCCGCTGGTTGACTCGCCGGCACCAGATGCGATTCGGTGCTACCGCCAAACTGAAACTCTCTGATCTCAGATAGCCCTGGCAAGACTTGCTCGGTACGCACGGTAAAGCCGGCAGCCATCCCGCGCTCGATCGGCGTGCAATGAAAAGAAACAATCAGCTTTTCCGGAACGGCGTATTCGCCTTTGTACACCAGAGTGCACGCTTCGCCGCGCGCCATCGCCAGGTCGTTATGGACAAAAAGATATTCGCCCAGCAACGTTACGCCCATGAGTTTCACCGGCTGATTGAACTTGATCACTGCCTGTTCCCTCTTTGCGGCATTGGCCGCTCCGGTCACAGGCGGCGTCACACTACTGCTCAGCGTTACGGCACAAATAAGTGCGATGAACAACAGATAACTCTTCATGATGATGCTCCTTCTTTCATGATCTCTCTCGTGAACTTCGAGCTGACCAACGGGATTTGCAACGCACGTGCCGAGAGAGATCTATCCTTTTGCTAGCCGAAACGCGCAAACGCGGCTGCGAACTGCGCAAAGTTTCCCAACTTAAGTGGGAAAGGCCGCATCGCTTGACGGGCTCGGCGGCTCTCGCTGGTTGGGGTTCAGCAAAACGGGCGCGCGCGGGTTTCGAAATGGGTCTTGCTCCTTGTTGCGGCGCCGTGCTCCAGGCGAAGTGGCTGCCAATTGTGCGCCCCGGAAGCATGTGGACTTAAGCCTCATTCCTCTTTTCCTCGACTCCGCATTGGGTTAGACTTTCCGCATGACCTCGTATGAAGAAATCCTGGAATCGGCCAAGCGGCTTTCTTCGGTAGAGCGTTTGCAGTTGGCTGACGCTTTGCTTGCCGAAGAGCTGGGCTTTGGCATGTGGCGCGGGCGTGAAGATCTTGCGGACGCTGAAGGCTTCGTGTCGGACCTGCGCGAAGCAGACATGCGCACGCCTGACGGCCGAGAGAAAACCCCGGGAAGAGTTTCTCGGCGAGATAGAGACTTCTGATGAGTAGCCCGGCCTGGCTAGACCTTCAGAGGGCTTTAGCGGACACAGGTGTTTTCATCCTGTGGTATCGGGGCGAACCAAACGCAAAACTCTTCTTTCGCAATCCTAACGTCCAAATCTATTACAGCCGAGTGACGCGCAAAGAATTGCTGCGCTCGCCGATCAGCGACGCTGAGCGCAAAAGAATAACAATGATGTTGGGAAGCTTGCGACAGATTAATCCCGATGCGGCCGTGACGGATGCTTACAGAGACCTCCTGAGCCGCTATCCTGATCTGCGACATCATTTGGCCGACGCTCTGATCGCCGCTACTGCATGGGCGAAGAGCTTGCCGCTCGTAACGACCAACGTACGGCACTTCCGATCGATAACAGAGATTGAATTGATTCGTTCTAACGCGACTGAAATCGTCTCTGCTAACCATAGGCCTCAGCCAACTTGCGAAAGTGATAACCCATCGCGGCCAATCTTAGCGACTCGGCAAATCTCTCGCGATGCTTCGCGGCGGCCTGGCCGAGGAAGCGCCAGAATTCCACTCGCTCGCGGTCAAACACTCCGAGCTTGATCGCGACCCGCGCCAATGAAGCGACGGCGCTGGGCAGCGAATAATGCTGCGGTTCAGAAGCGTCGTGCGGCGTCCGCTTCATCGATTCCAGCGCCCGCTTGTAATACTCGCGCGGGCTGTAAATTGTCTGCATGATCTCTTGATAACCACGAATCAACCGCGCCGGATCCATCTTGGTCACGAAGTTCAAAGTACAGACGGTGTTGTTGCCGGAGGCATCCGTGCCCAGCAAACGTCCCTCGCGCTCAAGCCGTCTCCAGAGTTGTGTATCAGGAAGCGCGTTGAGCAACCCAACCATGGCCAGCGGAATCGCGCTCTCGCGGATGAAGTTAATCTGCCGCTCGAAAATATCGTCGGGATCATTGTCAAAGCCGACAATGAAACCTCCCATGACTTCCATGCCGTAGCTTTGAATCTTCTTGACTGAGTCGAGCAGGTTCCCGCGGTTCTGAGATTTCTGCGCCTCCTTGAGACTTTCTTCCACGGGCGTCTCAATGCCAAGAAAGACCCTTCGAAAGCCAGCCCGCTGCATTACGTTGAGCAAGTCGTCATCATCAGCGAGATTCACGCTGGCTTCAGTCAAAAGGGAAAATGGAAAGCCGTGGCGTTCTTGCCATTCGGCCAGTTCGGGCATTAGCTGCCGAACATTTTTTTTGTTGCCGATGAAGTTGTCGTCAACAATGAAGACCGTGCCTCGCCAACCAAGATCGCGCAGAGCATCCATTTCGGCCAGCATTTGATGGTTGCTCTTGGTGCGCGGCACCCGGCCGTAAATTTCGATGATGTCGCAAAATTCGCAATTGAACGGGCACCCGCGCGAATACTGCACCGACATAGCGCTGTAACGTTTGAGATCCGCAAGATGAAAATCAGGAATCGGAGTCACGGCGAGCGGCGGCCGCTCCGCAGCCTGATATGTCCGCTTTGGCTCACCGCGTTCCAGGTCTTTCACAAACTCAGGCAAAGTGGTTTCGGCTTCACCCAGGAAAATGTGATCGGCTTCCGGCAATTCGTGAATCGTGGTCGTGATGTACGGTCCGCCGATTACCACGCGCTTGCCCGCGGCTTTGCAGCGTTTGACCACGCTCCTCAAAGACTCTTCCTGCACCAGCATCGCGGTCGCAAAAACCATGTCAGCCCATTCGATGTCGGACTTTTTAAGCGACCGCACGTTCAGATCGACCAGGCGCTTTTCCCATGTCTTCGGCAACAACGCAGAGACCGTCAACAGTCCGAGCGGCGGGAACGCGCACCGCTTGCCTTCAAAAGGAAGCGCGTGTTGGAAACTCCAATAGGTGTCGGGAAATTGCGGATTTACCAGTAATACTTTCATCAAATCGCCCCTCTCGGTCCGTCCTGCTCTCTAATCGCTCTTAACCGGCGACAGTTCGCGGAATTATCCAACAACCTGAAAGTCTTGTATGTGCGCCATCACACAGAAAGGAATTATTTAGTGCTGTTTTGATGACGAGCGCCTTTCGATCTCTGGCGGCTCTGCGGGAAATGGTCTGGCCAGACTCGGTTCACACAAAGGCGCGCCGAACGATACTGAAGTCCCTGTTCGAATTAGTCAAACGAAAGCGGATGTCCGTAGCGATAGTGAGGGCCTAGCGACGCCGGGCGAGAAGCCCGCTCACAAACCCCAGCGTGAGCCCAACTCCTAACGCCACGCCCACGGCCCGAAAAGGATTATGTTTAATGTAGCGCTTTGATTCGTCCACATAGTCTTCGCCGGTTTCATATCCTTTTCTCACCAGCCGTTGCGCTTTTCTCTTTCCGATCTCCGCCAAATCCTCGGCCAATATTTTCCCCTCAACTGCTTTGGCGGTCAGGTGAGCCAGTTTGATTGCGGCGGCTTTGCCGTTCTCGATGGTTGTCATTGGCATTCTGTTCTCTCCTTCTTCCGATGATTGCCGAACCATGTTTGAGAGCATATTACCAAAAATACGTTGCCAGGGTTTCGAATCAAAAACACTCCGGTTGCCAAAAAGCTATGGCTGTAACAAACGAGGCGCTTTCAGGCTCGTTAGCTCGATTGGGGTATACTGCGCCGCATAAGGCCGAAGATTTTCACCGCCGTTCGCGGCTTTAACAAGCGACGAATATATTTCTCTGGTGGCGATGTCGATTGGACCGAACGAATTAAATGTGGGCCACCAGGCGGAGAAGAACAAAGATCGAGTGAATCGAGTCAACCGCTTGTTGAATGGATAGTGTAAGGCCACAGGTCTGAGCGATGTTTACTATCAGGCGTGTGGCTGAATGTTGGCCGCGGCTATTCAAGGCCGTCGGGTTGAGAGAAATCCGATTATGAAACTTATCGCTCTAAACATCGCCCTTCCTCGCATCGTCGAATGGAATGGTGATCCCGTCGCGACTGGCATCTTCAAAGAGCCGGTGCCGGGGCCGGTCATGTTGCGCACGCTCAATCTTGATGGTGACCGGCAGGCTGATTTGTCAGTGCATGGCGGCGTGAGCAAGGCTGTCTATGCTTATCCGTCCGAGCACTATGAGTTTTGGAAAAAAGAATTACCTGAGATGGAACTGCCTTACGGAATGTTTGGGGAAAACTTTACTACCGAAGGAATGTTCGAAGATCGCCTCAATGTTGGCGACCGCTTGGGCGTCGGTGAAGCTGAGTTGATGGTGACTGAGCCACGCCTGCCTTGTTACAAGCTGGGCATCAAATTCGGGGGGTCGGACATCATTAAGAAGTTTCTGCAAAGCCGCCGCACCGGGTTCTACTTTGCGGTGGTGAAAGAGGGGCAAGTAAAAGCGGGCGATGAGCTCGAACTGCTTAGCCGAGATGAGAATGGCATCACCATCTCAGACATCACCCGGTTGTATGCTTTTGAAAAAAATGATTTGGGGATGTTACGGCGGGTGGTGAAGCTGGAAACCTTGTCCCAAAGTTGGCGAGAGTATTTTCAGCGCCAGATTCAGAAGCTGGCACGTTGATCTTCAGGTTTCAGCTCAACAAACGGAGCCTCCCTTCGATCGGGCTACTGCCTCCGCTCGGAAAGGGTGATCAGTGACCCGAAGGACACAGGACTCTGAAGGAGGACATATAAGATGAAAACAAGACTTCCAGCTGTTCTAATTCTCTTGTTGTCAGGCTTTGTCAGCCAGGCCGCGGCGCAGGAAACAAAGATCAAGTGGTTCGGGCATGCGGCTTTCTCCATTACGACGCCCAACGGCAAAATTCTTTTGATCGATCCATGGTTAACCAATCCGTCCAATCCTGACGCGAAAGATGGTAAGGACGCACTGGCTGCGGTTTCAAAGGTTGACTACATCCTGATCACGGACACCGAGACCACGTGGGCGATGCAGTCGCAATCGCCCGAAAGACCGGCGCCTTGCTCATTAGCAACCCTGAACTGGCGGGCAATCTGGTAAAGCTGCAAGATTTTCCCGTCAAGCAAGCCGACAGCGACGCCATCATGGGGATTGGAGGCGAAATTCAAATTGCTGATGGCGAAGTTACAATTGCCATGACACCTGCAATTCACTCCAGCAGCGTCTTTAATCCGAAAGCCGGCGCGAATGAGCCCGAGCGAGCTTATGGCGGCAACCCGGCGGGCTTTGTGATTATCATCAAGAATGGTCCCACGATTTATCATTCGGGTGATACAGCTTACTTCAAAGACATGGAGACGATCGGCGAAAATTATTCGGTGGACATCGCCTTGCTGAATATTGGTGGGCACTTTGGCATGGAACCGAAGATGGCGGCTAAGGCCGCGCAATCAGTGCGCGCCCGGTTGGCGATTCCGCAGCACTTTGGAACTTTCCCGGGGATCACTCAAAATGCAGATGGATTCGCCGCCGAACTAAAAAAGCTGAAGATTGGTTTCCATGAGATGAAGCCCGGCGAAACGATCACGTATCGCGGCAAAGAGCGAGTCAAATGAGTAACAGCATTAGGTGAGGTACAAACTTATGTGTCGAAATATCAAGACCCTGCACAACTTCAAACCACCGGCGACGGATGAAGAGATCCGCGCGTCTTCCGTGCAATTTGTGCGTAAACTCAGCGGCTTTACCAAGCCATCGAAAACCAACGAAGCGGTTTTCAACCGCGCGGTGGATCGAGTTGCGCAAGCCGCCCACCAACTCCTGGATTCTCTGGTGACTAACGCGCCGCCCAGAGATCGTGTTGTGGAAGCGGCCAAAGCCCAAGCCCGGACGGCAGAGCGCTTTCGCTCGGCCCCGGCCGACCAGGCGCCATGACGATTTGATGAAGGACCCGTTTTCTTTCCTGGAACTTGAACTGAAACTTCGAATCGTGCTGAAAGCGCCGGTGCCCGGTGTAGACGAGACTATTTAGAAACAGCAATTCAAAGGCAAAGACGTTGCGTTCGATTGCAATGTGACTGCAAAAGATAATCGCGCGGACTCGTTGCCTAACTGTCAGAAGCATGTTCGAAGGTTCGTTAATCAGAGAGAATCGTCCAATTGTTCTGCTCAAGAGAGTGGGCCTGCTTTTGTTTGGGATGTATTTCGTTATTCTGATGCTCGCCGGCTATCGCGCCTATTACCAGGTGCACAGCCTGGAGCTCCAATCACCTGACTCGATCCTTAAACCCGGTGCGACTATCAAGACAACCGTAGTCAGCTATGCGCGAACCGGTGTCACGGTCCAACTCGATCTAATCCAGGGTGCGCGGTCTGAGACGCTGGCGGTGCAGGGAGTGCGGGGGAACGAGTGGGCGCTGTTTGATCCGCGGAGCCGTGAGGCTTCTCAGACTACTATACTCACAAAGGATGTCCTGGATCGATTCGCCCCCGGACAGGCCCAGTTGCGGGCCACCGCGACGGGTAGGCCGCAATGGATGCGTCTGCCGCCTCCGGTCGTGCGCGAGCAGGTAGTAGAGATTCAGCACAATTGAAGGGGTCGACCTGGATTTGATCTGTGCGAAACAGCGACCGAGACAACCATGAAAGCAATATTCAAGAAAGCAGCGCCCTACGCCGACGATGCGTTGAACCTACCGGTGGCCGACGTCGATGCGGCAATTCCCTGTTATGAAAAAACGTTCGGGTTCCGCGTCGTTTCACGACAAGATCAGCCACACAAATCGGTCATTCTCGAGCGTGACCAAATCCAAATTGGCCTGGCCGAAAACGGCGGCGATCCGAGCCAGGAAGGCTGTGTATTTGAAGTCGACAATGTCGAGGCTGCCTTTGCTGAGATTAAGAGCAAGCCGTCGCAGGAATCTGATTTTCGGCTCCACAAATTCGGGGACGTACCCGTTCGCGTTTTCTTCGAAGTAGCTCCCGATGGACTGTGCTATATGATCTCGCAACGTCAGGAGGGATCGGCCTCGTGAGTTGTTGTCAGATCATTTTCCATTTCTCATCTGATGTTTTCATTGACCATCTTAGACGAGGGGATGACGATGTCTGAGAATCCAAACCTACTGCGCAGTGCGCCATACTTTCCCGTCCATGACGTGGAACATTCGGTGGAGTTTTATGATCAAGTACTAGGCTTTCGCTGTGAATACTCTGCCGGCACTCCGCTCCAGTTTGCGATTTGCAGCCGCGACGGTTTGTCGATCATGCTGCGCAGGGTTTCGGCTGTTGACGTCATCGTGCCGAATGAAAAGCAGGGCGGAACATGGGAGGCCTTCTTTTGGGTCAGCGATGTGATGTCTTTACATTCTGAGTTCACTGCCAACGGCGCAGTTATCATTTACGGTCCGCTGATTCAGGAGTCATACCAGATGAAAGAGTTCGCGGTGCGCGACGGCGATGGTCACGTGCTGGGCTTTGGGCAGGCGCTGGCGGTCGCATCCTAAACCTTGTTACAGCACCCGGAGTGGTAGCGACGGGATGCTGCCACTCAAGTTGAGTTTGTGATCCGGTCGCTACCGCTCCCGTTCTGTAAATCAGCCAGATCATGGAAGGACGACTGCAATGGCCAGCCTCGGCAACCACGCTAACGTACTGAAGTACAAGCTCGTCGTTGCGAGTGGGCGAAAGGTTGAGGACCCCTTGCGACTCGCACACACGGTGCGACGCCTACCGCCGTGCAGGGCAAGCGGCCCTCGCCGAATCCTGCTATATAGAAGCTCTCTCGATCTATCGCGGTCGGGACGACACGCCGCCGCTCGACCTTGCCAACGCCATCCGAGGTTTCGCAGTACTTAAAGACGAGGCTAACGCAATTGAAGAGGCGCAAAGTCTGTGGCAGGAGGCGCACGATCTCTATGTAAAAGTTAGCGAGGCGCCGGACATAACTGAAAGCTGGCGGTCCGGTGTCCTGGGCGGTGTCGCCGAAAGCGCTTCGAGACTGGCGCTGTTGGCCTGACGTCAGGGCGATCTCCAGCGAAGTTCCGAATGGCTCAACAAAGCGAATTCCGCCGGTGCGGCTTCAGGCGATGCGGAAACTTTGCAGCACCTAAGGGAAGTCAGAGCCCGGATTGAAAGCTAGCGGCAAGAGTGGCACGGGCGTCCGGCCCGTGAAGATCACGCGCAAGATGCGCGTGCCAATCACAGACTAATGTGCGGTCGATTTACACTTCGAGCTATCGATCGGATCCGGCTGAAGCTGGCCGGCGCCGATCAGTTTGAGCTTGACGATCTCGTCCCGCGATTCAACATCGCTCCCGGTCAGAACATTCTTACCATTCTCGATTCGAAACCGCCCGCACTTGCCAGAATGCTGCTCTGGGGCCTGATTCCCTCGTGGAGCAAAGAGCCAAAGGGATTCATCAATGCACGCGCCGAAACTCTGGAAACTAAACCGAGTTTTCGCGACTCGTTTCAAAGGCGCCGGTGCCTGATTCCCGCCGACGGTTTCTATGAATGGAAGCGGACCGGACGGGCGCGCCAGGCGTTTTTCTTTCAGATGAAAAATGAAGCGCCGTTCGCCTTCGCCGGCATTTGGGATGAATGGAAGAAGGACGGCGTCTCGATCGTTTCCTGCGCGATTGTAACGACCGGGGCAAACGAACTGTTGGAACCGATTCATGATCGGATGCCGGTAATTCTACCTGAGGAGTCCACCGAGCTCTGGCTCAACCCGCGCATTCAAACCGGCGAACTAAAGAAACTACTTGAGCCTTTCCCGGCCGCTGCCATGAAGAGCCATCCGGTGGGCAGCAGCGTCAACTATCCAGACATCGACAACGAGGATTTGATCAAGCGGGTGGATGCCGAGCCCGGAACGACGCCCAGTTTGTTCTAAGTGGCACAGACTTCAGTCTGTGGTTCCAGCTAAGAACAATCACAGACTGAAGTCTGTGCCACTGCACCCGTCGTTAGATGCCAAGATACGAAAGCGAGTCAACCATCTGTCGCATCAGCAAGGTTAGCCGCGGATGAGCAGCCTCGACCTGCGCCAGGGACGCGCCGAGTTGCTTTCGCGAGTCAGGGTCCGCTCGCAGGTTGTCATTATCTCTGGAAAGCAGAGCTTCGATCTCTGACTCAACTTGTCGCAGGAGGGTTTGCTCGCCTTCATCCAGAGAGTTGATCGCCTGGAGTTCGGTGCGTAACTTTTGCAGGTCGTTGCGAAATTTCTCATGATTCATTGCCACAATCCTATCACATCGATGGGCTCAGACTGCTCCGTAACAGCCGGTGTCATGAAGACCGCAAACATCAAAGCGTCCAATCCGCCGTCCTCACGTTTTGTGAATGGGATAACTGACGTTTCCTGCCAGCGCAGTTTATGGCTTGATCGCGACCTTCAGCACGCCGTCCGATCTGTCACCGAATAACTGGTAGGCGTCCACGATTTTTTCCAGCGGAAACGTATGCGTCAGCAACGGCGTGAAATCAACGCGCCCATACTTGACCACTTCCATCAGTCTGCGCATTCGCTCTTTGCCGCCCGGACAAAGCGTCGTCACGATGCGATTGTCCGCTAGTCCGGCCGCGAAAGCATCATATGGCACTTCCAGTTTCCCGGAATAGACACCAAGACTCGATAGCGTGCCGCCGGGACGCAGGCTGCGCAGAGCACTCTCGAATGTCTGCTGCGTGCCCAGGGCTTCGATCGCCACATCAGCCCCGCCGCCCGTTATCTTTTGCACTTCAGCGGCGACATCCACCTGGCGATAGTCGAGCACGACGTCGGCACCCATCTTCCGGGACATCGCCAGACGGTTATCATCCCCGTCAACTCCAATGACCATTGTCGCGCCCATTAGTTTCGCGCCCGCCGTCGCGCACAGGCCAATCGGTCCCTGCGCAAACACGACCACGGCATCGCCGATCCGGATCTTTCCTGACTCTGCTCCGCCGAATCCGGTGGAAGCGATGTCGCTCAGCAGAACTACTTGTTCGTCCGATAACTCATCCGGAATTTTTGCCAGGTTCGCTTGCGCATTCGGAACCAGCAGGTATTCGGCCTGCGCCCCGTTGATGGTATTGCCAAAGCGCCAACCGCCGATTGCTTCATAGCCTTCGCCATGGCCGCACTGCGACAGTTGGCCCGACAGGCACGCGCGGCATTGCCCACAAGGAGTGATGGCTCCGACCAAAACTCGATCGCCGATCTTGTATCCACTCACGGCGGCGCCTAATTCTTCGATGACCCCGACAGGTTCGTGTCCGATGATGAGTCCGGGTTTCACCGGATACTCGCCGCGCAGAATGTGCAGGTCTGTGCCACAGATCGTCGTCAGGGTGACGCGGATAACGGCATCGTTCACCCCTGCTCGCGGACGTTCGACTTCTTCAACGCGAATATCGTCTTTGCCATAAAAAACGTTCGCCAGCATCTTTGTCATTTTGGTTTCTGCTCCTTCGGGTAACGATCCATCTGCAACAACCATACCCGTCTTGCGAGTTAATAAGTGAGTGAATTCGGCAGCCTACTGAATTGATCGGATGGAGTTGGACGAGCCAGTGCGGGCTTTCCCACTAGCGTGAGTAACTTTGCGCAGCGAGTGTTCCTGGCGCCTTCAGTCTCTCGCTTGGCGCCTTTGCGCGAACTAAACCGAGGCACCTTGATAATTTCACGCAAAGGCGCAGAGAGAAATCGAAAGGCGCAAACAAAACTCAGCGGCCATGAAGTACGCTTTCGATGCTTCCCGATACTACGGTTTCAGCGGCAGATGAATCGTAAAAGTCGAGCCTTCGCCTAAGATCGACTTCACTTCTATCCTGCCGCCGTGCGCGCGCACGATGCGCCGCACCGCGGGTAAACCAAGGCCGGTGCCCACCTTTCGCGTGGTGAAGAAAGGGTGGAAGATGCGGGCGAGATCTTCCTCGCTAATCCCGGACCCCTGATCCGAAACTTCGATGGTCGCTTCCTCTCGTAGATCGGTCGCGTCGTCATCACTCTCGGATCGAAAGACGCGCACCGTGATGCGGCTCGTGCTTTCGCTGGCTTCGATGGCGTTGAGAATTAAGTTGAGGATCGCGTCCTCGATCTGCGCTGCATCAAGAGGCGCAATGATCGAGTCGGACGGCGCGTCGAACTGGACGTTGATCTGTCCGGCGCGCACGGCGTGCACGGCCGCCTGCGCGGTTGCCAGATTGACTGCGCGCCGAGTCACGTCGGTTAACGAATGAAGCTGGATATCCAGCATCCGTGGCCGCGCACGATCCAGCAGCGCTCGCACCGTGTTGTCGATTCTCGTTACTTCATGACGCACCCCCTCGAGCGCTTCACGTTCTGGATCATTCGCCTCTCGCTGGCGCAGCAAAATGTCTACGATCCCCTGGATGCCTGCCAGCGGATTCTTGATCTCGTGGGCCAGGCCGGCGGCGAGTTCGCCCACCAGCGAAAGCTGCGCAAAGCGCTGTAAATCAGCTTGCAATCTTTTCTTATCAGTAACGTCGGTGTTGACCACCAGTTTTTGATAAGGCGCGCCGCTTTCGTCTCGGACCAGAGTCCAACTGCCCTGAACTATGACGGCGCGACCGTCCTTTTTTACCTGGTTCAAATCGCCGACCCAGTGGCCGGTCTCAGCAAAGATCCGCTGTGCGTCTTCAAACTGAAGAGGGACTTCGCGGAACAACAACGACTGGGCATTTTGACCAATTGCTTCGGCCGCGGTCCATCCATAAAGAAGTTCCGCGCCCTTGTTCCAAAAGACGATGGTCTCGTCGAGACTCCGCACCAGAATCGCGTCGCGGGCTTCATCGAGCAGCGCCGCTTGTTCGGCGATCCGCTGCTCACCCAGCTTACGCTGTGTGATGTCATGCCGGATGGCGACGTACTGGTAAGGTTTTCCGTCGCCGTCGAGAAACGGCACGATGGTGGTGTCAACCCAATAGATGCTGCCGTCTTTGGTGCGGTTCTTGAGCTCACCCTTCCAAACCTTGCCGCCGGCGATCGTTAACCAAAGAGTGCGGATAAACTCTTTCGAGTGATATCCGGAATTGATGATCCGATGATCCTGCCCCAACAATTCCTCGCGCGAGTATTTCGAGATGCGGCAGAATTCGTCATTCACATAGTTGATGATGCCGCGCTGGTCGGTGATGGCAACGATGGTGGATTGATCAAGCGCGAACTTGATATCCGAAAGCTCTTTGAGGGATCGCTCGAGAGCTTCGGAGTTGGACAACGTGTCGGGATGCGATTCAGGCGACATATGCTTTCGACGTTGAAAGTGAAAAGCTCAATGAGCCCGCGTAGCAGGCGAATGAAAATAGCCCAGCAGTTTACTGCTGGGAATACGTTCCGCGATATGAAAGAGTCCGTGAAGCGGACGGCTGAAATCCTCGTCAGTCGTCCGCTTCACGGACTCGAAGATCCGAACTTGTTGCGTTTTCCCACCGATGAATCGGTGGGCTATTTTCAGCCTCCTGCTTCGCAGGCTCATTGATTCGCTACCTCCGACTATCGCTCTGCGGAGTTCGCAACGATTAGTTCGCCGAACCAGAAACAGTAGCGGGCACAACTTCCAACTTCTTCAGCCGGTAGCGCAACTGGTCGCGCGAAATACCGAGCAGTTCGGCGGCCCTGGTCTGGTTTCCGCCGCTGCGATCGATGGCCTGACGCACGAGCGACATCTCGACCTCCTCGAGCGACGCGCCCGCCGGTGGCAACCGAAACATCTCACTGGCTCCATCCCGTGCAAAGTTCGTCTGGTTTGGGCCGACCAGGTTTCGCGGCACATACTTGGTCGTGATCACATCGTCATCTTCGAGAATCAACGCGCGTTCGATTACGTTGCGCAGCTCCCGCACGTTGCCCGGCCAGTGATATTGCCGGAATGCGTCAGCCACGTCGGCCTCAATTCCGCGCACGGTCTTGCGCAGCCGCTTACCAAACGATTCGATGTAATGTTCAGCCAGTTGAATCACGTCGTCGCCGCGCTCTCTCAGCGCGGGAATGTCGATCTGAATTACTGAAAGACGATAGTAAAGGTCGAGCCGGAAACGGCCGGCTTCACTCTCCGCCCGCAAGTCGCGATTGGACGCGGCGATAATCCGCGCGTCGAAGGGAATGTCCTTCAACCCGCCGACGCGGCGGAACGCTCCTTCTTCGAGCACGCGTAAAAGTTTTGCCTGAAGGCTCAGCTCCAACTCGCCAATCTCATCCAGCAACAACGTGCCGCCCTCGGCCTGCTCGAACATGCCTTCCTTGCGGGCTTTGGCGTCGGTGAACGCGCCTTTTTCGTATCCAAACAGTTCGCTTTCGATCAACGTGCCGGGAATCGCCGCACAATTGATCGCGATGAATGGTCCGTCAGAGCGATTCGACTGGTAGTGAATAGCCTTGGCCACCAGGTCCTTGCCGGTGCCGGATTCGCCTTGCAGCAGCACCGACGAGACTTCGCTCTCGGCGACCTTGCGGGCTATCGCCAGCATTTCGCGCATCGCCGGAGACTTCCCAATAATCTGATCAAAGCTGAATTGTTGCGCGCGTTCGCGGCGATACTGCGTCACTTCGCGGCGCAAGTCGCTGGCTTCGATGCCGTTGCGAATGGCCACGTGCAGTTCTTCCAGATTGATCGGCTTGCCGATGAAATCGTACGCGCCGCCGCGCAATGCCGCGATGGTTTCATCGACCAGGACGTTTGCGGTGATCATGATTACCACCGCGTCGGGTTGTCGATGGCGAATCTTGCGCAGCACGTCCAGGCCTGAGCCATCGGGCAGATTAATGTCGAGCAGGATCGCCGCTGGGGTGTCGGCTTCGAAGGCAGTCAGGGCAGCAGTGGCGGTGGCGGCCTCGGTGGGTTCATAGCCCCAGCCGCGCAACGCCTCGCCCAACGACCAACGAATCATCTTCTCGTCGTCGACGACGAGGATCTTGTGCTTTTGATTCTTCAGGGTGTCCTTATCGCTTTTCATTTCCACCCAGCCCTTCCGGCAGGAACGACTGGATGATTATAGGTGAGGCCCGAGTATCAACCTAAGCCCGCTCAATGCGAGCGGGCGGACTCGAGTTCCTTGATCCTCGCGCGCATCCATCCTTTTAAAGCTGCTTCTGTCTTGGGCTGATTGTCCTCAAGACTCTCAACCGTATCACCGGCGGCGTTTAGCGGAATGGCGTGGCAGGGGAGT
This sequence comes from Pyrinomonadales bacterium, assembly GCA_038210455.1. Classification (GTDB taxonomy): domain Bacteria; phylum Acidobacteriota; class Blastocatellia; order Pyrinomonadales; family Pyrinomonadaceae; genus UBA11740. Next base: position 92,085 of record JBBQWP010000015.1, on the reverse strand, counting down.
TGTTCACTGCGCTTGTCGGACGGAACGAAATCGATCAGATGACACTCAGCGCAGGGGTGGGACTTTTCCGGCAAAGCGTAGTTGACGCAGGTCAATGATTCGCGGAACGGTGAAGTTGGTTTCCAGGGCGTGCGCACCCGACGGCCATAGCCACCCTTCTCGATAAAGTCGAGTTCGCTCTTAAGCAATTCGAGAATGTCGCGCTCATCTTTAGCCATAGCTGCCTCCAAATACGCTGCGTCGTCTTAATCAATCCATTGCCTTGAGGAGCAATGCTTATGCCGAGACTCGGGTATCAATTTTTCTGGCGAGTCAGCGATCGAGACACGTGCGCATAGGGTGAAATCTCCCAGCATCGCGAGGTTTTACACAAGCGGCGTTCAGAGTACCAACTTCAGTTGGGTTTTTGGTGATCAAGAAAGAGCCCGACTAAAGTCGGTAGTCTGAACGCGGACTATCAAGCGCTCTGGGCCATCGCGCGAGCCTTCGCAGGTGGGGCCGCGACCCCAAGATGCTCCTTAAACAGCCGCGCCGAAGCATCGAGAAAATCGTAAGAGGTAACGATGCCCACCAACTGATCGCCTTCAACGACCGGCAGACAGCCGATGCGATTTGCGCGCATCATCGCGATCGCTTCCAGCGTAGGCGTTGAGGCTGAAACGGTGAAGGGGTTGTGCACCATGATCTCCTGCACCGTAATCGCGCCGACTTTCTGGTCGCCAATCCGATTGGTCAAGCGATGCAGCAGGCCGCGATGACTCACCAGTCCTACCAGGTGGCCGGCTTCATCCTCGACCGGCACATGTCTGATGTGCCGCCAATCCATCACGCTGGCCGCGAGATCAATCAGATCGTCGGGCTGGACCGTGAACAGGTCCGTTGACATAAACTGTCCTACCGTGCGAAAGCCGTGCTCCCAATCATCTGGTTCAGACGTTTCGACGAGCGGCCAGCGATGGGCCGGCTGACCCTGCTTCTGACACGCCAGCATCGCCGCCGTCAGTTTGCGCTGGCCGCTGTCCTTCGACCTATTCGATTCATTGGATCCATCGCCCTGCATTGCCTCGAGTGATTTTAGGATCCAACGCGCGCCCGTCTGCCGGCTGCGCACCCGCTCTTCGATAATGCCGAGATACTTGTCGACATCATCGTGATCTACTTTTGCGTCACAGAGTCCTGAGCGAGCCAGCGGCAGCAAATGATCGAGGACGAGCTCTGAGGCGGTGTGACTTTCTCCGTCGATCCAGTTGAACTGGGCATCGAGTCCATGCCGCGCCGCCCGGAAGAAATTTGACTTGGCATCGTCAAACGTCATGCGTTTGGCGATGTCACCGTACTCCTGCGGTAGCGACAGCATCAGTCCGGAAAAGAATGCAGCGTTGGCCATCTCGTCAACCATACTTGGTCCGGCCGGCAAAGCGCGGTTTTCGATCCGCAGATGGGCCACGCCATCGGCGACTCCGTAACAGGCCCGGTTCCAACGCCAGACCGTGCTGTTGTGCATCCGCAGGGCTGAAAGGAGTGGAATGTCGCCACGAGCCAGCACCGCGAATGGATCTTCGTCGGGTTGCGAGATCATGATCGGCCGGAAGCGAAGGATTTGATCGTGAAAGAGCGCGATGACTGACTGCTCAAGCCAGTTGTCGCCAAAACTGACTCGGGTGGGCTGACCGCGCGCCAACTGCGGCCGAGATCGAGCATCAGTGGAATGCTGAAACAAAGCGACGCGTGTTTCCTGCCACAGGCGTTGGCCAAACAAAACGGGAGAGTTGACCGCCGCGGCCAGCACCGGCGCGGTGATCGCCTGGGCCGTGTTGTAGTGCTTGACGAAATCAGTTGGGTTCGACTGAAAGTGGACTTGGAAACTCGTATTGCACGACTCCATCATGATGTTGTCGTGCTCGATGTGTAACTCGTCCACGCCTTTGATATGGATTTCGAACGGCCCGCCCCGCAAGCGAATGACGCCGCGGTCCAACTCGAGATAGCGCGGGTTTGGGGTCAGGTTTTCCAGTGTCAGATCGGATTTCAAAAGTGTCGGCAGAATTCCGGAAAGCAGCACCTCAGCGCCAAACGCCTCTGCCCCTTTCCGGGCCAACGAAATAACTTCGTCAAGTTCCTTTTCAATCTCACTCAGACATGATCCGGTCAGCAGCACCGGCGTAAGGTTCGCCTCGAGATTGAATCTGGCGATTTCAGTCGTCAGCCGTGGGTCGTTGACCTGGCTGAGAACCTCAGGCCCAACCGGCGCGGGCCGCAGCTCGCGATCGATCAGAAACATTTCCTGTTCAGCGCCGATGCGCACGACGCCGCTTTCGACGCGATCGTGCTCAAGCATGAAGGCCAGCGCGCGGAGATCTTCCAGCACCGCCTTCATAAAGGCCTGGGCCTTTTTCTGGTCAACTTCCTGCTCGACGTTGTGGTCGCCCATAAGAAATCAGATGCCGCCTCTGCTTTCTCGGAGCCGGGGCGGGCTTTCGGGGTTCGTTGCTTGAGGAATCAGTACGGCAATCCACATGCCGACTTCAGTTGCCTGTTAAGTGCTTTAGAAAAAGAGAGCGTCCGAGGTGGCGTTGAGGTCGGGTTGCGGGTTATTGCTCAGCGTTGGGGAATCTTGAGAGAATCTGCTCGTCAAGCTGCTCCAACGACATGCCCAGAGCAGGGTTCGTATCGAGTTCGGCATCGCGCAACAACGCCTCAGCGATGCCCTCGTCATCTGAATTCTCTATTTCGATCCCGGTGACCATCACGATCGTTTTCTTCTTCAATGATTTATTGGGCGGCAGGCGGCAACAGCAACCTAAGCTGTAGGTGAGCCCAATGTTTCTTTGATTCGGTTCTCAGAGTCCAATAGCTGTTTTCGCGTTTGCATGATGATATGCCTCGGGTTAGCGCCACCCGGCTGGTAGCACTTGCGATAGTCGTAGTCCTTCAGGCCTTGGGCGATTTTCCAATCCACATACGCGTCGTAGAACACTTCCGCAGGTTGCCCGCCACGACGACTAATGAGTGGAGTAATTGGCTCAACCAAGTGCATGTAGGAAATTGCATCATCTTTGGATTGGAAGTGAAAGACGCTGAATGCGGGATAGTTTTCACAGTTTCTGAAAGTCACTAGACACTACTTTGCGTCGGGAGGTGCGTTCTCATAATAGATCGTTGTCGTTACAAGCTCGCCATCGAGTTCGACTGTTCCCAGGCATAGATGCAGAAGGAACAGGCGATCATCGTAATGGGTGTGTCCTTCAAACTCTTTCACGCATTAGACTCCTCCCGCCTCATGGGCGCGTCACGATTTGCTGGATTGAGAGGATTTTGGGTCATTTGGAAATTCCGAGGATGCGTTGGCGCGCATCCTCGGCTCTGGTTACACCCATCAACCTCGTAGCTTTTTACCCATGGCAATCTTGCCAATCAGTGCAAGCGGAACCGTCCAAAGAAACCTGGACTGGTAATTTCGGTTTCCCCTGACGTTTCCAATTATGAAAACGCCACAGTTGAATTTTTCGAGTTCTCTAAACACCCTCACAATATCCTTACGCGAAATATCAAATCCAGCTAATCTAAAAATTGAAGCCAAACTAGTAACCGTTGTCATCTTCCAATTGTTTTGTCTAGCGGCAAGGCTTTCAAAAACATGAAGCGCTGTAGCGTCAGATTTATAAAAACTGCTTAAGCCGCTTACATCCAGGTTCATTATTGAATTATTAATGATTGAATTTTCCATTTGTTTTTTCTTATCTACCTTTTTCTAAGATTGTTATTAATCTAACTTTGATGCTCCAAAGAATTTTTCTAAAGAGTACCCCTAAACGCAAAAAACTCCCGTAAAAGGAGTTTCGATCGACAATCTAACTTCGGAAAGAAAAAAATTAAAACTTAAAGTTTTCCGAATCTATTTAGTTTTCAATTCGCTCCGATCATGTCGCATCGGAGCGCCACCTGACGCATCCCAATACCGAGCATAGCTGATGTCAATACCTTTTCTTAATACCTTTTCTTAATGGCCACTCTGTCGAATGAACGCACTCACTTCTTCGGATGACACTCAACACACTGAAACTGAGATATATCACCAAGATTCACGGGATGTTGGAAGGGCTGGTTGGCTTTGTGGCAAGACTCGCACTTGCGATCCGCCAGCGCGCCCAGGTCAACCGGGTGTTGGAACGGGCCCATCTTTACTGAGGCGGCCGGATTCAGTGAATCGTAGATCACCGTGTGACAGACGTTGCAGTTGTTGGTGATCACTTTGCCGGTATTGCTGACATGCTCGCCGTCGTGACAACGGAAGCAACCCGCCGAATTCAGATGACCGATGTTGTTGAAGTGCGTCTGCCAATCGGTTTTCATCTCGGGGAAGAAATAGGTTTGAAAGATGCGCTGCACCTCGGTGACTGAGCCCTTGATCGCATCCGGCTTTTGCGAATACAGGGCAGGATAAGTAGCGCGATAGAAATCATTCAAGTTAGTCGCGATCGCCTTCACGGCGTCCGGCGTGGTGGCGTATTGCTGGCTGAGGAGTTCCACGGATTTCCGCTTGAGATAAGGTATCGACGGATCCAACCTGCCGGCCGCGAACGCCTGGTCCACGGCTACATCCGGCGCCAGATAGATGTGCGCGGGCCGGCTGTGACAATCGATGCAATCCATCCGGCGTTTGTCTGCCGCCGCAATTTTATCCGGCGCCAGCGGCCGCGTGCGATCGAAATACTCGGTCACATTTCCCTGACCATCTTTCAATCTCACCCACGGAATGACCTGACGATGATCATCCGTCGAAATGAAAGTGATCTCGTTCGCCAGGTTCATGTGCCAATGGATTCCGCCCACTGGTCCGGTGGCGGGATCTCCGCCGCCGACGTTAATCAGCATCCGGCGACTGCGCGCAGTGTTCTGCTCGTCATAGGCATAGCGCGTGAAGACTCTCACCTGACTGCCGTAGAACTTCGCCGGCCAGTGACATTGTTCGCAGGTATCGCGGGCCGGCCGCATGTTATGCACCGGCGTGGTGATGGGTTTGGGAACCTTGTTGAAAGCCACGGCATAGAGCTGATATGCGCCGGTGACTTTCGACCGCGCGTACCATTCAGCGCCGGCGCCGACGTGGCAATCAACGCAACGCAGGCGCGCGTGCGACCCGACCTGGAACGAAACGTATTCGGGCTTCATCGTTTCATGACAAGTCGTGCCACAGAAGGCGACGGATTCAGTGTGCTCAAAGGCGCGGTAACTTCCGAACGCGCTCATGAAAACGAAAACCATGCTGAGGGCGATGAAGCTGAAGAACGCTCGCCTGCTATTAGGACTGTTGAAGTCAATTCTGGGAAACTTTGCGATCTCGTCCGGCGAGAGCAGCCGCCGGCGGCGGCGTTCCCACAACATTCCGGCGCCGACTACGGCCAGACCCAGGACCAGCCCGGCCGGAAGAAGTACGTACGCGAATATTCCCAGGTAAGCGGTATTAGTATGTCCGGTAAGTTCGATCAGAAACAGCAAGACGATGCTGCACAGACTGGCGATGGCAATAGCGAAGCCGACAAAGCTGATGTAGTTATGAAAGAGTGCGGGAATCTTTACGTCAACAGCTTCGCTCATCGCCTGTTTCTCCAGTCCACTACGATTCGACACGACAAAGGCCGAGCGTGGCGCAGACGCGCACGCTCGGCAGCAAAACTTAATTTGTACTTGGCCGCCTTCTACTGCACTGACTTCATATAGCTAACCAGCGCCTTTGCCTGATCGGCGGTAATGCCTCGCTCTTCAAACGCCGGCATGTTGGGCGGCTTCTCAGGTTTCTTACCCTTCAGAATTGCCTGCACCATGTCGCTGTCCGACAAGGCCGCGTTGAATTTCTTCTCCGCTTTGGCGCCATGACATGCAAAGCATTTCGCCTTGTATGCTCCGGCGGCGTCAAAATCGTCAGCGCCGGCTTTCGCCGGGACCGAGAACACCAACAGAGTCGCGGCCAACGCCGAACCCGCAAAAGCCGCTCCAAATTTCATCAGGCCATTAAATTTTATCTTCATGATTGCTTCACGTTCCACTGATCGCTCGACCTGGTTCGAATCTGGCCGGCTGAATCTCACAGCGCAATGACCGTGCCGCTGCGGGGATTAGCGCAAAGTTGCAGAGCCGTCGTGGCTATCTGCGGGCTTTTGCCCACGCCGAAGGAAAATTCCCCTAGTAGTAAGTGGCACAGACTTCAGTCTGTGATTCTGAAACGGCTTATCACAGGCTGAAGCCTGTGCCACTTATGAAGCTGCTGCCGGGCGCTTGTGACAGGTCGTGCACTTTTTCGATCCGACCGCCAGGGCCTCTGGCCGCGCTTTCAAAACCGCGTCGTGACAACCACCACAGTTTCTATGATGGGCCTGCTGATTGGTCAGGATGATCGGATCAGTCTCTCCTTTAATCTGTGGATTCTCAGGCAGAAGCTTTGGCTTAGTTTCAGTCCGCGCGTGGCAATCACGACAACTATTTACCGGCGGTGCAGTCGGATCTTTCTCAAGCAACTCTGCGGTGAGAGTGGTGGTCCGATCCGAGGGCCACACAGTTTTGTGCGGCGGGTCCTTGAGCTTCAGAGCTTCGGCCAGCGGTTGCGCCGTGTGATGGCATTCCACACAGGCGATTTTGCAGGTGCCGTCGACGCTGCGATTCTTAGTGAAATGATCCGAATGGTTGAATGTGACTGGGCCAAGTTTTGCTTCCTTCGACAGTATGATTACGTCAGGCGGCTTCTTTCCATCCTGTGCCGACACGCCAGACGTGACCGTCGACGCAGTTGAAACCAAGACGATCGCGAAAACAAAAGCTGCAAGAATTGTAAAGACTTTCATGGTTAACTCCCTGGAAATTGCGGCCACAGATTCAAGCAGATAAACACAGATAAGAAGATTAAGTAGCTTAGCTGTTGTTCGATCCGTGCTAATCCGTGTAAATCTGTGGCTGCTAAAGTAGTTTTCAAAAGTGCCACGTCGCTCCCGTGTGGCAACGCTTACAGACGCTGAAATCGTCGCCGCCAAACGCCCGCTTGCCGTCATGGCAAGTCAGGCAACTCTTACCGCGTCCGGTTGCGTGATGGTTCAGCGATTCCGGCGCGGTCACTTGTCTGCGCTGAGGCATTCCCGGCCTGACCTGATGGCACTCAGTACAGGTAATTTTTTGATGCCTGGAGTGATTGAAGCTGACCCGGAATGCCGGAGCAGATTCAGGTGTCCGCGAGTAGCCACCCAACTGATGACACGTCCCGCACGAAGAGATATCGCGATCGCCGGACCGGGCGCGCGGAGTGTGACACCGGAAACAAGTTGTGTGCGCGTTGAGGCCCGCGGGTATTGACAGGGCCACGCCGCCGCGCGCCGGTTGATGACACGTCCCGCAAGTAACACTGCCCAGGCTCAGATGACGCGAGTGATCGAATGTCATGCGAAAACTCTGCAAACGCGGAAACGCTTTCAGCGCTCCTGATTTCACGTCTGTATGACAGATCGTGCAGATGGGACTTCCAGAGTCCGAGAACTGCTGCGTATGACATCCGGCGCAGGGCAGGTGTTTCGAACCAGCGGGTCGCGTTGGCCGCGGCGAATTGTCGTCGCGCTGGTGACACAACAAACACGGCAGCCGCGCATGGTTTTGGCTGCTGTGGGCAAACTTTCCGTAGTCCAGGCCTTCGGGAAATTGCATCTGCTGCTGATCCGGCAATGATTCAGTCGAATTTTTTGGCATCGACCCCGACACCCGCGAATTCAAGATTGTAACGAAAGTCATGCCAACAACAATCAGGGCCAGGATCAAGGTGACCGTAGATAGTCGCCTTCTCTGTGCAACCTCTGTGGTTCTCTGTGTCTCTGTAGTGAAACAGCGTCGCAAAATATTCATTACAGAGACACGTAATCGAGTCGCTATTCGGTACGGCTTTGCCGCGTGATGTGCGTTGGAGGCTTTGCCCCACCGGAAACGCGATCTAGTCTGCTTCGGAGCTGAGCCCCGATCTGTTTTGAACCTGCCGAGCCGGAAGGTCAGAGACCTTCCGCACATCAGGCGGCAGAGCCGCGAAAATCGGTCACGCAGTCCCATCTTCAACTCGGCTTCACCTTAGGCTTTGGAGTTGGAATCGCGCCCGGATGATCTTCCGGAACGCCTTCCTTGCCAAACGTGACGTGACACTTGGTGCAAACAAACGCCGGATCTTTTTTCCTCTGGTCCATTTCGAAATTCAAGGCGCCACCTTCATCCGTAGTCGCCGTCACATGACACCCATCCGCGCCACCGCACGATCGCACCGCCACCTTCACTGTCTTTACTTCCAGCGGATTAAAATTCGGACTCGCGACGTTGTGACAACCCAGGCAGTTCAGATCCGGATGCTCTCCGCCTTCATGACGGAAAGCTCCGGCGGAAATTCGCCGGCTCCATTTGCTGAGCACTGTCGCGTCAGTGATGCCCATGGCGACAGCCAGCTTGGGATCGAAATCGGCCTTAAGTTGCGGTGGCACCGCCAGCTTGTGACAGGCATTGCAGTCGCTCGGCAAAGGCGCAATTCCGGAATCGGCGCTATGACAGGTGAAGCAGATCGTATGACTATTCGGCGAGGTTTTGAACGTCCCCTTCTTCAACCAAAACGCATCGCCGATGTTCTTGGGCGGCTTGGTCACGAATTCTTCGCTGGAATCGCCTTGCGGCAGATAAGTCTGGTGGCACACGGTACAGCTCTTTGGCGGCGCGTCCTTTTTCTTTTCCTGCCGCGACGCGTTCACGAACCAACCGCGATCATTTCTGAAGGACGGCGAGTTCAATCCGACTACATCGATGTGCTTGTCATGCGGAAAGCCAACCGCGAATTCTGAAACGAACTCGCGTTTCTTTAACAGCGGATCAGAAACGTCGCCGAGGCTGGGAAACACGAAGCGGCTGGTATCTTTCGGGCTGTTCTTGACGTGACAGTTCGAACAAATTACTGGCGCGGGCCGTTCACGCGCAAAGAATTGTGGGCGATGACAGTTCAAACAAGAGGCGTGCTCGGGAAAATCAGCGACATCAGGAAAGGCCGCATCGCTTTTGCGCACTTCCTTCCAGTTCTTTGACGGCACCTTGTGGCAGGAGTTGCAGACCAGTTTCTGCGTGATCACGTGAGTTTGATGAGAGAACTTCGCGTAATCGACTTGCGGCCTCTTCGGGGCGGCAACCTCTTTGCGGGGCCGAGGTAGTTGTGAACGACGTTGGGCCGTCACCTTTGCGATCAGGAAAGTGATCGAGACCGCCGCTACTAGCACGAAGGCAAATGCTCTCAATCTCCGATTGCGAAGCAGCACTCGATTCATCTAATCCGAAGCCGCATAGCGGCGAAATGTCTATAGGATCCGTAAACAAAAAGTACTGAGCTCTGTTAGGAGCGCGATGCGTCTGTCGCCCATAAATGGGCTCACCAAATCCGATCTAACCATCCGAACTATGAATATTTCGTGCCTACGGCACTCTATTCTTTCCTCCCAAAATAAACCCGCAGAGACGTGTACGGCAGATGCGCATGGTAATTTTGCGGCCGCGGCCCGACCAGCAGGCTCTCGTTGTGCCTGTAATACGAGTAGCCAAGATTCCAATCAAGCCAACGGTTGAGCTTAATCGAAAAACGGGTTTCGGGCGATTGGAAAGTCATCGGATACGAGCTGATCAGGGTGCCCGGCGTGCCGGTTGGGTCAGCGATGCGCGTGCCCTGTCCGCCATCCTTGTTAATGCGATAGGAGGCGAACCACGTCAGTCGCCGCGCAAGCCGCGCGGTAACGTCGAGGAAAAAGAAATTGTTTCTCACGAAGTACAAGCTGTGGCCTATCGGATGCCGGACACTGGCGGCGGGCGGAACCTGGTAGAAGTAATCAACCACCGCGTCGCTGTTCAGCCAGTTATAGTTGTAGCCGGTGCTGAACGAGAGGTTGGAATTCACCGCCCAGTCCACCGAAGAAGTAAACGTCCGCGATCTGACGTTCACGCCAAAATCCTTTAACGAGACGCCGGCGATCTCTGAAGGATTGGCATTGTCCTTAACGATCGCCGCCAAGTTGAAGTTGATCTTCCGGGTCGGGGCATATCTGCTTTTCACCCGAACATTCGTATAGTCGTAATTTCCTATGCGCGTAAAGACGTTGTCAGCGGTGCCATGTTCAGCGTCGAAATAGAGCGTCCAATTCTTTGCCGGCCGCGCTTTGAAGCCGCCAAAGAATGCGTTGGTGTGGTTGGTTACAAGGTCGTCCACCTGACAGGTTACGCTGGGCGCCAAACACGACGCGATGGGTGTGAGCGCAACTGGCGCATTGGTATTCAGCGCAAAGCCATTCAGAGTCACGTGGTCACGACGGCTTCCGTACCGGTACCCAAAGTGGACGGAGTAGTTCCGGCTGAACTCGTAATCTCCTTCCACAGTGTCCTGGTACTTGCGAAACTTGGTGATCTTACTGACCCCAAGATTGGTGACTGTCAGCGTCGATGACGACGCCGGCGCCCTGGTCAGAGCGAAGAAATCGCTAAAGGTAGCGACGCCGTTGATCTGAAAGTCTTCCACGTGAAATGTGTTCGAGAGTCTGAACTTGTTGGTGGCCAGCAAGGTGACGCCCAAATCGAAGCGCGTGTTGGGACGCTTAGCGCTGGCGGGAATGTTGTACTGACCGAGTACCAGAACGTTGGGTGGATTCAACTGCCCCGTGACCCTGGTATTGAAGTTGGTGCCGATGAAACTCTCCAGGAAAACGGAGTTCGAAGTAGCGGTGCTGTGCATGAAGCCGGCGGTAATGTCGAGCTTCCTGGCCACCAGGCTGTGAATGCTGAATCGAGTAAAGTCGAGGCTGCCTCGCGTCGGCTCACTGCGGGTGAACGTTGTAAAGCGCGCAGTGTTAACCGGATTCGGGTTTATGAAGGCCGGGGTATTGACGACGAAGCTGTCGTCTTTAAAGCGACGGAAGCCTTGCATGAAGGTCCAGTCAATCGGCCCCACCCTGCCGTCCGCACCGAAGCGCCAGTCGTCGGCGCGAGACTTTGCATTTACCGGAAGCTGAAATTCATTCCCACCAAGGTGGTAAGTACTGAAGTATGGGCCGCTGTAACGCTCAGGAGAGTAACCGACATTAAACCGGATTTTCTCGTTCTTTGGCAGGATGGTGAGATCGAAATCTCCCAACTCGGTACGAGTGTTGTAGCCATGAAGTCCGGTAACCGGGCTCGGCGGAACTGGAAAGCCGGTGAACAAGAAGTTCGGGTTCACAATGTTGTTGAGAAACCTAAAATACTTAGAGCGCCGGTAAGTTCCTTCGAAGCGATACCACTTTGGCTTCTCAGCGCTGATCCTCAAGTTACCCTGCGGGTCGGCGCCCCAACCGGTGGAGGTTACCAGCAAAGTATCAAACAAACTGCCCTTGCCGTCCTTTGATCGCATCAAAAAACTGGAATCGAACACCCTGAGACCGGCTTTGTCATTCAAGTCACTCTTGTACTTGTTGATGTCGCCAGCGACTCTAAGCCCACGGACGCCGAGTTCAATACTGGAAATAATTGTGTAATTGCCGGCGTCCGATCCAGCTTCAGTCACGGCAGGGCTCGGCTTCTTCGCCTCAGTTTTCTTCGGTGTTGGAGTTGGCGTCTGGGCGATGGCGACGCTCGCCAGGAGCATCAGCACCAGCGCCGGTCCCGTCAGAACCCGCAACATTTTGTTGGCGTTGCTTTTCATTTGGTCCATCCTCTGGCTCGAATCTCGCTATCTGCATCTGAGCCCTCCCTCACGGTCGGGCTACTGCCCCGCGCACCTCACGGTCGGTCTGTCGTCCGGTGCGTCAACGGAAGAACACGGGACTAGTACGTGATCCGTGAATTTTTATGTGACAGGCAGTGCAGTTGGCGTACTGCGCGTTCTGGTTATGCTGCGGCCCAGCCGGCTCACTCGCGCCGACGTCATGCGCCACACTGTGGCAGGTCAGACAGAGTTGATTGACTGCGGCGTACCTCAACAACCGCGGATTAGCCGATCCATGCGGTGTGTGACAGGCCGAGCACCCTTCGGTCTTTACCGGAGCGTGTTCATATGTAAACGGACCTTGCTTGTCCGCGTGGCACTTCACGCAGCCCGCGTCCCCACCGGTCGCCAGCCTGGCTTGTTTCAATTCGAACCCGCCATGCGGATTGTGACAGTCACTGCAACGCATCAACCCTTCCATAACCTTGTGATGGAAGGGAGAGGAGAACGCCGGCTTAACCTCGCTGTGACAACTCAGACAGAGCTGCGGGTCGTTCGCCCTCAGCATTCTGATGGTCGAGAAGCCTGGTTTCTCACCGTTCGCTGTGGTCGGTCGGATATTCGAGCCGGCGAGATTTTTTGCGGGTGCGTTGTTGCCATGTGGCGAGTGACAATCGGTACAACCAATATCGTTGCGCCAGTGTTCCCCACGACGAAAGTTGTTATGCTCTTCTTTACCCGCATGACAGGCGAGACAAGTCTCAGCCGCATCCTTCGATGATTTGTTCTTGAAAGAAATTATCTTGGCGGGATCGCCTTCGGCGATGTGGTTCTTACCGGGACCATGACAAGCTTCGCAACCGGTGATCTTGTTTTTCCAACTGCCGATCGTGGAAAGTTGAGCATGCGCGGTATGCGAGTACGCTTTAAATTGGTCTTCGTGACAATCCTTGCAGGCTTCGCTGCCGACGTAGCCCGCGTCGCCAGCCTTAGCCAGCAATGCGGGATTCGCCGGCGCCATCACCGGCTTGGACTGGGCCTCAGCAGGATTAACGGCGGGCGAACTTCTGGCCGAAGCGAACCAAACGACCACGCCCAATACTGACCCACAGACGAGCAGTGTCTTGATGGCTTTGGTCAGTCTCACTTTTGAGTCTCCTTCCAGAATGAAAGAGCCTGCCTAATTCTGCAGACAAAAATACTGTTGAATATCTAAAACACTCGGGCGACAATACTGGGAAACTGGGGGTCAGGTTTCTGTGTCGTGGCCTGCAACCAAAAGGGCCATTAGCAACTACCGGCTTCCGCACGCCACTCACTTTTGTTTCCGTTCCCCCGTATCATCCAGTCATCCAGCCACCGTCCGTCGGTGCGCTAACGCACATACGCGTGAGAAGACCCGGCGCGAAAGCAGCTGCTTGACGGCGCCCGAGACCACTTACACGCCGAATCAAACGGAGTTTAATTGAGCAAGTTATGTGCCGACTCAACGACGAGCACTTTGTGATGCTTCACTGGAAGGGCATCTGGACTGTGCGAGTTTTTTCTCAGCGCGTTGCGGAACTTTCCGCAAACTCCGGCCGAGTTGAGCTTGCCGGAATGACTTCAGAGCTGTTGCAGAAAGGTCTACGCCGAATCAAGAACCGACAGGCGAGATTGAGGGCTGGAATTGGACGAGCACGAATACCTGTGCGTCTCGCAGATGATCTAGGACGAGCTATTCTTTCTTCTCAAACTTGAGCGCGGCTGAGTTCATGCAATAGCGCAACCCGGTCGGCTGTGGGCCGTCCCGAAAAACGTGGCCCAGATGCGAGCCGCACCTTTGACATTTCACCTCAGTGCGCGCCATGCCGAGGGTTTCATCTGTTTCTTCAATCACATTTTCTTTGGTGACCGGCGCATAGAAGCTGGGCCAGCCACTGCCGGACTCAAATTTTGTGTTCGAGCCGAAGAGCTCCTGGCCACAGGCCCCGCAGTAGTAGAAACCGGTCTCGTGATTATTCCAGTAGGCGCCGGTGAACGCTCGTTCGGTCCCCGCCTCGCGCAGGACGCGGTATTGATCAGGCGAGAGTTCTTTGCGCCACTCCTCGTCGGTCTTTTCAACTTTGTCGGTCATTGATTTTTTCTCATTCCCCCTAGCCCAACGGACTACTAACGGCACATGGAGTCAGTACCGCGAGCGATAGCGACCGGGTCTCAACGCTGTCACAACTTAGTTAGTGCGGGTAGGGCCCGATCGCTATCGCTCGCGGTACTGACTTCATGTCGTCGCTTGAATCGATACCACTACTCGCCAATGATTTTCACCAGCGCACGCTTCTTTCGCCCGCCGTCAAACTCGCCATAAAAGATCTGCTCCCATGGTCCAAAATCCAGACGACCGGCGGTAACTGCGACGACTACTTCTCTGCCCATCACTTGTCTCTTGATATGCGCATCCGCGTTATCCTCGCCGGTGAGGTTGTGTCGATAACGACTGGTAGGTTCGTGCGGAGCCAACTCCTCGAGCCAGGTTTCGTAGTCATGATGCAGACCGCTTTCATCGTCGTTGATGAAGACTGACGCGGTGATGTGCATCGCGTTGACCAGCGCGAGGCCTTCCTTAATCCCGCTGTCGCGCAAGCATGACTCAACCTGCGGCGTTATATTAATGAACGCCCGGCGCGTAGGCACCTCGAACCAAAGCTCTCTTCTGTAGCTTTTCATTTGGATTCCCTCGGTCTATTTTTCTCTAACTGGTTGAGGGGTGAAGCAAACGCGAAAGGAACCTACCTCAGGGAATCGTTCGCCACAGAGCGTTAACAATGGCTGTTTCATACGCATACCAAAGGCCGAACGCAATACTCAGCGCGCCTGCAACTGTTTGGAGTCCATAGTGGAAGCCGGAAAGTCTCCGCGAACTCAGTGCGAATGGTAATCCGATCAGCCCGGACATCAATAGCATGCCTAGAGTTGATCCGGCTCCGAATAACGCCAGGTAAAGCAATCCCAGTCAGACAGATTGAATCTGTGTCAAGATCAACAAACGTCAATGCCGCAGAGCCCGCCAGACCGTGCATCGCGCCAACCAGAAGCGGTTTGAAACCGACCCGCGCAATCGCATGTGAGTGTGAAGAATGCGATGACTGGGAACCTTTGATCTTCGAGTGTTCAGTTCCGTGTTCGTGAAAGTGAACGTGCACATGCGACTGGCCGTCATGGCTCTGGCGATGCAGGTGCACGTCTGAGCGTTTGCGCAACACGCGCGTCACCGCCAGCACGCCAAGCGCAATGATCATCAACGCCACGCCAAACTCCAACCAGTGGGCAACCGGCAGCGGAATGGCGACGCGAAACACCAGCACCAGCACGCCGACAATAACCAGCGAAGTCGTGTGACCGGCGCCCCACAACCCACCCACGAGCGCCGAGCGCAGAAAGTTGCGATGTTCACTCACAATCGCAGATACCGCTACGACGTGATCGACTTCGGTCGCGTGCTTAAGTCCAAAGACGAATCCCAGCCCAAGCAAAGCAAACAGACCAAGCGATGAGTAAGATGTCTCCACGAAATGACCCTCCAGCGCCGCACTCGGCGAACGTTACTCCTCGCTTTCGCGAGAGAACGAGGAAACAGCGAAAGCCACAATCAAGAACGTTACCACGGCACGCTCAACAATCAAGTGCTGAAACACTTCGGCGGTCTGATCTTTAATTTGGGCAAGCTCCGGCGGTCAATACAATCGGGCACCGCCATCAGTTGATAGGCCGTGCTGTCTTCAGCGGACAATGTGGTGCGTCGCGGCCGCAGTTTCGAAAAAGAAAACCCCGCGCATCTTCGTCATTACCTCGACGGGCATGCCGAGCGCGGCGTTGTCTGTTTCCGGACTGCGGTGCCAAGAATCAGATCGGTTTGACGAAACCAGAAGCAATTGAGTACCGTGGGTTTGCCTGCTTCCAATGTGATCGCTGGAATGAAGATCGTGTGAGCCAGTCGGAATTGCCTGACTCATGGGCGACAGCACACTGATACGCAGTCTCTCTAATACATTTCGTCCTGGCCTCGAAAAGATTTAACTGCGCGTTTTGAGCCTGACTACCGGCATTGAACAGCCACAGCGGCGCAGTCCATCGCGCCCTTATCCAAGAATGCTCCCGGAATGGGCGATGGATATTTTTCGCCCGGTTGTCAGTGTCGTCAGCCGCGGGTTGTGGCGGATTCGTTGGCGGAACCTCGAGCATATTCCGAACACTGGCGGCGTGATTATCGCCGGTAACCATCAGACCTATTTCGATCCGTTCTGGATTGGCAGCCACATCAAACGGCCGGTTCGATTTCTGGCCTGGGACGCCGCGTTCAGTTGGCCGCTGGTTGGGCCGATGATGGCTTTGTTTGGCTCCTGGCCGTTGAATCTGGAAGGCCGCGACCCGGCCCCGATTCGCCTTTCCTTGCAGTGGGTTCGCGAAGGAGGGGCGGTCGTACTCTTTCCCGAAGGCGGCCGCGGCAATCCCGATGGTTCAATGATCAAGTTCAAGGCGGGGGCGGTCCGAATGGCGCTGGAAGCGGGCGTGCCGATCTTGCCGGTCACGGTTCGCGGCGGCCATCGCGTCTGGCCCAACACCTTTCGCCTTCCACACCTCCGCCATCCGGTCGAAATAATCTATCATCCACTTTTTGTAGTCGAGCAGCGCGAGAATGAAGACGTGCGCGAATGCGCGCGCCGGGAAAGTGAGCGACTGGCTGGGATTGTTCGGTCGGCGCTTTGAGAGCTTTGAGATTTTCAAGTATCAAAATCTGAGATATGAAGTGCGGGATCTGAAATTTGATCTGAAATCTCAGATTTCAGATTTGAAATTTCAAATGCTGAGTACTCGCATCATCTCTTCGTGCAGCAATCCATTGCTCGCCAGAATCGGTGGCGTGTAAATACTCAAAGGGCTGCCGTCGTATTTCGACACCCGTCCGCCGGCTTCTTCCACCAACAACGAACCGGCGGCCACGTCCCAGGGCTTCAGACCTTCTTCCCAGAATCCATCAAACCGGCCGCAGGCCACATTAGCGAGATCAAGCGCGGCGGCGCCATCGCGACGCACGCCCTGCGCGTTCATGATGAAGTTGGCAAAGTGCCGCGCGAACTCGCTGCGCTCGCGCACGTCGTAGGGAAAACCTGTGCACAGCAGCGCCCCGGCCAAAGAGTCGACCGGCGAGACTTCAATGCGCCGGCCGTTGAGCGACGCACCCTGCCCGCGTTCGGCAGTAAATATTTCATCGCGCATTGGATCGTAAACAACACCGAGTTCCATGCGTCCTTTGTGCTCAAGTCCGATCGACACGCAAAAGCAGGGATAGCCGTGAGCGTAGTTTGTCGTGCCGTCGAGAGGGTCAATAATCCAACGCCACTCGTCGTCGCCATGAGCCGGTCCACTGACGCCCGATTCTTCCGCCAGGATCGCATGGCGCGGATGGTAAGTCTTGATCCGATCGATGATCAGTTTCTCTGAAGCCAGGTCTGACTCAGTAACCAGATCCAGTTCACTCTTGTTGGTGATGCGCAGCGTGCGCCCGAATCGCTCGGCCAGCAATCGGCCCGCATCGCGTGCTGTTTGAATGGCGAAATTAAGCAAACTATTCCCTTTCACTTCAGACGAAGTTTCGGACTGAACACGTTTGTTTTTCAGGATATATCAGATCGCGGCGGGCAAGCGAACGGCGAAATTCCAGGCAATCCAATCCAGGATTGCTAGATGCGCTAATTGCTTGAGCTGGGAAGGTATCTACTCGAGGGCGATGTCAAAACCAAGCGGCTTAAGACTGGAGACAAAGCAACTGGATCGGGTGCCGGCCTTTGGTCCTTCGACGCGGCGGACGATGGCGCGCGCGGAGGAATCCAATTCGGCGCCGACCTTTTCCACCTGCACCCGATGGCCATCGGGCGTCATGCAGAACTGGCCGACAATGCTTGCTGGTGATTCATTTTCCCTGGTGTTAGAAATTTCCATAGTCTTCACTATACGCTGAAGTGAAGGATTAAGACAGTTGCGGCGAGAATGAGGTCCCGTTTTGTCGTGGCACGCGCATCTTGCGCGTGATTCACGGGCGCAACGCCCGCGCGACCGAAGGAGCTACTTCGTCTCCCCATAGTTCGGCTGTTCCTTATCGCGATAAATCAGTTTCGGCTTGCTCGTCTCTTCGCCCTTTGGCGTTCCGGTAAAGACCAGCTCGAAAGAGTAGATGTTGCCGCTCTGCCCTTTGCGATATTCGATCTCTTTGGTGCGCTGCTCTTCGGCTTCCGCGCGCGTCTCGTAATTCGCCTGCGAAACTTCGCCGTTGAGCCGGACGTCCTGTTCGCCGTAGTCGAGCGAGAACCCGCGCGCCTCGAACGGGTCCATCACATTGCGACTAAAGTAGGGCATGATCTTTTGCTTAATCAGCGAGTAAGTCGGCACGTCCATCGGCTGCACGACGACGTTCGAA
Organism: Pyrinomonadales bacterium; assembly: GCA_038210455.1. GTDB lineage: Bacteria > Acidobacteriota > Blastocatellia > Pyrinomonadales > Pyrinomonadaceae > UBA11740. Next base: position 73,912 of record JBBQWP010000015.1, on the reverse strand, counting down.
AAGTACCAGCGTCTTTCTGAAGGATGCTCACTGCTGATGCCGTCTTTGCGATAAACCTTCGCTTCGATCTCGATAAAAAGATAGACAGTATTCGCCGTGCGCCTTGCACTCGCCGCCGCGGGTCGCGATAACTGCACGGGCGCCAGACACAGGATTAGGGTTGCGAGAAAAACCATTCGTTTCATGTTCATCGTTTCGACTCCAGGGCTAAGTCTCGGGCTACGATTTCGCTGACCCTTTTTATGATCACTTGCGAGACTTGTCAATAAATCTGGACGCTGAGGGTCAGTACAGTTTAGAGTTCAAGCTTGAACTTGCACGACCAGACAGCAAACCACAGTTTGAACTCTGAACAATATGAACAGGAGTTGACCACATGCGCGAAATCTCTTCCTCAAGGGCCTTGCCGGCAAAAATCGCCGCGACTCTGATCCTTATTCTGCTTTGCGCCTTCGCCTTGCCGGGGCAAACCGGCGCGCAGAAAGCCGCGGCAGTCCAAACTTCTGAACAAAAAACCGCGCGTCACTTCGAATCGATTCGCAAATCGCCGCAGCAGGAGTTGGCATTCCTGATCCAGATGCCGAAGGGCGCTGATCTTCACAATCACCTCTCCGGCGCTGTCTATGCTGAAAGTTATATCCAGTGGGCGTCAGACAAAGGTCTGTGCGTCAACATCACAACCATGGCTTTGTCAGTGCTCACGCCGCCGGCCAAATGCGATCCCAAATCGGACCAACCGCCGGCGAGCACGGCGCTCACGAGTTCCAGTCTTTACAACCAGATGATCGATGCGTGGTCGATGCGCAACTGGCAAAAATCCGGACAAACCGGCCACGATCATTTCTTCGACACGTTCATCAAATTCGGGCCGGCTACCTGGGACCAAAACGGGAAGATGCTCGCCGAGGTGGTCGCGCGCGCGGCCCGCGGGCACGTGCTCTACCTCGAGTTGATGCTGACCCCTGATGGTGGAGTGTCGAGCCAGATCGGAAAGAACATTAAGGTTTCGGACAACTTAAACACAACACTAAACGAGCTGAAAAGCGCGGGCATTGATCGGGCCGCCGCGGCGGGAGTAGCGGCTGTGCAATCTGCCGAAACCGAAAAGAACCAGTTGCTGAAATGCGGCACACCGCAGGCGGACGCCGGCTGCTCCGTGACCATTCGCTACATTGCGCAGGTGTCTCGCGGCGCCGATCCTGGGACCGTCTTTGCCCAGATGGTCACGGGTTTCGCGTTGGCCGACGATTCGAAGTCTGGGGTCGTAGCCCTGAATTTGGTGCAACCCGAAGACAGTCCTGCGTCAATGCAAAACTTTTCGTTGCAGATGAAGATGTTGAATTTTCTGCGGCCGCTTTATCCGCGGGCGCATATCAGCTTGCACGCCGGCGAACTGGTGCCCGGCATTGTGCCGCCCAAAGGCTTGACGTTTCATATACGCGATTCAGTCACCGTCGGGCACGCCGAACGGATCGGCCACGGCGTGGACATCATGCACGAGGACGCGCCCTCAGAGTTGATGAAAGAGTTGGCCCGGCGCAACGTTATGATCGAAATCTGCCTCTCGAGCAACGATCTGATTCTGGGAATCAGCGGCACGCAACATCCGCTGGCGACTTACATGAAATACGGCGTGCCGGTTGCGCTCGCTACTGATGATGAAGGTGTCTCACGCTCCGACATTTCGCACGAGTTCTTAAGAGGCGCCGATGACCAGGGGCTCGGATATCTTCAGCTTAAGATGATGACGCGCAACAGCCTTCAGTACGCATTCATCGCCGGCGGGAGTTTGTGGAGCGATGCTCGTAGATTTGTTCCGGTGCCTCAATGCGCCCAGGATGTCGTTGCGATGAAACTCACATCGACTGCGTGCCGGCAATACCGGGACAGTAGCGAGAAGACCAAGCTGCAATGGAACCTTGAAGAAGAGTTCTGGGACTTTGAGCGGCAGCATTAACGCCGAGCATTGCGGGCAAATTGCATCCACAGATTACGCAGATTCCACAGACTCAGCAGTCGACCAGGACCTTGGCGATCGGTATTTTCATCGGCGAAATCTGCGTAATCTGCGGATGGAAATCAGAGTCATCCAAACGGCTTATCAATCGATGGGCTTTGGTTCGTGAAAAATTTCGGACCACTCTCGGTGATGTAGAGACAGTCTTCCAGACGAACTCCGAACTCGCCATAGATCACGATCGTCGGTTCGTCGCTAAAGCACATGCCGGGCAGGATCGGGGCTTTGTTGCCGCGCACGAAATAGGTCCATTCGTGGCCGTCGAGCCCGATGCCGTGACCGGTGCGATGCGGCAGCCCTGGAGTTTTATAGTCGGGACCAAAGCCGGCGTCGGTGAGCACCTTGCGCGCGGCGGCATCCACCGCTTCGCAGGGCTCGCCGACTTTCGCCGCCGCAAAACCGGCGTCCTGAGACTTGCGCTCGATCTCCCAGACGTCGCGCTGGCGCTGGGTCGGTTTGCCAAAGACGAACGTGCGCGTAATGTCCGACTGGTAACCTTCCACGGTACAGCCGTCGTCCATCAAAACCATGTCGCCTTCACTAAGAATCTGCGGCTTGCTGCTGCCGTGGGGAAACGCCGTGTACTTTCCAAAGCTGCAAAAGATGCCGCCCTGCACCCCGAGATTGTGAAACGCCGTCGCGCAATTGCCGGCAAACTCAGCTTGCGTCATGCCCTCGCGCATCGTCGCCCAAGTGGCGCGAAAAGCCACGATGGTCAGGTCGTTGGCTTTCTGCATGAGAGCGATTTCAGCCGGCGACTTGAACATGCGGCAACCAGCGGTGATCGGCGTGGCGCTGACAAACTCCAGCTTTGGAGCTTCACGGCGAATGCCGTCGAAGAGAAAGAAACGCACCCGCTCTTCAATCCCGATGCGGCCGGTGCGAATGCCGCGATCGCGAATGATCTGCGCGACGAGGCGATAGGGGCTCTCGTCCTCTTCCCAGGTGCGCACGTCGGTGCCGAACCTGATCAACTCGCGCGCGCGTTCTTCTTCAAACTTGGGACAAACCCAGGCGAGCTCGCCGCGCTGCGGAATCACCACGGCAAACATGCGTTCGCTGCCACCCCAGCGCACGCCGGTAAAGTAATACATGCTGGTGCCCGACTCGATGTAGATTGCATCGATCCTTTGCTCAGCCATCAAGCGCTGCGCTTTGGCGATGCGCGCTTTGCGTTCATCGTCGGTGATCGGCACGATGCCGGCAGTCATGCGCTTGAGACGCTGAATCAGGTCAGGTGTGTCCTGTCGTTGCTGGATCGCTTCGACGTCATCGGTGCCGGCAAAGGAAAGCTGGCTGCCGAGCAGCGTGGCGCCGGCTACTCCGGCGGAAAGGCGCAGGAAGTCTCGTCTGTCTGTGCACATGGCTGGTGATTGTAAGCGAAGAGCGGTTTACAAGCCACAGATGGACACAGATAAACACAGAGCAGAATCATTCTCTCTCTGATCTGTGTGAATCCGTGTTCATCTGTGGCCGGTTCTAGATCAGATTCATCGGCGTCGGGTTCTTCGGATCTTTGCTGTAGTCGTAAAAGCCGCGCCCGGATTTGCGACCGTACAACCCGGCCAGAACCATGCGCTTTAGCAGTGGCGGCGGGGCAAAGCGCTTTTCACGAAATTCATTGAACATGATCTCGGCGATGTAATAGGTCGTGTCGAGCCCAACGAAATCGCCGAGGGTCAGCGGCCCCATCGGATAACCACAGCCCAGCTTCATCGCGTTGTCGATGTCCACGATCGAACCGACGCCTTCCTCCAACGCGCGGATCGAGTCGAGCATGTACGGCACCAACAGACGATTAACGATAAAACCCGTCTTGTCGCTCGCGCGCACTGGCACCTTGCCCAACTTGGTTCCAAAGGCAACTGCGTCTTCATAGACGCTCGGGTCAGTCAGAATAGTGCGCACTACCTCGACTAGTTTCATGATCGGCACCGGATTGAAAAAGTGCATCCCGATAAAGCGTTGCTGCCGCGCCGGCGAAGTCGCGACCATCATCGCCGTGACCGAAAGCGATGAAGTGTTCGAGGCGAAGATCGTCTCTGGTTTGCAGATCGCATCGAGCTGGCGATAAGTGTTCTGTTTCTCGTCAAGGTTCTCAATGATTGCTTCGATGATGATGTCGCAGTCGGCCAAGTCGTCGAATGACGTCGTGCCGGACAGACGATCGCGAGTTTGTTTCTGCTGGTCAGCGGTGATGGTTCCTTTTTGAGCGAACCGTTCCAGGGACTTTTCAATCGCGGCGAAACCTTTCTGTAGCAGTTCTTCCGAAACTTCGCGCACCGTCGTTTCGAAACCCGCGCTGGCCGCCGTCTGCGCAATGCCTGCGCCCATCAAACCGCAACCGAGCACTCCAACTTTCCTGATTTCCATCTTCAGTCTCCTCTAATTAATTTGATCCACAGATTACGCAGGCTTACACGGAGATGAGGTCGGTACCGGGAGCGATAGCGACCGGGTTTCCGTCCTCGCGGCCTCGTGTGGAGGTTTGAGACCCGGTCGCTATCGCTCCCGGTACTGACCTCATCTCCGCGTAATCTGTGGATAACGCCTACAACGTAATATCAAACTTTCGGGCCACCATAAAGAAACTAATCGCCACCAACGCCAGTGCGGCGATTTGCAGCACGCGCCAGGCGATCGTCACGCCCGACGGCGCGCCGGGACGCTTGTAACTCACGACCGCGGCAAAAGCTGCGCCTGATAGCAATCCACCCATATGCGCCGCATTGTCGATAACTCCGCTGGCCGCAAATCCAATCCCGATGTTGAGCAGAATCACCGGCAACATCCCGGTGCCAAACGCGCGCTTGAAACCGTCAGGCAACTCATGTCGATACTTCAAGCCGAAGACAAACAGCACGCCGATCAGTCCGAACACAGCGCCCGATGCGCCCGCCGAGGGTGCGTCGCCGGGCTTAATCAGAAAACTTCCGATCAATCCCGGGTGTGATCCCGGAATCACCGTCAGGTAACTGGCTAAGACACCGGCAAATCCCGTCGCCACCCAGAAGACAACAAACTTTGCCGAGCCATAAAGCTTCTCAACCCAGGGGCCAACGATCCAGAGCGCATACATGTTTACCAGGAGATGGATCAGATTGACGTGAATGAAAGCCGGCGTAACAAACCGCCAGTACTGATGCTCGAAATGAATCAGGTAGTTCGTCTTGGCGCCAAACGCCAACAGAACGTCTTCGGGAAACGCACTCCAAATGATCGAGGTTTTCATCCCGGCAACTTCCCACATCAGCATGAAGACAAAAAGATTTGCGACCAGAAAGACTATGGTGAAGATGTACGGGCGAGAGAGCACTGCGCGCGCATAGCTCAGCGCGTAGCGTTCATGCAAAGGCAAAGAAGGCGGAGTAGCGGCGACGAGCGGCGCGTCGCAAACCTGGCAAATGGTTTCACCCGCGCCAATCAGCGCGCCGCAACTGCGACAGACGCTGGGACGGCCGGCATATCTCGTTTGATTGTCAGGCAAGATTGGTTGAAGGAATGTCGCAAGCAATGCTGTTTAGAGGCGGGACTTGTCCCGCCAAACCAGTCGCGACAAGTCGCGACTCTAAACATCGGGGCGGGAAACTCGAGGCGCTCCGCGCAAAAATTATTTACCGAGGCCGTCCAGCAGATTCACGAGATCGTCGGCATGCTCTTCTTCCATGGCCAAAATTCCTTCCATCATGCGGCGCGTGGTCGGGTCGTCATTGCCGAGGTATTGGATTATCTCGCGATAACTATCGATGGCGATGCGCTCGGCCACGAGATCTTCCTTGATCATGTCGAGCAGCGTTTCCCCCTCGACGTATTCGGCATGACTACGCGACAGCAAACCTTCCGGATTGAAATTCGGTGCGCCGCCCAGTTGGACTATGCGTTGCGCAATTAGATCGGCGTGTCCCTGTTCTTCGTTGGCATGTTGCAGAAATTCGGCCGCGACTCCTTCAGCATGAATTCCGGATGCCATGAAGTGGTGGCGGCGATAGCGCAGCACGCACACAATTTCAGTCGCCAACGATTCGTTCAGGACTTTGATCACCGTCTTGCGATCAGCCTTGTAGCCTTCGGTTACCGCACCTTGCTCGATGTGTTGACGAGCTCGCTTGCGCAGCGTCTTAATGTCAGTCAGAAATGGTTTACTAGCCACGATGTGACTCCTTAATGTTCTAGTTTGTTTTAGGGGAGGCACGATATTAAGGCTTGCGCGAGGCCAGAGCAAGTTGAGCGGTACAACCCAGCTCCATTCTGGTTTGACGCCCTCTCCCTTTTGGGAGAGGGTTGGGGTGAGGGCCTGACCGCGAACCTCCTTCTATCTCATATTGTCCCTCGCTACACACAACGAATGATCAAGAAACGCTTCTCGCTAAGCTTCGCACCCTCTCCCCGGCCCTCTCCCAAAGGGAGAGGGAGAAAAACTTCGAGCGATGCTTCAATCTCCGCTTACTTTGGCGGAAAACCTGATTTCATTGGCCGCGCCAGGATCATTGACGATTTCCACCTGAGCGTTCCACACCAGCGTTTTGATTCGACAAGTGCCCGTGTTGTCTTCGCGGCAATAAACAAACGTGAACGATGCGCGCAACTCAGCCATTCCGGCCAACGTCGCTTTCACCGGAACGCGAATTGGGAGTTGCGAACCCCTGGTCGATCGTGAAGCATCCTGCTCTGCGATCACGAGCGACTTTGCGCCGTCCTCAACTGAAACGCTGTAACGTTGCGGCGCCGTCGGGTTCAGGTGATAACCGGCTGGCAACTCTACGTTGATTACGAGCGCGGCCTCACCGGCACGAACTTTCTGCCGGGGCAGTTTGATCTCTTCCGCGTTCGGCGCGATGTCGACGCTTGCTGCTGTTTGATTAGAAGACGGCGGTTGCAGTCCCTTGAGCGCGAGCGTCTTTGTTTCGTTCGTTTTCAAATCGAGAACCCGAATAGCGTGATTGTTTGTGTCTGCGACATATAGCTTATCGCCCGCCACAGCCAAACCTCCTGGTTCGTAGAATGAAGGTTTGGCGCCATCAGACTGGCCCGGCTTGCCGGTGCCGGCGAGACTCTTTACTGAGCGTGCCGCCGGATCTAACAACTTGATTTTGTGATTGTAAGTATCCGCGATCAGCAGTTTGTTGTTCCAAAGCGCCAGACCCAGCGGATGTTGGAGACGCACATCGTTACCTAAACCGTCCACGTCGCCGAAATCAAACAGATTACCGCCGACCAGCGTGCGCACCTTGCCGTGGGGGCCGAGATTGATTGCGCGAATAATGTTTGCCTCAGCGTCAGACACATACAAAGTCTTTTCGTCCGTCGCTAACGCCGACGGCTGTGCGAACGCCGCCTCGTCCGGCGAGCCATCGAGTCGGGCTTCGCGTCCTGATCCGGCAAAAGTCGAGACTTCCTGCTTCTCAAGATCGAGTTTCCAAATCTGATGCGGCCCGGCCATCGCGATGTAGAGCGTCCGCCCCACCAACTGCAAATCCCAGGGAGAGTTCAGGGCAATACTAAGTGCTGGTCCCGCTGCGCCGTACTGGCGCGACTGCGCTCCGGTGCCGGCGATTGTCTTCACCGTTTTTGATTTCAGGTCGACCTGACGAACCAGATGGTTCTCAGTGTCGGCGACATACAACGTCTCGCCTGACAGGGCCATGCCCTGCGGCCGAAAGAACGTGGCCTGATCGAATGATCCGTCTCGCGCGCCATGCACTCCGTTGCCAATAGTTTCGAGCAGCGTGCCGTCCAGTTTCGCAATCACAATCCGATTGTGATCAGAGTCGGCGATGTACAGTCGGTCGCTCTTCTGGTCCGCGAGAATCTTGCCGGGAAAGGCCAGCGGCAGGTCGCCGATTTTGGCACGTTCCAGCACCAGCTTAAGCGGCGCTTCGTTCAATTCTCCGCGCTGGCGAAACTCTGCTATCGAGTCGGCAATCGCTTTATCAAGCGCTTCGTAACCGCCTTCTCCCGACAACTTGCCGATGATGTACCCAGCCGGATCGATCAAGTAGCGGGTGGGCCAGGCGTTAACCGCGTAGTTTTTCCAGATGACAAAGTCAGCGTCGTTTACGATCGGGTGCTCGATTTCGTAACGGAGAACTATGCGGCGAATGTTCTCGGTGTCTTTTTCGTTTTCAAACTTGGCCGAGTGCACGCCGATGACTACCAACTCGTTCGGGTATTTCTTCTCGAGCTTCTTCAGATCGGGAATGATGTGCATGCAGTTGATGCAGCCGTAAGTCCAAAAGTCGAGCAGAACAACTTTGCCTTTCAAGGCAGCGAGCGATAAAGGCTTGTCGGTGTTCAGCCAACCGCGCCCGCCGCTTAGCTCGGGCGCGCGAACACGGGCACGTTCCTGTACGGACATTTCAAAACCTTCCTGTGAATTCAAAGCCGCGGCTTCAGCGGATGATTTCCCCCAAACGATAAAAGAAGCAAAGAGAATAAGTATCAACCACAGAGCCACGGAGGCCGCACAGAGGACCACGGAGTTTTTCTCTCTGAACCTCTGTGCGATCTCTGGGTCTCTGTGGTGAAACTGCATTCCGTTTCAGCTCGCTTCATCAAGAATCTGATCGAGCTTATCAACCGCTCTTCTTAGATGCGGGATCGTAATCGATCCGCCAACGACGAGCGCTACGTTGAATGCGTCCATGAATTGTTCGCGCGTCACGCCATTGGCGGCGCACTGCTTGACGTGATAGGTGATGCAGTCATCGCAACGCAGGACGACCGAGCCCACCAGGCCCATCAATTCTTTGGTCCGCTTGTCTAGCGCGCCGTCTTCATAGGCCTGGGTATCCAGCGCAAAAAATCTCTTGATGCCGAGATGGCCGCTGTCCAAAAGTTTCTCGTTCATCTCGTTACGATAGCGATCAAACTCGTCCATTGGAGTTGCCCTTTCACGATTGCTCTCCGGGATTTATGGTTCACAGAAAATGTACCACAGCGTGCTCCTTTGACTTAGCGTAGCGCCGCTGACAGCTCGCGGCAATTAACTATTTCTTCGCGCCTTCCCTTCGTCTTTTCTTAGCGCCTTTGCGTGAAATCTCTTATTGCGCACTGGCAGTTTCACGCGAAGGCGCAAAGCCGCTACTTAAGACGCTAAGAAAAGCTAGAGCAAGAACATCGATAGACTATCCGTTCAGCGTTTTCGTGCTGGCATTCCCAGCCCGCCGCTGTACAATTCAAAACCAGATGAGCGACGCCCCCTCTCAACAGGAAACTCCGACAGTTATTGATGAGCCTCAACTCCACGACCTCGTTCCATTTGTAGTGGGCGATAGAGTCTTTGCCGTCTTTGCCGATCAGGTTGATGGCACCGCCGAAACCAAAGCGCCCGCGGCTTTGCCCAACGCACCGCCGGCAGTCCTGGGTGTAGTTTGCATGCGCGGCCGAATGCTGACGGTGCTCGATCCCATCGCCGTCTTAACTGGTGAAGCATTCGGCTGGCCGGCAAGTTTGCCCGCGGTGATCGCTTTGCGGGGAGATGAGCAACTGGCGCTGGCCGCACAAAGTTGCCGCGACACGATCACCATCGCCGCGGACGACATTGAACCATCAAGCCAGACCAACCCCGACGGTTTTGAGAGTGCGGTCCTCGGGATAGCCCTCTATGCCGGGGAAGAAATCACAGTTTTGAGAATTGATAATTTGTTCGCCGCGGCGGTGCGGCGAAAAGAGCGACGGCGAAGAAGGATGTAGCGCAAGTTGTTAGCTTGCGCTCGCGAGTTGACCGCTATTCGAGGTAGGGCAAGTTAACAACTTGCCCTACCTTCTTGCCGCAGGCGTAATCTTGAGCGTCAACCGTTCACTCCCGCGCACCACCTCGACTTCATATTCCTGACCGGCTTTCATTTCGCCCAGCGCGTAGGTGTAGTCGTAAACGTTCTTCACTTCATGTCCGGCCATCTTGACGATCCGGTCGCCGGCTTTCAATCCGGCCTTTGATGCGGGCGAATCGTCGCGCACGCCATCCAGCTTCAAACCATCATTTGATTCGGCGTAATTCGGAATCGTGCCGAGATAGACGCGAAAGCCCATCGAGCGGCCTTGCGAATCGCTCTTCGCCACAGCGTACGTTGGCCGCTTGTCGGTCCGGTCAAGCTCGCGAATGATGCGGTCGACGAAAGCGACAATGCTCGCTTCGCCTTCGTAGTTGATCTTTTCGGCCGTGTCCGAAGGTTTGTGATAGTCATTGTGAGTTCCCGTCCAGAAGAAAAGCACCGGGACTTGTTTCGCGTAGAAGGATGAATGATCGCTGGGGCCGTAGCCGTCCTCGTTGAGAGTCAGCGCGAACTCGCGAATGAGGTTCGTCGGCGCGCCGGCGGAAATATCGGTCCCAGGATTCGGCGGCGGCATTATTCTCGCAGTCATGCCAACTGGCGGATTCAACTGATCTATCGTCGAGCGCCATTCCAGCGCCGTGCCCACGCCGCCAATAATCAAATTCTTACCTTTCAAACGCCCAATCATGTCCATATTGATCATGGCGACGGTGTTCTTAAGCGGCACGATGGGATGATTGACGTAGTAGCTCGAACCAATCAGGCCTTCCTCTTCACCGCTGAAGGCGATGAAAACCACTGTGCGTTTGAGCTTCTGTGAAGAAAGCATCCGCGCCAGTTCGATCAACCCGGCCACGCCCGAAGCATTGTCATCGGCGCCATGATGAATGTCGCCTCCGCGCGCCGCGAGACTGCCGCTGCCCTCGCCGCCGCGACCCAGATGATCATAATGCGCGCCGAGCACGATTGCTTCGCCTCTTAGTTTTGGATCGCTGCCCGGCAGGATGCCGATAACGTTGAATGAAGGTGTTTCGCGCCGGACGACGTTGGTCGCAAAGTCCAGCTTCAATCCGCGCACGGGCTGTCTTAGTGCCGCGGTCGCAGTTCTGCCATCAGCCGTCTTCTCGAAATCTGCCAGCTGCGAACCGAGAAGCTTGCCAGCCAATTGTCTCGAAATAACCACCACCGGAATTCCTGCTTCACCGGTATTGTCATAAGAAAGACGTGACAGCCGATCCTCTTTCAGCTTCTCCTCACTGGCAATAATCAAAAGGGCCTGAGCGCCAGCCGCGCGCGCCGCGGCAACCTTGAAGCGGATTTCGCCGGCTTGAGCAAACTGTCCGTGCGGATTGTCGCCGTCGGGCGTTCCCTCAAACACGATCGCCACTCGACCTTTCGCATTCGAGATGGCGTAATCGTCGTACTTCAGTTCGGCGGATGAAATGCCATAACCCGCAAACACCATCTCCGCGGCCTTGATTGAACCATTCGAAGAAAAGCCCAGCGGCATCCAATCGTCGCCAACTTTGAACTGCGCCGTATCATCCGCGCGGCCCGGGTTCACGAAGAAGAGATTGTCTTTGCCGAGTTCGACGCTCGCTACATAGGGAAACGGTTGCAGGTAATGCGCGCGGATTTCACCGCGCGTGCGTCCTGCCCCTGACATCTGCATTCCTGGCCGCAGACCGAGCAGGCTAAATTCACCAGCGATGTAATGCGCCGCATCATTTGCTCCCGGCGTACCCGTGCGTCTGCCCTCGAGCGCATCCGAAGCCAGATAAGCGATGATCTGTTGCAGCCGATTGACGCTTGGTGTTGTAGAACCTGGTTGCTGCGCGAACGCCACAGCAAAAGCGAGCGCGAGCAACGTTAGGACGCAAAAGAATTTTCGACGCATATTCACCTCTCGATACCTCTTATCTAAACTCCGCAGCGGAGGGCGCGTGGATTGACTCTGCCTTTGCGAAACCGAACCCTCTTGATCTGAATCGTCGAGTCTGCCGTCGGCATACTTGCGCCCGGCGGGACGACCCAGAGCTCCGCGAGCCATTGCTCAGCATAGCCGCCGTTAATGACGATGATCCGGCCCGCTGGGATTCCGCGCCTTCGCACAAGATAGGGTTTTAATCTGGCCGCACGAGCTTCCGCTTCGCCTCGTTTTGGCAATTTGCCTCTGAATGTCTTTCCACCAAAGAAGATAATGACGCCTTTCGCCTGTGGCTCTTGCTGTAGTTGAATCGCAAAGTTATCCAGCCGGGCCATCTCGTCTTCGCACTTAATGTCGCCGAACTCATCGAACTTCCGAATGGGAGTTACGAGACGCGACCCTTTAACGAACAGAGCCGGTGAAAATAATGCGAGCAGGATCGCTAATATGACCAAACGGGACATAGGCTTTACTCAACCCAATCCGCGATAAAGATATTCGTCTCGCCCTGCGCTTTTCCGTGACGGTTCGAGGCGAACACCAACTTCTTGCCGTCAGGCGAAAACATTGGAAAGCCGTCAAACGTGTCGTTGTAGGTGATGCGCTCGAGTCCCGTGCCGTCAGTTTTGATCATGTAGAGATCGAAATCGCGGCCCTTTGGACCAGCGACGTTTGACGCAAAGATAATGCGCTTCCCGTCGGGAAAGAAGTACGGCCCAAAGCTCGCCTTATTCAGATGAGTTACTTGCCGCTTATTCGAACCGTCCGCATTCATAACCATAATTTCCAGCGTCGTCGGCCGGATCAGGTTCTGTTTGAGCAGCGCAATGTAATCCGCCTTTTCCTTTTCAGTCTGCGGGTGGTAAGCACGATAGACAATCTGTTTGCCGTCATAAGACCAGAACGGACCGCCATCGTAACCCAGTTCATTCGTCAGCCGCTTCACGTTCCTGCCGTTGGCATCCATCGTATAGATATCCAGATCGCCATCGCGCTTTGAGGTGAATACAAGCTTCTTCCCGTCGCGCGTGATCGTCGTCTCGGCGTCATAGCCCGGGGCTTTGGTTAGTTGCTTCAGATCGGAACCATCCGGGTTGGCTGTGAAAATATCGAACGTGTCATAGACCGCCCAGACATAGCCCTTCGAGAAGTCCGGCTTGGGCGGACATTGTTTCGCGCCGAGATGCGTGGATGAATAAAGAATCCGTTTGCCGTTTGGAAAGTAGTACGAGCAGGTCGTGCGTCCATCGCCCGTCGAAACGAGATGCACATCCGAACCGTCGATGTTCATCGTGTAAATCTGATCACATTCACGACCGTCACGCGTCGATTGAAAGATTAACTTCTTGCCGTCGGCGGAAAAGTAAGCTTCCGCGTTTTCACCACCGAAGGTTAATTGCTTCAAGTTGCGCAGATGTTTTTCCTGCGGGAGAGCGAGATCTGCGGTTTGCGTCGACGCGATTGGCGACTGCGATTGCAGTAAGACTGAAGCTAGTGCGAGTAAGACTAGAATCGATTGCTTCATGGCGCTCCAAATTGATCGTTGCATAAGATATTTTCTACCACAGAGGTCACGGAGGATTTCGCAGAGGAACGCGGAGAATTGCAAAACTGGCTCAGTTGTTCTTCTCTATGTCCTCTGTGGTTAGTTCAGCCATTCTTCTTCTCAAACTCTTTCATAAACTCAACCAGCGCCTCACAGCCCGCGCGCGGAAACGCGTTGTAGATCGAAGCGCGAATGCCACCGACGGAACGATGACCTTTCAAGCCGTCCATGCCGGCCGCGGTTGCTTCGCTCGCAAATTTCTTCTCCAGATCTTCGGCAGGCAAACGAAAGGTCACGTTCATCATTGAGCGCGAATCCGGATCGGCATGGCCGCGATAAAAGTCCGTCGCATCGATGGCGTCGTAAATGAGCTGGGCCTTGGCTTCGTTCTCGCGCTGCATCGCGGTCAGGCCGCCTTTTTCTTTCAGCCACTTGCACACCAGATTGATGATGTAGATACCCCAGGTGTTCGGCGTATTGTGCAGCGATTTGTCTTTGGCGTGCGTGCGATAGTCGAGCATCGTGGCCAGGCCGTCGCGCACGCGCGGCAAAAGATCTTCGCGGATGATGACCAGGGTCACGCCGCTCGGGCCCATGTTCTTCTGCGCGCCGCCGTAGATCAGGCCGTACTTTTCAACCGGAATTGGCCGCGAAAGAATGTCGGATGAAGCGTCGCAGACCAGCGGCACGTCGCCGACTTCGGGTTCGGTCTTGAACTCGACGCCTTCGATCGTTTCGTTCGAAGTGATGTGGACGTAAGCAGCAGACGGGTCGAGTTGTAGTTCGTCCTGAGCGGGCACCCGGGTGAAGCCGCCGTCGGCTGTGTTGGCCGCGAGATTCACATTACCGAATTTCTGCGCTTCCTTGACTGCCTTCTTCCCCCAACTGCCGGTGACGATGTAATCGGCGCTCTCATCGAGCGAAAGAAAATTCATCGGCACCATCGCAAACTGCAAACTGGCGCCGCCCTGCAGAAAAAGTATCTGATAGTCTTTCGGCACGCCCAGCAACTCGCGCAAGCCGTTGTCCGCGCCGGAAATGACTTCGTCGAAAGTCTTCGAGCGATGGCTGATTTCCATCACTGACATGCCGACACCGGGAAGCGCGAGCATGTCCCTCTGCGCTTCCTCCAAAACCGGCACCGGAATCACCGCCGGGCCGGCGCTGAAGTTGAAGATGCGTTCCGTCATGATTGTTTTCCTTTGGAGTGCGCCGGCAAAGCGAAGCGTCGACGGCGCTTTGGTTGAGCCCCTTAACAGAAAGATTCAAAGCGGCGTCGCGCTCCGCTTGGCGCCACACTCCATATCAATCCTTACCCCCAATTGTTTTCCGCAGCATCGTGCCGGCTATTCGTGTTACCACTGATCGCGGTGTCAGACGCTCGGCCTGGACCATCATGAAATTAGTCCAGCCGGAGATCACGGAACCCTTGCCGCGGGCCAGGCTACGCAGCGCTGTGTCGACGACGGCTTCGGGCGTCTGCGCGATGCGCGCAGGTGGTTTCTGTATTTTTGCAGCTTCGAAAAAATTCGTTGCGGTGACGCCGGGGCAAAGCGCCAACAGCTTTACGCTAAAGGGCCGGTTCTCTTCCGCCAAAGCTTCGGTAAATGACAGCACAAAAGCTTTCGTCGCCGCATACGTGGCCATGAAAGGCACTGGTTGAAAACCGGCAGTCGAGGCCACATTGATGATCGAGCCGCTCTTTCTCTCTCGCATCGGGACCAGAAAACGATGCGTCAACTCTACCAGCGAGCGCACATTCAAGTCGATCATATCCAGCTCGCGCTCTAGCTCCAGCGTGGTGAAGTCACCCATCGAACCAAAGCCGGCGTTGTTGATTAAGAAATCGATTTCCAGCCCGCGTTTTTCAGTTTCCTCAAACAGACGCGTGGGCGCATCGGCTTCGGAAAGATCCATCGCGACGTACTGCGCGTGAATGATCTGGGCGCGCCCCAGGTCGTTACACAAACTGATCAGCTTGTCTTCAGAACGAGCGACGAGCAAAAGGTTGTGCCCGCGCGCGGCCAGTTTGCGCGCGAACACTTCGCCAATGCCTGAAGATGCGCCGGTGATGAGAGTGGTATTCATTTATAAGTAGCCCCGTCAGGGGCGACCGAAAATAGCCCAGCGATTTATCGCTGGGAACGCGTTAAAAAAAGGAACCCCAAGTCCCGCAGGGACGAAAGAATCAATCCAGCATCCACCGTTCGTATGGAATTCCGTGCTTGTCTAGAAAAGCGATCAATTCATCCTTGAACGAGTGAACCTTATGATGCTCTTCCTGAGATTGAATATACCTCATTGTGTCTTCGATGCCCGACACGGCAATACTGAATGCTCCGTACCCTTCTTGCCACTCAAAGAGACGTTGGTTAGAGAAGGTCTGATGGATCCACTTTGACGAATTACCCTTGAGAAGCTGCACCGCCTTGGCGACTGAAAGCGTGGAAGGTATTGATAGCAAAGCGTGCACGTGATCTTCGACTCCGCCGATAGCCAGCGCCTTCATCTTGTTTTCGCGTGCGATGCCGCCGAGATAGGGGTAAAGGCGCTGTTGTAACTCTGGATTGATTAATCTTCGCCTCTCCTTTGTGCTGAAGACGCAATGCATCAGGCAACTAACAAAAGAGTGCATGGGAGATCTCCTTTCGTCCCTGACGGGACTTGTTACTTTCTTTCGAATCGTGCCCAGCGATAAATCGCCGGGCTATTTTCGTTCGTCCCTGCGGGACTCAGAGTCGGATCCTCCGGGTGATTTCCCTAACTAATCTCCAAAACATTTAACTCAATGATGTCGTCATTCCCGGCGCGCAAACGATCCAGCGTCCCCGGAGTTGGCGCTTTGTCCAGATTAATTCGCGCGACGGCAGCTTCGGCGCCTTCGAAGACGATGTTCTCCATTTCCTGAACGTTGATGTGTTCAGCTTTGATCGCCTCGAGCACCTGCGCCAGCACGCCGGGCCGATCGCGATGACGAACAACCAGGCGATGCGTCGCCGGCGTTCGTTGCGCTAGGTTGACGACGTTCGGCACCTGGCCGGTTTCTTTGAACGATTGCACGATGCGCACGGTTTCCGTTGCGATGGCTTCCTGCGCCTGATCTGTCGAAGCGCCGATGTGATGCGTGCCGTAAACACCCGGTTCTTTCGCAATCGGATCGGTGAACTCGGCTACCGCCGAAGCCGGTTCGCTCGCGAATACGTCGAGGCCCGCGCGAATACCTTTCGCATGAATTGCTTCGACCAGCGCCGCTTGATCGACAGTCTCGCCGCGTGAAGTGTTGATGAAGTAGGCGCTATCATTCATCGCTTTGAAGAAGTCCGGGCCAATCAACATTCGCGTGTCAGGTTTGAGCGCCACGTGCACGCTCACAATGTCGGCGCCGCGGGCCACATCGAGCGGCGTTTCCATTCTTTCGACGCCCAACTCGGCGGCGCGTTCGGGCGTCAGACTGCGGCTCCAGGCGATGACCGGCATACCGAAGGCGCGCGCGCGGGGAATCATCTCCTGTCCAATCTTGCCCAAACCTACTAAACCCAACGTGCGGTCAAACAAGCCGCGCGCTTTGGAAAACTCTTTCTTATTCCACTCTCCCGCGCGCAGGGCAATCACTGCATCGGCTATGCGGCGATCCAACGCCAGCATCAGAGCGAACGCCAACTCGGCGACCGCGATCGAGTTTTTACCCGGACAGTTGGAAACATAAATCCCGCGGCGCGAAGCCGCGGCTACGTCGATCGTGTTATAGCCGGCGCCCGCGCGCACGATTAACTTCAGGGGGCCGGCGGCCAGCATCGCTTCCGTGACTTTGGTGCTGCGCACAATCAGCACGTCAGGTTGTTGATCTGCTATAGCGGTGATCAGGGACTCGTCTTTCAGATCTGGCTGGAATGAAACTTCACAACCTATCGCCTGCAGGCCGTCACGCCCGGATTGTTCGAATTTATCTGCGATTAAGACGTGCATATTGAAATCTTAAATTTCAAATCTGAAGTTGATCCTCGGTGATTCGGTGTTGAGTCTTAGGCCCACCCGCTACCGCAGGTGGTACTGACTGCATAACGCAACTCGAGCCTAGTCCTGGTCAAACACGCTAACCAAATCGTCAGGCGCAGCCGCGGCAATGCCGACCAGCTGCAAATTCTCTTCAACATGCGCCCGTTGACTCATCCCCACCAGCGCGGTCGTAATTCCCGGAGCCGAGCGCACGAATTGAATACCGGTTTGCGCGTCCGTGGCAAGCGAACCCAGCGGGTCACGAATCGCTTCCGGCAAGCCGCGCGCGACCTGGCCCTGGAACAGCGAGCCGCTGGCGATCGCCGTCATCCCAAGCTTCTCCGCAGCCTCCAGCGCGCTAACGTATTCATCGCCGAGTTTTTGGTTTTGAAAGAACAGCGCTTCGGGCATGGCCAGATTGAACGGCAATTGGATAAAGCGAAAGTGATGATTGTCGCCGGCGATGTCTTTGGCGATGTCCGCCATCTGTTCCAGCGAATGATAGCCGTCCGCGTCGGGCTCGGCGCGAAATCCATTCCACGTCGCCACGCCGTAATTTTTGATTTCTCCGTTCTGTGCGCTTTGCTCGAGAAACTCGAACGCTGATCTGAGGCGCTTCCAAAACTCTTCAGCCGGGACCGCGGAAAGTTGCGACTCAGGATTGTGCACATAGTAAACGTCGACGCATGACAAGTTCATGTTCTTGAGCGACTGGCGCAGCTGGCTCTCCAAATATCGCGGCGTCATGCAGTGTGAGCCGCCGGCAATATCCGCAAAGGTCGCTAGCCCTGGCTTGACGAAAGTTTCTTCGACGTACTGGCGCACATCGCGCGGCGGCTCGCCGTCGAACGGCAAATAACCGCCCTTGGTGCAAATCACCATCTCTTCGCGGGCGAATCCTCGCTCGCCCAGTTCTCGTAAGGCCGCGCCGATCGATCGTTCACTTCTTTGAAAACGATAGTTGGCGGCCGTGTCGATGACGTTCGCTCCCAGCTCAACCGCGCGCGCGACCGCTTCGGCATAGCGAGCGTCAGTCTCGTCGTCGGCGTCGCCCAGATAGGTGCCCACACCGATCGATGAGAACCAAAGATCCTGTTGCTTACGAAAGTGATCTGGCGCCGCGACTTCGCGGAAGCGTTCGCGATAGCTCGCCGTGCCGTCCAGCGTCGCCCAGCCGTCAATTGGCATTTTTCCGGGTTTCTCCGAATTAGTTTGTGATTAGAGTAAGCGCGAATGACTATACGCGCCGCGCAGTGCGCGCGGCAAGCGCGGCTTCGATCAACTATGAACGATGTGTTAGCGTGTAGAGAATCTCAGAGTGAACGCAGCACAACAATCATATTATCAGCATGAAATCCAGGTGGCGACGGAACTCGCTCGCCAGGCAGGCGCCGTCCTGCTGCAGCACTACAACAGTCCGTTTCTGGTCGAACAGAAGGTAAACGCCCTCGACGAACTCGAAGAAGTAACCGCCGCCGATCGCGAAGCCAATGAGCTAATCGTTGGCCGCCTGCAGCGGGAATTTCCCGATGATGGAATACTTGCCGAAGAGTCTGTAGACAGCGAACATCGTTTGGAAAAAAATCGTGTGTGGTTGATCGATCCGATGGATGGCACGAAGAACTTTATCAAGCGCGACGGCGATTTTGCCGTGCAGATTGGGCTGGCAATCAACGGCGAGAGCGTGCTGGGCGTAGTTTATCAACCCGTGCGCGATGTTCTTTATCGGGCCGCCCGCAATGAAGGCGCGTGGATTGAAGCCGGAGAACACGGCGCGGCGCGGATGACGGTTTCGAATCTGACCCGTCCCGGCGAAATGGTCCTGGCCTCGAGTCGTTCGCATCGCAGCCCGCGCATGGAACGTGTGGTCAGTGCGTTTGGCTTCAAAGCAGAAACACGACGGGGTTCGGTCGGCGTAAAGGTTGGCCTCATCGCCGAACAGCAAGCCGACCTCTACCTGCATCTTTCGCCGGGCACCAAGCAATGGGACACTTGCGGGCCGGAAGCGATCCTGGCGGAAGCAGGCGGACGCTTAACCGATCTGTTTGGCCAGCCGCTGCGCTATAACGGAGTGCGCGTAGATAATCGTAACGGCATAGTCGCCACAAATGGCGCCGCTCACGAGATGGTAATTCAGCATCTCAAGCCACTGCTGGAAGAGTTTGGGCGAGTGCCGGTGTAGGAAGCGCACGCATCCTGCGTGCGGTGCACCGGCATCCTTGCCGGTCAAGAGCCGGCGCATTAGGCAGCGAGCAGGATGCTCGCGAACCGCCGACAGGATGTCGGCGCCCCGAAAAGCGCTCCTACAGCGCCTTCTTCAACATCGCGATCTGGCCCGCATGATAGAGATCGTGTTGAATGACCCCGTGTAACGTCACGTAAACAGTCGACATCCCCTCAAAGATCGGTTGGTCCAAACGCGATTCATCGACCCGGGTGATCGCTTCGCGCAAAGCTTCGTGGCCGCGATCGAGTGAAGCCTTCGCCTGCTCCCACGCTGTCTCACTCACATCATCCGCGGGCGGCCAGTCTTCAGGTGAAGAGATATCAATCGGAGCTCGATCGCCTTCCAATCGCCGCCGCGCGACGTCTTCCCAGACAGCGATGTGCTGTGCCAGCTCCCAGATGCTGTGCGCGTTCGCGAGTGGTCGAGCGTGCGTTTGCTCCGCGGTAACCCCGGCGAGCGCTTCGCGCACTGATGGCCCATGCCACGCGTCACCTTCATATGCACGTTTGAGTAGATCAAGAATCCGCTCGATCTCAGTCATCGGTTTTCCCTTCCAGTTCTGCCAGCGCTGCTTTGATCTGCTCGCGTTCCGCGTAGAGCGCGGCGAGGTGGGAAGGCAACGCTACATTCTCGGCCTGGGCCGGATCAAATCCGCGCGCGCGCATCTCGCGATCGAATTCGGCGTCGAGCGCGCGAAGCCTGGACTGCAACTCAACGGCGCGCGGTTTGGTTGACGACATCGCGACCATTGTAAGCTCGCGGCTTGGCCGCAGCCAGTGCGGGCATCGGAGCGCCGACATCCTGTCGGCGGTGCGCGGGCATCCTGCCCGCCTTCAAAGGCGCCGGCACAGATGCCTGCGCTCCGTCAGCTCGTCTACTTGGCAAATCATCTCGGGCGCAGTTAGTCTTAGCCTGCTCTTAACAGTTCAAAATATCTCTGGAGCACGCGTGGCCACTATTCGACCTTTCAATGCTCTTCGTCCGCAGGCCGAGCGCGCGCCACAGGTCGCCGCGGTGCCCTATGATGTCGTCAATACCGAAGAAGCTCGCGCGCTCGTCTCGGGAAACCTCTGGAGCTTTTTACACGTGTCGCGTCCGGAGATTGATCTGCCCCCAGGCACGCCCATCTACAGCGACGCAGTTTACGCAAGAGCCGTCGATAACTTTGCCACGCTGACGACAAAGTGCCCGCTGGTAGTGGAAGAAACGCCGAGCCTCTATCTCTATCGTCTGATCATGGGCAACCACGAACAGATCGGAGTCGTGGCCTGCTGTTCGGTCGATGAATACGATCGCGACGTCATTCGCAAACACGAACGGACCCGGCGTGACAAAGAGGACGATCGCACCCGTCACATCTTGGTTTTGCGCGCGCAGACCGGGCCGGTTTTCTTAACCTACCGGGCCACGCCACAGATCGATGCGCTGATCGCGAACGCGCTGAGCGGCAATCCGCCGTTGTATGACTTTGTCGCCAATGACGACATCCGCCACACGCTCTGGCGCGTGCCCAGCTATGATCCCCTGGTCGAAGCTTTCAAAGACGTTCCTTACCTCTACATCGCCGACGGCCATCACCGCGCGGCCAGCGCCAGTCGCGCGCGAGCTGAACTTAAGGAACAGGGCTTTGCCTATATCGGCAACGAAGAATACAACTTCTTTCAGTGCGTGCTGTTTCCCGATAGCCAGTTACAGATCCTTCCCTACAACCGCATCGTGCGCGATTTGAATGGGCTGTCGCAGGAAGAGTTTCTGGCCAGCGTACGAGAGAGTTTTTCAGTTACTGAAGATGCATTACCGGCGCCGAGCGAACGTGGCCGTTGGAGCATGTACCTGGATGGGCGCTGGTATGGACTGGCGCTGCGGGACCATGCCAAGACAACCGCTGGCGTAGTTGAATCGCTTGATGTCAGCATCTTGCAGGATCGTCTGCTGGATTCAATCCTTGGGATTAAAGACGTGCGCTCTGACAAGAGAATTGATTTCGTGGGCGGAATCCGCGGGACTGAAGAACTGGAAAGTCTAGTGAAAGAAGGAAAAGCAGCGGTGGCGTTCTCACTCTATCCAACCACCATCGATGATCTACTGAAGGTGTCCGACGCCGGCGAGATCATGCCGCCCAAATCAACCTGGTTCGAACCGAAGCTGCGGGATGGATTGCTGATCCATCAGATTTAAAGTGGCACAGACTTCAGTCTGTGATCTGTCTTGATAACGAGCCTCTTGAGTTCCGTTAGGAGCTCAATGTTTATAGCTGCAGATCGCATTTATCCAATCAAGCTCCGTCAGGAGCGAAAGGTGGTGCCGCTCCTAAAGGAGCTGAAGAGAATTGCAAAACAAGTCGCGGCTATAAACATTGCGCGCCTAACGGCGCTGAAGAGCCCTCTCATTTTGAGAGCGCCCACGGAAAGGCGAAGCCTTTCCGCACATCAGGCGGCAGAGCCCTTCACGCCAGCGCCGCGAAGACTTCATTCGACAGTAACGCCCCGCGGTTGGTCAAACGCATCAACCCATCATCGATCTCGATCAATCCAGCGTCGAGTAAGCGAGTGAGATCCGAATCCCGCAAGTCCGCACCAAAACGCGCGCGGTAATCTTCCAGGTCCAAACCGCGCATCAACCGCAAGCCGAGGAAGATCGATTCTGAGCGGGCGTCTGCTTCGCTCAGCGCGGTGCGCTCGACTACCGGCGATTCTTCCTGCGCTATCAACTCTACATATTTCACGAGAGAACGTTCATTGGCCCAGCGCCGCCGCGCGCCGTCGTACGAATGCGCCGAACAACCAAAGCCGTAATACGGCGCCGCGTTCCAGTACTTAGTGTTGTGCCGCGATTGAAACCCCGGCAAACAGAAGTTCGAAATCTCGTAATGCTCGTAACCGGCTGCGCCAACTTCACTCAACATCAGTTGGTACATCTCTCCGGCCAAATCGTCATCCGGCCGGGGCCGCATGCCACTGCGAATTTGATCGGCGAGCGGCGTGCCCTCATGAACGTCCAACAAATAAAGCGATAGATGGTCGGGCCGTAGTTTCAGGGCTTCGTCGAGATTTCGTTGCCAACCTGACAAAGTTTGATTCGGCAGGCCGGCGATCAAATCAAAGCTGATGTTGGCAAATCCGGCGGCGCGGAGTTGCTGAAAGGTTCTCGGGATATCGGCAGCTGAGTGAGTCCGGCCAAGCTGTTTCAATTCCAGATCGTCAAAGGTCTGCGCGCCAAAGCTCGCGCGATTAACCCCCAGCCGGCGAAACGCGCGCATCGTTTCCAGCTTCGAGTCGGCGCTCTCGCCGCCATCTCCAGGATTGATCTCGAGTGTTACTTCCGCGCCATCGACAATTTCAAAGCGCTCATGCACGGCTGTCAGAATCCGTTCGATCTGTGACGGCGCGAGCAGTGAAGGAGTGCCGCCACCAAAATAAATAGTGTCAACCGGAATTGGATTGCCTACCTCGCCCCACTTTGTAATCTCTCTGATCAGGGAATTGACATAGCGGTCCGCCAGCTCGCCTTCATACATTCCGGTCGCGAAGTCGCAGTAGGAGCAGCGCGAGCGGCAGAAGGGAATGTGCAGGTAAACTCCGGCGGGTTTCATCGTGATCCACAGATTACGCAGATTACACCGATTCATTCAACCGGATTGATACTGCCATCTGTGCCGAGATGACGTTTGGGTCGGATCCGTTCGGTGTAATCTGTGCAATCTGCGGATGCTTACCTGCTAATCCTGCGTGTACTCCCGCCGCCGCTGATCGAACGGCTCATCTTGCGCGCCACCAGTTCGGCCTGCCCAAACACCCGCAGCAGGTTTTCGCCGAGCACCTTGCGAATGTCCTGTTCGCTATAACCTCGCTTCAGCAATTCATAGGTGATATTCGGATACATCGAAACATCACGGGCGCCTTCGGGGAAATCATTCGCGCCGTCAAAGTCAGGACCAAGCCCGACGTGATCTATACCCGCAATCTTCACGATGTGATCGATGTGATCGATGAGCTTTGACAACGGCAGGGGCGGCAGCGGAAATTGCGCTTCCAGCTTGTCACTCTCTTCCGCCAGCCGTTCCGGATCGTCGGCGTACTTCATGCTGAGCGCCTCTTGCTGCGCTCTCAGGCGCTGGCCGCGATCGTCGCTCTGCGGCGCCACAGTTTTCTGATCGATGAAAAGGCTATAGAAGTTTATTTGGACGACGCCGCCGTTCTTCGCAATCCGGCGCAGCAAGTCATCAGGAATGTTTCGCGGCACGTTGCTCAACGCGCGCGCTGATGAGTGCGACGCGATTATCGGCGCTTTGGAAACATCCAGCGCGTCGCTCATCGTCTTGTCCGAAACGTGCGAAACATCGACCAGCATGCCCAGGCGATTCATCTCGCGCACGACTTCCTTGCCAAATTCGCTGAGGCCGTTGTGCTTTCTTTCTCCCCGCCCCGCGTCCGCCCAGTCATTGGTATTGTTCCAGGTCAGCGTCATGTAACGCACGCCGAGCCGGTAGAACTCGCGCAAGGTCGGCAGCGAATTCTCGATCGCGTGGCCGCCTTCGATGCCCATCAGGCAGGCGATTTTGTTCTGAGCCTTAGCATGGCGAATGTCGGCAGCAGTCGTGGCGAACATGAGATCGTTCGGGTGCCGCTCAACTGCGCGATAGACAGAATCGATCATATCGAGCGTGCGCCGGGCCGCGCCGCCATGCGCGACGTACCAGGGCTTTATGTAAAGCGAAAAGAACTCGGCAGTCTGCCCGCCCTGCTTCATCCGCGCGATGCTGGTGCGATATGGATACGGCGGTTCGCCGCCCAGATCGTAATCGTCGTTGGTCATCGCCGTGGTGATGTCGTTGTGCGTGTCGACAACGATCGCGCGGCGATGAATCGCCAGCGCCCGCTGCCACAGTGCTTCATCGCGCGTTGACCGGGCCCGCGTATTTCCCTGCACGGTCCGGGTCGGGCGCTGCGCGCCGATGGGAATCGCGAATGTGAAGCAGGAAAAAACCAGAAGCGAAATCAGCACCGATAACAACAGTTGTCGTGGTTTCATGTCGTAGAGATTTATCACAAAGACGGCGAGACAGAAAGCGCGTCATCGGAGCGCGGACATCCTGTCCGCCAGCGGGCGCAGCACGCTCAGCTCTACAACAACAGTTTCATTGAGGTAAACAGTTCGCGCTTCGCGCTCAGGCGGACAAGGATGTCCGCGCTCCAGTTAACATCCGCCAGTGACAAACGCGGCTGCGTGCCTTACGAGTCGCCCTCGTCTGGCGCGCGAAGAGAGAAAGAGTCTTCGTTCTGAGATATCGTAATGTTGAGTCACGTTGACGTACAGATCCAGTTTGCCATCTCGGTCCAGGTCACCGGCCCAAAGCAAACACCAGGAAGGATCGTTACCACAGTCATCCAGGGTGTAGAGGGTCTGCGACGATTTGCCTGAAACCAAAACCAGCCGCGCGTTTCTGGGGTACGCTTGATCACGACAAGGAGTAGGGTCCTTGTCTGGGCTAATGACCTTGAGCACGTATGACCTCTTGCCCAGCTTCAAACGAACCGGGACCTTTGCCAACGTTTGCTCAAAGTTCATCGTCTGTTGGAATACTGAGGTCACCGGTCCGGGGCTCAATCCAATCACTCCGCGTAGCAGAAACACCGGCTTGCGCCGCCCGTTGATGCTCACGCTCTTACCCGTCTTCTTTCTGGTGCCATAGTCGGTAATGTCATCAAAGACGGTTCGCACTCGGATTTTTGAATAGCGGAGAAAGGCGTTACGCCCGTTGACGAAGAGCCCGAGCCAGAACTGCCTGCGCCTGGCGGTGATTTCATCTCCATGAAATTGTCCGGGCTCAATCAGGAGCGGATGCTGATGCAGTGAGCCTGCGAGGCCGGACGCCAAGGTCGCCATGAGCAGAATCGCGAATAGAAATCTCATTCGTACGGTTTTAGTCATTGTCCGTCGCTGCGTGTGACTAGCCGGAGCCCTCCTTTGAACTACCTCGACCGACTGATGTCGAGGAGTATGGTCGCAGCGGCGAGTCGCCGGACACGTTGAGACCATCAGGAAGGTGCCGCGCCTGCCGGAAAGGAAGTTGTGGCAAGCCACGTTGATGAGTTATGACAAAACGACCAAAGTCGGCACATGAAGTTGCGCCGACTCTTTTCAGTGGTACTCTTCGGCGGAGCGATTGCCTTATGCTGTTGTTCCCGCCGCGCTAATCAATCAATTGGTCCTCGCAATCAAGACCTGTCTACCGCATCGCCGGCTGCTTCACCCTCTGCTACTCCAGGATCAGGGAAGCCTCTCCAGGCTGAACGGGTCGATAAAACCTGGTCAAGTAAATTCAAGTTTAAGAGGAAGTCGATTAAGACGAAGCATGAAGGAAATCGTGGATACGAGATTTCGGTCGACTATCCTCAAATCGAAAGCGCGCGCACGTCGGCAACGCGACGATTCAATCACTGGATCAAAGAGAAGGCCACCGGCTATGTCGCTCAGTTCAAGGGCCTCGAAAGGTCCGCCGAGATTCATGACAAACGAAAGCACTTACCAAAAGTAGGGATTGATGAAAGCCTGGAAATCGATTATCAGGTCTATTACTCCGATGACCGCCTCATAAGTTTGCGTCTGACCCACACTGTAATGGCGTTAGGCCAGATGCATCCCATCGACTATTACGAAACACTCAACTACGACCTCAAGGAAGGGCGTGATCTGCGGGCAGCTGATGTATTTTACCCGGCGTATCTCAAAACATTCTCCCGACTCTGTCGCGACCAGTTGAAGGAGAATTATGATCTGCAATACGCAACGGATGACTGGGTGAAGAGTGGAACAACACCCAGGGCGCACAACTTCAAGAACTGGAATCTTGTGCCCGAGGGGATCTTAATTTCTTTCGAGGATTATCAGATTGCAGCGCATGCCTTCGGGCAGGCGGAGCTAATCGTTCCGTACTCCGATTTGAAAAGGGTTTTGCGCCCTTACCGCGTCATCGTTCGTTTCAAGGGAAGAAGTTGATCCGCTTGAAACAAAAGACGCCTTTCTTTCGGATTCATCGATTGCAAAGGTAGAATCATGTCCATGTCCATTCTAATCGCCGAAGACAACGTGGCCCAGCGCGCCTACCTGCGCGAAATACTCGAGCGCGACTTCCCCTCGCACCAGCCGGTGCTGGAAGCCGGCGATGGTGAGGAGACGGTGGCACTGGCGCTCAAGAACAGACCCGAAGTTTGCATCCTCGACATACAGATGCCGAAGCTTTCCGGTGTGAAGGCCGCGCGGGCCATCTGGCGCGAATTCCCGACTGCGCGGATTATTTTCTGGACCCAGTTTCCGCACGAGATTTACATCAACGAGATTCGCAAGATCGTGAAGTCCGTCGATCCGCCGCCGGCCTACGGCTTTATTCACAAGAACAATCCTGAATCGCGCTTCCTCCGTTTTGTCGCGGCCGTTTTGGAAGACGGCGCCGACATGATCGATCCGGCGTTCAAGGATTCATTCAAACGGCCGCTGCTGACTGAGTTCGAAGCGGAAGCGCTTTACTATCTCGCGCTCGGGCTTTCGAACTGGGCCATCGCGCGCAAATGCAGTTTGTCGCTGCGCGGCGTCGAGAGCCGCCTCGCTACGCTCTACGAAAAACTTTTCATCTCGCTGCCCGAAGGAACGCCAAACGAAGCTTACGAGAAGCTGGCTTACAACGTGCGCACGCGTGCGTTCTTTGAAGCACTGCGGCGCGGCTTGCTGAACAACGATGAATTGGAAAAAGCGGCGGTCGAGTTGGAAGGCTGGCTTGAGCGGGATCAGAAGAAGTTCTTGGAAGAGCAGAAGAAGGAGGCGGGAAAGACGCGGAAGTGATTTGAAGTCGCGGTGCGGAGGCCCATGAGATGAAGCAAAGTCTGTTTGTGATTGCGTTGTCGATGGTGGCGTTCGTCGCGGGATTTACCGTAAGTTCATCCGGTCAAGCGGAAAGGATTCAATCAACAAATCAGGACCCCTCGGCGAACGGCAGGACAACATCCACACCAACACCTTGCCCGCCGGTCGATGACTTTCCGCGGCTCATCAAGGACAAGTGCGTCACGAAGTTCAACGGCGAACGGATAAGGTTGGACTATGACACTTGCGTAATGCATGGGGACGTCCCGTGGGCGGTAGACGCCGCGAAGATCACTCCGCTGCGAAGTGGCGGATTGCTTATTAATCTCGGTGATTCGCTTTACCGGCTCGATCAGAGTCAGCATGTTATTTGGAGGCAGCCAACACCGCAAACGGTATTTGATTACGCCTACGTGGAATCAACAAATCTAATCTACGGAACCGCAGGCGATGGCATCATGTTCATTCTTAACGCCACGACAGGCAAAGTTGAGCTTAGTGATTCAAGAAATGGCAGCGCCGCATACGGTTTCGCTCAAGAGTACGGCGACGATATGTGTCTGGTCACCGATAACAACGTGATGTACCGAGAGAAATTCCGCAGTTA
Source organism: Pyrinomonadales bacterium (assembly GCA_038210455.1). GTDB lineage: Bacteria > Acidobacteriota > Blastocatellia > Pyrinomonadales > Pyrinomonadaceae > UBA11740. Next base: position 45,957 of record JBBQWP010000015.1, on the reverse strand, counting down.
CAACGTCGAACCGATGAAGGATGCAATTACCTGTTGGCGAGAGACGAAGATTCTTTGGCATCTAGATTTTCCTCCCGACGCCGAGTTGGTTGTGAACGGCAAACGGATTCTCGCTGTGACCAAATCAAAGCAGGCGATCTATGTGAAGGAGATCACGCCACCAGTTGCGAAGAGCAGGTGAGTTATCTCTTATTTCATAGCTTTGTGCGTGATGATGTTTTTCAGCCGTCCCTGCGGGACTCCAAACAAATCTCGGCTGCAAATCCCAGCGATGAATCGCTGGGCTATTTTCAGTGCGTCCCTGCGGGACGCTTTATTCTTTCTGCTTACTGCTCGCCGCTCACTGCTAACTGTCTGGTTGCTGCTTACTGCTTACTGCTTACTGCCTTCTGAATTGACGCCCTCCCTCACGGTCGGGCTACTGCCCCGAGCTTTCTCGCAGAACCAACCCGTGGCGCCTCCTGTTCAACCATCTCCTTCGCCATCACCTGTCCCTTCGCCATCACCTTCGCCGACGCCGCCGCCGAATCTGCATCAGTGGGGTGCGGTGACTTCGTTTCATGGGCTGCCTTCGGACCGCACGCATGCGATCGCGCAGACGGAATTTGGCGTGACCTGGTTTGCAACTGACGGCGGGCTGGCGCGCTATGACGGGCGGCGCACGAATGCGATCAACGGCGAGGGCTTGCCGCCGGGCCGAGTGCTGGCGCTGAAGACCGACGAATCCGGAGCGCTGTGGATTGGGACCGACAACGGCGCTGCGCGTCTGGCTAATGCCAGGTTCGAAACCATCAAAGAGACCGCCGGTAAAGTGATCACGACCATCATCACTCCCCAGGCCGGCCGCGCGATCATGGCGAGCGAGTCCGGTCAGATATTTGACTGCCAGGTAAAGCAACCTGCGTCGAACCGATCAAGTGAAGGCTATCAAGCTCCTGCTTTCTCAGTCAGAACGATTCCGGATCAACCGCTGCAAAGCATGGACAAGGACCATCCCGAGCCCTTGAAGATCAGCAGTCTCGCGACGGTGGGCGGGAAACTCTATGCCGGCACCCAAAGCCGCGGCCTAATGCTGATTGACAACGGCGAAGCCCGCGACGTCACGAGCAAGCCGCGCAATTATTTCATCAACGCGCTGGAAGTAGATGCGCGTGGACGTCTTTGGACCGGGGCACGCGCGCGCGCTGACGAGGGCGGGCTCTTTGACAATGACGATCCGCTTAAGCCGTCGAAGGCAAACGCGGCCACAGGGACAGTGACTGCGATCACGCGCGGTTCGCGAGACGATATTTGGGTTGCGACCGACGGACGCGGCGCTTTTCATATTGCCGGAGGGAAATCGACCGAGCATCTAACGTTTGAGGGCACCGGCGGCGCGCTGCGTTCGGATCACATCTTTGGCGTCTTCGTCGATCCTGAGGAAGTCGTCTGGTTCGCCACCGACAAAGGTGTCTGCCGCTATGACCCGCAGGCGATGCGCGCTGAAAATATCACTGACGACCCGAACACGAATTATGTGCGCGCGCTGTGGCGCACCTCGCACGGGCGTCTGCTCGCGGGAACAAATTCCGGTCTCTTCACCTTCGACCCCGAGACCAAACACTGGCGCGCCGTCCCTGAACTCGGCCGTCGGATCATTTTCGCTATTAATGAAGACAAGAACGGCCGCGTGCTGGTCGCGTCAGGCGGTGGCCTCTTTGCCGCCCCGGCAAACGGACTGAGTTTTTCGCGCTTGGGCGCGGAAGACAGATCGAGCGACAGTGTGCGCGCCATCGCCAGCACCGGCGGCTCGACGTATGTCGCCACGTTCGGCTACGGCGTTGAGAAACTGGATGGCAGCCGGCGTACGTTGGTGTGGCCGGAGGCGAGCGCGGATGAACACTGGCGCGAAGTCGTCAGCCTGGGCGCGGACACAAACGGTGGAGTCGTAATCGGGACCGCCAGCAACGGAGCATTTGTTTTCGACGGCAAGCAGATCAGCTCTGATAGCTCACTCGACCAAATAAAAGGCAGCGGTGTCTGGTCGATTGTGAACGACGGCGCCGCCAACTGGCTGGCGACCGACAAAGGACTCTACTTATACCAGGCAGGTCAGTTGAAAGAGATCGTGCCCGGCGTTAATGCGCGCGCGGTGGCGGTCGCCGCGGACAATTCACGCAAGCAGGTCTGGTGCGCCACGAAAGGCAACGGCTTAGTGAGAGTGGCGACCGACGATCAGTTCGGAGCCATCGTCTCGCGCCTGGACGTCGAACAAGGGCTGCCTTCGCAGAGCGTGTTTGCAGTGATGTCGGAACGGAATGCGGACGGCAGCGAGACCGTGATCGCCGGCACAAACCGCGGCCTGGTGCGGTACGAACCGGGGCACGTCGCCCCGACAGTGCTGCCGGCGCGCATCATTAGCCAGCGCATCCACGACCAGTCTGAATTGCGTTCCGGTTTGAAACTGGATTACCCGCAGAACAGTCTGCTGCTGGATGTCACCGCGATCAGTAGTCGTACTTTCCCCGAGCAGTTTCAATATGCATTTACCTTGTCTGACAGTTCAGGAAAAGTTATCAGAGAAAAATTGTCGCACGATTCTCAGTTCGCGATGGAGAAACTCAAGGCCGGCACTTATAAGGTGACGGCGCGCGCGTTCACCAAAGACCTGACGCCGGCCACGCCGCTCTCATTTGAGTTCACCGTGGCGCGGGCGCCTTTCCCGTGGACTTCGACCGCGCTGGGCGTGCTGTTGGTGTTTGCTTTGATCGCTCTGGGCTGGGGTTATTTTCAGAACCGGCGGATTCATCGGACCAGTGCCGCGCTGGCTTCGGCGAATCGCGAGTTGGCCGATGCGCGTCTGCAACTGGCGAATGAAACCGAGACTGAACGCCGGCGGATCGCACGCGATTTGCACGACCAGACGCTCGCGGATCTGAGAAATCTCGCGCTGCTGGTGGACCAACTTCCGGCGGCTGGGCAAGTTGTACGCCCCAATCGCGCGCCCTCGGCGCCGGGCACGTTGCGCTCGGAGATTGAATCGATTTCGCAGGAAGTGCGGCGCATCTGCGAAGACCTGAGCCCGTCGGCGCTGGAAAATGTCGGGCTGTCGGCGGCTTTGCAGTTCGCTCTGGCGCACGCAGTCGAACACGCCCCACCCGACTGCAAGTTCGTCTACGAGTTTGTTTGCGAAGACGGATTGGATGAAAAACTTAACCTGCCTTCAAGCGTGCAAATCCAAATCTATCGCATGGCCCAGGAGGCCTTGAGCAATATCTGCCGCCACGCCAACGCAAAGCGCGTTAAGATGAGCGTGAGCGTTTCCGGTGATGGCCAGTTTGATTTGCAGATTGAAGATGACGGCGGTGGCTTTGACGGCAGCAGCACAAAGAAAAAACCCGGCCGCGGCGTCGCCAACATTCGCGCGCGCGCCAGCATGATCGATGGTGAAGTTGAGTGGAAGAAGCGCGTGGACGGCGGCACAGTTTTTTCGCTGAGTAGAATGAACGCTCCCGAAAATGTGCGTCCGGTTTGAAGACCGACATTAGAGTAACCTTAATAGAGACAGCACGACGAGCCATCGAAGATGGCGGCATATCAGTAGCCCCGGGCGTAAGCCCCGGGTATGCCGTCCCCTGATATCAAAAGCCCGCGCAGCGGGCGCCATAATGTTTTACGAATTATTGTTCCGCCCCTACGGGGCTCGGATTCTTTTATGATAACCCTACCCCGGGCTTACGCCCGGGGCTACAATCTGCCGCGCCTCCGGCGCTCATTGAGTCAGAAATGACTACAAATAGATTTTTTCAAGTCAGTCCGGAAACCACATCAGCACTCGCGGCCAACAAACCTGTCGTGGCGCTCGAATCAACCGTCATCGCGCACGGATTGCCGCGACCGCAGAATTTGGAAACCGCGCGGCGTCTGGAGCAAATTGTTCGCGAGCAAGGCGCCACTCCGGCGACGATTGCGGTGCTGAGGGGAAAACTTTGTGTCGGATTAGACTCGGGCCAACTGGAGCACCTCGCGACCTCCGCGGACATTAAGAAACTCAGCACGCGAGATCTCTCTATCGCGGTGGCACGCGAGTGGGACGGCGCCACGACGGTTGCTTCGACCATGTGGATTGCGCATCGCGCCGGGATCAATGTCTTCGCCACCGGCGGCATCGGTGGCGTTCATCGCGGCACCCTGCCTGACGTGTCCGCCGATTTGCCGGAGCTCGCGCGCACATCGATGATCGTAGTTTGCTCAGGGGCCAAAATGGTTCTCGATTTGCCGTCAACGCGCGAATGGCTGGAAACTTACGGCATCACCGTTGTCGGGTATGGCTGTGACGAGATGCCGGCCTTCTATTCGCGCCAGAGCGGTTTGCCGATCGATGTACGATGTGACATTCCCGCGGAAGTCGTCAAACTTTTCAGAACCCAACGCGAACTGGGCGTTGCCGGCGCCTTGCTTGTTACTGTTCCGGTCCCGTTTGAAAGCGAGATTCCACGGGACACACTGAATCGGATTCTCGATCAATCTCTGCGAGACGCGGGGCAGTCGAACATCACCGGACGAGACCTGACGCCATTCCTGCTCTCGCGCATGGCGCAGTTGAGCGAAGGCGCCACGCTCGGCGCGAACATCGCCCTGCTGGAAAACAACGCGCGGGTGGCCGGGCTTATCTCCGCGGCGTTGAGTGCGTCGTAACCGAAATGATACGCCGTTTCCTGCTTCCATTCCTGTTCTTGTTCGTCTTGCTAAACGTCGCCGTTGCGCTCGCACAGGTTAACCGTCGGCTGGCAATTGACTACTTCAATCGCGGCTCAGCGGCTTTGGAAGCGGGCGATCTGGACAGTGCGTTGGCGAATTTCAGCAGGGCCATCGAACTGGATCCTCAGTACTCAGCGCCCTATTTCAATCGCGGTTTGGTCAAGAGACGCAAGGCCGATTATGACGGAGCCATACGCGATTTCAGCAGAGCGATCGAACTCAATCCGATCGCCGAGGCATATCTCGATCGCGGCGTGACCAGAAAGGAGAAAGGCGATCGCGACGGGGCAATCGACGATTACACGAAGGCCATCGAACTGAACCGCGAATATCCGGACGCCTATTACAATCGGGGAATTGCGCTGGATGACGAAGACGAGCATGACCGGGCGATAGATGATTTCAACAGGGCCATCGAACTCAGCCCGCAATATGCCCGGGCCTTTGTTGGCCGCGGCTTCGCCCGCATGCGCAAGGGCGATGCGGACGGCGCCGTGGCCGACTATAACCGGGCAATCGAACTCAATCCGCGGAGTGCTCTGGCCTTTTACAATCGCGCGTTTGCACGAAAGACAAAAGGCGATCTTGAAGGAGCGATAGTCGACTTCACCAAGTCGTTGGAGATCGCTCCGAAGGATTCTGACGCGTTGTACGAGCGTGGTCTGTTGCGCGGCGCCAGAGGCGACATGGACGGAGCCCTGGCGGACTTCACCAAAACCATCGCTCTTGATCCTCAGAATGCCAGGGCTTACGCGAACCGCGGGATGATCATGTTATTGCAGGGTCAGGACGTCTCGGCCAAACAGGAATTTGATACTGCCCTCAGAATTGACAGCAGTTTGAAAGCCGGTCTCCAAACATCGATCGATCAGATTCTGAAGACTCGAAAGGCCAAGCCCGCGGCCGGGCCTTTCTAAATCGTGGCACGCGCATCCTGCCATTCACGGGCCACTGCCGAATGAGGGTTGTTGATTGAAGGCAAGGTTGTTCCTCAGCGATCTGCGGTTGATAATCGTGGCGGAAAGAAAACTGCTGGCCACACACAAACCGATCCGTCTTACCCAGTTGCCCTTGATTGTGTTAAGCTCTGGGCTCCGTTATTCAATCCATTTTTTGCCGAAGAGAGCCCGGGAGGACGTTATGGCTGAAGAAAAAATCTGCAAGAACCCGTGTTGTTCATGCCCGCAACCCGCAGATGGTAAGTACTGCAGCGCATCGTGCGAAGGTACCGGCGATACGATCGAGCTCGATTGTGATTGCAGCCACGAAGCATGCCAGGGAAATTTCTGAGTTAGCTTTGAAAAGCGAACCAAGTGGCACAGACTTCAGTCTGTGATTGGCGGCGAGGGTCCACAGACTGAAGTCTGTGCCACTTCTATTGCTGGTGTTTGGCGATAACGGCGTTGAGATGCTCGGCCATCGCCGGATCCAGCGCGCGGAGTTTCTGTTGTTGCTCCTGCGCGTTCTTCAACTCGCCCAGCACCAAATAACTAATCGCAAAATTGTAATAGAAGGAAGGGTCTCTCGGGTTGAGGCTGATCGCCTTCTGATGCAGCGTGATCGCTTCGCGACCACGGCCTGACTTCGAAAGCGTCACGGCCATAGCGTCATAGGCCAATGGAAAGTCGGGATGATCGCGAATCAGAATGCGATACACAAACTCGGCATATTTCATTTGGCCCAGGCGATCATAGGTCACGCCCATGTTGTATCGAGCTTTCACGAACCCGCCGTCCAAACCTACCGCCCGCTGAAAAGCCTCGAGGGCGCGCGGATATTGCTTCAACTCACCGAGTGCTTCGCCCAGGTTATTTTGGGCGACCGCGGAATTCGCGTCCAGCGCCAGTGAATCACGAAAAGAGGCGGCGGCTGGTTCGAACTTGCCCAAGCTCATGTAGATGTTGCCGGCATTCAGGAGCGCAGTTGCGGCCAGCCGCGGCGAACTCTTAGCGATCACCGCGATAGTCTGGTAGGCCTTGACTGCGTCGTCGTAACGGCCTTGCTGCTCGGCGACCTGGGCGACGCGGGTCAGTCTCTGCGACTCTTTGACGGCGTCGCCTGACGTCTGCGCTGCGGCCAGAGCAAATGCGCAGAGAAACAACAAACCACCAAATAGAACCCGTTTGACGAAACGCTTCATAAATTCCTTTATCTTCACAAGGCTTCAGTGGAGTCCTTCATTCGTGGCTTTGCCGCGAAAACTCGGCGAGGGCATAGTCTTACTACGAAACTGGCCGGCTCGATCATAGCCCTTGCTGACGCGCGGGCTTCTGCACTATTTCCGAAGAATCTACTGGCTAATACCGACCCTTCTCAAAAATAAAAAGGCGTAATCGCACCAAAACTCTGGGAATTTTTGGGGATTGGTTGTATTAATGTACCCGTAAATCTCAGTTTTTCCAGAATAGTGTAAGGACAAGGAGGCGTCCTCTAAATGACCAGAATCTTTCTCTTGCTCCTAATTGCTCTGATTTGCGCGCCCGCGGCGCTCGCCCAGGGCAGGGACTACTCGTTTTACGAATTCTACGTCGGCTATGCTCACGAGCGGGCCAACAATAACGCCGACAGTTTCGATAGGAATGGCCGCGCCAGGATCAATGGGGCCACGGTTGACTTCGCGTCTCAGCGAACTGGCTACAACGGCTTCGAGGCCGAGTTCAATCAGAACGTGACCCGTAACATCGGCATCGTGACCAGTTTTAGCGGCACCTACAAAAACAACGAGGGCTACTTTGACAACAGGTCAGGCAAAACGTACCGCGCCAACGTGCAGCGTTACGACTTGCTGGCGGGTCCGCGCTACAACTGGCGCACGGCGGGCGTGACCCCGTTCGCGCACGCGCTGTTCGGTATCTCGCATGTCCGCGCATCGTTTGACGATAAGACCAGGAGCGACACCGCATTTGCGATGGCCTTCGGCGGCGGACTCGACGTTCACGCCGGCGAGCACCTCGACGTCCGCGTCGTTCAGGTTGATTACTTGCCGACTTTCTTTAACGGCAAGCGACAGGACAACATTCGCGCTTCGGCGGGTATTAAGATCAAGTAGGCATAGGCTAAGCCACAAAGAAGCACAAAAGACCATCAGGGAAAACCCGTTAGAAGGTTTCCCTTTTGTGCTTTTTGTGCCTTTTCGTGGCACCTATGTCGTTTTGTTTAGTTCCAGGAATCGGGCAGCCAGCCTTGGCCCGACGCCTTCGTCTTCATGCTTGAAAAAGATGAAGGCGTCTTTCCATTTCTGGGCCGTCACTCGCTTCTTCCATTCCACCAGATCATTTTCGTCGTAAGCGGTGCGCCGCAGACGCAGGTATCCCCACTTGGCCGTACTGATGATTTCAGTGAGCGGCTTTTCATCCGTGTCGGAAACTACCAGCGCGCAGTTCTTCGCAGTCAGCAAGCCGAACACCTCATCGTCGAACCAGGTCTCGTGACGGAACTCAAAAGCCGTGCGCGTGTCTCCTGATAGCAGATCGAGAAACGCTTTAAGCCGATCAGTATCTTTCTTCATATTCGGTGGCAGCTGAAATAGCACGACGCCCAAACGCTCTTCCAACAACGCGGCAGTCTCCAGCAGATACTTTGTTTCATCCGCTACGTTGTTGATGCGCTTGATGTGGGTGATGCGTTGACTGGCTTTAATGGAGAAACGAAATCGCTTTGGCACCTGCTCTTTCCAGTTTTCGATCATGCTCGGTTGCGGCAGGCGATAGAAGGTGTTGTTGATTTCCACCGCCGGCAGGCGCCGCGAGTAATAGGAGAGCATCTCTTTCGCGGGCAAGTCTTCGGGATAGAAGTTGCCCTTCCATTCTTTATAGCTGTAGCCGCTGGTGCCGACGTGAAGTTTCATTTCGTTGTCATCTTAACTATTCCAAAGCCGCCCTGACCTTGGGGTTGGCGAGCAGGGTTCTAATGTTACGCTTCACTGCTAAGACTATGGCACAATCGGTGCGCGTGGAAAAGACTTTGAGAATGCGCAACAAGGTGATTCGCCCAAGTGTAATGAGTAACCCAATGTTCGTTCCTATCCTGACGCGAGTTCGCAATACTTTCTGAGGTTTCAAATGCAAAACGTTTTCATAAACTACAACAAGCCCTCCACGCTCGATAAAACCTTTGCGGCTATCAATCAGATGGTCGAAGATGGCGTGATAGAAAGCTATGCGCTCGGAGGCGCGGTAGCGGTAATGTTCTACATAGAACCCGATACCACCTTTGATATTGATATTTTTTGCGTAGTCAAAGGGGTTGACGGGGCAAGCCTTGATCCTCTTCGGCCAATTGTTGACTATTTGAAGCAACGAAACACGTACTTAACGAATGAAGATGGCTTCATGATCGAGGGATTCAGGGTTCAATTTTTTCCTCTTCCGACGTCCGACGAGCTATTCACCGAAGCCGTTGCCGAAGCTAATACGCTGCCCTATCTAGGTGTTCCAGTACGCGTAATGAGTCCTGAGCATCTAATTGCTATAATGCTGAAGGTGGGAAGAGCAAAGGACGATGCTCGTGTTTCCCGTTTTATCGAGGCGGGAGCCTTTGATCCTGAAAAATTGGATGTTATCTTGTCCCGTTACAATATTGACGACAAGCGTAAGAAGCTAAAACGCATACAGAAGGGGCTTGGGTTATGAAGAAGAATACAGGACTTGCTGAAGTATTCGCCCAAAAAGCAGAGGCTCGCAAAAAACTGGCTCGCCTTCCCATCGAGGAGAAGATGGAGATTGCCCGGCGTCTGAACGAAGCCGGAAGATACGCACCTGGATTTCTTAACCGAGGCAAACGGCCCTCGGAGAAATTTATTTCGTCCCTCAGAGCCGTAACCAACAAGAAGAGATCACGTTAAGAGTCTGCCTTACCGGGTTTTTATAGCAGCCGGAAGGATCGCAAACCACACAATCCTGCTCCCATTTCCGATTCTTACGAAATCGCGCGCGCGATCAGGAACGCTGCCCCCGCGGCCAAGCTGCCAATCAAAGCAGTTTGCAAAGCGCTGCGCAGCGGGCGCGTGCCGGTGTATCGTCCTTTGATAAAGCCAAACACCAATAGCGCCAGCAGAGTCGACGCGACCGAGAATAACAACGCTGTCCCGACTGCCATGGGTTTGAGGTAAACGGCCACGATGTATGGCGCCAGCGGGATCAAGCCGCCGGCAATATACGCGAACGCGATCGTGAAAGCGCTGATGAAGGCGCGCTTTGGGTCCGGCTGTTCCAGGCCCAGCTCAAAACGCATCATGAAGTCGACCCACTTCTGCGGATGCTTAGCGAGGGCTTCAACTATCGGAGTGCTTTCTTTGACCGTCAGGCCATAGGAATGAAAAACCTCGGCGACTTCGCGCATTTCCTCTTCGGGAATCTCTTTTACTTCGCGCTTCTCGCGCTCGCGTTCTTTGGCGTAGTGTTCGGCGTCGCTCCTGGCCGCGAGGTATCCGCCCAGACCCATCGCAATTGAGCCGGCCGCGATCTCGGCCAGACCAGCAGTCACAATGATCCCGGGGCTGGCGCTGGCAATACCCGTCAACCCTGCGGCGAGCGCGAACGGCACGGTCAGGCCATCCGACATACCAATGACGATGTCGCGGACTGTCTCACCGGCGGTGAAGTGTCGTTCGGCGTGTGGCGTTTGAGGCATAGTGCTTTTTGGTCCAGTCTCGCGTTCGCGATATTAGTGGCACAGACTTAAGTCTGTGATGCTCCTTAAACTTGAATCCACTTTACACTTAAATCACAGACTGAAGTCTGTGCCACGGCGCTTCAAAATCTGCCAATAAGGATCAGCACCCCGATCACGACAAAGGCGGCCCCGGCCCCGCGCTTGATCCAAGCAAGCGGTAGGTATTCGCTCAAAAAGCTTCCGACCACAACACCGATCGCCGAAACCGCAACTAAGGCCAGCGACGCACCGATGAAAACTTCCCACGGCCGTTTCTTCGCAGCCGCCATAGTCATGGCGGCAATCTGGGTCTTGTCGCCCATCTCGGCCAAAAAAATCACTCCGAAAGTTGTCAGCATTACGCGCCAGTCCATTTAGCACTCCTCGTTTCCGTCGTTTTCGTTCAGAGTACCGACTTCAGTCGGGTCTTTCTTGATCAAGAAAAAGCCCAACTAAAGTTGGTACTCTAAACGCCTGCATCCCAACCCGGCCTCAGTTGGTTATTGATTGCTCAATTCATGTAAGGCACAATTGCACATCTGTCAACGTGTTCGTGTTGGCGGTTGGCCGTTAATCGAGTTTCCCACATGGCTGAACCCACCAAAGAATTTGTCGGCACCGAGCGCTTCACCCTGCGCCGGCGTTTGGGTGCGGGCGGTATGGGCGTCGTCTACGAAGCGCACGACCGCGAGATGGACAAGATTGTCGCGCTCAAAACTCTGACCCACGCCGAGGCCGCCCATATCTATCGTTTCAAACGCGAGTTTCGCACGCTCGCCGATGTTTCGCATTCCAACCTGGTCGCGTTGTACGAGCTGATGTCCGACGGCCCACACTGGTTCTTTACCATGGAACTGGTTAAGGGCGTGACCTTCATTCAATACGTGCGGCCGGAAACCGCCGGCGCGCTCGGCAGCGCGGCAGAGAATACTCTACTGGGTCCGCGCGCGCGCGGGAAAAAAGACAGCAGCCTGGAAGCCGACACGGAAATCTTCGACAGCTCGCACATCTCACTTGAGTCAGCGGAAATGGCGCCGCTGGATGAATCGGCGCCGCCCGTCCTGGCGAACTATAAACTTGATGAAGCGCGATTGCGATCCGCGTTGCGGCAGCTCGCCGAAGGTGTAAACCGTCTGCACGAGCTGGGCAAACTGCATCGCGATATCAAACCTTCCAATGTGCTGATCACGGAAGAAGGTCGCGTGGTCCTGCTCGACTTTGGCCTGGTCGAGGACATTGAGCCTGAGCTTCACGAGACATTGTTGGCGGGCACGCCCGACTACATGTCGCCTGAGCAGGGCGCGCAGATGGCGATCTCGAAGGCCAGCGACTGGTACAGCGTGGGCGTGATTCTCTACCAGGCATTGACCGGCCGGCTGCCGTTTCGCGGCCGTTTTTTTGAAGTCATGATGCGCAAGCAGACCCGCGATCCGATCCAGCCACGCGAGATCAATCGCGAAGTTCCGCGCGACCTAAACGAGCTGTGCGTCAGGCTCCTGCGACGCGACGCGGACGCGCGGCCTACCGGGCGCGAGGTGCTGCGCGTACTTGGTGCTCGGACGACCGGACCTTTGTCGTCGTCGTTCGTGACTACCACGGCCGAGGGTGGTTTCGTTGGCCGCGAGCGCCTGCTCGCCGAATTGCACGACGCTTTTTCGGCGACCCGCGAAGGCGAAACTGTCTCGGTATATGTCCACGGCATCTCGGGCATGGGCAAGTCGACTCTGGTGCGGACCTTTCTCGATCAGATCAAGGAACAAAAGCGCAAACCGATCATTTTGCAGGGACGCTGTTACGAGCGCGAGTCAGTTCCCTACAAAGCCCTCGACGGTGTGGTCGACAGTTTGAGCAAGCAACTCGCTTCGCTGCGTCACGGACGTGCGGAAAAACTGCTGCCCAAGAATTCGCTGGCGCTGGCGAGAGTATTTCCGGTCATGCTGCAAGTCGACGCGATCTTTAATGCGCGTTCCGGGCGGCCTGAGACGGTCGACCTGTTCACCCTAAGGCGACAGGCATTCGGCGCGCTGCGAGAGTTGCTCGGACGGATCGCTGATCGCCAACCGCTGGTGATCTATATCGATGACCTGCAATGGGCCGACGCCGACAGTACTTTCCTGCTGGAAGATTTATTACGGCCTCCCGATGCCCCGAAGCTGCTGCTGGTGGGAAGTTTTCGCACTGAGGACATCGAAGCCAAGCCATTCCTCAAGCAACTCCTCCAGGGAACGGGCATTGACACCTGCCGCGAACTCTTCGTGGGTCCGCTGCCCGGCGGCGAGGCGCGCGAGCTAACGCGTTCGCTGTTTGCTTCAGTGGGAATCTCCAGCGAGCCCTTCATTGATTCGATCGTCCAGGAAGCCGCGGGCAGTCCTTTCCTGCTGGAACAACTGACGCACTACGGGATGATGAACGAGCGGGCCGCCACGGCAGGAATCACTCTGGCCACTATGCTGAATGAGCGCATCACGCAACTGCCGGTAGGGTCGCGACAATTTCTCGACACGCTGGCGGTGGCCCGCCGACCAGTCAATCAGGACGTGGCCATCAGCGCGGCCGGATTGAATGACGAGGCGGCGAAAGTCTTGAGTGCTTTGCGGAGCGCGCAATTTGTGCGCAGCGGTGGCACCAGCTATGGCGTTGAAATCTATCACGATCGCATTGCGGAAACTTTGGCGGCGTTGCTCGATACCGAAGATCGCCGCCAGATTCATCGTCGTCTGGCGCAGGCCCTCGAAGCGCGGGGCCTGGACGATCCGGAAGCCCTTTACGAAGACTATCTCGGCGCCGGCGAAGAAGATCGCGCGGCTGGGCACGCCGAGGCCGCGGCCCGCAAAGCGGCGAGCGCGCTGGCCTTTGACCGGGCCGCCCTGTATTACCGCCGCGCTATTGAATTGAAACCCGCGGCCGCCAATCTGGTTGATTTGAAGATTAGCCTCGGTGACGCGTTGGCAAATGCCGGACGGCCGGCCGAAGCGGCGAAAGAATTTCTCGATGCAGCCAGGGCCAGCGGCACGCACCGGTCCCTCGCTCTGCAACAACGCGCCGGCGCGCAGTTGCTGACAGGTGGTCATATCGACGAAGGCCTGGAAGTCTTTCGCGTCGTTTTGGAAACTGCCGGATTCAAGTTGGCCAACGGACCTAAACGGGCGTTGCTCTCGTTAATCCTGCGCCGTTTGTGGATTCGGCTGCGCGGACTTGAATTCACCGAACGCAAAGCGAGCGATATTCCCGAAGCCGATTTGGTCCGCATCGATATCTGTTGGACAGTCGCCGCCGGCCTGGGAATGGTTGATCTAATTCGCGGCGCCGACTTTCAAAGCCGGCACCTGCTGCTGGCGTTGCGCGCCGGCGAAGTCTATCGCGTCGCGCGGGCCATGGCTTTCGAAGTAGGACAAACTGCGTCGCGCGGCGGAGCAAAACGGGAACAGGCGCTGGCGCTCGCCGAGCGCACCGAACTCCTGGCGCGACGGGCCGCGAATCCGCACGCGACCGGCCTGGCGATCTGGGCCCGCGGATTGAGCGCTTACCTGATCGGGGATTGGAAGAAATCTGCTGAGATATGCGAGCGCGCCGCGGAAGTCTTGCGCGACGAGTGTACGGGCGTGACCTGGGAGCTGACGATCGCGCACCGCTTCATGCTCAGCTCGTTGATGTTCTTAGGCGAGATGGTTGAGGTGTCACGACGCGTGCCGCAACTGCTGTCCGCGGCCCTGGAACAGGGAAATCTTTTCGCCGCGACCGACCTGCGCACGCGCATGAATCCGATCTGGCTGGCGGCCGACGATCCCGATCGCGCGCGCGATGAAGTGATCTCGGCGCTGACGGACTGGCCGCGCAAGGGTTTTCATTTGCAGCATTACAGTTCGCTGGTGGCCCTGGCGCAGATTGAGATTTACACCGGCGATTACGAAGTGGCCTGGCGGCACGTCGAAGGGCAAATCAAGCAACTGGAACGGTCCATGTTGCTGCGCATTCAGAGTCTGCGCATTGAAGCCATGTATTTGCGCGCGCGGCTGGCGCTGGCCAGCGCTGCCGGTGAGAATCGAGAGCGACGATTTCGAATCGCGCAAGACCTGGCGAAAAGCATCGCCAACGAACAAATGATCTGGTCTAATCCATTGGCGGTGCTGATTCACTCCGGACTGGCCCGCCGGCGCGGCGACGATGCACGCGCGGTGGCCTTGGCATCTCAGGCTATCGAGGGTTTTGAAGCGGCTGACATGGCGTTGTATGCCGCGACTGCTCGCCGCCGGCTGGGTGAAATCATGGGCGGCGATCGCGGCGCCGAACTCGTCAGCCAGGCCGACGACTGGATGAGCAAACAGCAGATCAAGAATCCAGCGGCTGTGGCTAACTTAATGGCGCCGGGTTTTAGTGAGCCGGCCCAAACGTGAGCCGGTTCGATGAGGTCAGTACCACCTGCGTAAGCGGGTGGGTCAGACACTCAAGCAAAAGAATAGAGTCCTTATTTCCAACGTTGAGTGATGGATCCATCGGCTCACGCAGGTGGTACTGACCTCACCTTAGACAAACCCTTACACCGATTATGATCTTCAAGAGTCCTTACCCCAACATTGAGATCCCGGCCGTTCCGGTCACCTCTTTCATTCTTGAACACGCGGCGCGATTTGGCGCCCGGCCGGCGTTGATTGACGGCCGGACCGGGCGGACGCTGACTTACGATCAACTGGCGGCGGCTATAGATCGGACCGCCGCAGGCCTCTTCGCGCGCGGCTTTCGCAAAGGCGACGTCTTCGCTATTCGTTGTGCGAACGCTCCCGAGTACGCGGTCGCTTTTCTCGCGGTGGCTAAACTCGGCGGTATCGCGACGATGGTTTCACCGTTATTCAACGAGGCCGAGCTTTCCGTCCAACTGAAAGACAGCGGAGCCGGCTATTTATTGACGGATTCGGAGTTGGTGGAAACCGCATTGGCCGCCGCCCGCGCTGTCAATCTGCGCGAAGTCTTTGTGCTGGGCGAAGCAGACATAGCCGATGACGCCACTTTGTTCTCGACGCTTCAGCACCACGATGGCCGCGCGCCGTCAGTGGAGATAGATCCACGGGAAGACGTCGTGGCTTTGCCGTATTCGAGTGGCACGACTGGTTTGCCCAAGGGCGTGATGCTGACGCACTACAACCTGGTGGCGATGCTCCGGCAGTTGGAAACCGCCGCGGTGGTGCACAGTGGCGACAGACTTCTTTGTGTCGTGCCCTGTTATCACGTCTATGGGTTTCACGCCGTGGTCAATCTCGGGTTGCGAACCGGCGCGACCATCGTGACTTTGCCGCGATTCGATCTGGAAGAATTCCTCGGCGTGCTGCAAGACTATGAAATCAACATCGTGCCGGTGGTGCCGCCCATCGTGCTGGCCCTCGCCCAAACACCGCTCCTCGATCGTTTTGATCTCTCGAAGCTCGAGACGCTGCACTGCGGCGCGGCGCCCCTTTCCGTTGAAGTCGCCAGCAAGGCGTGCGAGCGACTGGGCGCGCGCATCCGTTATGGATACGGGATGACTGAGCTTAGTCCGCTTTCGCATCTGACTTACGACGCGGGCAACGAAGACAAGCCGGCCTCAGCGGGTTATTGCCTGCCGAATACAACTTGCAAGATCGTCGGCGTAGAAACCAGGGTTGAACTGGAACCGGGCGAGGAAGGCGAAGTCTGCGTCCGCGGCCCACAGGTTATGAAAGGTTACCTGGGACAGCCAGAGGCCACCGCCGAACTGATCGACGACGAAGGCTGGCTGCGCACCGGCGACATCGGTTATGCGGATGAAGACGGCGCGCTGTACATCGTCGATCGACTGAAAGAGCTGATCAAATACAAAGGCCGGCAGGTCGCGCCGGCAGAGCTCGAGGCAGTGCTGCTTTCACACCCGGCGATTGCCGACGCTGCAGTCTTGCCGAGCCCTGATGAAAAAGCCGGCGAAGTTCCGATCGCTTTTGTCGTACTTAAGAAAGCTGTCTCTGTCCCTGAGATCATCGACTACGTAGCCGAACGCGTCGCGCCTTACAAAAAGATCCGGCGCGTGGAGTTCGTCGATAAGATTCCGAAGAGTCCGGCGGGTAAGATTCTGCGCCGCGTGCTGGCGTTGCGGGTGCGGCAGGAGGTTCGGGGTAGCGAGGGAGGCCCGAAGACTGTTTGAGGTCGGCACCGGTCACGATTTAGATTCAGTTGCGAATATGAGGTCAGTACCACCTGCGTAAGCGGGTGGGTTAATCACTCAAGATCGGGTAACTCTCCTCCCTGACCATCGATCACATAGTCAATCGCTAGCGCGAGACTGCGTTCAGACCACAAACGCCGCTGACTGCCCTTGTCCGCCCACGGGCTATGGGGCTCTGCCCAATTACCATCAAGCCGCATTCGCCTCGTCGCATACGCCTTAAACGCGTTGAGGGCGCGCTCAGGCTTGGCCGTTCCAATTGAAACCACGTCATGCACGTGGTTTGTGCGCACGTTAAGAGCATGCAACAGCCACTCTCGATTCACACACACCTCCCGGACGGCCAGGTCGATACAGCGACGTTGCGTGGCATCGAGGATTAAGGGTTTAGATTTCAACTCGCGCTCGTTACGATCGCGCCTGCGGTCACTGCGCGGGAGATACGGACTCTGGTAGCGACTGTGGAAGCGATCGATTGAACCGCGTTCGTCACCGTGGAGCCAGGTGCCGTAGCATCGGAAAGTGATCAGATATGCAAGGGGAAGATCTGTATCGTTCCACATGTGAATCGCAACCTTGGCCCACCCGCTCACGCAGGTGGTACGGACCTCATCTTGCCACTTGAGTGGTGCCTGCCCGGATGACGAAGGCACGGACCGCGTTACCTTTCGATACCGCTCTTCAGGCTAACGCCACCACAGGTTGATTCAATCGCGTCGGCGCATTCTTAATCAATCCCGAATCGACTAATTCATCTGCCAGATTGCCCGCCTTATCAGTCACCATGGTCGGCTGAAAATAATTCCGAAACCGCCAATCGACGCGGAATGCCGGCGTATAGGCATCGTCGAGCGGCTCAGTTGTGCTCACGTAAGTCCGCGCGCGGCCTTTCTTCATCCAACCAAGTGCCGTCGTCGAAGTCATCAAGGTGTGCGCTGAAAGCAGCAAGCCCTGTTCAAAGCCAATCGACAATTGCAGCGGGTTCAATTTCTTTCGATAGAGATTGAAAAAGCGCAGCGAGTGCTTGATGACGCGGCTGCGCAACCCGCGGAACTGTTCGGCGCCGCGCACGAATTCGACCGCCTCGGCGATCGGATCGAGCGTCTTCTGCACAATCGTAATCCCATCCATGTCGCGCAGTTTCGTGTCCGGCAATATCGTCTGATCTTTAAGGCATTCGTAAAAGTACGGCGTGCCGAGAATCGGAATCGAGAGGGTGATAAAAGCCGGTAGGGTGATTTCCGGCGTGCCGGTAATGAACTTTAGTTCGCGTTGAATATCCGCGACGGTGCGCGTGCTGAGGTCCAGCATCAACCCGTAACAAAAGATGATGCCGGCGTTCAGGCAGCGGCTGATCATCTCGACCTGGGGCATCGAAGTATTCTGCAACTTATTGAAAGTCCGCAGCCAGTTGGAATCGAAAGATTCGACGCCGCTGAAAAGCAACTGGCAGCCGGATTCTTTGACGAGGGTCAAATTCTCCGGCTTATTAAAAAAGTCGTTGGTCACCAGCGCGGCCCAATTGCGGAATTGTCCAGTGGCCCGCAGTTCGTTTATGAGATCGATGCGCCGTTGAAAGTGTTCGCGATCGTTGCCATAGAAGTTGTTGTCGACAAACAGCAGCTTCCGCCGCTTGCCCGCAGTCAGGATCTGTTGCCGGATTTTTTCGAGATCATAGGTTTGATAACTGCGGCCCTCGCCCGTCAGCGAACAAAACGAACAATGAAAGTTGCAGTAACGCGTGCTCTCGACATGGGTGACGTACTTGATCCAGTAAGCCAGATCAAAGCGCGGATGCATTTGCTCGGCCGCATAGGGCTCGCCCCAGGCACTGGCTATGACTGCGCGCAGCTCTTCGATGTCTCCCAAACAACTATAGTCAAAAAACTTTTCTGACAGCAGCGGCAGCGCGCGCACGGCCGGTCCGCCGGCCACGACGATTACCCTGGGATTCTTGGTGCGCGCATAGGCGGTCAGGTGCAGCATGCGGTCGAAGCAGTGCGTTAGCCCCGTCAGGACCAGCATGTCGGGCCAGCCGACCAGGGCCGGGTCAGTGAGCGGACCACTCGACAGCTCGTCGTAGCAGCGCACGTCACAGAGTTCACGCGAGCAGGCGCCGGCCAGATAGATTGGGGCGACGGCGTGTGGAAATTTGTTCGGTCGACGGATCGGTTCGCGCGAATAGTCGAGATAGCAGTTCACTACCAGGACGCGCCGGCGCGGGAGAGAAGATCGAGACATCGGTTCGGGGGCCGAGTCAGACATGGGAGTAAGAGCCTTAGGTTATGGCAAACACCGGTTCGCGTGTGAGTTGTATTGGTGGCATCAACGTATCCTCGCCTTTGATGCGAACGTTGGAAGTAAAATCGTTCTCCAGCAAACCCTCGCGCCGCAACTGTCGAATCTTGTCCGGCGGCAGCGAGGGCAAAGCGCGCAATTCCGCAAACGGCGGCGGCATTGCGGGTACGCGCGCGCGTTCGGGAGGATGCAACTCGATTCGTTTCTTGAAGCGTGGAGTCAGGTGGCGAAGGCCTTCAACAACTCCGTTCGACGGATGGGTGATCGCGGTTGAACCTTCAGTGTAGCAACCGATATGACAACGCGAATCGCAGTAAGGGATGGCGCCGTATTTGCTCTCGCCAATTTCCATGGCCTTGTAATAGTCGCCGATCTCCAGGAGGTTTCCGGCCACCATATTCAAAGGCGCGCAGGGATAAAAAATGTCGCCGTGCGGATAAACGATCGGACGCGTGGTCGGATAGCATTCGAAGCGCTTGAAATCCCGGATGGTGCGCAGGACTTCCATGTTGCCGTAGACGCGCGCGCCTTTGCGCTTGGCCCGGGCCACTTCGTCGATCAAAGCCTGCCAGCGCGGATTATCAACCAGGCCCGGAGCCGGGTACTTGCCGACGATGTAGGGCATCGGGGTCCAGTAGAAATCATTTTCGACGCAGTATTCAAAAACGTCCCACGCGTCATCGATCGTCTCTGGGAAAATCACTGAGTTGATGATGAAGTCAAACTTCAGTTTGTGTTCGCGGCGATACTCTTTCGCTAATTCTATGTTCTGCTTGACCCGAGAGGTTTGCCCGTCCTTACTTAGATTGATCAAGTCATCGCTGCGCGCATCGTCCGGCGAATCCAGACTAATCACCAGGTAATCAATGTGCGGCAGCGTTCCCAGATGCCGGTCGAGCAAGTAGGCGTTGGTGTTAAAAGTGACCGGGCAGAAGTTCAGGCGACCGATGTTCTCAAAAATTTCGTCAATGTCGCCACGAACGGTCGGCTCGCCGCCGGTGATGTTTATGCCGGGCGAAGCGCGACGCAGAATCTCGAGCACTTCAATCGTCCTGGCCGTGTTCAGACGCTGCTCCTGAATGTCTGGGTACATGTTGCCCGACCCGTCATCACAGTAGGTGCAGCGAAAGTTGCACTTCATCGTGACGTAGAACCCGGCGATCATGGGCTTGACCAGTTTTTTGTTGGGGCCGCGGCCGTAGCGCGCCTGGAGGACGTTGGTGACGAATCTGAAAATGAATTGATAGGGAATTCGGCGCATGCTGATTCTTAGGTCAACCTTCCGGTGGTCCAGCGTGAAAAGCAAGAGAGCCTGAATTGTGGACTTGGACGGGTTTCTAGTCAAATGGTTCGTTTGGCCTGACCGCGAAATTCCAAAGCGATCACACCCCATCTGTGGCTTTTAGACTCGCGGCGATGCTAGCATGACACCGGATCGCCGACCTTCTAACGATGACCTCAATATTAAAGATCCTTAATCGGTCTTCCGTAGTCCTGCTGGCTTCTGTCCTGCTTACGATCAGCTTTAACCAGACGACCAGTCAGGCTCAAAACGCGCCAGCCCAGCAAACCAACGAAGTTAAGATCCTGCTTACCGCAGTCGATAAGGACGGGCACTCCGTGAAGACACTGCGAGCAGATGACCTGCGTGTCCTTGTGAACGGAGTGCCGCAAAACATCGGTAGTTTTGAGTTGATCTCTGACCGGGCTCTTTCACTCGCGATCCTAATCGACACGAGCGCTTCGCAAGAGCGCACTCTGCCGGGGCAAAAACTTGCCGCCAACTCTTTTCTGGATTCAATCGTGCGGCCAGAGCGCGATCAATTGGCCATTGCGACGTTCACACGTCTGCTGACCGTCGAGCAAAGACTTACCAACAATGTGCCGGCGTTGCGCCAGGCAATCGCGCGCGCGGTGTTTGTTCCGCCGCCCGGATACGTTCGCGGCGGTCTGGTGGTGGGTCCGCCTTCGCGAGCGGCGCGCTCTGCAATGGCAGCCGCTTCTACTGCTCTATGGGACGCCGTCATTGCCGCCTGTGACGAACTACTTTCACAATCGGGCCGAGAGACCCGGCGCGCGATCATCCTGTTAACCGATGGTTGGGACACGTCCAGTAAAAACAACCTGGCCGCGGCCGTAGACCGTGCGGCCCAGGAAGACGTGGCCATCTTAGCAATAGGTATCGGTGACGACAAAATGTACGGCGTGAACAAAGATGGACTACGTAAGCTAACAGAGCGAACTGGGGGCCGCGCGTTTTTTCCTAAGAATGTGTCAGAGCTCGCCGACATCTTTGCCGAGATCGGTCAGGAGCTTCGAACGCAGTACTCGATCACTTTTAGCCCGTCAATTGGCGCGATCGGCTCAAGAAAAATCAAAGTTGAAATTGTAAATCCAGACCTGCGCAAAGCGGACGTGCAGCTTTTTTACCAGCACATCGTCCCGCACAAATAACTCGTGTCTCAGCCTTTTCTCTCAACACTATTTGATACTGCCGAACGCCAGCCGCTGAGCGTGTCTGAGTTGACCGCCATGATCCGCGGCGAGTTGGAGAAGCGATTTGCGTCCGTCTGGGTCGAAGGCGAGATTTCCAATTTTCGCGCGCATGGCTCAGGACATTGGTACTTCACTTTGAAGGACGAGTTCGCGCAAATGCGCTGTGCCTGCTATCGCAGCAGCAATCAGCGAATTCGTTTTCGACCCGAAGACGGCCTGCAAATGCGCGCGCGCGGCCGTCTCAGCGTGTACGAGCAGAAGGGCGAATATCAATTGATCGTCGAAGCGCTGGAACCCGTCGGCGCGGGCGCTTTGCAGTTGGCTTTCGAGCAGACCAAAGCGCGACTGCAGGCGGAAGGTTTGTTCGCGCAAGAACTAAAGCGCGCGATCCCGATGCTGCCCCGCCGAGTTGGAGTTATTACCTCGCCAACCGGCGCCGCGATTCGCGACATCCTTCACGTAATTTCGCGACGCACACGCACCGTGCATGTCTTGTTCGCAGCGTCGCGGGTGCAGGGTGACGGCGCGGCCCAGGAGATCGTCCGCGCGATCAAATTTCTCAACGACTTTCATGCGCGCGCAGGCGCGGATGGCGGCATCGACGTGATCATCGTCGGTCGCGGCGGCGGATCCATCGAAGACCTCTGGGCTTTTAATGAAGAGGTGGTCGCGCGTGCGATTCGAGCTTCGGCAATCCCCGTCATCTCGGCCGTAGGCCACGAAACTGATTTCACCATCGCTGACTTTGTTGCCGACATGCGCGCGCCGACGCCGTCCGCCGCCGCCGAGATTGTGGCCGCGCATGAGGCTCAGCTATGCTCTCTGCTGGCCACTTTGACAGCCAACCTGGCGCGCTCGATGCAATTCAGAATTGCGGGTTCGCGCTCGCAGGTGCAAGAGCTCGCTTTGTCGCCGGCCTTCGATGCGGTGACGGCGCGTTTGCATGAAGCCATGGCCGCGACCGGCGACGCCGAACATCGTTTGCAGACGGCGATTACCAGCCTGATGCAGCGCGCCCAACGCCGGGTGGGGGCAGCAGCGCACAGCCTGTCACCGGCGCAACTTCGATCCGCGGTGCTGACTGCGCGAACCCGGCTTGAGTCGCTTATTAGAGAACGCGACGCCGGCGTGGCGACTCGGCTTGAGACCGCGAAGCAACAGCTCGCCATGGCCGCCGCGGCGCTGGACGCGATGTCGCCGTTAAGAGTTCTCGAGCGCGGTTACGCAATTGCGCATGATGCGCATGGCCATGTCATTCGCGAAGCCAGCGCGGTTTCGATCGACGATGCTTTGCACTTGCGTCTATGGAAAGGCGTCGTGAATTGCCGGGTGGCAGGAGTCGAAGGAGACAGTTCATGAAGGGGAATCCACAGATTACGCAGATCACACGGATTAGATGACAAACAGCAAGTTATGTTGTGTGTTCTCTCCCGCGCTTGAGTTTTCCGTTCATGATTACTATTCTGCGCACTCTGTGTAGTCTGCGGATTAAAACTGAGAACGAATAGATGAAACGCAATCGCATCGTTATTAATCTTGACCAGGCGTCGCCTGGCTCGAGCGGAAAGAGAAGCCGGCGCGGCGGAGTGGGACGCGTCTTGCTAATCATCGCCGTAGTTCTGCTCTTGCTGGTGGGTGGCATTGTCGGAGGCGGTTATTTTTGGTGGCGTCATTATCAAAACAGTCCGGCATATACCCTGGCGCTGCTCGCCGACGCATCACAACGAAACGACACGACGGCCGTCGACAAGATTCTCGATACCGACAAAGTCTGTGACGATTTTGTTTCGCAAGTGCGCCAGCACGCGAGCGGTGCGGTTACTTCCGCGATCGGTTCGGTTTTCCCAACTCAAACTGATTCTGCCTTGCAGACTTTATCGCCGAAACTCAAACAGACTGTGCACGATGAGATGGTCAAGGAAGTACAACGGCTGACTGAGCCCGCTAAGGACAAACCTTTCATTTTGGTCGCGCTGGCAATAACCGGCTTTGTCGACATCAAGGAAGAAGACAACGTCGCCCAGGTAAAGGTAAACGTGAAAGATGAGCATCTTCAGCTTACAATGCAGCCGACAAATCCCACGGCGCAGACGGGCAGCGCGCGCTGGCGGATTACGGCCGTGCAGGATGATAAGCTGGCGAAAATGATCGCGGACGGCATGACGCGCAACCTGCCATCGTCCGGCACACAGGTCCAGGATGAGATTCGCAAGCAGTGGGACAAGCTAAAGAAGTAGGAGAGGTAACCGCGACGGATTAAGCGGGGCAGTAGCCCGACCGTGAGGGAGGGCTCGTTTTTGAAGAAGGCCCAATGACGAACACCAAACCAAAAAATTTCGAAACGTCGCTGGAAGAGCTCGAGCGGATCGTGCGTGAGCTGGAGCAAGGCGAACTGACGCTCGAAAAAAGTCTAGAGTTGTTTGAGCAGGGTGTGAAGCTTTCGCGCGAATGCCAGGAGCGCCTGACCCAGGCCGAACGCCGGATCGAGATCTTGATGCGCGATAACCAGGGCCGCGCCACGGTGCGACCGTTCGATCCTGAAGGTGAGTTGAGCGACGGCGACGATGAGATCGGTAGTTAGCATGCGTTACAGAACCCCGAGCGGTAGCGAGGGGATGCCGAGCTCGACTTTGAAGATGCACGACAATCAACAGCAGCCAACTTGAATGCCGACATCCGGTCGCTACCGCTCCCGGTTCTGTAAAATCCTCTGTGACCTCTGTGGTAAACACTCTGACAACTGACGCGCGTGAATTCTTTGCCTCGTGCCGCAGATTGATCGACACCCAACTCGATCTGCTGATCCCAAAAGAATCTGAACCGCCTGAGCGAGTCCACTCGGCGATTCGCTGGAGCCTGTTCGCCGGAGGCAAAAGATTTCGGCCCGCCCTCCTGCTCGCCACCGGCCAAACGTTCGGCGCAAACACGGAAGATCTTCTGCGAACTGCCTGCGCGCTCGAGATGATTCACACCTACTCGCTGATTCACGACGACTTGCCTTCGATGGATAACGACGACCTGCGCCGCGGCCGGCCCACGTGTCATGTGAAGTTCGATGAAGCCACCGCGATTCTTGCCGGCGACGCGCTCCAGACCCTCGCGTTCCAAACCCTTGCTGAAGACGAACACCTGTCGCCACAACTCCGAGTTCAACTAATTGCTGAAATCGCCCGCGCTGCGGGAACTCCGGAAGGAATGGTCGCCGGCCAGGCACACGATCTTGACGCGGAATCGCGCGAGGTGACCAAGGACGAACTGGAACGCATTCACCATCAAAAGACCGGAGCCTTGATTCGCGCGGCCGCGCGGTGCGGCGGAATGATCGCAGGAGTAAACGACAGCGAACTTGAAGCCATCAACGGTTACGCAACCAATCTCGGTCTGCTGTTTCAAATCACGGATGACCTGTTGGATGTGACTGCCACCGCGGAAGATCTCGGTAAGACACCCGGTAAGGATGCGCGTTCACGCAAGGCAACTTATCCGGCGCTTTATGGAATAGAAGCGACGCACCCGCAGGTTGAAGTCGTTCACCGCGCTACCTGCAAAGCACTTGAACGAATCTTTACGCCGACGCAACTACTGCGTTCGATCGCAGATTTTATCCTGGCGAGGCAATCGTAGACTCTTAGGGAGCTGGGAGCGCGCTCCTATTCTGAGCAGTTACCTCCGTTTCGGTCGCCGCATACCAGAGCTTCACGGTCTTGTCTGTGCTGCCAGTGGCCAAAATCTTGCTGTCCGGAGAAAACGAGAGTGAAACTACTTTAGACGAGTGCGCTTTAAACGCGACTAACTCCTGGCCTGTAAGTGTCTCCCAGAGCTTCACGGTGCCGTCAATACCACCGGTGGCCAGAGTTTTGCCATCGGGTGAGAAAGCTACCGCAGTGATGTCGAGCTGCCCCCGGAGCGTTGCCAATACTTGTCCCTTGTTATTCATCAGCCTGAGAGAATTAGCGCTTAAGCCCCTATTCCTGATCGCCAGAATCTTGCCGTCAGGAGACAACGCAATAGGCGAGCTTTCATCGAATTGTCCACTGACTGTGGTCAACTCCTTTCGCGTCCTCGTGTCCCACAATTGAACGGCATTGGGCTCAATGGTAGCCAGAATCGCGCTGTTAGATGAAAAGAATAGGAAACGTATGCCGCTGGAACTTCCTTCGAGCGTTTCCGGCTCTTTCCATGTTCTTGTGTCCCACAGTTTCACTTTCTTGTCGTCGCTCCCGGTGGCCAACATCTTGCCGTCCGGCGAGAACAACCTGGCTGCTTGACCCAACATTTGCCCCTTCAGCGTTCCAAGCTTGCTGAGGGACCCGATATCCCACCGGGTTATCGTCTGGTCGTCCCCCGTAATTAATGTCTTACCGTCTGGCGAGAACTCCAGAGAACGAACGCGCGATGTGAGCCCCGGCAGCGGTCGTTCCCGCTGGGTCGCGGTTTCGATAATCGCCACCGTCTCGTCGCCGCGAAGATTTGCAATGGCCGACGTTTTACCGTCCCGCGAAAAGGCCACCGGATTCCCAGTGAAGCCGAGTTTTCCATGAATGCCACTGCCGACCTCCTGGCGCGTTACGGTATCCCACAACTTCGCGCTGTTGTCCCGGCCACGGGTACCCAACATCCTTGCGCCGTCCAGGAATTCCACCGAAGAGAGGTAGGGCGAATGCCCACCGAGTGTTGCCACTTCTCGCTGCATGCTTGTGTCCCACCGCTTCACAATCCCGCCGTCCACGGCAACTAGCGTTGTGTCCGCCGGCGAAAACGTCAGGGAGCTAACCGAATCTCCGTACCCCTTCAATTTCCCCAGTCCGTCCCGCGTGCTTACGTCCCAAAACTTCATAATACCGTCATTGCTTCTGGCGGCGAGAGTCTTGCCATCGGCCGAAAATGCCACGGACTCCATCGCATATTTTCCTACTCCCAGTCTCGCCACTTCATGCCCGGTGAGGTCCCATAATTTCACCATGCTGTTTCTTCCACCAGTAGCCAGCAAGGTGCCATCCGGTGAGAAGGCTTCGACATCAACATCGTCTGAGATCTGACTCAGTGTGCCTAATTCCTTGCGCGTGCTTGTGTCCCAGAGCTTCAAGTCGTAGAAGTGTGTAAACAAACTCTTACCGTCAGGCGAGAAGGTTACTGAGAAGGCGCCATTCTCGAACCGCCCCAGTTCGGTCCGCCCTGGTCCGATCAGCGTACCGCTGTCCCATAACGTGACCGGGGTACTCCGCCCTCCGGTGGCGAGCATCTTGCCGTCCGGCGAAAACTCCATGAAAAACGAGTCGTCGGACGGTTCTCCGGTCAAGGTCATCAACTCTTTCCCGCTCGCCGCGTCCCACAGTTTTACCAGGTGATTTTTATTGGTTGCGGTAACTAATAGCTTCCCAGCCGGTGAAAACTTGATCGCAGACACTTCCGGCGCTTCCGGCTGCAGCCTCCTGCTAGTCACAACTTCTTTTGACGCTTCCAAATCTGCCACCTTCAATTCTGCCACTTTCAATTCGGCGATCTTCTGGTGAGTCCCGGTATCCCAAAGTTTCACAAGGGGGTCACTGCTACCGGTAGCCAGCATCCTACTGTCTGATGAAAAGGCCACTGATCCAACGCGCCCGTCGAGCACCCACAATTGCCTTCTCGAGTCTGCATCCCAGATTTTCAGACTCTGCCCCTCATACTCAACGGCCAGCGTCCGGCTGTCTGGCGAAAAAGTTACCGACTTAACCCTGCCTGAGTCTCCCGCCAGTCCACCGATCTCTTGCCAGGTGCCAGCGTTCCACAGCTTCACGGAGTTTTCAGTTCCGTCCTTGGTTGTGATTGCCGTCTTGCCGTCGGGTGAGAACATTATTTCTCTTACCGGACCGGATTCCCCGTTCAGCGTCCCTATCTCGTTGTGCCGCAGTCGCCAGAGGTAATACCACTCAAAGCCGCGCAGGTCATCGTGTTTGGGTGTAGCGGATTCCGGCAATTGGGCATTGAGGAATTCATTCGCTCGCGGCAAGTTGTCAGCCTCGTACGCACGCTGAGCGAAATTGATGTCCGAGACATAACTCAGATGCTTGACGCGTTCTAATTCCGCTTCGGCGATTGCCTGTTGACGTTTCGCTTCCGCCTTTGCAGCGCTCGCTATCGCCAGTTGCTTGTCCGCTTCGGCGGTAGCCTTGCGGGCAATCTCCTGCTGGTGCTCGGCCTCTTTCTTTGCGGTCGCGGCGACCTGGCCCAGTTGCTCAGCCTCTGTGGCCGCCTTCCTTGCCAGGCCCAATTGCGTTTGGGCTTCATTGCGAGCGTCAGTCGCAATTCCCAACTGCTTCTCAGTTTCCTTCTTGGCGTTGTCCGCGAGTTGCGCCTGCTTTGACACTTCGGCTGCCTTGCCCTTGATTACGAATCCCGCTCCGATCAATGCCAGCAGCACCAGCACCGCAGTCCCTATTATTTCCGTGCGCACCCGCGAATTTCTCCGCGTGTATTTGAAGAGTTTGTCTATGCCGTCAGCAATTGGCGGCGAGGGAATTTCTTTGGCAAACGCCTCGTCGGCTTCATCGATCCAAATCAGTTTGCGCGACTTGATGATGTCCCAGGGCGATCTGGCCAACGCCTCTTCATCGTTTTCAGTTAGGGCCCCGGAAATATTGATCGGGATAATTCTTCGCCCGGTGGCAACGAATTTTTCAAATTCCAAAGCGATGTAGGGACGCGTCAGGGCGCGCTCGGTCGCCAGCAACACCAGCACCGCACTCTTGCTGAGGGCTTTCTCAAGCGTAGGGTCCAGGGATGAACCAGGCGGCGCCTCTTCCTGATCAATGAAGCAGGCAAAATCAAGATCGGCGAGTTGTTTCTTCAGGTTCACCGCATAGCCTTTGGCGCGGTGATTGTAAGAGATGAAGACGTCGTATCTGAACCTGGCTCTGAACAAGCCCTTGAACAGAGTGTCCCGCAACCGATTCAACATCGAGCGAAGTTTGTGGACTGGTTTAGGCATCGCGTCTCACCCCTTTTGCGGAAGTTTAGGAAGGACTGGAACTGGGAGTTTCCGGCTGACGGAGCTCTGAGGACCAGCCCTGGCGCTCTATGGTCCGGTGATAACACCAGAGGTCTCGCTAAAGCAGATGAATTATTTCGAGTTCTATCGGTAACTCGAAGAACTTCTCCGCGAGCTAGCGAAGCTCGGAAGCATTAAGACGGTGCATTAATTAGTAGCTGCTCCAGCTTGCCGAGCTGTTCTGCCAAGGATCCGGCCATCCAACTCTCCGGGGCCTCGGCAATGGCTTTGTCCTTTTCCGACTCGGCCCGGGCGGACTGGCCGCTGCCGATCAACGCTTCGATTAGGGTGGCTCTGAGCCAGAAAAGTTCCACTCGATCGTCGTTGCCGTGATCGTCCTTGACCCCGGCGGCGAGCCGCTGTTCGCACAATTCAATCACCCTTTGCCGCACCCGACGCGCCCACACAAAGTCAGCGATCGCCTCCGCTCGATCAGTGGCAACGCTCGCGCGAACGTTGAGCATGAACGCGTAGTTGATCCCGTTGTAGTAGTCATCTTTCAGGTTGAAGCCCTTGCCGTACGAGCGGACTGCTTCATCGAGATCTTCGGCCTTGCTGTCGAGTTCCCACATCCGTTTGTGAATCGCACCCCAGATACCCAGGGTTTCCGGATCGTTTGTCGTCTGCGGCTGCGACTCCAACAAGATGTTGCGCGCTTCTGCGAGCGCGGCTTTCGCATCCGGCTGTTTGCCTTTGTACGTGGCAAGCGCAAGTTGTTGCACGACGAATGGGTCGCCCGGCATTTTCAATTTCAGTTGCTCGAGAGCCATCCTGGCCCCCGCCCAGTTGGATGTTGCGCGCGCGTCGCGAAACATTTTCATGAGCAGAGTGACTGTCTGATCTTCGGCTTTCGCGGTTTGCACTGCCGCCGTCGCTTGCGCTACTTCACCTAATGTCGGCTTGCAAAGCGTAGGCAGAAAAGTATAGACGGGACTATCGGCGTCATTTTTTTCCGTAAGTTCCTGAATTGCCTGCTTCAGTGAATTACGCGCAGCCTCAGCGTCTTCAGCATCGATTCCCGGCCCAAGATGGATGTAAGGCCTGATCACCAGGTGAGTGATATCGAATGGGAATTTGAAGTTACTTTCGGCGATTACAATCGTGGTGTGCGGCCGCAGCGCGTGCCGCACGCCAAGTTCGTAGATCGCGTTGGCATTCGAGGTTGAAAGATCGGCGACGACGACATCCGCGCCGAGCAGCAACTCGTACATCGGTTTGTCGATAATTCCGGCATGGATTATATCGTCCGCGCGAATACATTCGAGCCCGGCTTCCTCTACCGCCTTCTTGATAATGATGCGATACGTTTTGTCGAGGTCGTATGTCTTCTGTTGCTGGAAATCGGTCTTGGTACCGAAACCCATCACAACAAAACATTTCTTTTTGGGGGTTCCTTCGAGCATGGTGTTTCCTCTCGGTTACGGATCACGTGCGATGAAAACCTTTTCTGAAATGGTTGAAGCGCGATCTTTCCCTGTGAGAGAAAAGAGGACGCTTGCTGAGACTTCTCTAACGCCAGGCTTAAATCCTGAACGGCCCGGCGATCACGTGCGAGCCTTCGAGTGCGCGGAGTATACCAGCACCGCCGCAAAGAGAACCAGCAAAATGAGCATGTAATCTTCTGTCAGCAGTTTGCAAAGAGTGGGGGGGATGGAAACTGGTCAACTGGCATAGCTCGCGTACACGCTCTTCACTTTGTCCAGAAAGTCTCGCCGGGCGATGAGGTAATGCGGTTTCACCGGGGGACGCTTCAGTTTCCTTGACCTCTTGATTCCTATAATCCTCAATTCTTTGACATTCGAGCCTCGTACAGATAGCTTTTCAATGTGAACGTGAGGGTCTACGTCGAAACGTCCATTCCGAGTTTTTATTACGAAGAGCGCAGGGAAGCAGATATGATTGCCCGGCGAAACTGGACGCGCCAATGGTGGGATGACAAACGACAAAACTATGCGGTCGTAACGAGCGAAGCTGTTCTTGATGAACTCAATCGTGGTGACTCCGCTTGAACTGCTTGGAGAGTAAAATCATGCAAGACGATCAGGTTATCTCGAGAATCCGCGAGGTCCGGCGCCAGATTTCCGAGGAGTGCGAAAACGATCCCCGAAAGCTGATTAGCTACTACAAAGAGCTACAGCAAAAGCATAGGGACCGGATGGTTCAATCCGAGGAACAAGACCAAACCATCGTCAATCTTGTCAAAGCTTAGCCATCGGAAGTCTTGCGCTCGATCGCGGATCTTATTCGTGAGCGGCAGGCGTGACGAACAGCTAAGCAGCATGGTTCGAAACCTCTCGCAATTAGGACCAGTTGCGAGTATGATTTGCCCCAAGGTAGGCTGACCGCAACGTAGATTGTCTCTGACTTACTTGGAACCCCATGTATAAGCTTGAGGTAGACTTAGTCAGGGAAATAGAGGAGAGACTAACAAAGTCTGCGAGTCCCTTTTCGCTGTTGAATCTGGGTTTCGAATTCAACTACGTCAATGGGCGGGTTGACATAATCGGGGAGACAGGCAGCGGTGAATTGATTGCCTTTGAAGCCAAGCTGACTCGATGGCGCTACGCAATTCGCCAAGCTCACCGTAACGCGTCATTTGCGCACTACTCCTACGTGATTCTACCAAAGACTGCAGTGCGGAATGCTTTGAAACGGCGACATGAATTCGAGCGTTTGGGTATCGGCTTGTGTTCGGTTGATTACTTGGATATTACTGTTGAGATCCCGGCACTTAGAAATGATCCATTCCAGCCGTGGGTGACTTCCAATGCACTGGGTTACGTCGGAGGTTATGAATGTCACAGCAATCCTTCCTGCTGTCCGTGGCCAAAGAATTCGCGGACTCCCACGGCTTCAAAGATGTCTCCTTCCACAAAAAGGGCGCCTTCAAGGAAACGTTCAGGGCAACAGACCACTCTGGCCAAGTCCTCGCGCTGAAGCTTTTGGATCCTTCAAAATGCAATCCCTCGCGATCAGACCGGGAGATCGCCGCTCTCAAGAAGTGCAATTCCCCTCTTATCGGAAAGCTCTACGACTACGGAGAATTCGTATCTTTGTCGGGAGTAAAGTATTACTTTTCTGAAGAAGAGTTTTTGGACGGCGGTACCTTGTCCGATCAGATAGTCAACCTCACCCTCATACCGGATCAAGTTAAGGGCTACGGCATAGCACTCACCGAAGCGCTCAGTCATCTGAAGGGACTGAAGCTTGTCCATCGCGACATCAAGCCCGACAATATCATGTTCAGGAAGAACGAACCCTCGCCAGTTTTGGTGGACTTCGGTTTGGTCAGAGATCTGTCTGAAAGCTCCCTAACTCAAACATGGCTACCACACGGTCCTGGTACTCCGTACTACGCCGCTCCAGAGCAATTGAATAACGACAAGCATCTAATCGGTTGGCGCACGGATCAGTTCAGCCTCGGAATAGTCCTCGGAATCTGCCTGACGGGACATCATCCGTTTGCTTTACCAGGAATGACAGCCCCAGAGACCGTTGCTGCGGTAGCTTTAAGGTCTCAATGCCCTTCGCAGAGTCGCCTTGAGTTTCAAGCGTCCGGGCTGCAAGGAATTGCTAAGATGTTAGAACCATGGCCTGTTCGCAGGTACGTTACGCCGGCTGAGTTATCAGCGATCTTCAACTGAGGTCGAGACATGGCTGCATATTTCCAGATGGGTCATCACGCCGAGAATCTTGTAGGTGAGAAGGACCTAGCCGAATACAAAGGAATTGTCCTGAGTCCTGTTAATCGCGATCCTACGACACTGGAATCGGATATCTTAGGCTTCCGGGACAGTGGTAAATACGACATCGTTCTGGATCCCCAATTGTATTTCCCTGATAGTGAACGCGGTTGTCTTCCAGAACAGCCGTACTTTCCCCACGACCTGGATAGCGCAGACATATCCTCGGAAACATGGTGGAGTGACGTTGTTGGCAAGGTCAGTGAGTTTGCAAAGAAACTCAGTGTTAACGCGGTGACGTCGCCGGTTGTCTTACCGAAGACTTGGACAGATGAATACTTTGCCAACTGCGCGGACGTCAGCCGTGGCCTATCCAAAGAGGTAGCTAGCAGCGATGTCCGGGTGATGACAACGGCGATGGTAAATATCGCACAACTGACGCAAAAGGACTTTCCGCTCAGGATCGCCTCAATTCTGTCTGAGTCCGAACCGCAGGGTTACTATTTAGTGATTGTCACCGACGTTGATCCAAGGAGAGAATTGTCCGATGCAACTGAACTCTTGGGGGTCATGAACCTCATTCGTGAGTTGGAAGGAACCGGTCGACCAGTCCTAGTTTCCCACTGTTCCTCCGACATGTTGCTCTTCAAAGCGGCGGGTGCTTCAAACTGCGCAACAGGAAAATTCTTTAACCTCCGGCGCTTTACTAGATCCCGATACGAAGAGCCCGCAGGTGGAGGAGGGCAGTTAGCCTACTGGTTAGAACACAGCCTAGTCGCTTTTCTCCGTGGCCCTGACGTTTTGCGTCTAGAGCGAGAAGGCTACAGTCGTCTAATCGGAACTCACGCTTCAGAAAATCATTGGTCGAAGGCAATTTTGACCCAGTTCAAAGATGAACCTGAGACAGCTTGGGTTAAGCTTGGCTGGAGGCAATACCTAAGCTGGTTTGGAAAGACCGAGGCTACATTGTCTTCAACTGAACCCAGAGTAATCGTGAGTGAGTGGCTTAAGACCGCCGAGGAGAATTGGCTTGCATTGGACGATGACGTAGTCCTGTTTGATGAGCCTCGGAATGACGGCAAATGGATTAGGCCATGGCGTCAGGCGCTCGCTCGATTCTCGAAAGAGGCCACACAGGAATGATGAACCACTCATCCAGCGTACGCCGCGTAAACAGTTTTCACTTTGTCGAGAAAATCCCGGCGGTCGACCAGGTAATGCAGTTTGACCGGCTCAGTGACGATCACATCGGGTTCGGGTGGTGCGGCTTTGCTTTTGCCGGACTTCGATGATTTCTTTGCGCTCGTCTTTGCGGCTTTCTTTTTGATCGCTTTCTTCGCCGCTGTTACCCGGTCGCTACCCCGGCTTGTCATACTGACACTCGACCATTCGTGGGTTGAGGCGAGATGGTCGATCAGTTTCTCGAACACCTCGCCGGGTTCGCGCTCGGTGATTCCGATCTGATCGAGGTAACCGCTGTAGCGCAGGCGGCGGATCAATTCCATCAGCGTCAAACGGCCTTCGAGCGTCACCCCGCCATGCGCGTGTGAACGGCTGACGAGATATTGGATTAGCAATGCTTCGCTGTAGAGACTGGGCGCGAGAAACAAGCGCGCGCCGTCGCGTTCCCAGCCTTCGGTCAGCCGGCTGGAACGGCGCACGGCCCGCAATTCATCAAATGCTTCGTCCCAGTTTGTCTTAGGCTCGCGGCGTTCCAGGTACATGCGCGTCGCATCAATCAGCCAGCCCACATCCTCAAGATCGAGATTGCCCCGCAGCGTGTCCAGCCATTCAAACAACACGGCGCGCGAATCGGATTTCTTTTCTATGATCAGAAACTGTTCGTCGGCCTTAGGCAATTTTTTGAGGAGTGCCCGGCGCGGTGTGTCGGTGATCTTACTGCCTTCAATGCAGAAGGTATCGAAGCGCGCCAGCCAACGCTTCGCAGAGCCACAGTAAGGACAGTGTGGATTCTTCTCTTCGCTGTCGAAGTAAGGGCGAGTCGCGGAACGGCTGGTCAGTTCTTCGATCGTCGGCGTGTGGCGTTTTACTTCGGAAAAAGCAGTGCGCGGGGCCAGTCCCAGTTGCTTGGTGAAGATGTCGAAGATGCAGGCGAGACAAACCAGCGTCGTGTATTCAGTGATCGTTCCCGGAGGAAACTCGCTGAGATCGAGTTCGCGCTTTTTCGTCGCTGCCATGTGCGCAATTTAACCACGAAGATGAGGTCAGTACCACCTGCGTTAGCGGGTGGATCCGCCACTCGACGTGCGATACAACTTGATTCTGTTGCGTGATTGACCCACCCGCTCACGCAGGTAGTACTGACCTCATTTGGCGAGAAACCTGTTTAGGCAATAGCCACCAGCGCGGGTTCGCTGTCGGTGTGCCCCAAAGCCAAATCGAGTTCGGCGGCCAGGTCGCCGCAGCCCGCGGTAAGCTTTTTGAAATCGAACAACTGATGATCGAGCAATTGCGACGGCTTAACGTTGCCCATCGCGTTGAGCATCGAAGCGCGCACGTTGGGAATCTCTCGTTCGAGTTCAGCAATCAAACTCTTGATCCGCACGCGCTTCAGATTTGTCTGCGAACCACACAGGTCACAGGGAATGATCGGGAACTGCAGCTCGGCGGCGAAGTCGCCGATATCACTTTCACGGCAATAGGCCAGCGGCCGAATGACGGTGTTGCGCCCATCGTCCGAACGCAGCACCGGCGGCATCGCTTTGAGCGAGCCCGCATAAAAAAGATTCAGCAGGAACGTGGCGATGATGTCATCGGCATGATGGCCCAGAGCGATCCGATTACAACCCTCTTCGACCGCGATGTTGTAGAGAATGCCGCGCCGCAGACGCGAACACACCGCACAGAACGTCTTGCCCTCGGGCACCAGACGCTTTACGACTGAATAAGTGTCGCGCTCAACGATGCGATATGGCACGCCGCGATCGCGCAGGTATCCCGGCAAAACATCCGCTGGAAAACCCGGCTGTTTCTGGTCCAGATTAACGGCGAGCAGATCGAACCTTACCGGTGCGCGCTTTTGCACATCCAACAGCAGCTCCAACAAAGTGTAGCTGTCTTTGCCGCCCGACAGACAGACCATCACCCGATCGCCGTTTTCGATCATGCGAAAGTCGGCGATCGCCTCGCCCATCCGGCGCAGCAGTTTGGTTTTCGTCTTCTCAACAGTCATCGTTTGCTCAGAGGATGCCACGCCGCGTCAATCGAGACAAACAACGGGTAGTGGGTTAGTTAAGCGCAGCTTTGTTACAGAACCGAGAGCGGTAGCGACCGGATGCTGTACTCAACTTTTCCTTACAATTCAGAATTACTAACGATTGTGTCTCAATCCTGCAGTTGAGCATAGCATCCGGTCGCTACCGCTCTCGGTTCCGTAACGACTTCTAACGTTGCATGATCAAGCAAACTCGCCCACTACCAACAACGAATGTGCTTGACTGGCTGACCGTCTGCGCGAATAATGCCCGGCATCAGAAGTATTCCCGGACTCTCCGAGTCCTCTCGGTTTCCAGATTTAGTGAGGGCTCTCTCAATGAAACAACTAAAGCTTAAGACAATAATCGTCTCTCTCTGGCTCGCGTTTCTGGCACTGCCATGGGTGACAGCCCACGGCGCCGGCGGACGCATTGAAGGAAAGGTCACCAACCCAAAGGGTGAGGTGATAGTGGGCGCGGTCATTACGGTGACCGGTCCAACCGGAGATCAGATCGTGACCGCTACGACCAACGGCCAGGGCTCGTACAAAGTCGAAGGCCTCAAAGCCGGCACGTACACCGTGACTATTTCCGCGAAGGGCTTTGCCAACGCGCGCCGCGAAGAGGTGAAAGTCGAAGAGGGCGCGGCGGTGACGTTCGATGCCAAGCTCGAAATAGCGCCGATCGAATCCTCGGTCAATGTTCCGGCGCCCGGCTTGAAAGCGAATGCGGATCCTGTCTATCAACAGCTACGGCAACTGGGAAAGACCGACGGAGATTTTGGCGGCGCCTTTGCGACGGTTACTAATCTGGTGCTGAAGCGCGACGCTGCGACGTTCACGCTCAAGAGCGGTGAGGTCTATTTCACGCCGCCCATCGAAGGGCGTGTCACCGATGCGGTCTTTGTTGGGGACGGCGAACTGACGCTCGAGCCGCCGACCGCGATCGAGAAACACACACTCGCCATCTTTGTCGACGGCGAACGGCTGACGGAACCGTTCACGCACCTCGTGATTCGCTTTACCGACAAGACTCTGGACGAAATCAAAGCTTCGCCGAACGCCAAGATGGGCAGCGGCGGCCCGCAAGCGTCTAAAGCTCGCGATCTCTATCGCGCGAACGTACAACTAGAGCGCAAAGAATTGCACGACAACGGTGAACTTCGCGCACTCGCTGATCTCTACTCGCCGCAACGACCGGGTTACTTCTATAGCTTCATCGGTGGCGGCAAGCATAGCAAGCTGATCTTCCTGCTCGACCCGCTCGGCCTGGCCCCGGTGTCGCCCGAGGAAGTTGCGCTCTTGAGTTACGGCGAGACCGACGGCGGATTCTGGACGGCATTTCACCTCGCCGATGAATACACGAAGGGGACTGCCTCCAGTGCTGAGGACCACCGGCTGATCGACATCACCCATCACGAGATCACCGGCACTATTAAGGGCACGCACCTTACCGCAAGCGATGTAGTTACGTTTCGCAGTTTGGCCGCCGGCACCCGGGTCATCCCGCTGGATTTGTATCGTTCATTGCGCGTCACTCGGGTAACGGATGAGCAAGGCGCCGACCTGAACTTTATTCAAGAGAGCAAGGACGAGGATGCCGATTTCGGAATCATTCTGCCGCAGCCGTTGGAAGCCGGCAAGACATACAAGATCAAAGTCGAGTACGACGGCGACGGCGCGATCCGCGATTCCGGCGGCGGCAATTTTATTCTGATACCGCGCTCGACCTGGTATCCGAACAACGCGGGCACGCAGTTTGGCGACCGCGCGATTTTTGACATGACGTTTACTTATCCAAAGGGCCACATGTTCGTCGGTACCGGCGCACCTGTCGGCGCCGAGACGCGCGACGGCGACCAGATCGTGGCTAAGTGGTCCAGCGGACAAATCGAATTGGCGGTTGCTGGATTTAACTATGGCCGCTTCAAAAAGAAAGAGGTGCTGGACAAAGAGAGCGGCTATAACATCGAGGTGTTTGTTAACACCGAAGTGCCGGATGAACTGAAACAGATCCAACAGCGGATCGAACAGATCGAAAATTCCGCCGGACACGGAGCAACCGGAACGACGCTGGGCTCAATCACGACCACCGGGATGGCTGACGCGGCCATTGCTGATGCGCAAAATTCAACCCGCATCTACAACGCGTATTTCGGCAAGCTGCCCTACACGCGCCTCGCGATGACCCAACAGCCCGCTGGCTTTTTTGGTCAGGCCTGGCCCACTCTGGTCTTCATGCCTTACATCGCTTTTATTGACACTACCCAGCGCACTCAACTGCTGGGCGCGCGTGGCGGCACGGATAATTTCTGGCGCTACGTGGCGCCGCACGAAATCGCTCACCAGTGGTGGGGCCATACGGTTGGCTGGGACAGTTATCACGACCAATGGATGAGCGAAGGCTTTGCCCAATTCTCGGCCTCGCTTTACGTGCAACAGACTCGGGGGAACGACAAGTTTGTCGAGTTTTGGGAAGAACTTCGACACCAAATCATCCAGTCATCACCCGCCACCAAAGATAAGAAGCCCTACACGATCGGCCCCGTGACGCAGGGCTATCGGCTGAGCAGCGCCAAAACCGGCGCCGCATACCAGTTCCTCGTCTATCCGAAGGGTGCATTCATCCTGCACATGATTCGGATGATGATGTTCAATAAGGGCGGCAAAGGCGACGAGCGATTTCAGGCGATGATGAAAGACTTTATCAAGACGAACTTTAATCACGACATCTCCACCGAAGATTTCAAGAAGGCGGTCGAGAAGTACGTCGGCAACATGGATTGGTTCTTTGATGAATGGGTTTATGGGACTGAGATGCCCAGCTATAAGTTCGAGTATCAACTGGCCGACGGCGGCACAACTCTTACCGGCAAGATCACGCAGTCGGGTGTCTCGGACAATTTCAAAATGTTGGTGCCCGTTTATGTGGATTTCGGCAAAGGCTGGGTGAAGATCGGCGCCGGCACAATCAACGGCAACAGCTCAATCGAATTGAAGGGCATCAAGCTGCCGCAAGCCGCGAAGAGCGCTGCTGTGTGCGCGCTCGACGACGTCCTCGCGCTGAGCATTCAGAATTCAAAGTAAGCACTTCTTCATGCGACTAAAGGAACGGGTACGCGCAGCCCCTCGTTTTTTCGTTTGAGATTCCTTGAACACGGTGCGAGCCTGTGCTAATGTGCGCCTTCCTCCAGTAGACTTTCTCTCGAGTGACTCGTTCGGCAAATGCCGAAGCGGGTACTTCCCACAAACAAGTTCGCCCAACCCCGAGACTGCTACGGCAGTTTCCTGGAGAACGACGATGGCCCCAGCTAAGGCGGTTCTGAAACTTGAACCAACAGTTGAGCCCGAGCCTGTAGCCGAATCGGTGATCAGCAGCGCTCCACCTGCGCCGGCCGCGGTTCCTCAGCGCTTACGCAATGCGTTGGCGGGAACCGCGCAACCAACACCGGTGCAGCCGGTCGTAGTCATACCCGCGGCGGAACTACAGGCCCGCCCGCGGCGCGACCAAAAGAGTTACCACTTTCAGCCCCGCACGCCCGTCATCACTGGTGAAGCTACTTTCCGCGGGATGATGCCGGTCGATGGACTAATCACCGGCCAACTGGGGGCCGGCGGTAACACGCTCATCGTCAAGCAGCGCCCGCGTTGCAATAGCCCCGCGTCTGAACCGGAACTCACCGGCGAAATTGATTTCAAAGATATGCTGCGCGTCAACGGCCACATTGCCGGTAAGGTGACGTCACAGAAAGGAACGCTGATCGTCGATCCGTCAGCGCTCGTGGAAGGCGACATCGATGTTGGCTCGGTAGTAGTCAGCGGCACCGTCAACGGCGACGTCATCGGTCACGAGCGCGTTGAACTGGGTCCCGCCGCCATCATCAATGGCAACATTGCAACTCGGACGCTTACCATGAAGCCCGGCGCAGTCTTTCAGGGCGACTGCCGGATGCTCAAGGACGAAAAAGGCGACGAGTAACTCGACGAGGGTCGCCAGATGTCAGATCCCGACGGAGAAGTACCAGGCCTAACAGTCGTAGACTCTCCTCTGAACCAATCTTCCGCCGCCGCCGAATTCGCACCTTCCCTTCGCGATACATTTGCGACCTGGCTCGCAGAACTCAAACCAGCGTACGATCCACAAAAAAAGCTTGTGTCTGCCCAGTCCGCCGCTGAAGACACACCTCTTCCAGGCGAATTCAGATTTGAAGGAACGTTGCGCGTGGACGGCTCTGCCGTCGGACAACTTCGTTCTCTGACCGGCACACTGATCTTAGGCGAGGCCGCAGACGTCGATTCGAATGTCGTGGTAGCTACTGCCATCATCGACGGATCTCTGCACGGCGATATTCATGCAACCGAGCGGGTGGAACTTCAAAGTCACGCCAAAGTATTTGGCAATATCGCATCACCCGCCCTCACCATTCAGCCCGGTGCAGTTTTCGAAGGCCAATGCCATTTTCTTCCTTCGCCCACGAGATCGGGGAAATCAGATCAGCAAGTGAGCGATCAATCGCAGGAATTTCCATTGAAACCGAACGCCGAGGAAGCGGAAGCGGCGGATCCATTCGCTGCCGTCGCTGCTGCAGGCTGATGTGATCGAACTGGTCTCATTAGCACGTTGAGTTCACTCGTTATCAGGGCGCGATTCTGTGGTAGAGTCTTCGCGCTTTCCAAATTTTCGCAGATTGAGTCTTTGACCCGTTCGCTACCGCAAACGGTGCTGTACCTATGATCGATTTACGCAGTGATACGGTAACGAAGCCGACGCCGCAGATGCGTCGCGCGATGGCTGATGCCGAAGTGGGCGACGACGTCTATGGCGAAGATCCGACCGTCAATCGCTTGCAGGAACGCGCGGCCGAAATATTCGAAAAGGAAGCGGCGATCTTTGTGCCGACGGGCTCAATGGGAAATCAGATCGCGGTCAAGCTGCACACGCGTCACGGCCAGGAAGTCGTGATCGAAGAACGCGGACATATTTATAATTACGAGATGGCTTCGATGGCTGCTGTCTCAGGCGTGCTGGCACGCCCGGTCAAGAGCAACGACGGCAGCGGCATTCTGACCTGGGACGAGATCGCGCCCGCGATACATACGCAGGCTGCTTACTATGTCGCGCCGACTGGTCTGATCGCTTTAGAGAATTCGCACAACCTGGCCGGCGGTTCGGTGCTGACGCGTGATCGCACTGAAGACATTTGCGCGCGGGCCCATGAAAAGAATTTGCCGGTGCATCTGGACGGCGCGCGGGTTTTTAACGCGGCTGCGGCGCTTGGCGAGACAGTGGCTGCTCTGGCGCGGCCGGCTGACTCGGTAATGTTTTGTTTGTCGAAGGGCTTGGGTGCACCCGTTGGATCCATGCTGCTAGGCACGCGGGCGTTCATCGATGAAGCGCGCGTCATCCGCAAGATGCTCGGCGGCGGCATGCGCCAGGCGGGCGTGCTGGCTGCTGCTGGTTTGATTGCTCTCGAAGAATCACCAAAGGGCCTGCCTGAAGATCACGCCAACGCCAAACTGCTGGCCGAAGGCCTCGCCGAACTTCCCGGCATCAAGATCGATCCTGAGAAAGTTGTAACCAACATCGTAATCTTCGAAGTCAGCGAAACCGGAATGACCGCCGATGGAATTTGCGACCAACTGCAAGAGCGCGGCGTGCTGGCCTCAGGCTTCGGTTCATCGATCCGCATGGTCACGCACTATGACGTGGCGCGTGCTGATATCGAAACGGCGCTGCGGGAGCTGCGCGGAGTGTTGCTCTAGATTGCTCTCGTCTTGTGCGTGAGGTCAGTACCACCTGCGTCAGCGGGTGGGTCGAACATTCAACACGGAAATAAGTGCTGAATCTACCTGCTTACGCAGGTGGTACTGCCTCATCCTTTGACCATGGACTCATCTGTTCCTCCAAAACTCAACCTTAAAACCGAAACCATCGCCGGCCTCACGACCTTCTTTACGATGGCTTACATCGTAATCGTCAACCCACAGCCAGAGGCTTTCCGCGCCGGCGGCGGCAAAGCCGCTTCTTCCTCGACCGTCCGGCCGCTCGCTAATGCGGCTGGCACTAATCTCATGGCGCTGACAGATGACAGTTGCGTTAAGAATCCTCGGCATCGCATACTCAAAACGCAATGAACAAGATCCTGCTGATTGTTCTACAAGCATGTCTGGTCATCTGGCTTGGCGTAACTTTCAGCGACACGGCAAGGGCATCGAGCCTTGAACAGGTCAGTTCCATATCTTTCTTTGACGTTTTAGATCTGCCCGCGCGAATCGACGAACCCAAATTGCGCCGGAGCGACAAGGGGCTGGTGCTGGACTGCGCCGTGGCCAACCGATCGGGTGAACAGCTGCTGGGAATTCGCCTGATACTTCTGGTCATCGACACGTCGGGTAAGTTGCGCAGCCGAATAGCCTGGAACGAACCGGCTGAGATGACCATGTACTCGATCAAGACCTTCGCCTTTCATCCCGATTTAGCGACGGCCCCGCGCAGCACTGATCAACTTTTTCTGGGCGTCGACGAAGTGATTGGGCGCGAAACAATTTGGCGCGCTACGGGAGCTGAAAAGGCCCTAAGAGCTTATGCTCGTGGCCAACATGACGTTGTTCCGGTGGTGCGAACCTTTGCCAACAAGTACGATCCGCGTCCCGGCATGAGAGTGATACCGATGCTGTTGAAGAAAGAGTAATCGAACAAAGTGAAGCGAAGCACACGTGGATGCGGATGCGCGATAGCTGTACTCGTGCTCTTACTGGGCGCGGGCGGTTTTGGCTTCTGGAAATACGGCTTGCCGTGGCTGCGCACGCGCCCGCCAAAACCTACCGGCGAGTTGCAGGTTCACGTGCTCGACGTGGGACCAATCGAAGGCGATTCCATTCTGATCATTTCGCCGGCCGGGAAGTCAGTGCTGATTGATGCGGGCGACGCCGGGAAAGGCAAGGTTGTGCTCGACGCTTTGAAGCGCTACAAAGTCGAGCGGCTGGATTACTTTATCGCCACCCATCCTCATCCTGATCACATCGGCGGCGCGGATGAAGTGCTGAATGGAATCAAAGTTGCGAACGTGATCGATAACGGCGTCGATCTCTCCACGCCCGCGCCGGTAGTCGCGACCAAACCCGCAAAGGGTAAAGCTGCTCCACCTCCGCCGCCAAAGAAAAGTAAAACAAAAACAATCAACGACTTTTTCGACGAATACGCAGCCGCGCTCAAACAAAACGGCGCGCAGCACGAAAAAGCACAGGTGGGAAAGAAGTACGACCTGGGCGGCGGCGCGATCCTGACTGTGCTCGGACCGGGCGAACCTTTCTTCAACAAAGATCAGATGAAGGGTGGCGGCAACGACACGAACGCGAACTCCATCGTGCTCAGGCTTGATTACGGCGACTTCTCAATGCTGTTCATGGGCGATGCCGAAAGCCAGACTGAAGAGAGAATGCTGGGGAAAGATCTCGATCTGAAAGCGAAGGTGATCAAGGTCGGGCACCACGGATCGAAGTACGCTACTTCCGAAAACTTCATCAAACGAGTGCAGCCCGAAGCTGCGATCATTTCCGATGGCGCGTGGAATCGTTACGGGCATCCGGCCCAGTCCGTTCTCGATCGGCTGAAGGCGGCGAACACGAAAGTCTGGCGCACGGATTTGCAGGGCGAGATTACGATCATAACTAAGGGCAAGGGCGTTGCGGGCAAGTTGTACGAGATCAAGACTGCGAAAGAAACTAAAGAAGATATCTGGGCCGGACGTGAAGCGATGAAAGATGATTCGTCGCGCTCGGGCTTTATCGCGTACGGTGATTTCGGGGCGCCGCCGAAACCGAAAGTTGAAAAGACAAAGAAGAGGTGAGCTTGCTTGGCGGCCCTGCCGCCTGATGTGCGGAAGGTCTCCGACCTTCCGGCGAGCAACATGATTGAAGTGGGGCTATGCCCCTTGGTTCAGAGCACTAAAGACGATTGAAGGAATGGCGTAGCCCGATAACTTAATCGCCTTTTCCGGAAGGTCAAAGACCTTCCGCACATCAGACGGCGGAGCCGTAATAGTCCGGACTTATTCAAACGTGGAAACCAAACCTGCAACCTATCGCGACGCCGGCGTGGACATCGACGCCGCCAACCGCGCGACGGATAAGATCAAGGAATTGGCGCGCGCCACCTTTAACGCGCGCACGCTGTCTGAGATTGGCAGCTTTGGCGGCATGTTCGATGGCGCGTTCCCCGCTATGCACCAACCGGTCCTGGTCGCTTCGGCCGATGGTGTCGGCACCAAGTTGAAGATTGCTTTCGCGACCGGCATCCATAACACGGTGGGACGCGATCTGGTGAACCATTGTGTCAACGACATTCTGGTGCAGGGCGCGCGGCCGCTTTTCTTTCTCGATTACATCGCCACCGGAAAGCTGGCGCCGGAAACTGTCGCGGCGATCGTCGAAGGCATTGCCAACGGCTGTCGTGAAAATGGCAGCGTCTTGCTCGGCGGTGAAACGGCAGAGATGCCCGGGTTTTATGCTGACGGTGAATACGATGTGGCCGGGTTTATCGTCGGCGTCGTCGATCGCGAACGAGTGATCGACGGCCAGGCGATCGCGGCGGGCGACGTCGTGCTCGGACTGCCTTCGGTTGGACTGCACACCAACGGTTATTCGCTGGCGCGCAAACTATTCTTTGAAGACGCGGGCTGTCAGCCAGATACTTACCTTGACGATCTTGGCGAAACCATCGGTGCTGCGCTCCTGAAACCACATGTCAGTTATCTGCGCGCGCTCGACGGTCTGCTTGATTCCGGAACCATCAAGGGGCTGGCGCACATCACCGGTGGCGGCCTGCTGGAAAACATTCCGCGCATCCTGCCCGACGGGACGAGCGTGCAAATCAAACGCGGGTCGTGGCCAGTGCTGCCGATTTTTGAATTAATGCAGCGCATCGGAAACATTGAAGACGCAGAGATGTTCCGCACCTTCAACATGGGCATCGGAATGGTCGTTGTTTGCAGCGGTACAGACGTGGCGGAGATAACTTCGCAGGTGCGCGAGCGTGGGTTCAATTGTTTTGAGATCGGTTGCGTTAGCGAAGGCCCGCGCAACGTGGTAATCGAGTAGTCGCCAAGCGTTTAGCCCACGAAGTGGGCGAGAGCATAAAGCCTGGGGTGAAGCGGGAGCGGAACCCCAGGATCGTTGGAAGACAAAGCAAGAACCCGCGAAGCGGGTGACAGCCATTCATCGTAAGTAGATCATAGGTTCTGCGCTATCGCACGCTTCGCGCGCTTTGTTTTTTGTTGTCGATTGGGGTTTCGCTTCGCTTCACCCCGGGCTTTATGCTTCCACCCGCTCCGCGGGCTACGAAAAGGTAAGGCAATGAACGAATGGCTCGAAGACTTCAAACAGACGATTGAATCCGCAACGCCACGCCTGCTG
The DNA here is from genome assembly GCA_038210455.1 of Pyrinomonadales bacterium. Lineage (GTDB taxonomy): Bacteria > Acidobacteriota > Blastocatellia > Pyrinomonadales > Pyrinomonadaceae > UBA11740. Next base: position 1,261 of record JBBQWP010000015.1, on the reverse strand, counting down.
CAAATCAGCGAAGCCGAAAGCGAACAACCACGGGCCGACGACCACTGGTCGTCGAAACAGATAATCGGCCATCTGATCGACTCGGCCACGAACAATCATGCCCGGTTCGTGCTGGGACAGATCAAAGATGATCTCGTTTTTCCCGGCTATGACCAGAATCGTTGGGTGGAGATTAATCATTACCAGCAAGCTCCCTGGTCGCAGCTCGTGGATCTGTGGCGCGCATACAATCTTCATTTGCTCCACGTGATGTCTGCCGCCGACCCAGGCAAAATGAAAAATCGCTGCGCCCAGCACAGTCTGCAAACGATCGCCTTTGAAACTATCAGTGAATCCGAAACGGCGACCCTTGAATACCTGATGAAGGACTATGTCGTTCATCTGAAACACCATCTCAGTCAGATTTTTGACACCGGTAATGGAAGCAATTGAGCGTGCTCGAATAGCTGTTCTGATCTCGGGCCGCGGCTCGAACATGGTCGCACTGGCAGAGGCAGCGCGCGACGGCCGGATCGGAAACGCCAGGATTGCGATCGTAATTAGCGACCAACCAAACGCGGCCGGCCTGGTTAAAGCGGGAGAGTCCGGCATTGAGACTCTGGTCATCGAACGGCGCGGTCGCCCGCGAACGGAACACGATCGCGAAGTCGTGGCGGCATTGCAGGCGCACAGGGTCGATCTGATTTGTCTGGCCGGATACATGCGCGTGCTGTCCAGCGAATTCGTCGAAGCATATCGCGGACGGATTCTGAATATTCATCCAAGCCTGCTGCCGTTATTTCCCGGACTCGATGCGCAGCAGCAGGCCCTCGACCACGGGGCAACAGCCTCAGGTTGCACGGTCCACTTCGTTGACGAAACGCTCGATGGCGGGCCAATCATCGCGCAACGCGTCGTGCCTGTTCTTCACGACGATACGGTTGAGAGTTTGTCGGCGCGGATATTAAAGGAAGAACACGAGCTTTATCCGGAAGCTGTCCGAATGGTGCTAAGCGATAATCTTCAGAGATAGATGATCCAATGTCTGCCGTCATTACCAGCGACGAAACTCTCGTAATCGAAACGCCTGAGCGGGTGCAACTGTATTTTGCGTTGGCGTCGATCGGCAACCGGTTCATTGCCTGCGCGATCGATCACACAATTCAAATTGTCACGCTGATCGTGATCTTTATTTTCTTCTCGATCATCGCCGACTACGCGAATCTCGGCAGCTGGCTGACCAATGCTCCCAAGTGGGTCATCGCCCTGCTGGTCATTTTCG
>JBBQWP010000014.1:0-136368 GCA_038210455.1 Pyrinomonadales bacterium | reverse complement strand
CGCCCAGTTGTGCCTGCCCTGTGTACCCTGTGTGGGATTACCGGGCTTGGGAACTAAGAGAATGCTGGCTTTGGTATAGTTCGTGTAGGGCGCGGGGGTGGTGCTCGCTCGCCAATAAGCGAAGAGATAGCTCTCCTTCGCGCCCAGGTAATCATAGGGATTTTGGGTCGCGCTGGCGCGGATCCAACCCGTCGAATCGGGAGTGGCATAAGGGTCACCGCTCGTGGGATCACTCAACCCGATCGTCGCGCAACGCCACTCCTTCGCGGTTTGCTCATTGGCGACTCGGAGGACGCTGTGGAGATAGATTTTCCCGTTCGGGTAGATGTAGTAGGTTACATCGACGGTCACGTTGCTGAGCACGCCCACCGCATTAGTGACCGGGCTCGATGTGGCTTGCACCACTACCCGTGAAGGAGAATTTTCCAGCACCGTGAAAGTTCGGGGGCTGTTTGGAAAGTAGTAACTCGCCGCCCGTGTATATAGCTTGGGATCATCCGGAGTCGTCCCGTAGAAGACCTCCTGAAAAAGTCCCGGTTCCGCAGTGGAAATGTCAGGGTTCACGCCGTATCCAGGTCCGGTCAGATTTGTTTTCGCGGCCCGATCGTTGACCAGGTCGTACCACTGAGAGATTCCCCAGTTATCAGCCGCCTCGAAGACGAGGCGAAATAATCCCGTAGACTTGACGGTAACCTTCCGGTTCAGGCCCGCTCCGGAGTCGATTAACTGCATGCCGCCGGCCCCGGAAACCGGGTTCGATCCCGGCTGACTGTTTGCATTACCTGCAAGGCTGAGACTTAGCCAAAGGGTAAGGAGTATCTTCTGGGTTAAGCTGGTGCTAGTCATTGATTGAGGCTCGTTTACCAAAGCAAGTTAGAACTGGTTCATCACTGATGCTTTCTTGCCGGCGGTTCCGGTTACAATCTCCTGAGCTTCCACCATAACGCGACTGAGTGGTTTGCCCAAGCAACAACACTCACGCCGTCAATAACTGCGCCGGGAAAACCGGCTTTTAACCACAGCGGACATAGAGGAAGACATAACAATGAAACTGTCTCGTACGTTGTCCGCGAGTAAAACAAATATATAAGGCCTTCGATTCTGCGATCGTGTTTTTTCAAAGTTGAAAATTACATTGCGAAGCCCGAAGGACCGGCATGAACTATGTCGGCCCTCCGTGTGTCAATCCTTTGGAACGTTCACCCCGACCTAACGGTCGGGGCCATTAACTGACGGGGTCAGGCTTGCGATTTTGCGCTTCTTACCTTTTCTCTGAGGATGTGTTCGATCTGATTGCGGCTTACGGTGCCGGACGCGATCTGCCGAGAAGAGCTGGACGATCTCATCATTCGTCATTATTAACCGAAACGCCATTCGTCTCTAAGAACGGTTCAGTAACCGCCGCTGGCGATCAATCATCTCGCGATCATCCCGTGCCTGACAATCAATCTATGGAGTGCGCTGACTAGTCAGCGCTTTCGAAAGCGGCGACTAGTCGCCGCACTCCAAATAAGAACCAGATCGAGATCGGGGTCAGGCTTGCGATTTTGCGATTCTGTTTGCCTTAAAAGTCGGCGCAGCCGACGAATGGAAAATAGCCCACCGATTTATCGCCGGGGTCGCGTACGACAATGAATCGCAGTCCGTGAAACGGACGACTGAAACTTAAACCTCAATAGCTTCGCGGTCCATTCAGTCGTCCGCTCCACGGACTTTCGCCGGAAAGCTCCTGATGCGCAATCGAATACGGCAGCGTCAACTCAGTGCACTCCAAATGTGCCGGCACAACCAGTGCGCGGCGCGCACGCCTTCAGGCTGGCCCTTATGACGGGCGAAGCGCGTCTGAAGAATCAGAGAGAGTATCGATCGATATCCAACGCGCCGTGAAAGACGCCGAGAATATCGATGTTGCCGTCGGCCTTGATTAGATAAGTTATGCGGTAATGTTCGTAGAGGAGAATACGAATTTCGCGCGAGGTTTCGGCTTCGTATCTATGACCGAGCCGCGGATGATCGTTCAGTAGTTGCGCCTTTTCGTAAATGCTGGTGATGGTTTGCGCAGCGGCGTGAGGATCATCTGCCGCTATGTAGTCGTAAATGTCCTTGAGCCAGATTTCAGACTCGCGAGTCCAGCTTATTTCTGCCACGTCTTTATCCGACGTTCCATTTCTTCATTGGGAATCGTCCGTCGCTCGTCCGAGTCTTTAAGACCGCGTTGCACCATGAGGTCAAAGGCCAACTCGCGAACGATGTCATCGTAGGAGCTGTCATCGGGTTGGCGTCTGATGATCTCGCTTATGTGTTCTTTTGCGGTAGCCATCTCGGTCTCTCCGGCAAGTAATAGTAGCGGGAATTGGCGCTATCGACAATGATTTCGGAGCCAGGCATATTCTGAGGCTAGCACGTGTGTCCAGTAACGATCTTTGCAAGGGTCGTCCACCGCTCGGCGAACTCTCGATCCACGGACTTTCGCGGGAAGCTCCTGATTTCCCAGCGCTAAAGCGCTGGGCTATTTTCATTCGTCCGCTTTCGCGGACGGAAAGCCCAAGCGCCGTTACGCCACGCCGTAACACTCCGAACTTTCGCACAGCCCCTCTCGTACTGCCTTTGGGCACTGCATATCAGGCTCGGAAGGCCATCCGAATATTAGGCTCGAACGCTATGATCGAAAGTCTGCTTCCCCAACGCATCGACAATAGCTACCAAGGCCGGAAGCTTGCACTCTGGATATTTGGCCTGGTCGTAGCGATGCGTACGCTGCAGAGCCTCTTTGTCTTGTTCAATGGTTACTACACGGTCACAAATGCGGACGGCGTTCCTCTCGCTACGTACCCGCCCGCAGCTGCCCAAACCATCATCGCGGTCTTCGCACTTTCTTCGCTCGCGCGTCTGATCATTTCCTTTATCTGCATAGTCGCGCTGGTCCGATATCGGCGGGCAATTCCGTTTATGTTTGTGGTGCTGGGCCTGAGTTATCTCGGTGCGCAAGTGTTGACGTGGTTCATCCCGCTGGTCAGAGTCGGCAGACCTCCCGGGACAATCGTTAACCTGATCTTGTTCGGCCTGACTTTGATTGGATTGGTGTTGTCGTTGTTGGCCTCAAGAGTCGGCGCAGCCGACGAATGACACCCACCCCGCGCGGGATGCCCGCGCAGGGACTCATAGCCCACCGATTTATCGGCTGTGTCGCATACAACAATGAATCGCAGTCCGTGAAACGGACGACTGAAACTTAAGCCTCAATAGCTTCGCGGTCCATTCAGTCGTCCGCTCCACGGACTTTCGCTGGAAAGCTCCTGATTTCCCAGCGCTAAAGCGCTGAGCTATTTTCAGTCGTCCGCTGCGCGGACTGGGGCCAATATGCAGATTTCAACTTGTCGGGGCGCATCCAGTAACTCGACTTTACCTCTGCCCTGCACTCGACGCGTCTGCCTGCGCCGGCTGAAGCCGACAGTGGAAAGTCAGTCTAAGTCTGTACAGTTGTTGCAGCGGTCGTGGCCGCAGGCAGAGTCACTGCATTTAAATTTGTGGTCGTGGTTCTCATGCCGACATCTGCAACATCTCCAACTCTTGTTGAGGTTCACTTCCACCCTTGCGTTTATCGTTTTATCGGTCTGCATTATCGTTACTCCTCGATGAGAATTAATGAAATCACCTAAACCCAGCGCAGGCGCACTGGGCTACTATCAAATGTCCGCTCCGCGGACTGAAGTACCTCGTTTTCGTGAGCCCTCCATCACAGTCGGGCTACTGCCTCTGCTGTCCGCTCCGCGCACTGATTTCTGACTGTCCGATCCCGTACTGACTTCATCTCGATGGATCGAGGCAGGTTCCTCGCTGGCCTGCCTCGTGGTTCCATCGAGCTGTTTGCGGGTAACGGCCCTGTCGACAGATTACTTCGCGGGTGGCGTTCCTGACGATCCGCCTGACGGTGCGCCTGATGATCCGCTTGATCCGCCGGAGCCTTTCGGTCTGCCGGTGGGGCGTTTGCGTTCGCTCTGCCGCGTGCCGCCGGCTTGTTCATACTCGCTGCTGTCGGGGCCGTATTGCGCCTCGACTGCGGAGAGGATGCGTTTGTTTTTGTCGCGCAGAGACTGCTCGGCGGCTTCGAGTTGGTTTTGCAGTTCATCGAGTGCCGCGAGTTGTTGGTTGTAGCTATCCAGCATCGCGCTGAAAGCTAAGACTTCCTGATCGTAAGTAGGCACCGTAATAGCCGGGCCCAGATTCGGAGCAGGAGTGATTGATTTGAGTCCGGCCAAACGCTGCCGGGCTGTGTCGAGTACAGAGGAACCTCGTCGGGTTCTCGCCATAATTCACCTCCAGGTTGTAAGGTCCGTGAGGACCAGAAAGAAGCGAGGCTAACGCCGCAAAGTATAATTCGTTTCAATAGAAAAACAAGCGATTCTTTCGCTTTTGTTAGCAAATTTTAGGGTGGAGTAGAGAAGGTCGCGAGTAAAACTGGTCGAGTCGGAACTAACTTCGCTTTAGTTGCGGTTAAAGCTACTTCAGTTCGAAGTTAAGCGACTTTAATTGAGGGGAAAGCAGCTGCGGTCGGAGGTTACTTTGGTGAGGCGTTGAGCAAAGGAGCTTTACTCAAAAGGAAGGAGGCTTTGATCGTGAAGCGATTGGGCTAAGTTGTGATTAAAGTCGATGTGATCGCGAGTTAAGCTTCTGAGGTTCGGACGGTGGACGGTTTTGTTTTGACGGAAGTTAATCTAGTTGCGGGCCGATGAAGTCAGTACCGAGAGCGCAGCGACCGGGTCTCAATTTGCGCAACGTTCGAGATTGGGCAGACTATGACCCGGTCGCTGCGCTCGCGGTACTGACCTCATTGCCACTCAGTCGCGCCTGGTGCGGAGGTTGCCCGGTCGCTGCGCTCGCGGTACTGACCTAACTGTGCGCTTAGTTGAGTTGCGGGGAGAATCTGCTCCGCGGACTAGTTCGGTGTCTCAGAAATCATTCGCCTGGTTGCAACATTTGGCTCGCCCGTTCGTCTTCATACATAGGTGGACCAGTGGTTGAGTTCGATTAGCACGGCAAATCCTGACGTGGAGGCATTGAGGTATGAACGTTCAAAGGTACGCGAGGGTCGCCGGAGGCCTTTTCCTGCTCTCGATGGTGGCGGGTGGTTTTGGGGAAGCTTACGTTCCGTCCAAGCTCATCGTGTCCGGCGATGCTGCTGCTACGGTAGCGAACCTTAAGAATTTCGACTTCCTTTACCGGTTGGGCTTCGCGGCCTTCATGGTTGAGTCGCTGTGCGATATCACCCTGGCGCTGCTGCTGTACGCGCTGCTCAAACCCGCCAACAAACAGCTCTCACTGCTGGCCGCCTTCTTCGGGCTGATCGCGACGGCTACCTTCGCCTTCGCAGAGCTGTTTTATTTCGCACCAGTGGTCATCATGCGAGGCGGCTATTTGCAAACCTTTTCGCCGGATCAAATCAATGCCCTGGTCCTTCTGTCGCTCAAGTTCTATGGATACGCGGGCATGATATTCACCGCCTACTATGGCATGGGCTGGATTGTGCGCGCGGTTTTGATCTTTCGGTCGGGTTATCTGCCAAAATTTCTGGGAGTGCTCATGGCAATCGGCGGAGTTGGGTTTGTCATAAGAAACTTCCTGCTGATCCTCGCGCCTGCTTACGCATCAGACGTGCTGCTGATGTTGATGTTTCCGGGCGGACTGATAATGGCCGTTTGGTTGCTGATTAAGGGCGTTGAGGTTCCGAAATGGAATGAGAAAGTAAACGCAGGGAATGTGAGAGCAGCATAGGGTTCAGCGAGTGTCTGTAGCTTCCAGCCTCGTCTTCGCGTGAACCATTTCCCTCTCATAACCGTACCTAACGTCATGATCAAGAATCCACGTCTTGTGGGCCGGGTGATAGGCCTGCTTTTCCTGCTGACAATTCTCGGCGGTGTTTTCGCTCAAGGCTTCGTTAGCCAACGGCTGATTAATTTCAGCGACGCCGCCGCGACCGCTAACAACATCCTGACGCACAGAGGCCTTTTCCGACTCGGCTTCACCGTGTATCTGATCGAGATGGTGAGCAACGTCGCAACTACCGCACTCTGGTACGTGCTCTTGAGACCGGTCAGCCGGCCCATCGCTTTGGCCGCGGCGTTCATCGACCTCGCGGGCGGCATCGTCAAGACTTGCGCGCGCGCGTTCTTCATCGTGCCGCTATGGGTGCTGTCCACAGTCGGTGACGCGTCACCAGTTTTGCACGGCTTCACGCCTGAACAGGTGCAGTCAATCGCGTTGGTCCTGCTGAAAGTGAATTCCTCTGGCGCCGCGATGGCGATGGCATTCTTTGGAGTCTCCGTGCCGCTTTACGGTTACCTGATCTTTCGTTCAAACTTCCTGCCGCGCTGGTTGGGCGTACTGACGATGATTGCCGGCATAGGCTGGCTGACATTTATCTACCCGCCACTCGGCTCTCGACTGTTCATGTTCACCGCGCCGTTCGGCCTTCTAAGCTGCGCCGCGACGATCCTTTGGCTTCTCATCCCCGGTGTTGACGAAGAAAAATGGAGAAAGCAAGCAACTGCTAACGGCTGACTCCTGACGTCTGCCTTCTCAGTCCTCAGTCCTGAATTCTGAGGTTCCGCCGCCTGCATGACGCAAAACTCCGTGCGCGGATTACGGAGGAGACTGCGGCGTGAAAGGTTGCAAGGTGAAGCGAAGACCGGGAACCCTCGGGGTCTTTCTGTCGCCCCTAAAGCGGGCTTTTGAAGTTGTGTATTGACTTGATCCAGGGGTGGCGCGCTTCGCGCTTACCCCTGGCTATTCATTTCACGCCTTCAGCGTGAACCGAGCCGATCGTACTTCTAAAGCTGGTTGTGCAGAGGATGGATTTTGGCGATACCACCGCAAGCGTTCTTCCGCAAGTTGCAGATGACTTTCAGGAACAGGAATCTCTTCCGGCTGTGCTGAAATCTAGTCCCACAGCGCCTGGAGATAACGCACTTGTTCAGCCTTTGGCAGGTTATCAAATCCCGGTGGTTTCTCGACTTGTGTTTGTGACATAGCGATCCGCCAAACAATTTAGTCTTTCTGCCAGGTCTTTATCAGACGTTCCATCTCTTCATTGGGAATTGTGCGTCGCTCGTCCGAGTCTTTCAGGCCGCGTTGCACCATGAGGTCAAAGGCCAACTCGCGAACGATGTGATCGTAGGAGCTGTCATCGGGTTGGCGTCTGAATCGCAAATTCGCAAGCCTGATCCCGGTTTCGCTCTCTTTTCGTCAGGGCCCAAAGCGGCTGCGGTACTCTGATGAAGTAATAAAGGCTTTCACCATTTCAGCCTGAATAAAATTGCCATTGAACGCATTTAGTTTTCCCAACCAAAAATTGTAGCCGCTGAAGTCAGCATCCGGTGTGGTATTAGGTTCCCGCCTCAGGTAACCGAAGTATTGCATCAAGACGAACGCTTTCGTGAATTGGCGTTGATCGAAAGCTCCATTCTCTGATACCGAGCGCAGGATCTGCGCTCGTCGAAGAGATGAAGTCGGGTCCGTCGCCAACTGAGCGACCAGAGTGTCGCGTTGGCTTTGCGTCAAAGCAGGTCCTCCTGACGGATTAAGAGGATCAAATGTATTGGCATTCAGCTTATCGACAAATTGCGTCGCAGTCAGGGCGGTTGGATACGCTCCCGGAGCCAGGAAGGCCGCACGCTGAACGAAGTCCAGGAAGAATTTCTGTTTATTGCTCTCCAACAGAGCGTCGGCTCCCGGTTGGTTAATTATGACCCCTCGCCCAATCTCCTGAGTGTCCGCGAGAAAACTCTTGAGTCCGAGCTGCTCTGCGGAATTGAATGAGGCCTGGTTGGCCTTATAGACCAGATAACCCGTCTCCTGAAACTCTATTGAGAGAAAGAACGCCGCCGAGACGTTGATCCGTTTGACCTCAATGCATTGGGCGTCGGCGCCGCACGAGGTGATTTGGCTTACCCAAAAATTGAGTCCGGCCGTATCCGGGTTGCGGTTTAAGAAATCCTGGTAATGTTGCCGGACAAAGAACGCCGCGTCGTCCGCGGGATTGACCGAACCGTCCACGGCGTCATTGTCCAGAATGGTAACGACTAAAGTGGGTTGCGTGCCCAGGAATGCGCCGGTTGGATCGCTGAGCGTAAGCGTAAAAGTTTCGTTGGGCTCATGACGCACGTCATCAGTAGTGAAGACCGTGACTAGCTTCGTAGACTCGTTCGGCGCAAAACGAAGCGTGCCGGTGGCCGTTAGATAATCCGATCGCTCAGAGGCTGTACCGTTAACGGTTTGGTAAACAACTGTGGCAGGGGTCGAGAGGTCGTTAAACCGTCTCACGGTGAGCACCGCCGTGCCGCCTTCGACAAGACTGACGCTGGTGCCGGGCGAAAATCCAATCTGTTTCGGTACGAAACTGAAAAATGCGGTAGCCTGATTGGGATTGTTTTGATTAGCCGCAGTTATGGTTACACTCCCCGGAGTTCCATAGTTCTCAACCGAATCTGGTGTAACCGTGAAATCAGTGCAGAACGGAAGACCGGTAAACGCGAAACTTCCGTCTGAATTGGTCACCACCGAACCGTTCAGTCCACCACCGCTGATTCGCACTGTGACTGGCGGCAACGTGCCACTGGTCGCTGACACTTGCCCACGCAGAGTGTAAGTAGGCGGAGTGGGTGCAGGTGCGGGCAAAGGTGGCGGTTGGATCGGCGGTTGAATGAGTGAAGTTCGCAGCAGGTAGACCTTATTGGCAGTGGTGCGAAACGCGAAACCGTCTGCTCCCCAGCGCACCACAGCCGTCGGCGCACCGGTAATATTTGGGACAGCCAACGTTCCCATGAGTACGAACGTGCGCATGTCATAGGCCCGCAAAAGCATTGTCCCTGTATTGGGCGGGAAAAAGGGACTACCGTTACTGAAAAAGTAAACTCGTCCGGCCTTCGAGTCCGCCAGCACCGCGGACGGAAGGGAGCCCACCTGAACATCCGCGGTTACAGGATATGTCCCAACCAGCGTTCCCTTTTCGGGATCGGCCACGCGTCCCCACGTCGCGTACGCGAGACCGTCCTCTATTTTGAAGTCATTTGATCCACTCAGAAGAGATCCCTTGACGTCGAGGATCGACACACCACACGATGCCGCGGCCATTTTGCGAAAGCCGGCTTCACTATTTCCGTAAAGCAGAAGTGGCGACGCCGAATACTCGATCACATTGATGGTATGAAAGACGGATGTGGTGTTGGGCCGTTGAATTCCGTCATCATATAAAGCAACGCCCCCACTGCTATTATTGGGATTGTTGCCCCTCACCACGGCTACCGTATTGGGCTGACCCGGCGCCACTGCAATGTCAACGGCAACGAACTGCCCTTGCTGGTTGCTGCCGACTGAGAACTGTGAACCTGGGGTGAGCGACCCCACGTTGAAACGCCGAACGGCATTCGCTCCATCCAGTCCAACGTAGATGACCTGACCATCGTCCGAGATTGCAAGCTTGTTCGGCTCACTGCCGACGGAAACCGGCGGTCCTACCGTACCGGATACGGGGTCCAAGGGTGTGATGCTGTTGCCACTCGCCCCAGCACTCGAAGGGATGCTGGCGTATATAGTCTGCGTCGTCGGATTGATGACGATGTCCTTTGTGATGAGTGAAACTTCCCGCAGATCGCCTGGCGCAGGAGTTGGCGTCGGCGTGGGTGAAGGCGTCGGTGTCGGTGACGGCGTCGGAGTTGGAGTCGGCACCGTTTCGTTGGACGGCACCAGAGTGGTTTGAATAAGATAGAGCTGTCCTCCGTTACTGCCGAAGGCGAGACCATTGGCACCCCAACGGACGAGACTGGTTGTTCGGCCCTTGACGTTAGGTATGTCAAACGTTCCGATAGAAAGAAAGGTGTTCTTATCGAAGGCCCGAAACGTGAGAGTCCGCGTGCTCGAATCATCGCTGGATTGGTCCGCAGTCAGGAAGTACACACGCCCAACTGACGAATCCGGCTCGACCCGAGGACTACCTACGGACATCGTAAAAGTACCCACGACTGTCGATGACTGCGGGTTGTAGACCTGTCCATACGGCATGTACAGCAATCCGTTGTGGAATTTGAAATCACCCGCGATCGCGCTGAGTGGCATCGCATTCAACACTGTCACGCCAGACGCGCCCACACTCATGTTTTGCACGCCGGCGCCGTCAAAACCGAAACCATACAAAGTTGAGGCGGAGGCGGAGAAATCGATGAAGTCGCTGCCGGGAAAACGGGGGGTTGTGACCGGCCGCCGAACGCCGTTGTCATAAACGGCGACACCTTCAAAGGTTGAAGACGACACGACGCTCCTGCGGGAGACGGCGACCAGGTTGGGATTGCCGGGCGCGACCGACAGATCCTGAACAAAAAACGGTCCATTGGAGGAGCTGTCGCCAAGTGCGAACTGCGCCCCGGCCGTTTGAGTGGTCAGGTCATACCGACGCACTGCGCCGGCTCCATCGAGACTGACGTAGAGCGTCTGGCCGTCATCCGCGAGGGCGAGCTTTCCCGGCTCGCTGCCGATGAACACAAAGCCTTCGACTGTGCCTGTAACGGGATTGATCCTCGCGATGCTGTTGCCCATTGCGCCTGCTTTGCTCGGCACACTGGCGTAGAGTTTTCCGCCGACTTTGTCGAACGCCACATCGTTCGCGGGGATGGAAAGCTGACGAACGAAGTTGGTCTCTGCTAAGGGCTGGGTCGATCGGTCAGCTTGTGGGTCGGATTCCGAAATAGCTCTGGAACCAATTTTCGCCGAACTTACGTTCGGAGAAAAGATACCGATGAGAATGAAACTACCTAAGCAAAGAACGAGCAGAATAGTGACAATGCGAAGCAACATAACTAGGGACCTTCAGTGATAATCAGCGCTCGAAATTACGAACTGAGACTGCCGGTACGCCAAGCTTCGTCGGGACGGCGTGTTGTTTACGCTGATATTATCCCGCGTCGGAGCCGACGTCAAACCAAAGTGGCCATTGAGATCGGGGTCAGGCTTGCGATTTTGCGATTCTTACGTTTTCTCTGAGGATGTGTTCGATTTGATTGCGGCTTACGGTCCCGGACGCGATCTGGCCAGAAGAGGCTGGACGATCTCATCATTCGTCATTATTAACTGGACGCCATTCGTCTCTAAGAACCCATCACTAATCGCCGCTGGCGATCAATCATCCCGTGGGCGGCAGCGGTTACAGAACCGGGAGCGGTAGCGACCGGATGCACGCATTCAAGTTCGCTTACAAACGCACTTTTGCAAAGTCGAGCGTTGCATCCCCTCGCTACCGCTCGGGGTTCTGTACCAAGACGTCTTTCGCCCGCTCCGCGGACTGACCCGGTCGCGACCACCATCCCAGGCGGGATGCCCGCGCGGGGACGTTGTCGTCCGCTTCGCGGACTCGACGGCATAGTTAATGCTTGATTGGTTCGTCGTCGCCTGCAATACCAGGCTCCAGATCCCAACCCGCCCAAGCATGAAACGCCCGCCCCAGTTCGTTGGTGCGCTCCACACTTTGGCCGTTGCCAAATTGATTCGGGGTAGCTGGTTTGCTAACGTCGGCGTCATGTCCGAGCGTTCCCCCGAACAGATACATGAGCAGATACGCGAATTGCTCGACTCCCTTTATCGCGTTGATTCGGGGCGAATCCTGGCCACTCTGATCCGCTTGCTCGGTGATTTTGATCTTGCCGAGGAGGCGATGCACGAAGCCTTTGCGGCTGCGCTGAGCCGGTGGCCGCGGAGTGGAGTACCCGGCAACCCGCGACCATGGTTGATTTCGACGGCCCGATTCAAAGCCATTGATACTCTGCGTCGACGGGCAAGATTCGATGCGTCTCAAGACGAGCTCGTGCGATATCTCGAAGCGCAATTGAGTTCAGCGGAAAGATCCAATGAAGCCGACAGTCTTGAGGATGGCTTTGAAGATGCCTTTGAAGATGATCGCCTGCGCCTGATCTTCACGTGCTGTCATCCATCACTACCGCCGGAAGCGCGCGTTGCGCTCACCTTGCGTGAGGTGTGCGGGCTGACAACCGAGGAGATAGCACGCGGATTCCTCATCACTCCGCGTACCCTCGCGCAGCGCATTGTGCGCGCCAAGGCAAAGATTCGAGAGACACCGATTCCGTACGAAGTGCCAAGCCCGCAGGAATTGCCGGAGCGACTGGGCGCGGTGCTTCAGGTCATCTATCTCGTCTTTAACGAGGGCTATTCTGCTGCGGCAGGGACGGAGGTAACGCGGGCCGAGCTGACCGGCGAGGCGATTCGACTGGGCCGCTTGCTGACCGAACTCCAGCCCGAGCCGGAAGTCCCAGACCCGGAAATTATTGGGCTGCTTTCCCTGATGTTGCTACAGGAATCTCGTCACGCCGCCAGAACCTCGCCAACCGGAGAACTGATCTTGCTGGAGCACCAGGATCGCTCGCTCTGGAACCGAGAGCAGATCGCCGAAGGGTTGGCATTGGTGGAGCAAGCGCTGAAGTCCCGCCGGTTCGGCCCTTACACACTGCAAGCTGCGATTGCGGCCGTTCATGCGGAGGCAGAATCGGTGGCTGCGACCGACTGGCGGCAAATTGTTACCCTCTACAATCAATTGCTACGAATTCAGCCTTCGCCAGTTGTACAGCTAAATCGTGCCGTGGCCATTGCAATGTGCGATGGCCCAGAGGCTGGTCTGACGCAGATCGACGCGGTGCTGGAACAAGGCGAATTGGCAAATTATTATCTCGCGCATTCAGCCCGCGCAGATATGTACCGCAGGCTCGGCAGGACAACTGAGGCTCGGTTCTGTTATGAGAGAGCTCTGGCACTGACCCAACAGGAACCAGAGCGGCACTTCCTGCAGGAGCGGATTCGGCAGTTGAAATAAAAGCAGTTGAAATAAAAAAGACTCGTCCGAAGCCGATGCAGATATTAAGTTGACGAGGCGCAAGGCATTTACATAATTTTGGCTCCCCACACTGGACACTCGTCGCAACTTGTTCTACGCGCCGACGGTGGAGTTGAAAATAACCTTTGACCTTCTGAGGCAAGATAGAAATGTGAAACCAAAGAACAACTCGGCGGCATTCTCGTCCTTGAGGCGAGGGACATGAATCATGCATTACAGCTCATCGGCCAGCATCCGGCTGTGACGTATGGCAACATTTTCGAGATTCGGCCGGCGGCGGACATGAATGAAGTCATGAAGGCAAGCGAGCAGCGACGGAGACAGAACACTGCACGCTGAACACGCGTAACAGAAAGAGGAGGAGACATGAGCCGAGAATCTGAACTCACGATTCACTTCATGTCGAGACCTGGATGTTGACACCCCAGAACACGGAGACTCAAATGCGAAAGCTCAAAATCATGGAACACATCTCGTTGGACGGCGTGATCCAGCACTCCGCCGATGACGGCGATTTCCCCTACAGCGACTGGACCGCGCCCTATCGGACCCCCGCTGGCCGGGATGCAGTCCTCGCCGCGTATGGCGAAAACTTCGATCTGCTGCTTGGCCGTCGCACCTACGATATCTGGTCGGGCTTCTGGCCAAAGGCGCCGAGCAGTCGGATGGCGGACCGCCTCAATGCGGCAACAAAATATATCGCTACCCACCGTCCGGAGAGTCTTGAATGGGGCCCGTTCGAGGGAATTGGACCGGACATCGTCGAGGCCATTCGCCGGATCAAGTCGCAGGACGGGCCGGACCTTATCCTCTCGGGTAGCTCCACGCTCACATCGACGCTGCTCGAACATGGGCTCGCGGATGAAGTCCTGCTGATTGTCTCTCCGGTCCTGTTGGGCACCGGGAAGCGCTTCTTTGCGGAGGGAACCCCGGCACGCTCATTCGAGCTCGTCAGCACGACAACTACGCCGTCCGGCATCATCTTCAGTACGTACAAGGTCGCCGGGCCTTTGAAGACCGGATAGTTCGACTGACGCGACCATGTACGAACCACGATCATCGTTCCCCCTATCCTGGAGGTCCCTTTGCGCGCCCGTTCGATCCGTGTCGTGCCCCGTCATCGCGGGATGATGGCCGTGCTGTCGCTGCACGACTGAAACTTAAACCTCAATAGCTTCTCGGTCCATTCAGTCGTCCGCTCCACGGACTTTCGCCGGAAAGCTCCTGGTTTTCCCTGCGCTAAAGCGCTGGGCGATTTTCATTCGTCCGCTTCGCGGACTAGGGCACCATGCAGATTTCAACTTGCCGGCGTATCCAGCAACTCAATCTCATCACCCAGCCCCAGATACTCCCAACGCAGCAACGCAATCGGCACGTTGCCGTTCTTCCACAGATAATCGTGGAAGGCGCGCAGGTTGAATTGCTCCTTCTGATGAAGCCGTGCGTCCGCAAGAAACTTGATGATTTGGAGTTTGCCGATCTGATAGGTGATCGCCTGGCCCGGAGAGGAAGCGAAAAAGACGGCTTCCTGGCGGGCGGTGCCGCGATCGACGGGGACAATCTTTTCCAGATAGTCGGCGGCTTGATCGATCGTGAATTCTCCGATGGCCAGCTTCACATCCACTTCGACGCGCAGGGCGCGCAGGCGCATGAAGTTGTACATGATCTCGCGCAGCTTTGGTTTATCGTCGAAGAAACCAAACTGGAGCATCATCTCTTCCGCATAGAAGCCGATGCCTTCATTCGCGCCTGAATCGTAATAGCGCCGCCGGATCTTGTTTTCGAGCGCCCATGACAGCGACATTTGAAAGTAATGGCCGGGCACGCCTTCGTGCACAATCAAGGGTCGCGGGTCTTTCGCTATCGACAGCGAGAAGTAATCAAGATCGGGAGATGGCAGTTTGATGTAGCTGACGCCATCCTCATCAAGTCTCGTGTCGGAAGTGAGATCGTCGGTGACGCCCATGAATGACAGAGGCTCGACGTACGGCGGCAGAGGCAGGTTGCGATAGTGCTTCATCCAGCCGGGCACGGTGAGAATATTCTTCGCTTCGAGAAAACGCCGCGCCGCCGCTTCCCAAAATTCTTCTTGGCTTATCTGTGTCGCTTGATCGGGAAACAGGTCAAGTTCCGGCAACCCCTGGTTGCGAGTCTGTTCGAAAGATTCGAACGCGACCGAACGTTCCCATTCATGCGCGCCCATCACCAGCAGCTGCTCGGGCGTGAAAGGCATGAGCGCGACCCGCTTTAGAAAGTAGATGTAAGCGTCGCGGCCGACCGCGGCTTCCTCCGTCATTTGCGGCAGCTCAGCGTTCAGCCAGTCGTGAAATGATTCGAGCGCGGTGATTGCGTCGCTTACCGACTGGTTAAATTCCTCCGGGTTAACACCTGACATTAAGGGCCCGAGGGCGGTACCAACTTTAGTCAGCCGAGACTTAACCGCGACCAACTTCTCGAGCGCGGCGAGCGCGAACGGTTTGATGGCTTTGCCCGCGAGATTCTCTTTCGCGTTAGCGACAGTCGCCGGGAAGCTTTGCAGGACGCGAATGATGGTACGACTGCGCGCTTCGGTAAACGGCGGCGGCCTCAGCAGCGACAGAAACAGCAATCCTAAAGTCTGGTCGACGTAGAATCCGGCGTTGCGTTCCTGTCCACCGGTGACGTTTAACTCCCAGTGCACGCGCGCGATGGCCGAGCCGATCAAGCGGTAATCGACCTGCTGCGCCACGGGCCATGATCCCGGATCGATCTCTCTATGCCGTTCGCCGAATTCGATTAGTTCACGGCGGCGACGCTCGATGGCTTCGCGAGACCAGTCCGGCGTCCAGCCATCGGGACGCTCAATGCGCGGAATGTCATCGCTTGAGACTGGTTGATTCGCCGCGCGCCAGGTCCAGAAGTCTTCGGAGAGTTGTTGTAGTTGATCGTAAGTTGATGTTGTCATGGTTCGTGAATCCTAGCCTGCGAAGCAGGCGTAAGCATGAAGTCTTTCACCCCAACCGAGGCGCTCGGCTGGGGACGGTTCGAAGGCAGCATTCTCTCGTGCAATGTGTCGTCAACCAGGCGAACAGCATGGGAAAATTCCAGCAGAGATCGGTAACAACCCACGAAAAATGAATCGAACCGGTGACGTTGCGAAGTCGCAACGAGTTCCCTTCAGGCCGAGCGAGTATTGCAGTTTGAATATAGACGGGCGCCAACGCGCTTTAAAGTATATTCACCGCGCGCCCGGCCAAGAGCGCAATTACCAACAGAGAGATCAGCGACTGGAGCATCATCAGGATCTTCGCCCAGCGCGAGAGCACCGGCACATCGGTCGGCGAGAATGCGGTGCTCGTATTGAAGGCCAGAAACATATAGTCGACGAAGTTTGGCTCCCAGTCGCCTTCACCTGCCGCGAGCTTGGCTGCCGGATCCATGGTCATCTGGGGAAACAGAAAGGCGCCGTCGGTGTGGCCGGAAGTTTGGGCCCGCTCGTGTGGTCCGCCTCCGTCCAGCCGCCAATACCACGAGGCAAAGATCAGAATATTGCTGAGCCAGAGTGCGGCCGCCGATCGCAGGAGCTGCTGGGGCTCGATCGTATGGGCGGTTACCGCTGAGAGCAGCAGCACGAGCGACGCAATCATGGTCGCGGTCACGACACCGTTCAGAATGTAACCTAATACTTGATTGAGAAAATGATGACCGATGCGGTGCGAGATAATGGTGGGAACCATGAGCACCAGAACGACAACGAGGATTAACCAGCGCGGACCCGCGACAACCAGGGACCTGGGCAACGCGGCGTATAAACCGCCAATCGATACGACGGCGATGCTGGCTGGCCAGCGCGGCTCATTGTTATTCGTCTTTAGGGAAACGTGCATGTTCGATTAGCGTCGGCGCTCGTGCATTAAACGCGTTTCGAAACTAATCGTAGCTGACTTCTGGAGTGAATGCAGTGGCACAGACTTCAGTCTGTGATTGGTTCATATGAATCACAGACGGATGTCTGTGCCACTAACGGCTTACTTGAATCGGTAAGTGATCCGGCCGCGCGACAAATCATAGGGCGACATCTCTACGCTGACGCGGTCGCCGACCAGGATGCGTATGCGGTGCTTGCGCATCTTGCCGGAAATAGCTGCCAGCACGACGTGGTCGCTGCTGTCGAGCTTGACCTTGAAAAAGGCGTTCGGCTGTTTGTCGATTATGGTGCCCTCTGCGGGAATCAAATCATCTCTGGCCAATAGGGTTTCTCCTTTGCGATTGGTCGTTATTCCTGGTAATGCTCAACCATGCTCTTTTGTAATGCGGCCGGGACGCCTTTCCAATTCGCATTGGCAAGCGCTTTCGGCGAAAAGTCGCTGGGTGACACCCGCGACACGCGCCAATGGCTGACGGTCTCTTCGAACGCCCAGCGATAGTACGGGCCATTCTCGCGGCGGCTATAAAATACACCAAAGCCGCCACAAGTCTCTTTCACATGAGGATTAATGTAAACTCGCAGCCCGTTCATCTTATCGATCCTTACCACGATTGGCCCGGACTCCAGGGTCTGGACCACAGCAACCGAGGCCGGAGACTGAGATCGGTTCCACATCTATTCTGCCACCTCGACTACTTCATCCGGATCAAAGATCGTGAAAGCGACAAGCCCGCGCTTAACTTCCTCGAGCGCGATGCTCGTGTTTCGACGTCGCAAAGGATCGGGCTCAATTCTGGCGGTGGCGCCGCGCACCAGTTGCTTGGCTCGCTTCGCAGCCACGATAATCAGGCGAAACTGCGCGTCGATTCCCGGCCATAGCTCGGCCACTTCAGGAACGCTGGCGGCCTTGCGCGAAGATTTTTTGGATGTAGCCATACTTGATTCCCCTTACACGAGTTTGAAAAGTAAGAACAGCGCCGGCAGAATTACAGCCGCGCCCGCGACCAGATGCAACCAACTCACCGCTGCTTTATGACAATTCGAACATTTCACCTGCCATAGTGGCAGCACCTGACCGCACTCCTGACACGACCAAATAATCTTCGTCATCCGTTACTCCTTGTTCGCCGCCAGGCACTTGGGCCTCTCGGGCGACCGCTCCGTAACGCTGCGTCAATGCGCTGCTTCGATAAATCACTTGCGACTTTAAGCCGCAGTCTGGCCGGTATCGATCAGATCATCGGCAAACCAGCGAGTTGATTCGCCCATCCGGTTCAGCCGGCCCTGCGCGTCAATCTGGTAATCGGGCAAACCGTAGCGCTTGAAAACCTGCGGGTCGTAAAGCACGTAGCCGCCGCCGCGAGGCGCGATGCTGGCGACAAACTCTCCTCCGTCCGGCAAACGGTAGAGGCCGCGCTCTCTAAGCTCCTTCATAAGAGCCTTTCGGCTTACCATCGCCGCCGACCAGTTGCCACATGGTGGCGGTCGCGTTGAAGCGAACTCGTTTGATGGCGCGGGCCAGGCCCAGGAACTGAAGTACGCGAATACCCATCCAGTTGAAATCGATCTCGTACCACTTCAACCCATGTCGCGCCGAGGTCGGATGCGCATGATGGTTGTTGTGCCAGCCTTCACCGAAAGTCAGTAAAGCGACCCACCAACTGTTGCGCGAATCCTCACCCGTTTCGAAGCGTCTTTTCCCCCACAGGTGCGTGGCCGAGTTAACCAGCCAGGTCGCATGAAGCTGCAAGATCGCGCGGAGAAAGACGCTCCACATCATTACCTTCCAGCCTCCCAGCGCCAGCAGAACCAGCCCCACCAAAACCAGCGGCACCCAGTAATAGCGACTCAGCCAAACGTAATATCTGTCTTTGAGCAAATCGGGAACGTAACGCTCCATTACGACTCGCTCGTGCTTCTGAGCAGGACCGGCCACGATCCAACCGACGTGGGACCACCAACCACCTTCGCGCGGCGTGTGTGGGTCTCCCTGTCGATCGGTGTGCGCGTGATGCATGCGATGTGTGGTCGTCCATTCAATTGGACCACCTTGAAGCGCCAGCGAGCCGCAAGTCACGAGAAAGTACTCGATGACTTTTGGGACTTTGTAACCGCGATGCGTCAGCAAACGGTGATAGCCCATACCGACTCCCAGACTACCTGATGCCCAGTAAAGCACGACGGCGGAAATCACTGCGGGCCAGCTCCAGAAATAGAGAGAAACCACGGCTCCAATATGAAAAGCGCTCAGGAAGATAGTCATCGTCCAATTAACGTGCCTTTCGGTGGGCACTACTTCAGCACGCGCTTTGTTCGGCAAACCAACGCTCCCGTCTTTCTAATGCCAACTACTCTTGAGTCACTGGTTCGAATTCAGTCAGGTGATGTTCGCCACGTAAGTTGGCCAACTCTATTCTGCCACTTGCCAGGACCCGTTCTACTTCGTAGGTGCGATCATCGGTCTCGCGCCCGGGCATTAGCTCGGCCCGGAAAATCAGACGCGTTCCCACCGATGGACCGTCAACGACTGACTGGCTTTTTCCCTTACCGCGCAAGCGCCTGAGGGTTCGTTTAAGCATGCGAATGAATCAGTCGCCTCATGCGATCCGCGAAGAGTACGTCAATCTTTTGCGGTTCAATCAGCGCCGTTACTTCGCCTTCACCAAACGTCGGATGCATCATGGTTTGTCCACGCCGATAGGTGCGGGCCATGTCATAGGGCGCGCCGATCTTTGGGGTCCGAGTACGCGTCGTGCCGCTCTTATAGGCAACGCGCGAACCGCAGATCGGGCAACTTACACGGGTAATTCTGCCCTTCTTGCTGATCGAAGCTACGATGTGCCCGCGTTCTTCGCCACACTTGATGCACATCTGCTCGACTCGATCGCCGGTCGCGAAAACAGGTTTCTCAACTGCTGTCACTTCGGTTTTGACTTCCATAATGCTCCTCCCTTTTAGTCGGGTTGTTAAGTCCTCTTAAAGGTTATTTGCTCAACATCATCTCGCCCGGCGTGGGCGAAACGAGCGTACTGAACTGCTGCGGCCACTGCGCGCAAACCGAGCAAATGTCTTGCCCGCGGGCGCCAGCGGCTGCGCACCGCCAAAGCCTGGCAGCACGATTCGTTTTACTTCCTGTCCGGTCAAACGCTCGATTGCGCGCATTGAAAGTTCATCAACCGGCGCAACGATCGTAATCGCCTGGCCAGCGTTACCGGCCCGGCCGGTGCGGCCAACTCGGTGCACATAATCTTCGGGCGCGGCCGGCACGTCGTAATTGATGACGTGCGAAACTGACTCGACATCCAATCCGCGCGCGGCAATGTCGGTGGCCACGAGCACTCTCGTACGGCCATCGCGGAACGCACTCAAAGCAGCTTCGCGCTGCGGTTGGGTGCGGTCGGCGTGAATTCGATTCGCGCTGTGATCGCGGGCCGTCAGAATGTGCGACAAACGCTCTGCGCCGCGGCGGGTGCGGGTGAATACCAGCACGCGCTCAAACTTCTCACGCTCCAGCAAATCCAGCAGCAAAGCCGTCTTTGATTCCTGAGCCACGGGGTAAGCAGTCTGCTCAACCATGGTCGCGGCCTGGCCGCGCGTGTTTACTTCGATAAGTTTCGGTTCCTTCATCGTCGAGCGCGCCAGTTGCTCGATGCTCGAAGACATCGTGGCTGAGAACAGCAACGTCTGTCGTTTCGTTGGCAGCATCGCGAGCACGCGTCGAATTGCCGGAAGAAAACCCATGTCGAGCATTCGATCGGCTTCGTCCAACACGAGGACTTCAACTGTATTTAGATTCAGTGCACCGCGCTCTTGTAAATCCAGCAGGCGCCCTGGCGTCGCAATTACTACCGCGACTCCGCGACGTACTTCAGAGATTTGCGTGCGAATGTTCGCTCCGCCAATCACGATTACGCTGCGATTAGCTTTGACGTTGTTAAGTTCGACATAATTCTTTTGAATCTGCAGCGCGAGTTCGCGCGTCGGAGCGAGCACGAGGACGCGTACGCCCGGTCGTGGTTTCTCGCTGATTCGCTGAATGATGGGAAGTAGAAAAGCGGCTGTCTTACCGGTGCCGGTTTCGGCACAACCGATGAGGTCCTGGCCGTTGAGAACGAGGGGGATCGCCCTGGTTTGAATGGGGGTGGGTTCTGTATACCCGAGAGACTCGCAGGCGCGCAATTGTGCGGGCGCAAGTCCCAATTCTGAAAAATTCATAAACTCCTTCTGACTTTAAGCGGCCGGTTTTTTTACCATTGGATTGGCCGCAATTAATTTGTTGAGCCCTCCCTTACGGTCGGGCTAGTGCACCGATGGTTTCAAGCAAGCCCGGTCGCCGTGGGGAGCGTCCTTTTCGGGACAACTCGCCGCGGGGACTCGTAAGACAAGCAAGTTACTGCCTAATGCTTGAGCTGATTACCACCTGGGTTCGCGCTTTTGGCCGTAGCCGCCACCGCCACCACTGTTGCCGCCAAAGCCACCACGACCACCGCCGCCGCCGCCAAAGCCGCCGCGACCACCGCCGCCGCCACTGCGATTCTCGCGTGGTTTGGCTTCGTTGACGTTGAGAGCGCGACCGTTAACCTCTTTCCCATTGAACTGGGAAATAGCGGCGGCGCCTTCTTCCTTGGTGGACATTTCGACGAAGCCAAAGCCTCTCGAACGTCCGGTGTCGCGGTCTTCGACGACCGCTGCTGATTCAACCGTGCCTGCTGAGGCAAATAATTCCTGCAGCTCCTGGCTGGTAGTTTGGAAAGCGAGGTTTCCAACGTAAAGTTTCGTTGACATAGATGTACCTTTCCCCTGTTTGGGAATGAAAAGAAGCTGCGAATCGGAAGGACTTCGGTGAACGGTAGCAGTCGAAGGACCGGATTTCGGATGCTCTTGAAAGAGCGGCTTCGGAGTTTGAAACAAGCCTGCTCTCGAACTTCCAAAACGCCAGCGCTAAATGATTTGTGCGCGGGGCGCATCACCGTCGATGCGCGAGAGAAGGATTAACCGTAAGCGAGTATGGACTATTAAGGGGAAAGTAGCAAGGCGAGGTGCGGGCCGCACTCACTTTGTTATTACGAGTCAGTGCTTTAAGGCCGACCGAGCGTATTCAACCGCGTACCTCGGCACCTCGGTATTCGCCGGTATTCTGGCATCGGCAACCGGCGGCGCAGCCGCCAGACTAAGCGGTATCACCCCCGCCCAAACAGATAAGTCGTAGTCTTCTTCATCATCAAGCGGCGGGCCCTGGCGGACTTTGGCAGACGCCTCGGTCAGGGGCAGTGACAGTACTGTGGTCTGCTGGAGTTCGGGCTCGCTTGGTTCGCGCACCTCAAGCCAACGACCCGGAATCATGTGTTCAGATAAAGCTCGCACGGCGGCGAGCTTTTCCGCCCGGTCATCAACCAACGTCGCGCGGCCAAATACCACCACTGAACGATAATTCATGGAGTGATTAAAAGCCGAACGCGCCAGCACGAGACCGTCAATCAGAGTAACCGTCAGACAGACATCAATTCCCTGCCCCACAGCGCGCAGCATCCGGCTCGCCTGCGAGCCGTGAATGACCAGGCTATCTCCCACGCGCGCGTAGCCGGTGGGAATTACAAACGGCTGCCCGTCGACGGCAAAGCCGACGTGACAGATAAAACCTTCATCCAGAATCTGGTTGATTAGTTCGCGGTCATAGTGGCCGCGTTGCGGCAGACGCTTCAGCGATGTGCGTCCGGTTTGGGGGAGCGTATCCAACCGATCAGTCTGTTCCATTCCACGGAGAATAGTTTAGTGGTGGACCGCAAAACAAGGGCTCGGCAGCCGCGCTTCTTTGCGTCTTTGCGCCTTTGCGTGAGATTTCTTTTAGACCACTCGCTCACGCCAGGGCTCCAAGGCGCAAAGAAACGAATACAAAAACGCGCCGAAGCTTGTTAGCTCCGGCGCGTTTTGCTGCTGGGGTGCTGGGACTCGTAATGCTGATGCCCAGGGACACGATGAGATTGTTCTTAAGAACTAACGATGATCTGGTTGTCGACTGACTTCACACCCTTCAGATCTCGCACGGCTCGTTCAACTTGCTTCTTGAGGGCTTCAGTCTTGACTGTGCCCATCAAAGTAACCTGGCCGCCCACGACACTGGCCGTTACACCAAGTTGAGAGAATGTCGGATCGTCATTCAATCTCTTGTCGATCGTGTTTTGAATCGCGCCATCGTCAGGACCTGTGCGGGTGGTCGTTGATCCACTTGCCGTCGTCGCAGGAGCCGATTGACCGTTAATGATGACCGGAGCTGGCTGTGTGGCCGGCGCCGGCTGCTGTACCACGATCGGCGGCTGCTGTGCCGGTTGTTGCACGATTGTCGTCGGCGGCTGCTGCGCCTGAGCGACATTCGCGTTTGTGTTCTGCTGCTGTTGATTCATGACGAAAAGAATAATGATCGCCGCGACCACGACCACCCCTACGACGATGGCCGCCAGCGCAGCGCTAGACACGCCATTTCTTTCGGGATAGCGAACCGTCTCCGAACTACTTACTTCGCGCCTCGAGTTCGGAGTGTCAACCACTACGCGTTTATGTTCAGCCTGCTGTTCTTGATAAGCCATCTCATTTTCTCCTTCTAATCTGAATGCCCTAAGTTCAGTCCTAACCAAGACTCACGGAAGACCAACTCAGCGTGTCGAACTGCAAGAGTCATTCCAGTTGGCTGATGACGGGTTTTTGCGAGGTAAGTCGGATGAATCCAGCATGTTTCGCCGGATTCCATCTCGTTCGCAAATCTCAACGCGCGGAAACCGAATTGTATGGTTTCAATTCTCAATTGCATCAGGACAGGGCGAAAATCCAACTTGATTCATTGGCTTGACGCGAGTACGCCGAAGAGAGTAGTTTCCGCTTGTTCAATTAGAACTTTCGGAGAAACCGCAAGTGAATTTTTCTATTCTACGCATTCTTTTTGTCGGCGCCGCGGTGCTGCTTGGCAGTGCGATCCTGACCGCTGGTCCGTCCGGTTATCACGTGACCAAAACAATCAAGCTGGGTGGCGACGGAGGTTGGGATTACTTAACCGTCGATGCCAAGGCGCGGCGCGTTTACATCTCGCGCGGCAGTCACGTGATGGTGGTTGACGCCGACACGGGCGCCCTGGTTGGTGATATTCTCAACACAAATGGCGTGCATGGGATCGCGATCGCGACGGACATGGATAAGGGCTTCATTAGCGACGGGCGCGATAACAACGTTACGATCTTTGACGTGAAGACCCTCAAGATTTTGGGGACGGCGCCTACCGGCAAGAATCCCGACGCGATTATTTACGATCCGACTTCAAAGCGTGTCTTTACATTTAATGGCACCAGCAAAGACACCACAGCCATAGATGCTAAGACCGGGACCGTGGCCGGGACGATTGCACTCGGAGGCAAACCGGAATTTGCGGCAGCTGATGAAAAGGGTCACGTCTTTGTCAATATCGAGGACACCAATGAAATCGTGCAGTTTGATTCCAATAAGTTGACGGTCGAAAATCGTTGGAAGGTCACTCCCGGCGACGGCTGCAGCGGATTGGCGATGGATCGAAAGAATCGCCGGCTATTCTCTGTTTGTTCGAACAAATTAATGGTCGTGGTCGATGCAAACAACGGCAAAGTTATCACCAGCCTGCCAATTGGCGCCGGGACCGACGCCGCCGGTTTCGATCCGGAAACAGGGTTTGCCTTCAGCTCAAATGGCGGCGACGGCACGGTGACTGTGGCCCACGAGGACTCTCCGGATAGGTTCACGGTGGTCGAAAATGTGCCAACCCTCAGACGCGCCCGAACCATGGCTCTGGATACCAAAACGCACCAGGTTTATACGGTGTCCGCCGAATACGGTCAGGCGCCCGCACCCACGACAGAACAACCGCGGCCCCGCGCCCCTATGGTTCCGGGAAGCTTTACCCTGCTCATGTTGAGCCGATAGCTTCAGAAGCCCGACCGTCAGGGAGGGCCTGATACGACTGGGCTTGCCCATGCTTGAATCTTTCGCCACAGGCCCTTGCAGACACGCGGGCTTCTGACACTCCTTAGGAGCAAACTACTTATGACCGCTGAAGAACGAAAGCAACTAATCGCCCAATACCGCGAAGGCTACAACGAAGTTGCCAGGAGTCTCGAAGGTTTTCCGCCTGATTCACTTACTGCTCATCCCATTCCTGGTAAGTGGAGCGCGACTGAGATTATTCATCATCTCGCCGACAGCGAAACGACCAGCGGTCTTAGACTCAGGCGCTTGCTGGTTGAAGATCATCCTTTGATTCAGGGTTATGATCAGGACGCCTACGCGACCCGCCTGAATTACAACAATCGCGAGTTGGCCCCTGCGCTCGATGCGTTCCGCAGCGCGCGCGCCACCGCCGCGCAACTGTTCGAGTTCATGAGTGACGAAGATTGGCAACGCGAAGGCACGCATTCTGAAAGCGGCTCGTACAGCGCCAAAGACTGGCTGAACATCTACGCGGCGCATGCTCACAATCACGCCGCGCAAATTCGTCGCTTGCGTGAAGCTCTCGCCAGCGGCGAAGAAAACGCGGCCGCAACTGCTTAGAACTGGCCACAGATAAACGCAGATTTACACCGATAGAGAAACAAAAGAGTCGCAGGTCGTTCTGATATTTGATGTCTGTGTCAATCAGTGTTCATCTGTGGCCGTCTTCGCGTTCTTAGAAAACCGATCGACCTAACCGTGCTCGTTCGAGTAGATCGGTTTTATTTTTCTCATTCTCTTGACAGCACGTAAACGAAAAAGCAAAATCGCGCTCGCTTCATTTCTGAATTATTCTTGTCAGCTCAATTTGAAATTTGAAAGAAACCAAAATGTCCTGCGCAGCCCCTGTTGTCGAAACTACTCTCGCTGATCTCAAACTTGTACGACGTGGAAAGGTTCGCGATGTCTATGCAGTCGATGAAGATCGGCTGCTAATCGTCGCCACCGATCGCATCTCGGCTTTCGATAGCGTTTCGCCCACGCCAATCGAACGCAAGGGAGAGGTGTTGACGGCGCTCTCGCGCTTCTGGTTCGCTAAACTCGGCCATGTTGTTCCCAATCATCTGCTGACGACAGATATCGACGAAATGCCTGATGTGATTCGCGGGCACGCGAACCAATTACGCGGCCGATCGATGTTGGTTCGCCACACAGAAGTGTTTCCGGTTGAGTGCGTCGTGCGCGGATATCTTTCCGGATCGGGCTGGAAGGATTATCAGCGCACGGGGCAGGTTTGCGGCCACCAACTGCCGGCCGGTTTGCGTGATTCCGAAAAGCTGGCCGCTCCAATCTTTACGCCTGCCACTAAGGCCGAAACCGGACACGACGAAAACATCAGCGAGACCGAGATGGCCGCGATCGTTGGCAGTGAGGTGACTGAATTTCTTCGCGATGTGTCGCTACGGATTTATCAGGAAGCCAGCGACTATGCGCTCAGCCGCGGAATTATCATAGCCGACACAAAATTTGAGTTTGGCCGCGACCGGGATGACCGGATCATCCTCATCGATGAAGTCCTGACGCCGGATTCATCGCGTTTCTGGCCAGTGGATAGCTACGAAGTCGGTAAATCGCAAGCTTCGTTTGACAAGCAATACGTCCGCGACTATCTCGAACGCGTCAATTGGGACAAGCAACCGCCCGCGCCAACTCTACCGCCCGAAGTTGCCGCGGCCACGACAGCCCGCTACCTGGAAGCGTACGAATTGCTGGTCGGAGAGAAGCTGTAGCCGGGAGCGCAGGCATCTTGCCTGCGGTTCGCGGGCATCCTGCCCGCTTTGAGCGTATAGCGCGACCCGGCGTTCGCCGCAGCGCGGGGCAGTAGCCCGACCGTACGGGAAGGGCGTTCCTCACGCTGAAAGCGTGAAATGTAATAGCCAGGAGCAACGCCTGTGGAAAGGAAGACATTAATCTAATTTGAGCCCTGAAGGGGGCGACAGACGGATCACGGCGCAACCGTTAGCCCGCGGCAGCCCCGGATTTGATACCCGATAAATTCATTACTTAATAGGACTGGAGAAAGATGCAAATACGCCCCCGTCTTGAAGCTCTGATCGAAGATATGCTCGATGGTCACATCATGCTGGATGAGGCTCTGGAAGAATTCGAGAAGGTCTATATTCAAAAAGCGTTTACCCGAAACAAGAAACGCATTTCACATACCGCCGAAGCCCTCGGCATCCACCGCAACACAATTTCCAAGCGCGTCAATTCATACCGCGCCCAGGAACGAAAACACCAGAACGGCAATCACCGGGTAAGTCATAAGACCCATTAGCCAAGTAGTGTCCTAATCTTTGGTTTTGTCCTCTGTGTCGCTCGGACAAGAACGATCCACGAAGTTACACGAAGCCGCACGAACAAGGCTCTCGACTTCGTGTATCTTCGTGGATCGTCTTAACTTGGCGGGAAATCTTTCAAACAGGACACCACTCATTAGCCCTGCTGAGTTGATTTCTGAGTTTCTTCCCAAGAGTCTTCATGGCTTATGCCATGAAGGGAGTTTTCGAAAGCTCACTTTGTTCGATGATGTTTTTGAGCGTGCCTCTCGCGATTTCTGAATGATGCGGCACTGGGACGGTGATGTTTCGGCCCGGTAGTTCCCGGCGCAGGATGAGATGGCTGCCTTTCTGTCTGATTAGAATGAAGCCATGCTTTTGAAGAATCTTGCAGACCTGCTTTGCTGAGAGGACGCGTAACTTAGGCTTGCGCGAGTTCCAGCCTCTTTACTTTCACACCTCGATTCAGGCGGCGGTTGATCTCGGCCTCGTCAGCTTCTTCAAGGAAGAGTTCGACTGCCTCTTGAATCATTGCGTCAGCCTCCTCAAGCGAACGCCCCTGGCTGGCAACTCCGAGTTCCGGGCAAGTAGCTACATACCACTTACCTTCCTTCTCAATCACGGCGGTTAACTTGGGAAGTCTCATCTCTGCGCTCCTTAAACGCATTCTAGACGTTATGAAGCGAAAGGTCACGAACCCAAGCTCATCATGTTCCGCTCCATTAACGTATTCCTTTGCACTGGATTTCATTTGTCATGTGAGCGAAGGCTGTTAAGATTCCATCCGAGTCCCGACGTGACTGTCAAAGACTCCCCTTGCAGATGGAACGACTGAACCTCAAACCAAATCATAAGCCGGTCCAGAACTATTACGAGGCCCTGCGTCAGTTCAAGATAATCGGTGTTTCTCATGAGGGCGCGGTTCGCTCTGCATTTCAAACTCTGCTGGAGCATTGCGGCAGACAGTTTCAATGGAAACTTGTTCCTGAGTGGGCGATAAAGAAAGACTCTCGTTCTATCAAAGTCGATGGCGCGCTCGTTGATGAATACCGTCTGACGCATGGCTTTTGGGAAGCGAAGGACACTGCGGACGATCTTGCGAAAGAAGTTAAGAAGAAACTCACCTCCGGCTATCCGCAAAACACATCATCTTTCAGGCGCCCGAGCGAGCAATCCTTTGGCAGAACGGCCGGGTCACCCTCGATGAAGACATCACCGAGCCAGTTGTGCTCGTGGAAGTCCTTAAGCGGTTCTTTGATTACACTCCGCCCGAATTCGAAGAGTGGACCGACGCCATCGGACATTTTCAGGATCAAGTGCCCGAACTTGGCCGCGCGCTGAAGGAACTGATCGAAAAGGAACAGAAATCGAATGCTCGCTTTCGCGCTGCCTTTGATGATTTCTACGCGCTGTGCCGTCAATCCATAAATCCGAATCTCTCGAAAGAGGCCGTCGAAGAGATGCTCATCCAGCATCTACTCACCGAGCGCATCTTTCGCACGGTCTTTAACAATCCCGACTTCACGCGCCGGAACGCAATCGCCGCTGAGATCGAGAAGGTCATTGATGCGCTGACTTCGCAAGCCTTCACTCGCGATGCCTTCCTGCAAAGCCTCGATCGTTTCTACCAGGCCATCGACAAAGCGGCCCGCACCATCGAAGACTTTTCTCAAAAGCAACTCTTTCTCAATACGGTTTATGAAAAGTTCTTTCAGGGGTTTTCTGTCAAGGTTGCCGATACGCACGGTGTGGTTTACACACCGCAGCCGATTGTGAACTTCATGGTGCGTAGCGTCGAAGATATCTTGCAGAAAGAGTTTGGCAAGTCTCTTAGCTCCGCGGACGTTCACATCCTCGATCCATTCGTAGGCACGGGCAACTTCATCGTGCACATCATGCAGGCGATCAAGAAGACTGCCTTAACTCAGAAGTCTCACAACGAACTGCATTGCAACGAGGTGATGTTGCTCCCCTATTACGTTGCCTCGATGAATATTGAGCATGAGTTCTTTGAGCGGACCGGAAGCTATGAATCGTTTGAAGGGATTTGTCTCGTCGATACTTTCGAACTCGCCGAGGCGAAACAGATTTCTTTCTTCTCGACAGAGAACACGGCGCGCGTCGAGAGACAGAAGGGTGCTCCTATTCGAGTTGTGATCGGCAATCCGCCCTATAACGCCTGGCAACTGAACGAGAACGACAACAACAAGAATCGTAAGTACAAAGAGATGGACAAGGAGGTCGCCGGGACGTATGCGAAAGATTCTCGCGCCACCAATAA
Organism: Pyrinomonadales bacterium; assembly: GCA_038210455.1. Classification (GTDB taxonomy): domain Bacteria; phylum Acidobacteriota; class Blastocatellia; order Pyrinomonadales; family Pyrinomonadaceae; genus UBA11740. The sequence continues at coordinate 107,008 of JBBQWP010000014.1, read as the reverse complement.
GAACGCCTTGTCTGATCCGTATGTAAAGGCCTTTCGCTGGGCTTCAAATCGAATTGGCGATAGGCATCGTCGCCTTCGTTTCCAATAACAGCTTTATTGAGAGCCTCGCGTTCGACGGCATGCGCCAGAACTTGGAAGAGGACTTTTGACGAAATCTATGTGCTCGATTTAGGCGGGAACGTGCGTAAGAACCCAAAGCTCTCCGGCACGACCCATAATGTCTTTGGGATTCAGGTTGGGGTGAGCATCAATATCTTTGTGCGAAAACGAGCCGCAGCGTAGAATCGGCAAGTGAGGTGAAGCGATGAACATCAAAATCGTGATCGAGACAGGGGAAGACGGTTATTTTGTGGCGCACGTACCGGCTCTGAAAAGTTGCTGGTCGCAAGGCAAGACTCGCGAGGAGGCCCTGGAGAATATTCGCGAAGCAATCGATCTGTACCTGGAGCCCGAGCCGGATGAGATACAGGATCGCGAAGTGGTGGAACTAGCCGTATGAAGCTGCCGTTGCTGTCAGGCAGACAGGTCATTGCGGCTCTGGCGCGAATGGGATTTGTGGAGGTCCATCGCAAAGGCAGCCACGTCAAGATGAAGCATCCCGATGGCCGCGTAATCGTTTTTCCTTACCACGATGAGGTTGATCGCTTCACCCTGAAAGGCGCATTGCGCGACGCCGACGTGGAGCTTAAGGAATTCCTCGATCAAGTTTAATCCTTCCAGATGAGACGAGCCCGCATCCACTATGCCCGCGTTGATGAGTTCTGGCGCAAAGAGGAGAAGTATGCCTATCTCGACGAGAAGCAGCATCGCGGAAATATTGATTGGCAGGAACTTCAGCCGGACGCGAAACACAATTGGCTGACTCAATCGGAGCAATCTGACTTTGACGGCTTTATGTCCATTGCTGTCGACCCAACAACCACACAGGGAATATTCGCAGTGATAAGCAACGGCGTACAAACGAATCGAGATGCGTGGGTTTATAACTTTGACAGAGAAGCGCTAACAGAAAACATCCATCGCATAGTGGAGTCCTACAACGCGGAGGTCCGTCGCTGGCGCGAACGCAAACGAGGCGCTGGAACAACAATTGATGACTTCGTGTCGGCCAACGATAGTGAAATCAAATGGAGCAGTCGATTGAAGGAACGACTGCGAGCGAACATTTCAGTTTCGTTTGAAAAAGACAACTTACGTCGTGCGCTCTATCGACCATTTACAGAGAAATATTTGTACCTCGATAGCACTCTAATTCACAGAAGGGGACAGTTTCCGCAAATACTGCCGACCATAGAGAGCGACAATCAACTCATATGGCTTAAAGTGGGCAGCGATTGGCCGATGTTCCCGCTTGCGACGAATCGAATATCCGATCAACTTCCCCAAGGCGGCTCGCAATGCTTCCCCTTCTACACCTACAACGAAGACGGCACGAATCGCCGCGAGAACATCACCGACTGGGCTCTTGAACAATTCCGCACGCATTACAAAGAGAAGTCGATCAAGAAGTGGGACATCTTTCATTACGTCTATGCCCTGCTGCATCATCCGCTCTATCGCGAGCGCTACGCCGCGAATCTGAAACGCGAGTTGCCGCGCATCCCTTTTGCGCCGGACTTTCGCGGCTTTGCCAAAACGGGCGGGCGCCTGGCTGAAATTCACGTCAACTACGAACAGCAACCAGAGTATCCGTTGGAGAGAATTGAGACGCCGGGCAAGCCGCTCGACTGGCGCGTCGAAAAGATGAAGCTGAGCAAAGACAAGCGCTCGCTCATCTACAACGACTTTCTAACTTTGAGTGGGATTCCGCCCGAAGTGTTTGAGTATCGACTGGGCAATCGCTCGGCATTGGAATGGATCATCGATCAATATCAAGTCAGCACCGACAAACGCAGCGGCATCACCAACGACCCCAACCGCGCTGATGATCCGCAATACATCGTGCGGCTGATGGGGCAAGTGCTTAGTGTGAGCGTGGAAACGACGAAGCTTGTACAGTCGCTGGCCAATGAATCTCTGCTTCCGGGGCAGTAGCCCGACCGTGAGGGAGGGCGTGTCCTCTTCATCCACGGCAGCGGAGGAGGTCAGGGGCAAGTCACGAGCGCTTTCACTCCCTACCAAATTGCCTTATTATTCGGTGCGAGGTGAGCAGAGAATGGCAACCGATGCAAAACAACTTTATGTCGATACTATCAGCCAGTTGTCCTCGAAAGAACGTTTGCAGCTTGCGGCGATGATTCTGGAAGATCTGGCAGCCGGCAGTCAATTCGACGACACTTGGAGCGAGCAAGACCTGCGCGATCTGACTGCCTTCTCACTATCCGCCGCTCCCATTCATGAACAAGACGATGAAGCCTCCTGATTCTGGCGCGATTGTTGTCGTTGATTTTCCCGGTGTGACCGGAGTCAAGCGTCGCCCTGCCGTTATTATTTCTTCCGCGCTCTATCATCGCGAAAGACCTGACATGATCCTCGGCATCATCACCAGCCAAATCGATTACGCAATCGCCGCTTCCGACTACCTGCTGAAAGATTGGAAAGCTGCCGGTTTGCATCGGCCATCCGCGTTTCGCGCGTTTCTGGTTACACTGCCCCGATCCGCAATCACAGCTCGAATCGGGCAGTTGTCGGAAGCCGACTGGCTGGCCGCGCGCGAACGCGTCAAAGTTGCGTTGGCGTAAGCCCCGCTCGCCAGTGGGCTACTGCCCCGGACCGAAACGGGCGGGCGCCTGGCTGAGATTCACGTCAACTACGAACAACAACCCGAATATCCGCTGGAAAGAATCGAAACACAGGGCAAAGCCCCTCGACTTGCGCGTCGAAAAGATGAAGCTGAGCAAAGACAAGCGCTCCGTTATCTACAACGACTTTCTAACTCTGAGTGGGATTCCGCCCGAAGTGTTTGAGTATCGACTGGGCAATCGCTCGGCATTGGAATGGATCATCGATCAATATCAAGTCAGCACCGACAAACGCAGCGGCATCACCAACGACCCCAACCGTGAAGACGATCCGCAGTACATCGTGCGGTTGATTGGACAGGTGATTACGGTGAGTCTGGAAACAGAGAACCTTGTTCAATCCGTCGCTAGCAAAACTCTCCTCGATGGCCGTCCTTAAACAGCCGCGAGCGGGGAAAACGCTATTACGTAGGGATTTTGTCTTCGCTGACGCAGACTGTCATGTTTGTGGTGCGGTGAATAGTGAAATGTCTGCTCGTCTGGTAGAAGACGCCGTAGCCTAGTAGACAAGTGCGATCAAAGATCAATCCGGATTTTTCCTGGCGATCGGCTTCAGGATCCGCTCGATCGACCCCTCCCCGTCATCCTCAAGCCTGCAGTCCACCTCGTCGTCCTGATAGCCCTCCAGCTTTAGTTGGACATGATGAGGTCCGCTTGGGGTCCATCGCAATGCATTGGTCTTGTCCGGGCGACCGTTGCTGAGGTACTGAGGTTGGCCGTCAATCCAGATCAGAGCGCCGCTGGGAGTCGTCTTAATGGACAGTGGACCCATGCCCGTGACGCAATGCATGAACTCGCTCTCAGACAACACCGCAGCAGGCCGCAACCGTTTTATCCGGAGCCATTTCCATCCCGAGAGGGCCGCGTTCTGGGCATCCTCGTGACTAAAGCCCCGTTTGGAGAACGCGATTTGGATCGCGGGCAGCGACGCTTCAATTACTTCCGCGTCGCTCGTCAGAGTTTCTCCGGTAACCTCTGGCCGCGCCGCGAAGATTTCGTCGGCTGCCTGATTGAGCACTACAGAGCTCACCGGCGGTCTGGCTGTGGGCGTGGTTGTGGGCTTCCGGGCTTTCTTCATGTGACGCTGAAGAATGTGTCCACCCGAGGTTTGTCCATACGAAATTCCAGTTGTGAGCGTAGCAGCGACAAAGAGCAAAAATAGACGTCTCATGGTTTTTTTCTCCCTTTGAGAATGTGAGCGCTAAAGAACGTAAAAGATGCGAGGAGAATGCCGACCAGCAAATACATGAGCTGGTAATTCAGCAGAAAGTTGACGTTGCTGTCTGAAATGTCAGGCATCGATGGCCGGGCAGAGTTGTAGAACTTACCGGCTAGGAAATATAGGTAAGACACCTCCGTAAGATAGAAGGCATGAGAAACAAACGACATCAAGAGTAGCAAACCCGTTAACACGAACATCGTGAGTTCCGGCGCTTTGCCGAGCACAAACCCCGCCTCCTTATCTCTGGCGATTAGCAATCCAGCAAGGGCCGCACTCATTAGCAGAGCGATCTGAAACAGATTGTTTGAGAGTGCCAGTTTGGCTTGAATGCCGCCGTCAGTCAGATCGTTATAAGGGTAGTCCGGCAGAGTAATTTTTTGCTCGGGAAAGTGCCGGCTGATGAATCCGTTTTGGCGAATGGATAGGCCGGGCGTAGTGAGATAACGATTCGCCGTGCCCGCAATCATCACGATAAAAATGATCACCGACACCAGAGCCAACGCAGAGCGTAGACGAACCATTGAGACACCTCCTTTGAGAAGGGACTAAGGCAAGGCCGTACCTTGCTCGCTGGAATAACTCCTGGCGGTGAGGTTCCTCGCTGGCCGCGCCGCCGCAGAGTCAGAGATCAGAGACCAGAGGTCAGAGATCGGTTTTCAGAGACGCGCGGTTAGGGTTTTGGTGCACCCGAGCTGCCGGCTTTCCGCGTCGGTCGTTTGCGTTCGCTGGTGCGCGTGCCGCCGACTGCCTCGTACTCGCTGCTGTCGGCGCCGTATTTCGCCTCGACGGCGCTGAGGATGCGGCGGTTCCAATCCTTTAACTCATCCTCTTCGGAATCGAGTGTGTTTTGCTCGACGTCAAGATCCGCGACTTTCTGGTTATAGCCGTTCAGCCGCGTATTGACGCCGCTGCCCTTGGCTTCATAAGCAGGAACGGTAAGACCGGGTCCGAAATCGGGCGTTGGGTTGATTGTTTTGAGTCCAGCAAGACGTTGCTGGAAGGTTTCAAGCACTGCTGAAGATCGTCTTAAACGGGCCATCCTGTCACCTCCTGGGTTGGGACGTTACCTAAGGACCAGAAGCTTACGAGGCTACGGGCGGGATTATAGGACGTTGCCGCAAGAAATCAAGCTAAATATCCGCTTTTCTTTGGGAATCAACTGATTTCCGCTGATTTTGGTCTCGATTTGGGTAGCTGAAGTCTGGATTTCACTGATTCAAGTCTGGATTCTAGCAGGCTGGGTCTGAATTTTGGTCGCTCAACTCTGGGTTTTGGTAGCTCCGGTCTGGGTTTGAGCGACTTGGGTCGGGATTTTGGCTAATCCAGTCTGGAGTCTACTCGGTCGGGTCTTGATTTGAGCGACCGCAGTCTGGATTAGACCGATTCAGGTGTCGATATTAGTCGCTCAGGTTTGGGTTTTGGCGGCTGGGGTTTGGATCTCAGTGACTTCGTCCTGGATTTCGATAGGTGGGATTTGGACTTTACTTCCTCGGATCTACACCTGAATCGGTAGGATCCGGACTTGCACACAGAGTAGCTCGACCAGTCCGTGCAGCGAACGAATGACGATAGCCCAGCAGTTCACTGCTGGGACATAGGCGCGAGGTGAAACGAAGTCCGTGGAACGGCCGGCTGAACGGCGGAGCCCACGGATCAAACGGTTTCAGCCGTCCGTCACGGACTGCATCTCGAAGTCATCGATTCCCCAGCGATGAATCGCTGGGCTATTGTCAGGCGTCCGCCTGGGCGGACTCGGTCGGGACTCGTTTTCGAGCAAAGCCGTGTGATCCAAACTTGATCAAGGCCAGTCTTCATCGTGCCTCCTCAGGTCATTGCCTTGGTCGGTGGATGATTTGTCACCCGCTTCCTAGCCTTGACGGAATCGCCAACGTCACCTGGGATGCGACCCCTTCAGGGTCGGAACCTTGTTGATGATGAACCGAGGGCGTTGGCCCCGGCTCCTATATGTCACGCCTTCGGCGTGAAGAAGTCGGCTTGAAGGCTCGTTCCCTCCCCTTGCATACCCGGTTGACAACCGTCCCGCACCTTCATTATATTCTTGGCACTCAACTTTCTAGAGTGCCAACAAACTGGCGAGTAAGACCAATGCAAGTATTTTCGTAATTCTGTGTCCAAATTCATGACGAGAGAGGAGCTAGTAGCAGTATGGCAGTAAACATCAGGCCGCTTCATGACCGTGTGATTCTGAGGCGGATCGAAGAAGGTGAACAGGTCCGCGGAGGAATCATTATTCCCGATTCCGCGAAAGAGAAGCCCCAGGAGGGCGAAGTTGTCGCGGTCGGCGAAGGCAAGTATCGCGAAGACGGAACCCGACAGACGCTGGACGTTAAGGCCGGCGATCGAGTTCTTTTTGGCAAGTACAGCGGCTCAGAAATCAAACTCGATGGCGAAGAGCTTTTGATCATGCGCGAAGACGAGATTCTGGGAATCATTTCTCGCGCCGCCGCCAGCGCCAGCAAGAAAGGCAAGTAGCTGAAAGCTCGGCCCTTCTTTAAACCCAAATCGATTAATTAGGAGAAGATACAAAAATGGCAAAGCAAGTAGTTCATGGCGAGGAGTCGCGTTCAGCAATTTTGCGCGGCATCAACCAGCTCGCCGACGCAGTTAAGATCACGCTCGGTCCGAAAGGCCGCAACGTCGTGATCGACAAGAAATTTGGCTCGCCTACTATCACCAAGGACGGCGTGACGGTGGCGAAGGAAATCGAATTGAAAGACCCGCTCGAGAACATGGGCGCGCAGATGGTCCGCGAAGTCGCTTCGAAGACGTCCGACGTCGCCGGCGACGGTACCACCACCGCGACCGTTTTGGCCCAGGCGATCTTTCGCGAAGGCGTCAAGACCGTCGCGGCCGGCGCCAATCCAATGGCGCTCAAGCGAGGCATCGATAAGGCGGTGGCGCGGGCCATCGAAGAAATTAAACGGATGTCGAAGCCGGTCAAGGGAGATGCCATTGCGCAGGTCGGCACAGTTTCCGCAAACGGCGACGCCAACATAGGCACGATCATCGCTCAGGCGATGGACAAAGTTGGCAAGGACGGCGTGATTACCGTCGAAGAATCGAAGACCATGGATACTTCCCTGGATGTTGTCGAGGGAATGCAGTTCGATCGCGGCTATCTCAGTCCCTACTTTGTGACTGACGCCGAGCGAATGGAAGTGGCTCTGGAAAACGCGTTGATCCTGATTCACGAAAAGAAGATTAGCTCGATGAAGGATCTGCTGCCGTTGCTCGAGCAGGTGGCCAAAATGGGCAAGCCTTTGCTGATTATCGCCGAGGATGTCGATGGGGAAGCACTGGCAACGCTGGTGGTCAATAAACTGCGCGGCACGCTCAACGTGGCGGCGGTAAAGGCTCCAGGCTTTGGCGATCGCCGCAAGGCGATGCTGGAAGATATTGCCACCTTAACCGGCGGCAAGACGATCAGTGAGGATCTCGGCATCAAGCTTGAGAATGTTCAGCTTTCAGATCTCGGCCGGGCCAAGAAAATCACGATTGACAAGGACAACACGACGATCGTCGAAGGTGGCGGCAAGCAGGCGGACATCGAGGGCCGCGTGAAAACGATTCGCGCGCAAATCGAGGACACCTCTTCCGACTATGATCGCGAGAAGTTGCAGGAACGCCTCGCGAAGCTCGTCGGTGGTGTCGCAGTCATCAAGGTCGGTGCAGCAACTGAGACTGAGATGAAAGAGAAGAAGGCCCGCGTCGAAGATGCCATGCACGCAACTCGCGCAGCCGTGGAAGAAGGAATCGTTCCCGGAGGCGGTGTAGCATTGGTGCGAGCGGCCAAGGTGCTCGAGAAATTCGACGCGACCAAAGATGGCGGTGACAGCGACGAGCAGATCGGCGTCAACATCGTGAAGCGCGCCCTGGAAGAGCCCTTGCGGCAGATTGTTCAGAATGCCGGCAAGGAAGGCGCAGTCGTCATCGAGCGCGTGCGCAGCGATAAGAACGATAGCTTCGGCTTCAATGCCCAGACAGAAGTGTTCGAAGATCTGGTAAAAGCCGGCGTCATCGATCCTGCCAAGGTCACGCGCACTGCGCTGCAGAATGCGGCGTCAATCGCAGGCCTGATGCTCACCACCGAAGCAATGGTGGCCGAGATTCCTGAAGAGGAAAAAGGCCCGGCGATGCCCGGCGGCATGGGCGGTATGGGCGGCATGGGAATGTAATCGAGGGCCCGACACCTTGATAAACGAAGAGAGCGGCTTTGACGATTTCGTCAGAGCCGCTCTTCTCTTTTTAAGCTTCAGTTATGAAAACGCGTGCCAGCTCGAAGGTAGCGATCACGGGGGGTGCGATACGGCGGTCGAACTGGCACTGGCAGGTATCGATGTGTCAAACATCGGATGGCTCTTGCAACCGGCTGACTTTGGGGCCAGCCCCATCCGACGCGACGAATTATACACCTCCAAAAAACCAGTTAACGGCTTTGTGCAAAGGCCATCACTAGCTGCCTTTTCTGCTGAAATCACGGCCTTTGAGCGGCCCCTCCGGCTTGGTGCTTCTTGCCCGGCGAAAGACAAGAATCCCCGGAAGGTCCCCAGCTGCACGAAGAGAGCTAGTTCAACTTCGTGACCTTCGTGGATCGCTTTGCCTGGCAGGAGATTTCCTAAAAGCAACACTAATTAGCTTCTTGATTTGACAGTCTTCGCAATGGGTTCCTATACTGCAAAGTCCTTACACGCCATTGGCCAGGTAGCTCAGTCGGTAGAGCGCGGCCCTGAAAAGGCCGGCGTCGGCGGTTCGATTCCGTCCCTGGCCACCATTTAAATTTAACAGCTTAGAGACGGAGGCCGTAATACCGCAGACCTCTGGCGCCGAGTGTGCCGCGAGACGTTTGAGATTCCGTTTCCAGCGTTTCCGTGGAAATCGTTCCGCCTTGGCAGTTTACTAACCCATAGTTACTAGCCCAAATTTCCGCAAAACAGGATAATGATGAGTCGTGTATCAAGGCGCAAGCCTTCTACCCAGGGAATAGTAAAGGCAACCATAGTGGTTGCCTTGCTGAGCAGTTTGTATTGGCCTTTTGGCGTGCGTGCCCAAAGTGAACGACGGCCTGAAAACAATCGCGAGGAGATATCAGGTCGATCTAAAGCAATCACGCGCATCGCGGTAGTGAAGTTTGGCGATCTCGCCCAGAAGAATTCAGCAGCAGGGGATGCATTGGCGGCCTGGAATCCGGAGTTAGAACCGGAGTCAATTACGCACGATCTTCCAGTGCCACCCGACGTAGCCTTGCCCAATGATGCACCTCTTAAGACGAGTCTCACATCCGCAAATCAGACCGGGGCATTGACCTCTTCTCCGACGCCGACCGCGAGCTTTAGGGCATTGCCTGACGCGAATGTTGCTTTCCCTCCAGACACGAACGGCGCGGTCGGAGCCAATCATGTGATGACCACGCTCAATGACCAGATACGAGTGCAGAGCCGAACTGGCTTAACGATTAAGACAGTTGCCGAGGCAAACTTTTGGGCGCCTCTAGGACACTCCGATCTATACGATCCGAAGGTTCTTTATGATCCGTTCGCGAATCGTTGGATGTTTACGATGCTTGCCGATCGAAATTCAGCGAGTTCATCGGTATTGATGGCCGTCTCTCAGACCAGTGATCCCACCGGCTACTGGAACCTCTTCAGCATCGTCGCGGACCCGAGCAGTGTTCTATATGCTGACTTCCCCAGCATGGGCTTCAATAAAGATTGGATCGTGGTGCAGGTGAACATGTACAGCGTCGGCAGCGGCACGCCCAACTCGTCGGAGGTCCTGGTCTTCAATAAAGCGAGTCTCTACGCGGGGACTACCGGCTCCTACAAGATATTTCCGCTGGCGCCAAGTTTTGGTGGCACCCAGGCCCCCGCGCTGACCTACGACAACTCGATCTCAACCGAATACTTATTGCAAGACTGGAATGGCAATTCAGGCGGCAATGGCTTTCTGCGAATTTATGCCATTACCGGACCGGTCGGATCGGAAACGTTGACGGCAACGGGCCTCTTTCCCGGCACCAGTAATCCCTGGACGTACCAACCCTCGGCTGGTTATGCATCTGACTTTGCACCCCAACTCGGCTCGACCCGAAAGATTCATACACTGGATTCGCGCATGAGAAACGTCGTCTATCGCAATGGTTCTCTCTGGACGACTCATACAGTGTACCTGCCCGCGGCCACTCCAACGCGCTGCTCTGTGCAGTGGTGGCAAATCGATCCAGGGTCTGGATCCGCGTTACAGGTTGGCAGGATCGACGACCCCTCCGGCGCGAACTTTTATGCTGTTCCATCGATCGCCGTTAACAAGAACAACGACTTCCTACTTGGTTACTCGCGATTTTCGGCTACGCAATACGCCAGCGCTAACTATGCTTTTCATGCCGCAACGGATGCGGCGGGCACCGTGGAAACGGATACGGTACTCAAAGCCGGCGAGGGACCTTACGCCAAGTCATCAACTTTCGGTATCTCAGGAGCAAACCGCTGGGGCGATTCGAGCAATACCGTCGTTGACCCCGCGAACGATCTCAATCTGTGGACGCTACAGGAATACGCAGGTGCCGCGAACACGTGGTCCACGTGGTGGGGAAACATCGCACCTCCCGCGGGGACCGCAACACCATCCGCGCCAACGAGCTTACTCGCGACTGCGGGCAGTTCGGTGGTATCGCTTTCGTGGAACGCGAGCGCGGGGGCGATCAGCTATAACGTCAAGCGGGCACAAGTATCCGGTGGTCCTTACGTTACGATTGCGAGTGGGATTACGACCACGGTCTACGGCGACAGCGGCCTAACCAACGGCGCGACTTATTATTATGTTGTTTCGGCCATCAACGCCAATGGCGAGAGCGCTAATTCCATTCAAGCCAGCGCCACTCCGGTTGCGCCAGCAGCATTCGCCGTACGCATCAACGCCGGTGGGCCGCGGTATGTCGATAGTTTAGGCAACACCTGGATGGCCGACACCTATTTTCAGAACGGTTCAGCCTATGCGCCGGCAAGTCTTAATACGACTAACATTCAGAACACAGCCGATCCCGTGCTCTATCGTTCGGAACGATTCGGAGGTCCACCGGGAACGACACCCCTCGCCTACGCGATCCCGGTAGCCAACGGAACCTACACAGTACGTCTGCTTTTCGCGGAGACATGGTTTGGGGTAGCAACGGGAGGCGGCGTGGGCTCGCGAGTCTTTGATGTGAGTCTGGAAAACACCGTGGTGCTTCCCAGCTTTGACATCTACGCCACTGCCGGCGGACCGCTGAAGGCCGTCGTTGAGCAGTTTACGGTTACCGTGAATGATGGCGTCCTGAATATCAGCGCCGCCGGAAATTATCCCAAGTTCAATGCTATCGAAGTCCTCCGTTGATTTCAAACCACTTCGGCGATTCGGTAAGCGGCCCTGAAAAGGCCGGCGTCGGCGGTTCGATTCCGTCCCTGGCCACCATTTCTAACTAGCAGTTCAATGTCAGAACCGCCTGCGGTAGTGAGCGGGCCGCTCTCTCCGCGGATGCGTTGCTTATAGACCGCGCTATTTCTTTTTGGATATTGTCCCGTCGAAGAGTAAGGCCCGCCCGCTACCGCAGGCGGGTCTGACGTTTACCGCGGCCAGAAGTTCCTAATGCGGTCTTCGAGGTAATGAAATGGAATGTATTCGGCGTGCCGGCCGGCGCCCCGCAGCTCCTCGACCATGCGCATGGCGCCCTCGGCATTGAAGCTGTGCACCATGATGGTCGCTGATCGTTGCAGCTCGGGACGCGAGGCCAGGAACGAGGCGATGGCAAAGCCGGTGCGTTCGTCATCATTCTCAGTCGCGCCATAGTGTTCGGGCATCAGGTCGTGATCGAGAAAGATCGAATCGTAACGCCGCGTCTCGAGCAGTTCCTTTGCCAGCGGGACATCGCTGGCGATATCCAACTGATCGCCCTTGAATCGCTTTGCGAACCATTCACAACGCCGCTCATCATCTTCGAGTAGAAATACTCGAATTGGGTGACGGCCAGAGTCCGCACTCGCCAACCCAAGCCTGTGCTTTAATCGCTCAACTAGTCCCATAAGTCATTAAGATAATCGTAACCGAATAATTCGAGATTCGTGGTGAGTGTTGTATGTTCCCGCCAGTCCGAACCGTAAAACAAAACTCAACTAGTAGATCTTACCGCTCATATCGCAGAATCAGCCCGTCGCTCCCGACCGCCCATCCGTCCTTCTTCGTCATGAAGAACGCGTACAGATTCTTCTTGGTGCCGCTCTCCTGCTCTACCCAGGTGCGGCCGCCATCGCTCGAGCGCAGAATCGCCCCGCCGCGGCCGACTACCCACCCCTCATCATCGCTAACAAACTGTACGCTCAACAGAGTCGAGCGCGATGGCGACTCAACTTTGGTCCAGGTCTGGCCACCATCGTCGGTACGCAGAATAGTGCCGCGCTCGCCTACCGCCCAACCCTTCTTCTCGTTGCGAAAATCCACGTGATAGAGCGTCACGGTGGTTCCTGACGTCTGCCTGATCCACGTCTCACCTGCATCAACCGTGTGTAGAATAGCGCCCCCGGCGCCGACGATCCAGGCGCGTTTTTCGTCGACCACGTCGATGTGAATCAGTTCCTGCTGGGTCGGCGCTTGCAGGACTTGCCAGGTGGCGCCGCCGTCTCTGGTAATCGCCAGAATGCTGTTCGCGATTACGTCGCCCCGGCTGGTCGAGCCAACCACCCACCCTCGCTTCTTGCCATTAAACCTGAGGCTATAAAGCTCAGGCGTAGCGCCGGCAAAGTCTGACGGCATGAACTTGTGGGCTTCGCGCCAGGAGCGGCCGCCATCTGTGGTTTCGAAAATACTGCCGCCTGCCAGAGCAAAACCAGTGTCTTTACCCACGAAGTAGAGATCGTTGATTGAGTGGTCAATGCCTGCCCGCTGTTGGATCCAGCTTCTACCGCTATCTTCGGTATTACTCAAGAATCCTCCATCGCCAGCGACCCAGCCATGTTTCGCGTCGGCGAAATAGACGGCATTCAAATCTTGACCGCCGGAACTAACTCGCGTCGTAGTCCAACCGCTCTGGGCATAGCAAACAACCGCGCCCAGCCCGAACACCAGCGCGAGCATCAAGAACACCTGTTTAGCTTTCCATCTCATGATCAGACCTGAGAAGTTTTACACAGCCACCTCAATTTAACAAAATCTCTAACCCAGAGATCGCGGAAGTTAGAGATCACGCAATCTCGGGCTGTGCACGGTGACGACCACAACGTACGCCGCGATGATTATCCCGCCGGCGGCCAACGTATGCTGGACGCCGAAGCGATGAGACGCAGCGCCGGCGATCAGGTTCCCTATCGGCATGGCCCCGATGAAGGACAACATGAACATGCTCATCACGCGTCCGCGCATTTCGTTGCTGACGAGTTTCTGCAAGAGAGTATTGCTGACAGCGACTGCGCAAACAATGCCAAAGCCCAGCAGAAAGAGAAACACCAGCGAAACCACCAGGTTCGTCGAAAGCGAAAAACAGATCAGACAAACTGCAAACGCAAAGTCACCGCCCAGGACGAACCATCCCTTGTGACGAAAGTCTCCCAGATAGGCCAGAAACAGCGCTCCGAAAAGCGCTCCGGCTCCAGCCATGCCCATTAGCAAAGCGAGGCCCGTTGCGCCCAGGTGAAAGACATCGCGCGCAAACACGGGCGTCATTGAAATGTAGGGCGCGCCAAACAAACTCGTCACGGCAGAGATCATCAAGAGTGTCGAGACGCGCGGCCGACCACCAACATAACGAAACCCTTCGACTAAGTCCTGAATGAACGCACCCTTGTCTTTCATCGATCTGGTGGGCAAGCTGTCGTCTTTATCCGGCCGTTCGAATCGAACCATTTTCAGCCCGGCCACCACGGCCACAAACGAGACGGCGTTAGCAAAGAAGCAACCGGCTAGCCCGAAGAGTTTGAAGCCCACTCCGGCGAACACGGGACCAAGAACACGCGCGAGTTGGAATTGAGTTGAGTTCAAGGCCACGGCGTTCGCCAGATCTTCGCGGCCGACGAGATCGTAGACGAGCGCCATGTACGAAGGCCCGGCCATCGCCAAACAACAACCGGTGATAAACGACAAAGTCAGAATCATCCACACCTGCACTACGTGCGTGGCGACCAGGATCCCTAACGTCAACGCAGCGAGTCCGGCGACGATCTGTGTATTGATCAAAAGCTTCCGGCGATCCATCAGGTCCGCAAAGACTCCGCCGGCCAGGGTTAGCAGTAGTCCCGGCGCCGTCGACATGAATCCATCAAAGCCCAGCCAGAACGGCGAGTTGGTTAATTGCAAGACGAGCCAACCCTGCGCCACGGCCTGCATCCACGTGCCGGTGTTGGAAAGAAAGGCACCCGACCAGAACAACCGAAAGTTGCGATGTCGCAGTGCGCGAAACATGTCGCCGACACCACGACTGCGCCTTTGTTCCAGTTCGAGTTCAGTAGGCATTATTAAGTTAATACCATTGTTGGATGTTTGCGCCAAAGTGGCACAGACTTCAGTCTGTGATTCGAATGTACGATCACAGCGCCCAACTGATTGCTGATCTTGTGCCTAATCAAGACAGCGCTTTTGGCCCTTCAAACAGAGTTGTGCTTTAATCGCGAACGCTGCAAACGAAGAATAATTCCGCGGAGACCCGATAATGACAAATCACTCTTCTGTTATCACAATTACCATCCGTTTTCTTTCACTGATTGCGATCACGGCCGCTCTGATCATTACCGCCAAAGCCCAAACTCCAATGCCGTCGCCGTCGCCTGCACAAACAACGACGGCGCCGCCCGCGGCCAATCCCGCAGACGTCGCGACAATAGATTCAACGATCGCGGCGCTCTACGACGTGATCTCAGGGCCGGCGGGAATCCGAAACTGGGATCGGTTTCGTTCGCTTTTTATTCCTGGCGCGCGCCTGATTCCCACTGCGCCACGACCAACCGGGGAAGTTGGTGCGCGTGTGTTGACGGTTGAAGACTATGTTCAGCGCGCCGGCGGTCGGTTTGAAAAGGAAGGCTTCTTCGAAAGAGAGGTCAACCGACGCCTGGAGAGGTTCGGCAACA
The DNA here is from genome assembly GCA_038210455.1 of Pyrinomonadales bacterium. Lineage (GTDB taxonomy): Bacteria > Acidobacteriota > Blastocatellia > Pyrinomonadales > Pyrinomonadaceae > UBA11740. Next base: position 91,940 of record JBBQWP010000014.1, on the reverse strand, counting down.
TCGCGCACGCCTTTAGCACCTATGAGTCGCGGCACGCGAAAGACGACGAGAAGCCGTTCCAGCGCGGCATCAACAGCATTCAGTTAATGAACGATGGCAAGCGCTGGTGGGTGGTCTCGATTTTCTGGCAAGGCGAAGATGCGAAGAACCCTCTGCCGGCTATGTATCTCAGGAGCAGAAACTAAGCGCTCCGGTCGGAGCGCTGGCATCCCTGTCCGCACAGCGTCCGAAGCACGCTCCGTTTGATCGGTTCGCGCTTCGCTCTCAGTGCGGACGGGGACGTCCGCGCTCCCAGGATTAAGTTCTCCGCCACGACGATAGCGGCGCGCCCGAACCACCGCGACGCTCAGCGACAACCTCGGCCAGAATCGCCAGCGCCACTTCTTCCGGCGAGACGGCACCGATGTCCAAGCCGATCGGCGCTCGCACTCTCTTTATCTGTTCTTCGTAAGCTCCTTCTTCACGCAACTTGTCGAGCACGATGTTCGTCCGTCGCTTACTACCGATCATCCCTATATAAGAAGGAGTGGCCGCTATTGCCGCGCGCAGGCAGTCTTCATCCTGCTTGTGCCCGCGCGTCACTATGGCGACTGAGACACCGCGCCCGATCCCGATGGCATCACGGACAGCATCCGACCAATCCGCTGCGACCACCAAATCAATTCCCTGCTCGGCTGGTGAAGCAAATAAGTCTCGCCCAAGAAATTCGGCCCGGTCATCAATCAGCGTCACCCGATAACCAACCAGTGTCGCCAGCCGCGCGAGCGAAGCGCCTACGTGGCCCGCGCCGGCGATAACCAAACGCGGCTCAGCCTCGATGCGTTCGAACAATAGTTGAACGTCATGAAACTGACCCAGGTCGGGAGCGACATCCTCAACCTTGATTGTCCTTGCCTCTTCGCGCGAGGAAAGAAAAGTGGGCACTTGCTGCGCAGCCACTTCGTCCAGGTCCGCTGCGCCCAAGGTGCCGACTCGCCCGCCGGATTCAATCGTGAGTAATCTTGAGCCGATCCGCAGCTTTCCCGATTGCGGCTCCGGCAAACTCATCAAGGTGACGAGGACGCCGGCCGAACCTTCATCCAGCATGCGGCTAATCGCTTGAGTAACGAGTTGCGTTTCGTGTTTGATGCTCAGGTCGCTCATGTAAAAGGATTGAGGGAAAGCGTAGCGGAAAGAGCTTGAGGAGGCAAAGTCAGCGCGAATCGATTTACCGGTTTCGGGTTGCGTTCAGAGTTCAACCTTTAGATTGCCGACTTCAGACACAAGCTGAAGCGGGAGCTCTAAACGCACAGGGTTTATTTCGAACCGGATTGTTTCCGTAACCCGACGGCCTCGGCAGCGCGTCGGACGAGACACCAGGGGCCGACCAGCAGATATAGCGGGTTGCCGACGAACGCCGGCTGATTTCCTTCGATCGCGTGACCGATGATTTGAAACATCCATCCGGCCACGAACAACGCCAACGCCCATCCCCAGCTCAGGAAGAACAGCGGCAGCGACACGACGATCAGTGGAATGCCGATCGAGTGCGAGAGTCGATTCAGTGGATGACGATGTTTGGATTTGTAGTTGTCGACAAACGAATCGGCCATGATCAAGAGTGCTCCCAAACATCAATGAAGATATCCATGGTTCCGCCGCACACCATGCCTTCTTCGCTGGCTTCATCTGCGGTCAGTGCGAAATGATGCAGCCCAGGCTCGCCCTTGTGCATCGCCTCGCGCGCTTCGGCCCACACTTCTGCTTCCACGCAACCGCCGCCGACCGTGCCGGCGGTCTCTCCATCAGCAAAGAAAAGCATCTTCGCGCCGCGCCGCTGCGGCGTCGAGCCGCGAGTGTGCGCGACCGTGGCGACCACGACGCGTTCGCCGCGCGCGTTTGCCTCGCCAATCAAGCGATAAAGATCATTTTGTGCAATCGTACCCATAACTAGTGGCACAGACTTCAGTCTGTGATTCCACATCGCTAACACAGACTAAAGTCTGTGCCAGTTACTGCGGTGGATTCGGCGTAGGTTTCGGTTTCGGAATTGGCGTAGAAGGTGTCGGGCCTTCCGACTGGCCATTCGTCTTGGCGTTCTGGATCGCGGCTGCATCGGCTGCATCGAGCTTCTTGCGCAACGTTTCAACTTCGGCATCAGACGTGGCGATCGCTTCTTCCAGATGCGTACGGCTGGCAGCGAGCTGGTCCAACTGTTTACGTACGCGTTGTTTTTCGCTCTCAAGCTGTTTCCGGCGCTGGTCGCGCAACTCCTCGGGATGAGTCGTGCCATAACCCGCAGTCGTCCGTTCGATATTCTCCGGCTTTAGGGCAATGTCGATTTCCTCCGCCTTTGCTTCGAGGTCGGATTCCTTTGCTTGCACGTCACGCAGTTCGGCGCGCAGCGCCGTGGAACGCGCTTCAGCGCGGGACAGACGTTCCAAATCAACCAGGGAACGCTGAGACTGTTCCATCTGGGTAAGCTTGTCGCTAAGCTTGTCGACCTGCGTTGAAAGCGTGCGAATCGTCTTCTTCATCGCTTCCGGATCCTGCTCGCCGGCCGGCCGCGCGGGTTGGCTGTCCGGCGCGTTCGTGTCAGTCGTGTTACTCGTGTCTGAGCTGTTGGTGTTCTCCGTCGGTTGATAGATGGCCGGGTTGGTTATACGCGGAGCAGAGGGACGTCGCCGGGTGGTCCGCCGGCGGCGTTTTTGGGCGCTCGAGTCGACCAGCAGAAACCCCGAGATCAAAAAGAGCGCCAGCGCCACCGTCACTAATCTGCGAATGGAATTCTTCGGCATCAACAACCTCCTCGCCCACTTTGAGGGATGCGACCAGCGCAACCCTGGATGCTTCAAGTCTTTCACGCCCCGGGACCGCTTTCGTTCCGCAGGTAATTTACCCCGGCTGAATCTGAAATCCAATCGTCATGGCTCTGACCGACTGGGTCAAAGCATCGACACGGATTAAGTTGGGCCCCGCTTCAGCGTAAGCTCGAACATTCTCGAGCGTGATCGGACCCGAAGCCTCAATGGTCACCTGCGGAGCAAGGCTGCGCACCTGAGCAACCAGACCGGCAAGCTCTGCCGGGTCCAGACCGTTAATCACCAAAACATTTGCGCCATTCTCAATCGCTTCGGTCGCTTCAGCCTGGTTGGCGACCTCGACTGCGATCACGTGCACGTGCCCGATCGACGCGCGCGCGTGCTTCACCGCAGCGCCCAACCCGCCGGCGATCCCGGCATGGTTCGACTTGATGCAGACACCATCGTCCAGTCCGTAGCGATGATTTACGCCACCGCCGAGCAACACTGCGTACTTCTCGAGCATCCGCAGACCGGGAGTCGTTTTCCGAGTATCAGCGATTTTCGCGTTCGTGCCTTCGACGGCGCGGACGAACTGGCGCGTGACGGTGGCAACTCCGGACAGATGCTGCAGCAGATTCAGCGCCACCCGCTCGCCCGCGAGCAGGACTTCGGCAAAGCCGCTGGTGCGCGCGATCACTTTTCCGGCTTCGACTTCTTCGCCGTCAGAAGCAAAGGCTTCGAGTTGTTGCTGCGGATCAAGCGTAATAAAAACTTCTTCCGCCGCTTCCAATCCGGCGACGATCATCTTTTCGCCGGCGACAAATCGCCCGCGGGCCCGCGCATTGCGCGCCAGGACACTCTGCGTGGTAATGTCGCCGCGACCGAGATCTTCGCGCAGAAAAAGTCCGATGCTCGAGTAGAGAGCGCCTTCATCAAGCCAGTTCATGAGAGCCCCCCGCCGGGAGCGCGGGCATCCTGCCCGCACAGCGCGCAAAGCGCGCTCACCAGATTAATAATCACGACAACGCCTCCAACATTTGATCCAACGCCGTCGTTCGCTGCGCAATGTCTGCGAGTCGTGCACGGAGTCCTTCGACCTTTTCCGCCGGAGCACGCTCGACAAATTCCTGGTTGCTCAACTGCGCATCGAGCTTCTCGCCTTCCTTCTGCAACTTCTCTTTCTCCTTCAGCAGCCTTTCGCGCTCCTGACCAAAATCAATTAGGCCTTCCAGCGGCACGGCCACCTCAGCCCCACCGGTCAGCACCGCCCGCGCTGAGGCTCTTGGCATCTCGGCATTCCCGTCGATCGAAACGTCCGAGCGAGTCAAGCGCGCGATTTGATCAGCGCTGGCCGTGAAAACCGTCTGCAGATCAGCGTTCGCCGCGATCATTACCTGGATCTGCTCGCCCGGCTTAATGCTCATCTCAGCTCGAATATTACGCACCCGAGAAACCAAATCGATCACAGCCTGCATTTCTGCTTCAGCGCGTTCGTCAACCAGAGCATCGTCGCACTGCGGAAAGGAGGCAAGCATGATGGTCGGCTCAGCGCCCGCATAAGCCGGATGCAGAAGCTGCGAATGGTCGACCGGCAACTTCTGCCACAACTCTTCGGTGAGATAAGGCATGAATGGATGGAGCAAGCGCAGCGACTGCTCGAGCACCGAAATCAAACGCGCGCGCGCAGTCCTTCTTTCCGGCGAATCCGTCTCCGCCGTCATCGTCGCCTTTGAAAGCTCGATGTACCAATCGCAGAAGTCGTCCCAGAAAAAATGGTAGAGAGTTTGGACCACGCCGTGGAATTCATACTGAGCGAGCTTTTCATTAACATCACGCGCGGTCTTATTAAGCCGCGAAAGTATCCAGCGATCGTGCAACGGCAGATCGCCAGCGAACGGGTCAGCCACCGACTCTGCCCCATCCGAATTCATCAGACAGAACCGTGTGGCATTCCAAATCTTGTTGGCAAAATTACGATACGATTCAACCTGCCGCTCGCTCCAACGCGTGTCGGTCGAGCCTACCGAGGCCAGCGTCAGGCGGGTTGCATCCACTCCGAACTTCTCAAACACCTCCAGCGGATCGACCCCGTTGCCTTTCGTCTTTGACATCCGCTGGCCATGCTTGTCGAGGACCGTGCCGGTAACATAAACGTCGGCGAACGGTTCCTGGCCCATAAACCGGAGGCCAGTCATCATCATTCGCGACACCCAGAGAAAAATAATGTCGCGCGCCGTCACCAGCACCGTTGTGGGATAAAAAGTTTTCAGGTCGTCGGTCTCATCGGGCCAACCCAATGTCGAGAAGGGCCATAGCGCCGAAGAAAACCAGGTGTCGAGCACGTCCGGGTCCTGCGTCAACTCATCTGTACCGGCCGTCAGTTTTGCTTCCTCGAAAGATCGGGCGACGATGATTTTGCCGTCGGCGGTGTACCAGGCAGGAATCTGATGCCCCCACCAAAGCTGGCGCGAGATCGTCCAGTCACGCAGATTTTCCAACCAGTCCGCATAGACTTTTTCGTAAGGCACCTGCGGCCCAAAGCGCGGCGTCCCGTCTACCCGCAACTTTGCCAGCGCGCGATCGCGCAAACTATCCATGCGGCAAAACCACTGAGTCGAGGTCAAGGGCTCAATCACTGTCTTGCAGCGCTCGCACTTGGAAATTGCGAACTCGTAGTCCACCACTTTTTCGAGCAGGCCCAACTCTTCAAGTTTTTCGACCACCAACTCACGGGCTTTGTAACGGTCCATGCCGGCGAATTCGGCGCCGGCGGCTTCAGTCATGCGAGCGAACTGATCGATGACGGTAATCTGCTCGAGGTTATGACGCACGCCCATTTCGTAGTCATTCGGATCGTGTGCGGGCGTGACTTTGACGGCGCCGGTGCCGAACTCAGACTCGACAAAATCATCGGCGACAATCGGAATTTCGCGGTTCATCAAAGGCAGGATCAGAGTCTGGCCGACCAACTCTTTGTATCGTTCGTCTGTCGGGTTCACGGCCACGGCAGTGTCGCCCAACATCGTCTCGGGCCGCGTCGTCGCGACGGTGATCGAACCGCTGCCGCTCTTAAACGGATACCGAAGATAGTAAAGCTTGCCTTTCTGCGGTTCGCGCAGCACTTCGAGATCAGACAGCACAGTCTGATCGTTCGGGCACCAGTTCACAATCCGATTGCCGCGATAGATCAAGCCGTCGTCGTACAAGCGTACGAAGGCTTCTCGGACTGCACGCGAAAGATCCTCGTCCATGGTGAAGCGTTCGCGCGACCAATCGACTGACGCGCCCTCGCGTCTTATCTGCTTGAGAATCTGCCCGCCGTACTCCTGCTTCCATTGCCAAACCCGCTCGACAAACTTTTCCCGGCCCAGGTCGTGACGACTAAGCCCTTCCTTTTTCAGTTGGCGCGTGACCATCAACTGCGTCGAGATGCCCGCGTGATCCATGCCCGGCAACCACAGCGTGCGAAAACCCGACATGCGTTTGTATCTGGTCAGCACGTCCATCATGGTGTGCTGCAGAGCGTGGCCCATATGGAGCGAGCCGGTAACATTCGGCGGCGGAATTACAATCGAGAAAACGGGCGCCGACGGGTCTTTGTTAATCTCGGGCGCGAAATAGCCGCGCTCTTCCCAACGCGCATAGTGATTCTGCTCGGCCTCGGTTGGATCGTAAGTTTTTGGGATTTCGATCATTTAGTAGTGATTCAACGCCCGTTTACTTCTTTGGAAATTCTTGGCTTGGGCGTGGCAGTAATGATTGCCCGTAATGCTCGGTTGACCGACTCGGGGGTTTTGAATACTTCGGCGATGTCGGGATCCACCAATACGACAAGCGGCTCATCCTTCGCTTGGGAGGTAAAACGATTGGGTCGCGCAGTTCGATAATCGAACTTGTATTCGGGGCGCATCTCGCCGTTAACCTTCTTACGAATCTTAGGAGTTCTTTCTTTCTTCATAGTCCTTTTGCTCTTTCGCTGTAAGCGGTCGGGCGCTGAAAACTCTTACGCGACCGTCCTCGCGCTCGGTAAAACAAACCAAAATCAGCCGATTAACTAAAGAAAGGCCAACAATAATTTCGCGGCGCTCATCCGCTGAATGATCCTCATCATCCAGGATAACCGCCAACGGATCTCTGAAAACGGTGACAGCTTCATCAAAACTAACCCGGTGTTTTTTGAGATTCGATGCGGCCTTCCCTGCATCCCACTCGAATCGCATCTACGGATTATAGCTGAATGACCCGAAAGACCGCACCGGCGCGCATACAAAAAGACCGGGCAGCACTTCACTACCCGATCTTTTCACCTACCCGTGACTCCGCGTGGCGCTGAACGTGCGCCTAGCGGTTCTGTTCGTCGAGTTTCTTCTTGATCAATAACTCAGCCAGTTCAGGCACGACTTCCCAGGCGATCTCGCGCACGACCTTTTCGGACATCTGGTGGACGACGCGACGAGCGATTGCGTCAATGGTTTCAGGAGACAACGCTACCTGAGGATCGTTTGAGCTTTGATCTTCCGTCGCACTCAACGGCGACGACGTTTCCGCAGGAGCTTCGGCAACAAACGCCCATTCCTGAAGCTCAACGACCGGCTGTTCTTCAGGCGGAAGCTCTGGCGCGATCAGCTCAACGGCGGGAGCGGCTTCGAACGTCGCTTGCGGCTCGGTAACCGTTTCCAGAATGGTAACCTCCGCAACGCTCACCGGTTCTTCGTAATCAAGATCCAAAACGAGATCTTCGGCCAGGGCACGTTGCGCTGGACTATCAAAGTCGCCTAGATCGAGAAGTGCGTCACTGAACACACCCCTCGACGGTAACGGCGCAGTTTGGGCATTTTGTTCCTGGTTCATTTCGGTGACCCCAGTCGATCGTATTTGTTCTTCAGGTTCGGCACTCACCGGCGGCGAATCCAAGCTCGCTTCTGTTTCAACTGGCGGCGCTAACTCCATCGTATCGTCCTGGGCGTAACTAATGGGTTCGACAGCTTCACCCCCAGGCTCATCATCAATGCCTACGAGTTGTTGCGTGTCCGCCGTCTGCAGGGCGACATCAGCAACACACGTGCTGCTGCCGGCCGCATCAACTGCTTCCTCGATCTGTTCGGGTTCCGCCAGCGAGGCGGCTTCGACAAAGACCGGGATATTTGTGTCAGTCATCATTTCGTTATCACGCGCCGGCGGCGGAAGATCATCTGCGCGCCCCAGTCCCAGGGTGGAATATTCGTGACCGGTGTCCTCAGTCTCCGCCGGCTTGCCACCCAAAAGCGAACCGACGCGGTTCACCAGTTGGCGGATGGATTTGAATGGTTTCGTCACAACATCATCGGCGCCTACGCGCCGGGCCTCGGCCTGGTCGAAGGACTCGTGCGCCCCGACCAAAAGCATAACAGGAATCCGGCCGAACCGTTCACTCCGTTTGATAATTCCGCACAGTTCATAACCACTGATGCCGGGCATGTAGGCGTTCGTGAGGATCACATCGGGGGTGGACTGCTCGAGTTGTTCCAGCGCGGCCTGGCCGTCGCTTACCGTGGTGACCTCCATTCCTTCATCGGTGAAGGTGAGACCAATCACCGTGCGGTAGTATGGCGAGTCGTCGGCGACTAAGAGCTTTTGTCCAGCAAACAAGGGGCAACCTTCATTCCCGGCGCTGCGCGGTTTCAAGTCAACTCAGCCATTAAAACGATCTGAGCAGGCACGAGGCCTGATTTGAACCTAGCACCCGCGCGAAAAGCGCGTCAAGATGTTTCTTCCTGACCTTTGGAGTGCGCAGACTAGTCAGCGCTTTGGAATGCGGCGACCTGTCGCCGCAAGTCCCGGGATTACGGCCTCTAATTAGCCCGCGACCGCTAGTGCCCCGCCGATGATTCAATCAGCCAGCAACTATGGAGTAGGCTTTGGTACGCTCGGCGCAGGCTTCTTAGAACTGTGAGTCGCGACCCGATCGACAATCACTCGCGCGGCCTGATAGCCGGACACGAAATCCGGGTTCGAGCGGCGAAACAGGTTGACCAATCGATCGATCTGATTCCGCAGAATGTTGTTCGCATCACGAATGAGATTCGCCAACGATTCCGTCTGCGCCATTCGCTCCGCCGTGGCCGTGCGCGGCTGCTCTTTCGCACTGCGGAAGCGTTCCAGCGCTTGCGTGAACTCATCAAGATTTGCCTGGGTCACGCGCAATGCTGCCAGTTCCGTTTTCCGAGCATTGGCCTCGCCCAGAACTGTAGTCGCGCGATTGACCAACTCTTCAGCGCTCAGCTCGTCCAACTCAGAGGGACTCAAGGACGTCAGGGCCACCAAATCATGATCGTTGCTCGTGTGGCCGATTACGCCCAGCGCTTCGCACGCCAGGAAGGTTACGTCCTCTAATGCATCGCGCGCGGCTGCTTTGCTGTCCGCCGCTCCGCTGGGCGTTTCCTGTTGTTGCGCCGCCGCATCGATGGCGGCAGTCTTGTCCGTGAAACTCTGCATGGCAGCCGTCATCGGAGCCATGACGTTCCAGACTGTATTGTGGCTCTCCATATAAGTAGCCGTCGTTTTGTACATGCTCACCCGATTTGTTTGTTTGGTATTCATTCTGAGGTCCTCCTTAGCAGAGAATGTTTCGATGGCTCGAAACATTTTGGAAGTGGTAGTTTGAGCGCAACCATTCGGGGCTACGCCATTACTTGCGCAGTATCCCGCGACTCAGCACGCGCGTCAAGCTTTTGATGTCCGTGAACGCCAGCCGCACTCTGCAACCATGGCATTGCGCATTCGACCTCGCCAGCCGCCCTCGCAATTGTGCCAGTTGGTTTCCGGGCCTCGACGATTGCCTTCCGTGCTTCGCCAGTAGCCTTCCGGGCATCGCCAGTTGCTCTCCGGGTCTCTCCAGTCGCCTTCCAGATCTGGTCAGTTTGCTTCCGGATCCGGCCAGTTGCCTTCCGGGTATTGCCAGTCGTCTTCCGGAGCTCGACAGTTGTCTTCCGGAGCTCGCCAGTTGTCTTCCGGAGGCCGCCAGTCGTCTTCCGGAAGTCGCCAGTTGCCTTCGGGGCTTGGTCAACTGCATTAAATTCAACAGATAGCCTGATTCAGGCCGAATGTACTCGATCCGAACAACGCCAAGCCCGGAGCCCGCGAAGCGGGCGACAGCCGTTACGATTACAAACGTCAATCGTGATATTTCGGATGTCGCCCGCTCCGCGGGCTCGATTATTTCAAAATGACGTTTCCTGGGGTTCCGCTGCGCTCCACCCCAAGGGCGGGGTCCCCAGCCGAGCAGCTCGGCTGGGGTGCGAGACTTTATGCGGTCCGGGGCACTAGCCCGACCGTCAGGGAGGGCTCAGATTCAGTCAAGCCTGAACTCATGATCCTGGCCCAGCAGCACATACTCGACTGCTTTCTCTACATCTGTTTCCTTCCACAGATACACCGTGCTTCCGTGACGTGCCCACGGTTTTACCTCAGCCGATAACAGTCCCGCGGCTCGCAATGCTCTCGTCGAGTACGACTTGAATGCATCAAGAATCGGCTCCGGATGATTGAGTGCAGAAACGACTGAGTGAGCATGATTCGTTCTGACATTGATCGCGCGCATTCTATATTTTCGATGTTTGCAGACGTCTCGAACAGCTTGCTCGACTATCGTCCTCTGTCTCTGGTTGAGTTTTATGGGCGCGTGCTTTAGTTGTTGACGCTCTGCGTTTTCCAAACCGCGCCTTGGAGGGACGTCCGAGACGCCCGACAACAGGCGAAAATTGCGACGATAGGATCCGCGTTGGTCACCGTGTAACCAGGTGCCGTAACATCTGAATGTGATCAAGTATGCGAGCGGAAACTCATTGTCGTCGAAGTCTCTCATCGCTCTAAAACGTGTGAGCCCTCCCTAACGGTCGGGCTAATGCCCCGTCGGCGACACATTGAGCTCTCGATCGACGCTTTTGTCAATCCAACCAAAATTGCAAGAAGAGTCGCGCATCTCTAAGAGTCGCGCATCTCTACACACGCGGGGCATTAGCCCGACCGTCAGGAAGGGCTCAGACTCATGGTTGCGGGGCACTAGCCCGACCGTCAGGAAGGGCTCCATATCTGTAGAGACGAAGCAATGCCGATTGCCCGAGTTGATAAATACAAAACTGAGGTCACGCTTCCGATTTTGCGTTTCTCCGAGATCCGGAAGTTGAACCGGATGATTGAGAATCGCAAAACCGCGAGCCTGACCCGATGTTGCGACTAGTACCTGGCGCCAACGACTCAGGAATCACGGCGAGGGTGCAGGTTAAAGTGGCGTAGTGAGCACCTTATTCGGCGAGCAGAAGACCGAGGGTCAGACCGGCGATTTTGCGTTTCTCCGAGGTCCGGAAGTTGGACCGGATGACTTGAGAATCGCAAAATCGCCAGCCTGACCCCGATCTCACAGAGCCTCAGCTATTTGATTAGTTCCCCAACAAGATTGTCTATTTCACTCATCTCTCTCTTGAGGTGCTGTTTGATCTCAGTTCGCAACCGGCCCAAGCGACCGGGTGTGAGTGCGGCTGTTGGTGGATGCGCGCGCAAGAACTCGGTGGCATTGTGATGAGCACTTTCGCTCAAACCCGCGAGACGCGAATGGGTTTCATTGTGTCCATTGAATCGAGGGAAGTAGATATCAAGTATCTTCTTGTGAATATCCCTAGCTCCGAACAATCCTCGTGACTGGAAATCTTTCATCATTTGATTCGGAAGCGATGAATTAAGAATTGCAGTCAGATAGTATGCTTCTGCTGAAACATCGGTCGTCAGGACGTAGGCTTTGTGATCAACTATAAACTCCAAATCGAAATCCTGCCGTCTAACCACAGTTGCATTAGCGTCTTGAGCCGATGAGTTGTAGAGAACGAGGTAGGAAGCGTTTAAGTTTTGTTCAGATAGGCCATGTTGGAAGTCGAGCCGTTTGAGATTCGTCATTCTTTTTGATTTTTCAGTCTTGCGTGCTTCCCAAGTATCTTCGGCCTGTTTGAACCATCGAGCAGCATTTAAGAAGCCCGCTTTACGCAGGTCAGCCGCCGAGTGGAGTCGGAGAATTTTGCCGCCCGCTTTGCTCGACTCAACGGTGATGGGCAATACGACCAGCGAAGGATTGAAAAGGGCGAATGGAAGAATACTTTTTGAAAGGGCGGTACGAAACAGAAAGCGGCTTTCGATCTGGCCCTTCATGTCAATCTCGGTCCAAGGTTTTTTAGCTTCCGTTTGACCGCTCGCGAACGTCCTGATGTTAATGGTTCTTTCTTCGAAGTCTGGCGGTAATTCCTGGTTGATGTCGACGAAGTATAAGGCCCGCGGAACTATTGTCGCACCTTGCTTGAATTCGTTCTTATAAGGATTCGCCCTGCCCTCAGCATTCGATTTAGATCTAGACAAAGCTGATGACCTACCCTGCTTCACATAAAACCAGACGACGTTCTCTTCTTTCAGATTAGGCGAGGCCGTCGTCCAGTTACAATTGTGCATAGGCACCCTGCCGGTGAACGTTTCCCCCTTCAATCCTGTTTCCGGAATTTGATTATGCATGCTGGACTTTTCGGCAAACATAACGCAACTAGGGATGCGGAACAGCGGTGACACATCTTTTAGGTCCCACGCGGCAGTTAAGCGCAAGCCCCTTGCCCTGCCACTTCGCGTATTGTCGTGATGGTCCGCACTAAAGAAGCTTCGCGGCAGGACGAATGCAATCCGACCGTTCGCGCGCAAGAAGTACCTACTACAATACGCGAGGAAGATCGCGGCGATTTCAAGGTGTGGAAAATTAGCCTTGCGTTCGGGCTTAACGCTGTACTCAATTGCGAGCTCAGCCAAAAGGTTCTGATATGCTTCATTTCGAATCGAGCTATAAGTGAACCACGGCGGGTTTCCAACAACGTAATCAAACTTTCTTGCAAGGAAATAAGGCTTGTAGAGATTCTGCACAATGAACTTCCAAATACTATCTCTTCCTTTCTCTTTTACACTTTTCAGCGCTCTATAAATCCGATAAAAACTCTCGACCACTTCATCGTCAATAGCGTTAGCACGTGCTTGACGCGTCAAGATAGTTCTAAAAGAAGGAAGAGTTTCGTCATTTTGATTCTTGGTTTGCTCCGCGAGATCCTCGCTGATGTTTAAAGCTTCATCGAATACGCGAGCGTCGGAGAATATTTTAGTGCTTAACGAGTATCTGCTCGTGTCTATTTGCATTTGCATTTCGTTACCGTAGAGCTTTTCTACTCCCTGAGGAGCCAACAGCGTGTTGGCGAGAACGATGTTTAGGTGAATTGGCTTTTTAGCATTTGCCACACCACGCCCGAGCGCTAGCAGCAATGTTGTCTTAGCAATCTGAACCGAGAGTGGATGAATATCGATGCCGTACAGTTGGTCGTTCACGTCCTCCACGGCAGTTTCAGGATGAAGTGCCCTAATCCTATCGATGACGGCCCTCAAAAACGATCCACTGCCACAAGCGGGATCGAGTACCTTGTCCGTGGTTGCAAAATCGAACTCGCTTACGATTCTTTCGCATAGCCAATCTGGGGTGTAGTATTCACCGAGCGCGTGTCGCGTATCCAAATCGATCATTTCTTGATACACGCCTTTGAGAATGTCCTCGTCAACGTTAAAGAAGTCGAAGCCTGAAAGCTCCTGGGCTATTAAGCGAAAGCTCTTCTTCAATGTCTGAAAGCTTTGGTCGCCGATGATCCAGTGAAAGAAATCGTTTTCGACGAAGTTGGTTATATTGAAGCGGTGGAACATCGAACCATCAATGACTTCGCGCATCTCCGCGTCATCAATGTGCTGATCGTTCGAGACCACTGAGTAAGCGAGCAACTTCGCGAAGATGCTCAAGTACGTGTGAATTAGAAAGTTTTGCTCGCTCGCAACAAACGACCCGTAAGCGATGCTCAAGAATCTGTTCCATTGCTCGAACGAGACCTGCACTTCTCCGCTGTCTTTGACTGACCGGAAGTTCTTTGTCATCTCACGAAAGCATTGAATGAAGATAGGGCTCTGGTACCCAAATGCTTCTTCAATTCGTTTCAGCGTCGCTTTCTGCTTTTCTTTTTTAAAAAGAAATCGATCAATCCAATAGTAGAAGTCTTCCGAGTTATGGTCCGTGAGGGTAAACGAAGCGCTTTCGACTTCGTTTAGCTTAAGTTGATCCTCCGTGAGCGTTTCCAACGCCTCAAGCTGGTTCACGTCCGGCGCAAAGACTCTCCAGTTGATGAAGTCGGACGCTATCAAGGTGAAGTTGTAGCCTTCACCAGAATTAACTTGTCCAAGAAGATAGCCTGCGAGCTGTTCTTTGGCGTGCGGGAGCGTTCTTTTCAGGTCGTTCTCGAACTCAACGATTATCTTGTAATAGAGAGTGTCTGCACTGCCCCGGTGCATCCTGTCCTTACGCGGGATGTTGAGGACAGTAGCTTCCGCTCCACTGCTGATCGCGTCGATGATCTCTCTCGTGTCTTCATCGCTTGCGAAGAGGCGATTGAGTAAATCTTTGAACGCTTCCTTCTTGGTAGCCTCTTTGGTTGCGATTCGTACTTTCTGCCGAAAATCGTTTATGTGATGGAGTCTATCTTTGGCCATGACAGAGCCTGAAAGGAAACTAAGAAGCGAGCTTATGCATGTAAGGCTCGCCCTGCTGACTGGCGATGTCTTCTCTTAATCCCAATAATAGTGCCTCATTTATCATGGGATTTCCACCTTAGTGCTCGGGAGGCCAAACTGGAGACGAAGGCGGTTAGGTTTTATCTGGTGTCGCCGGCATTCTCAAGTCTCCGTAGCTTTCAGGGCGCCAAGCAGTTTTGCAAACTCCGCCTCGGACGCATCATGATCTTTCCAGTTCGAGAAGTCAGGGATGTTGTAGTCGCGCACCTCGTCAGCCAGGTCTTTCTTGCTGCCGGCGTCAAAGCATTCCCATTTCTCAATAGTCTCAAAATCAACCAACCGAATTGGAAACAGCTTGCGCCGGTCTTCTTCCCGCTCGACTTTCTTGGCGCGCTTTATTTCGGTGATTACCCAGGCCTCTCAGTGCCCGCTTGTCCTTCGTCGAAAGGTGAAGAACAACAGAAAGCCCATTGTTACGAGAACCGAGATTCCAAAGCTCAGAAGATGCTCCGAGTTCGCCCGCGCAAATGCCGGATCTCCGAGAGCCGCCCAGAGTCCCAAACCAAAATGAAGCAGCGATACCAGGAGCAGCGCTATCACTCTTTTCAGAAGTCCCTCAAGGTTCGGAATTAGTAAGAAATAGAACGCCCACAGCAAGGGACCAGCAAACAGATTAAGAAAAGGTATTAGGGCCGCCACTGAAGCGGTCAGGATTAGGGGCGCGTAACTTCCATGCCCGACGCCGCCAATTGCAAGAGCCTCCACGGTAAGAATCGTGCCAAAGAAAAATCCGAGAAAAAACCGTACCATCTTCAATCTCCAGGGATCGCACATCAGCATTACACAAGTCGGTTTCAACGAGTTCTTGACTTGATGTAGCTCACAAGAAGCCCGATGATCGCGCCGTAGAGAAGCATACCCAATCCCATACCATAAATCGGTACCGCGATCATGGCGGATTCTCCACCCGTTCCCAGCACCTTGCCGACTAACACGATGGTTGGCCAATAGAAAAAGACCATCTTCTCGAAGAGCGAGTCAAGCGCGGGTGACAAAATCAGGGCGGCGATCCATATGAGCACGCAGCTAAGTAACTGAGCGCCAATCGCCAGGAACGAAGACTTAAAAACGAAGCCGAATTCAGTTTTGATACCTCGGTGGCTCAACGCCATTTGGTGTGAATGTTATCTCTCGCGTCGGAGCATCATGCTGCTAATCAAATAGTCCACGGATTGAGCTCGCCAGCGCACAGGGAGCGAACTTACTTTCGCGATCGATAGGCCAAGAGCCGATCTAGCAATAGACCGAACAAATAATACTGAGCGCAAGCCAAAATGAACGCGAGTGGGACTACCAGGTCCTCCAGCGGTTGCCAAACCGGAGAACCAGGCTGGGCGTTTTTCCACGGAACTATGAGATACCACAGAGCTGGGCCGATTAGTCCTGCTGGGTATGTTGAATAGCGAGAGTAGTCGCAAAAGCGTGAGTGGCCCATGGGCAGCACACAACCGATAAACAGGACCCCGCCAATGATGACATAGGTCACTGGCAAGATAATGCGAAATCTGGGTTGTTTTAACGGAGCGATCTGCATTGCTTTCTCTTCGTCTAGGCGTTTCACCAACTACCGCGGAGGTACGTTAAGGATCTGTCTTTTCGTCTCCAGGTCGCCGTTACCAAAGCGCGTCGTGAGGGTTAGCAAGTCCAGAACACAACACGCTGAGAAAATAACACCAAATAGAAACCAAATGGATTGATCCTAATGCGCTTCATCTTAACAAGGTCAACCACTCGCAATCAGTGGCCGCCCGTCCAGTCAACTTCTCCAAGGAAGTCGAAGGAGTCCGATCTTAATGCGCAGGTTTTACGATTCGAGCTCAACGCTTGGATTTTCGCTTAAGCAGACGGGCCAGCAGATATCCGAATAGTCCATATTGAATCACGCCTCCTAACAAGCCCAGCCAAACAGTAAGATCATGGTGCGGGTAGAGTCCATCAATGGCGATTGCAAGAAGTATCGCCGGCAGGCTTATTTCCCGAATGCTCCGATACCCCATCCGTGACCAGCGCCGCCGAAAGGGCCCAACAACAGGAAGGAGGCTATCAGGTAGATTGCTACAAGTAGAATTGGAATGATGAATTCTAGTTTCTTCAATTCGAGTCTTGTTTCTCTGTTATTGCGATTTCGATGGATTGACCTTAGACGTGTCGTTAATTTTTATAGGAAATGCTAACCGCTTTCCAAGTGGTCTCCTGTGAAAGAATGGCTTTTTGATCTTTGAGTCCGACAGACCGGATCTCAAGGGTGTTTGGATCGGTCCAAATAGCGCTGATTTCGTAAAAGCCTCTTATCGTCAAGACCGGTTGTGTCTCGCCCTTTGAGGACAGGATTCCTGGGATTTCTTGCAGATTGACGCAGGTGTACAGCCCTGTACTGTTAGCACAAGAACGGTGATACACGATGGCTTCGTATTTGCCGCCAGGAGATTTCTGCTGAATTAGAATCTTGTCGTCACAGTGAGTATGACTCATTGGATCACACCCGCCTGCGATGGCTATCACAAGAAGACTTAGGGCAGTAGCCAGCTTCGTCATCGGAACCTCCAGGTTTATTCCCATTGCGTCACTTCAATATCGTCGCGGGACTCTTAGAATTTGAATTTTGTTATTTAGGAACCATGGGTCAATTTCATCTATGGCCCAAAGAACGGGGTCAGGCCTGCGATTTTTGCGATTCTCGTGATACCACCCTCCGCGTTCGTGGCTTGAGCCCGGTTTGTTTCTTGATGCCCTATTTGAAGTCAATCAAAACAAATATTGTCACAAGCAGGTAGATTAGAAAGGGGGCCGCGAGAACCAACAATGAAGCTACTCCAATCAATACGAATTTGAGGGGTGGTTTTGGATCTCGCCTTATGCCTCTAACGGAAACCACAAACAGAGTTGTCCAGAGCAAGATCACAAACGCCGACACCACCAGCGCAGATGGCAACGAAGGGTTATTGAAGAAACAGCTGATGAACATAGAATTCTAATAGCCCAGCTACCTCCTTGGTACTCCGAGGATTATCCTTTTATTTTCCAACTCATCGCTGCTTATCTCGCGCCAGTCAGGTCCGCCATAAGCTTTCGCAAACCTGTTGGCGTCAGCCCACGAGGCATCTTGCCAATCTCCCTGACACCCGCACTTTTTCTGCTTCGCGTACTCTTGCAACGCGTACCATGTTGCCTGCGCCATCTCTACAGCCTTGGCGGCGTCATTGGCCGTCTTGTCAGGGAAATGCCAGTCCACACAACCATGACCACACGTAGAATCCTTGTAGCCCGCATGGCTGTAGGTGTCTTGAAGGTAGTGCAAGTATCTTCCGAAGCCAACATAGTTGGTCGGTCCCCTCATTGCTTGATCCCACAGTTCCCGTGAGCCCTGACCCTTCCTGGCGTCTGGGGAGAGCGCATGATAATTCGCGTTCTTCCTTTGGGCGTTGTAATCTGGATTCCAAAGATCGGGAAACTTCCTGCCTAACTCAGGGGAAGTTTCGGTATTTTCATCCGTCTTCTGATCAGCATCTGCTATCAGTCTCGCCTCTGCTTCCGTAAAGCACTTGTTCTTCCGCACCAGATAATAAGTGAGATAGTAATGAACATCGATCTCATAGAGCCCAGTCGGATCCTTCGCGTTCTGAGGATTATTACCAACATAGGCGAACTGATTTATCCCTCCAGTCAATCCAATCGGATCCTCAGAGATGAACCTTCCCAACTTCGGATCATACCAGCGCGCGCGATAGTAGAGCAGGCCGGTCAGTGGATCGCGTTCACGGCCGGTGTAGTCGTAACGGGTGTCATCGCTGCCGGTGCTGTTACCGAAAGCGTCGTATTCAATCTCGTCGACAACATGGCCCTTGTCATTGGTGAGCGCCGTCGTGCTGCCCAGGTGATCCGTTGTGTAGTAGAGCGCGTTGGTCTTGTGTTTGACGGTACTGGTTTGCCGGATTTTGTTGTCGATGCCGGGGCCATTCAAATAGTCGACTGTGCTGCCATCGCTGTTCAAGTCCTTTACTACGTCCTGACCATCGTAGACGAAGTTAGTGGCAACCCCTTTGCTCGGCGCGCGTTGAATGCGACGACTCAGCCCATCGTACTTGTACGTGACGCTGCCTGATTGTGGCGTGACTACTTGCGTTAGCCGGTTTTCAAAATCCCACTGGAAGTGCGTCGTTTTCCCACCCTCGTTCTTCGCGAGCAGATTTCCGTTGTTGTCGGACAGATAACTTGCCGTGCTCGTGCTCACCAGCCGGTTGAACGGTTGGTAGCTGTAAGTAGAGCTGCGCTGTGAGCGGGTACGATTCCCCACCCCATCGTAGCCGTAGGACTCGCTAATTGTCTTGGGATAGCTGGCTGATGTGAGTCGGTCCATCGGGTCGTAACTGTAAGCGTGCGTGCCGCCCGGATCAGTATTTTGCACCAGGTCGCCGGCATCGTTGTACTGGTAGCTATTGTCTGTAATCACTTTCTTGCCGGTGGCCTGCAACCTCGTTAATCGATCCAACCCATCGTAAGAGTAGCTGGTCAGCACTCCATTAGGAAGAGCGCGCGAAACGACTCTGCCGGTCGCGTCGTAGGCATAGTCCGCCGCTAAGCCCGAGCCATCGGTAATAGTCCTCAGTTGGTTCAATGGGTCATAGCCGTAGAGTGCGGCAGTCATTCCGCCCAAGCTCGTTCTTGTCCGATTGCCGTTGGCATCATAGGTGTGATTGATTACTTGTCCCCAGACATCTGTAGTCCTCGTCACGCGGCCCAGCTCATCGTACACAAAACTCACGGTTCCGTTGATGTTTGAGGCCGTCGTCAACCGTGAGACTTTGTCATAGCCATAGGTCGCGGTGGTGGCGTCCGGATAAGTGATCTTTGTGAGCCGGTTAAGGGCATCAAAGGCGTAATTCGTGGTCAGGTTGTTGTAGTCGGTGCGCCGAGTGCGATTGCCCACCACGTCGTAAGCAAAAGTCATCGACACTCCGCCTCGCGTGATTTGCGTCCGGCGTCCCAGGGCATCGTAGGCAAACTGGTACTGCTGATTGATCGCGTCAGTCAACGCAGTCACACGGCTTAACCCGTCGTACTGAAAGCTGGTCGTCTGGTTGGCGGCGTCCGTCGTACTCGTAACACGGTTGACATCGTCATAAGCATAGCTGCTCACGCGTCCTGCTGTGTCCGTGCGCTGCGTGACGTTGCCGGCCGCGTCATACGTCGCCGACTCAAACAATCGAGTGCCGCCCGAGGTTGCCGGCGGATAGGTGGTCTTCACCGGTCGATTGAAATCGTCGTAATCGTAATTGGTCGTGCGAGAGAGCGCATCCGTAACGCTCGTCCGCTTCGACATTGCATCGTACCCAACCGAGGTCGTTTGATTTGCGGCATCGGTCTGGCTGATCAGCCTATATGCGCCGTCATATGCATAGGTCGAGCGATTGCCTTTGGCATCCGTCATTGCGATGCGTCGGCCGGCTAGATCGTATTCATAACCGATCATGCTGCCGTCGGCCTGCGTGATCCGGGACAGTCTCCCAACCGCGTCATAGACGAACGAAGTGACATGCCCAAGCTCATTGGTCGTGCTGGTCAAACGTCCGCGGACATCGTAAGTGAAGTGTGTAGCGTTACCCAGAGCGTTTGTTCTGGTTGTCAGATTGCCGCTGCTGTCGTAGGCGAGACTCGACACCTTGCCGCGGGCGTCGGTTACCGTCAACAACTGCCCACGCGAGTTGGAAGTGTAGGTAGTCGTGTGATTCAAGGGATCGGTAATTGAAAGGGGGTTGCCTTGATCGTTATAGGTGATCGAGGTTGTGCCTCCCAAAGCGTCCGTCACACTCAAGACCTCGCCCGATTGATTGTAGGTGCTGGTTGTCGTGCCGGCTGCGTTGGTCATCGTAAGCTGATTGCCCTGAGTGTCGTAGGTGTAGGTCGTCACCTGGTTCAAGCTGTTTGTAGAGCTGCTGACGTTCAGGTTGTTGTCATACGTCCAGGTCTGGGACTGAGCGCCGGAACCGCAACTACATAGTCCTTCAACTCTCGTGACGACGTTACGACTGGTGCTGGTGTCGAAGAAATATTTGGTCACATGACCAAGGGCATCAGTAACGTCCGTTTCGGAGGTGCTCACGTAATCGAACGAATAGTGTTCGACGCCGCCCTGCTTTTCCGAAGTGACCGCCCGACCCTGCGTGTCATACGCATGCGATTCCAGTACGTTGCCGAGCACATCTGAAACGCTCGACAAACGGTTGTTTCCGTCATAGTTGAACTGGAGGCCTGAGTTATCAGCATAAGTAACAGAAACCAGCTTAGAGCCCGAGTCATAGTTGTACGTGGCAATGACGCCCAGGCTGTCGCCGATTGAAAGCAGCATGCCGAATGTGTTGGTGGTCGCTAAGAGCGAACGCCCGGAAGGATCTGTGATCGAAGCCAACCTTCCGCTTCCATCATAAGCAAGGGTGGTTTGATTATTATTTCGGTCAGCTAATGAAAGTAGGGCTCCGAAATTGGTGAAGCGGTGGACCCTGCCATCTTTGAATGAAAGGCCGAAAGTTCCATCGGAGTTTCGGTTGATCTGTCCAAAGAAATCGGTCTGTACCGGAGCGAATGATCCGCTCCCATCGCTGCTGAAGTCCGTTGCCCGCCCGTCCGGCATGTACAGTCGCAGGGATGTGGGACTGTTGATTACCAGTCCTTCGTCATAACCAGTTGACCAACCTCTGCCGAACAAGCCAAACCGCGAAGCCATGCTGTTATAGGTGCGCACAAAGCTGATCGCCTCGCCGGCGCCAGGCAAATGGTAATCAACCTGACTAAGGAGCATGTTGCCGTTCGTAACATTTATAGGTTCGCCCACCATCTGATTGGGACAACTGTTGCCCAGATTCCGGTCACCGTCCGGCGTCGGAGTGGGCGTCGGGGTTGAGGTCGGAGTGGGCGTCGGAGTAGGTGTCGGAGGTGGGTTGACGTTTATCGTTACGTTGGCCCTCGAGCACAATCCAAGGTTGTCGCAGAGGCCGTATATGAAAGCGTCTTGCCCCACAAATCCGTCGTTGGGCTGATAACTCAGCGACCCATAACTATATGAATAGTTCACCGTCCCATTTGTCGTTTGCGTGTACCACGCAACCCTAATCGGATCGTTTTCAGGATCGGAATCGTTCTCGCGCAGCGCATTCGGTCCCGGCACAAAAAGCGTATCCCCCGTCTGGACAGAATAAGTGTCGTCATTGGCCACCGGCGGACTATTTGTCACGGTAAAGGTGACAGTCGCGCTACTGCAGAGGCCCAGGTTGTCGCAGATTTGGTAAGTAAAGCTATCCGTTCCCACGTAACTCGGATCGGCTAAGTCGTATCTAAGAGCTCCATACTGGTAAAAGTAGTTCACCGTCCCATGCGAAGTCTGGGTGAAAGAAACCACACTGAACGCATCACCGTCGGGATCAGAATCGTTCTCGCGCAGGGCGTTGGGCCCGGGCACGAAAAAGGAATCGCCGTGAAAGGTGAAGTTGTCGTCGACTGCAACGGGTGCGCTGTTTTGGACACTCAGCGTGACCGTCCCCGTATCACATAGGCCGTACCCGTCACAGGTCTGGTAAGTGAAACTATCGGAGCCAACATAGCCGTAATTGGCTTCGTAGCTGAATGCCTGGGTATCACAGTGAAGGGTTCCGTGCGCGACCGTTCCGCACGAACCAATGTGCAGAATGTCGTTGTCCGGATCCGTGTCGTTAGCGGTAATGCCCGGTCCCGGCACGAACAGGTTCCCATGAACTGTATATGAGTCATCCACCGCGCTTGGAGGGTGGTTGTCCGAAACTGTATGGCTAACCAGCAGGAGAAAGGGAAACAATGCTGGAGCGATTAGGAGACTATGACTTTTCCGTGGAGCGATCGCGAACATTGGGGCCTGTTCCTTTCGTCTGATCGATTCGCCCCGACGACGATCCGATCTGGTTGGGAGCGATCTCTGGAAGACACCTTTCTTCGCAAGAGTTCGCGGGAGTTCGGAAACCTATTCTGAAAAACGAATGAGACTGAAGCTTAAAGCGGGCGCAGTTTAGGTGTGAGCGAAAGGCCTGTCAACCGTATTTTTTGGTAAGGATTCGTTGGAAGATCGAAGATCGTTCGAGTCTTCATTGGGTTAGGTTCGCTTGAGAAAGTTCAACCCAGATTTATATCAAGCGGATCGGTTGGCAATGAGGTCAGTACCCGGAGCGCAGCGACGGGGTCTCAATTCATGCGAGGTTCGAGATCGCGCAGACTACGACCCGGTCGCTGCGCTCGCGGTACTGACTCCATGATTGTGATCGGATGATTTCGTCTAATCCGTATTTGGAGGATGCAATGAACCTCGCGAGGAGTTGGAAAATACGCCCTCCCTCACGGTCGGGCTACTGCCCCGGAAAACTCAGCGCGAGCCAGAGGTCACGGTCACGTCGTCCGGCGGGTTTGGTTTTCCGTCCGGAACATTTGAGCGCAGGACTAAGGGAGACTCGATAATTGATCTGAATCTGTCCACGCCTACGCCCTTCATTGCGAGCGTTCAGCCGCATTTGTGCCTTGCGTTGCTAATCGCTGCGCTCCCGGTCAAATCCTACCGGCTTAGAGTCCGAACCGATTGACGTACTCGCCCGAAGTGATGAAGCCTTTCACCATTTCTGAGTTGACGAAGTTCCCGCCGAATTGATTCAGCTTGCCCAGCCAGAAGTTGTAGCCGCCAAAATCAGAATCCGGCGTTGCGTTCGGGTTCCGGCGCAAGTAACCATAGTACTGCAGCAACACAAAAGCCCGCGGGGACTCACGCTGTTGAAAGACCGAGTTCTCCGCGATTGAGCGCAACACTTGCGCCCGCAGGGCCGCGTTCGATGGATTCGGGTTGAGCATGGCCACCAGGTTGTCGCGTTCGGCCTGGGTCAACGAAGGGGTGGTAGGATTTCTTGGATCCTTCGTGTTGGCGTTGAGCGCATCAACGAATGCCGCCGCAGTCATGTTCGCCGGAAAAGCTGCTATGAAATCCGGCCGGGTAACGAAGGAATTCGCGAACGCGACTTTGTTATCTTCGATCTGCTGTTGCCAGTTGCCCTGACCGACGATGACCCCGCGCTGAATTCCCTGCGTGTCTTTCAGGAAGCTGCGGAATTGCAGCTCGGCGTTAAGGTTGAACGCCGCCTGATTGAATCGGTAAACCAGAAAACCAGTGTTCTGAAATTCAATCGAGAGGAAGAACGCTGCCGACACGTTAATTCGTCGAACCTCGCGGCAGTTTTGCGCGTCCGTGAAGCCGGCCGGCAATGTCATGCCCTCGCACTCGTCGAGTTGGTTCTTCCAGAAACCGAGCCCGCCCGCATCCGGTTCCCGATTCAGGAAATCTATGTACTGCTGGCGCACGAAGAACGCATTGCTAAAGCTGGCGCCGTTCTTGACGGGACTCTGTCCGCTCGCGCCGTCATTGTCAGTGATGGTCACCGTCGCTGTGCCGGGCGTGCCAAGCGCAAACCCGCCAGTGGGATTTGAGAGCGTGACGGTGAACGTCTCTATGACTTCCGTGTAAACATCATCGGTGATGAAAACCGTCACGGTCTTGGAAGTCTCGTTGGCGGCGAACTGCACCGTCCCCAGCGCCATCGTGTAATCGCAGCGTTCGGAAGCGATGCCGTTGGATTGTGCACACGAGGCCAAAGGCGCTCCCGCATCAGTAGCGAAATCAACCGTCGACGCCACATTCGTCGCCCCAGTGCGGGTG
The DNA here is from genome assembly GCA_038210455.1 of Pyrinomonadales bacterium. GTDB lineage: Bacteria > Acidobacteriota > Blastocatellia > Pyrinomonadales > Pyrinomonadaceae > UBA11740. Next base: position 67,778 of record JBBQWP010000014.1, on the reverse strand, counting down.
ACTGTCAGCACTACACTACCGGCTGCTTCGCCCACCGGAAAATTAGCGGCGTTGAACTGCACCGTGTTTGCGTTTGGCGTTGGCGACGGCGATGGCGATGGCGATGGCGATGGCGTAGGTGTCGGTGATGGCGGCGGCGCTCCTGTGGTCGGCAATTCGTAAGCGCCGCGACCATACGTCCCGATCTGAATCAGCCCCCCTGTCTGCGCCGAGAAGGCCATCACTGGAACCGGGGGCAGGCCGTTGTTGAAAACGGTCCACGACCCGCCATTGTCAGTGGATCTGAACACGCCAATGTCCGTGCCGGCGTAGAGCGTCGTTGGCGTCAATGGATCAATCAGGAAGGCACTGGTCGGAATGTTTGGCAAGTTGTTACTGATGTCTGTCCAGTTCGTGCCGCTGTTGGTCGATCTGAAAACGTGACCAGTGCCGTATCCGGAGACGGTTAGATAAACCAGAGTCGGGTCAGTTGGACTTACGGTGATACTTGGTATCGATCGATTAGGGAGACCCGTAGTAATGTCGGTCCAATTAGCGCCGCCATTTATACTGACCATCGCGCGGCCAGCCCTCGAGCCCGAATAGATCACCTGGTTGTTACTTCTGGCAACTGCGAGGGCGCTCAGCACATCGCTACCCCCGTTGGTCTGATCGAATGTGCCCCCTGGCGGGGTCCAGGTCGCAGGTGTGCTGCCAAGGTCCCGGAGCGAGTCGTTACAGTCGGTGCAAATGAAAAGTCGCCACGTTCCAACATAGATTTTTGAATCCACGCCATTGCCGACAATTGGTGGATAGAACGCGATCCGCGCAGCGGCCGGAGGAACGGGTTCGCCAAATGACCCGGCGTTAGCTATCTGTCCGTCGAAGGTAGCGCCGTTGTTCAAGTATCTACTCATCACGCCGCTGACATAGCTGGAGTAAACCCGCTTCGGATCAACCGGATCGACAACCAGCTTCCCGCCATCGCCGCCACTGAACTCGGCCCATCCGGAGCCCGCTGTCCGGCGCTGAGTACCATTGTCCTGCGTGCCGCCGTATGATTTGGTGGCATCCGTCGGGCTAACTCCGATACTGACGAATTGGGTAAGCGAAAGCGTAGCATTGAGCGAAGTGAAGTTCGCGCCACTATCAGTGGTCTTCCACACCCCACCATCGCCGCCACAATAAAACGTACTACCGCTGGCTGGTTGAAACGCGAACGACTGCTGATCAGAATGGAACTTCTGATTATCGGGAGTGTAGGCTCCATTCGGCCAGGGCGGAGCAAACGCGGTGGAGATGTCGGTAAAAGTCACCCCACCATCGGTGCTTCTGAAGACATCACGCGATCCGACATAAACCGTATTCGCATCCACCGGGCTGGCGGTCAGGTAGGTGTTATATCCAAACTGGCCCGGATCGATGCCGCCCGCGTTGTTCGAGATGGTGCCGCGATTTGTAAAGGTCGCACCCGCGTCGTCGCTCATTTCCAGTCGGACCGAATTGGGCGTAGTCTCTCTGGTTCCAAAATAGATGTAGACCCGGTTCGGACTGGCGGGAGTCACGGCGACGCGAAACTCCCGCGTAGATGATTGCCCGGCGTTAAAGGGCGAATCGTAGACTTTATTCCACGTCGTGCCACCGTTGATTGATTTGTAAAGACCCTGACTCGGCGTTTGGTCAAAACTGAACCGAATACCTGCATACAGAATTTGCGGGTTGGTCGGATGAATAGCGAAGTCGCTTGCACTCCCGGCCAGAATGTTGGTCCAATTAACACCACCGTCGATCGAAGCATGGATTCCGCTGACAAACGTCCCGCCGTTTGCAGGATTCAGGGAGTTGAATTGGGCCACGTAAACCCTACTTGAATCATTGGGATCTACGGCGACCTTGACGCACTGGCCCCGGTCCGGGAACGTGTTGTTGTTGATTCTCGTCCAGGTGGCCCCCGCATCTGTTGATTTCAAGACGCCGGTGCCGAAATAGCCATTGTCGTTGTCGCCCATTCCGGCATACACAATATTCGCGTTACTCGGCGCGAAGGCGATTGCGCCGACAGCCAAATCGACCTGGTTGTCGGATACGGGCGTAAAGGTTGTTCCGCCGTCAATTGATCGCCAGATGCCGCCGGTCGCCGAGCCAACCAATACAATTTGATTGTTAGCAGGCGATACCGCAATCGTGTTTATACGTCCAGAAGTGAAGCCCCCGTTGTTGGGAAACGCTGAAGTGGTTGGCGTCGGACCAATAGAAGACCAGACAGTGCCCACCGCGAGCGACCTGAAACCCTTTTCACTCTGAGCCACTGATTCCCATGCGCGGCTGCGCGCGCCAAGTGGTATTTCGTTAAAGGGGTACGTCCGCTGAAACCAGAACCATTTCTGGCGCGCCTCAGGATCATCTTCCGGGCCGGCGGTGGGCTCGGCGCTCTGCGCGCCGTCGCGATCCTTTGCTGCCAGGCTTTTTGCGAGAATCTTTCTCTTGTGAGTGCTCTTGTGACGGCTTACCGCTCGCGGCGCCTTTCTGGTCCTCGCTTGGGCGTTCCAGGGGCCGCTGAAAAGCAACAGGCTTAAGCAGGCCAGAACTGCAAACGAGGTCAGCAGGAACCGCTGACGATTAATATGACGAGCAGGACTGTTGGGCAAAGAACGCAGCAGTCCTTTAAGGGGGATTCTCATTGTTGGAATTATCCTCTCAGGATCTTTTAGAGAACGATTTTGAACTTGACGATCGGGAACTGAGTGGGCACAGTAACATTTCAGGGTGCGAATGACAATCTATTTACAACAGCAATTCTATTTGCGAGACTCTTAAACCGACAGTCGCCTCACGTTCGAGGCTGAAAACTACTTGATCAGGAGGGCCAGGTTCGGGCCACTGGCGCCACGCCCGAGCGCAACTCGTCTCTAGGGAATTTGCTCTCCGCTCGGGTTGCAGGTCATTTCAATGACTCGATAGCGCTTCTTTAGGTCCGCCAACTCGCGAGCCTGGCGATCGAGGACCTCCCGATCGTCGTCTGAACGTGTGCCCCAGCAACCCGTGAGTTTGAAGAATCGTATTTCAGTTCGCGAGGAATCAATTAATTTGCCGTTAGAGCACCGTGCCTTAATCTCCGTGAGCTTTCGTGCGACCGTAGTCTTCCGAATCTCTCGACCTCCAGCCGCTGCCCGCACTACCTGCGTCGAAACAACATCTGTCGCCTTGATGTCATTGGGCAGACAGTTCCAGGAACGTTCCTTGGCCGACACTCCCACCTCGAGGCAGACCAGCGTCGCCGCGATCAATAATAAAATTCTCAGCATCACCTTATTCCTTAGCTTCCTGATCTTGATCAAACCTGCGGCATCGTAACACCTAAGTCGACGAAGATTCCAACGACTGTTCACGCGTCGACTGCGAGTTTGTCGTCGATCGATGCGGCACGAGTTTTGGCGTTTCCGGACAAAAACCATTACGCCGGGGGCTGCCAGTCACATCAACGTAGATAATAAGGCCGAGCTGATTTGCGCCAACGGGGAATAGAACATTGGAAAATCAGCGAGCGCCCGAGATCACGGTCACGTCGTCCGGCGTGTTTGGTTTTCCGTCCGGACCATTTGAGCGCAGGACGAAGTTGGCGCGTTCGCCTTCATACTCATAAGAGTTGTGCCAGGGGTCAACGCGGATGATTCGCGCCAGGTACCGCGGGTTCAGATTGTCGATCAGGGCGGCTTCACTCTTTGACGCGAGATAGGAGCCGCGTTCACGGCGGAATGATTCGAGGGCGGTCGCAATTAGATCCAACTCGGCATGCGCGCGGGCGGCCTTCTCAACATTCAGGGCCTTCATCAGGGTGTCGAGATCTTCCCAGCGCCGATCGCCGGTTCTGATCTCGGCCACGCGCCATTTGCCTTTGTCGTCTTTCACGACGCGAAAAGCCGTTTCAACCTGGGCCACGACGACGCCTGTGTTGCCGGTGACCGAAATGTCTTTCACGCGGACCGCGTCCGAAGGTAGTTCGATGCCCGCCATGCGCGCGATTAACTTCCGCGCTTCTTTGGGTGAGAGATCACCGGCGGCACTAGTGCGACTGGCGACGAAGAAAATAGCGGCGGCAACAAATGCCACAAGAGAAGTAATCAGGATGGTTCGCTTAATCATGATTGATACTCCTTTGAATTAAGAGGTCAGTACCGCCTGCGTGAGCGGGCGGGGCTCATCGCTCATCTGGGATTGCGTGCTTGACCCGCCCGCTTACGCGGGTGGCACTGACTTCATATCACCGCGGGTCTCGAACGCGGTAACAAGTTACCGCACGCCAAATTATCAACTCTGGCTGCAGGCTTTGCCTACCAGCATACGCAACATTGTCTGGAGCTGGGCCGTGGTAAATGGTTTGGGAAGAAAAACGACCGCTCCGGCAGCGAAGCTGTCCGATGAAAGTTTTGGATCCTGCTCAGCGGTCATCATCATCACCGGAATTTTATTGAAGCGCTTTTCCGTTCGCATATAGCGCAACAGTTCCGGCCCGGATATGTGCGGCATCACTACATCGAACACGGCGGCGATGAAGTTCGCGTTGTCCTGGAGTGCTTTATAAGCCTCGCGGCCGTCACGGGCGCCCACGACTGCAAAGCCCTCCTTCTCGAGCACTGCACTCAGCAGACGCAGTATGGCTGGATCGTCATCGGCGACCAGAACGCGACCCTTTGTGTTGTTGCCACTGGTGCTCAATTTGTTTGCTCTCTGGCCTAGGCCGCCTCGACGGCCCTGCCGGCTTCACCGGCTCTCATTGAAAGCTCAGCCGCCAACTTGATTGCCGCGACCATACTCGAATGTTCGGCGATTCCTTTGCCGGCGATGTCGAACGCCGTCCCGTGATCGACCGACGTGCGGATGAACGGCAAGCCGAGCGTGATGTTGACTGCTTCGCCAAAGGAAAGGCACTTCACCGGGATCATCGCCTGATCATGATAACACGCCACCACGGCGTCGAACTCCCCGCGCGACGCCCGCAGGAAAACCGTGTCCGCGGAAAACGGCCCACGCACATTAATGTCGTCAATCGCGCGACAGGCTTCGATGGCCGGCATGATTTCAGATGCTTCTTCAATCCCGAACAATCCGCCTTCCGCGCCGTGGGGATTCAAAGCCGCCACCGCGATGCGCGGGCGATCGATGCCCCAACGCTGCAGTTCGTGTTGGGTCAAACGAATCGTCTTCTCAAAGCGTTCGCGCCTGACCAGGCGAATCGCTTCGGACAGCGGAACGTGAGTCGAGATGAGCACGATGCGAAGATTCGCCGCCACAAAACCCATCGCAAAATCATCGGTGCCGGTTAAATGCGCGAGAAATTCAGTGTGGCCTGGAAAGCTGTAGCCTCCGAGGAATAGAGCGCGCTTGTTGATTGGTGCGGTCGCGATGGCGTCGATCGCTCCCGCAGCACAGAGTTCCACCGCGGCCTCGATGTAACCACCGGCAGCTTTGCCCGCGGCCCCCGACTCGATGCCGGGCTCGACGTGTCCCTGAATGTTATCGAGATGAAAGATTATCGGTTCCGAAGTTTGAAGAGGTAAGAGCTCGTCGCGGCGAACGATTTCATAGCCGCATTGTAAGTCGAGCGTGCGCGCATGGTGGGCCAGCAACTGAGCGTCGCCGATGATGATCGGCTGACAGACGTCGCGCACTTCATCTTCGGCAACTGCCTTGAGCACCACTTCGGGTCCGATGCCCGATGGATCACCCATGGTGATCCCAACGCGTGGTAGTGCCTTTAAAGCACTCGCATCAGCAGAACCCTGCGGCAGATTATTCATCGATCGAAGGGCGGCGGCACGCAGGCATTTACAACCTGCGTGTCCGCCACGCGGAGAGACTAAGATTCAACTTCGTGAGGCTCTGGATCTTCCACGCGATCTTCGACGCGCCCCGCGGGCACACGCTCTTCGGCCTTGAAGATGTATTTGATGTTGCGCTTGAGGACCAGGAGATTCGGAGCGGACCGGCGATTAATCTTCAGCGCGCCGCGATCGTACCACTCAATCGTTCCTTCAATCTCTTCGCCGTCCTGTAACACGAGCACCATCGGCGTGTGCGCGTCGATCTGTTTCTTGTAATAGTAAATTTCGGCATGCGTCTCAGCCGGAGGCGGCTGTCGTTTTCTGACTTGAATTGACGATGGCTGCTGGGTTGGTCGCGGCGGCGGCATACCGCCTCGCGGCGGGCCTCCCCCGTTGCCTCGTTCGTCGGTGCGATTGGGCTGAGGTGCGGCCTCGCGCCGGGCCTTAACATCGGCCAGCGTCGTCCTGATTAGTTTGCGATTCACGGTACTTCCTCCAAATGATTAACAATAAGAATTGCCAAGAGCTTGCGTTACCGCCAAGTTGGATGTGAGGGTCAAAAGCCACCCACAGACGGCACCCCTCCGAGGAGAGGATGCGCATTTTATGCGTACTGACAGAAGTTTATTCCAAAGGGAATGCGCGACATGCTACACGACCGAGGGGGAAAACGCAAAGCAGGAAGAAAGGTCGGCGTGGGGTCACGTGACACCGGATCTGCAGGGGCTGAGCGCCCGCTCTATGGCTGACTCGCTGAGCTGTATTAGTCGGCTTTTTTCCTGATGAAAGTTGGCACATCGAGATCGTCGACGCGTCTTGAACTCGCATGCGATGCAGGGAATTCTTCCGGCGATCGCGGTGCGTAACGCGGCGCTGACGTGACGGGCATTTGAGCGCCCGCGCCGGCTGAAGCTGCCGCAACTTCGCGGCGAAAGCCGGTCGCAATCACCGTGATCTTCATCGCGTCGGCCATCGTTTCGTCGATCACATGCCCAAAAATGATATTCGCGTCCTCGTCCGCTTCCTCGCGCACGATCGATGCCGCATCGTTAACTTCACTGAGAGTCAGATCGGGGCCGCCGGTGATATTAATCAGCACGCCCCGCGCGCCCTTGATCGATGCTTCTTCCAGCAGTGGTGATGAGATCGCTTCCTGGGTGGCTTCAACCGCGCGGTTTTCGCCTCGCGCATAGCCAGTACCCATCAGCGCCATGCCCATGCCCTGCATGATGGTGCGCACGTCGGCAAAGTCCAGATTGATTAAGCCAGGCACTGTGATCAAGTCGCTGATGCCCTGCACCGCCTGGCGCAGCACATCATCCGCGGCCTTGAACGCGTCGGCAAATGAAGCGCCCTGTGGCACCGCGCCAAACAGGCGTTCGTTCGGAATCGTAATCACTGTGTCAACCGACTCATGCAATTCGCTCAGACCATGTTCAGCCTGCTGCAGCCGCCGCCGGCCCTCGAACAGAAACGGCTTTGTCACAACCGCCACCGTCAAGGCGCCGAGTTCCGTAGCGAGCGATGCCACAATCGGAGCCCCACCAGTGCCGGTGCCGCCACCAAGACCAGTGGTCACAAACACCATGTCCGCGCCTTCCAGTACTTCGATGATCTTATCGGTGTCTTCCAGCGCCGCTTGCCGGCCAACTTCAGGATCGGCTCCCGCACCCAACCCCTTGGTCAATCTCCCGCCGAGTTGAATTTTTACCGCAGCGCGCGAGCGCTTCAGCGCTTGCAAATCAGTGTTGGCTACGACGAACTCAATTCCTTCAATTCCGGATTCAATCATCCGGTTGACTGCGTTGCCGCCACCGCCGCCGACCCCGATGACTTTTATGCGCGCTCCGGTGATCGGAGGTTCGTCTTCAATGAAAATGTTTATGCCTTTGCCGGGTTCGCGGACCTCAGGTGTCATGGCTTTTTCCTCTCTTCCAAACCGGGAAGCCTTCCACGGCCTCTTTCGTCTATTTTGGGCTAGCTGAACCACGGGCATCTATATCTTGCGGACAACATATTGTGCCATAGGCGCGCCAGCATACAATATTCTGTCAAAAAATACTACTACCAAATCGATTGCGAAACTTGGAAACAAAATGTGTTAAGCGACCGGAACCGCCGCGCTTTGCACCGCCCGCGCGCTGTTCGAGAGCATGCGCGCGTTGCGAGACAAGCGCGAGTCCGGCGGCCGCAGCCCATGCCGGACTCTGCACGTCTTCAACGAGTCCGCCAAACCGATCGCGCTCGGGATAACCGATCCTCACCGGCGCGTCAAAAACCTGTTCGGCAACTTCGATCATGCCGTCGAGCAGCGCGCCACCTCCGGTCAACACGACACCGCTCGACAGTTGCCGGTTCCAACCAGAGTCCCTGATCTCGTCAGAGACGTGCATCAATACTTCTTCGGCGCGCGGCTGCAAAATGTCGCAGAGAATCTGTCGCGATAGTTGCCGCGGCGCCCGCCCGCCAACCGATGGCACTTCGACCATCTCGCCGCGCTGGTCATCACTGAGCGAAGCACTCGAGGCACAGCCGACGCTGCGTTTGATCCGTTCGGCCTCGGGAATCGGAGTACGCAGACCGAACGCAATATCATTGGTAAAATGCGCCCCGCCCAGCGGGAAAACCGCCGTGTGTTGCACGGCGCCGCGCTGGTAAACGCACAAACCGGTAGTCTCGGCGCCAATATCAACCAGCGCTGACCCGTATTCCTTATCGTCGTCCGTAAGCGTCGCCTCGGCGGCGGCAAGCTGCTCGAGAATCATATCTGCGACGATCAAACCAGCCCGATTTACGGCATTAATCGCGTTTTGGCGCGCGGTCACCGGGCTGGTAACGATGTGCACTTTGACGGCCAGCCGGGCGCCGGTCATGCCGACCGGATCGTTGATGCCGTCCTGATCGTCGACGATGAACTCCTGGGGCAAGCGATCCACAATCTCGCGGCCGGCGGGAAGTTGAATCGCACAAGCAGAATCGATCGCGCGGCGAACATCGTCGGCGGTAATCTCACGGTCGCGACCGGCGACGGCGACGATAGCCTGGCCATTGAAGCCCATGATGTGCGAGCCGGCGAGATTGATCGTCACCTCCTCTGCCTGCACGCCACTCATCCGCTCGGCTTCTTCAACTGCTTTCTTGATTGCTTCGACGGCGGCATCAGGATTGACAATCACGCCCTTGCGCAGGCCGCGCGCTTCGGCTTCGCCCATGCCCAGAATTTCAAGCAGACCGTCTTCTGCGGGACCGGCAACGATACACGTGACCTTGCTCGTCCCGATGTCCAACCCGATCGTGTGATTTGTCCGCTTTGCCATTTAGGTTTCTTCCAGACTTCTATCTCAGACGAATGCCGGATGTGTTCGCAGAGTCGTGCCCCCGATTCGTCTTGATCGGTTTCTGCTGGTCCTTGGACGGAACGCGCCGGTTCGCGTTAGCGGCAACCGGACTGACCGACGCTATCGGTGTGACAGGTTTTGATTCCTGATTAGTCGAATCAGATACCGGCGGCTCGCTGGCCGTCGAAACTTTGCTCCCCGAGTTGGTGCCGATCACAATCCGCCCCGTTTGCAAATCAAGATAAGTGATTGACGAGCCTCGCTGCCGGTATTGATCCAACGCATCAAGCGCCAGCTTCAGACGCACACCGAGTTCCTGCCCTCCCAGCCTGACCTCGATCTGAGAGTCATTCCCGGAGAGTTGCGCGCGCACGTCACGCAAATCGATCAGATTCACTTCGCTCACTCGCTCCGACAGGGCCAGGGCATTCCATTCGTGCGAAACTTCCACGTACCGCTGCACACGTTCGACATTTTCCTTGCGCGCTTCTTCGGTGCCGTCTTCGTTCCAGCCACGAATGAAAAAGGCGGGAACGGTATCGGCCGCCTTCATCTCTCCGAGCGCAACCCCCTCTTCGTCCACCCAAAAAAAGTGGCCGGCAGAAGTGTGGACCACCGCCACGGGCACCCGTTCCGACACGCGCACGCGGAGGCGATCGGGCAAGACGCGGCTGACGACAGCGCGGCGTACGCCCGGCAAACGCTCCAACTCAGTGCTGATCGCCGAGAGATCGGCGCGCCAAACTCCCGTGCGAGCCACTGCCCGCCGCGTGAGACTCTCAATCTCAGCAGCAGACGTACGCGATGCTCCCGACACATCGATGCTCCGCACTTGAAACAGTGAAGCCGACGAGGCTACTCGATATCCGATAATCAAAGTAACTACCGTAACGATCGCCAGGACAAGCTTGAGTGCCGAGGGCACATAGCCGTACAGAGCGCGCGGCGAAAAATCCCTGGTTCTCCCGCCGGTTGAGCTACCGCGACGCGCCGGACGTTGCACAAAACCGCGGGGCTGCGCGGCGGCGCTCCTTGAACTTCGTGAGCCTCTGGTTGCGATGACTTGTTCTTTCATATATTTAGTGGCACAGACTCGGTCTGTGATTCTCCAGTCCCTAACACAGATTAAAGTCTGTGCTACTTGCTGCTCCACAACTCGACTTCATATTCGAGATCGATCCCGTGCTCATGCTTAACGCGCTCTCGAATCTCTTCAGCCAGGGCCAACGCGTCGGCGGCGCTGACATTCTCGCCTTCTGTCACGATGAAGTTTGCGTGCTTTGGTGAAACGACTGCCCCGCCGCGGCGCGTTCCTTTCATTCCCAGATCGTCAATCATTTTGCCCGTGCCCATCGGACTCGCGGGCGCATTCTTAAAGAAGCAACCGGCAGAGCGCGATCCATGCGGTTGCGTCGCCATCCTTTGGCTCTTGGCTGCTTCCATGCGCGCGGCGATCTCTTCCGGATCGCCTCGGCGCAGCAACAACGTCGCGCCCAAAAGCAGTTCGCCATCCTGAAATGAAGTGTGTCGATAGTTCCAACTAACCTCGCTGCCTGGAATCTCGACCACGCGGCCGTCGCGCGCGACTCGAACGGTTTCAACGACGGTGCCGATCTCCTGGCCGTACGCTCCCGCGTTCATCCATAACGCGCCCCCGACAGTGCCGGGTATCCCATTCAGTCCTTCGATCCCGGAAAGACTCTGGCGCGCCGAGTCAATACAAAGACGAGGCAGTGAATAGCCGGCGCTCACCGAAACTCGCTCGTCCGCAAAGATCGGATCAGCTTTCAATTCTTTCAAGCTAACAATCACGTAATGATGGGCGCCGTCATCGGCAAGCACGTTGCTACCCGAACCCAGCGGCCGCCACGCAACCTCACGTTGTTCCAATTCGTGCACCAGCGCGGCTGCCTCTTCTTCACTGCCAGGTGAAAGAACCCAGTCAACCGCCCCGCCCACGCGCAAACTGGTCAAATCGGCAAATCGCCGGCCGCGTTCGGCGCGCACACCCAGGCGCGCAGCGACTTCCTCAATCGCCGCATCACGTCTGGTTGTATCGTCAACCGTTACCATCTCTAAAAGTGGCACCGACTCCAGTCTGTGATCTCAAGCATCAAGACACAGACTGAAGTCTGTGCCACTAAACCTCTCCACGTAACAGCGCCAGCAGGCGATCGCCTGAGCGATGCACTGAGCCCGCGCCCAGCGTAATCACCAAATCGCCTTCGCGAACTATTTCGCGCAAGACATCGGCCGCGCCTTCGACCGCGCCGACGAACTCCGCGTTTTTATGACCGTAACTTTTAATTCGTCCGGTGAGCACTTCGGCATTAATCCCATCGATCGGCGTTTCGCTCGCCGCATAGATATCGGTTACCAGCAGCACGTCCGCATTGTTGAAAGCGCTGGCAAATTCGTCCATCAGATCTTTAGTGCGTGAGTACCGGTGCGGTTGGAACAAAACCACGATGCGCCGGTTGGGCGCGCCGATGCGAGCGGCGCTCAATGTCGCTTTGACTTCAGTCGGGTGATGGCCGTAATCGTCAACCACCGTGACGCCGGCTTCATCACCTTTGAATTGAAAGCGGCGATCTGCGCCGGTGAACTCACCGAGCGCGTGCGCGATCGTGTCAAAGGGCACTTCCAATTCAAGCCCGACCGCGATCGCCGCCAGCGAGTTATAAACGTTGTGTTTCCCCGGAACGCGCAGAGTCACCGGGCCCAGCACGTCAATTCCGCGCAGCACTGAAAACTTCGAACCAAAGGAAAGGTCATAACTAATGTCATGCGCCGAGATGTCGGCTTGCGCGCTCAAACCATAAGTAACGCGCCGGCGCTCGACTTTTGGAATCACGGCCTGCACGTGCGGATCGTCGAGACAAAGGATCGCCGCTCCATAAAAAGGAACTTTATTAACGAAATCTCCGAAGCACTTCCGTACGTCTTCCATGTCGTGGTAATAGTCCATGTGCTCGCGATCGATGTTGGTCACGACCGCAATTGTCGGAGTCAGCATCAAAAACGACCGATCGCTTTCGTCCGCCTCGACGACCATCAGATCGCTTTTCCCCAGCCGCGCGTTTGCGCGATAAGAGCGCACGATACCGCCAACTACAAACGTCGGATCCAGACCGGCAATTCCCAAAACGGTCGCGACCATCGAAGTCGTGGTCGTCTTGCCATGCGAGCCGGCCACCGCGACTGTGTGCGGTTTCATGCGCATCAATTCGGCCAGCATCTCAGCCCTTGGGATCACCGGAATCGAGCGGCGCCGAGCTTCAATGATTTCCGGGTTATCGTCACGCACGGCGGTCGAGCGAACTACTACGTGCGCGTCGCCGACATTCTCTGCCACGTGTCCTTCGGTGACTTCCACGCCCAATTCTTCCAGATGCGCAGTCACTTCGGACTTCTTTTGATCCGAGCCCGAAACACGGAAGTTGAGATTCGCTAGAACCTCAGCGATACCGGACATGCCGATGCCGCCGATGCCTATAAAATGAACATGTTGGAAACGTCTGAACATTGCCTAATCAATTTCAAATCTCAAACTTGAGATCTCAAATTCGCTCTCCCAGAGCGCCGACATTCTGTCGGCGGAGCGCGGGGATACTTGCCCGCACAGCGCGCAAAGCGCGCTTAAGCCCTCCCTCACGGCCGGGCTACCGCCCCGCTTGCTACCGCAAGCGGTTCTTTACTAAACCTTCCATCAATTCCACTGTCACCTTCGCCGCATCACGCCGGGCCAGCTGGCGGCTGGCGATTTCCATTCGATCGATTTCTTGTGGCGTTGTCAGCAGTGATCTGATTTCATCTGCGAGACGCTCACGACTCAAATCCTTCTGCAAGATCATTCGCGCGGCGCCCGCTGCTTGGAGCGCTTCAGCGTTCTTGCGTTGATGATCATCCGCAGCCAGGGGAAACGGAATCATGATTGCCGCCTTACCCGCAGCCACCAGCTCGGCGCTCGTCGTAGCGCCGGCGCGGCTAATGATCAAATCGGCTTTGGCAAACTCACTCACCATGTCATCGATGTACGGCCGGACGTCAACATTCTCTCGCCAACCCGCGGCTTCGTAGCCGCCGCGCACCTTTTCGAACTCAGCTTCGCCGGTTTGATGTGTTATGCGGATCATCTCTTTCTGCGACCTGAGCCCGGGCAACGCGCCAATCATCGCTTCATTAATCGCGCGCGCGCCTTGTGAACCGCCAAAAATCAGCAACGAGATGTGTTGGCCGTGGCGTTGCTTTGCCGGAATCTCAAAGAACTCGCTGCGCACCGGATTGCCTGTCAGGACGCCTTTGCCGCGAAAGTAAGGCAGGGCTTCCGCAAACGAAACCGTCGCCTTCTCGACGAACCACGCCAGGACTCGATTGGTCCAACCCGGCAACGCGTTGGAATCCATCACCAGCGTCGGTAGTCTCATCAACGACGCTACCAACAACACTGGACCCGAAACGTAGCCACCCGCGCCCAACACGATGTCCGGATGAGAGTCGCGAATCACCCGGCGCGCCGCGACCAAACTCTTCGGCAGTAACAACGACCCGCGAACCCAGGCCATCAGACTGACATTTTTTAGCCCGGCGCTTTCAATGATCGAAAGTTCAAATCCTGCGTTTGGCACCAGCCGCGTTTCCAAGCCATGCGCCGTGCCCACAAATCTCACGACCGAAGAAGGATCGCGGCGCATGATCTCTTTGGCCACCGCGATGCCCGGATAAATGTGCCCGCCGGTACCGCCGGCCGCGATTAGCACACGCATCGCTCAACCGTAACGAGCCCGAGCAACTGCCGTGGCGCGCTGCCGCACGGCGCGACGTTTTTTCGGGCGCTGCTCTTCCGGCCATTCATCTTCATAACCGTCTTCGTCAAAACCTGCTCGCTTGCCCAGCGGCGCATACTGAGAAATGTTCAGCAGGATCCCGACTGCGGCCAACGTCGGCACCAAAGAAGATCCGCCGTAGGAAATGAAAGGCAACGGAATTCCTTTCGTCGGCACCAGCGCCAGCACCACACTTATGTTTAAGAGCGCCTGCGCCACAATCCCTACGACGATGCCGATACCGAGCAACATGCCAAAACGATCGGGCGCTCGCAATGCGGCCCGCATGCCACGCCACAAGAAAACCAGGAACACCAGCACTACGATCAGCGCTCCGATCAGGCCCAGCTCTTCGCCGATCACTGCGAAGATGAAATCCGAATGCGCGAAAGGCAGGAACAGGAGTTTTTGCCTTCCTTGAGCAAAACCAAGACCGTGCGGCCCGCCAGAGCCAACCGCGATCAGCGATTGGACCACTTGGTAGCCGCTGCCCTGCTGGTCGGCCCAGGGATCGATGAACGTGGCCATGCGCTTCCAGCGAAACGGCGTGAAGATCACCATCTTGGCGACATACAAAAGCCCCGGCACCGCGGCATAGACGACGTGACGCGGTCGCACACCCGCCGCAAAACAGATCGTCATCGCGATAATTGCCAGCATCAACGCAGTTCCCAGGTCCGGCTCTTTCGCGACCAGACCGGCCAAAACCGCGAGTGGGATCATGCAAGGCAGGAACGTTTTCCAAAACGAATCTTCCAGGCCGGTACGTTTTTCCAGAAAGTAGGCCAGAAACATAGCCAGCGCCAGCTTGGCAATCTCTGACGGCTGCGCAGACATGCCGCCGAATTTGATCCAACGCCGCGCTCCGTTCACCGGTGAAAAAGCGAAGACCGCCAGCAACATAAAGATCGTTAGCAGCAATGCACCGTAGGCGATCCAGCGTCGATTCAGACGCTGGTAATCGAAACGCATCGCGATGAACATGGCCGCGAAACCGAGCATCGTCCAGATACCTTGCTTGATCACATAGTGGAATTGGCTGTGATTTTCTGACTGCGCGATCACGGCCGAGGCGCTGTAAACCATCACGACGCCGAACAGCGCCAGCCCAACCGTCGCCGAAAACAACCATTTATCGATTTGCAGCTTTTGCGGCATAACTCAATCAACTTTTCAGGTTCCAGGTTTCAGGTTCCAGGTTGATCGCGCGAACCTGAAACCTGAAACTTCAAACTTGAAACTTCATCTTTGAATACTCTTCCCCGATGCTCAAAACTTTCGAACATGTCAAAGCTGGCGCACGCCGGAGCCAGCAGCACTACATCGCCCGGCATCGCTGCCGCGAATGCGCGCTCGACTGCATCATGCATGTCAGTCGCGTGCTCGTACGGAGCGGTTGAACCTAGCGCACCTTCGATCGCCTCGGCATCCTCGCCGATCAAAATCATTCTTCGCACCAACTCTTTGACCAACGGGGCGAGCGGCGCGTAGGGCGCTTGCTTGCCCCGTCCACCGAGAATCAAAACCACTTTTCCCGATTCCCCGGCGAAGGCTTCCAGCGCTTTCATGGTGGCGTCCACACTGGTGGCTTTCGAATCGTTAAAGAAACGCACGCCTTTGATCTCAGCAACTTCTTCCAGGCGATGTTCGACCGGCCGAAAGCGGCGCACGGTTTCGCGCAGGGACTCGGGCGAGGCGCCACACGCCAATCCCGCGGCCAAAGCCGCCAGCACATTCTCGACGTTATGCGTACCGCGCAATTGCATTTCGTCACGCGTCACCAAAACGCGCTCACCGTCTCTGGTTCGCGACAGCAAATCATTTCCGCGCAGAAACAAACCCTCTTCCAGTTCGCGCCTGGTGCTGAATTGCACCACATGCGCCCTCAGGCCTTTCGCCCAGGACGAAACGATTTCATCGTCGGCATTCAGAATCGCCACGTCCCCCGCCGTCTGGTTGGTAAACACGCGGTGCTTGGCCGCGGCATAATCCACCAGTGATTCGTAACGGTCCATGTGATTCGGCGTCACGTTAAGCACGGCAGCAACGGCCGGATGAAAGTCGACGATCGTCTCCAACTGAAAGCTCGATGCCTCAACGACTGACCAGCCATCGTCGCGCGACGAATCAACCATTGAAATCAGGGCCGTGCCGATGTTGCCGCCGACCTGTACGTTTAATTGCGCGTCTTTCAACATCTCTCCGATCAAAGTCGTCGTCGTGGTCTTGCCATTCGTTCCGGTGATCGCCACCACGCGGCCACGTAAGAAGCGCGACGCCAGTTCGATCTCGCCAATCACTTCCGCGCCGCGGCGATCGGCGTAACGAATCGGAATTGCTTTCGTCGGAACGCCCGGGCTGACCACCACCAGATCAATCTGATCCAGCAGCCATGACGGCGGCTCGCCCTCGACCTGGCCCACGCCCAGAGCTTTCAATTCGAGCGCTTCCGCCGGCCAATCTGCCGGCGGCTTGCGATCATTAAGAGCGACAATCGCACCGCGTTGCGCGAGAAACCGGGCGCTCGCGATGCCGCTGCGGGCCGCGCCGATGACTAAGACTTTCCTGCCCGCAATTTCCACTCGTAGATAATTCCAAAGAGCGATCCGGAAACCCGCAGCATCACCAGCGCCAACACCAACGAAGCAGCGACTTCAGTTAAGCTCTTCATACCAGATTCTTCGTTTGGAGTTCCGCCTTTAGGCGGTGCCCCCTTACTGATTCCTTCCGCCCGAAGGCGGAACTCCAAACTAATCACCGCAGTTTCAGCGTCGTCAGACTCAGCAACGCAAACAGTATTGCCAGGATCACAAAGCGAAAGACAATTTTCGATTCGTTCCACCCGACCATTTCAAAGTGGTGATGCAAAGGCGTCATCTTGAAAACGCGTCGCCCCACGCCGCTGGTGCTCTTCGTCATCTTGAATACCGAGACCTGCAGCATCACCGATAGCGCCTCGAGCACGAACACGCCACCGACAAACAGCAGCATGAATTCCTGTTTCGTCAGCACGCCAATTGTTCCGACAGCTCCGCCGATCGCCAGGCTGCCCACATCGCCCATGAAAATTTCCGCCGGCGGCGCATTAAACCAGAGAAAGCCCAGACTGGCGCCGGCCATAGCGCCGCAAAACACCGTCAACTCAGCCGCCTCCGGCCGGTGGGCCAAATCCAGATACTTCGCCCAACGCGCGTCGCTGCTCAGGTACGTAAACGCGGTTAGGGCGGTCATCGCGATGAACGTCACGCTGATCGCCAACCCGTCCAGACCATCCGTCAAGTTCACCGCATTCGTCGATCCCAGCAGCACAGCCACGATCAGCACCAAATACACGATCGGTCCAATCGTAGTGAACGCGTTGCCGGGAACGGCTGTATCTTTGAAGAAAGGAATGCTGACATTCCATGAGTACTTTGTCTGAAAGTACCGGGTCGAGAGATACAGCGTGAGCCAAACTGCCAGAGCGATTATTAACTGGAAGATTATTTTTTGGCGCCCAGTCAGCCCCAGACTGCGGCGCTTTACCAGCTTGAGATAATCGTCGGCAAAGCCGACTCCGCCGAACGCGAGCGTCGCCGCAATGACCACCCAAACATAAAAGCTGGACAGCTTCGCCCACAGCAAGGTTGAAATCACGACCGAGGCGATCAGCAAAAGTCCGCCCATGGTCGGCGTGTTCTGCTTAGCCATGTGCCCCTGCGGGCCTTCTTCGCGAATCTGCTGACCAATGTTCCATCTCTTTAGCCACTTGATTACTTTGCCACCGGACAAAAGGGAGATCAGTAGGGCCGTGACCGAAGCATACGCGGTCCGAAAAGTGACGTACTGAAAAACGTTCAGAGCTTTTACCAGCCACCAGTCCTGACTCGAGTGGTTAAAGATCAGCTCGTAAAAGATGTAGTAGATCATTTAAAGGAGCGCAGGCATCCTGCCTGCACAGCGCGCGTAGCGCGCTACGCCCTCCCTTACGGTCGGGCTACTGCCCCGAATCACCGATCAACGGATACTTCTCTCGCAGCGCCGCCACGACTTTATCGGTCTCAACGCTGCGCGAGCCCTTAACCAAAATCAAATCGCCCTCACGCGCGGCGTCGATCGCTGCTGCGGCCGCATCGTCTGAACTCTCGAAAAATGCAGTCTCGGCGATTCCCTTTTCCGCGGCTCCGGCAACAATTTCCGCGGCCAGCCCGCGTACGCCCCACAGTACATCGATACCGAGTTCGGCAATTTCGCGGCCCGCTTCGCGGTGCATCTCGGGAGCATCCGGCCCCAGCTCCAGCATTTCTCCCACAATAACGAACCGGCGCTTCACGTTCTCACTCGCCTCCGCCAGCGTCCGCACCATGCCGAGCAGTGAACGCGGATTCGAGTTATATGAATCATCTACTACCGTGAAGCCCGCCGCAAAGTTCAGCACCTCTCCGCGCATCCGCGGCGGCTTTGCCGTGCGCAAAGCATTCGCGATCAACTCGGGTTTGACCTTCAGCGCCGTCGCCACCGCCGATGCCGCCAGCGCGTTCATCAAGTTGTGGCGTCCGGTCATCGGTAACTCCGCCGCCGATCCGCCCAGAGGCGTTTGCAAACGAAATCGGATCGAGCCAAAGCGCGCCGTGTTGATGTCCGTGGCGGTCACGTCCGCCTGGTTTTGGATGCCAAAAGTCAGCACCGGCCCGTCTGTCTTTGATTTCATTTGCATAACAAGTTCGTCATCCGCGTTCAGAACTGCGATGCCGCCGGGCTTCAACCCTTCGATCAGCTCGGCTTTCATCGCCGCTACACATTCGATCGTGCCCAGATGTTCCAGGTGCACGGGCGCGACCATTAATTCCACGCCGATGTCGGGCGGCGTGATTTGCACGAGACGTCGAATCTCGTGCGTGGGGGAGGACATACCCATCTCGAGCACGGCCAGATCATAGTCATCAGGTCGATGACCAAGGCTTACCAACTGCAAAACCGAAAGTGGCAGCCCGAGGCCGTTGTTATAATTGCGTTCGCTCTTAAGTACTCGGCTGCCGGTTAAGGCGAGCACATGCGCCGCCAGTTCCTTCGTGGTGGTCTTGCCGGCGCTGCCGGTGATTCCAATCACCGGACGCCCCCAATTTTCATAAACCTTGCGCGCCAAAGTTTGCAGGGCGGCGATTACGTCATCAACCAGCAACAGGCGATCGCCTACGGCTCGCAGCTTTTCATCCTCAGCGACGCGTTCGCGGCGAGCGACCGCGGCTATTGCTCCACTGTCCAGAGCCTGAGAGATAAAGTCATGCGCATCCGCAAACGAGCCGTTAAAGCCCGCCCGTTCGTAGTCAGGCTGAGACAAAGCAAAGAAAAGTTCGCCCGCGCCAGCCGTCCGGGAATCAATTGAGAAATCAACTATTTCTTTGTCAAAGAACTCAGCGCGTTGACTGTCAGTCGTGGCGCCCATCAAACTTGCTGCCGTCTTAATGTTCACGTCTGCTCATCGGGTCAGAACCACCTGCGGTAGCGGGTGGGCCTTCCTGGTTCTGTTTCAGTTCTCAGGCCCGCCCGCTACCGCAGGCGCTTCTGACTAATTCCCACGCACAAAATCAACGCGAACGACGAGTCCCGGATTAACCTCAGCGCCCGGCTCAGGAACTTGCCGCAGTGCATGCCCTTCCCCACGCGCCTCGAGACTCAAGCCCAGTTGCTGACACATCCGCACTACGTCGCGGACACTCTGTCCGCGCAGGTCTGGCATTAATGCTGCTCGCTTAGTCGAGACGGCGAAAACCACTTCTCTCGTCTGGCCGCTGAAACTCCGCGCAGCAACCTTTGGCAGCGTTGCTTCGCGCGCCTCCGTCTGTGCTTGCTGTTCTTTTATTGCTTGCGGCGAAGGCTTGGAGGTCTGCGCGATGAACTGAGTGCCCGGTTTAGCTTCAACATCGGGCGAGACACTTAAGTCAGGCAGTATCTGCTCGGCAATCTCGCGAAAGACCGGCGCGGCAACGTCGCCACCGTGATAAGCGCCCTGCGGCTCATCGATGACCACGATAATCACCACGGCTGGATTTTTGACCGGCGCAAAGCCAACGAACGAACCGATGTATTTAGTAGCTGAATAGGCGTGTGTCTTTGGATCAATCTTCTGCGCCGTGCCGGTCTTGCCCGCCGCCGTGTAACCGTCCAGTTGCGCCTTGCGCGCCGTGCCGTGTAGCGTCACACCCTCGAGCATGTTGCGCAACGCCGCAGTCGTCTCCGGCTTCAGCGCGCGTTTGGTTTCCGGTTTAGCCTGGAACACCACGGCCCCGTCCGGCGAACGTAGTTCGCGCACCACGTGTGGCTTGACCCACAGGCCATCATTAGCCAGCACACTGTAAGCAGTGGCCATTTGCAATGGCGTCACGCCGATCTCCTGACCCATCGCCAGCGATCCGATCGACGAAGGCTGCCAACGGTTCAGGGTCCGCAGCAGCCCGGCAGATTCGCCTGCGAGATCGATGCCCGTTCGCGAACCGAAACCGAATCGCTTCATGTAGTCGTACATCGATTCGTCGCCGACCAATAGGCCCAGCTTGATCGCGCCCACATTGCTCGACTGCGCCAGAGCATCAGCGATGGTCAGCACGCCGAACGGCTTGTGATCGTGAATCAACCGGCCGGCGACGGTAATCTGGCCCATCTGGCAATCGATCTTATCATCAGGTCGAACGAGCCCCTTCTCGATGGCCGCTGAGTAGGCGACGATCTTGAAAGTCGAACCTGGCTCGTAAACATTTTGCAGCGCGTTGTTTGCGCGCGCTTCGGGCGAGTCCTTTCCCGGCTGATTGGGATCGAACGACGGCGCGTTGGCCAGCGCGAGAATCTCTCCGGTCTTCGGATCCATGACAATCGCGGTGCCCGATTTTGCGTGAGCGCGCTCGACTGCGGCGCTCAGCGCCTGCTCAGTCCGGTACTGAATCGTCTGATCAATCGTCAACACGACCGTCTGACCCGGATTCGGCTCGACTTCATAGCTTTCGAATGCGCGCCGCTCGCGGTCCATTTCCAGATAGACCTTGCCCGACTCGCCGCGAATCTTCTCGTTATAGGACTGCTCGACGCCGCTCAGCCCAATTTCATCCGTGCCCACAAAACCGAGCACGTGCGCGGCCAGCGAATCGTTCGGATAGAAACGTTTCGGCTCTTTACGCGAATAGATTCCCTTAAGCTCTATAGCGTCCAGCTTCTTCGCCGACTCGCTATCTACCCGCCGGGCGATCCACACAAATTGCTTCTTCGCATCGATCGCAACCGCCAGCCGGCGGGCCAACTCATCACGATCCTGCCCGGTGATTGCGGCGATCCGTTTCGCGGTACCGTTAGGATCCGTAATCTCGCGAGCGTCGGCATAGAACGATTGTGTTTCGACACTCCGGGCCAGCTCTCGGCCTTGCCGGTCGAGCAGTTGTCCGCGCGTCGGGCTGGTTTCTATCGCACTTAGTTGTTGATTTCTGGCGCGAGCGGTGAAGTCATCGTGCTGGCTGACCTGGAGTTGGACCAGCCGGCCGCCGATTAGAAGCATCCAGGCCACCAACCCCATCGCTATGAACAGGGCACGCCGGCGCGTCTTGCCAGGCCGTGGCGCTTCGATGGCGGTAGAACGACGGGGCATTGGGCACTCCAAACACTGCGGTCAAGTTAGCGCATACGCGCCTGAATCTGATTGGCTGGCTGCGAGCGCGGCTCATCGGGTTTCAGTTGCTTGATTACTTTCACCTGGGCTTTCTGCGCCGCCGCCGCCGCGATCACTGGCGGTGAACTCTTCTCGGCCGATTTCTCAACCGTTCGCTTCAGCGGATCGATTTGACCCGCCTGCAGCGTTTGCATCCCCAGTTGACGAGCGGCCCGCTCCAGCCGCGCGGGACTGGCGGCGGCTTCCCGCTCTAACAGATAGAGGCGGCGCTCTTCCGCAAGCTGGTTTCGCACCTTACGCAGGTTTTCTGTTTGATATCCGAGCCTGAGCGCCGCAAAGTGCTGGACGCCGGCATAGACGAAACCACCAGCCAGCGTGAGGCCGCAGAACAAGAGCAAACCCAAACGTAAGAGGCTGCCGCGATCGCGTTCGCGAACCACCCGGGCGTTTCGCTGTCTTGATGGAATTCGTCTCACCATCTCCACTCTCCAAATTGAGTTTCAGTTAGTTCTGCGTATAGAGCTTTCGGCAAACTCGCAATTTTGCGCTGCGGGCCCGCGGGTTGGCGGCAACTTCTTCGTCATCGGCCACAATCGGCCGCCGCGTCAAGATCTCTACTGTCTTTTGGGCGCCGCACATGCACTCTGGCAGGCGCGGCGGGCACTGGCAACGGCCCGAAAGCTTCCAAAGCGTTCGCTTGATAATTCGATCCTCAAGCGAGTGAAAACTGATTACCGCAAGACGCCCGTCGGGCTCTAAAAGGTCAACCGCGTCAGTCACGAAACGATCAAGGTTTTCGAGCTCGCTGTTGACCGCTATGCGCAACGCCTGAAACGTGCGCGTGGCGGGATGGATCCTCCGTTGTTTACCAAATCCGACTGCGCGTTCTACTAATGAGGCGAGGGCGCGAGTCGTTTCAATCGGCGTGCCCTGCTCTCGTCTCTCGACAATCCAGCGAGCAATGCGCCGCGAGCGGCGTTCTTCACCGTATTCAAAAATTATTTTCGCAATCTCTACTTCGGAAAGACGACCGAGTAACTCTGCCGCGGTTTCCACTCCGGTCGAAGCGTCCATACGCATGTCGAGCGGTGCGTCGTGCCGGAAACTGAATCCTCGCGAGGGCGAGTCCAGCTGCAACGACGAAACACCCAGGTCGGCAAGGATGCCGCGCACTTGTTTGACCTTCGCTGTCGCGAGGACCCGCGTTAGATCGCGAAAGTCAGCATGCACGGCGCGAAAGCGAGTCCCAAACCGCGCCAATCGCTTCCTTGCCAGTTCGAGCACTTCCTCGTCACGATCGATACCCAGCACGTGCGCATAACGAGATGTTTCCAGAATTGCTTCGCTATGCCCGCCCAGGCCTACCGTGCAATCGACAAACATCCCGCCCTGCTCCGCTGCGAGCAGCTCGATCGTCTCTCGAAGTAGCACAGGGCGATGGGCCAGCGCGCCCCTGCCCCCCAAAGGCTCCGCCATCACCACCGCCCCGTGATCTCGTTCAAAGAACAAATAAGTGGCACAGACTTCAGTCTGTGGCCCACTTCAAACACAGACTGAAGTCTGTGCCACTTCATGTTTTCAAATACCTAACCGCGCAATTGCCGCTTCGTCTTCTTCCGAATAAGGATCAGCCATCAAGCGCTGCTGGAACTTTTCCAGCTCCCAAACTTCCAGGTACGTCAAATAGCCGAGGACGTTAACGTCGCCTACAACCGCGGCGCTCTTTCTCAGCAGCGGATGAATCAAGACCCGACCCTGGGTGTCCATCGACGACTGCTGTCCGTAATAGTTCGTCCTGTCAAGGAACTTGCGTCTTGCCGGATCCATCGAAGGCAATAACGACAGCCTCTGTTCGATCGCTTCCCACTCGGGCATCGGATAAATCCGCACGCAATCGCCGCTCAAGCTGGTAAGATAGAAAGCTGAGCCATATTTCTCTTCGACGTAACGGCGAAAAAGAGTCGGCACTTTGAGCCGGCCCTTGGTATCGATTCGGGCTGTATAATTGCCTCGCAACATAGAGTCCGGTTTGGGAAGCGAAGGAGACGGCTCTGCGGTTCGCGGTAGTTTCAGATATGGTTCGTGTCGTTGAGGCCACCTTGCTCCACTTCACTCCACCGCGCATCCTACGCCCGTATTTCGGGGCTGTCAAGACTTTTTCACGATTTTTTTTTGGCCGGTAAGGTGAGTTCCAGCCCCGATGATGTATAGTCGCCCACCGCAGGTGGCACGCGCATTTGCGCGTGAGAGCCTCACGGGCAGGATGCCCGTGCCACTTTAAATTCAGATGACTGGAATTCCTGCCCTTCTATTATTAGGAGCATTGGCGGCGCTCGCCAATCTTGCCGGAGGACTGCTGCTGGCTTCCTCGGGCGCTCATCGTCGCGACACAAGGTTGTTGAAATATCTGATCGCGCTCGGAGCCGGTTTCATGCTGGCGGCGATCTTTATTGAGATGCTTCCAGAGTCGGTCAGCTTGTGGAGCGTGAAGATGATCGACTTACCGAGTGCTGACGCGGCGGTGATTCCGATGACGCTCCTGCTCGGCGGCTATCTCCTGATCCAACTCTTCGAGCATACGGTCGCGCCGCACTTTCATTTCGGCGAAGAAACGCATCCCGAACATTTGATCAAGCCTTCGGCGGCATATGCAGCGATGGGTGGCCTGACGATTCACACGTTCTTTGACGGAGTTTCGATCGCGGCTGCTTTTTTGACGAACGTGAAAGTCGGGCTGTTGGTCTTCATCGCGATCATGTTGCACAAAGTGCCGGAGGGATTTACGGTCGCTTCGATCATGTTGGCCTCCGGTCGTTCCTCAAAGAAAGCTGCGGCGGCCGCTCTCGCGATTGGCGCGGCCACGTTCGCGGGCGTCGTTGGCGTGGCTTTGCTAAACAGTCGCTTTCAGACTTCAGTTGCTTATGCGTTGCCGTTTTCAGCGGGAGTTACGCTGTACGTCGCCTCCAGCGATTTGATTCCCGAAGTAAATCGCTCGGAAGGAAAGAACCCGATGGTTTCGATTGTGGTGTTTGCGGGAGTCGCGCTGTTCTATCTACTACATCGTTTAATTCCGCGGTGACAAAGCAGTATAGGACGTATCGGTCTTTTAGGTCTCATAAGTCCCATCTTCTAAGTTCAAAACCCGCGCGAACTGCACATGGCGCAATGATCACAGGGCTTACTCCCCGGTTCCACTGAGCACTTCTTTTCGCTTTCGAAAAACTCAACCAGTTCAGCCACGGTAGCTTCTTCGACGCCGAAGCGTTCCTGGCTGGGATGATCTGGTGCGCTGTTGAAGTCCCGAACCCAGGGTGAATGAGTAGCCGGAACAAACTGCGCAGCTTGCGGAAAAGCCGCGGGCGACGTGTTAGGGGTTTGAGAAATCGATGGTGTTTGCGTGATCGAAGGCGGCACCGCCGCGGGTGGGCCGGACGAAACGAAATCGATCAGCCGCGCCCGCGTCGGCTCAGCCGGTTGGTCAGCGTGGTGAACGATTTTGGATTCGATGCGATCGAGTTTGCTTTCCAGATCGTGCAGGCCTTCACGGATGGCGGTCAATTCCTCACGCACCGGTGCACCGTTCTTTGCCGGAGCGGTTGAACGGCCCGACGTCGATGGGCCAGAGTGAGTTCCCGCCACTCGCCGCGCGACGCGTTCAGCAATCAACCGTGCTTGATCTTGATCGGTAGTCACTTTAAAAACCTTGGCTCGGAGTTCAGGGTTGGCTTTTTTCTGCAATAGGCAACCTAAAAGATCTAACCCTGAAACACTGTCACCGAACTTCGTCTTCCAGGAAATCGATGTAATCGACCACGCCCACGATGGCCGAATCAATAGCCGCGCCTGGTTTGCCGGTCGCCGAGGTCGAAGCGCCCCATCCCTCCTGAACAATCAGCACCGTATCGCCGACCCCTGAATCCACAGAATCGAGCGCAATAATCGTATGCCCGGTCGCCTCGCCTTCGGGGGTAATGTGTTCGCACAACATTATCCGCGCATCATCGTAACGCGCGTTTTTCTGCGTCGCGACAACATTGCCCAGAACTTTGGCGAGAATCATTTTATGTAGCGCAAGTTGTTAACTTGCGACTTTCCGGTAGCGATCAAATCTAGACGAGTTCGCCGGATGAGTCTTACGAGACAGACGCAAGATACCATCTTGCGCTACACGCTGGTTACATGCTTGTCAGAATCAACAATCCCGATAATCGTGCAATCGGTCGGTGTATCTTCGCGCTCGAAAGGAAAGCTGGCTTCCTTCCCGCGACACCAGAAAACCAACTCGCCCACGCCGGCTCCGGCGGCATCAACCGCGACTAGAGGTTTGCCCTGCGGTAACAGATCTTTGTTGAGGGATTGGACGATCAGCAGCTTCCGCCCGGCGAGCGAAGGGTTCTTCACAGTGGCGACGACGGTGCCGATTACGCGGGCAAGTTGCATTGCTACTACCTATGACGAGCCGGCTGAACCATTGTTCCCGTTCCGGCTGATGTATTTCTCGACCACGTTAATGAAAATGTTCAGACGCTCCGCAAGTTCTGAGACCTGGGCATCCGTCCGCGCTAGTCCTTCCGCCAACTCGGCGACGCGCTTGTCAGTACGCTGCTGGGCTTCGGCTATCTTGCCCACCAATCCCACCAGCGTTACAACAGCGTCCGAAAGGCTCCGATACTGCTCTTTCAAAAGCTTGGTGTCCGCGGCTTGTATCTCACGCAGAATCTGTATGTCGGAGGTAAACTGCGCCTGCTGCTCGATTATGAACTCGATTCTTTGACCGATTTCGTCGTTAGTCATCTTCCCCAACTCCGATCAAGTTCCTTGATGCACATCCACGGTATCGATCACGCCAACGACCGCCGCATCAACCGGAGCGTCTTTCATGTTTTGGGCCAGGCGCGCGCTCGATCCGGCGACGACCAGCACGCGTTCATGAAAGCCGGCCCCGACCGTATCAACGGCGACGACGTAGCCGGTCGTATCCGTGCCGTCCAGATTAACCGGGCGAACAATCAGCAGTTTTTTGCCTTCCAGCCGCGGATCCTTTTGTGATGCCACGACCGTGCCGACGATGCGAGCGATGATCATGCTCGGCTCTGAGCGGTGATCGGCATCGCGTCATCGACGCTTCCATGTGGACGCGGAATCACGTGGACGCTCACCAATTCGCCGACCCGTCGCGCCGCCGCAGCGCCGGCGTCAGTCGCGGCTTTCACCGCCGCCACATCGCCGCGAACGATCGCCGTCACAAAGCCGGCGCCAATCTTTTCATAGCCGACCAGCGTCACGTTGGCAGCCTTGACCATCGCATCGGCCGCTTCGATCATTGCCACGAGACCTTTGGTCTCGACCATTCCGAGTGCTTCCTGCATTCAGTTTCTCCTGTGTTTCTGGACAGTTAGTAAATCGTAAGATCAAACTCAAGAATCAAAGGCGTGCACGTTGATCCCGACGAACATACGGGATTGGTGCTATCTGTAAAAATGCCGATAGAAGATCAGAGGCTTCGATTTTCTCACGGTGATTGGCCTGCGCGATCTTGATAGCGCTGCGCAAGAACTTTTTCGTGTCAGGCCCGATACGGATTCCCTCACCCTCGTGCTTCGGACTCCATTCCATGATCTTCTCTAAAGCTTCATCGGCCGGCACCACATCCGCCATCAGACCACGGTCAGCGCGCAACTTTGCCACATAATACCTGAAGGAACCGCCGTCTTCGGCGGCAAGGGCAACAAGAATATGCCCCAGGGAAACATAGTTTTGGTTTCGTCGACGCGATTCTTCAATCGCATGGTCAAAAACCCTTAAGCCACTTGCGGCGAATTTGCTCTGGTATACGACGAGATTGTTCATACCCGCTCTCTCAAACCTCTGATTGATGTCGAGCGCACCTAGAATAGGCCAAGTCTGCCTGAGTTACTAATGGGCCGTGCTCAACTAGCGTCTGCGGCGCGATTTATGGTTCTGTTAAGCGCGCTGCCTGGCTCAACAGCTCGACTAACTCTTCGCGCGTCAGCGACACCTTCCCTGCCCCGTTTCCGCTCGACGAAGAATGCCCACGCGCCGCCGGCCGATCACCAGTTGGGCACGACAAAGAAGTCTCGTGCAAATAACCGCAAGCCTGGCACCGAGCGCCTGCGTCGAGATAGCCCGCACTTTCACGAACATTGATCAGCTTCTCGATCGCATCCGGCGAAAGGTTCTTCGAGCCGCCAAGCACGCGCGACAGAATCGCGATCTTCGCCGTGTGCTCGAGTGTTTCGAGTCGATCGAACGCCTGCCAAAGATCAGATCCATACGCCACCGCGCCATGATTCGCCATCAGCAAAGCGTTGTGGTGTTTTACCAGCGGCTGCATCGCATCAGTGAGCTCTGCGGTCGAAGGCGTGCCGTATTCCGCCAACGGGACACAGCCCAGCGTGAGGATTACTTCAGACAGGATCGGTTGGTCGATCGCCAAACCGGCCACGGCAAACGCGGTCCCATGCGGCGGATGCGCGTGACAAACCGCTTTCACATCGGGCCGCTCGCGATAAATCAAAAGGTGCATTGCCAACTCGCTGGACGCCCGACTCTGGTTCAACTGGCGGCCGTCCAGATCGGTGACCGCGATCAGGTCGTCCGTCATTCGTCCTTTGCAAGTCATGGTCGGCGTTGCCAGGATTCGTCCATCGTCCAGAAGCACGCTCACATTTCCGTCTGACGAAACGACATAGCTGCGCTCGTACATCAAATGGCAAATAGTGATGAGGTCGCGTCTGGCGGTTTGTTCGTCCATTAGCTGGGTTGGCTTTTATAATTCGCGTTCGTCGCTGGTGCTGGCCTGACTAGCTCCGGACTTTCGTACGCTGGCGTTGGTAACTCGCGACGTCTTCGGTCGCGCCAGGAAATACGACAAGGATTCAAGTGAAGTTGTTAGGTCAACCGTCTTCACCTTCACGCCCAGACGCGCGGTTAGCGCCGCGGGTGCAAAATTCAGAATTGCTTTCACGTCGGCGGCCATGATTTGATTCAGCACTCTTTGAGCGACGCGAGCGGGCACAGCTATCACGCAAACGTCGATGCATTCGTCGCGAACGACCTTTACTATCTTTTTCGAATCGTATACTGGAATGCGATCAGGTCCGACCTTTTGACCGACCTTGTCCTGGTCGTTGTCGAACATCGCAACAACGGCGAAGTTAGACTTAGAGAGTCCGTTGTAGTTGGCCAGGGCGGTTCCCAACCTGCCGGCGCCAACGATACCGACGCGATGCGGCTTATCCAGACCGAGTATCTTGGTCAGATGAGATCGTAGATCGTCAACGAAGTAACCTACTCCGCGCACGCCGAACTCGCCGAAGTAGCCGAGGTCCTTCCGAATCTGAGCTGAATTGAGATTGAATTGCTCGGCGAGCTCCTGCGACGCCACCGTCTTGATTCCCGCAGCCGCCAGATCATGTAGGCAGCGCAGGTACACGCTCAGGCGGTTGGTGGTCAGCTCGGAGATCTTTTCTCGCTTCATAGTTCGCTCGCCCGCAAAGTATAACGCCGTGGAGGCTTTGCCGGAAAGGCGCGGGGTTTGCAAACTGGGTTAGCCAGGTTGTCAGTCGTTACGATTCAGAGAACTTGTTCATCAACGAAGATCCGGTACAGAACCGGGGCGACCGGGTCTTAGACTCACCTCGTGTCTGACGGGCATTATCAAACCCCTGGCGCCGGAGTTGAGTGTAGGACCCGGTCGCTCCCGGTTCTGTAACAACGCATCCCTCGCTCGTAGGTTATTAGGAACACACAGTTGCGATTGAAAATTCCTTACGCGATAATCGGGCGCGTTAGCAAGCGGGGCATTAGCCCGACCGTGAGGGAGGGCTTGAGCGCGCGGTGCGGGCAGGAAGCCCGCGCTCCATTATGATTGCTCATCTCTCAGGCACTCTGCTCTCAAAACAAGCCACGTCGGCGATCGTCGACGTCGGCGGCGTCGGCTATGAAGTCGCGATTCCGCTCTCGACATTCTATGAACTGGACGAACCAGGTTCGCTGGTCCAACTGCGCATCTACACACACGTCCGCGAGGACGCGTTTCAGCTTTTCGGTTTCAAGACGGCGCGCGAGCGCGAACTGTTCCTGCACTTAATTTCGGTCAACGGCGTCGGCCCGGCACTGGCCATCAAGTTGTTGTCCGGCATGAGCGCTGACGAAATGATCGCCTCTATTCGCACCAACAATCTGGTTCGGCTGGTGGCCATACCGGGCGTCGGCCGAAAAACTGCGGAACGCCTCGTAGTTGATCTGCGCGAAAAAATGGCAGCGCTGTCTTCGCCGGCGCTCGAAGAAGAATTCGCGGCGCAAGCCGCCGGCGCACCGGCCACGACAGAAGATGCCTTGCGTAACGACGCCATGTCCGCGCTGGCGAATCTGGGTTATCAAAAAGCAGCGGCCGAGAAAGCTGTGAAAACCGCGATTGATGAGGGCGGTGAGCTTTCGGTTGAGGTAGTTCTGCGCCGCAGCCTGCGCTCTTTGGCAAAGACATAGTCTCTGTGGCCCTCTGTGATTTCTCTGTGTCTCTGTGGTGAACAAACGATCATCACCGCAGAGGCGCAGAGATCACACAGAGGTTCACAGCGAGTTGACCGATTAAGCGAAGAACATCCACAATTCAACCACTCATGGCGAAAGCAACCAGAGCAGCCGAAGCGTTAAGCGCGACCCCTACGGATGAAGACCGTCAATTCGATCTCTCGCTCCGCCCGACTCACCTGACTGAATACATCGGGCAAACAAAAGCCAAAGAGAATTTGCGTGTTTACATCAAAGCCGCGGTAAAGCGGCGTGAAGCGCTCGATCACGTTCTCTTAACCGGACCGCCGGGGTTGGGCAAAACCACTCTGGCCCACATCATCGCCAACGAAATGGGCGCGCAACTGCGTTCCACTTCCGGCCCGGCGATTGAGAAGACCGGCGACATCGCAGCCTTGCTGACTAACCTTCAGGAAGGCGACGTGCTCTTCATCGATGAAATCCATCGCTTGATGCCGCAGCTCGAGGAGAAGCTTTATCCAGCAATGGAGGACTTTAGTCTCGATCTGCTGATAGGACAGGGTCCGGGCGCGCGTTCGATCAAGCTGGAGCTGCCAAAGTTTACTCTGGTGGGAGCGACGACCAGGGCGGGTCTAATCACTGCGCCTCTGCGCGGCAGGTTTGGAATCGGCTTTCATTTGGACTTTTATCCACACGAAGACCTGGAAACAATTTGCAAACGCTCGGCGAGAATCCTGGGGGTTGAAATTGACGATGGCGGCAGCCTGGAAATTGCGCGGCGAGCGCGCGGCACACCGCGCATTGTAAATCGTCTGCTGCGACGGGTGCGCGACTATGCCGAAGTCGATTACGACGGCCGCATCACCCACGCCGTGGCGAACGACGCTCTGAACCGGATGGAAGTTGATACGTACGGGCTCGACGAAATGGATCGCAAGCTGCTGCTAACGATCATTGAAAAATTTGAAGGTGGGCCGGTGGGCGTCGGCACACTGTCTGCGGCGATTCACGAAGAGAAAGATTCGATCGAAGAAATCATCGAGCCATATTTAATCCAGATCGGCTTCCTCAATCGCACGCCGCGCGGCCGCATGGCAACTCAACTCGCTTATCAACATTTCGGAATCAAGACCGGACAGCAACGGCCAAGCCTTTTTGATCCTGTCTGAGTAATCGATCGGTCAAGAAATCGCGATTTAGCAATTGCGCTGCATCATGGGCTTTTCACGCCATTCCTTCGGAGTCCGCAATCGTTCGCCCTGGCGCGGAATGATTGCGCATGCTGTCCATCAATTTCATGAAAACGATTTGTTTACTTCGGCGGCGGCGATGAGCTACTTCGGATTGATGACCCTGTTTCCGGCGTTGCTGTTGCTTCTGGCTCTGAGCAATCGAATCGCGGCCGGCAATCAAATGCTCACGCACGTGGTGCAGGTGTATCCCGGCTCGGGAAAATTCTTGCGCGCTACTATTAGCTCTCTCTCAGGCATCAGCACGGGTGTGATGATCACCTGCGGAGTCGTGGTTCTGTGGGCGGGTTCCTGGGTTTTTGCGGTGGTCGAGCGCGCGGTGAATCGCATTTGGGGCACAACCCCACGCACCTTTCTTCATGGCCGGGCGTTAACTCTGGGAATGATCGGGAGCGTGGGCGTTTTGCTCTCGCTCTCAGTATTTGTAACGTCCATTCTGGTAGCGTTACAGGAAATCGCTGGACGACTCTCTCCGAGGCAGCTGGAAAATTTCAGGTTGCTAGGCTCCGTCGGCAGTCTCTTCTGGCAAATCGTTTTCGCGCTGGTCAGCTTGTTAGTGACATTTGCGCTGTTCGCAATCGTCTATAAATTTATGCCCAACGCGCACGTGCCGGTGCGCGAAACGATACCCGGCGCGCTAATTGGCAGTCTGTTGTGGGAAGCAGCGAAATACATTTTCGCCTGGAGCTTGAACTACTTTCATTACGACCAGATTTACGGATCGGTGGGCGCGGTCGTCGCAGTGCTCACGTGGGGTTATGTTTCGAGTCTGGTCTTGTTGTTTGGCGCCACTCTGACCGGAGTCTTCCATCGCGAGCATATGGAACAACCACTTTCCGCGCCGGGCATCAACGTTCCCTCCGCTTCGTTCTCCTGAATCAAAAAACCTCCGAAGCATCATTTCTGCCGTTCCGCAAGATTCTGTTGGTATCGAATATTTTGGTCGGAGGTGATGAACACGTCGAACTCTGCTTACCGCAGTTGTAGCAGATCACCATTCTTGATACCGCCCCAGCCTCGGAGTTGCACGGTCGTGCAGGCGTGAGTGACAAGCAGCCTCCGCAGCGGCGAAGGTACGCATTCATCCAGCAATACTCTCATGCCGCGGGAGACAGCAATGCCTGCTCAGAGCATTCCAATAACTGACGGGTCATTTCACGGGTCACTGAAGGGAAGCACTCGAGGAACTCCTCCAACGAGTAGTCATTCTCCAGGTACTCGAACCGAGTCTTTACCGGTACACGTGTACCCTTGAACACTGGAGTGCCACCCAGGATCTCGGGGTCGATCGTGATTAAATCCCTTGGGTTCATGGTAGCAGTTTAGTGCAGGTCAGGCTTCGGCGTAAATGTAAAGATCTTTATCAACGCCGGCCGCGAGGTTCTCTCGGCGAATTTGTTTCAAGCACTACTTACTCTTTACTATTGCGGGTTACTGGAGCAAGGGTGCGCTGCATCTAGCATCCCGTCGCTACCGCTCTGGGTTCAGTAACAACATGCACCTCTCAGACTTTGATTACGAACTTCCGCCACAGTTGATTGCGCAGCAACCACTGGCTGAGCGCGCTGCTTCGCGAATGCTCGTAGTCGATCGGGCGACGCAGACGTGGTCTGATTCTCAGTTCAAAAAGTTTCCCGAGTATTTGAGGGCAAACGACGCGCTCGTCCTCAACAACACCCGCGTGTTTCCGGCACGACTTCAAGGCGAACGGTGGCCTTCTGGCGGGTCCGTGGAGTTGCTGCTAATCAGGGAAATCGAGTCGAGTGTTTGGGAGACGCTCGCGCGCCCAGCGCGACGTTTGCGCCAGGGCTCGCGAATAGTGTTCGGCGGATCCAAGCTGCACGCCGAGGTTGTTGAGTCACTGAATAACGGAATTCGGCTGGTGAAATTTGAATCGAGGGAGTCTCTCGACAAGGTCATCGACGAACTCGGTGAGACGCCGCTGCCTCCGTACATCAAACGCGACTCAGGCCTCGACGACGATGACAAAGCGCGGTATCAGACCGTTTATGCCAGCCAGAGAGGCGCGATTGCCGCTCCTACCGCCGGATTGCATTTCACTCCCAACGTCCTGGCAGATGTTCAAAGACGCGGCGTTTCGATCACTGAAATTACCCTGCACGTGGGATACGGCACCTTTGAGCCGGTGCGCACCGACGATGTGACCCACCATCGCGTCGCCGCTGAATGGTCATCCATTTCGGCTCAAGCGGCCGCCGCGATTAACGATGCGCGAGCCCGCGACGGCCGAGTAATCACGGTTGGGACGACCACCACGCGGGCGCTTGAATCTACGGCCGACTCAAACGGCCGCATCGAAGCGAGCTCGGGCTTTGCTGATCTGACGATCATTCCGGGTTACGAATTTCGGGCGGTGGACGCGCTCTTGACCAATTTTCATTTGCCCCGTTCGTCGCTCTTGCTGCTGGTCAGCGCGTTCGCCGGTCGCGAATTGATTCTGGCAGCTTATCGACATGCGGTCAGTGAGGGCTATCGCTTTTACAGCTACGGCGACTGCATGCTGATCCTGTAACAGTGTGTCAGAAGCCCGACCGTGAGGGAGGGCACTGTAGCAAGCACTTCGTTGACGATGAAGTCGGCGCAAATGTTCGCCCAATGACGACCGTGGACCGATGCCAGACCCGCCCTTGCGCAGGCGCGGGTTTCTGATACATTCGTCGTCTCCGGTCTCAGTCAAAGCGCATACTTGTAAATGGGCGTGGGTAACAGGCTATAATCTCCGCCACGCTCTTTCGTTCCTGGCGGATTCATAAACGGCTATGGCAGTTCTCAAGAAATTTCGTCCGCGATGGTGGCTTAATGGCCGCCAGCCACCCGAGACTGCAAGCCAGGCCAACATCACGCTGGTTCCGCCGATCAATGCGCACTACGATCTGCGTCCGCTCACTATTTCCCAAATCGATGAATGCTGGCGGCTTGATCAGCGTTGCTTTGTTGACGGCGAAGCCTACAGCCGCGACACCTTCGAATACCTCTTGACCGCGCCCGAATCCGTTTCGTACCGGGTTGTGACCCAGAATAGCGCCATGGCGGGCTTTGTAGTTGGTCTGCTTGAGCCTGATCACACCGGCCATATCACGACAATCGGGATTGCGCCCGAACACCGCCGGCGTCGTTTAGCGAGCTGCTTGATGGAGAGAATCGAAGATGGGTTCCGGCGGCGGGACGTGCGGATTGTGCGTTTGGAAGTGCGCGCCAGTAACGTCTCAGCCCAGAAACTTTACCTCAGCCTGGGTTACTCAGTGACGCAGAGATTGCCGAAGTACTACTCGAACGGCGGCGATGGTCTGTTGATGATTAAGCCAATCAGTTGAATTCCTGCGCTAGCTATTAGCTCCTCCGCAACTCAGTCAATACCTGCTTAGCCACTGCTTTCAGAGTGTCGTACACGCCGACACCGGTGGAGGCTACTGCCTCGATCACGGGCTCGCCTTTGCGTTGAAGTTCAGCCGTCAAGTCCGGAGCCGGAATCACGTTGGGGAGATCGCGCTTATTCAGTTGCAGCACATACGGGAGCTTCATCAACTCGTAGCCATACGTGCGCAGGTTCTCTTCCAGGTTATAGAGCGATTCGATATTGGCGTCCATGCGTTCTTCCTGTGAGTCGGCAACGAACACGACACCGTCTACGCCCTTGAGAATTAGTTTGCGGGACGCTTCATAGAACACTTGACCGGGAACAGTGTAGAGGTGAAAGCGGGTCTTGAAGCCGCGCACCGTTCCCAACTCCAGCGGCATGAAATCGAAGAAGAGCGTGCGATCAGTCTCAGTCGCCAGGCTGATCAGCTTTCCCCTCGCCTGCGCCGCAGTCGAATCATAAATATGCTGAAGATTCGTCGTCTTACCACAGAGCCCTGGTCCGTAGTAGACGATCTTACAGTTGATCTCTCTTGATGCGTAGTTAATGAATGTCATAGGGGCCCGGTCGGTATTTTATCGCAGAGGCGATTTCGGTTCGCCTAACGGTTTGAAAAAAGGCTGTCGATCTCCTCGTCGGTAATCTCTGAAAATGGAAGGGAATTATCCGCAGCCGCTAGCTCCGATTCGCGTTCGATTTCGGCAAAAGCCATGGCCAGCTCCTGGGAAATCTGCTTGGACCGCAGCTTGACCAGGCCCAGGCTCGATCGATCGTCGAATACTACCACTAACAAGACGCGGCCAATGACGCTGATATGAATACTCTCCCGTTCGCCCTCGTGCGAGAGCGTGGGGAATTCCCGTTCGCCAATCAGCCTGGCCATCCCTCCCGTGGCGGCAACGTTACCTGCGGCCAACGACGCCAGGCTCGTCGTGTCCAGATCGCCCAACTCCCCGTGGACCGCGATCTGTTGGCCGTCTTTGTCTACCAACACCACCAGGCGCGCCGAAGCATCCAGCCGCAGACGTGCCAGGACGGCCTTGATCTGGTGGAAGCGCTGCTCGCGGATCAGAATTGGATTGTTAGCCATCAGAAACTTCGACTGAGCTTTGAACCAAAGAGCGAGGAGGCAGGCTAATTATGTTTACAAGAGGCCCCACAGTTCCTCACGTCGGAGCCCGAAACTTAATGGTATTTCCTGCGCCGACTCCGCAGCAAATCGGAAAATAGTCGGAGTTCAGCGGGTCAAAACGCGGGTCGCTGAACCTCAAGAGTCACATTAACACGGTACTTCATGAGCCATCAAGTGTTATCCGTCGGCCATCGTTGACTGTAATGGTTGAACAAAATGGCCCAATGACGACGCAAACCCTACTCTTTCGTTGAATTAGCCGCGCACCTATGTTAAGCTCCCGCCTTGTTTTTTGCGGCGATCTTTGTGGTCAATCGTCTTTGAATCGAGGGCTTTGCGCATGAGCAGTCCCATGGCCAAGATGGTGAAGAAGCTTTCATCCCGCTCTTCGTCGCGCCATTCATCCGCGGCATCATCCTCTAGGAAGCGGGTCGTGGCGGGAAAGTCGACCCGTCTCAAGCCGGCCACCAAACGTTCGCCGGCTGGAAAAGCCCGCGCCAGAAAAGCGGCGAAGGTCCGCACTGTCAAACCGATCCGAGCGGCAAAACCTAAGACCAAGTCGCCCGCAGCTTCGACGAAGCGACCGAGCGTCAAGACTGCGACCAAATCCATGAAGACGGCAAAGGCAACCCGGCACGTTGCTGTCAGCCACCCCAGAAAGACCGTCGGCACCAGCACGAAGGTTAAGCCAACTTCGACCAGAGGAAGTGTGGTATTCAAAAAGCCGGTCGCTGCTCCATCGCCGCCCCAGCCTACCCACGACGAAGCCGGCGCCCTTCGTGCTTTTGAGGCTGCACACAAAGAGTTTGCGCGCGGTCGTTTTGCAGAAGCTCGGACTCAATTTCGCTCGCTGGTCGAGAAATATCCGATGGTTTCTGATGTGGCCGCTCGCTCGCGCACTTATCTTGCCGTAGCCGAGGCCCGTCTGCGTACCGAACTGGCTTTACCCAGAGACGCTGACTCGCTCTACGATCGTGGCGTAATTGAGTTGAACCGGGGCGAGTATGTCGCCGCGCAGGAACTCTTTGAGCGCGCGCTTAGACGCGAACCTGAGGCGGCTCATATTCATTACGGTCTGGCGGCAAGCCGTGCCCGCCTGGGAGCGATCGACACCGCACTGATCTCGCTGCGGCGCGCCCTGGATCTCCAACCTACCCTGCGCATCCGCGCGCAGCGCGATCAGGATCTTAATCCCCTGCGCAGTGACCCGGAATTCGATCAATTAGTGTTTGATGCTCGCGCCTAACTCTTACCGTCGCCCCTCTCGTTAACGCAACAATGCTGCGTCATAATCTGAGTGCAACCTGTTTTGAAAGCATTTAGCTTTCAGGTATGATTTCCTCTTAGTAATCACCGCAGGGTCACACCGGAGCAAATACTTGCAGAATCACGACGGGAACGGCAGCTTGAAGCTAGTCGCTATAGGCGGTGGCACTGGTCTATCAACTTTACTAAGCGGGCTGAAGCGTTTTGTTGGCCAGCGTGGTGATGGCCCGTGGTTGGATTCGCTGTCGGCGATCGTCACAGTCTCTGATGACGGCGGCAGTTCGGGACGGCTCCGTGATGAACTGCAGATCCTGCCGCCCGGAGACATTCGCAACTGCATGATTGCGCTGTCTGAGGATTCAACCCTTCTTTCGCGCCTATTTCGTTATCGATTTCGCGGCTCGGGCGACCTGGCCGGCCACAGTTTTGGAAACTTGTTTCTGGCAGCGCTGGCCGACGTAACCGGGGATTTTGTAGAGGCCGTGCGGCTGTCGTCGGAAGTGCTGGCCAGCAAAGGCCACATATTTCCGGCAACCATCAACGATGTGCGCCTGGTCGCCGAGCTGGAGGACGGGCGCATAGTCCACGGCGAAACACAAATTACCGCGGCGCGCGCGCCGATTCGCAACTTGCGACTCGAGCCTGAGCACTGTTTGCCCCTCCCTCAAACTATGGCTGCGATTCGCGAGGCTGACTTGATCACCATCGGGCCTGGATCTTTGTACACCAGTATCATTCCAAACTTGATCGTGGATTGGGTGGCCGAAGCCATCAGCAGGTCGCACGCAACCAAGATGTTTATTGCCAACCTAATGACGCAGCCGGGCGAGACAGATGGCTACGACGTGCGCCGGCATCTGGAAGGTGTGAAGAAATACGCGCCGCAGATCAACTTTGACTACGTCTTAGTCAACAACCGCGCGGTCAGCCCGGGCCAAGCTGAAGTGTATCGTGCTGATGGCGCGCATCAAGTTGGGTTAGAAGACGAAATCGATGACATTGACCTCGGCGCAGGGACTGAATTTGTCCGAACCGATCTACTCGACAAAGGGGAAATGGTGCGCCACGACTCTGAACGTCTGGCTTGTGCAGTCATGACCTGTGCCGAAAAAGCCGGTTCGCAAAATCTCGTGGGAATGGAATCCTAGTTCACCAGCGGCATTACCAGACAACTCGAATGACCGAACAGCCAGATCAAACAGCACCGCCTCTCGACCTTCTCATACTTGCTGCCGGCCTCGGCACGCGCATGAAGTCGAGTCTGGCCAAGGTCCTGCACCAGCTTCAGGGGCGACCGATCATCGCACATGTCTGCCGCACCGCTACGCTATTGGAACCGCACCGAATATTCGTGGTAGTTGGCCACCAGGCCGACGATGTTCGGGCCGCAGTCGAGAAGGAACTCGGCAGCAGTCAGGTCGGTTTCGTCACTCAATCAGAACAACGCGGAACTGGTGACGCGGTCATGGCGGCGCGAGGCTCTCTGACCGGTGCAAAGTCGACGGTGTTGATTCTTTCCGGCGATGTGCCGCTGGTTCGCGTTGAAACTCTTCGGACGCTGATCGAAAAACATCTCGCCGAGAAAGCGCCCTGCACGATGCTCTCGGTTCGACTGGAGAATCCAACCGGCTACGGCCGCGTGGTGCGTGACGAAGCCGGCAACTTCGTGAAGATCGTCGAGCAAAAGGATGCGACCGAAGATGAGCGGCAGATCAGGGAAATCAACGCCGGCATCTATTGCTTTGACAGCGAAAAGCTCTTCGCGGCGCTCGATCGCGTGCGTCCGACAAACAGCCAGGGCGAATACTATCTCACCGATGTCCTCGGAATCCTGCGAGATGACGGAGAGCAAGTCACCGTCTATCAACATCACGACGCCCGCGAAGTTTCGGGAGTGAACACCCGGGCCGAACTGGCCGAGTTCGAGAATCTGCTGCGCCGCAACGCGGTTCGGCGTCTGATGCTGGATGGCGGAGTTACTTTCATTGATCCTTCGCACGCTTATATTGGTAGTGAAGCTCAGGTGGGACGCGATTCCATCATTCATCCCGGCGTGCACATCGAAGGCAAATCAGTAATCGGTGAAGGGTGTGAAATCCAGCAGGGCTCGCGCATAACCAATTCACGTCTGGGCGATCGAGTCACGATCAAAGATCACTGTGTCATAGTCAATTCCGAGATTGCTGATGATTGCGCCGTCGGACCGTTTGCT
Source organism: Pyrinomonadales bacterium (assembly GCA_038210455.1). Classification (GTDB taxonomy): domain Bacteria; phylum Acidobacteriota; class Blastocatellia; order Pyrinomonadales; family Pyrinomonadaceae; genus UBA11740. The sequence goes on along the minus strand of JBBQWP010000014.1, from coordinate 28,424 downwards.
CACTTGCGTATGAACGCGCGCATGGAAGAGCGCGCGGTGGTGGGAAACTTTGTCGAAGTCAAGAAGTCGCAAATCGGCCGCGGCACAAAGTCGATGCACCTCACTTATCTTGGCGATGCCACCGTTGGCGAGAACACTAACATCGGCGCCGGGACAGTCACCTGTAACTATGACGGCAAGCACAAACACCCGACCGTAATCGGCGACAATGTCAGAATCGGATCAGATACAATGCTGGTCGCGCCGGTGCGGGTAGGAGACGGCGCCGTGACGGCGGCCGGCTCAGTAGTCACTGAAGACGTGCCGCCGCACACGCTGGTGGCGGGGGTGCCGGCTAGAATCAAAAAGAAGCTAAACGAAGAGACGGACTCATGAAAGCGCTACGAGTGTGTCAGAAGCCCGACCATCAGGGAGGGCCACCCTGCAAACACTCGATTGGTGGAGAGATTTGCGTCGGATAACGTTACCCGACTGACTCTAATATTGCCCGTGCTTACGCGCGGGCTTCTGACACGGACTTTTAAATTATGTGTGGAATAGTCGGATACGTGGGGAACAAACAAGTGGTGCCGCTGATCATCGACGGCCTGCGCAAGCTCGAATACCGCGGCTATGATTCAGCCGGGATAGCCGTGGTTGACGAGGGCCATCACCTCAAGATTCGGCGCGCCGAGGGAAAACTGCGCAACCTCGAAGAGGTCTTGCGCCAGCAGCCACTCGACGGCACGTACGGCGTCGGCCACACGCGTTGGGCCACGCACGGCCGTCCGACCGAAGAGAATGCTCACCCTCATCGCGACTGCACCGGCCGCGTCGTCGTCGTGCACAACGGCATTATCGAAAACTACCTGGACCTAAAAGCCGATCTGCGAAAGAAGGACCACAACTTCGTCACCGAAACCGACACGGAAATCGTAGCGCACCTGATCGAAGAGCACCTCAAGGAAGGAAATACTTTTGAAGGCGCAGTGCGCCGTACGGTCGGCGAATTGCGGGGGATTTTTGCGCTGTCGATGTTGTCGGCCGATGAACCCGATACGGTGATCTCAGCCCGCCTGGGCCCGCCGGTGGTAATTGGTGTCGGCGACGGCGAATACTTTGTCGCTTCGGACATTCCCGCCATCCTGGAACACACGCGCGATGTTTTCTTTCTCGGCGACGGCGAAATTGCCGTCATGACCAGGGACTCTGTGCGCGTCACGGATTTCGCCGGCACCCAGGTCGAGCCGGAAATGCAGAGGATCACCTGGGACCCCATTCAGGCTGAGAAGGGCGGCTTCAAGCACTTCATGCTCAAAGAGATTTACGAGCAGCCGCGCGCGGTTCGCGAAACTGTCGAGGGCCGCATCTCGCTCGACACCGGCCGAGTCTTTCTTGACGAGATGAAAAACCTCACCGAAGCTGACTTCCGTCGTTTTACCTCGATCAAGATCGCAGCCTGCGGCACGTCCTGGCATGCGGGGCTGGCCGGCAAATACATGATTGAAGCACTCGCGCGGATGAGCGTCGAGGTCGATTACGCGTCTGAATTTCGCTATCGCGATCCGGTGCTGGACGAAAACACTCTGCTGCTGGTCATCTCTCAGTCGGGTGAAACTGCCGACACAATCGCCGCCCTGCGCGAAGTGAATGAACGTGGCGGAAAAGTGCTTTCCATCTGCAACGTTCAAGGCTCAATGATCACACGGGAAGCAGACGGCACGATTCTCACTCACGCCGGGCCGGAGATCGGCGTTGCCTCAACCAAGGCTTTTACTTCGCAGATGATCGCGCTTTATTTATTGGGTTTGTATCTCGGTCAACTTCGCGGGACGTTGACGGCTGAACAGAGCAAAGCTCACGCGCACCAACTCGCCGAGCTGCCGGTAAAAATGGAGCACTTGCTGAATAACTCGGACGCGATCGAAGAGCTATCAAAGGAGTTTTTCCGCTGTACGGACTTTCTCTATCTCGGACGCGGCATTAATTTTCCCGTGTCTTTGGAAGGCGCGCTAAAACTGAAAGAGATTTCCTACATTCACGCCGAAGGCTATCCGGCCGGTGAGATGAAGCATGGCCCAAACGCTCTGATCGACGAGCGGCTTCCGGTAATGTTCATCAACACCCGCGAAGACGGCAATCGCGCTTCCGAGCTGCGCTATGAAAAAACTCACTCGAATATCGTGGAAGTGAAAGCACGCGAAGGGATCGTCCTTTCCGTTCTGACCGAAGGCGACACGATGTCTTCGGTAGTTTCCGATCACGTGATCGAGATTCCGGCTTCAAGCGACCTGCTCTCGCCAATCCTTTCTATCATTCCCCTGCAATTGCTCGCCTACCACATCGCCGTGCGTCGTGGCTGCGACGTCGATCAGCCGCGGAATCTGGCGAAGTCGGTGACGGTTGAGTGACGATCCTCGACAGGCGAAGTTTGGAGTGCGCTGACTCGTCAGCGCTTTGATACGCGGCGACCTGTCGCCGCCTAACTTGCTTGGTCGCGACAAGTCGCGCCCTACGAAAGCGGTAACAGGTTACCGCACTCCAAAGGGTTGGTCAGTTCTTGAAACTTGTGGAAAAATACAACCTTGAGCTGGAGGAAGACTGATGAAGGATTACCATATCAACATTTTCTTTAGCGAAGAGGACGAGGGCTACATCGCAGGCATTCCCGATCTTCCAATGTGTTCGGCATTCGGTGATACTGCCGCTGCCGCGTTGGCTGAGGTCGAAACGGCCAGACAACTATGGTTGGAAACAGCTCGCGCTGAGGGCAAACCGATCCCGGAACCTACCTATCGTCCGGTCATCTATCGGCTGGCGTCATAACGGAATCCCCGTCCGTCTCACAAAATCCTGGAATCGCGGATCGTCTCTCAACTCGTTCAGGCGAGGATCGAAGCGTAGCGACGTTGGGGTTAACGACCTTTCGCCATAAGCCTTCTCGAGAAACACGAGCGCCTGATCCTTCTTGCCAAGCCCGGCATAAACTACTGCTCTCTGGTATGGCGAGACATAGATGGTCTTGGCCAGGTCGTCCAACATCCGAATCGTGTTTTCCGCCTCGCGCACTCTTCCCAAAACCGCATAAACATGGCCGAGCGATCCCACTCCGTCGATCCCGTGTGAGAGACTTATGGCCTTTTGAAATTCTTCGATAGCTTCATGCGAACGACCCTGTTGTTCGTACACCAGGCCGAGCCATTCGTGGAACGGAGCGTGGGTTGGGATTCCTTCCAACTTCCGGTTAAGCAGATCAACCGCCCGATCATACTGCCGGGTGAAATAGAAATGCTGAACCTGGCCCGAGCCGGCCGCATAGGGCAGAAAGTCTTCGAATTTCTGCTGTTCAGCTTCAGCCTCGCTGAGTCGATTGAGCGCCAAAAGGTAAGATCCAAACCAGGCATGCGTGAGCCTGGGTTCGAGTTCGCGCGTCCGCGCATACTCACGCCCGGCGCGGGCAAAGTCCCAATCATATTGATAGGAAATCCTGCCGAGCATCGAATGCGCGTAAGCCACAGTTTCGTCCAACTCCAGGGCTTTCATTACCGCTGCTCTGCTCTGGGGCAGAAACTCCGCCGGCGCGACGCCGTATCGACCCAGCCTCATGTAAGAATCACTGAGTCCCGCATAAGCCATGGCGTACTTTGGATCCAGAGCGATCGCCTGATGAAACTGTTCGATGCTCTTGTATTCATCCTCTTTCGTGGCTTTGCTCATGAGGTAATGCGCCATCAGGAAGGTTTCGTAGGCTTGCTCGTTATCGGTGTAGCGCTTGCGGAGGCGTTGCGTCTCTTCATGATCGACCGTGACCAGCAGATTAGCGAGGACCTTCGCGCAAACCGAGTCTTCGAGTTGAAAGATGTCCTTGAACTTTTCGTCATAGTTTCCGGCGAGCAGCGACGCGCCATCACGCACTCTAATCAACCGCGTCGTCACATGCTGCTTCGCTCTATCGATCTCTCCGGAAAGCACATAATCCACTTTCAACGCGTTGCCGACGGTCTGTGGGTCCTGATTCGAGCCGGCAAAGTGGAGCACAGTCGTAATCGGACGGACCGAAAGGTTCTTGCTGTTACTGAGCCGGTTGGTTAAAGCATCCGCGATCTCAACTCCCAGGTTCTCATCATCCTTGCCGCCGCCGGAGATTTTGAAAGGAAGCACCGCTACGGAAAAGATAGTAACGGCGCCTGGTGACGGCGCGACTCGGGCAAGGCGCCGCCAAAGTAATCCGCCACTTAAAAGACTGACCAGGACTGTGCTGCTGAGTGCCGCCGCTTTCCACGAAGCGAGTCGGGGTTTAGCGCGTGCAGATTGAATGTCAGCGGTGCTCAGAGCGGACGGGACGGCCGCGCTCCCAGCGTTATGACTGAATGCAGCGACGTCAGTTGCGGGTTCGCTTAGAGTTATCAGACTAGTTATTGCTGGGAGCGCGGACGTCCCGTCCGCTGGCTGAGAATTCACCGCGTCCGCGCCAACGGAGATTTCCTCTTTGCTGCTAGCGAGCGTCGCACCATTGCTCAGCTTCACCTCGGCAATAAATCGGTACCCGCGCGTGTGAACGGTCTGGATGTACCGGGCCGCCTTGGGATCGTCACCCAGTGTCTTGCGCAGCTTCCCAATCTCTCGCGCCAGAGCATTCTCGGTTACCGTAGTTCCCTTCCAGATCGCATCCAGGATTTCGTCCTTCTCGATCAGCCGGCCGCGATTCTCGATAAGGAAAAGCAAAAGGCTGACCGCTTTCGGCTCGAGAGAAACGACATCGCCTGCCTTGAATACTCGGAAGTTTGAGGGTTCGACCCGGACATCGTCGAACAGGAATACGGAGGAATTCTGGGCAGTCATAAAACCATCACTAAACCAACAGCCTTCACACAAGACGAAAGGCGCATCTACTCGTATAGTCGCCCGAGTGCCGAAAGTCTAGGAGTATTGGCCCGAAAAGACAATCTCTCCCTTTCTCTAGCCCCGCTTGGACTAGAAATCACCCTTCGTAAGGAGAAAACCGAAATGCCTCTATCAAACAGCATCCCTCGTAGTTCGTCCTCTGCTTTGCTTACCTCTTCTGATTGGTCCCCCCGACCTCGCCAGTTTGGGCACCGGTACGGAACGGCTTGCGGTAGCAAGCGGGTTTCTGTAGGGAAGCATTACCCACTCGCTACCGCGAGCGGTTCCGTACCCGATGCGGGCCGGCGCCTGTTTCGAGCGGCGAGACCGGCCCAGCGCTGTGCGATAGTCCTGGTGAGTCTGGCTCTGCTTGTTTGGGGCCAGGCGACTATGGTTAATGCGCAGCCACCGCAAAACCGGCCGGTGACATTTCACGGCCGAGTGGTCGACTCGCGGTCGGGAGAGCCGATCGCCAAAGTCAAAATAATTGTGAGCGGCGCAGCTCAGAGCACCACGACGGACGCCCAGGGCGCGTTTACCCTAACCAACGTGCCGGCCGGAGAGCTGAGTCTCTACATCACGACGGTGGGCTACGGGCTGGTCAAGAAAATACTTATAGTGAAAGAAGCTGACACGGCTGAAGTGCTGATCGCCCTCAACCAGGAAGCTACTAGTTTAACGGAACGGGTGACAGTTACCGCGGAACCCTATGCTGTCAGCGAGACAAATGCACCCTCAGAGCAGACCCTCAACAAAACTGAATTGCAGGATCTATCAAAGGTGCTGATTAGCGATCCGGTGCGCGCGGTGCAAGCTCTGCCGGGCGTCACGAACAATGATGACCTGCGCGCTGAGTTTGCCGTGCGGGGCGCTGACTACCGGCGCCTGGGGTTCTTTGTCGACGGTGTTCTCACGGACAGTTTCCTTCACATCGCTTCAGGCAACTCAGAAGAGCGAGTCACAATCTCGGTCATCAATACCGATACGGTAAGTGAAGTGTCTTTGTTAGCCGGCGCATTTCCGGCGAAGTACGGAGACGCTACCGCGGCCGTTCTCAATCTCAGCACTCGGGATGGTAATCGGCTCAAACCGGCGTTTCGTTTTTCAACCGGTCTGCAATTCGGCACGTCCGGGGTCGCGGACGGACCGCTGGCAAACAAACGAGGATCGTGGCTGTTCGCGGCCCGCTCCAGCCTGCTTGATTATGTGTCGCGCGGCATCGACAAGATCCGGAGCAACAATAATACGGACACCGGGAATATTGATTTTAGCGACGTCGAAGGCAAGGTGGTTTTCGATCTTTCTTCGCGGCATCGAATGGGCATAGGCGGCCATTATAGCCGCCTGAAATTCAATGAAAGCGCGGTGCCGAATTTATTCGATCCTAATTCGATATTCAATGCTCACTCTCGAAACTCGCTCTTGAACGGTTTCTGGAACTACACCCCAAACGCACGCGTTCTGGTGCAGACGAGGGTCTTTGGCAGCCAGACCCACTTCACCAGTACCAACGGCTCTGCCCTTACTATCACCAACGAGTCCCGCAGCCAATTCGGCGCCCGCAGCGACATCAATTTCCTGGTGCGTGCATCCGACCGAATTGAGAGCGGCGTTTATCTGCGTTCTTTTGGCGCGCGGCAAGTTGCTAACTTTTTCCTGCTTCCTCTCCCGGGGACGCAAGTAAACTTCGCAAGTTTTGATCGAAGGGCCGTGGAAGAGAGCTACTACCTACAAGATACTCACACCAACCAGCGACACGGACTTTCGCTGACGGGTGGCGCGCGAATCGATCATACCGGACTGACAAGTCAGACGTTGGTTTCGCCTCGGGCAGCGATGGCGCTTAAGCTCGGAGACGATTGGACTGTGCGAGCGGGCTTCGGCCGGTATTCCCAGTTCCCTGATTTTGAACGGCTCTTCGGTGAACGTGGCAACCCGAATCTGCGCGCCGAGTGGGCCACCCATTACAACCTGAGCGTGGAGCGCACGTTTGGCCGCAGGTACCGCGCGCTGGTCGAGATCTATGACCGGGAAGATCGCGATCTTCTTTTCAGTCTGGCCGAGCCGCGACTGCAAGCGAACAAGGTGACGTTCACCAGGCTTCCATTCCGCAATTCACTTAGCGGACACGCGCGTGGCATCGAACTCACTTTTCAAAGACGCAGCGCCAATCGCCTCTCTGGCTGGGTCACTTACTCTTATGCAACCACGCTCTTCAAGGATAGCCAGACCGGGTTGGGTTTCCCGAGCGACGTTGACCAGCGTCACACCTTGAGCGCCTATGGCAGCTACAGGTTTACTCACACATTTAATGTGAGCACCCAATGGCGTTACGGAAGTGGTTTTCCGCTACCCGGTTTCTTTCGCGCGCAGGGAGCTGATTTATTTTTAGCCAGCGAGCGCAACCTGGTCAGGCAGCCCCTCTACAGTCGCGTAGACTTGCGCGCCAACAAAGCCTTTTTGTTTGAAAGGTGGAAGCTCACGCTATCAGCGGAACTGCTTAACATAACGAATCACAAGAATTTTCGCCTTCCTGTAATCGATGGGATCGACGCAACTGGCCGGGTGCTTCGACGCTTCGGCGATCCGATGCCTGTTCTGCCCGCGCTGGGAATCGCGATTGAATTCTGAAATTGCCTTGAGGGCTGGCGGTCAGGTATGCAAACGGGGCACTAGCCCGACCGTTAGGGAGGGCTCGCATTGCGAGATCTAAAGGCTGAGCCCTCCCTCACGGTCGGGCTAGTGCCCCGGTGACAAGAGCCTAGAATCCCCGCAGCGGCATCTCTGCCGATCGCTGCAACCAATTACTCGCCGGATAATTTGCCGACGCATCAATGACGTGCAGCGTATATGCGAAACGCGAACGTGGCGATCGGTTTTCGCGGCTGAGGTGCGGGAGCAGGCCATGCAGCCCAATCACAGTTCCCTTCTTCACTTCCAAAGGCTGGACCTTCTGCTCCGGCCAGGGAGTTTCATCGATCACTTCAAAGCGGGTGCCGCCACCGTCGGCCCGCATGAAACGTGACTTCAATCCCAGTTTGTGTCCACCGGGAATTGCCCACAGGCATCCGTTCTCAATCGTCGCATCTTCCAAAGCGAACCACAGCCCGACCAGACGCAAAGGTTCGGTGTAAAGAAAGGTCGCATCGTGATGACAGGTTACTTCGCCGCCGATCCTCGGTTGCTTGAAAATGTACATTGACTGGAGCAGCAATGGGTCGACGATGCCCAGATCGGAAACGAGTTGCTTGATTTCGGGTGTGCGCGAAAAAGCATCAAAGACCGGATCGAGGTCGTGCAGCGCGTGGCCAATCTTATTGATCGATCGCTCTTTGCTCTGACGCAGAGTTCCATCAGGTAAAAACGCGTTCTCTTCGAAGAAGAAACGGATCTTGTCTCCTGACTCAAGAAAATAATCGTCGCTGGTGCGCGTCTGTTCGTGCGTGGAGAAGATCGAGACAACGCCCTGCGGATCGAATTCGCGCACTCGCTGTTCGGCTCGGGCGCGCAGTTGATCGCAGGCTTCGTCGTCGACGAAGTTTTCGAGTACGAGGTAGCCGTCGCGATCGTATTGCGCCAGTTGATCAGGATTAAGAGCCATGCCGAGAAGCATTCTCAATGCTCACGTGGGATTAATCAAGAGCCTCCAACCTGTTGGCGCGATGAGGTCAGTACCACCTGCGTGAGCGGGTGGATCAACCATTCAACGTCGCTGGTGACGAAGGCAATCGTCTTGCTTGAGTGTCGGACCCACCCGCTCACGCAGGTGGCACTGACTTCATGCTCCTTTGAAATCGCTTTGCGTTACGAAACGTGCGCGATAAACTCGGCGCGTTTCTGGAGGGAAGCAAATCTTGGCCGACAAAATCGAACCAGGCAACAACGGTACAAGCTCGCCATTCAGGCGAGTCCTTGGCATCTTCGCGCCCGCGCCCGCTCTACCCATTCAATCCAACGACCCGGCCGAAGTTGCCAGAAAATATCGCTACTGGCAGAAACGCGTCCTGCTGAGTTCAATCATCGGCTACGCCACTTTCTACTTCGTGCGCAAGAACCTCAGCATCGCGATGCCGGTGATGCAAAGCAGTCTCGGCTTCAAGAAAACTCAGTTGGGTTTGTTTCTCACTCTGCATGGATTGCTTTACGGCGTTTCAAAGTTCGCCAACGGCTTTCTTGGCGATCGTGCGAACGCGCGGGCCTTTATGGCCTTCGGCCTGGGAGCTTCCGCTTTGATGAACGTCTTCTTTGGTCTCAATTCGGCGGTAGTAACGCTCGGGTTGATCTGGATGGCGAACGGTTGGTTTCAGGGCATGGGCTTTCCACCGTGCGCGCGTCTGTTGGCGTACTGGTTTCCACCAAAGCAACTGGCCAGCAGAATGTCGATTTGGAATATCTCGCATTCCATCGGCGGCGGCCTGATCGTGATTCTCTGCGGTTACCTGGTCGTAATCAATTGGCGGCTCGCCTTCTTCGTTCCGGCCGCGATCGCCTTTGCTTGCGTGATCTTCATTTGGTTTACACTCCCTGACACCCCTTCATCGGTCGGCTTGCCTGAGGTCGAGGGCACACAGAGTCATTCTCAAACCCATGAGTCAGGCGCAGAGTTCCGCCGCTTCGTGATCGAACGCGTCTTTCGCAACAAGTACATCTGGATCCTTTCGCTGGCAAACTTCTTTGTCTATGTCGTCCGCTATGCGGTGCTCGACTGGGGCCCGACGCTTTTGACTGAATTCAAGCACGTGCAGATTACGCATGCCGGCTGGATGGTTGCGGCGTTTGAATTCTGCGGCGCTCTGGGCGCTATGTTTGGCGGCTGGATCACCGATCGATTCCTGGGCGGCCGCGCGGTGCGCGCTTGCGTCGTTTACATGGCGCTTGCGGGAGTCGCGCTGTTCGCGTTCTGGAAGCTGCCGCTGAATTCTGAAGTGCTGACGACCGGCGTCCTCGGCGCGGCCGGATTTTTCGTTTATGGGCCGCAGTGCCTGCTCGCCGTAGCGGCTGCTAACCTGGCGACGAAGCGGGCCGCTGCTTCAGCGATCGGATTGACGAGCATCTTCGGCTATGCGAGCACGGTGCTCTCCGGCTGGGGTCTGGGTGCGTTAGTACAGCGCTACGGCTGGGACGCAGGCTTCGTGGGATTGATCATCGCGACGGTAATTGGGACCTTGCTGTTCATCATCGCGTGGCCGGCGAAGGCGCATGGGTATGGGAATGGGTAAGGGTTAGGTGTGTATCTGATCTCATTAGCACCTGGCTTTAGCCAGGTGATCGCAAACGGTCCTTTGATCGCAAACCGTTTCAACGGTTTTCAGCGAGAAACCGTTGAAACGGTTGGGGCGATAATGTTGCTGCGTGATCACCGCACTGAAGTGCGGTGCTAATGAGATTGTCGAAACCATCTCGCCCTTTCTGTTTGCCTCCAACTGCGCGGCGGTGCTATAAGTGGCCGCGCCGTCCCCTTTACCTCGTTAGGAGTACTCACATTAAGACCACGCTGCTTAAGCCCGTGCAGATCTCTTGGAGAAAAACGATGACAGTTCGCACCCGCACTCAATTACTGCTCTTGACCGCAACCATCGTGGTGGCCACATGGCTGGCCGTTGCGCCGCAGCAGGCCGCTATGGTTCTGGCCCAGCCCCAGGATTTGTCGGCGCCAATGCCCGTCGATCCGCAAATCACGATGGGCAAGTTCGCGAACGGGCTGCGCTACTACATCCGTAATAATAAGAAGCCTGAAAAGCGCGCGGAGCTGAGGCTCGTGGTCAAGGCCGGCTCGATTCTGGAAGACGATGACCAGCAGGGCCTGGCCCACCTCGTCGAGCATATGGCCTTCAACGGCACGCAGCACTTTCCCAAGAACGAATTAATCCAGTTCATCGAATCGCAGGGCATGCGCTTTGGCGCGGATCTCAATGCCTACACGAGTTTCGACGAGACGGTCTACATCCTTACCGTTCCCACCGACAAGCCCGAAGTGATCGATCGAGCGCTGCTGATTCTGGAAGACTGGGCGCACAACGTTTCGTTCGATCCGGTCGAAATCGACAAAGAGCGTGGGGTGGTAATGGAAGAATGGCGGCTGGGACGCGGCGCGAGCGCGCGTATGCGCGACAAGTTGTTTCCAATCCTGCTCAAAGGCTCTCGCTATGCCGACCGGCTCCCGATCGGTAAGCCCGAAATTATCCAGGGAGGGAAACAGGAGCGATTGAAGCAGTTCTATGCTGATTGGTATCGACCCGATCTGATGGCGGTCGTCGCGGTCGGCGATTTCGACAAAGCGGCGATTGAGAAAATGATTACTACTCATTTTGCATCGCTTCCGGCGGCGGCCAAGCCGCGGCCGCGGCCGTCTTACGAAGTCCCTGATCATCCTGACACGACTTACGCGATCGCCACCGACAAAGAAGCCGACACGACAATCGTGCAGGTTAATACGCTCTTGCCGGCCCGCCCCGAAGGATCGGTCGGTGTCTACCGTCAGAAAACCGTGGACCGTTTATTTTCCGGCATGCTTTCGGCGCGCTTGTCAGAGCTGGCACAGAAACCCGATGCACCCTTCATCGCGGCCGGCGCCGGTCGCGGCAGTTTTTTCGCTCGCTCAAAGGACTCGGCGAGCCTCGGCGCTTTAGTGAAAGAAGGTAACGTCGAACGCGCTTTGGATGTGTTGCTCAGTGAAGCCGAACGCGTGGCCCGCTTTGGGTTCACGGCGACTGAATTTGATCGGCAAAAAGCGAATGTGTTGCGCAGCTATGAACGGCTGGCTCTGGAAAAGGAGAACACTCTTTCCGCCGATCGGGCTAACGAGTACGTCCGGAACTTCCTCCAAAACGAGAGTCTGCCGACCCCTGACGACGAATACGCCCTGCACAAACGTTTCCTGCCAGAAATTACGCTCGCCGAGATTAACAAAATCGCCAAAGATTGGTTTCCCGATCGCAATCGCACGGTCCTTTTGATGGCCCCAGCCAAAAACGGCTTGGCAATCCCGGACGAGTCAAAGCTCGCCGCCGTGATCAAGGACGTCGCGGCTAGGGATTTGAAGGCTTACGTGGACACGCTCGCGAGTACTGTGTTGCTCGAATCAACCCCGACACCAGGCACGATCGGCAGCACCGTGACCAGGGAGGCGAGCGGCATCACTGAATGGCAACTCTCAAACGGCGTTAAGGTCGTGCTGAAGCCGACCACATTCAAAGAGGATGAAATTCTGTTTCGGGCCACCAGTCCCGGCGGCACCTCCCTCGCCAGCGACAAGGACTACATCGCGGCCAGTTCAGCATCGCAACTTATATCTGCTGGTGGCGTAGGAAAATTTAACGCGATCGACCTGCGCAAGATCATGACCGGCAAAGTTGCTTACGCGAATCCAATTATCGGCGAGCTCGAAGAGGGATTGAGCGGTGGCAGCTCGCGCAGGGATCTCGAAACGATGTTCCAGCTCATCTATCTGAGATTCACCCAACCCAGAGCTGACACGACTGCATTCAGTGTGCAGGCGGCGCAGGCCAGGGCCTTTCTGACGAACCAAACCGCGGATCCCGAGTTTGCTTTTTCCGATGCGCTCAACACCATTCTGTACCAGAACCATCTAAGGAGACGTCTGCCCACGCCGGCAACCGTGGACGAGTGGAATCTCGACAAGTCGCTCGCTTTCTATAAAGACCGCTTCGCAGATGCGAGTGACTTTACGTTCGTCTTCGTCGGCAGCTTTGAGGTGGCGACGATCAAGCCGCTGGTGGAACGTTACCTGGGTTCGCTGCCATCAATTCACCGGAAAGAGACCTGGAAGGATGTGGGCGTGCGCACGCCCAGAGGCATAGTCGCGAAGAAAGTTGAAAAGGGCATCGAGCCAAAGAGCGAGTCGGCGATAGTGTTTAGCGGACCCTTTGAGTACGACCAGACCCATCGCCTGGCCATCCGGGCGATGTCGGAAGTGCTGGAAAAGAGATTGCTCGAAACAATTCGCGAGGAGTTGGGCGGCACCTACGGCATCAGCGCAAGCCCGAGCTATGAAGACATTCCCAAGCCCACGTACTCCATCGATATTGAATTTGGGAGCGCCCCGGATCGCACCGAGAATCTGATTAAGCGAGTTTTTCAGGAGATCGAACTGTTCAAGAGTACGGGTCCGACCGATAAGCAGGTAAGTGACGAGAAAGAAACGCTGCTCAGGGATTTCGAAATCAATACCAAGCTAAATAACTATCTACTGGCTCAGCTCACCGCCAAGTATCGGCTCGGCGAAGATCCAGCCGCTGTTTGGCGCATCCCGGAGTATATCAACAAGATCGACAAGGCGATGATTCAGCAGGCGGCAAAGACTTATCTCAACACGAACGCCTATGTTGAGGTGATGTTGTTTCCGGAAAAGAAGTAAGTAGCGGGCCGATTGACCTCATGCTGCAGCCGGCTCGCCGGGAGTCGCCGGCGCTTCGCGGGACATCGCCGTTTGCCTTCGGCCCAGCCAGAGGCTAACCAGGAGCCAAACGGCAGCGAGCGGCGCCGCGACAAACGAGACTCCGGTTAGACCCAATCCCAGCCAACCCAAAATGGGAGTGGTCCACGCTCCGATCTGGTCCCCGGTACGATAGACGACGGTGTCAATAAAGTTCTTCGACTTATACTTGTCCTCCCTGCTGACGACAGTAAAGAGAGTTTCACGCGCGGGCCGGGCGATGGCAAAGTTGCCCGCTCGTCGCACTGTCAGAAAAGCCACCAGCAACGCGAGCGTCGGCGCAATCCCCATGGTCGTAAATCCGACAATGCTCAAAGCGGGCAGGACAGCGAGGGTCACGCCGACGCCCAACCACTTCAAGAGTCTGCCAGTTAGGAAGATCTGCACCAGAATCGTCAGGACGTTTACCAGCAAATCGATCTTTGCAAAGAAGGCCGTCCGCGCCGCGCGATCCGTAAAAGCGCGCACCGCGAAACTTTGTTGCTGAAAGTACAGCAGCGTCGAAGTGATCGAATAAAGGAGCATGTAGGCGCTGATGCCGAGTAGATAAGTTGAACTGAAGTTGTGCACGATGCCGGTCCAAATCCCTCCGCCGACGGGTTCTTCAGCGGTCTTCCTCTTGATAGACGCGCCCACGCCAACAGATGTATTTGGAAAAAACCGCACGCATTGCGCGCTCAGTTCAACCAACGCTGCCGAAACGAGCAGTAGCGTGAGGGTGCCGACCCTTTGTACGAGACTAGCAGTGATGGCAGCGCCCACGATCGCGCCCAGCGTTCCCCCAACGCTGATAAAACCAAACAAGCGCTTTCCCTGGTCGGTGTTAAAGACATCCACCATGAAAGCCCAGAACACCGATATCACAAACAGATTGAAGACACTCGTCCAGACAAAAAAAGCGCGGCCGACCCACACCTGATTAACTTTGGAGATCGTCAAGAGGAGCACAAAGAATAAGAGTAGATTAGCAATCAGGAATCGATAGGCGATGGGTATAAACCGCCGGCAAGAAAACCTTGCGACCAAAGCTGCGAACAAACTGTTCGCAACCAACATTGTGACGAGCGTACCGGTGAACATCCATGGCAAATTCTCGACGCCGCCGGCCGCTCCGAATTCATCACGGATCGGGCGAATGACGTAATAGCTGGAAAGAATGAGGAAGTAATAGATGAAGCCCAGCGCGAGCGCCCGGACTTCTGCGGCCTTTACATCGACGGCCTTGCGAAGAAGCCGCAAGAAAGGGCCTGGTTTCTGTTGAATCTCTCCGTTCAAGTAACTCGTTTCTTCGCCTCGTAGAGGCGAAGTGTTTATAGCCCCGTCTTGAGACAAGAGCCTGCTCCGTAGGAGCGCAACGATTGTATGTTGCGCTCCTACGGAGCGCGGAAGCGAATCACGGCGCTGGAGCTATAAACATTTGGCTCCTACGGAGCCAGGCCTCTGAGAGGAAATCCAAACATCTACGGTCGACGTCTCTTAAAGAGCGCTTGACTTGACCCTCGCCCATCTACTTCTTGCTAGCGTGCCACGCCGCCAGAACTTCAACTTCGCGCGCCGGCTTAATACCTTTTCGCAAAGCCGCTTGTCGTTCGGAGGGCTGCTTTCTAAACCACTCGAGCGTAACTTGCGTGGTGTCGCCGACGGATCGGAATGTCAGTCCCTTACTCACCGCCTTTTTGTTGCTGATTTTGGTAAACCCAGTCTGTGCCCCACGCGGCGCGACCCACACCGGCATATCTGACCATGGCGAAACGTGTTGGGCAGCCAGAAAGTCCGCATCGACCCAGGTAAACTTCGCCTTGGACTTCGTTGCTTTCTTAATCTCGTCCAGCATTTCCCCGATCGTCAGAGTTACTTTCGGACCAGTCGCATTGAAGGTTCCCGTAGTTCCCTGCTCGGCGCTGCGGATGATCCATTCAGCCAGGTCGCGCGCGTCGATGAACTGAACCGTGTCGGTGGGTTCGCCGGGAGCGAGCACTTCGCCGCCACGATCGACGCGCACGGGCCAGTAGGTAAACCGATCCGTCTCATCGCCCGGCCCGACGATTAGGCCGGGGCGAACAATCAGGGCCTTCCCGGGAAACCACTTCTCCGCTTCCTGTTCGGATTGCACTTTGAGTGGTCCGTACAGCGCGTAATTCGAAGCATTCAAAGTTGCCAGAGTCTCTTTCATTGGATCCGCGCCGGAATATTTGGCCAGCGGTCCAGTCTCATCCATGCCCGGCTTGCTGTTGTCCGAGTAAACCGAGATCGTCGAAATGAAGATGTAGCGATCTACATTTCCTTTTAAGACTGCCGCCGCATCGCGCACCCAAACCGGCAGGGTTGTGGGGACATCGATCACGACATCCCAGGTCCTGCCCTTAAGAGCGTCGAGTTGACCATTACGATCGCCGATTAACTGTTCGGCTTCTTTAGGAAGTTCGCCCGGATGGGTCTTGCCGCGGTTGAAGACCGTCACCTTATGTCCGCGGCTGATCGCATAACGCACCTGATGGGGACCAGTAAACCCGGTGCCGCCGAGGATCAGAATCCGCAAAGGCTTTGCGCCCTGACCGGTTGATCCAACTGTCCCCTTACCGGGTTCTGAAAAAGCCGAAGCGCCATTCATTAACCCTAAGCCGACACTTCCACCCATCAGGGCTGAAAGCTTGAGAAAGGGTCCTTCTACTGGTTGACATTTTTTCTCTCCTGAAGAATTCGATCTGCGCGCGATTGAGACAAGAGCGTTCGCCATTCTATCTCGCGAGCTGTGATCGGCCCAGCCAATCGAAGGTTTGATCGGACTGCATACGCGCACGATCAGGATATTGTTTCAACCCACGCCGGGAGAAACCACCTTGATAGTTAGCGACGTACGGCAGAGACCATTCCGAAATCATCAGGGTTCAGGGAATGGAGTGAGAGATTAAGCTACCCGCGGTCTTTCAGTCAGCAAGTATTCCAGTAAGCATTCCAATTGCTGATAGTCCGAGAGCCTGGTCACATATTCATTGCGGCGGACGCCCAGCTCCATAATGGCGCTCGCGTCGAACGCGTCTTCATGACTGGCGATGACCACCGGCAAGCCTCCTAACCGCGCGTTCTTGACGATTTGCCGCGCGGCCATCAATTCATAAAGCAGCGGCACATTCAGATCCACCAGCAGAAGATCTGGATGGAGATAGAGCGCCCTCTTGACGGCATCCAACCCATTGTCCGTTTCAATTACCCGGTACCCATTTAGCTCCAGGATCTCAGTCAACTCTGACCGGGCATCCGGCCGATCGTCAACCACGAGTACCACTGGATTTTCAGTATCCGATTGCGCGCGTCCAAATCTGTAGTTGGGCGCCTGCGGAGACGGTGAATATTGGGACATGCGAATACCTCCACGCGGTTCTTAGGAGTGCTAAAGCTATTGAAAGCTCCATGGAATACCTGATGGACTCCACTTGCGCTGTCCTGTGGGCGAGGTTCGTTGAACTCTCTGTGTGAGAGTAATTCGGAACTAAGGGCGAACTAGATAAGGGCTAAGCAGGTCGCAAAGCCTCACCTTGTTTTAACTGCGTCTAGACTAAAATTTTGGGGTGGCGAGGAGAACTTAAACCAGCCGAGGGTTTTCCGTCTGTGCGTTAGCGTACAAAGCGCCCGCGCGGCTTCTTACCTATTCGACAGATCGAGGAGAATCGGGAGCGCAACTGAGGACACTTGGAGGCTTTCGGCCTCATCTTTGCGATATGGGTAGTCGGAGTATAGATTGTATGGAGCCGGCTATCGGAGTTGAACCGACGACCTTTCGATTACGAATCGAACGCTCTACCAACTGAGCTAAGCCGGCTTGATTGAGCTTTCGGAACTATACGAACGCGTCGTTTGCGCTGTCAAGCAGGTTGAAAAAAAGCGGTATCCTGGTTTGAGCGATTCCTTGTCATGTAAAAGCGATCCACGAAGCGACACGAAGCAGAGCTGACTTGTTCGTGCGCCTTCGTGTAACTTCGTGGATCGTTTTGTCCATCAGGCGGACTCAAGCAAAGTGGGAGACGACCGAAAGAAAACAGCCAGTGGCAGTAGCCCGACCGTGAGGGAGGGCGTCGCCAGGTGAACGCCCTGCCTGACGGTCGGGCTACGGCCCCGCGAGATCTCTCAAATGAGACTAGCAGAACAATTTCTTAGGCGATGGGCGTGGGTCTTTCTCTTAGTCCTCTGTTTCGTCGCTGCCGTTAGTCAGCCGGCGCTTGCGCAATCAGGCGGCACAAAGAAACTGCCGGCTGCGGAAAAAATTGTCGACAACTATCTCAAGGCCATCGGCGGAAAGAAGCAGGCGAGCTCAATCCGCGACGCCACCTACGACTGGACAGCCCAGTTAAGCGACCAATCGATGGGCTTGATGAGAACACAATACAAAGCGCCGTCCTCCCAGCGATCGGAACTTACGTTTCCGAATGGACAGATCATCTCGGCGGCAACTCCCAGGTCTGTCTGGGTTCGAGGGCTTGATGGCCAACTGCGCACGCTAACCGGGCCAGACGCAGCCACCGCAAAACTACAAGCGTCATTGGATGCCGCGCATCTGGTAGATTACAAAAAAGTCAACGTTCTTGCGCGGGTGATATCATTGAATGATTCTCCGTCGGGCGCGGTCTATACAGTTGAGTTCTCGTCGCGCGGCGGCGCGCGATTGCGATACCTCTTCAATGTCTCAAGCAAATTACTCGTTGCGATTCAGTGCGATGCCCCACAATTTGTCGTTCGCTTTGAAGATTACCGGCGGGAAGGAAATATCATCGAGCCGCACACGCTCCAAATCAGCCGGAACGGCACGGATGAACTTACGGTCAAACTCCAGCGAGCAAGTTACAACTCTGGCCTAGCTTCCAGTGTATTTGATCCGCCGCGCGCCGCCGAGGCTGTGGATGTCGTCAATCTGCTGCACCAGGTCTCTGGCAACCAGGATGAACTCGAGAAGCGCTTTACGGAATACTCGTTCATGCGGAAGCAGACAGAAAAGGAAATCGACAGCAAAGGCGTAGTCAAGAAAGAAACAGTCAGGGTGTTTGAGGTATTTCCGATTCTCAATCGCAGGCCAATCATGAAGCTGGTGAACGAAAACGGCGTGACGCTTTCCGGCGATCGCGCCGCCAAAGAAGACCAGCGGGTCCAGGAAGAGTTTCTGAAAGCAGAGCGCGAAAAGGAAAAGGACGCCAAAAAAGCCGCGGACCAACGCGCCGAACGGGACCGAAAAAAAGCCGCTCAGCAATCGGAGAACGACGACGTAGAAATCTCGCAGTTCTTTCGACACTGTGAATTTATCTCGCCCCGACGAGAGCGTTTCGAGGATCGCGAAACCATCGTCTTCGACTTCCGCGCCCAGCCTGGTTTCAAGCCGAGCACGCGGATCGAGAGTCTGATCTCGAAACTGGTGGGCGTTGTCTGGATCGATCCTCAGGATAAGCAGGTCATCCGGATGGAGGCGCGACTGGCTGAGGGTTTTAAGGTAGGCGGTGG
Source organism: Pyrinomonadales bacterium (assembly GCA_038210455.1). Classification (GTDB taxonomy): domain Bacteria; phylum Acidobacteriota; class Blastocatellia; order Pyrinomonadales; family Pyrinomonadaceae; genus UBA11740. The sequence continues at coordinate 9,619 of JBBQWP010000014.1, read as the reverse complement.
CTTATTGGTTTCGCTCCGGCCCGGCGCCGCGCTAGTCTGGGAGCAGACGCGACTGAAAGAAGGAATCTGGATGCCGCGTTTTGCCCAAATCAATTTGTCCGTTAAGGTGCTTTTGCTTGGCGGCGGTGATATTAACCAGACAACAGAGTGGAGCGACTACAAACATTTTTCGGCGGATGTCGACAGTTATAAGTTGGGCGTGCCAAAGACGGGAGAGAGTCCTGTAAAAAAACCCATAGCGAGGAAACCAGATTGGCCCGAATTGAATAGTTGTGAGACAGGCTTCAGTTTTGTGATTGAGCTTTGGGCTCCGTAGGAGCCAAATGTTTATAGCGTCGGCAGTGATTTGTTTCCTGCGCTCCCGAGGAGCGCCACAAAGAAACGTTACGCTCCTCCGGAGCGGGAACATGAGGGGCAGGCCGGTCTATAAACATTTCGCCTCTACGAGGCGAGAGCAGAGCAAACATGACGTTGACAACTTGATCGGCTGTTTCTAGTTTGTCGACGGTTATACCTAATCAAGTTGAAGCGACAAACTGTGAAGTTTGTCGGTCAACAGAAGCGGCTAACACAAGGAAGGAAATGTAATGAAGGGCGGAACACGCAACATCGAAACATTCAAGGTCGGAGCAACGCGAGTGAACGAAGCCGACTTTCAGAAACATCAGGGCGAGATGCACGAGCATCACGGCAATCAACCGGAACCAGGCGCCGACAAAGTCCAGACCAAAGCCGAACGAGTGGCGGAGGTGATGAAACAAGCGCACGAGAAAGTGCTGCGACGCAAGAAGCGGCGATAGGTACAGAACCGCTCGCGGTAGCGAGCGGGTCACAACCGGCATGGATGCCGGTGAACCGCAGGCAAAGATGCCTGCGCTCCCAACACATGAACGAAATCATTGTCATTGGCGGTGGATTGGCCGGAGTCGAAGCTGCCTGGCAAGCGGCCCAGGCCGGCGCGCGCGTGCGTCTGCATGAAATGCGGCCCGTGAAGCAGACGCCGGCTCATCGCACCGACAAGCTCGCCGAAATCGTCTGTTCGAACTCTTTGAAATCCGACGAAGCCGGCTCTGCCTCTCACCTTCTTAAAGAAGAATTGCGGCGCGGACATTCGCTGGTCATGGAAGCGGCGGCTGCGACCAGCGTGCCCGCCGGAGCCGCCCTGGCAGTCGATCGCCAACAGTTTGCCGAATACATCACCGAGCACATCGAATCGCATCCCCAAATTGAAATCGTCCGCGAAGAAGTCACCGACATTCCGCGCGACGCAGTCACGATCATCGCTACCGGCCCGCTGACTTCCGATGCCCTGACATTCGAGATCATGAAACTGACGGGCGACGATCAACTCTATTTCTACGACGCCATCGCGCCGATCATCGCGGCGGATTCCATTGACCGATCGATTGCGTTTCTCGCCGCCCGTTACGATAAAGGCGGCGATGATTATCTCAATTGCCCGTTCGATGAAGAGCAGTACGCGCGTTTTTACCAGGCGTTGATCGAAGCCAACAGCGTTCCCCTCCAGCGCTTTGAAGAAACGCGTTGGTTTGAAGCTTGTCTGCCGATCGAGGAACTGGCGCGGCGCGGCGTAGATACTTTGCGATATGGCCCAATGAAACCGGTCGGTCTGGTCGATCCGGGGACCGGCCGCGAGCCTTACGCAGCCGTCCAACTGCGGCAGGAAAATCTGATGGCGGATGCGTACAGCATGGTCGGCTTCCAAAATCACCTCCGTTATGGCGAGCAGGCGCGCGTGCTGCGCTTGATCCCGGGCCTCGAGCAGGCAGAGTTTCTGCAGTTCGGCCAGATTCATCGAAACACTTATATCAACGCGCCGCGCGTGCTCGCGGCAACCATGCAGATGCGTACCGCCTCAAACCTTTTCTTCGCCGGACAGATTACGGGCGTCGAAGGATACGTCGAATCGGTAGCGATGGGTTGGCTGGCCGGCAACAACGCCGTGCGCCATTTGCGGGGCGAAGAACTTTTGCTGGCGCCGCCGCGTAGTGCAATTGGCGCGCTGGCGCGATATGTTTCGAGTGCCGAAACGAAGAATTACCAACCGGTCAATATTACGTTCGCGCTGCTCGAGCCGCTTACGGCTGAAGAGACACGGGGTGTGCGCCGCAAACGCGACCGGCATTTGCTTCAAGTTAAGCTGGCTTTGGGAGAGTGGGACCAGTGGCTGCAAACAGTTTGGAAATCACGCGAACCAGTTCTAACGGCCACCACATGATTGATGACGCCAGCGATGCTCCGGTCTTTCGGCTAAACGACTCACCGTCGGATGAAACGATGATCCCAGATCAATTCCTCACTAACGACACTGCCGGAGTTGAAACACTCAACGAGCCCGCGGGAGCGGGCGTCATATTGGTAGCCCCGGGCGTAAGCCAGGGGTATAGCAAAGCTAATGGATATAAGCCCTCGAAGAGAGCGACGGAAGAATCTGCCGCCCCTTCGGAGCTGCTTAAACCAAAAAAGATCGTGGACCCCGGGCTTACGCCCGGGGCTATTTTCTGCCGCCATCTTCGATGGCTCATTGATCGGTTCCTTTTTGGCTCCACCCAAGTTGAACGCGTAAGGCGCAGTCTGGCTGTTCTCACATTAATCGTGTTTTCGTTCTTAATCGTCACTTCACCCTTAGTCACACATTCACAATCAGGCCGGCAAAAGCCAGACAACTCATCTAACAGCAATACACGCCCGCGCCAAATCTCAAAGCCAGCGAACCAACAAAAGCCGACTCAGGCTTCAACTAAGTCAAACGCAAACCAAAGTGATACGAACGACGCAGCCGATGATGTCGTGCTCGTGACCTCGAATCTGGTGGCCGTGCCAGCCACAGTCGTAGACAGCCGTGGGATCGCGGTAACGAATCTCAAACTCGAAGACTTTGAACTGCGCGTCGACGGTCAGCCCAATACGATTAGCGAAATCAGCCGCGCTGAAACGCCCGTGCGTATGGCGATGTTGTTTGATAACAGCGGCAGTCTGAGCGAATCACGCGACTTCGAGAAACGCGCCGCCGTCAAATTCTTTCGCAACGTATTGCGACCCGTTGATCAGGCGGCCGTGTTTTCGGTCTCGACCGACGTCACTCTGGCCGAGCCACTGACGAATGACGCGCGGCGGCTGCAATTGACGATCGAAGGTTTTGGAAAACCCGAAGGGGCAACGTCGCTATTCGATGCAATCATTGAGGCCGGCAAATACCTCCGCCCTTACGTGGGACGCCGGGTAATCGTGATTGTTTCCGACGGCGTTGACACCACCAGCCGAGCGGATTTCGACATGACCCTTCAGCGCGCACTCTCCGACGATTGCCAGATTTATGTGGTGCAGACCGGCCTCTATGAAAACGCGAACGTGCGGGCGCTGGCCGCCGAACGACGCATGCAGGAATTCAGCTCCCAGACCGGCGGCGCTGTCTACATTCCCAAATCAGCCGACGACCTTGACGATGCGTTTGCTCAAATCTCCGCCGACCTGGCCCAGCAATACATCCTAAGCTATTACCCCGCTCAAGATAAGCGAGACGGCAAATATCACCTCATCGCGATCAAGGTAAAGACCAAGCCCAATGCGCGTGTGCGCGCGCGAAAAGGTTTTGTGGTTAAGAATCGCGATCGGGTGTAGTGGTGCAGAACCGCTCGCGGTAGCGAGTGGGTACCATTTTCGAGTCATACCCGCTTGCTCCTGCAAGCGGTTCCGTATCTGCACCTGTCTAAATCCAAAGCGTGGTAACCTTACGCCGTGCTCGATCAACTTCTCACTCAATTCCTCGACCATCTGCGCTACGAACGCAATGTGAGCGCGCACACTCTGCGCAATTACGAGAGCGATCTGCTCCAGTTCTTTGAGCACCTGGCGCCAGTCGAAAAGGATCCAAACGTCAAGACTGCCGCTAAGCATTCTGCACTTCCCAGGCAAGACGAGCCGAACCTAAATCAAATCGATCATTTGACGATTCGAGAGTGGCTCGCCACTCTGCACACAGATAACAAGAAGAAGACGTCGATCGCCAGAAAGCTCGCCGCGTTACGCACCTTCTTTCAGTTTCTGGTTCGTGAAGGCGTCGTCGAATTGAATCCGGCCAAGCTGGTTGCGACTCCGCGCAAAGAAAAAAAGCTGCCGGTCCATCTCTCCATCGAAGACGCCGTGCGCTTCATTGAAACCCCGGACACCGAGACAGATTTTGGTAAACGTGACCGGGCCATCCTCGAACTGCTTTATGCGACCGGCGTGCGCGTTTCGGAACTGGTCCAGCTCAATCTGCGCGACATCGACTCTAAGAGCAAACTGCTGCGCGTCTTCGGCAAGCGTCGCAAGGAACGCATCGTGCCGTTTGGCGATCCGGCGGCGAAGGCCTTAAAGAACTACCTCGACGTGCGCGAGAGTTTCCTGATGAATGCTCCGGCCACGAAGCGCGACGCGCAACCATTGATTCTGAATTACCAGGGTACTCGCATAACGACGCGCTCAGTCGGGCGTCTGGTGGAAAAATACATTCGCCTCTGCGCGGGCATCCACGACATCAGTCCGCACGCCCTGCGCCATTCGTTCGCCACGCACCTGCTGGACAGTGGCGCCGACCTGCGCGACATTCAGGAACTGCTCGGACACGCGCGTCTTTCCACAACGCAAATCTACACTCACGTTTCAATGGAAAAGCTGATCGAGGTCTACGACAAGGCCCATCCCAAGGCCTAGTGTCAAGGGTTCAGTCGCACGAAAATTTTCGCACTTCTGCTTCGTTTCCCGAAAAAGAAGCGGCGCGACCAGCAATGATCGCGCCGCCTCTTTCAAAAGTCTGTCGCAGCGTCTATGGCGTGGCGGTCATGGTAAAGCGCGCTGCCGGTACATCCGTGACAGCGTCGTAGCTGTCAATCGAGAGATCCGCGAGACGCTGTCCTGCCAGTCTGGTGACTACGTGGAAGGGCAGCATCATGCAGCTTACCTTGCGGTAATCATTGCGGTCCTCTTCTATCAAAACCTTACTGTTGTAGCGCGTGGTGATCTTGTCGATGAGAAAGGTCTGCCTGTTAATCCAGTAGCGAACCGTGTCCTGCGCGTTGAACTTGACCTCGACCACATAATCGTTGCCTTCATCCTTTTGCCGAGCAGTGACGAGTTGACCCTCGATCGCGCGATTGAGCGTGTCAAAGCCCATCATGGCCCAATGACGCGACGCAGCCACCTCACTCACGCGAAACTGATTGCCTGCGAACATCCCGCCGCCTTCACTGCCCGTGTACACCAGAAACGTCGGCCCACCAGCCATCATTCCTCCGGTGGGCGAGACATCCAGGCGGCGGCGCATGGATTTGTCCTGATAATCCGTGATGTTGAGTTTGACCTCGACGGCGCCGGCCAACGGATTGGCTCCCATACCGGCGAAGGCAGCCGCGTTTACAAAGCCGTTGGCCTTGATCGTCACGTGCTGCAGGCCGATGTACTCAGCGCCTCCCTGAGCAATGCGCGACACGGTCAAGATCTCGCGTCCGCTAAACTCGTCCGCGCTGGTGATGGTCGTGGCGGGCAGAGTCAACGCCCCCACAGCCGCGCAACAAAGAACAAAGAGTAGAACTTTTCGTTTGCTTAAGTGTCTGAACATTAGTTGATGTCTCCAATCGTTTGTCCGCGGATGTTACTGGCGGTTGGTTAGCTTGTCAATTAGGTACGGGCCAGCTTCCGAACTGAGCGAAGACAGATCGGGCACTAAATCTCTCCTCGCTTTCGCCGCCCTACTGGCGTGCGCTATGATTCAAATCAGGAATCGGCTCGCCGAGGATTCCGGCGAAACGCAGGTTGCCCTGCGCTCGACTGAAGCGGATTGCTGAACTGCGCATGCAAGGAAACCTGGTCGAACATCCTCTGGCTGAACTGATTCGCGAGATCGTCGCGGCTGGATTGACGGGCGTTTTGCGCCTCGCGCGGGAACGCGCCAGAGCAGCGATCTATGTCGAAAACGGACAACTCGTTTTTGCCACCTCGAATCTGCGCGCGCACCGCCTGCGCGAAGTTGTAAAGCGCAACGGATTAACTAACGCGCACGTCGCTGAGTTCCCTGCTAATGCTTCGGACGACGAGCTGGCCGCCGCGATGATTCAGAAGGGCGTATTGAAACCACAGACGCTGGACGCAATTCGCGCCAATCAGGTTGGGGATGTGTTGCGGGTCGCGCTGTTGTGGATCGACGGCACCTGGGAATTTGATCAGCGAGTCCGGCTGGCCGATGAGATTCGCGTTCAGCTCAACGTAAATCGTTTACTGCTTGAGTGCGCGCGTCATTTGCCCGCAAGCTTTGTCGCTTCGCGCGTGGAGCGAAACGGCGGAACCTATTTGAACGCCGGCATTGACTCTGCGACAAATCTGCTACCGGCCGAAGCCCTGGTCCTTTCACGCGCAACGAATTCGATAACCTTGAGGGAGCTGGCGGCACTCGGCATCGCGGGCGAAGAGGAGACCTATCGAGCACTCTATGCCTTATCGTTATCGGGTTTCTTGCAGCGCGACGATTGGCCGGTCGCCTTGAGCATAAACGCTTCGGCGATATCCGCCCCGTCGCCGCGGAGTGTCCCGAGCCGCGCCGCCGATGTCCTCAAGGTTGATGAACTCGACGACGTTGACGCTCTGTTTGCGCGACTTAAAAACGCCACGGATCACTATGAAGTGCTTGACGTAGCGCGACTGGCGACGACCGATGGGATCAAGGACGCTTACCACGCCCTGGCTCGCCGGTTTCATCCCGATCGTTTTCATCAATCTGAGCCCCAGCTACGCAGCAGGATCGAATCAGCGTTTGCGCAAATTGCCCATGCTTACGAGACTTTGAGTGATCAATCGGTGCGCGCCGATTACGATGCCAAGCGATCCTCGAAGCCAATCACAACCGGCTCGCCCAAGCCGGCACACGAAGCGAAGAAAGTAAATGGCGCGGAGCAATCGCCGCGGCGAGCGGATGCGGAACGCGCTGAAAATAGTTTCCAATACGGTCTGGTTGCGCTCAAACAAAATCGACGCGACGAAGCAGTGCGCTTTCTGGCCGAAGCCGCAATGCTATCGCCGCGGGAGGCCCGCTATCGCGCGCACTATGGTCATGCGCTGATCCAACAATCTAACACCCGGCGGATTGCCGAGACGGAGTTGCAGGCGGCGCTGGCCCTCGAGCCTGACAACCCCACGTACCGCGTTATGCTGGCTGAATTGTATAAGCAAATAGGATTACAAAAACGGGCCGAGGGCGAGCTAGAGCGTGCTTTGGCTATCGATCCGAAAAACGAAGCAGCGCGCTCACTGCTCCAAACGTTTAGGAGCAAGATCCACAAAAACTGAATCTGAAATCAATCTATTTAGATCTTTATGCCAATCGATGTGATCGAAAGCGACCAGCTTACCGCGATCGAAGTCTTCAGGGATCTGGGCTCGAGCGCGGACGAGTTTGAAGGTTATGCGAATCCGCATGCGAGCAGAATCGCGGTGATTGCCGACCAGATTGGCAGATCGTTCAACCTGGGGTCACGCGATCGTTTCTCGCTCCGCATTGCAGCACTGGCTCACGATCTGGGCGAGGTCGTAATGAACCGCGACTATATCAGGCGGGCCGGGGCTTTGAGTGACGATGAAAGGATCGACCTGGCTCGTCATCCCTTGATTGGAGAACGTGAAGCGGCGACTGCCGGCGCGGACCGCGGCGCGCAACTGCTGGTGCGTTGGCATCATGAGTGGTGGAATGGCAATGGTTATCCCGATGGATTGCGCTTTGAACAGATTCCGCTGGGCGCGCGCATCCTGCGGGTCGCCGACGCCTATGCATCTTTGACGGATGCCCGCCCGTTTCGCACCGCCTTCACTGAAGGACAAGCGCGCGAAAACCTGCTCGAATGGACGGGGCTGGAATTCGATCCGCGCGTCGTACGCGCGCTGTTGTCGCTTGAGCCTTTCAAGGAGCTCAAGGGTTATGCCCAGGAGCCCGAAGCAAAACCAGACATGCCAGCCATCGCCGACGAAATGATGGCTCGCCTGGAGCAACTGGGCTCGGAACTATAGGTCAGTACCACCTGCGGTAGCGGGTGGGCCTGTCTTCATTCGCTGATTCGCGTGGATTAACTTTTCTGGGCCCGCCCGCTACCGCAGGTGGTACTGATAGCTCATGCAAACACAAAATGGTCTGAATGCGGGCAGTATTGGTTGGCTCGGGTTTGAGCTGAGCGTGCTTCGCCGTTTGAAGTTTCGTTCGGTGGCTCTGCCTCTGGCGGGTGAGCCAAACCTCGGGCTCTATCTAAAGCGTTGGAACGCTCGCGTCGCTGCCAACGACCCGGCGCAATGGGCCTGGACCAAGTCACAGGCCTTCGTCGAAAACAATTCTGAAACTCTGACTGAGCAGGATCTTGGCGCGCTCCTGGATGACGCCTATGTGCCCCGGAGCTATTTTCGCAACCCGACGTTGTTGACCTGGTTCAATGAAACGGATGCCTGGTGGTTCGACAATGTGCGCGCGAATGCCGATCGGTTGACCTCGCCTCACAAGCGCGCGCTGGCGCTGGCCCTCGGCATGGCAGTGGGCGATTATGTCTTCTCGTTCAACCTCGATACGCGCGACCTGCGGCAACCGCTATCACTGTCAAACGTCTTTCGGCGCGTCTGGCACACCTCCCTGCCGCTATTTAATAATCAGCGCCGGAACACCAGCTCGAACCAGTCGGCCCGAAGTTTTCTCGCCGAGACTCAGGACACAGACCTTCTGTTCTTAAGACTTCCCCGCCCCACGCGCGCCAGCGACAGCCGCAACGCGAGGGTTCTGACCTGGCGCGAAGAATGGATGCGAATGGGCAAGACTTTCTGGAGTGAGTTGGCCAAGGACCGCACCGGAAAACTGGATGCTTACGTCGAAACCAAAGAACAATACCTGGGATTGATCGAAGACCTGCTGCACACCGCTGCCCATCTACCACTGTGGGCGATCGAAGCGGTCAGCGACGGTTTTGTTTCGACCGACGAGTTAGTTGAATGCGTGGGAAACGCTCGCAAAATCGACGCGATCTATACGAAAGATTTTTCCGAGCTGCTGGGGATTCAGGCGGTGATCATTACAGCCGCTGCCTGAATCGTTAAATAGGCAAGTTCCTGCGCTGCCTTCTTACGCCCCACGGTTCTGCGCCCGGCTCGCACTGAAACAATAACTACAGAGCACCTCCCGGCCCGGCGCAGGTTTGAAGGGCACGCTGTCCGGCTTGCCGCACTGATCGCAGATAATCTCAAATTTTTCGCGTTCCGCGCCTCCCGTTCCCTGGCGCGGTCCAAAGTTGGCGCGGCGCTCATCGCGACAGGGTTTGCAGCGCTTCGGATGGCTCAGGTTGCGCTCGCGATAGTATTCCTGTTCTCGTTCACCAAAGGGGAAGGCATTTCCGCATTCGGTGCAGGTGATTTCAAGATCTGGCATCGCTATCTCCCGACAAGGACATCTTGAATTTTGGTTGTAAGCTTGCGCAGAGTTTACTCCACCAGCGCGTGGCTGTACAGCAAATGTAAGACAGAATTTGGAGACACGTATGCTGAATGTCAGGTTGGTTCGATAAGATGTAGTTGATTTAAGAGCTGCATCCAGGAGCAA